>NZ_JASJPX010000001.1:180000-1378329 GCF_030053015.1 Rhizobium sp. AN80A | reverse complement strand
CGCCGAATTGCCCGACGACCTGACCTCCCGCCAGTGATGGAAGCAATAGCGCTGGGGCCGAAAGGCCCCGGCGAATTTTCGGGATGTGAGGTCATCAGCGCGCTCGGCGCCAACGCCGACAGTCTGTACGATTTGCTTATGTCATGTTGCTCCTGCTAGGACCGAGCCGGCGGGCGTTAGACTGACAGCTCAAGCATTTGAAATGACATACTTTCGAGCGTGCCTCGAACTTGTCGACCACGAGTGACGCAAGTCCAAATGCTTCGACGGGCAAAGAGTAAAGTTCCGCGTCCTCCGTCTTCGAAACATGCGCCGCGCGTCTCAGCCTTAAACTCCAATTCAAAATCAGTACCGCACCTTCGGACGCTTCCCGAGGGGGGCGGCGTCGCACAACTCGTCGCCCCACGAAGCGTGCATTTGCGCCTGCGGGATAATACCAGTATACATCCAGTTGATTTTTCTTGAGTTCTCCTTCGGCGGATTTCCCATGACAGACAATCAGGTCATCGATGCAATCGGGAAGTCTCTTGACCGGCTTCCAGCCGATATCCCGCGCTACAAGCGATTGAAGCTGGCAATCGAGGAGGCGATCCAGACACAGGCCTTTCAATCCGGCAGCGTCCTGCCTGGCGAGAGGGTGATTGCCGCGACTTTTTCGCTCTCCCGCGTAACCGTGCGCAAAGCTTTGGCACTGCTTGACGAGGAGGGCCTGCTGAACCGCCGCCATGGCTTCAAAACGGAAATCGGCTCGCGCGTCGAGAAATCTCTTTCCACGCTCACCAGCTTCTCCGAGGATATCCGCGCCCGAGGCCAGATGCCTGGATGTATCTGGATATCAAAGCAGATAACCCGCGCGTCTTCGACCGAGATGATGGCACTCGGAATTGCGGGAAATGCCAATGTGATCAGGATGAAGCGGATTCGAACCGCGAACGGCCTGCCGATAGCACTGGAGACATCGATCGTCCCCGTCCGCTTCGTGCCCTCACCCGACCTGATTGGCCAGTCGCTCTACGAGGTGCTGGAATCCGCGGCTTCATGCCGGAACGGGCGATCCAGCGCATGCGCTCGCGAGCGGCGACCGCCGAAGATGCCGACCACCTTCACTGCGAGGCAGGCTCACCGCTGCTGGTGACCGAGCGCCGTTGTTACCTGGCGGATGGCCAGACCGTCGAGCTGTGCGAAACCCGCTACAAGGGCGAGGTTTACGACTTCGTCTTCGAACTGCAGCGATGATACCAGTCATTAACTGGTTGCTATCTGGTATTTTCTATCTATCGTGATCTCCGAAATGGAGCATCCCGTGAAGCCTGAAGACATCAAAAGCAGCCTCATCGTTTCCTGCCAGCCGGTGCCCGACGGCCCGATGGACGATGCGCGCTTCGTCATCGGCTTTGCCAATGCCGCAGCGGCCGCTGGCGCAAGAGCCGTCCGCATTGAATCCGTCGACTACGTGAAAGCCGCCCGGCCGCATGTGACAGTGCCGATCATCGGCATCGTCAAGCGCGATCTCGACGACAGCCCTGTGCGCATTACGCCCTTTATCGCTGATGTCGAGGCGCTGGCGGATGCGGGCGCCGACATCATCGCCTTTGACGCGACCGATCGCATTCGCCCTGCACCTGTCGAAGCGCTGGTGTCTGCGGCAAGAGCCAGGGGCAAGCTGACCATGGCGGATTGCTCCTCGCTCGACGATGCCAAGCGCGCACTGGCCGCCGGTGTCGATTTCGTCGGCACAACGCTGTCAGGCTATGTCGGCGGGCCCGAACCGGTCGAACCCGATATCGCGTTGATTTCTGCGATGCGCGCGCTGACGCCTTATGTGATCGCCGAGGGCCGCATTCGCACACCGGAGCAGGCGGCGCGTGCAGCCGATGCCGGCGCGCTCGCGGTCGTCGTCGGCTCCGCCATCACCCGCACGGAACATTCGACGGCCTGGTTTCGCGAGGCGATCGAGGCGGCGTTCTCGGCGCGCGGGGCCGCGGCCAAGCCGGTCCTCGCGATCGATATCGGCGGGACCAAGACAATGATCGCCCTCGTCGACCACGACAAAGTGCTGGAGGAACGCGTCGTGGGCACGCGGCGCGCGGACGGTCCTGACGCCTGGCTGGACGCAATCGCCGCCGAGACCGCCGGGTGGACCGGCCACTTCGTCCGCGCTGGTATAGCCGTGACCGGCTTCGTCGAAGCCGGCAGCTGGTCGGCGCTCAATCCGGCAACCCTTGGGATTCCAGACAACTATCCGCTGGTGACGCACGCAAGGGACCGTCTCGGGGTGCCCGTCACAGCGATCAACGACGCGCAAGCAGCAGCCTGGGGCGAATACAGGTTCGGCGCCGGACGCGGCGAGGATATCGTCTTCCTGACGATCTCGACCGGGATCGGCGGCGGCATCGTCATCAATGGCAGGCTCGCCTCCGGCCTCGCCGGTCATTTCGGCCTGATCCGCGGTCCGTCGCAGGACGCGGAACCGCTGGAAGACATGACATCCGGCCTCTGGATCGCCGCACAGGCGAAAGCGGCCGGCCATCACGCTGACGCGGTGACCGTGTTTGCCGAGGCTGCGAACGGCGCGATCTGGGCGAAGGCGATCGTCGAGCGGTCCGCCGGGCGCGTTGCCCTGCTTTGCCGTGATATCAAGCTGATGCTCGATCCGAAGCGGATCGTCATCGGCGGCGGCATCGGCCTCGCTCCTGGCTATCTCGATCAGGTGCGGTCACAGCTTGGTGGCTTGAATTCACGCATCACTCCCGACCTCGTCGCGGCGGAACTCGGCAGTCGCGCGGGCATCGTCGGCGCCGCGGATCTGGCGCGCACCAAAGCATGAAGAGACGACTTCTGCGACAAGCTGCAGGCCGATATGGCGCCGGTTCGACGGCAAGCAATATGGCGTTCCGACCGATCTTTCCCTGCACTTCATCTTCGGCTTCATCACCGCCTGGAATGAGTTCCTGTTCGGGCTGATGTTGACGACCAACAAGGCGGTGCCGATGACCGTCGGCGCATCGTTCTTCTTCGCCGCCAGCGGTGGCGGCGTGCAATGGGGGGTGGCGTCGGCAGTCATGACACTTGGTGCACTGCCTCCCGCCCTGCTTGGGCTGTTGATGTACCGACAGATCTCGGGTTCGATGACATCGGGTGCCGTCAAGGGCTGACGCCGCCCGATGCTCGGTAAAGCGTCGGCTGCAACAGCGGTTTCGATCCTGGCCACCTTCTATCGCCGGCGTGAGCGGCCATGCCCTTTTGCATACGCCTTGGCCACTTGCCAATCGCCAACATCCACCATCACGGGCGCCGTCCCGGCGATCCGGTCCGCGGCCGCAATCCTCTGAGTTCTGCCAATGGCTGTCGCGCCCTCTTCGGATCGCGATGAGCGACGGAAACTCATCCAGTTGACAGATATCCTACAAGTGGATATCTACTTATTGACCCTGATAGAAAGCCGGAAGAAGCATGGCCCTTAAGTCGATCAAACCTTTGACACGCGCTCCCCTGCTTCACGTTTCCGTGCAGGAAAGCCTGCGGGCATACATAGACGACAACGGGCTCGAGCCGGGCACGATGATGCCGCCGGAGTCGGAGCTTGCGACGCAGCTCGGGGTCAGCCGCAATTCGTTGCGCGAAGGCATCAAGGCCTTGGAATCGGTCGGCGTGCTGGAATCGCGACGTGGCATCGGGATCTTCGTGAAGGCGTTCTCGTTCGAGCCGCTGCTCGACAACCTGGCCTATGGCCTCGGCGGCGCGCTTCGACAGATCGAGGAAGTCATCGAGATCCGTCGGACGCTCGAAGTCGGGCTGATCGGCAAGACGCTCGAGATGATCGGCGATGAAGACATTTTGGAATTGCGGGCAACTGTAAATCGGATGGGCGAACATGCTCGGCGCGGCAGAATCTTTCGCTGCTGACGACCAGCAGTTCCATACGCTGCTGTTCCGGTGCCAGAACAACGAGATGCTGGCCCGCCTGCTCGATGTGTTCTGGCTTGCCTTCTACAAGGCATCCGATTTCGTAAATCTCGCAAATATCGACCCCCTTTCAACCTGGAAGGATCATGCCGCGATCGTCGAGGCGATCGAAGCCAAGGACGTGGCGGAAGCGCAGCGGCGCATGGACCGTCACTACGAAGGCATCTTGCAGGTTATCGCCGCCAACAAGACGAATTCAAATGTGGGAGGAACACGATGAATCGACTGGCAAGACTATCATCCGCCATTACGCTCGCCGCGATGATGGCAACGACCGCCGTTCCGGTCTTCGTTGCCGCTCGGGCGCAGGCGGCGACCTTGTCGGGGGGCTTCGACGTCGGCCCCGGCGGCTTCCAGGGCAATTTCAATCCACTCGCGGCGACAAGCGGCTTCACCTGGCTCAGCATCTATTTCGAGCCCCTCGTCACCTATGACGAAAAGCTCCAGAAAGTCGTCGGCAAGCTCGCCTCGTCCTATGAGGTCACCCCCGACAAGCTGACCTATACCTTCAAGCTCGCGGATGCCAAGTGGCACGATGGCAAGCCATTTACCGCCAAGGATGCGAAGTTCACGATGGGTCTGGCGCAGAATGCCAAGACCGGCTCGGTGCTGGCTGCGCGCCTGACCGCCGTTTCTTCGGTGGAGGCACCTGATGACAAAACGCTCGTGATCAAGCTTTCGGCGCCCTCGGCCAGCCTGATGGACACCTTGACCAAGGTCATGATGCTCCCGGAGCACGCGCTTTCACAGATCCCCGCCGATCAGCTCGCCAAGAATAGCTGGTGGTCCACGTCACCGATCGGGACCGGTCCATTCAAGTTCACCAAGTATGTGAACGACCAATATGTCGAGCTCGCCGCCAATGCCGATTATCGCGGCGGAAAGCCGGCCCTCGAGAAGATCATCAACCGCTATTTCGCAAATCCGGCGGCCGCCATCGCAGCCTTGCGGGCTGGCGAGATCCAATTCACCTATGTCGACGCCAACGATCTGACGGCCTTCAAGGACAGCAGCGACTTCAAGGTGATCGAGGGCGACTCCTTCGTCGTCAACTATCTCGGCTTCAATCACGATTCGCCGATCTGGAAGGATCTCCGCGTCCGCCAGGCGGTGATGTATGCGATCAACCGCGATGCCATCATCCAGAGCCTTTATGGCGGGGCGGCAAAGCAGGCAAACTGCGCCTACGTTGCCGACCAGATCGTGCCGAAAGATGTCGAAACCTATGCCTACGATCCCGAGAAGGCAAAGGCCCTGCTCGCAGAGGCTGGCTGGGATAAGATCAACGGCGACAAGCCGATAACCCTCTTGACCTATTATACGACGCCTCTTGCCGCGAATGTCATGGCGGCGGTGCAGGCAATGCTGGCGCAGGTCGGCATCAACGTCACGCCCCGCGCCGTCGACACGCCCACCTATAACAGCATCGTGCTCAACGCGAAGCCGGATACAGCGCAATTCCAGATGGTCTATGCGGGCCTGCAGAACGGCCCTGATCCGGGCAGTATAAATGTCGGACTGAACGAGAAGCAGATTCCGCCGGCGGGTCCGAATGTTGCGCGTGTCCGCATGCCCGATCTGACGAAAGCACTCGATGCGGCTCTTGCCGAAACCGATGCCGGAAAGCGGGACGCTCGCTATCAGGATGTCTGCAAGGTGATGAACAGCCAATTGCCCTGGGGCACGCTCTGGGTCGCAAATCGCTACGGCGTCGTCTCCAGCAAGCTCAAGGATTTTGTCTGGACTCCAGCACCGGGCGGTGGGCCCTACGAGGCACAGCCGGAAAAGTGGGCGATCTCCGAGTGAGGATGCCTTAACAGCAAAGAGGTGGTGGCCAATGCCGCCACCTCATTGAAGCGGAAATCTCATGTTGACCTACAGTCTCCGGCGCTTGCTGATCGGAGTGGGCATGCTTGTTGCCTTGAGCGTGCTGATCTTCGTGATGCTGCGTCTCACACCCGGCGATCCGATCGACGCCTATATAGACCCCAACGTTCCGGTTTCTCCGGCCGTGCTTGCGGAGCTGCGCCTCAGGCTCGGCCTGGATCAGCCTTTGCCGGTTCAATATCTCGCCTGGCTGCAGGAGGCTCTTACCGGCAATCTCGGCTACTCCACGAAGCGTCCGGATCAACCCGTCCTCGGTCTCGTTCTCTCACGCATCGGTCCGACTGTCCTGCTGATGGGAACGGCGATCGCCATTGCAATCGTTGCCGGCATCGCCTCGGGCATCATCAGCGCCGTGCGCCGCAATTCCATTGCCGACTTCTCGTTTTCCATCCTTGCCGTGACGGGCATTTCCAGCCCGCCTTTCCTGAGTGCGCTTGTCGGCCTATATCTCTTCTCCGTCTATTTCAGCATTCTCCCCTCGGGCGGCATGCTGACGCCCGGGCGCGATTTTTCTCTTGGCGACCTGCTCTATCACCTGATCCTGCCGGCATCCCTCCTGGCGGTAGCTCAGACGGCGCTGATCATGCGGTATATGCGCGCCTCGATGCTGGAAGTGCTGAACCAGGACTATGTCCGTACCGCCCGTGCGAAAGGCGTGTTCGAGTTCTGGGTGATCGTCAAGCACGCCACCCGCAATGCGCTGCTGCCCGTGGTAACGCTGATCGGCTCGACCATCGGGCTGGCCATCGGCGGCGCCATTTTCATCGAAAGCGTCTTCAACTGGCCTGGCATGGGGCTCTTGATGGTCAATGCCGTCGAGACGCGCGACTATCCCGTGATCATGGGCTCGACCCTGGTGATCGGCGCCTGCGTGATCTTCGTCAACATCCTGACCGATCTTGCCTATGCCGTGATCGATCCGCGCATCAAGGTGGGCTAAGCGATGCTGGCAAGAACACCCCAACGCAGTCCCGGCCCGCTGGCACGCGCTTTCGACCGCTTCTGTCTGAACAGGGCGGCACTCCTCGGCGTTGCGATCATCGTTCCTGTGCTGGCTGCAATCCTCAGCTATTCTCTCTGGCTGGGGTTCAAGCCCAACGACATTGATCTCCTCGCCATGAATGCCGGGCCGAGTGCCAAGCACTGGTTTGGCACCGACGGCGTCGGGCGCGATATATTTGCCCGTGTCCTGGAAGGTGGCCGCATATCGCTGATGGTTGCGCTTGCATCGACGGTGATCTCCGCTGCTATCGGCTTCCTGGTGGGCGCAATCTCGGCTCTTGCCGGCCGACTCACGGACGCATTCACCATGCGTTTCGTCGATCTCGTCATGACCCTTCCGCCGGTCATCTTCCTGCTGGTACTCGCCTCGATAGCGGGAACCGGCATCGTCCCGACGGTGTTCGTCATCTCGTTGCTCTCCTGGCCTCTTCTGGCCCGTATGGTTCGCGCGCGGCTTCTGGAGCTTCGCGAGCGTGATTTCGTCACCGCGGCAAGAGGAATGGGCGCCGGGCTCCCGCATCTTCTGTTCCGGCACGGTCTTCCGAACTCGATCGATATCCTCGTCGTTTTCGCAACGTTGCAGATCGCCAATGCGATCCTGCTGGAGGCCGGACTTTCCTTCCTCGGGCTCGGCATCGCTCCGCCGGCGGCAAGCTGGGGCAACATGCTGAATGCAGCCCGTTCGACCGCCGTCCTCGAGCAATATCCCTGGCAATGGCTGTTTCCCGGTGGGGCGCTCGTCCTCACCGTCCTTGCCATCAACTTCATCGGCGATGGTCTTCGCGACGCGTTCGACCCTCGCGCGGACCTAAACTGACCATCGAAAGAAAGCTAAAATGAGCAAGTTCAAGGGTGTCGTTCCTCCTGTCGTCGTACCGCTGAATGTGGATTTCACCGTCGACTATCCGTCCTACACGCGGGTTCTCGAAAATCTTATCGAAGCGGGGTGCCACGGGCTTTTCGTTCTCGGCTCCACCAGCGAGGTCGTCTTCCACGATGCCAAGACGCGCCGCGAGATCATCGAACACTCGGCCAAGGTCAACAATGGGCGGGTACCACTGATCGTCGGCGTGATCGACGCGACGACCGATCTCGTCATCAATCATACGAGGATCGCGAAGTCGGCGGGGGCGGATGCCGTGGTCGTTACGGCGCCCTACTATACCGTCACCAGCCAGAGCGAGATCCTCGATCACTTTCGCTTCATCCGCGACGCCGTCGATGTGCCGCTGATCGCCTATGACATTCCGGTCTGCGTCCACGTCAAGCTGCAGCGTCAGACGACAGTCACGCTCGCCAAGGAAGGCACGATCATCGGCCTGAAGGATTCCAGCGGCGACGACGGCAATTTCCGCTATGTCCTGCTCGATCTCGCCGGCAACAAGGAAATCTTCCTGATGACGGGCTCCGAGATCGTTGTCGACAACGCGCTTCTCATGGGTGCCCATGGCGTCGTGCCCGGAATCGCCAACGTCGACCCGCACGGCTATGTCCGCCTCTGGAACGCTGCGAAGAGCGGCGACTGGGAAGCCGCCCGCAAGGAGCAGGAACGCCTCTGCAAGCTGTTCGAGATCGTCTGGGTGGGAAGCGGCCGCGTCAGTGGCGGAGCCTCCGGCATCGGCGCCTTCAAGGCTGCGATGAAGAGCCTCGGCATCATCGACACTGCCCTCATGCCCCGTCCGCGTGCAGCACTGAACGAAGCCGAGACCGCCAGGATCAACGACATCCTGCGCGCTACGGGCCTTCTTTCCTGATGGAAGCGATGACCATGACGGCTGGCACCATTCTCGACGTCAAGGGGTTGCGAACCGTCTTTCGCATCCGCTCGGGCGAAGTGACGGCCGTCAACGGCGTCGATCTGACGGTTGCCGCCGGCGAGACCTTGGCGCTCGTCGGCGAATCCGGCTCCGGCAAGTCGGTGACGAGCCTCTCGGTCATCCGCCTCCTCACCCGCGGGATCGGCCAGATTGCGGACGGCTCGATCCATCTGAAACGGAAAAACGGAACGGTCAGCGAACTGACCGCTCTTGGCGAACCGGATATGCGGGCAATTCGTGGCAATGATATCGGAATGGTGTTCCAGGAGCCGATGTCGAGCCTCAATCCGGTCTACACGATCGGCGACCAGATTTCCGAGCCTCTGCGTATTCACCGCCGGGCGGACAAGAAGTCCGCCATGGAAGCGGCAATCGCGTTGCTCGACATCGTTGGCATTCCGGATGCGCGCCGCCGGGCCAATGAGTATCCGCACGAACTGTCCGGCGGCATGCGCCAGCGCGCCACGATTGCCATGGCGCTCGCCTGCGATCCGACATTGCTGATTGCCGATGAACCAACGACCGCGCTCGATGTCACCATCCAGGCGCAGATCCTCGAGCTTCTGCAGAGGCTGCAGCGCGAGCGTGGCATGGCGATGCTGTTCGTCACCCATAATCTCGGCGTGGTCGCCGAAATCGCTCACCGGGTCGCCGTCATGTATGCGGGCCGGATCGTCGAGACGGGTCCGGTGGCAGACGTCTTCCGCAATCCGAGGCATCCCTACACAATGGGTCTCCTCGCATCGATGCCGAAGCTCGGCGACGCAACCCGCATGAAGCAGGCGGGGGAGATGCTGAACGCCATTCCGGGCGTGGTGCCGAGCCTTGGAAACATGCCGCCCGGCTGCGCCTTCGAACCGCGGTGCCGCTTTGCGACAGAGGACTGTCGTCGCGCCATACCGCCGCTTTTCGACGTGGATGCAAAGCACAAGAGCCGCTGCATCCATTGGCAGGAGATCTAGACGATGAGCGAACCACTCCTTTCGGTCCGGGACCTTGCAAAGGATTATGTTTCCGGCGGCAAGACGATAAGGATCCTGCGCGGCATCTCCTTCGAGATCGGCAAGGGCGAAGTCGTCGGTCTGGTTGGAGAATCGGGCAGCGGCAAGACAACGATCGGCCGCGCCGTGCTGCGGCTGGTCGAACCGACCGCCGGCAGCGTTCGCTTTGCGGGAAGCGATATCACCAAACTATCCGCATCCGAACTGCGGCGCGCGCGACCACGGATGCAGTATATCTTTCAGGATCCGTTTGCCAGTCTCTCGCCGCGCATGACAATCGGCGAAATCCTCACCGAAGGCCTGAAGATACAGAGGATCGGCACCTCCAGGGAGCGGGCCGAACGGGCTCGCAAGGCGCTGGAGCAGGTCGATCTGCCGGCCGATGCCGTCAATCGTTATGCTCATGAATTTTCAGGCGGGCAACGCCAACGTATCGGCATCGCCCGGGCCCTGACGCTTGCCCCGGAGTTCATCGTCGCGGACGAGCCGGTCTCGGCGCTCGACGTGTCGATCCAGGCGCAGGTCATCAATCTGCTGCGTGATCTGCAGCAGCGGCTCGGCCTGACCATGCTGTTCATCAGCCACGATCTCGCCGTGGTCGAATATATCTGTGACCGTGTAATCGTCCTTTATCTCGGCCGCATCATGGAGATCGCCCCGAGCGCCGAACTCTACGCCCGGCCCCAGCACCCCTATACGAAGGCGCTCCTTTCGGCGATCCCCTCGCTTGATCCCGGCGCTCCGCGCAACCGGCAGATACTGAAGGGCGACATTCCGAGCCCTGCCAACCCTCCAAGCGGCTGCGTCTTCCGCACCCGCTGTCCCAACGCCCTGCCAAAATGCGCTGACATCATACCCGAGCTCAGAGAAATAAGGCCCGGTCATTTCAAGGCCTGCATCCGCGATGATCTGAACTGACAGAGAAAGACACACGATGACCAAGGCCGCGCGGCGCCATCCAATTTCCGGCAACTGGGCAACCCTGGTCCTGCCGATCGCTGAAGACGACAGCATCGATTTTGCCGCTCTCGAAAAGGAAATCGACGCCCTGATCGCGGCTGGAGTTGACGGCATCTATTCGAATGGAACGGCCGGCGAATTCCACAACCAGACCGAAGACGAGTATGACCAAGTCCAGGAAATTCTGGCCAGTCGCTGCCAGGCAGCCGGGATGCCTTTCGTGATCGGTGCCTGCCAGCCCGCTCCTGTCATCATGCTCTCGCGTCTGCGCCGCGCCGTCTTGCTGAAGCCATTGGCAATCCAGGTCATTCTTCCCGACTGGTGGCCCGTCACCGATCTCGAAGCCATCGACTTCCTGAAGCGGGCATCCGAGGCCGCGGACGGCATCCCGTTGATCCTCTACAACCCGCCGCATGCCAAGCGCGTACTCGGCCCCAGGGAGCTCAACGACATTTGCTCTCCCTGCCCTTCCGTTGTCGGCATCAAGCTCGCCGATGGCAACGCAGATTGGTATACAGAGGCTCGGGCTCATCTGGGCCAATACAGCCTGTTCATCCCGGGTCATCACCTGGCGACGGGCGTGAAGGAAGGGGTTGCCGCGGGGGCCTTTTCCAACGTCGCGTGCCTGAGCCCGAAAGGTGCCCAGATGTGGACCGAGTTGATGAAGACAGACATCGATTCCGCTCTCGACATCGAGCAGCGCATCTGCGCTTTCATGGACCGCCATATCGTGCCGTTCCGGCGCGATCAGGGCTATTCGAACGCGGCATTGGACAAGTTGCTCACGGTCATTGGCGCCTGGGCCCCGGTTTCCAGCAGGTTGCGTTGGCCGTATCGATCGATTGACATGGACCGGGCCGCTAGCCTTCGAGACGTCGTCATCGGGATGGTTCCGGAACTCTTCGTCTCCGAGGTGCGGTAGCGAGCCGGAGCACGCGCGGCATACGAGGCTCGCCTGCCTGATCGCAAGGGCAGCGCTCATGGCTCGGCCTCACATATTCGGATAGACCGGCCCGTCGCCGCCCTGCGGCGGCACCCAGTTGATGTTCTGGTTGGGGTCCTTGATGTCGCAGGTCTTGCAGTGCACGCAGTTCTGGGCGTTGATGACGTAGGTCTCCTCGCCATCCTTCTCCACCCACTCGTAGACGCCGGCAGGACAGTAGCGCGTCGAGGGGCCGGCGAAGACGTCGTGCTCCGACGACTTCTGCAGCGCCATGTCCCTGACCTTCAGATGCACAGGCTCGTTCTCCTCGTGATTGGTGTTCGACAGGAACACCGAGGAGAGACGGTCGAAGGTGAGTACGCCATCGGGCTTGGGATAGTCGATCGGCTTGTGCTTGGAAGCCGGTTCCAGCGACTGGGCGTCGGTCTTGCCGTGACCGAGCGTGCCGAAGAAGGAAAAGCCAAGCAATTGGTTGGTCCACATGTCGAGACCGCCGAGTGCGACGCCGACAGCCGTGCCGAACTTCGACCACAGCGGCTTGACGTTGCGCACCTTCTTCAGATCCTTGCCGATGTCGCTTGCGCGCCATTCGTTCTCGATCTCGATGACCTCGTCATTGGCGCGGCCCGCCGCGATGGCGTCTGCGATCCTGTCCGCCGCCAGCATGCCCGAAAGCACCGCGTTGTGGCTGCCCTTGATGCGGGGGACGTTGACGAAGCCGGCCGAGCAGCCGATCAGGGCGCCGCCCGGGAAGGTCAGCTTCGGCACCGACTGGTAGCCGCCCTCGGTGATGGCGCGGGCGCCATAGGACAGACGCTTGCCGCCCTCGAACGTGGTGCGGATCGATGGGTGCGTCTTGAAGCGCTGGAATTCCTCGAAGGGATAGAGATAGGGGTTCTTGTAGTTCAGATGCACCACGAAGCCGACGGCCACGAGGTTGTCTTCCAGATGATAGAGGAAGGAACCGCCACCGGTCTTCATGCCGAGCGGCCAGCCGAAGGAGTGCTGCACGAGGCCCTGCCTGTGGTTCTCCGGCTTGACCTGCCAGAGTTCCTTGATGCCGATCCCGAATTTCTGGGGCTGGCGATCCTTCTGGAGGTCGAACCTTGATATCAGTTGCTTGGCGAGCGAGCCGCGCACGCCTTCGCCGATCAGCGTATATTTGCCGAGCAGCTCCATGCCGCGGGTGAAGTTCGGGCCGGGTTCGCCGTTCTTCTCGATGCCCATGTCGCCGGTGGCGACACCGATGACGGCGCCCTCCTCGTTGTAGAGCACTTCGGTGGCAGCGAAGCCCGGATAGATCTCGACGCCCAAGGCTTCCGCGTGGCCCGCCAGCCAGCGACAGACGTTGCCGAGCGAGACGATGTAGTTGCCGTGATTGCTCATCAGCGGCGGCATGGCGAAGTTCGGCAGGCGGATCGAACCGGCCGGGCCAAGCAAGAGGAAGTGGTCGTCCTTGACCTCGGTCTTGAAGGGATGATCGGCCTCTTCACGCCAATCCGGCAGCAGGCGATCGATACCGATGGGATCGACGACGGCGCCAGAGAGGATATGCGCGCCAACCTCCGCCCCCTTCTCCAGCACGACGACGGAGAGCTCGGGATTGACCTGCTTCAGCCTGATCGCCGCCGACAGGCCGGCGGGACCGCCGCCGACGATCACCACGTCGAATTCCATGCTTTCGCGTTCGGGCAGGTCTTGCACTGGAGGGGTTGTCTCGCTCATCATTGCTCCTCGAGGCTGCGAATGCGCGCAAGTATCGAGCGCGCCCGCGTTCTGACAGGCTCATCGATCATTTTCCCATCAATCTTGACGGCACCGGACGAAGGTTCCAGCACGCGCTTCGCCCACGCGATTTCCGTATCCGTCGGCCGAAAGCCCTCGAGGGCCGGAGCGATCTGTGACGGATGGATACAGAGCTTGCCACCGAAGCCGAGACTTCGAGAATAGCGGGCGTCATCTGAAACGTCTTGAGGGGCATCGATGCTGGCCGTGACACCGTCCAATGGTGCCAGAAGGCCGGCCAGCCGTGATGCCAGCACCAGTTCGAGACGTGCCAGCAGAAGGGCCTCCCGAACGTGACCGCAACCCATATCCGCGCAGAAATCGATCGAACCAAAGGCAACTCGCGCCACCCCCTCGGTCTCAGCGATCCGCCGTGCGTTCGCGACGCCCCGCGCCGTCTCGATGAGCGCGATGACCGGCATTCCCGTGCGCTTGTGGACGTCGCGCAGGAAGTCGGCATTTTCCGCCTTGGGCATCATGACGCCCGCGAACGTCCGCTCGGTCAATGCCGCGACATCGTCATCGAACCAGGCGGTATCCCGCCCGTTTACTCGCACGACCACCGGCAGCGCGGTGAAATCGGCCCGAATGGATGCGCGCGCCTTATTCTTGTTCTCCGCCGCTACCGCATCCTCCAGATCGATGATGACGGCATCCGCGCCACGGGCGGCCGCCTTCGAAAACCGGTCCGGCCTGTCGCCGGGAACGAAGAGCGGTGCGACGAAATCGAGACCCATCGCCGTCAACCTTTCGCCATCGGCCGCTGCAGCAACCCGCGCGCGATTACCTGCGCCTGAATCTCGGCGGCACCTTCGAAGATGTTGAGAATGCGCGCGTCACATAGCACACGCGAGATGGCATATTCGGTCGCGTAGCCATTGCCGCCGTGGATCTGCAGGGCATTATCGGCCGCGGACCAGGCGACCCTGGCCGCGACGAGCTTCGCCATGCCCGCTTCGACGTCGCAGCGGGCACCCGTCTCCTTCAACCGCGCCACCCGCTTGACCAGCTGCCGGACCATTGCCTGTTCGACCGCCATCCAGGCGAGCTTGCCGAACACGCGTGGAAACTCGATCAGCGGCCTGGCGAACTGAACCCGATCCGTCGCATATTGGAAGCCGAGCTGAAAGGCATTCTGGGCAACGCCAAGCGCCCGCGCCGCCGTCTGGATACGCGCAAGCTCGAAGGTCGTCATCAATTGTCGAAAGCCCTGGCCTTCGACGCCGCCCAGCACGTTGCCCGCCGGGATTTCAAAGCCATCGAATCCGAGCTCGTATTCACGCATGCCCCGGTAACCGAGGACATGGATCTCGCCGCCGGACATGCCCTTCGCCGGGAACAGATCGCCCTCCGTGCCGCGTGGCTTCTCCGCGATGAACATGGTCAGGCCGCGATGGCCGGAATTGGCTGCGCCGGTACGCGCCAGGAGAACCATGATATCGGCGCGCGCCGCATGCGTGATCCATGTCTTGGCGCCATGGATGCGATAGACATCGCCGTGGCGTTCGGCGCGCGTGGTGAGGTTGGCGAGATCCGAACCGGTGTTCGGCTCGGTGAAGACAGCGGTCGGCAGAACTTCACCCGATGCGATGCGCGGCAGCCAGCGTTGCTTCTGCTCTTCCGTGCCGCCCAGACGGATCAGTTCGCTTGCGATTTCCGAACGCGTTCCAAGCGAGCCGACCCCGATATAGCCCGCCGACAGTTCTTCCGTCACCACGCACATGGCCTCGGCGCCGAGTTCCGATCCGCCGAATTCCGCCGGTGTCGTCATGCCGAACACACCGAGTTCGGCGAGTTCGGACACAAGCTCGATCGGGATCAACTGGTTCTCGCCGTGCCATGTCTGGGCATGCGGCACGATCTTGTCGCGGGCGAAGGATCTGAACTGTTCGCGGATCATGGCGGCGGTTTCGTCAGTGGCGTCGCCGCTGTCGATCACCGCGTCCGGACCGGCCTGTCGCAGAAGCGCGATCAGCTCGGCGTGTCTTTCGGTTCCGGTCGATGTCAGCGAGCGAACGTCGGCAGAGGTCAGGAAATCCTGCGCTTCGCGACCCAGGCCGTAGCTGTCCGGGCGGATGATTTCGTCCTGCGACATGGCAATGCCATGCCCGATCTGGGCGAGATATTCGCCAAACCCGATTTCGAGCACGAGCCCAGGCAGGCGCCCGAGCGCACCTTCGGCCTCGAGCTCTTCGGCCCAGCTCAGCGTCGCCTTGAGGATTTCGACGTAGGACGCCATCCAGGCATAGCCGTGCGCCTCGATCTGGTTCGCGTTGAGCGCGGCGGCATCGAAATCCTCGTCCGGCAGACAGAGCGCGGCGACACGGGCGCCTACGGCCGCGAGCAGCGTTTCGGCCGCCTGCAGCGCCGCCTTCGCGCGGCCAAGTGTCTCGGTGCTGGTCGAGAGTGTGTGGTCAACGGTCATCGCTGTTCGTCCTTTTTCATGCACGGAGAGCTTCGGCCGTCATCGCGACGGCGCCGGCCTGGTCAAAAGCGGTCAGTGAAATTGCGCCGTTCTCTTCACACGAGCCTCTCAGCGAGACGGTGCCGTCGCGAAAGAGCGGCTTCTGGGCCCGGAAGGAAAACGAGGACACTGCGGCGCCGCCGGTCTCGGCGAGCCCGCTCAGCATCATCGCCGTCAACGGGCCATGAACGACGAGGTCCGGATAGCCCTCGACGCCGGTCGCATAGGGATGATCGTAATGGATGCGATGGCTGTTGAACGTGAGGGCGGAAAACCGGAAGAGCCTGACGGCGTCCGCCGTGAAGGAGCCAGACAGCGCGGCATCGGGGATGGGCTGGCCGGCGGATTGCCCAGGGTTTCCAGGTTGAGGGTCGAGATAAACGTAACTCTGCTCCTCCTCGAGGCAGGTCACGCCATCCTGCACGAAGCGATACGAAACCGTCACGAGCACCATCGGGCCGTTGCGACCCTGCTTCTCCTCGATCCGCTCGATCGTTTCGCGGCGCACCGCCGGCGTTCCGAGTTTCAACGGCGAACGTATCGTCGTTCGGCCGCCGGCGAACATGCGGCGGTGCAGAGGGACGGGAGGCAGGAAATCGCCGCGCCTGGGGTGACCGTCATCGCCCGTTTCGGCTTGCGAAACGACAGGCAGGAAAAAGACCCATTGCCACAGGATCGGCAGTGCGTCGCCACTCTGGAAAGTATCGCCCCGCCCGAGGACGGCCGCGAGAGCCGAGGCTTTCCAGGGGTCGAGCATATCCGTGGCTTGCCGGGACCGGCCCAGATAGGTGTCGAACTCGCTCATCGGAACTGACCCCCCATGCTTGGATCGGCCTCTGGGCCTGCAACGATGCCCTGGTCGTGCAGCTTGCCGATCGCGCCGCTCGACAGGCCGAGAACGTCGGACAGGACGGCGTCGGTATGTTCGCCGAGAACCGGCGCCGCGACGACCGGGCCGCGCTCGATGCCGGCAAACCGCGCGGTCGCGCCAGCGGCGATATGTCGGCCCGCGCCTTGCGTCTCGATCATCTGAAAAACCGGGTTCTCGGTCGAAACGCGACGGTCGCCCGAGACGAGTTGCCGGGCGCTCTTGTAATCGCCCCAGCAGACGCCCGCCGCATCGAAGGCTGCCGCGATCTCCGAGAGGTCGCGCGCCGCGATCCAGGGCCGGATGGCATCGGCAATCGCATCCCTCGCCGCGTAGCGGTCGGCCTCGAGGGCGAGAGAGAGCCCCTTGCCCGCTTCGATGGCCCCGACGGCATCAGCCAGGCCGCAGGCCGCGACAAGGGACTGCCATTGTCGGGCCGAGATGGCGATCACCATGATCCGCCGCCCGTCCCTGCACGCGAAGTCACGGCCGAAGCCGCCATAGACATCGTTGCCGATCGCCGGGCGTTCGTGATCCAGAAGCTCCGCGTCCGCCAGTACGCCGAGATGCGACAGCGTCGAGAACGCCACGTCGGCAAGCGAGATGCGCATCTCGGCACCTTCACCGCTCACCTGGCGCCGGGTATGCGCCGCAAGCACCGCGAATGCCGCCTGGCCGGCACAGGCCACGTCCCAGGCGGGAAGAACATGGTTGACCGGCCTGTCGGCCCCGGCGTCGCCGGTGATCAGCGGATAGCCTGTCGCGCAATTGACCGTGTAGTCGACCGCCGTCGTGCCATCGGGATTGCCTTCGATGGTGCAGGTGATCACGTCCGGGCGCGCCTGCGCGAGTTTTTCGTGCGACAGCCAGGGGGCCGCAACATTGGTGAGGAGAACGCCGCTTTCCTGCGCGGTGACGAGATCGGCGACCAGCGCGCGCCCTTCGGGTTTGCGCAGATCGACGGCCAGCGATCGCTTTCCCTTGTTCAGCCCCGTCCAGTAGAGGCTGCGGCCGTTCGGCATGACGGGCCAACGCGCGTAGTCGATGCCGCCGCCGATCATGTCGATACGGATGACATCGGCGCCATGCTGTGCAAGCGTCAGCCCGCCGAGCGGGGCGGCGACGAAGGCGGAACTTTCGATGACCCGAAGGCCTTTCAGGAAGCCGTAGGTCATCGTGTCACACCACCCGCTCGAAGATCGCCGCGAGCCCCTGCCCCCCGCCGATGCACATGGTCTCGAGGCCGTAGCGGCTCTCCCGACGCTCCATCTCCCGCAGCAGCGTCGTCAATATACGGACGCCAGTGGCGCCGACGGGGTGCCCGAGGGAAATCCCCGACCCGTTGACATTCATGCGCTCGAAATCCTGCTTGCCGAAACCCCATTCACGCGTGCAGGCAAGAACCTGGGCGGCGAAGGCTTCGTTGAGTTCGATGAGGTCCATGTCCTTGAGCGACAGGCCGGTCCGGGCCATCAGCTTTTGCGTGGCGGGGACCGGACCTATCCCCATCAGATCAGGAGCGACGCCCGCCGCGGCCCAGCCGACGACCCGTGCCAGCGGCTTGAGGCCAAATTTTTCCGCCATGGCGCGGGTGGTTACGATGCAGGCGGCGGCGCCATCGTTCTGGCCGCTTGCATTTCCGGCGGTAACGGTCGCCTGCGCGTCCTGGGCCGACATGATCGGCTTCAGCTTGGCAAGCGTCGAGACATCGGTGTCGGCGCGGGGGTGTTCGTCACGGTTCAGGGTGACGGGCGGCTTGCCGCGCTTTGCCGGAACCATGACCGGCACGATTTCCTCGGCGAAGCGTCCGTCCTCGATCGCGGCCATCGCGCGCTGGTGGGAGATCACGGCCAGCGCATCCTGCTCGTCACGACCGACATTGTACTGCCGGCGCAGGTTTTCCGCCGTCTCCAGCATTCCACCCGGAACCGGATAGCGTTCGCCACCTGCCGTCACGCGTCCGCGACCCAGTCTGTCATGGAGTACGGTATCCCGTCCCCGGGCGCCCCAGCGGACGTCCTCGGAATAGTATTCCGCACGGCTCATGCTTTCCGCGCCGCCGGCGATCACGAGATCGCAGACGCCGGTCTGGACCCGCATGGCGGCGTCCATGACGGCCTGAAGCCCGGAGCCGCAGCGGCGGTCGATCTGAAGGCCTGGCACCGTGATGGGCAGGCCCGCATCGAGCGCGGCGACACGGCCGATCGCCGGCGCCTCGCCGTTCGGATAGCATTGCCCGAACAGCACGTCATCCACGCGCTCGGGATCGACCCCGGTCCTCGCGATCAGCGCTTCGATGACGGTTCGTCCGAGCGTGGCTGCGGGCACGTCGATATACATGCCGCCATAACGGCCGACCGCCGTGCGCAATGGCTCGCAGATGACTGCATCCCGATCGCTCATGATACAACTCCTTCGGTGGGAATCTTGAAATCCGGATCGGCGCTGAAGGCTTCGGCCCACTGGCGGAGCGTCGCGGCCTTGACCTTTGTGCCGTTGACGCCCGACGTCACCGGCATCTCCGGGATAATGTGAATGACGCTTGGAACCTTGTAGCGGGCAAGCTTTGCCGCGCACCACGCAATCAGTGTCTTCGCGTCCAGTTCGAGCCCGGCGCGCGGCACGACGAAGGCAACCGCGATCGTGCCGCCGTCCTCGCCGCGGATGCCGACCACCTTGGTGATCTCGACAGCCTGATGTTCACCGATGCGCGTCTCGATTTCCGCCGGTTCGACGAGAAAGCCCTTCAGCCGGAGAACGTCGCCGATGCGGCAGAGATATTCGAAGCTGCCGTCTTCCTTCACCGAGCCGAGATCGCCGGACTTGAACCACTTGTCGTCGGTCAGAGCCGTCGCCATTCGTTCGGGATCGCCCAGATAGGCATCGACCACGTTTGGACCCTGGAACTGAAGTTCGCCGATCTCACCCCGAGGCAAAGCGGCCCCGGTTTCGGGATCGCCAGCCCTCACCTTGATATCGGCGGAAACCGGGAGGCCGCCGCCGCGCCAACGATCCGGCGTCCCTACATCGTCGCGCCAGAAGGACGTCAGGGCGAAGAGTTCCGAGGAGCCGTAGACGCCCGCGGCGGTCAGGCCGATCGTCTCCTCGGCCCATTGGGAGATCTGTTCGCTTCGGCCGTTGAAGTCGGCCATCAGCAACCGCTTCCAGCGCTTCAGGTCGCGCGGCCGGCGCTGGAGCGCCTCCACGATGCGGCCGACGATGTCGTCGGCGCCGACAAGATGGCTGGCGCCGAAGCGTTCCATGTCGGCTGTTATGGCATCCGGGTCGAAGGAGGGCTCGAGCAGGCACTGGCCGCCCGCGGCGATCGTCGCCAGGGCGGGAACATAAGAGAACACGCCTGTCAGAGGCAGCGCATTGACGGTCACGCTGTCGGCCGTCCAGCCTCCCGCCTTCGCGCAGGCAAGCGCGTGGCCCGAAACCGCCGATACCTTGTGAGCCGCAAGCTTCGAGCGCCCGGTGGAACCTGACGTCGTGAAGGCGACGGCCAGCGCATCGGGACGATCGTCGAGGTCGACCTGGTCCAGCTCTGCACCACCGGATGCGGCAGGCGCCCAGGCGCCCGCGCCGACGTCGTAGACCCCGACTTCCTCGGCGGTCGCGGCTGGCTTGTGCGGTCCCTTGAGCACCGCGACGGACGGCGGGTTCGATGTCGATGCCGCAACGGCTTCGCGGAGCCGGCCACCGAGATCGAGACCGACGAAATCATCGGCGATGGCGAGCACGACGGGCCTGGCGAGATTGAGGACATTGGTGACCTCCTCGACGTTGTAGCGCGTGTTGATGCCGATGACATGGGCGTTGAGAGCGACGGCGGCGAATTGCCAGACGAGCGAATCCGACCAGTTCGGAAGCCAGACGGCGACGCAATCGCCCGATCGGACACCGCGGCTTTCCAGCTCCACCTTCAGCGTCACGACCCGGCGCCAGAAGGCACGGCGCGACACGATCAGGGGATGTTGCGGGTGCGCGTCGATCAGGATCGGCGCCTCGGCGTCTTCACTCAGCAGATGCTTGACAAGTGCGATCATGGACATGGTCAGGCGTCCTCCTTCCTCGGGATCGTCGAAAGTTCCTTAAGCCAGCGGTCCAGCAACTCGTCGAAGCCCTCCATCTCTTCCATGGGATAGTGGCCGATGCCGTCGAGCAGGGTAAAACGGGCCTGCGGCATCGCCGCCGCCGTCCTTTTCACCGCATCCGCGTCGATCCACAGATCGTCGTCACCGGCGACCATATGAACGGGACAGCGCGCCGACCGCAGGCGGGACCATGCGTCGAAGGACGCCCAGCCGATGAGGTCCGAATTCGAGACGATCGGATCCTCGCGTCTGTGCATGTCGGCGATCAGCCGTCGGCGTTCCTCGGGAACCTTGCGGCCGACCACGGCCAGGGTGCCGAAATACGTACGGTCGGAGCGGCTCGCGGCGGCTGAATCCTCGAGCTCGCGCACAAGGCCGCGGCTCATCCGCTCGCCCGCGCCCTTGGCCATGCCGGCATCCGCCGCCATGGCGATGGCGCCCGACAACGTCGCGCCGCGGCTGCAGGCGAGCTCGATCGCGATCTTGCCGCCGATCGAGCATCCCACGACATAAGGGCGCTCGAGCTCGAGCTCATCGATCAGCCGCCCGCACCAGGCCGCGTAGTCGACAAGGTTCTGGACAGCGCCGGATCTCGGCAGCTCGGAACGTCCATGCCCGGGCAGGTCGGGTACGATGACGCGATAGCCGCGCGCGGCGAGCGCCGCGCCAACATGTCGCCACTGCACGCCTCCCTGGCCGGCGGTATGAATGCACAGGACCGGCTGTCCTTCGCCGATATCCTCATGAAACGACAACGAGCCGTCGATCTGCCGATACGCCGCACGCATCATGCCAGAGCCTCCTCGCGATAGAATGTTCGGATGACGTCGATCATCGCGGTGAGCGCCTTCGTCAGGCGCAGATATTCGTAGGCTGAACCCGATACGGAGAACTGTCCCTGCATCGCCCGTTTCATCAGATCGTTGGTCTCGCCGGTGAAGAGCCCGGCCCAGACGATTTCCTCAGCCTTCATCACGAAGGCCGGGCCGTTGGCCGATCTTTGTCCAGCTTCGAGCACGGCTCCCTTGAAGACGCGCAGCTGGACCTCATCGTCATCGCAGCCGATCGCGAACGTGCCGTCCCAGGTGGCCGTCGCGCTTCGGAAAGCCGCGTCGTTGCAAAGCCGCTCTCCGAGCCGCGACGCCCATGCGCGGGTAAAGAATTCCTGGCCGATACACAGCTTGCGCCCATCCGCCTTGATGAGCAGCGCGGACCGGCCCTCCTGCAGCAACTCACCCGATTGGTTCGTGACGCGGACATGGCGGCCGACCACACCGCGATCGCCCGACGAGCTACGGCGGCAGCGCGTGATCGTCATCTCGAACGAGATCTCGTCTCCGACGGTGATCGGCTTCAGGTAACGCCAGTTGGAGTCCAGCATCGCGATCAGGCTGTTCCTGGCGACCCCCGTCTCGAAGAACCAACCGAGAAAGGCGGCGATCCCGAACGGCCCGTGAAGGATGGGCCGGTCGAAACCGGCTTGGCTTGCGAAGGCCTTGTCGGTGTGCAGCGGATGCCGATCCCCGCTTATCGAAGCGAAGGACGCCAGGTCTTCTTCCAGAACCAGGCGTGGTGGCGACGTGAAACGCGAGCCGACCCGAAAGTCCTCCAGAAACATCGGGACGGCGCCCGCCTCGTGGACGACGCCGGTCATGATGCCAGGGCTTTCGCGGCGGAGGACTCCTCGTTCAGCGTCGACCACTCGGCGAAATCGACGAGCTTGATCCAGTCGTTGAAAGCCATCGTCTGGTCTTCGAACGAATTGCAGTCGCCGGTTTCCCTGAACTGGGCGGCGGTATCGGCAATCGTCTGCATGACCGCGGCGATGAACGATGTGCCGACGGTGAGGAGGCTGTAGCCTTTCTCATGCAAGGTTCTGGCGGTGTTAGCGGCCTCCTTTCGGCCGCCGGCCCCGGTGCGGCCCTGCGCCCGGTCGCCGGCCACCGATTGCGACATGTGGCCGCTGATTTCGCGGCGCGCGCGCAGGAGGTCGTCTTCGCTGTAGACGCGGGGCCAGACGATATCGGCGCCGGCTTCCTTCCACATGTGAAAGCGGCGAAGGCTTTCCTCGAAGGCTTCCTCCTTGCTTCTGAACGAGATCGAAGAGGTCGCGCCCGAGCGAACCATGATCAGGAAGTCATCGCTCTGCCGGCGGTCGCAGATCGCCTTGATCTTGTCGGCGATGCTTTCCGCCGACATCAGCACGGGGAGATAGGGCGGCAGCCACGGGCATTTCTCGTCGCCGTAATCGTCGATATGGATCGATGCGGCTCCGGCGCGTTCGAACTCGTGCGCCCAGCGCACGGCGTTGGCGATATCGCCCTCGCTGCCGAAACCGCTTTCGAAATCGACCATCAGCGGGATCTCGATGCGATCGGCGATCCGCCAGATGGCGTCGCGCGTCTCGGCCGCCGAAAGCAGGCCGATGTCGGGCAGGCCGAAGGATGCCGCGAGCTGGGACGAGCCCAGTTTGACAGCGTCGATGCCGGCCCGCTCCTCGATGATGGCGGAGAGCGGATCCCACACGCCGCCGCACAACACCATCTCGCCTCTGTCCAGTTTCAGGCGCAGATCTGCCTTAGCCATGATGACTTCTCCATTTGCTCGGATGTTTTTCGGTGTTTAGTCGGCGACGACCGCGGTGTGGTGCGGGGCGAAGCAGAGGCTGACCTCGCTGCCCACGGGAAACTCCGTGTCGGCCGCGGCGTGCGTCTGAACGAGCATGTCGCCGCAGCGAACCTCGTAACGGTTCATCGAACCGATGAAGGAGACAAGCTCCACCGTTCCGTCCAACTGATTTTCACCGGCCGTCGCGGTCTGCTTTGGCGAAATGCGGATGTTTTCGGGGCGGATCGAAAGCTCCACTTTCGTGCCTTTCGCCTGCGGGGCCGGGAAATTGCCGCGGATGAGCGCGCCGTTCGGCAATCGGACGGAACCCGTTCCGTTGGCCGCCGCGGCATCCTCGACGCTGCCGGCCAGGAGGTTCGTCGTTCCGATGAAAGTCGCGACGAAACGGTTCGCCGGTCGAAGATAGATATCCTTCGGCGTCCCAAGCTGCACGATCACGCCTCGGTTCATGACCGCGATCTCGTCCGACATTTCCAGCGCCTCCACCTGGTCGTGGGTGACATAGACGGTGGTGACGCCAAGCTGACGCTGCAGGCGCTTCAGCTCGGCCCGGGTGGTTTCGCGTAGCGCTGCGTCGAGGTTCGACAGCGGTTCGTCCAGCAAGAGAAGCTGCGGCT
Organism: Rhizobium sp. AN80A; assembly: GCF_030053015.1. Classification (NCBI taxonomy): domain Bacteria; kingdom Pseudomonadati; phylum Pseudomonadota; class Alphaproteobacteria; order Hyphomicrobiales; family Rhizobiaceae; genus Rhizobium; species Rhizobium sp. AN80A. Next base: position 1,354,294 of record NZ_JASJPX010000001.1, on the reverse strand, counting down.
CGGCGACAATGGCGCGCGCCAGCGCCACGCGCTGCTGCTGGCCGCCCGACAGCTTGGTCGAAGGTCGATCGTAGACCTCTTCGAGAGACACGGCGGCCAGCGCGCGCCGTGTCTTCGTCTCGATCTCGCTTTTTGACAGCTTTATGTCGGAGCGCACGCGAAGCGGAAACGACACGTTTTCCGCCACGCTCATATGCGGCCAGATCGCATAGCTCTGGAACACCATGCCGATGCCGCGCTCGTTGAGCGGCACGGAGATCCCGCGGGCGCTGTCATAGAACGGACGCTCGCCAACGCCGATGTAACCCGTGTCCGGCTGCTGCAGTCCGGCAACCGACCGCAGCGTCGTCGTCTTGCCGCATCCCGACGGGCCGAGAAGCGTGAAGAATGTTCCGGGCGCGAGCTTGAAGGACACGTCCTTGATTCCGACGCTCTTGTCTCCGCCCGTGGCGAATAGCTTGTTTAGCGCGCGTACTTCGAGGGTCATGACGATCTCCGATCATTCAGTTCTTTACGGGCGTAGGGATGCGGAAGCGCGATCATTTCTCGAACAGGTCCTTGTAGATCTTGACCCAGCCGTCGAACTTGGTGGTGAGATCGTCCATCGTCACCATGTAGGCCTTGAAGCCGCCCGTATCGGCGCGCAGCGACTTGTCGGCCGGCGGAACCTTCGGATGGTTGGATATCTGGCCGGTCGACGCGATGACCTTCTGGCCTTCTTCCGACATCACGTAATCGACGAAGAGCTTGGCGGCGTTGGGATGCTGCCCGCCCTTGGTGATCGACCAGTAGGTCAGCGTTCCGACCGTCGGCTCGAAACGGACCCAGTCGACTGGCGCACCCTTTTCGATGGAATTCTGGACGTGGTGGTTGAAGACCATCAGCGCCAGCGGACGTTCGCCGGCAATCGTCTGATCGAGAACGACGCGTTGTGACGCAGGGACGTTGACGATGTCCTGCTCCGCGAGCTTGCGCAGGTATTCCATGCCTTTTTCCTGGCCCATGGTGGCCAGGACCGCGCCGATGAAGCCGGGCGCGCCCGTGGCATTCAAGCTGGTGGTCCAGCCCATCTTGCCTTTCCACTTCGGATCGAGAAGGGCCTCGAAGGTCTTTGGCGCCTCGTCGGGCTGAACGTCCAGCGTGCTATAGGCGACAGTCAGGAAACTTGCGGTCGGCGCCACCCAAAGCTTGTTCGGATCGACATAGCCGGCAGGATAGTCCGCGGCCGAGTCCGGCACGAAAGGTTCCGCGTAGCCCGCCTTGTACAGAGGCAGACAGTTTGCGCAGTCGAACAGGTCGGAGGCCATCCGGCCTGCCGCGCCTTCGTTGTTGATCCGCAGCGTAATGTCGGCGCCGTTGGAACGGGTGTATTCGACCTTGATGCCGTATTTTTCCTCGAAGGCCCTCGTCAGGGGTACGACGAAGTCGTTGACGATATAGGTCGTGTACCAGACGAATGAGCCTTCCTTCTTGGCGGCGTCGATCAGTGCCTGGTCGGCGGCGAGCGCGGGATATGTAACGCCAAGCAGCAAGCTGGCGCCCAACGCGGCTCTCTTCAGAAAATCACCCATGGTCTCTCCTCCGTGATTAAGGTGTTTTTCGTTCGTTCCGATGTCAGAACGTCTTCGTGCGATTGCGATGGGATAGCCAGAAGGCGAACATCGCGATCAGCGTCATCACCACCGTCCAGGCGAGGCCCAGCGCGGCAAGCTCTCCCGTCTGGCCGTTCGCCCACAGGTCCAGCATGGCGACGGCCAGAACCTTGGATCGCGGTCCGGACAACAGCACCGCCAGGGCGAGCTCCTTGGCGCAGATGAGAAAGATGAATATCCATGCCGCGGTCGCCGACGGCGTCAGCAGCGGCGCGATGATCCGCCGGAAGGTGCCCATGACCGTCGCGCCGGAGACGCCTGCGGCCTCTTCGAGCTCGCGGTGGATCTGCAGCACGCCGGAATAGTTGTAGCGCATGCCATAGGGCAGATAGCGCAGTATATAGGCGAACAGGATGATCCAGAGCGTCCCGTAGACCGGCAGCGGCAGCCGCAGAAAGATCTGCAGGATGGCGACACCCATGACGATGCCTGGGAAGATCAGCGGAACCGTCGACAGTTGATCGATCAACCAGGCGAAGGGGCCGCGGCGCGCCGCGATCCAGGCCGCGAAGGCGGTGATCAGGACAACGACCGTCGCGGCGCCGGCGGCGACCAGCACGGTGTTGATGCCATATTCAAGATACTGCGGAGCCTGGAAGAGCGCGGCGTAGTTGCTGCCGTTGAGATAAGGAATGATGCGCAGCGAGAATCCGCTGGCGAAGGGGACGAGCGACATCCAGACCAGCGCGAGGATCGGCAGCAGAAGGACGATCAGGAAATAGATCAGGACAAAAGCGCCTGCAATCCAACGGCCCTTGCCGAGGTCGAAAGGACGTGGGCGGAACGCCTTGCCTGTAACGCTCTGGTACTTTTCAGCATTCTTGGAGAGGCGGCCGTAAAAGCTGAACAGCACGCCCACGAAGATCAGCATCACGACCGAAAATGCCGAGGACTGCCCAAGCTGCGGGGGGACGACCTTCATGCTCTCATAGACCTCGGTGGTCAGAACCCGGATGCCGCTCGGCGTTCCGACCAGCAGCGGCACCTCGAAGGCCTCGACGGCACGAATGAAGACGAACATGGCCAGCGCGATGATTGCCGGGACGGCGAGCTTGATCGAAATATGCCACACGGTCTGCAGAACGCTGGCGCCGCTCATGCGCGCCGCTTCCTCCATGTCCGCATTGGCGGACCGGAAGCTTGCCGAAAGCATGAGGAAGACCAGCGGCGACCAGAGGAAGCCTTCGATCAGGATCATCCCGAACATGCTGTTGACATTGATCAGGTCGCCGGAAAATCCGAGGCCGCGCCAGGATGCATTGACCGGCCCGATACGACCGAGCAGGAACAACCAGGCAATGATGTAAAGCACATAGGGCGTTCCCATCGACACGATGGCGGTCACATGGGCCAGGATCTTGAAGCGCACATTGGTGCGCTCGACCAGCCAGGCGAGCACGCCACCGACAGCGAGAGCCAGGATCGCGCTTCCGACAGCAAAGACGATGCTGGAGAAGAACGCGCCGCTCAGGCGTGGATTGCCGAGAAGATCGAGGTAGTTCGAAAGCGTAAATCCGCCGATTGCGCCAGTCACCTGATTTTCCGCGAAGCTCGTGCGGATCAGGATGAGGACGGTAGGCGCGACGATTGCCAGCAGAAGCGCCAGCAGGATCAGTGCGATCCACCTCCTGGCATCGGCTTTTTGCGCAACAACGTTCGTGGCTTGGATAGCGGCCATCGACGTCTCCTCCCGAGCATCGCGTGTTTTCCAACTGCGATGATGGGTAGCATGCGGTGAGTCATCATGATAATAGAAAATACTTCAAAGAGTTTTCAGTTTTTTGGAACGGTCGATGGAATCACGCCAGCTCAAGGTCTTTGCCCGGGTCTACGAGGAGAGGCACCTGTCGCGCGCCGCTTGGCAGAGCAACATCTCGCAATCGGCTGTCAGCTTTCACCTCAAGCAGTTGGAAGAGGAATACGGCACGCAGCTTTTCGTGCGCGAGGCTCGCGGAATGCGGCCGACCGCCGCGGCGGAGCGCCTGTATCGCCATGTAGCGCCGATCCTGCGGTCAATGCGCGCGCTCGACGAGGATATGAAACGGTCTCCCGACCGACTGGCCGGAGACATTGCGATCGGCATGGCGACCTCGGCGATGAAAGCGATCGGGCGAGACCTGATCAGCAGCGTCCTTCAGAAATATCCCGAGGTCAGGCTCTCCATCATGGAGGCCATACCGGGGTCGACGCTTCTCGAGGTTCTCAAGACCAACACCGAACTGGCCGTCGTCTTCAATCCGTTCGATTATCCCGAACTGAAGAAGAAGCCGATCCTCAAGGAGGAAATGGTTTGTGTTGGACGGCCTGACATCATTGGGGCAACGGACGAGGCGATCGAAGTCGACGAACTTCTGGCGCTGCCGCTCATTTCCTTCCGCCGTCTCGGCAAGCTGATCGACGATTCCCTGCTGCTCAAGCAGATCGATGCCCGCGCAGGGATCAGGATCAACTCGATGCAGGCGATCGGCGACGCCATGCTGGATGGCCACGGCTGCATGCTCGGAAGCCGCCTTTATTTTCGCGAGCATATCGAGGCAGGCCGGCTGCACTTCCGCCCGATTGCGGGGCCGCCGGTGGAAAGAACGCTGTATATCTGCGAACTGGCAGAACGCCCCGCGACGTCGATCACCGAGACGATGTCGGATCTGCTGGTCAATCTGCTGGCATCCAAGGTCAGGGATGGCGCATGGCGCGCGACACTGCTCGTCAATTGCGAGACGGCGGATCACGCGCGCGATTGATGCGCAGCCCACATGTCACGCGCAGCGCACCACCGCCATGCGCGTTCGCACGATCAGGAACGCGGCGCCCCGGCCATCCTCGGTCGTTTGCCCTGCTTCATGCTGAGTTGGTCGCTAGTTTTCCAGCGCCGGAGACAGCCGGCTAGCCCCGCCCATCATAGGCTTTTTGCGCAGCAAACACCTCATCCATATTTTTCTCGGCCCAATGCGCCAGCGCCGATACCGTTTCCGTCAGCGTTTCGCCCAAGGGCGTGAGCGCATATTCGACCGTGACCGGAACGGTCGGGAACACCGTTCTGGAGACGAGGCCGTCACGCTCGAGCTTCTTCAGCGTCTGCGACAGCACCTTTTGAGAAACCCCCGCCACGTCGCGCCGGATGACATTGAACCGTACCGGCTCTCCATCGAGGCGGTCGAGCACCAGAAGCGCCCATTTGTCTGCCAGTCGATCCAGAACCAGCCTTGTCGGGCAGTCGCTTTCGTAGATGTTGTATGGCCGTTCCATTCCGTATCTCCAGCGGACGCACGGTTTCCTTGAAGAAACCAGGTGAGCAGAAAGTGCTCTCTTTTCGAGTTTCAAATCGATTGCTAAATAGCACCTGGAAAGTTAGTATCCAATAGATACCAGGAGAAAACCATGGGAAAGACACTCGTTTTCGGAGCGACCGGAAATGTCGGGCGGCCACTGGTCAGAGGGCTCGTCGCGCAGGGATTTGACGTGCGGGCCGCCTCGCGCGGCGGGGCCGTGGTCGACGGCGCGGAAGGCATCGCGTTCGAATTTGGAAAGCCGGCGATGCTGGACGGCGTATTCGACGACGTAACGCAGGCCTATGTCCTGCTGCCTTCCGGCTATGTCAACGTCAAGGAATTGCTATCGCCGATCATCGAGACCGCGATCGAGCGCAAGGTCAAGGTGGTGTTCCAGAGCGTTTTCGGGGTCGATGCCGATGACAGCATCCCCTACCGACAGGTCGAGATCGCGCTGGAGAATGCGGCCATCCCTTACGTGATACTGCGGCCGAACTGGTTTTCGGACAACTTCCATACCTTCTGGAAGCCGGGCATCGACCATGGCCGGATCGCGCTTCCCGCGGGCGAAGGCAAGAGCAGCTTCATCGACGCTCGCGATGTAGCGGCCTCCGCGGTTGCCGTTCTGAGCTCGACCCAGTTCGATGGTCGCGCGTTCAATCTGACGGGGCCCGATGCCCTCTCCTATGCGCAGGCAGCATCGATCATTGCGAATGTCGTCGGCCGGCCGGTTGAATACGAGGCGATCACGGACGACGCCTTTGTCGGGATCCTGACCGGCGCGGGCGTGCCTGGAGACTACGCGCATTTCCTCGCCTCCATCTTCTACCCTGTCCGCGAGGGCTGGACCGCCGCCGTGACCGGCGACGTCGAGACCCTCACCGGCAGGGCGCCGCGTTCGGTCGAGGAATATGTTTCCGACAATGCCGCTCTTCTGAAAGCCTGACCGCCCACGGCAGCGCAGGATACCGGACCAAGCAACCAAAAATGCACGCGCAAGGGCCGCGGCGGGCGACCGTCCGCCGACGGCACTTGCATCCAACCGGACTTGGAGCCGGTGAAGCGAGCGGATCCGCGCGGCGCACACGCGTGCTTCGTCGTGTCGTCCGCAAACACATTCAAGTGAGCGCTGAGGACCCACCTTGAAAAGCTTGTGAAAATTGGTCGGAAAAGGCCAGTCTTTATCTTGACTCTTTTAGTAATGTTTTTAATTGATGCGCGCAACGGCGTGTTTGCTGCAATGCGAAACGCCGTCTCGATATTTTAGTTTGCGTCAGCTGTCCGCCGGCGCCTCTGCTTGCCGGGAAGGGTCCGCGCCATGTCATTTTCTTTCCAACGAACCCCTAAGCATCGCGGCCTCCTGAGTTCGACGATGCTTGCCGGTATCGTCGCGGCAACAGTGCTGAACGCATACGCGGCCGCCGCCCAGGACGGCAACGCCACGGACCTCCAGACAATCACGATCAGCGGCGACAAGGCCAATCCCCGGTCCATCAGCGAGGACAACAGCACGGTCGTGCCCAAGCGCACGATCTCAGGCACGAAGACGGATACCCCGCTGGTCGAGACACCACGCTCCGTATCCGTCGTCACCGGCGAGGAGATGGAACAGCGCGCCGTCACCGACATGATCCAGGCGGCCCGATACAGCTCCGGCGTAACGACCGGCGCGTTCGGCTACGACCCGCGATCCGACCAGATCTACATTCGCGGCATCGAGACCACGACGACGGGCGATTTCCGCGATGGCCTGCGCCAGCCGATCATGAACTACGGCTCGTTCATGACGGAAGTCTATACGGTGGATCGTATCGAGGTCCTGAAGGGCCCGGTATCGGTGATGTACGGCGCGGCCAGCGCCGCCGGCATCGTCAACCGCATCTCGAAGCTGCCGCTCGCCGAAGAACATCGCGAAGTCGAGCTGCAATACGGCACGATCGGCCGCAAGCAGGTCGCCTTCGATTTTGGCGGAGCGATCAATGACGAAATCGACTACCGTCTGGTCGGGTTGGCGCGCGAAGGCGAAGGAAGCTACGACATCGCCGACGACCGCTACCTCCTGCAGCCGTCCGCCACCTGGAAGCCAAGCGAGGACACGACCTTCACGGTCTACGGTCTGGCGCAGAAAAGCGAGACCGGCGCCAGCGCCTGGAGCTACCTGCAGGGCGATGACGTCTTCCTCTACACCGACCCGGATTTCAACAGCCAGACGGTCGAGCAATACCAGCTCGGTTACCAGTTCGAGCAGAAGTTCGACAACGGCCTGACCTTCCGCCAGAACGCCCGCGCCGGCGATGTCGACCTGAAGGCCAATTACCTGAACCGCGTTCTTGCCAACACCGACGGCAGCTGGCCGACGACCGCGGTGACGGAGACCATGCGCAGCTACCAGATCGACAACCAGCTCGAGGGCCAGTTCGATACCGGCAACGTCTCCCACACGCTGCTCACGGGCCTCGACTACACCTGGGTGTCGTCCGACTTCGCCAGCGGCACCGGCAGCGTAGCGGCCAACACGCCGGCCGCCGGCGTGCCTCTTCCCGCGCTCAGCTACTTCACGGGCAGCAGCCTCAACCAGACCGGCATCTATGCGCAGGACCAGATGGAAATCGGCAACTGGCGCGCCGTGGCGGGTCTTCGCTACGACTGGGCAAACCAGGAAACCACCGTGAAGGGCACCGGCGGCTCGACCAGCGAGAAGAACGACGGCGTCCTTTCCGGCCAGGTGGGGCTTCTCTATCTGTTCGACAACGGCATCGCACCCTATGTCAACTACGGAACGTCGTTCGTCCCGTCGACGGCCCTGTCGGAAGACGGCGCGGTTCTCGATCCCACCAAGGGGCGCCAGATCGAAGTCGGCGTCAAGTACCAGCCGGAAGGTGAAAACTACTCGCTGAGCGGCGCCGTCTATCGGCTGGTCGAAACCGGCAAGCCGCAATATGCTTCCAACTTCCTGTTTTCCGAGAACTCCGGAGAGAACACCTACACCGGCTTCGAACTGGAAGGCCGCACCGAGTTCGACAACGGCATCAGCCTGATCGCCGCCTACACCTACGCCAATGCGGAAATCACCGGCAACAACAACGCTTCGGTGATCGGCAATGCCCCCTCCACGGTGCCGCGCCATGTCGCCTCCTTGTGGGTGAACTATCAGATGCCGGAGACCTCGGTCATCCCCGGCCTGACGATCGGTGGCGGCGTCCGGGCCATGAGCAGCTCTTACACCAGCGATGCGAACACGGCGAAGAACGGCGGCGCCGCCTATTTCGATGCGGCGGTCTCCTACGATTTCGGCGCCGCGTCTCCCGATCTCAAGGGCCTGTCGCTCGCGGTCAGCGCCACCAACCTCGCCGACCGGCGCGAAGAGGTCTGCACAGACGACTTTTGCTATACCGGCCGGGGTCGTACGGTCATGGGGTCGCTGAAGTTCAAGTGGTAACCGGCCCCGTGGCCGGTCGCCGATCGACGCAAGCGACAAGCGGGGCGAACATGGCGGAACGAACATGACTGAAAAGGCTCATGCCTTGCCGGGAACGGTTCAGTTTGAACTGGAGCCGATGGACGGTGGCGATCCCTATCGCATCCTGCTGTTCATCCCAAAGGGAGAGCCGCCCGCCGGCGGCTGGCCTCTTCTGGTGATGACCGACGGCAATGCGACCTTCCCCTTCGCCTTCGCCAGCACGGTGACACAGGCGCCCTACCCCAGCGGCACCAATGTCGACTGGGGGGTTGTTGCCGCGATCGGCTATCCCACCGACGAAGCCTATGATGGAATGCGCAGAGCCTGGGATCTCGGCCCTCCGCCGGTCAAGTCCTATCCGCCCTATGTCGAGGGAGGGCCTCCCGTTCGCATCGGCGGCAGCGGTCAGCTCGTCGACTTCATCGAGCATCGGCTTTTTCCGCGGCTTGACGCGATGGCACGCATCGATCCGACGCGCAGATCGCTGTTCGGGCATTCCTTCGGCGGGCTTTTCGCGCTTTACGCGCTGTTCGAACGCCCGAGCCTTTTCGCCAACTGGATCGCCGCCAGTCCGACCATCTACTGGGAGGCGAGCGAAATTCTGAACAACGAGGCAGGCCGGCAGCCTGTTGCCGGCCCGTCGGTCTTCCTTCACCTGTCGGCCGGCGAGTATGAGGGGGACGCGCTTGCGCCCTTCCAGTATCGCAACGAAGACGCCGCATCCCGCATCGAGAAGAGGAAGAGCGAACGCACCGTGGCGCTCGCACGCGAGATGGCGGATCGGCTGCATGATCCCGCCACCGGGATACGCACGCAGTTCGAGCTCTTCGCGGGACAGACGCACATGTCCGTGCTCGGACCGGCCGTCAATCGCGCCGTGAGTATCGCGTTTGAACGCGCGCGCGGATGATGATCAACAGCCGACCTGATAGTCGACGCTCAATCGGAGAGGAAACACCTTGACCTCGCACAAGTCCGGGCAGGACATGCCCCAGTCGGAAAAAGCCTTTGAAGTCAGAAACGTTGGTCTTTCGATGCAGGGCAACCCGATCCTGTCCGATGTCAGTCTCGAATTTCCGGCGGGCGAAGTGGTGGCTCTGGTCGGGCACAACGGATCGGGCAAATCCAGTCTCCTGAAGATCCTTGGACGGCAACTGTCGTCCACATCGGGAACGATCACCTGCGGCGGCCGCGAACTCGGCCATTATGGCGACCGCGATTTCGCGCGAGCCGTCGCCTACCTGCCGCAGGATCTGAACACGGGCCTGGAGATGACAGTTCGCGAACTTGTCGGTTGCGGACGCTATCCATGGCACGGAGCGCTCGGTCGCTTTTCCGAGATCGACAAGAGCAAGGTCGATGCGGCGCTTGCCGCGACACACATAGAGATGCTTGCCGATCGCCTGGTGGGCACGCTCTCCGGCGGCGAACGACAGCGCGCCTGGATCGCGATGCTGGTCGCGCAGGACGCGCGCTGTCTGCTGCTCGACGAACCCACGGCGGCGCTCGATGTCGCCCACCAGATCGAGGTGCTTTCACTCGTGCGTCGCCTTGCGCATGAAGGCGGTCGGAGCGTGGTGATCGTCCTTCACGATATCAACATGGCGGCGCGCTTCTGCGATCGCATTCATGCACTCAAGCGCGGCCACGTCGTTGCCAGCGGCACGCCCGCCACAATACTCGTGCCCGACACGCTGCACGATATTTACGGGATCGACATGAACGTTATCTCCGCGCCCAATCTGAACCACCCGCTCACCTATGCCTGCTAAGTCCGGGGTTCCGATGTCCGTCTCGCGAAGAGCCTTTCTGCGATATGCGGCGGCGATGACGGTCGTCCCCGCCCCCGTGTTCGCTCAGGCATCCGGCCAACGGATCGTCAGCCTCGACTATGGCTTGTCGTCCACGCTTCTGTCGCTCGGCCTGCCGCCCGTCGGCATATCCGATCTGGCGGACTGGGGTCGGTGGGTGGTCGAGCCGGCCATGCCGGCTTCCGTGGTCGATATCGGCAGCTCGTTCGAGGTGAACCTCGAAATCCTGGCCCAGCTGAAACCCGACATCATCCTGACGACACCTTATCTCGACGAGCTGCAGCCCAGGCTGAAGCCCTATGGGAAGATCGTCCGCCTGGAGATATTCACGCCCGACAGCGGACCCGTTCTTGGCTCGGCGATTGCCGCGACACGCAAGCTGTCTGCGGAAATAGGCCGCGAGAGGGAGGCAGAAGCGTTCCTGCAGCAATCCGAAACCTTCTTCGAGCGTTGCCGCCAGCGGCTGGCGGGAAAAGACATACCGCCGATCGCGTTGGTGAACTTCATGGATCCGCGTCACGTCCGCATCTATTCGAACCCTGGGCTGTTTCACGGCGTGCTCGAGCGGCTCGGCGTCCCGAACGCCTGGACGAAGCAATCGAACTTTTGGGGTTTCGAAACCATCGGCATCGAGGAGCTGGCCAAGATCACGGACCCGAACGCACGCATGGTGGCCTTTGATCCCGTGCCGCCGGATGTCCTGCCGAAACTTGCCGAGAGCCCGCTCTGGAACCGGCTTCCATTCGCACGCCCCGGACAGCTGTCGATCCTTGCCCCGGCCCTGATGTTCGGAATGGTGAACGAAGCCGTCCGGTTTGCCGGTCTTCTGACTGATCTTCTGGAGCGCGACCAATGATCATCCCTCGCCGAGACGTCCTCGGACCCGCGCTCGTCGTCGCCCTGTTTCTCATCGTCGGAAGCGGCGCCTCGCTGCTGCTCGTGACGCCCTCCTTGAGCAGCCCCTCCGACGCAAGCTACGACGCAACGCGATTGGTGCTCTATTATTCGACGCTCCCGCGTCTGGCGACGGCAATCCTTGTCGGTGCGGCGCTTGCGCTGGCCGGCGCCCTGTTCCAGCAGGTTCTGCGCAATCCTCTAGCCGATCCGACGACGCTCGGCGTCTCGGCAGGCGCGAACCTCGCACTGGTGGTGGCGTCGCTCTTCGTTCCGGGGCTGCTTGGAGCCAGCCGCGATCTCGTTGCGCTCGGCGGGAGCACGATTGCCGCGGTGATCGTGCTCGGTCTCGGCGCGCGACGCGGGTTTTCGCCCTATTCGCTGGTGTTGTCAGGACTGGTGCTGAGCCTGTGGTGCGGCGGCCTCTCCGCAATCCTGACCTATCTCAACCAGCGCTATCTCGCGAGCCTGTTCATCTGGGGAAGCGGATCGCTGTCGCAACAGAGCTGGGCCATCCCTGTCTCCCTGGCATGGAAAATGGCGGCGGTGGCGGTCGTTTGCGCCTTGATCGTAAGGCCGCTGTCTATCCTCGATCTCGGCGATAGCAGCTCCTCCTCGCTCGGCGTCAGGGTGGGACGGCTCCGCTTCATCGCCATCGCCTGCGCCGTGGCGCTTGCCGCCTTCGTTACCAGCGCTATCGGGGTGATCAGCTTTATCGGCCTGGTCGCGCCGACGCTTTCGCGGCTGTCGGGCGCCCGGCGTCCGGGGCAACTGATCTTCTGGTCGCCGCTCATCGGGGCCAGCCTGCTATTTTGCGCCGATGCCGTGCTCCAGCTGGTCTCCGGTGGAATAGGCGACTTCCTGCCGACGGGCGCGGTGACGGCAATCTTCGGATCCCCCCTTCTGCTGGCGCTGCTGCCCCGCCTGAAGATCCGCCATCGGATACAGCAGTCTTCCACATGGATCAGGCCACGGCGATCACACGCGACGGCATCGATCGCCGTCGTCGGGGTTGGGCTGTTGCTGGCCCTGGCCATCAGCCTCTTCGTCGGACGCGGCATCGACGGCAGCCTTTCAATCCTGTCCGGCGACATCGCATCGGAGATCCTCGCCATCCGGGCGCCGAAGGTCTTCGCCGCCCTGGCCTCGGGAGCAATGCTTGCCGTCGCGGGTTCGATCCTTCAGCGGCTCACCGGCAACGAGATGTCGAGCCCAGAGGTTCTCGGCATCAGCGCGGGTTCGACATTCGGCGTCGCCATCGGCCTGTTTGCGATTGCGCCGGGCCTCTTCGGCCAGTTCACGTTCGCCGTTGCCGGCGCGATCGGCGTGCTTTCGGTCATTTTCCTGAGCTCCCGGCGATCCGGCTTTTCTCCCGAGCGCGTTCTGCTCGCGGGCATTGCGTTGAGCGCGATGGTCGATGCCGTCGTCGGCGTGTTGAGCTCCACGGGCGATCCGAGAGCGGCCCTGCTCATGCGCTGGATGAGCGGCTCGACCTATCTGGTCGACGGACCGACCGCCGTGGCGGAAATGGGTATCGGCGCGGTGTTGATGACCATGGCTTTCGCGAGCCGGCGCTGGCTCGATATCCTTCCGCTCGGCCCGTCGCCGACATCGGCCATCGGCATATCGCTGGCGAAATCGAGGCTTGTCCTCTTCGCGCTGGCGGGCCTGATGACCGGCGCGGCGACGCTGACCGTCGGTCCCCTGTCGTTCGTCGGCCTGATGGGACCGCATCTGGCGCGGGAGGCCGGCTTGACGCGCGCATTGCCGCAAATGGTCGGCGCGGCTTTCATCGGCGGGGCGCTCATGGTGACCGCCGATTTCCTGGGACGTATGATCGTGTCTCCTTACCAGATCCCTGCTGGTCTGGTCTCCGCCATGATCGGCGCACCGTTCCTGATGTTCATGATGCGGAAAAGAGCCTAGTCCGGAAAGACACTTCGTGGCCAATCGTTAGAATCCATCGTATGATGACAGCCTTCCATTCTGAATTCGCAAAGATTCACGATGACATTCGAGCAGCTGGTTATCTTCGTGGCGACCGCCGAGCGGCAGCATCTGACGCAGGCGGCGCAATCGTTGCGACTGACGCCATCGGCCGTCAGCGCGGCTATCAAATCGCTTGAGACCTTCTATGAGGTGAAGCTGTTCGACAGGGTGGGCCGTGGCATCCAGCTGACCCGCGAGGGACGCGTATTCCTGCGCGAGGCCAAGGAAACGCTGGCGAAGGTGAAGGCGGCGGAGGCCGTTCTGGCCGAACTCGGCAACCTCAAGACCGGCATCCTCGACGTCCAGGCGAGCCAGACGATCGCGAACTACTGGCTGCCGCCGCGCCTGCTCGGCTTTTCTCAGGCCTATCCCGGCATCGACGTCAACCTGACGATCGGCAATACCGCCGCCGTCGCGGCAGCCATCATCAATGGCGACGCCGAGCTTGGCTTCATCGAGGGAATACTCGACGAACCGGCCTTGTCCACCTCCACCATCGCCAGCGACAAGCTGGTCGTCGTCGCGGCATCGGAATTCCGCGATGTGGAGAACGTGACGGATCTGTCGCGGCTGCAATGGATCATGCGGGAACGCGGATCGGGAACGCGCGCGGTTCTGGAACAGGCGCTCATCGAGCTCTCCGTGAATCCTCGGGAGCTTGAGATCTCCCCTCATCCTGCCCTCCAACGAAGCGCTCTTGAGCGCCGTCAGAAGTGGCGGCTGCGTGACGGCGCTGTCGGAGACGATCGTCGCACCCTTCGTCGAGAACGGGCAGTTGCAGATCCTCGAATTCGACCTCCCGCCACGGCGCTTCACGCTTCTCAGGCACAAGGAACGCCACCGGACGGCGCCGGCCAGGGAGTTCGAAGCCTTCTGCCGGGCCGCCATGCAATGATGACGAGCAAGGGGACCGAAGTGGTCCCCTTGTCTTGTCTTCTTGCTGTCAGGCCCTCTTGCTGTCAGGCTTTGCCGGGGCGATTGATCGTCAGGAAGTGGCGGACGACAGGCTTTTCGGGGCCGGCGTGATAGCCAAGCACCTTGCTCTGCAGATCGGCGTCGGCGTTCGACACCCGCTTGTGCTGCCTGAGATGCTCCGCCCAGGATTCCACCATGAACCATTCGACGATCTTTCGCGGATCAGCGGAGTCTTCCGTGACACCCCAGCCATAGGCGCCATCCCGGCGGCGTTCCTGCGACATGTCGTTCAGGGCGCGGAGGAAGGCCGAGCGGTTGTCCTTCTCGACATTGTATTCGATCAGGATCAGCACCGGTCCACGGTCATGGGCGACGGGTTCGGCGACAAGCGGCTCCGGCCAGTGGCTCGACGGCACCAGATCGGCATCGCCGGCAGGCAGCTTCACGCGATGCATGATGAGACCGGCGACGAGCAGACCGACCGCGCCGATCAACAGGGCGTAAGGGACACCGACCGCTTCGCCAACGGCACCCCAGCCGAGGCTGCCCGCCGTCATCGCGCCGTTGAAAACGGTGAGGTAGACGGCAAGACCGCGACCACGCACCCAGTTCGGAAGGACAGCCTGCGCCGCGCCATTGAGCGTCGTCAGAGCGGTGATCCATGCGCTGCCGAGGAAGAGCAGAGCGGCGATCGCAACCGCCTTCGGCGGAGCGAGCGACAGGACGGCCATGACGACGGCGGTCGTGATAGCCGCGCCAAGCAAAAGCCCATCGGCGCTCAGACGCTGACGCAGCCTTGGCATGACCAGCGCTCCGCCGATCGCACCGGCGCCGACAGCGCCAAGCAGAATCCCGTAGAAGCTTGCATCACCGCCGAGAAGCTGGCGGGCGACGAGCGGCAACAGGGCCCAGACGGCACTGGCGAAGGCGAAGAAGATGGCGGCACGCAGCAGGACGACATGCAGTGGGCGGCTGGCCCGGGTGTAGCGAAGGCCGGCCCGGAAGGCGCCGAGGAAATTCTCCTGCAGGGCATCGTTCGCGTTTCTGGCGCGCGGCCACCAGACCAGCGCGGCGATAACGATGATGTAGCTCGCAACGTCTGCGCCATAGGTGAGACCCGCGCCGAACGCGGCAAGCAGAATGCCGCCGGCGGCCGGGCCGATCGAACGGGCGATGTTGATGCCGAGGGAATTCAGCGCCACCGCGCTCTTGACGTCCTCGCGCTTGACGAGTTCGGGCACGATCGCCTGCCATGTCGGCCCCATGAGCGCCGCGCCGATGCCGCCGAGGAAGGTGAGACCGATGAGGGCGCTGACGGACAGCATGCCCGTCTGGGCAAGAAGCATCAGGCTGATGCTGACGGAGGCAAGCAGCAGCTGGACGGCGATCAGGAATTTGCGGCGGTCGAGAATGTCGGTCAGCACGCCCGCCGGAATGGCGAGGAGGAAGATCGGCAGCGTGCCCGCCGCCTGGACCATGGCGACCGCGGCCGGCGAGGCCGAGAGATCGGTCATCAGCCAGGAGCTTGCGACATCGCGCATGAAGCTGCCGGTGTTGCCGAGAACGGTGGCCGCCCAGAGAACGGCGAAGACGGGTTGCGCGAGAGGAGCGAAACTGCCCCCTGAGGATTTTGCGGTACTCATATTTCAGATCCCTTGCTGACATCGAAGATGCAGCCATATTGGCGAGAACCACTGCCACCAACAATTGCATCAATAGTTTCGATTTAATTGCAATATTTGTAATTATCAGCCAGGGACTTTTGCTGTTTGAAGATGTTTGGGCAGCGGCTCCCCGCTGCCCAATACCCGATGCCCGGTACAATGCGTCGTTCGGTGATCGCGCCGGTATCAAACAGCCCAGCAGGAGCATCCGAGCGCGCCGAAGAAGCCCTTGAGATCCGCTATCGGCAGCCTGGATGTCCACGCGCCGGCATGGTCGTGGCCGTGGACGCCGCAATCGCTGGCGCAGCCGCAGGTGGAGATGGCCGTGCGGCGCAGCGAGCGGGCACCCGCGCCGTCGGGCTCACCCCAGGCGGCGTAGCCGCCGAACCTGCGCACCGGCGACCAGTCCGGCATGGCTGGCGGGATGTTGCTTTCGTCGAGCGCCTTGAAGTCGCCGGCGCCATAGACGATCTTGCCGCCGACCATGGTCAGTTCCGACGTCAGGAACGAGATCTCGTCCTCGGCGCAGGCAAAGAAGTCCTTGCTCGGCACCACGAGATCGGCGAACTGACCCTTCTCGATGCGGCCCTTCTTGCCCTCTTCGTTGGAGAACCAGGTGACCTTTTCCGTCCACATGCGCAGCGCGGTCTCGCGGTCGAGGCAATTGGCGCGTGGATAGAGCTGCATGCCGCCGACCGTCTTGCCCGTCACCATCCAGGAGAGCGATACCCAAGGATTATAGGAGGCGACGCGGGTGGCGTCGGTGCCGGCCGAGACATTGACGCCCTTCTCGATCATGCGCTTGATCGGCGGCGTGGCTTCGGCGACGCCGTGGCCATAGCGCTCGACGAAATATTCGCCCTGATAGGCCATGCGGTGCTGCGTGGCGATGCCGCCGCCAAGCGCCGCGATACGGTCGATCGAGCGCTCGGAAATGGTCTCGGCGTGGTCGAAGAACCAGTTGAGGCCCGCCAGCGGAATGTCCTTGTCGACCTGCTCGAATACGTCGAGCGCACGGGAGATCGTTTCGTCATAGGTGGCGTGCATGCGCCACGGCCAGCGGTTTTCGGCCAGGACGCGCACGACCTCCTCGAGCTCGCCTTCCATCTCCGGCGCCATTTCCGGGCGCGGCTGGCGGAAGTCCTCGAAGTCGGCGGCGGAGAAGACCAGCATCTCGCCGGCGCCGTTGTGGCGGAAGTAGTCGTTGCCCTGCTTGTATTTGACCGAGGACGTCCAGTTGAGGAAGTCTTCCTTCTCCTGCTTCGGCTTCTGCGTGAAGAGATTATAGGCGAGGCGGACGGTCAGCTGGTTTTCGTCGGAGAGCTTCTGGATGACCTCGTAGTCATCGGGATAGTTCTGATTGCCACCGCCGGCATCGATCACGCCGGTAACGCCCAGCCGGTTGAGTTCGCGCATGAAATGTCGGGTCGAATTGACCTGGTAGTCGAAGGGCAGCTTCGGGCCCTTGGCGAGCGTCGAGTAAAGAATGCCGGCGTTCGGCTTGGCAAGAAGCATGCCGGTCGGGTTGCCGTTGGCGTCACGGGTGATCTCGCCGCCGGGCGGGTTGGGCGTATCGCGGGTGTAGCCGACGGCGCGGAGCGCGGCACCGTTCAAGAGCGCGCGGTCGTAGAGATGCAGCAGAAACACCGGCGTATCCGGCGCGACCGTATTGATCTCCTCGATTGTCGGCAGACGCTTTTCGGCGAACTGGTGTTCGGTGAAGCCGCCGACGACGCGAACCCATTGCGGGGCCGGCGTGATCGCCACCTGGCGCTTCAGCATGTCCATCGCATCGGCCAGCGAACGCACGCCATCCCAGCGCAGTTCCATGTTGTAGTTCAGGCCACCGCGCACGACGTGGGTATGGTTGTCGATCAGGCCGGGCAGGACGCGCTTGCCCTTGAGATCGACGATCCTGGTGTCGGGGCCGGCGAGCGCCATGATCTCGGCGTCGGCGCCGACATCGAGAAAGGTCCCGTCCTTGATGGCGACGGCGCTGGCGGTCGGATTGGTGCGGTCGAGCGTGGTGATCAGACCGTGGTGGAGGATGAGGTCGGCGAACATGGGATATGCTCCTGGCTTCATTATTAAGATTGATTTCAATGCTTTGCGTCGCGGCAAGCGCCCACCGCAAGCGAATCTCCCCTTGCGGTCTCAGCTATCAGATGCGGGCTGATCCTGGCGAGACGCAGCGACGTCATTTCGGCTCTCGCCCTTCGGCATGTGCCCGAACATGTGAGGCTTGATCTGGTTGATCCACGACATCGCCGCCGGCTCCCTGGCGATCAGTGTCTTCGCGAAGGGAATGAGCTGTTCGCCGAGCAAAATGCCAAGCAGGCCGACAAGGGCCACGACCGGCGGCGCGGGAGAGCGAACATTGAGCAGGCTGTAAACAATACCGACCAGAAGACCGGCGCCGATGGACAGGAGGTAGAGTTTCATGGGGGCATTCCTCGATCGATCAATGAAAGCCGCTTCCGCTTTTGGACACTCGATCCGGCGGAAGCGGCAATGATGCTGATTATCTGGCTGGGTTGGGGCCGATGCGCTTGCCGTGGCCGACCCGCTCGTCGCCGCCGTGGACATGCGTGACCGCGTAGTCGATGCCCATTCCGTAGGCGCCGGAATGTTCCTTCACCAGCGCGGTGACCGCGTTGTAGGTTTCCTTGCGGGCCCAGTCGCGCTGCCATTCGAGCAGGACCTGCTGCCATGTCACGGGGATGACGCCGGCCTGTACCATGCGGTCCATCGCATATTTGTGGGCGTCGACCGAGGTGCCGCCGGAGGCGTCGGCAACCATGTAGATTTCGTAGTCGGGAACATCGTGGAGGGCCGACAGTGCGAAGGTGGTGTTGCACACTTCCGTCCAGAGACCGGACACGACGATCTTCTTGCGACCGCTTGCGGCGTTCCTGGCAAGGGCGTCACGAACGTTCTGGTCGTCCCAGGAATTCATGGAGGTGCGCTCCAGAATGTCGTTCTCCGGGAACACGCCGAGCAATTCCGGGAAGGTATTGCCGGAGAAGCTTTCCGTCTCGACCGTCGTGATCGTGGTCGGGATGTCGAAGATCCTGGCCGCCTTGGCGAGACCGACGACGTTGTTCTTCAGCGTCTGGCGATCGATCGACTGCACACCGAAAGCCATCTGCGGCTGCTGGTCGATGAAGATAAGCTGGCTGTTTGCGGGGGTCAGGACTTCGAGCTTGGACATTTGATTTCTCCATTTACGTTTTTGATCGCCGGCATGGCGGTTAAGGATTGGGATGCCTCCGGCGGTCGGCTGCCTGCCTCAGGCAGCCGTTCGAAGGCGGAAATTATTGGCGTTAGAGATGCGCGGCGGCTTGCCGTGCGGGTTATGCCGCCAGCGGGACCAGGTTCTCTTCGATCTGGCCGCGATAGGCTTCATACCGGCTCGGCAGCTTCAAGGCCTCGCCGAGGTGGGCGGTATCTTCGTCACGGTCGAAGCCGGGTTCGTTGGTTGCGATTTCGAACAGGATCCCGCCCGGCGTTCTGAAGTAGATCGCCCAGAAGTAGTCGCGGTCGATGACCGGCGTCACCTGATAGCCCGTGTCCATCAGGGCCTTTCGCACTTCGAGCTGCTTCTCGCGGTTCTCGACGGCAAAGGCGATGTGGTGGACCGAGCCGGCGCCCTGGCGGGCAAACGGCGTTTTCGGTAGCGACGCGATGTCGATGGTATCGGCACCATTGCCACCGGGAATGATGAACCGCGTGACGTCACCTTCGACCTCGGCGCGCTCGTAGCCCATGAACTGCAACAGTTCCGATGTGGCGGCGGTGTCGTGCAGGTCGAAGCGCGCACCGGAGAAGCCGCGGATCGCATTGTCTTCAGAGATACCTTCGGCAAGCCATGGGGCGCGGGCGTCTTCGGCGGTTTCGATCAGCGCCAGTCCGTCGCCATCAGGGCCGGCGAAGCGCAGGCGGTTGGCGCCGAACACCGTGTCGGCCTTCAGACCGACGACACCCTGGGCCGTCAGGCGGTCCTTCCAGAAAGCCAGCGATCCCCTGGGGATGGAGAACTGCGTCTCGCTGACTTCACCGACGCCGGGACGGCCGGTCATCATGTGCGGGAAGGGAAAGTAGGTCATGACGGTGCCGGGCGTGCCGTTTTCATCGCCGTAATAGAGGTGGTAGACGCTCGGGTCGTCGAAGTTGACGGTCTTCTTGACGCGACGCAGGCCGAGTGCGCTGGTGAAGAACCGGTTGTTCTCTCGGGCATCCGACGCCATCGAAGTGACGTGGTGCAGTCCCTTGATATCCTTGATCATGGCCGTTGCCTTTCTCTGTGGGCGTTGCCGTTTCGATGACCAGAGATGTAACCGGCTTGATTGCATCGCGGAATTGCAATATTCCTGTCGAATGAATTGCGATTTTTGAAATAATTGAGATGAACGACTATAAAGCCCTGAAAACCTTCCTGCTTGCCGCCGAAAAGCGCAACTTCGCGCAGGTCGCCCGCGAGCTCGACATGACACCCGCCGCCGTCACCCGCGCGATCGCGGCACTCGAAGACGATCTCGGCGTCCAGCTCTTCGTGCGCACCACGCGCCAGGTATCGCTGACGACGGATGGCGCCGTCTTCGCCGCGCAGATCCAGCCGGCTGTCGAAGCATTGGAAAACGCGCGCAAGGACGTCAGGAACGCGCACAAATCCGATCAGGGCCGGTTGCGGATCAGCGCGCCGACCTGGCTCGGCAAGACGATACTGACGCCAATCCTGTCGGGCTTCCGCGACCTCTATCCGAAGATGAGCTTCGAGGTTTCGCTGTCGGACGGCTTGGTCAACATCATCGACGACGATTACGATCTCGCGCTCCGCATTTCCTCCGCTCCCTCGGACAAGTTCACCATCTGGCGCAAGATCCGGGCGGTGCCGAGGATACTGGTGGCGGCGCCGGGCAGCCGGTTCACGCGGATGCAGCATCCCAGCGAACTGACGCCGGACGATTGCCTGGCCTACAGTGGCGAAAGCCGGCGGGAGCACTGGGCGCTGTCGGACGGCGGATTGAGCATCTCGATCACGGCCGGACGCGCATTCAGCGCCAACAATGGCGAGGTGCTCGCCGACATGGCCGCCGATGGCGTCGGCGTCGCCATGCTTCCGGGCTTTCACATCGCCGAGCATATCCGCACCGGCCGGCTGGTTCACGTCTTGCCGGGCTGGGCACCGCCGGAGCTCTGGCTGACGCTTTATTACCCGCCATATCAGGCCCTGCCGCCGCGTATCGCGACGTTCTCGAAATTTTTCGAGGAGCAACTGCCGGCGCATATGGTCATGCTCGATTGACGGTATATTGATCGCGCTGTGAGCTATCACCGATAAGTTGGTTGAAAGCGGCACGGTTGCGGATATCTTCGCGCGATTGATGACCGATTTTTGCGTATGCTACGCCAGCCGATACCGGATGTTCCGGCCCCGTCGGCGGCGGCATGTATATAGTGACCTGGAGCAAGCATGACCTTTTCCGTTCCCTCCCTCGACGCGCTCGCCGACGAAGCCAAGGGCTGGCGCCGAACGATCCACCAGCATCCCGAACTGCTGTTCGACCTGCCGAAGACGGCCGCGCTGGTGACGGAGAAACTCACGGAATTCGGCTGCGACGAGGTCGTCACCGGCATCGCCAAGACCGGCGTGGTCGCCGTTATCAACGGCAGCAGGGGTCCGGGCCGCACGATCGCGCTGCGCTCCGACATGGATGCGCTGCCGATGGCCGAGCAGACGAACCTGCCCTACGCCTCGAAGGTGGAGAACATGATGCATGCCTGCGGTCATGACGGGCACACCGCCATGCTGCTCGCGACCGCCAAGCAGTTGGCCGAAAGCCGCGATTTCGCGGGCAAGGTGGTACTGATCTTCCAGCCGGCGGAGGAAGGCGGCGCAGGCGCGCGGGTGATGATCGAGGAAGGTGTGCTCGAACGCTTCGGCATCGAGGAGGTCTACGGCATGCACAACCAGCCGGGCCTCGATATCGGCTCCTTCGCGATCCGCGGCGGCCCGATGATGGCTGGAGGCGACCGCTTCGTGATTACAATCAACGGCAAGGGCGGCCACGCCGCCTATCCGCATCTCTCCCACGACCCGGTGGTCGCCGGCGCCCAGATGATCGTGGCGCTGCAGGCGATCGCATCGCGCTTCACCAACCCCTTCGATCCCGTGGTCGTGTCGATCACTTATCTCGAGGGCGGCAATGCCGGCGCGCTGAATGTCATTCCGGCCGCGATCCGCCTCGGCGGCACCATCCGCACCATGAACACCGAGACTCGCAAAATGGTCGAGGAACGGTTCCGCGAGGTCGTCTCCAGCACCGCGAAGTCCTTCGGCTCCGAAGCCGTGATCGACTGGCGCCCCGGCTATCCCGTGACGGTCAACGATCCGGTAAAGACGAAGCTCGCCGCCAAGGCCGCCGCCGCGTTGCCGGCGCCGAGAAGGTCGATACCGACTGGCCCGCGACGATGGGCTCGGAAGATTTCTCCTACATGCTGGAAAAGCGTCCCGGCGCACTGATCTGGCTCGGCAACGGCGACAGCGCCGATCTGCACAACCCGGCCTACGATTTCAACGACGGCGCCATCGTTCACGGCGTCCGCTACTGGCTGTCGCTGGTCGATCAGCGCCTGAACGGCGCAGCGGGAGAGTGACCGGAGCGGCGGTCACGACAGCGCGAAAATCCTGACCTCGCGGCCGATGCCCTGGAGCTCGGCCATGCGCGACACGGAGTGAACACTGCGCTCCCGCAGCATGTCCGACACACGGCTGTCGTGCACGACGGCCTCCGTGGTCATGATGACGTTCGGGTCGGCGAGACCCTGGACGCGTGAGGCGATGTTGACCGTCTGGCCGAAATAATCCTGGCGATCGTTCAGGTTGACGGCGAGGCATGATCCCTCATGGATGCCGATCTTCAGGAGAAGGTCGTCGGCGCCGTGCTCGGCGTTCAGGCGCAGCATCGCCTGACGCATCCGCAGAGCCGCCGCCACCGCCCGGTCGGGGGTCGGAAAGCTCGCCATCACGGCGTCGCCTATGGTCTTGACCACAGCCCCCGTTTCGGCGGCGACGATCTCGTTGAGGACGCGGAAATGGGACCGGACGAGATCGAAGGCCGCGATGTCGCCGACGCGTTCGTAAAGCGCCGTCGAGCCCCTTAGATCGGTGAACAGGAAGGTCAGGCTGGTGATCTTCAGGCGCTGATCGACGTCAAGCGTGTCGGTTCTGAATATGTCGCGAAAGCTCTGGTTGGTCAGCAAGCGCTTGGCGGTCAGAAACGGCCGTCTGCGCCCCAGAAGATCATGCAATTCGTCGCCGGCGACACAGACATTCGGCACCACCCTGCGGTCCGTGTGGTTTTCAAGCGCGAGCCTGAGCAGGCCCGGACGCAGAGTAATCGTCTCGCTTAGAACATGGCTCCGGGTGATGACCATCGACAGCGACTGGCGCTCGCTCGTGGGCTCCCCCTGGACATCGATGAACTGCGCGGCATGCGTCACCGCGTCGAAGATGATGACGAACTTGGACGGCAGCTGCAGCGAGACGAAGGCTTTTTCGCCCGGCGCCAGCTCGATCATCTCCAGTTGAATAGGCGCGAACTTCTCTTCCAGATCGTCAGGCAGATCGACGCCGGAACTGAAAAACATCTGCCGGTAATATTCGAGCGGCGGCAGGAGATCGGGGTCGTGCGCGGCGATGCGGCGCACTCGCGGGTTAACGGTGAACGTCACCTCCACCATCTCGTCGAGCGTCGGCTCGTATCCCGCGGCGCACAGCCCGCAGTGATAGACATCATGGACGACGCCCTTCAGGCTTGCTCCGGTGTCCAGCACCCCGCCGCAGCCCGGGCAGAGCACGTTCCAGGTCATGTCGAAAATGCCGAGACGCGCCGCATGCAGGAACGCGGCGATCGTCCGCTCCTCGTCGAGCCGATGTCCGCCTGCGAAAGCAAGCACGTTGATACGGTTGAGATCGCGATCGGCGCCGCGCGCGACAACGGCTTCGATGCACGCCGCCGTCTCTGCGTCGGCCGCCTGTCGCAGGGCGGCAAAAAGGGCCTCGACATCGCTCATGTGACCATTCCGATACGGACAATCGACAACAGACATCGCCAATGAGCTAATATAATATCACGGTAAACCACGGAATGCATGGGGGAGCACGGCGCCCATCGTATTTGGTCGGTGCCGCGACTGTAAGCCCGCGGCACCGCTGGAACGTTACGCCACCCGTGTCTGTTTCTTGACCGCCACCTTGGCGGTCTCCAAGCGCTGGGCGACGGCGTACTGGATCGCCAGGCCGATCATGAGCGTCGTGATTTCGACCGCCGACGAGAACACATACGCCTCTCTCAGCACCTGCAATACGATGGCGACAAGCGAGCCCCAGGCAAACACGGCAAGGCCCTGCTTTCCAAGCAAAGACACGGCAGCCAGCTTGGCACTTCCCGCGATCGTGCGGAACACGGCGATCTGCGAGACGACATATGCCAGCGCCAGGGCATGCATCAGTCGCGGCAGCGGCAGGATGCCCTTTTCGAAACCGACCAGCAGCGCGGGACTGTCGCCCCAGGCCGTCAGCTCATAGTTTTGTCCCTGGATGACGAACATCGAAAAGCCGAGATAGGTGATCGCAACCGTCATCAGGACGGGGCTGTAGCCGA
The DNA here is from genome assembly GCF_030053015.1 of Rhizobium sp. AN80A. Classification (NCBI taxonomy): domain Bacteria; kingdom Pseudomonadati; phylum Pseudomonadota; class Alphaproteobacteria; order Hyphomicrobiales; family Rhizobiaceae; genus Rhizobium; species Rhizobium sp. AN80A. The sequence goes on along the minus strand of NZ_JASJPX010000001.1, from coordinate 1,329,974 downwards.
CAAAGGTCTCGCCCTTCTTGGCAGAAATACCTGCGCACAGGCCGATGCAGTAGATCAGCTGCCAGGAGAAGGGATTGAGGAACCAGGACCCGTCGGTGGGAAAATTGGGCAGGTTGATATTGTTCCATCCCGCGATGGCCCAGATCGATACCGACACCGACAGCAGGAGAACGCGGCTTCGGGCGGCGAGGGCGAGAAAGACCGGCGTTGCGGCCAAAAGCAGCATGTAAAGCGGAAGAATGTTGAAGTAGCCCAGCTGGTGCGTCATCGTGAGGACGCCGAGCGCGGTCGTCCACGGCGCTTCCAGATAGGACATCATGTTGACGCGCTCCGAAAGCGCGGTCGTGCCCAGGAAATCGTGGCCGGTCATCAGGACGATGACGGCAAGCACCGTTGTCAGCAGGTGGACGCCGTAAAGCCGGCCGGCGCGGCGAAGGACACGCGCGACCGCGTTGATGCGATCGCGGGCATAGGCGTTGGAATAGGCGAGACCGGCGGACATGCCGGACATCAGCACGAAGGCCTCGGCCGCGTCGGAGAAGCCGAAGTTCTTCGACGTGACGGCTTCCAACATGTTGCCAGGCACGTGGTTGATGAAGATCATCACCAGAGCCAGGCCACGAAAGAAATCAAGGCGCGGATCTCGGCCGGCCGATTGAGCGGCAGGGTGCTGCATGGTTAACTTGTCCCGCTGATTCATTTCTGTTTTCGATGAACCCACGGTAACAACCGCCGGATGAAGCCCACATGAACGGGCGGTTCACCTTTCCGACATCAGCGGAGAGATCTGTGAAGAAACCGCTACGGCGATCAGGCCGGCCAGTCCTCCATCGCGACCTCGCCTGACGGCATCAGCCTGGTGCAGACGAAATGCGAGAGCCTGTCGTGCCGGATGACGGCGGCGCTGAGGCGACCGGTCCGGTAGGCGGCGGTATCGAGCGCGATGCGATTGTCGTAGACCTCGGGGCGCAGCGAATTGGTGATCGTATGGCCGTGGACCACGATGTGATCGAAGGGATCGACATGGTCGAGGAAGCCCGCGCGTATCCATCTGAGGTCATAATCCGTCTGCTCGGCCAGAGCGACGCCTGGACGGATGCCGGCGTGGACGAAACAGTAGCGCCCGATCTGCCTGTAGGTCAGCGCGTTGTCCAGAAGATCGGCATGACCGGGAAAAGTGCCGCGAATGTCGGCCGCGATTCCCTTGAAATCGGGAACCGGCCGGCTGGAATAGGCGCTGACGGTTGCCACGCCACCCCAGTCCATCCAGTTGACGGCGTCCTCGGGCGCAAGGTCCTCGGGCAGCAGCGCCCGCAGGTAAAAGTCGTGATTGCCGAGAATCAGGGACGAACCCGGATAGCGGTCCAGCGTCGAGGCGACGAGATCGAGCACCAGCGGGCTGCGCGGTCCCCGGTCGATCAGATCACCCAGGAAGATCACGACCGGCTTCGTCGAACCTTGATCTCGCGACGTCCGCGATGTGATCGAGCATGGCTTCGAGAAGATCGGCACGCCCGTGAATGTCGGCGATTGCATAGATCAAGGGCAGTGCGTCGTCTGTCATAATGGGCCGATTCTCCCGTGCGAAGCTGAACCGCTCCGCCGCATTTCCTGACGACAAGCATCTACGCCATGGCCCGACCGCTCCGCAAGGTGACGACGCGCAGATAACGGCGGGCGGCCATTTCAGTGAACTGTCGAGGGCCTAGAGATAGTCCAGCCCGATATCGAGCACCGGGGCGCTGTGCGTGATCCAGCCGACCGACAGGAGATCGACGCCGGAAGCGGCGATCTCGGCCGCGGTCGCCGGATTGATGTTGCCCGACGCCTCGGTGATCGCGCGGCCCGCGACAAGCGCCACGGCCTCGCGCAAATCGGCCGGTGTCATATTGTCGAGAAGCACGGCGTCGACGCCGATATCCATGGCATCGCGGAGCTGATCGAGCGTATCGACCTCCACCTCGATCTTGACCATGTGGCCAACGCCGGCCCTGGCGCGGCGGATGGCTTCGCCAACGCCGCCGGCGATCGCGACATGATTGTCCTTGATCAGCACCGCGTCGTGAAGCGCGAAGCGATGGTTCATGCCGCCGCCGGCCCGAACGGCGTATTTCTCCAGCGCCCTCAGCCCCGGCGTCGTCTTGCGGGTGCAGACGACCGACGCGCTTGTGGCGGAGACCGCCTGCACGATCCCAGCGGTGACGGTGGCGATGCCCGAGAGGTGGCCGAGGAAATTGAGCGCGGTGCGCTCGCCGGTCAGAAGCGCGCGCGACGGTCCTTCGATGGTCGCGATGACATCGCCGGGCTTGAGCGCGGCGCCGTCATCCATGTGGCGGGTCATCGAGACGGCCGGATCGACGAGCTGAAAGGACAGCTCGGCGGCATCGAGACCGGCGACGACGCCGTGCTTGCGGCTGACCATGGCAAGGCGCGACCGATGGTCGGCGGGGATGACGGCCGCGGACGTGATGTCGCCGGCAAGGCCGAGATCCTCGACAAGCGCATTGCGGACGGCCGGCTCGATGACGATGCGGGGAAGGGAAGCAAGCATGATGGTTTCACTCTTCAAGCGGTATGAGCAAGGGATTGGGGCGCGATGCGGTGCGCCGCGTCGAGAATGGATTTGAGCGTCATCCTGCGTCGCCGTGCATCGGCAAGCGGCAGCGGATAATCGGTGCGCGCATGGGCGCCGCGAGATCCTCCCGCAACGCGGCGAAGACGGCGATCGAAAGCGCGACCAGCGCCGGGTCGCTCGAAGGTCCTTCCTCCAATGCGAGCGGCAGCAGGCTGGCGACCGCGCCCTTGATCGCGCCGGCATTGCGCAACACGCCGAGGCCGCGCGACACGATCGGGCGAACGGGCGTGAGTTGCGACGGCAACGGCAGCCGCTCGGCGACGCACGGCCGAGGGTTCCGCGCCGATGTTGCAAGAATATCGCGGGCCGCCCGCATGCCCATCGCCGCGGCCTCAAGCAGCGAGTTGCTGGCCAGCCGGTTGGCGCCGTGCAGGCCGGTCGAGGCCGCCTCGCCGACGACCCACAGTCCGTCCACCGTACTACGTCCTTGAAGATCGGTCGCCACGCCGCCCATGTGATAATGGACCGCCGGGCGCACCGGGATCGGCTGGCGCGCCGGATCGACCCCGGCCTGCCGGCAAAGCCTTGTTATTCCCGGAAAGCGGTCCGGGAATCGCTGCCCCAGCGCCTCGCGTGCATCGAGAAACACGCCACCGCCTTTTTGGATCTCGGCGCTGATGGCGCGCGCGACGATATCGCGCGGCGCGAGTTCGGCGCCGGGCTGATCGGCGAGGAAACGCTCGCGTTTCTCGTTGATGAGGATCGCGCCTTCCCCACGGACCGCCTCGCTGATCAGGCCAAGGGGGTGGCCGGCGGACCAGCCGGCGGAATTGAGCGCCGTCGGATGAAACTGCACGAACTCCATGTCGGCCAGTTCTGCCCCGGCGCGCGCGGCAAGCATGACGCCCTGTCCGTAATTGCCCGTTGGCGTCGTGGTCGCTTCATAAAGACCACCAACTCCGCCCGTCGCCAGAACGATCCGCGTCGTGGGGATGATTGCGGCACCCGATGGCGTCGCGCACAAAAGGCCGGCCAGTGCATCGTCGGTCTTGAGCAACCGCCGCACCTCGACGCCCTCGATCACGGTGATCGACGGGGTCCGGCGGACCCGTTCGACGAGCGCGCTGACGATCGCAGCACCCGATCCGTCTCCCGCGACATGCACGATGCGGCGGCGGGAGTGGGCGGCCTCCAGCCCGAGCAGGTAAGAGCCATCCGGCCCACGGTCGAAAGACACGCCGAAGGTTTCCAGGGCGGCGATGACCCGCGACGCGTCGCCCAGGATCGCGGCGGCCGCCTCGGCATCGCACAGTCCGTCGCCGGCCGCCAGCGTGTCGACTAGATGCAGGCCGACGCTGTCGTCGCCCCCGAGACTGGCGGCAATGCCGCCCTGCGCCCAGGCGCTCGACGTCTCGGCGCCGAGTGCCGCCCGGGTGAGCAGCACGACGGGCTGCGGCGCAAGCGTCAGCGCCGTCATCAATCCGGCCAGTCCGCTGCCGACCACCGCGACATGGCCGGCGAACTGATCGAGGCGCTCGGTCATACCGCCAGCATCCTCTCGACCGCGCGCCGCGCATCGGCGGCGATGGCGGGATCGACCGTCACCTCGTGGCGATTGTCTTCGAGCGCCTGGCGGATATTGGCGAGCGTGATGCGCTTCATGTGCGGACACAGGTTGCAGGGACGAATGAACTCCACATCCGGGTGGTCGACGGCGACGTTGTCGCTCATCGAACATTCCGTCAGAAGCACGACGCGCGCCGGCTTCTTCTCGCCGACATAGTCCGACATCACCGCCGTCGAGCCGGCGAAATCGGCTTCCGCCACGACGTCAGGCGGGCATTCCGGATGCGCCAGAATGGTGATGCCAGGATGCGCCTCTCGCAGATCGCGCACATCCCGCGCGTTGAAGAGCTCGTGCACCTCGCAGTGGCCGTGCCAGGCGATGATCTCCACATTCGTCTCGCGCGCGACGTTCTGCGCCAGATACTCGTCCGGGATCATCAGCACCTTCGGCACGCCGAGCGACTCCACGACCTTTCTGGCGTTGCCCGACGTGCAGCAGATGTCGGAGGCGGCTTTGACGGCGGCCGAGGTGTTGACATAGGTGATGACGGGCACACCCGGATGGGCCTGGCGAAGAAGCGCGATATCCTCAGGCGTGATCGAATCCGCCAGCGAACAGCCCGCCGCCATATCCGGTATCAGCACGGTCTTTTCCGGGTTCAAGAGCTTGGCGGTCTCGGCCATGAAGTGAACGCCGGCCAGCACGATCACATCCGCCTCGACGTCGATGGCCTTGCGCGCCAGCGCCAGGCTGTCGCCGACGATATCCGCCACGCCGTGGAATATCTCCGGCGTCTGGTAGTTATGGGCGAGGATCACGGCATTGCGCCGGCGCTTCAACTCGAGGATCGCTTCGACATCCGCCTGATGGGAAAGCCACTCGGCTTCAGGCATGACTCGGCGAACGCGCTCATAGAGCGACGACATGGAAATCGGCGAATTCATCAACAAGCTCCCTATATACTCTCAGTGAGTATATCTCGGGCAAATAGATATTCTCGATTCGAGTTTATGTCAATTGCGGGAGAGAGGAAGTTTCGAACCCGACAGTGCGCGCTCCTCGAGCACCGCGTGCCGGTAGCGGAAAAGCTTGGCGGGGCGGCCACCGGTCTCGCTGGCCATGCCACCCGTTTCCTCGATCAGTTCCTGCTGATCGATCAGGCGGCGGAAATTCGGCTTGTGCAGCGTGAGCCCCGCCAACGCCTCGATCGTGCGCTGAAGCTGCAGCAGGGTGAAATTCTCCGGCATGAGTTCGAAGACGACGGGGCGGTATTTGATCTTGGCGCGCAGCCGGGCGATCCCGGTCGCCAGAATGCGGCGGTGGTCGGCGAACATCGGGCGTCCGGTCGCGGGATCGGCGGCCGCGCCGGCCTCCTTGACGATCTCGGCTTCATACATCAGTTCGTAGCGCTGCAGCGCCAGATCCTCGTTCCAGGCAGCACCGTTCAGCCCGAAAGCGAAATCGACCCGGCGTTGACGGCTTTCGCGGCGGGAGGGTTCCATTGCCGTCCATTCGCGCAGACGCTCGGCAATGGCGACGAGAACCTCCGGCCGGCCGTTTCGATGATCTTCCCAAGGGAAATACGCGTACCATCCGTGCCAGCCAGGCTTGCCGGCGCCGGGCGCCGCCTGCTCGCGAACGAGACCGAGGTAGCTGATCGAGATCGTTCTGCGCCCCTCGCTATCTCCCTGACCCTCGACCGACGAACGGTCGCGATCGGCGAAGGTGTAGAGCTGCTCGAGATAGCCGACGGGATGCCCCGTCTGATCGCCCACCCATTCGCGCAGGCCTGATTGCAGGCTGCGGTGACCGAGCTCGAACGGACCGGAGGGCAGCGCGTTGCCGGAATCAACGGTCATCACGCGTGGCTCCGCACCCGTGACCGCGGTCAGAACGGCGATCAGTTCGGTGTGGGCATGCATGGCGCTCAAAGACGATATCCCCGGTGTGTGAATGGTGCGCCCCTTCTCTCACGACGAGGCGATGCGGCGCAAGTTCATGAGGAAACGATCACCAACCAGAACCGCCGCGAAATTTCGGCAAAAATAATCTACAAAAATGATAGAAAAAGAATAAGCAATCTTTCGCCAGCGCTGCGCCCTGATAGGCTGAAGCCATGAACTGACCGCCGGAACAAGGACGCCTGCATGCCCGGCATGAAGCATCCGCACTCGTGAAAGGAAATTTGATGAGCAACGGCCTGATCGTCGGCTTCTCGGGAAACATCACCCGCCCCTCCAGCACCAGGCGCTTCGTCGACAGCGTGACCGCATCGCTTGCCGAGCGCGCCGGCTTGACGCACGAAGTGTTCGATGTGGAAGACTTCGGCCCGGCGCTGGCGCGGCGCGGGCGGTTACCGACCTCGATCCGAAGGCGCAAACCATCGTCAGGACCATCATCGAGGCGGATGCCCTCGTCATCGGATCGCCGACCTACAAGGGAAGTTTCACCGGCCTGTTCAAGCATGTGATCGATCTGCTCGATCCAGCCGACCTGCGCGGCAAGCCGATCATTCTCACGGCGACCGGCGGTGGCGACCGGCACGCTTTGATGGTCGAACACCAGCTTCGTCCGCTGTTTGCTTTCTTCGAAGCCTTCGTCGTCCCGACCGCCGTCTACGCATCAAGCCGGGACTTCACCGACGGAGCCCCCTCGCCAGCCATCAGCGACCGCATCGAACAAGCTCTCGCGCAAGCGACCGCGCTGCTGCGCGGCCGCTCGATCCCAACGGCGATCGCCGCCGAATAAGAGAGGGACTTAGGCGGTTTCCCGGCGCTTGGCCGGCTCGACGCCATAGGCGCGGCCGAAGCGGTTGGCGAGGAAATCGTCGAGCGAGATCTCTTCCTGGCGCACGAAACCCTTCTGAGGCAGCTTTCCATCCGCCAGCAGGTCGAGGACCGCCGTGATGCCTGCCGCCGTGGTGATCTGGATCGCGCTCATCCGCTTGTCCGCGACCATGCCCGCATAGACCTTGTTGGCGTAGGTTTCCTGCAGGTACCGGCCGTCCTTCCAGCCGCAGACGGTCACGAAGACGACGACGACGTCCTGCATGGTGGCCGGCAGCGCGTTCTCGAACAGATCCTTCAGCACGTCGCGGCGGTTCTTCAGGTTGAGATCGTGGAGAAGCGCCTTGATGATCGCCTGATGACCGGGATAGCGGATCGTCCTGTAGTTCATCGTGCGAACGCGGCCCTGCAGCGTCTCCGCCAATGTGCCGAGGCCACCTGATGTGTTGAAGGCCTCGTAGGTCACGCCATCGAGCGAGAATTCCTCGCGCTCCTCCATCGCCGGAACGTTGATCAGCTTGCCTTCGACGATGGCCTCGCACTGCTCGATATATTCGTTGATCAGCCCGTCCGTGCTCCAGGTCAGATTATAGTTCAGGGCATTGGACGGATATTGCGGCAGGGCGCCGACCCGCATGCGCACGCTGTCGAGGCTGTCGAACCGCTTCGCCAGATCGTTGGCAACGATGGAGATGAAGCCCGGAGCCAGGCCGCATTGCGGGATGAAGGCCGTATCGGCGCCATCCGCCAGCGTCTTGACCATTCGGGTCGTGGCCACGTCTTCGGTGAGATCCAGATAATGAACGCCGGCGTCCAGCGCCGCCTGCGCGACCTTGCCGGTCAGATGGAAGGGCGCCGCCGAGAGCACCGCGAACTTACCCTTGAGCACACCGACGAGAGCGGCATGATCGGCGATATCGACCGCCGTGACGGAGATCGCGGGATGGCGGTCGATTTTCGCCAGCTGCTGCCCATCCCTGTCGGCAACGACGACGCGGTAGCTGCCGGTGTCGGCCAGCATCAGAGCAATGGCGCCACCAATTTTCCCGGCGCCGACAACCACGATGACCTTCATATAAATCCCCTGCTATTTGCCTATAGGTTTCTTATAAGTGTAAGCTTCGGCTGGTTGATTCATAGCGTCGAAACTGTCATTTCGATGCTACAATCTAGTCAGATCGCTGTATAAGATCGACGAATTGCGAGGATCCGATGCAACTGACCCTCAAGGACCGGGAACTGCTCGCGCTACTCGGGGAAAACGCCCGGACGCCGGTCGCAGCACTCGCCAAGAAGCTGTCGCTTTCGCGAACGACGGTTCAGGCGCGGCTGGAACGGCTGGAGCGCGAGGGTGTCATAACCGGATATGGCGTCAGGCTGTCGGCGGAATATTCCTCCAGCCTGATCAACGCCCATATCCTGATCACAATCGCCCCCAAGGCGCTCTCGGAGGTGGTGGCCTCGCTGGGCAGGGTTCAGGGCGTGACGACGCTGCATTCGGTCAGCGGCTCGTTCGATCTCATCGCCATCATCGTGGCGCCCACCATCACCGAACTCGATCACCTCATCGACGAGATCGGCGCGATGAACGGCGTCGAACGAACCTTGTCCTCAATCATCCTATCGACGCGCATAAGCCGGTAGACAGCGATGGACCACAGGATTTTCCTAAAAACGTGGAGATCCTGTACACCGCGCTCTACGTAGACAGCGATAGACGGCAGACGGGCCAGAAACGGAAATGACGAGATGTATCGCTCAAGACGCTCCTTCCTCACGGCCATAGCTGCGAGCCTTTCCGCGGCAGCGCTGATGCCGCTCGACCAGGCGTTCGCCGGGAACGGGAACGGGAACGGGAACGGGAACGGGAACGGCGGTAGCAATGGTGGAGGGAATGGCAACGGCAATAATGGCAAAGGCAACGGAAATGGCGGCCCGTCGGGCACGTCACCAGGTCAGACCGGGGACCGGGACGCCGATGGCCGCAGTAACGGTGGTTCAAGCAGCGGTGGCTCGGGTAGCGATAGCTCGGGCAGCGGCCGGACCTCGCCCACCTCGGGCGCGCAGGCATCGCGAAATGCCGACGGCTCCATCCGCGTGCGCCACCGCAACGGCATCACCGAATCCGTCGCCGGCGGCCGCTACGTGATCAAGGATGGCAAGGGCCGGACGATCAGCAACCGCCCCGCCAAGCCGGCCGACATCAGCCGCCTGGACAAGTATCTGCCCTAGCTCTGGTCACGCCACTTGATGGCGGCCTCGGTCCGGTTCGTGGCGCCGAGCTTCTGCAGGATCTGCGTCATGTGATGCTTGACGGTCTTTTCCTGCAGGTCGAGCCGCAGGCCGATATGCTTGTTGGAGAGCCCTTCCGCCACGAGGTCCATGACCTCCTTCTCGCGCGGCGTCAGCTGACCCGCTGGCGACTGGGCGCCGCGCAGCGAATTTTCCACCAGCTTCGCCGACATGGCCTGCGAGATGACGCGCGTTCCCTGCAGCGCCTGACGGATGGCCTGGGCCAGGGCGCGTGACCCGACCCCTTTCAGCACGTAACCCGACGCGCCGCGCTGCAGCGCGCTGGAGAGCGTGTCGACCTCCTCGTTGGCCGTCAGCATCAGCACTTTGGTCCCGGGGCTGCGCGACAGGATCTCGGCGATCGCATCCAGCCCGCCGCCCGGCATCGACACGTCGAGCAGAAGGATGTCGGGCCGGCTCTCGGTGGCGAGGCTGACGGCGTCCTCACCGCTCGCGCCCTCACCGACGACGTCGAAATCGCTGACCTCGGCAAGGCTCCGGCTCACCCCCTCGCGAAACAGGGGGTGGTCATCAACCACGCCAATGGTGATTGCGGTCATAATGCCTCCTCCATTTCCACGGGTTCCAGGCTCATGGTCACGACCGTGCCATCCTCGCCCGTAGTGATTTCAAACCGTCCGCCCAGACTGTCGATGCGTTCGCGCAGACCCGCGAGCCCGATACTGGTCGGGCGCACCTCGCTCGGATCGAAGCCATCGCCCCGATCGCGCACTTCCACCCTGACCTTGCCGTCGCGAAGCGTGGCCTCGACGGACTGCCGCACGCCGCCGCCATGGCGGTAGGCATTGTTGAGCGCTTCCTGGGTGAAGCGGTAGATGCAGCTTTTCAGCGCCGTCGAAACCTCCGAGCCGTCGCTGTCGACGTCCGCCGCCACCGTGGTCCCGGTCCGCGCCTCATGCGCCTCGACGACGCGCTCGACGATTTCGGTGAACGAGGCGCCGTCGATCTGCGGCAGCACCAGCCCGCGGCAGATCGTGCGGATCTCGGCCATCGCCTCGGCGAGGCTCGAGCGTATCCAGGACAGCTCCTTTTCGCGTTCCTCGGTCGTCGTGTGGGAATCGGCGAGCATTTCGCTATCGAGCCTGAGCGACGCATAGGCGATATGTTGCGCCGGCCCGTCGTGGAGATCGGCGCCGACCCGCCTCAGATAACTTTCGTTGAGTTCCGCCGCCCGCTGCGACGCGCGCTGCAGGCGGCGCTGCAGCGCCTGGTTTTCGCCGAGCAGTTCCGATAGTTCCGCGACCTTGCCCTTCAGATCACCGCGTTGCCTTTCGATAAGCCTGCTGCCGCGAAAGACGATGGCGGACAAGGCCAGGAAGAAGATCGCCGTCAACAGCGCGACCGACGCCATGCTCCAAAGCCTGGTCCGCGTCAGGCTGTCGCCGAGCCCCTCGGCGGTCTCGTAGAATTCGAGGACGGCGACGGGCTGACCGGACCAGGGCTGGAGGACGGGATTGTAGATCTCGATCAACGGATTGCCGAGCTTGCTCTCCTTTTCGCTTTCGGGGTCGGACGCCTGTTCGTATCGGGCGACCAGCGATCCCGCGAAGGCCTGGCGCAGTTTGTCGGTGACCGGGAACTTGCGACCGACCAGCTCCTTCTCGTTGGAGTAGAGGATCGTTCCATCCCGGCGCCACAGCTTGAAGGAGACCAGCCGCTTGCCGAGCTCGCCCTGCGTCAGCGCTTCGTCGAGCGCCTGGGCACTGCCCTCCTCCAGAAGGTCCTCGGTCTGCATGTCGGGAAGGACCGGCGCCACGACGCTGTCGACATAAAGCGCGGTGGTCGCGCCGGTATGGCGGATGACGGCGTCCTCGATCACCTGCGTCAACAGCATGCCGATGGCGAACATCGTCCCGACGGAGAGCACGCCTCCCGTTATGAAAAACTGCGCGGCCAGAGAACGGGTGTGCCAGTGGGAAAGCCAATGCATATGCGACCTGTCGAACCTATGTCCGACGAAGATGGGACCGGGCTCGGAAAATTCCAGAAGCCGCCGCCATCGATATCAATTCGCGACGTCTCGGGTGTCGATGATCTGGGCGCCCGCCACGCTCTTGCTGATCTCGGCAGTGCCGCCCGACATCGCCTGGCCGAAGAAATAGAGAACGCCGCACAGGAAAACGACGAGGGCGATGACCGACATGTTCACCGTAACGGGTATCGAAGACGTCTCTCGACTGTTGCTCATGGCGAGAACTCCCTGTCTTTGCTGCGAATTCAATGTCTTTGCCGACAATTCAACGTGCCGGCGGGAGCAGCTGTTCCCGACCCCGGACCTTGGTCTGAGTGCATGCCGGACTGAGGTCCGGGTGGCGGAACAGCGACTTGGCCCGCCCGTTGTCTGCTCGGCGACCAAGAGCGGTCGTTCTCGAAAAGGAGGAAGAGAGATGCTCTCCAAGATCATTATCGGCGCGGCGACCGCCGCGACCCTCATGTCGGGCGTTGCCTTTGCCCAGTCTTCCACGGTCAATGGCGCCGCGGGCGGTGCCGTCACGGGCGCCATCGTGGGCGGCCCAGTCGGTGCAGCCGTCGGCGGCGTCGCCGGCGCGGTCGTCGGCACGGCGATCGATCCGCCGCCGCGCAAGGTCGTCACCTACGTCCAGCAGGCCCCGGCGCCGACCGCGCGCGTCGTCGTCAAGGAGAAGATCGTCGTCGGCCAGGCACTGCCTCAGACCGTCGTGGTCACCCCGATCCCCGAGGATCCGAACTACTCCTATGCCATCGTGAACGACGAACGCGTGATCGTGGAACCGTCGTCCCGCAAGGTCATCCAGGTGATCAACTGACCGGACGACCGACTATGCATCGGACGCGGCGCGGCCGCGTCCGGCCACCCGCGAACAAGCGCGATGAACCACCCCGTCGACAAGGACATGCACAGATGGACACAGTTGCGAGACTGACATTCGCGATATCGAGCGCCGTCGGCGCCTGCATTCTTGCCGCATCGGTCGCCTCCGTCGTCATGGCCGACCCCTCCCAAACGACCGCGATGCCGAAGCAGGACCTGTGGACCTCTGAGCCCGTCCGCGTCGATCCGCTGGCGCAGAATTACGAGCGCCTGCCACCGGCCTACTCGACCTACGCGATCGAGGCCGCAGCCGGCTTTCAACAAGCCTCCCGCTAGAATAGACACGCCAAATCCCCCACGCCGCCCGAAAGCCCGTGGTTTCAACCATGCAATCTTCACTCGGACGGGGCGCTGGAAATCACCTCGATTGAGTAAGTAAAATATGGCGCTTTCCAGCGCCCCGTTCGGCGGTTTATGCCCGCGACTCCGATCTCTCTGCCTTTCCGCCCAACTTCGCGGCGGAACCATGTGTGCCTCACAGGCACGTCCGGGCTCAACTCAGGCACCATCTCGCGATGGAACCCGCCGTCACCGGAGGGAGATCATTTTCCGCGGACCCGGACCGTGAGGTTTCGCGTCCTACCCTCACGCTCCGCGCCGATCCCGCCTCGCCGGCACGCCTGCCGGGGTATCCGATGACGGGACGCCTTTATTTTAGCGCGAGGTTTTTCGAGCGGGGAAATTCGAGACGTCGATTTCGGCCAAGATATTGATCTGCAACGCTCGCACCGACCACCACATCCCCATGCAGGGACGCGCGTCGTTCACGACGCGGCGCGCCATGGCTCATTCCGTGTGCCATCGCCTGCTTGGATAAAGCCTGGACAAGCCGGCGTAGAAGCGAAGGGAGAGCGAGCAGCGCTGGAGGTCTTGCCGATCAACGGAAAACGCCGCGAGGCAGCGGCGTTCGATGGTGAAAGCTCTCAAAACGCGACAGGCGCCGGGGTGAACCGGCGCTTGTGCGATCATTCGGCGGAGGTCAGGCCTCCCGGCCGAACGCCACTACTGAATAACCTGGACGACCTTGCGGGTCTGCGGTTCGACGATGACGCGCTGCTGGCCCACGATCACGTAACCGTAGTTCGGATCCTCGGGAACGGGCGTGACGACGACATCAGGCGGAAGGGCCACGCCGACCTTGACGCGTTCCTGGACCACGACGGGCTGTGCCGGCATCGGCGCCTGTTCGACGTAGGTGACGACCTTGGCCGGCGGAGGATCGATCACGCCGCCGGCAACACCGCCCACGACCGCGCCGACACCGGCGCCGATCGGACCGCCGACGATGGCACCGGTAGCGGCGCCACCGACAGCGCCCGTAACCGCGCCATCGGCGTAAGCGGAAGCGGCCATACAGGTCATCGCTGCTGCGAGAATAATGCGTTTCATTTTCATGCTCCTTCTCTCAATTGGTGCATGAAAAAGACTGTTGGCCGGCATTTGTTCCGCCTATCGGACTTAGGTCCGGGGCATGCGGCCGCAGGCGCGCAGGTCGCAAGTGCAGCAATGAGATGGCCCACGATCAGGCTTTGTTTGCCGCTTCCAGGGTGGAGATCAGCACGCCCGCGGTTGCCACCGAGGACCCCGGGTTCTGACCTGTGATGAGCAGCCCATCCTGAACGGCGTAGGATTGCCAATCGTCAACCTTGGAATAGAGACCGCCCTCGCTCTTCAGCATGTCCTCGACGAGGAAGGGCACGATATTGGTGAGACCGACGGCATCTTCCTCGCTATTGGTGAAGCCGGTGACCTTCTTTCCGGCGACGAGCGGCTTGCCGACGGCTGACTTCACGTGGCGCAGGACGCCGGGGGCGTGGCAGACGAACGCGATGGGCTTGCCGGCAGCATACATGCTCTCGATCAGGCCGATCGAATGCTTGTCCTCGGCCAGATCCCAGAGCGGGCCATGACCGCCCGGATAGAAGACGGCGTCGAAATCGCTTTCGCGAACCGTGGAAAGCTGGACCGTGTTGGAAAGCACCTTTTGCGCGGCGGCATCGGCGTTGAAGCGCCGGGTTTCGGCGGTCTGGAAATCCGCTTCGTCGCTCTTCGGATCGAGCGGCGGCTGGCCACCCTTGGGCGAGGCGACCGTGACATCGGCACCGGCCTTGAGGAAGGCGTAGTAGGGCGCGGCGAACTCCTCGAGCCAGAACCCGGTCTTCTTGCCGGTGTTGCCGAGTTCGTCATGCGAGGTGAGTACCATCAGAATCTTCATAGTGATCTCCTTGCCGCGTTGCGCGCAGCCTTGAAAATTGTTGCCGGCGTGTTGCGATCAACACGCTTTGCCGACAGGTTGTTCCCGTCTGGACAAGGAGGATCATGCGCCCGCTCCAGAAATTTTTGAAATTTATTTATTTGATTTCAGTTATTCACAATGGATTATAACTGAATGCAATACGACCTGAATCTTCTGCCAGTCTTCATGGCCCTCTTCGAGGAGCGCAACGTCACCCGCGCAGCCGAGCGGCTCGGGATCACGCAACCCGCGCTATCCAACGCACTGAAGCGGCTGCGCGAGACGATGCACGATCCGCTCTTCGTGCGCGAACGCTATGGCATGCAGCCGACGCAGATGGCGCAGGACCTCGCGCCGGTGATCGGCGCGGCATTGGCCGCGATCGACGAGGCCGTTCGCGGCCAGCAGGACTTCGACCCCTCGAAGGCCGACCGACTTTTCCTGATCGCGCCGAACAGTCTGGTCGAATTCGTGCTGATGCCGGCGATCGTGGCGCGGCTCAGGGAAATCGCGCCGGGCATCCGGCTGCGACTGGCGCCCTTCGGCAACGATCTCACCGAGGCCGGCGTGGTCTCCGGAACGACGGCGATGGTGATCGGTCGGATTACCGACCCGCCCGACAATCTCGTCGTGCAGCATCTGATGGACGACGGGCTCGCCTGCGTGGTGAGGGCCGATCACCCGCTGGTGGGAGAGCGGCTGACGAAGGCGGTCTATGAACAGCTACGGCATGTGAACGTCCTGCCGCCCGGGCGGCTACGCGCCGGCCTGTTCCGCACGCTCGAGGAGCGGGGACTGAAGCGCGACGTGGCCGTGTCCGTCACGCACTTCCTGGCCGTGACCGAGATGATCGCGGCGACGGATTATTGCGCGACACTGCCTCGCCTGATCTGCCGGCATCTGGCCGACGACAAGAGACTGAGAGTGGTGGAGCCGCCGGTCGATCTTGGAACCTTCCCGGTCGAAATGGCCTGGCACGTCCGCTATCGCAACGATCCCGCGCATCGCTGGCTGCGCTCGCTGATCGCGGACATGGCGCGGGAACTGGCCACCGCGACGCGGTGACCAGAGGCGGGCGAGGCGACCGGGAGAGGCTCTAAGCCCGCAGGCGCCCTCCCTCGGCATCGAAGAACAGGCGCTGGCTGGACGACAGGTCGAGCGCGATCAGGCTGCCCGGCTCTATGTCCGGCCCGGCTCTCTGCTCGACCACGAGGTTCTGGCCGTCCTCGAGCGCGCAGTAGATATACCGCGTGCCGCCGAGATATTCGAAGAATTCGACGCGCGCGGCGATCGACCGGTCGCCGGTCTCGCCGATCACGATATGCTCCGGCCGGATGCCGATCATGAACTCCGTGCCGCGCGCAATGCTCGCCGGCAGTCCCTCGTCCCCGAAGCTCTTCGCCGCGATCTCGAAGCGTCCGCCGCCCTCCCCGACCGCCTTCAGGAAATTCATCCGGGGTGAGCCGATGAAGCCGGCGACGAACATGTTGGACGGATTTTCGTAGATCTCCCTTGGTGATCCCGATTGCTCGACCTTTCCATTCTTCAGAACGACGATCTGGTCGGCCAGCGTCATCGCCTCGGTCTGGTCGTGCGTCACGTAGATCATCGTGTTGCCGAGCTCACGGTGAAGCCTGGCGATCTCGATGCGCATCGAGACACGCAGCTCCGCGTCGAGGTTGGAGAGCGGTTCGTCGAACAGGAAGACATCGGGCTCGCGAACGATCGCGCGGCCAATGGCCACGCGCTGCCGCTGGCCACCGGAGAGCTGCCCCGGACGGCGGTCGAGAAGATGGTCGATCTTCAGGATGCCGGCCGCCTCGTCAACACGGCGCTTGATCTCGACCGCGTCCGTCTTCGCCATCTTCAATCCGAATGCGAGGTTCTCCCGCACCGACATATGCGGATAGAGCGCATAGGACTGGAAGACCATGGCGATCCCGCGATCGGAGGGGTCGAGATCGGTGACATCGCGCCCCTTGATGCTGATCTCGCCATCGGTCACCTCCTCCAGGCCGGCGATCATCCTGAGCAGGGTCGATTTTCCACAGCCGGAGGGGCCGACGAAAACGACGAAATCGCCCTCCTTGATATCGAGATCGATGCCGTGCACGACAGGCAGGCTGCCGTAGGATTTTCGCACACCCTTGAGCGATACGCTCGCAGTTTCCATCGGGACCATCGGCCTACTTCCCGGTCTGGAGCCAGACCAGCATGGCGCCCGGCTCGCGGTTGTCCCAGAGATGATAGGGCACGAGCGTGACGGTTGCCGGTACCTGCTCGGCCGGACGGGTGCGATAGAGCGAGCCGTTCCAGCCGCTTGAATCTTCCCTGGAGACGTCGAGCTCGACCGCCACCGCGCCGTTCAGCCCTTCGATCGTCTTCGTCCGGTGGCCGCCGAGCTTTTGCGGGACGACGAAGGCGTTGAGGTCGTGGCCGTTATCTGTTTCCTCGACGCAATAGATCAGCGGACCGCGGGCGAGCGCAACGCGACCGACGTCCTGGCGGACCTTCGGCGAGGCGTATTGCGGGCGAAGCTGCAGCGGAAGATCGAGCGCGATGACATCGCCCTTCTTCCAGGGCCGGCTGAGCCGCGCATAGCCATCGACGACCGACGAGGCGAGATCGACCGTCTCGCCATTCACCTTCAGCGAGGCGCCCTCGGCCCATTCCGGGATGCGCAGCGCGATGCCGAATTCGGCCGTTCCGTCGACATCCACGTCGATGCGGATATCGCCATTCCACGGATAGTCGGTGTGCTGGGTCAGCTTAACCTTGCCGCCCTCGAGCTGCGCTTTGACGCTGCTCTCGCCATAGAGGTGAACGGCGATCTCGTTGTCCGCGACCGCGTACATGTAGGAGCCGACGGAGGCGACGAGGCGGGCGATGTTCGGCGGGCAGCAGGGGCAACGGTGCCAGACCCAACGGTGATGCTTGCCGGTGCTCTCAAGCGGGTTGTCGTAGAAGAAGGTCTTGCCGTCGAGCGCCAGGCCGGTCAGTGCGCCGTTATAGAGCGCCTGCTCCATGACATCGGCATAGCGGCGGTTCGGACCTCGGCCGAGCATGCGGCTTGCCCAGAAGACGAGCCCGACGGAGGCGCATGTTTCGGCGTAGGCGGTGTCGTTGGGCAGGTCGTAGTAATCGGTGAAGCCCTCGTTGCTCGCCGCCGGGCCGATGCCGCCGGTGACGTACATCTGCTTGACCGTCAGATCGTCCCAGAGCGTCTCCAGCGCATTGGTCAGCGTGTCGTCGTGATACTCGGTGGCGATGTCGGCCATGCCGGAATACTGGTACATGGCGCGCACGGCGTGGCCGACGACCTTCTGCTGCTCGCGCACGGTCTCGTGCGCCTGGCTGTATTCGTAGGTCTTGTGCACATAGTCCTTGGGATCGCGGCCGCCGCGAATGGCCTCGGCGGTGAAGAAGTGGGGCTCGCGGCCGCGCTCGTCGATGAAGAACTTCGAGAGATCGAGATACTTCTTCTCGCCCGTCACGCGCGCCATCTTGACCAGCGCCAGTTCCACTTCCTGGTGGCCGCAATAGCCGGGGATCTGGCCTTCGCCGTGGCCGAAAACGGTTATCATGTGGTCGGCATAGCGGCACATGATGTCGAGAAGCTTGCGCTTGCCGGTCGCCTGGTAATAGGCGACGGCGGCTTCCATGAGATGGCCGGCGCAATAAAGTTCGTGATGGTCGCGCAGGTTCGTCCAGCGCTTGCCGGGCTGCACGCGCTGGAACCAGGCGTTCATATAGCCATCCTCCTGCTGCAGCTTTTCATACATGTCGATGATGGCGTCGGCGCGTGCTTCAAGCTCCGCGTTCGGCTTGCGGTAGAGCGAGTAGGCGATGGTCTCGATCGACTTGCCGAGATCGGAATCCCAGAACATCTGGGTCGAGCCGGTCCACTTCTCGTCGATCGGGATGACGATCCCCGGGCTCGGCTGGTTCACGTCGATCGCCTGGATCATGCCGGCCTTCTCGCAGCGGTCGAGCAGGATCGCCGCCGTGGAATCGCATACCGCATCCTGCCACTTGCCCCAGAAGCCGTAAAGCTCGACATCGGGAACGGCGACCGGGCGGAACTGGCTCTTGTTTTGTCTGGTCATGATTGAATTCTCCTTTGAATTACTTGACGGCGCCGGCCATCAGGCCGCGCATGTAGAAGCGCTGCAGAAGCAGGAAGACGAGCAGGCAGGGGATGACCATGACGACGACGCCGGCTTGCACCGCGCCCCAATCGATGGCGCCCATTCTGGATGAGCGGACAGCGGTCATCAGTACCGGCAGGGTGAACTTGTCGTTGCTGGACAACAGCACCAGCGCCGCGAAGAACTCGTTCCAGGCATTGAGGAAGGCGAAGATCGCGACGGTGACGACACCGGGCAGCACCAGCGGAAACAGCACGCGGGCGAGCAGGCCGAGATCGCGCGCGCCATCGATGCGGGCGGCTTCCTCGATCTCCTTGGGCACGGCATCGAACGCATTGCGCATCATGAAGACGGAAAAGGGCAGCTGCAGCGTGACGTAGACGAGCGTCAGCCCGAGCAGCGAATTGTTGAGCCCGAGCTTCGAGAGAATGATGAACAGCGGCGTCAGGATCGACTGGAACGGGATCATCAGGGTCGCGATGATCAGGACGAACAGCACGTTCTTGAACGGGAACCGGTAGCGGGAAAAGCCGTAGCCGGCGAGCAGGCTGATCGCCACCGTCAGCACCACCGTCGCCACCGACACGATCAGCGAGTTCAGCATGTGATGCCAGATGCCGGCGCCGAACGTATCGAGTGCCCTGTAGGCATCGACGCTGAGCCCGCTCATGCCGCTCAGCGGCCACGGCGGCAGCGCCGTTTCGCTCCGCGGGCGGAACGAGGCCATGAGCATGACCGCGAAAGGCGCCAGGAAGAAGAAGACGATCGCCGCTCCCGCGACATGATAGCCGGCGGCGCGGCGCGCATTGCGGCGCGCGCGCAGGGCGGTGCGGCCGGTCATGGGCGATCCTCCCCGACCTTGAGCAGCCAGAGCTGGACGATGCTGAGCGCCACCAGGATGAGCAGCAACGCGATGGAGAGCGCCGCGCCATAGCCCAGGTTGAACGACACGAAGGACTGATTGAAGATGTAGTAGACGATCGAAATCATGCGGTTCTGCGGTCCACCCGAGGTCATGATGTAGAACTGGTCGAAGGCGAGGATCGAACCGGTGACCGACAGGATCAGCGCCAGCGCCATGGTTCTGCGCATCAGAGGCAGCGTCAGGTGGCGGAACCGCTGCCAGGCGCCGGCGCCATCGATGCGCGCGGCTTCCGTCAGCTCCGACGGAATGCCCTGAAGACCGGTCAGAAGAATGATCATCGTGAACCCGGCGATCTTCCAGACGACCATGACGATGATCGTCAGGAAGGCGGTGTCGAAGGTCGCGAGCAGGTTGCGCCGGCCCTGTGTCAGGCCGAGCATTTCGAAGACCGGCGAGAACAGGCCGCTGTCGACGTTGGCCAGCCATACCCACAGAAGCGACGCCGATGCCAGGCCGATGACGACGGGCAGGAAGATGATGGTGCGATAGCCCGACACGAAACGGCGCGGCTTGTCCACGAAGAAGGCGAGCGGGAAGGCCAGCGCGAAGATCGCGATCGTGACCACGAGCGTGTACTGCGCGGTGAAGCCGAGCGATGTCCAGAAGCGCGGATCGTTGAACATGCGGGTATAGTTGCCGATGCCGATCCAGCGCGGCGAGCCCATGAGCGGCCAGCGGTGCAGGCTCATCCAGACGGTGAAGAGCAGCGGCAGCACGAAGAACACGGTCACCAGGGCGATTGCCGGCGCGATATAGGCGACGCCGCGCCAGCTCCCTCTCCGCCGTCGCCTCCGCTTCGGAGAGACGGAGATGATTTCAGTCGTCATCTTTGATCTCGTTCGGTTTGTGACATGGCGAGCGATCGGGAGGTGTCGGGTCGGAACCACGCGGCGATCCCGACCCTCGAGATCCCGACCCTCGATGTTATTGCGCGCTGTCGAGGATCGACTGCATGTCCGCCTGGCCGTTGGCGAAGGCGCCATCGACGTCGTCGCTGAACATGGCGGCATTGATGAACTGCGACCACGGGCTGTTCGGGCTGTTGATCAGATCGTTGAACTGCAGCGTATAGGGGGTCTTGGCGACCTTGATCGCATCGGCGGCGACGAGCAGGCGCGGATCCTGTCCCTTCAGGACCTTTTCGGCGATGTCGGTGCGCGTCGGCAGGCTGCCGTTCTTGGCCATGATCGTCTGTCCCTCCTCGGAATAGACGAACTCGAGGAACTTCTGGATCTGGCCGACACGCGGCGTGCCCTTGGTGACGACGATGTTGTCGCCGCCGGCGAACGAGGACGGCTTGCCGTCGACGCCGGGGATCAGCGTCACACCGAAGTTGAGGTTCGGATGCTGCGTGATCATCGTGCCGATGGCGAAGGCGCCAAGGCTCTGCTGGCCGATCTTGCCGCCGAGGAACTTCAGGAAGTCCACGCCATTGTCTGTCGCGGCGCTGGCCGGAACGGCCCCGGACTTGACGAGCGCGCGATAGGCGTCGACGGCCTGGCGCATCTGCGGCGTATCCAGTGCCGCGGTCTTTCCATCGTCCGACAGGATGTCCGCGCCGGCGCCCCAGACCAGCGGTGCGAAGGTGAAGATCATGCAGCCGCCGCAACCGCCGCCCGAGAAATAGAAGCCGTAGTCGTCGCCGCCGAGCTTGCGGATCTTTTCCGCGTTGGCGGTGATCTCCTGCCACGACGTCGGCGCCTTCTCGGGATCGAGGCCGGCCTTCTTGTAGAGGTCCTTGTTCCAGGCGAAGACGGAGGTCTCGACCAGCAGCGGCAGGCCGTAGACCTTGCCTTCATAGGTGCCCTGCTTGACATGGGCGGGCGCCAACGCGTTGAAATAGCTGAGCGACTTGGCGAAATCCGTCATGTCCTCGAGCTGGCCGGCCGAAGCGAAGGACGGGGTGTAGATCAGGTCCAGCGAGATGGCGTCGGGCGCCTGCCCGCCGGCGACCGCCGTGCCGTACTTCTGGACCATCTGGTCGTTGGGGATCTCGGTGAGCTCGACCTTGTCGGTATTGGCGGCGTTGTAGGCGTCGATGACCGCCTTGAAGGCGCCGCCGCCGCTGCCCGAACGCACCCACATGCTAATGGTTTCCGCCGATGCCGCCGACCCCAGGCACATCGACAGCAATGCCGTTGCTGCAAGCATTCTCTTATGCATGATTTCCTCCAAATCATGGGGCAATCGCGCCCCGCCTCCCGTTAGATTTCCCGGTCTCCACCACAGGACTGGCGAACGACCAGCTTGCATGGAAGCTTGCGCAGGCCGGCTTCCACAGACCGTCCCTCGGCAAGATCCAAGATCGTCAGCCCGGCCGTGCGGCCGAGCTCCTTCAAATTCATGTCGACCGTGGTCAGCGCCGGCCGCGTCTGGTCGGCGAAGATCTCCCAGTTGTCGAAACCGACGATCGAAACGTCCTCGGGCACGCGCACGCCCCGCTCGCGCAAGGCGTCCACCACGCCTCTGGCGATCTGATCGTTGCCACAGAAGATGCCGTCGGGCGTTGGCTTTTCATCATCCCAGAGCAGGGCGACGGCTTCATGACCCCAGCCCTCGGTCCATGTGCCGTGCATGACGACGGCCCCAGCGCCGACGGCCTGGCGAAAGGCATCGGCACGCTCGACGGCCGAGACGAAGCTGTCGGGACCTGTCACGTGGACGATCCTTCGACGGCCGACCTTGCGAAGCCTCTCGACGGCGAGCCGGGCGCCGTCGGCATCATCGGCCGTCAGCACCACACTTCCGGGCACGCCCTCGGTGAAGGCGTAGACGACGGGCACCGGCAGGCCAGCGAGATCGACCGGGAGAGACCTGTCGATCCGCTTGCCCGTCGCGATGATGCCATCCACCTGCTTGTCCAGCATGGCGTCGACATGGACCTTGGCGAGTTCGGGGTCATCCTCGATCGCGCAGAGGAAGACGGAAACGCCGTGATCGACCAGCGCCTCCGATATCCCCGACATCAGCGGCAGGGTGAAACGACCATAGGTATCGTTGGTGAGCAGCCCCACCGTGAAACTTCTGTTGAAGAGAAGGCTGCGCGCCAGCGCATTCGGCCGGAAGCCGACATCGGCGGCGATCGACTTGATCTTCTCGCGTGTCTCCGACGCCATCCGGCCGGTGTCGTTCAGCGCTTTCGACACGGTCGAAACGCTGACGCCCGCCGCCCTGGCGACGTCATGAATTGTGACACGGCTGCTTCGAGCGACCACGCGATTTCCTCCCTCTCGCGGAGGTGAGAAAAGCGTTTCCCAAACATAAAGTCAACGTGAGAAAACGTTTTCTCATCATTTTCCCAATTTCGGGCACGGGGTAGCGCCTGGACCGATAACAAAGGTCGCCGGGCCAGCAACGGCGATCATTCGAGCCGTACATTCTCGCCGATGAAAATCCGTGGCCTCTGGGGCGGCGTTATGTCTTCGCTGGCGAAGCGGCCGGCATGGTGGAGCTGGATTTCGATGGCGCGCCGCGCCTCCATGAAAGGCTCGCGGTCGATGATCGCGTCGACGACACCTTCGTCCATCAACGCCACCCGCTCCGGCGTCACCGTGTGGGTGATGACGCAGACGGACTGGTCCTTGCCGATGGCCTTCAGCTCCTCGGCGAGCACGGGATTGCCCACCGACATGTTGTAGACGCCGCGCAGCGCGGGGTGGCGGCGCAGCAGAGCGCGGAAGTCCTTGCGAATGTTCTCCTGCTCGTAGCTCTGAAACGTCTCGACCACACGGCAGTTCGGATGCTTCCGGCCCAAGGCGTCGTGGAAACCCGCCGCGCGCTGGTCGTGCTCCAGCAACCGATGGAGACCGACGATGACGACCACGTCGCCGCCGGCCTCCCCCAGGAAACGCCCCATCAGCGCGCCTGCCGTGCGCCCTTCCTGAACGGCGTTCGATCCGACATAGGCGATACGGCCGGTGCCCGGCAGGTCGGAGGCGACGGTGACGATGGGCAGCTTGCGCGACAGCTCGTCCACCTTCGCGGTCACTTCGGGATCGTCGAACAGGATGACGACAAGGCCGTCGCACTCGGCCGCGGCCCTCGCCAGCGTCCTGATCGCCGCGTCGGCCCTGATCTGCTCGAAGTACCAGAAGGTGACGCGGATATTGTAACGCTTGTATTGCTGCGCCGAGCGGACGAAGCCCTCGCGCAGCTTGACGTAATACGAGTTCACGTTGTTCTGCAGCACCACGCCGATCCGCAGGATGCGCGTCGGCATCATCGTGAGCGCGCGGTCGACGCCGAGCGCTCTCGCGGTCTCGATGACCAGTTGCTCGGTCTTCGGCTTCACGCCGCCACGGCCGTTCAGCACCCGATCGACGGTGATCCGGCTGACGCCGGCCGCCGCCGCGACGTCATCCATGCTCGGCTTTCTCGCCACGGTATCCTCCCTCGCTCCCACGTCCGCGAGCTTAGAGAATGATGCATTTGCGTCAATATTCGCGTTGCGCCACGCCGTGTGTGGACGGATATTTTCATCCTGTCTGGAGGCGTGAAGGGAAGCACACATCATGAGCTGGATATCGGCCTGTCGTCTTGACGACATCGAGCAGGAAGGCGTCATACGCTTCGACCATGGCGGCCGCACCTACGCGGTCTACCGCTCGCCGGAGGACGAGGTTTTCTGCACCGACGGTCTCTGCTCGCACGAGGCCATTCACCTCGCCGACGGCCTCGTGATGGATTACGAGATCGAATGTCCCAAGCATTCGGGCGCCTTCGACTATCGCACCGGCACGCCGCGCCGGCCGCCGGCCTGCAAGAGCCTCAACACCTATCAGGCGAAGATCGAAGCGGGCGAAGTGCTGCTCGCGATCCCCGCCTGACAGCCAGCGAACGGGTCGTACGGAGACATCCATGTCCTCTATCGTTATCATCGGCGCCGGCGAATGCGGCGGACGTGCCGCGCTGCAGCTGCGCGAGCGCCATTTCGACGGCGCCATCACGCTCGTCGGCGCGGAAGCGCTTCATCCCTACGAGCGGCCGCCGCTGTCGAAAAACGGTATCCTCGAGGGTGCCGGGCCGAAATTCATCATGGATGCCGAGGGCTACAAGGAGCGCGGCATCGACGTTCGCCTGGGTGCCGACGCGATCGGGATCGATCGATCGAACAAGACCGTCGAGCTTTCGGACGGAACGACACTCACCTATGACAAGCTGCTGCTGGCGACCGGCGCCCGCCCGCGTCCGTTCCCCGGCATCGCCGAACGCTCCGAGCGCGTGCTGACGCTTCGCACCCATGCCGATGCGCTGGCGATCAGGCGGCATCTGCATCAGGGTAGCAGGCTTGCGATCGTCGGCGGCGGCTTCATCGGCCTCGAGCTCGCGGCCATCGCGCGCGGGCTGGGCGCCAGCGTCACGCTGATCGAGGGCCTTTCCCGTATCCTCTCGCGCGGCGTACCCGAGGATATCGCGCATGCGGTTGCCGCGCGCCACAAGGCGGCCGGCGTCGAAATCCTTTGCGAGAGCCGGATCGAGACCTTTAGGATCGGCGCCGACGGCGTGTCGATCGGCCTTGCCGGAGGGCGGACGATCGATGCCGATATCGCGGTGATCGGCATCGGCTCGATCCCCAACGTCGCGCTCGCGCAAGAGGCGGGGCTTGCGATCGACAACGGCATCATGGTCGACGACCACCTCAGGACCTCCGACCCCGACATTTTCGCAGCCGGCGACTGCTGCTCCTTCCCCATCCCCGTTTATGGCGGTCGCCGCGTCCGGCTCGAATCCTGGCGCAGCGCCCAGGAGCAGGCGATGCTCGCAGCGGCCAATCTCACGGGCGCGGACGAACGGATCAGCGCCGTGCCGTGGTTCTGGTCGGATCAATACGAGCTGACGCTGCAAGTGGCCGGCCTTGCCGAGGGCGCCGTCATCTCCGTGCGGCGAGAGGTCGGCGAAGGCGCCTTCATCATCTTCCAGATCGGCGCCGACGGGCGGCTGCTTTCGGCGAGCGGCATCGGTCCCGGCAACGGCATCGCCCGCGACATCCGGCTGGCGGAAATGCTGATCGCCTCGGGCAGGACTGTCGATCCCACGGCACTCATGCAGGCCGAGGTCAAGCTGAAATCGCTGCTGGCGGCCTGAGCGCGGCGCGGCCGATGCCGGGGAAAATCCGGCTCCATCCATTCAATGACGCATGCGGGAGGCAAGTCATGGACGATTCGAAATTCGGCAAGAGAGACAAGAGAGGGCATTGGAGGCCCGATGGCGTCCTGACGCCCGCGCCGGTCTTCGTGCTGCCGCCGAACCCGTTGAAATTCCTGAAATGGCTGCCGAACTATTTCTTTCCGTGGAACGCCTTCTTCATGGTCACGGCGGCGATCTTCTGGTTTTTCCTGACTCCCGGGACCGAGACGACGCGCACCTTCTCCGCCGGCTGGATAGCGCTTGTCTTCGCGCGCAATCTCGCGGCGTTCTTCATTTTCTACGGCGTGATCGAGCTTCGGCTCTACAAGCTTCGCCGCCAGCAAAGCCGCTTCAAGTACAATCCGAACTTCCCCGCCGACAAGAAGAACACCGCCTTCCTCTTCGGCTCGCAGGCCTATGACAGCATCATCCGCGGCGTCGGCACCGGCGTCACGATCTGGACCGCGATCGAGGTGGTGACGCTCTGGGCATTTTCGAACGACTACGTGCCGATGGCGACGTTCAGGGACAATCCGGTCTGGCTTGCCTTGATCGTGCTCTTCGTACCTGTGTTTCACGAGGCCTATTTCTTCGCGATCCACCGCGCGCTGCACATTCCCGCACTCTACAGGTTCGTGCATTCGGTGCATCACAACTCGGTCAATCCCTCGCCCTGGTCATCGCTTGCCATGCACCCGGTCGAGCACCTGCTGTTCTTCGGTGAGGCGCTGATCCATCTGGTGATCTTCTCGCATCCGCTCGTCGCCATCTACAATCTGCATTCGCTGGCGCTTGGCGCGGTCGTCGGCCATGTCGGCTTCGACAAGATCGAGGCGGGCGAGGAAGGCGGGCTCGATACTCACGCCTATGCCCACTACCTCCATCACAAGTATTTCGAGGTGAACTATGCCGACGGCCTCATCCCCTTCGACAAGTGGTTCGGCACCTGGCACGACGGCACCAGGGATGGCGACGAGGCGATGAACGCGCGCTGGCAGAAAAAGATGGAGCGCGAGAACGCCCGCAAGGCAGCTCGGGAAGGAAACCAGGCATGAGACGCAGGCGAAAACACCGTTCGCCTCCCGGCCATCTCACCAAAAGTTGTAGATGATATCGACCTCAGCATTCATCCGTCCAATCAACCCGGTTGCTAAAAAACCATAATTGCTCCACCTAGATTGCAGACAAACGCGAGCAGTCGGAATTGGATCAGAGCTTGATGCGCATTAAATACGGTTTCCTCGGCATTCTCCTGGCGATTGCGCCCACGGCCTATGCGCTGGACATGGGATCGGTGCCTGTTCTGGCGCCGCAGAAAAACCAGGAGCAGGCGGCCCAGCTGAGCTCGCAGTTTCTGACGCGCTACAGCTATCGGCCCGTCGCGCTCGACGACAGCCTTTCCGTCAAGATCATGGATCGCTTCATCAAGTCGCTCGATCCGGATCGGATGATCTTCCGTCAGTCCGACATCGACACCTTCATGGCCGACAGCACCAAGATCGACGACGCCATCAAGAAGGAAGACCTCAAGATCCCGTTTTCCATCTTCAACGTCTACGAGCAGCGCATCGTCGATCGCATGACCTATGCCCGCGACCTGCTGAAGAATGGTTTCGATTTCACCACGCAGGAAGACTACGCCCTGGTGCGCGACAAGGAGCCATGGCCGCAATCCGACGCCGAGAGCAACGATCTCTGGCGCAAGCGGGTGAAGGCCGACTGGCTGCGGCTGAAGCTCGGCGGCCAGACCGAGGCCACCATTCGCGACACGCTCGACAAGCGCTACAAGAACGCGCTCGAGCGCGCCTACAAATACAAGAGCGAAGACGTCTTCCAATCGTTCATGGGCGCCTACTCGACGTCGATCGACCCGCATACCGACTATTTCGGCGCCACCGCTTCCGCCGATTTCGATATTTCGATGAAGCTCTCGCTTGTCGGCATCGGCGCGGTGCTGCAGGAACGCGACGACTACACGACGATCCGCGAACTCGTCCCCGGCGGCCCGGCGCAACTCTCCGGCAAGCTCGCGGTCGGCGACCGCATCACCGGTGTCGGCCAGGGCGCTGACGGTCCGATCAAGGAAGTGATGGGCACGCGCCTCGACGAGGTCGTGCAGTTGATCCGCGGCGCGAAGGATTCGGTCGTGCGCCTGGATATCCTGCCGGCCGACGCCGGCGCGGATGGCGGTCGTCGCATCATCAGCCTGGTGCGCGACAAGATCAGCCTCGAAAAGCAGGCCGCCAAGAAGACCGTTCTCCCGGTCAAGGACGGTGACGTCACGCGCAATATCGGCGTCATCACGCTGCCGGCCTTCTACGAGGACTTCGAAGCGCGCCGCAAGGGCGAGAAGGACTACAGGAGCGCCAGCCGCGACGTCGCCAATCTACTGACCGAACTCAAGCAGGACAATGTCGACGGCGTGCTGATCGACCTGCGCAACAATGGCGGCGGTTCGCTTGCCGAAGCGATCGAGCTTACCGGTCTCTTCACCGGCAAGGGTCCGGTCGTTCAGCAGCGCAGCGCCGACGGAAAGGTCGAGGTTCAAAGCGACGACCTGCCGACGCCGGCATGGACCGGTCCCGTCGGCGTATTGATCAATCGCGGGTCTGCCTCGGCATCGGAGATCTTCGCCGCCGCCATCCAGGACTATGGCCGTGGCGTGATCATCGGCGAACCGAGCTTCGGCAAGGGAACCGTGCAGACCGTGGTCAATCTCGACGAGGTGGCGCGCAGCGAGAAGCCGAAATTCGGCGAGCTGAAGCTCACGATCGCGCAGTTCTTCCGCGTCAACGGCGGCACCACGCAGCTGCGGGGCGTAACCCCCGACATCAACCTGCCGGGCCTCTCCGATCCGAAGACCTTCGGCGAGACCAGCTACGACAACGCGCTTCCATGGGCGCAGATCAAGCCGGCGCGCTACAAGCCGTCGGGCAACCTCAAGGCGGAACTGCCGAAGCTGCAGGCCCTTCACGACAAGCGCGTGGAGAGCGACCCGGACTTCCAGCGCCTTCTCGAGGATGTCGCCGAACTGAAGTCACAGCGCGACAAGGGCGTGATCTCGCTGAACGAAGCCGAGCGCCGCAAGGAGCTGGCCGCGCGTGAAAGCCGGTTGAAGGCACGCGCGCAGCTGGACGGCGACGTCGACACAAGCAATGACGACGGCCTGCAATCCAACGAGCGCAGCCTGACGGCCGACATCGCGCTTGAGAACGCCCGCAAGAAGGCGAAGGACGTGCTGCTGAACGAAGCCACCGCCATCCTGTCCGACGCGGCTGGCCTGCAGGCGGGCGCGATCAACGGAAAGTCGGGTCAACTCGGCAAGGCCGGCGGCAAGTAAAGTCGGCGCGGCGGACTGCCCGAGGATTTTCAACCTCGGGCAAGCGCTGCGGCAAGCAGACCATAAAAGGCGCTCTTGTCGGCTCCGGTCAGCCAATGGGCATTGGCGGGCCGCCCTGTCACCGCGTTCACGTCCACGATGGTCTGGCCATAGGCAAGCCCCGGCGCGGTCTCGATCTCCACATTGACATCCCTGCCGGCGAAGATCTCGGGCGCGAGAAGCCATGCGATGACCGCGGGATCGTGAAGCGGGCGCGGCGCGCCTGCCCTGGCATAGGCCTCGTAAAGCCTGAGGAGGCCCTTTACCTCGGCATTGATGCGGTTGTCGGTCGCGGTGAGGCGCTCCAGCTCCCGTGCCGTGACGAGAAGCGTCTTCGTCACGTCCAGCGAGGCGACCACCTTGCGCACGGGTGCTGCGAAAACGCGCGCGGCGGCGTGCGGATCCACGAAGACGTTGAATTCCGCCACCGCATTCATGTTGCCGCCCTGCGACGCTCCCGCCATCATCACGATCGCCTTCAGGCGGCCGGCGATTTCGGGATGCTTGGCGAGCGCCAGCGCGATGTTCGTCAGCGGCCCGAGCGCGCAGATCGTCACCTTGCCGGGCGGATTGGCGAGAACCGTCTCGATGATCCAATCGGCTGCGAACTCCGACCGTGGCTCGACCGCCGAAGGCGGCAGGTCCCAACCGGCGGTGATCGCCTCGCCGTGGAGAACGTCGGCGGTGACGAGTTCGCCGACGAGCGGCGCGGCTGCGCCCATGAAGACAGGCACATCCTCGCGGCCGGCCAGAGCCAGCACCTTGAGCGCATTCGCCGCCGTGCTTTTGACGCTGATGTTGCCGCAGACCGCCGTGATGCCAAGCACGTCCAGCGCATCTCCGTGCGCAAGGGCGAGCAGGATCGCCAACGCGTCGTCCTGACCGGGATCGGTATCGATGATGATGGATTGTCTCGACACCGGATCAGCCCGCTTCCTGCATGTTCGGGATCATCACGGAGACGATCCGGTTGAGCGAAACGCGCCCGATGACGACGCCGTTTCCATCGACGACATCGGCGGCATCGGCGCCCGATGCGGCGATCTTGCGGGCCGCGTCCTGCAGCATGTCATCGCGGTTCACCGCCACGCCGTTTGAAGCGCCGCCGCCAGCCGTCATCGCCGCATCCACGCGGACGACGCGCCCCCGGTTGACCTCCTGGACGAAGCGCCGGATGTAGTCGTTCGCGGGCGTCAGCACGATTTCCTCGCTTGTCCCCTGCTGCACGAGTTCGCCGTCGCGGAGAACCGCGATACGGTCGCCAAGCTTGAGCGCTTCATCGAGGTCGTGCGTGATGAAGATGATCGTCTTGCGGACTTCCCGTTGAATTTCCAGCAGGACGTCCTGCATTTCGACGCGGATCAGCGGATCGAGTGCGGAAAACGCCTCGTCCATCAACAGGATCGGTGCATCGACGCAGAGCGCGCGGGCAAGACCGACGCGTTGCTGCATGCCGCCCGAAAGCTCGTTCGGGTACTTGGCCTCGAACCCTTCCAGACCGACCCGCTTCAGCCAGTGCATGGCGACATCGACACGCCGCGCCGGCGCGACCCTTTGCAGCTCAAGTCCATACATCGCATTTTGAAGCACGGTACGATGCGGAAGGAGGCCGAACTTCTGGAATACCATCGCGGTGTTCTTGCGACGAAACGCGATCAGTTGCTTTTCGTCGAGATCAAGGACATTGCTGCCGTCGATGATGAGCCGCCCCGCGGTCGGTTCGATCAAGCGATTGATGTGGCGGATGAGAGTGGACTTGCCGGAGCCGGAAAGACCCATGACGACCTGCAGGCATCCCGCCGGTATGTCGAGGTTGATGTCGCGCAGACCGAGGATATGGCCGTGCGACTGGATGAGTTCGGTCTTGCTCATGCCGGCCTGGACCTGCGGCACGAACCGTTCCGGCGACTGCCCGAAGATCTTGTAGAGGCCTTCGATCCTGATGGCCAAGCCCCTGCTCGATGGCTCAGTCATGGCTCGCTCCCTTGTGCTTCTGCAGACGTTGGCCGAACGCCTGGCTGACGCGATCGAAAATGACGGCTGTTCCGACGATCGCCAGTCCGTTGAAGATGCCCAGCGTGAAATACTGGTTGGCGATCGCCTTCAGCACCGGTTGTCCCAATCCCTGCACACCGATCATCGCCGCGATCACGACCATGCCGAGCGCCATCATGATCGTCTGGTTGACGCCGGCCATGATTGTCGGAAGCGCAAGCGGCAGCTGTACCGTGAGAAGCTTCTGCCGCTTCGACGAACCGAACGCGTCGGCGGCCTCGAGAATTTCCTTGTCGACAAGCCGGATGCCGAGATTTGTCAGCCGGATGATCGGCGGAATGCTGTAGATGACGACAGCGATGAGGCCCGGCACGCGCCCGATGCCGAGAAGCATCACGACCGGTATCAGATAGACGAAACTCGGCATGGTTTGCATGACATCGAGGATCGGCAGGATGACGCGCTGGACGCGATCGGAACGCGCCGCCGCAATGCCGATCGGCAAGCCGATAACGACCGCCAGGACACTGCACACGAAGATCATCGAAATGGTCTTCATCGTATCGTCCCACATATCGAAGAGCCCGATCAGGACCAGAATGGAGACGCAACCCACGACCAGTTTGACGCTTCGGCTTGCGAGCCACGCGAGCAAGGCGACAAAGGCAAGAACGAGCGGCCACGGCATGCCGACGAGGAACCGTTCGCACCAGCTCAAGCTCACCTGGAGAGGATAGAAGAGAAAATCGGCGGTCGATCCGAGCGACCGCGCGACGTCCCGAAACCAGGAATCGATCGCGAGCTTGAGCGCGGTCAGATAGCCTCTGTCCAGATCCGGAAATGAAAGAAACCAGTTCACGTTTCGCACCTTGTCTAGGAAGATTTGGGCAGCACGGCGCCAGCGCGCGTGAACCTTCGATCACGGCAACATGTCGACCCGGCAGGCGGGGCTGTATGTAGAAGCTGGTGCGTGCCGGCATGGTGACGGGCCGCCCGGCGGCGACCCGATACACCCCGTGGCCTTCGTGGTCAGAGCGCCGACTTCACCTTCTCAGCAACGTCCGGCGAGACCCACTTGGTCCAGATGTCAGGATTTTCGGTGAGAAAATACTGCGCGGCGTCTTCGCCCTTGGCCTGATTTTCGTTCATCCAGGCGAGCACCTTGTTGATCGTATCGGCCTTCAACTCACGCTTCTTCAGGTAGTCGATGGCGTCGCCGCCCGCTTCGGAAAACTTCTTCGAAACAAGCGTCTTGATGTTGTCCGATGCGGTCCAGGCATTGGGCTTCGGATCGGCGCATTCGGCAACCGCGGTGCAGCGCTTCCACTCTTCCGGATCGTTCGCGACACCGAGATCGACCTTGACCATGTCATATCGGCCGAGCAGCCCCGTGGGCGACCAGTAATAGGCGATGATGCCCTGCTTGCGTTCGTAGGCGCGCGAGATCGCGCTATCGAGGCCTGCAAGCGAGCCGGGATCGATCAGATCGAACTTGTAGTCGGCCATCTTGTTGGCCTTGTAGAGCTGCGCCGTCACGATCGTCGCGCCCCATCCCGGCGCGCCGTTGTAGATGCCGCCGCGGGAAGGATTTTCCGGGTTGGCGAAAAGCTCGGGATTCTTCAGCACGCCGGCAAGGGTCGCCAACTGCGGATCCTTGTCGACCATGTATTTGGGAACCCACAGACCCTGGTTGCCGGCGTCGGACAGCGGATCGGAAACGGCGACGATCTTGCCGGTCTCCACGCCTTCCTTGTAGAGCGCCGGAACGACATCGACGGCACCCTCGGGAATGATATCCGGCTGGCCTTTCTCGATCATCGCGGTGATCGCCGGCACGGTGTCGCCCGCCACCAGATTGGCGTTGCAGCCGAAGCCCTTGTTCAGAATGAACTTGTCCATGGCTGCAAGGAATTCCGCCGACATGGAGCTCATATCGGCAATCGTGATATCCTCGCATGACGCTGCTTGCGCCTGCTGAGCGGCAAAAAGTGAGATTGCGCCGACGGCGACCAGACCAATAATTTTCATCGCAGTTCCTCCTATTAAATGCGACGGAGGTTGCCTCCATGGTGGCGTCGATGAAGGTCGACATCACGCCGGAGAACCGCAATACCTGTATTGACCGCGGAACCTGAACAACCAACGGACATCTATTTATCACTGCTTATATGTCGCGTATCGCGCAAAAAAATCACCCGCCGTTGACCTGCCGGGTCAATTCCATCAGGGGGATTGCGGACGCGCCTGCTCGCGAAGCCACGTCTGAAAGGTCTTTGCCGCCGGTGACAATGGCTTTCTGTCGCTCCAGGCAATGCAGAAGCCGATGGGATCGACAACCGCGAGATCGGAAAAACGCACGAGCTTTCCCTGACCGATCAAGGGTTCGACCATCGCGTTCCATCCGAGCGCCAGCCCCTGATTTTCCGCGGCGGCGGCGAGGAGGACGGTGTACTTGGCGAAGCGCTGCCCGCGCAGTCCTTTATGGGCAATCGAGTTGGACTGCAGGAAATCGTGCCAGCTGGGCCAATTGGGCACGATCCAGTCGAGATGCAGGAGCGGAAGCTGCCAGATGAGCGAGGACGGCACATCGCGGTGCCTTTCCGCGAACGCCGGTCCGCAAACAGGGTAGATCACGTCGTCGTATAACGGCTCGCTGCTCTCGTTCGGCCATCCGCCATTCGCCGGGCGGACGAAGAGATCGACTTCGGCATTGCGATAGTCGCCCACCTTGTCGGGTATCAGGTAGTTCACCGTTATATTCGGGAAGCGACGCGAGAAATCCGACATGCGCGGGATGAGCCAAAGGGTGGCGAAGGCCTCGGTACAGGAAAGTGTGACGGACTCTTCAGGCTTGTCGGTGGTGATCGTGCGGATCGTTTCCGACCATTGAGAGAAGCTGGAGGAGATTTCCGCGAAGAGATCCTGTGCGGCGGCGGTCAGCTGCACACCGTTTCTGTCGCGGATGAAAAGTCGAATGCCGAGCTCGTCCTCAAGCGCCTTCACCTGGCGGCTGATCGCGCCTTTGGTGACATTCATCTCCTCGGCCGCGCGACTGAAGCTCGCGAGCCGTGCGGTCGCCTCGAAGACCGCTAAACTGGTAAGTGGCGGAAGCCCGTAATATTTCCGTACGATCTTCTCTGTCTCCCAACCCAGGACCACAGGAAGATTTAATGCATAGCCCGGGATCTCGCAACAACCATTCTCGTCGCGGTTCGGCGGGATGGTTCTTTTGTTCTCGCGCACTCGAGCGGACGGACCTCGGCGGCGGCCTGAAGCACCCCAAACGGACCGACCCGATCAGAACCCCACGGAACCACCGAACTTGGGGGTCGAGAGCTTTTCCCGGCCGCAAAATCTGCCATCGACATTGCTCGCGGAGC
The DNA here is from genome assembly GCF_030053015.1 of Rhizobium sp. AN80A. Classification (NCBI taxonomy): domain Bacteria; kingdom Pseudomonadati; phylum Pseudomonadota; class Alphaproteobacteria; order Hyphomicrobiales; family Rhizobiaceae; genus Rhizobium; species Rhizobium sp. AN80A. The sequence continues at coordinate 1,295,693 of NZ_JASJPX010000001.1, read as the reverse complement.
CGTGACGGAGGCTTTGAATATGCTCGCAAAAACGTTATTGGTCGCCGCAATTTATGCTGCATTGCGACATAATCTGCCTCAATCCCCATGTTTTTCTCGCAGGTGCGAGACAATCGCTTTCCTTTAACCCCACCGGACGGAGGAACTCTTTTCCTGCCATCCGGGCCAGACTGAGGAACAGAGCATGGGTGATCTCCTGAAAGGTATTTCCAGTTTTCGCGGTGCGGTTTTTCCCGACAATTCCGCTCTCTACGAGAAGCTGGCGCGCGAGGGGCAAAGCCCGCAAGCGCTGATGATTTCCTGCGCGGACAGCCGGGTCATGCCGGAAACGATCACGCAATCAGGGCCCGGCGAACTGTTTGTCTGCCGTAACGCCGGCAACATCGTTCCGCCCTTCCAGACGATGAACGGCGGCGTGTCTTCGGCCATCGAATATGCCGTTGTCGCGCTTGGGGTGCGCGACATCATCGTCTGCGGTCATTCCGACTGCGGCGCCATGAAGGGGCTGTGCCATCCGGAACTGCTCGAACCGATGCCCAACGTCGCGGCCTGGCTGAAACATAGCCATGCCGCCTATTCGATCGTCTGCGAGGCCTATCCGAAGACGATCGAGGATAGGGAACGGGTCCGGGCGGTGGCCATGGAAAACGTGCTCGTGCAGCTCGATCACCTGCGCACGCATCCCTCGGTCGCGGCCAAGCTCGCCAGGAACGAGGTGACGCTGCATGGATGGTTCTTCGATATCGAAACAGGAAACGTGCTGATCTACGACGGGACGGCATCGCGCTTCATCGAGATCGAGGACGGGCATCCGCTGCCCGTCGCCGTCACCGGCCGCGAGGTACCACACGTCGTTCCCACCCTGGCGGCAATCACGGCGGAGTGACGAGCATGGCAGATATCAGCTCCCGCACATCCGCTCCGGGCGGACCGAAGCCCTCGACCGCGCTTGCCGATTTCGCATCCTCGGTCGTCGTCTTCCTTGTCGCCATCCCGCTTTGCCTCGGCATCGCGGTTGCCTCGGGTGTGCCCGTGGCCATGGGTCTCGTGTCCGGCATCGTCGGCGGCATCGTCGTCGGCCTGCTGGCCGGCTCTCCTCTGCAGGTCTCCGGGCCCGCGGCCGGTCTCGCCGTCATCGTCTTCGGCTTCGTCGACCGATACGGCCTCGCCGCGCTCGGTCCCGTTCTCGTGGCGGCCGGCGCCTTGCAGATTCTGGCAGGATTTCTCCGGATCGGCTCGTGGTTCAGGGCAATCTCGCCCGCCGTGGTCCATGGAATGCTGGCCGGCATCGGCATCCTGATCGTTCTCGGCCAGATCCATGTGCTGATGGGCTCGAAGCCGGCGGCCGGCGGTATCGACAACGTCGCCGCGATGGATGAAAGCGTGGCCGCGCTCTTCAATCACGCGGAGCCCGTGGCGAACGCCGCCAGCCAGGCCGCCGCGGCGGTGCCGGCCAGCCCGACGGCGGGCGATACCGATGCCCTTCCCGTCTGGATGGCCGATATCTTCACGACCGAAGCCCTCGCGCTGATGATCGGCGTTGCATCGCTGCTGGCAATGATCGGCTGGGAGAAGCTGCGTCCGGCCCGGCTGAGGCTGGTGCCCGGCGCGCTGGTCGGCGTCGGCTTCGGCACGCTTCTGGCGGTGGTCTTCAACCTTCCCATCGCCAGGGTTCAACTGCCCGCCTCACTGCTCGACGGGATTTCGGTGCCGGCGGCGGCGGACTTCCTGCGGCTGACGGAACCAGGCATCTTCGTCACCGTGCTGGTCATCGCCGTCATCGCCAGCGCCGAAACGCTGCTTTCGGCGGCCGCCGTGGACCGCATGCACGACGGCGTCCGGACCCGCTTCAACCGGGAGCTTTTCGCCCAGGGCGTCGGCAACGGGATTTGCGGCATGCTCGGCGCGTTGCCGATTACCGGCGTCATCGTCCGCTCGTCGGCCAACGTGCAGGCGGGGGCGAAGACCCGTGCTTCCGCCGTGATGCACGGTGTCTGGGTGCTGGCCCTTGTCGCGCTGCTGCCGCAATTGCTCGGCGTCGTGCCGCTGACGGCGCTCGCCGCCGTTCTGCTCGTCACCGGGTGCCGGCTGGTCAGCCTGCATCACGTCCGCCACCTCTTCGATCACCACGGCTGGGTGCCCGTCGGCATCTGGCTGGCGACGGTGGCGATGATCGTCACGCAGGATCTGCTGATCGGCGTCGGCATCGGCCTGGCATTGTCGATCATGGAGATCGCTCCGCACCTGCGGCGCCGGCTCCGCATCGAAAGCCGCGAGGAAAACGGGGCGATCGCCCTCACCCTGGACGGCGCGGCCACCTGCAAGGACCTGCCTGCCCTGCTCGACACGCTTGAAAGCCTGCCGTCGAACCGCAACGTGCAGCTCGTCGGCCGCGATCTGCACTTCGTCGATCATACCAGCGCCGAGACGATCAGCGACTGGGTGAAGCGCGAGGCCCGCGCCGGACGCAAGATGGAGTTCATCCATCCGCGGCACGGCGACCGCCACAAGCGCCTGGGCCCTCTCTTCCACCGCCTCGACGCGGAAGCGAGAGCCTGACCAACCGACACGGCGCCGGCGGCCCGGTTGGGCCGCCGGAGGGATGGACAGGAAGAATTTTCTGATCCGGCGACCATATGGCGGCTTCGATGGGGCTTGCTTCGGTATCGCGATCACGGTTACCACGGCTGCGACGAAGGTGCCGGATCATCTGAACGACCGTGAAAAGCAGCCGCATGTGGATCGCAGACAATGAATAAGAAAACCGACCACTCCGCTGACCTCCTTGTGACGGAGAAAGACGGTGTGGTGGCAAGGCTCGCCGTGCGCGGCGGGGTTCGTCGTCCGGATGCCCTACAGGGCTTTCTGAATGCCTTTGCCTCGGCGATGCTCTCCGCCGACGCCTGCCCGACGGCAAGCTTCATCGCGGGAAAGGTGCTTCAGCGGACAGAACGAACGGGTGTCTTCAATCTCGAGGAAACGGCGCAGCGCAAGACGACGTTTGACAGCGCCCTGCGTCACGCCCGGCAATCCAGCTCGCCTCATGGGCGCCTTGCGGCCGAACTCGCCCAGCTCAGCCGATATGTCGTCTGGCAAAGCGGCCGGTCCGGTCCGTTCGCGAGCGTGAACTTCTCGAAGGCCCATGCGCACAGCGTCCTGGTTGGTCCGTCGGGTATCGAAACACGCCCGGACATTCGCATTTGCTTGATCCTCATGGAACCATACACGCGGTTTCCCGATAATGTGCAGGCCCGTTCCAAGGCCTTCGTGCTTCTGAGCCCCTCCGAGATTTGCATCGATGGCGATGCGTGGCTAAGGGCTGACGCCGGGTCGGTGTTTTCGGTCGAGGCCGGACAGGCATTCGCGATACGATGCACGTCTCAGCCGTTGCTCGCCATATGGTGCCAGCTCGAGGAAGGCTTCAAGTAGCCGGCCCGACGTGCCCTTCGAGGCTCCACGATCGCGACGCGTGAAGCGTCACATCCGGCTTGGCCGAGGGCTGGCCGGAAGGCCCACCGCAAGCCAACCCGTCGGTGACCCCGTCACTGCCATTCAAGCACGACCTTGCCCGAGTTTCCGCTCCGCATGATGTCGAAACCGCGCTCGAAATCCTGAACCGCCATTCGATGGGTTATGACCTTTCGGACGTCCAATCCGCTCTGCAGCATCGAGAGCATCTTGTGCCAGGTTTCGAACATCTCGCGCCCGTATATTCCCTTGATGACAAGCATCTTGAACACGATCCTGGTCCAGTCCACCGTCGTCGGCCCACTTGGGATTCCGAGCATCGCTATCTTGCCGCCGACAACCATGTGATCGACCATCTGGTTGAATGCCGCGGGAGAACCGCTCATCTCGAGACCGACGTCGAACCCCTCCTTCATGCCAAGTCGCCGGGTTACGGAGCCGAGGTCTTCGGCCGAGACATCGACCGGCTGTACATCGGCGACCTGCCCGGCCAGGGAGAGGCGATAGGGGTTGACGTCGGTGATGACGACGTGGCGGGCACCCGCATGCCGGGCGACGGCCGCCGCCATGATGCCGATCGGCCCGGCGCCGGTGATCATGACGTCCTCGCCCACGAGATCGAAGGACAGCGCGGTGTGGACCGCGTTGCCCAGCGGATCGAGGATCGCGCCCAGTTCGTCATCGATCTCATCCGGCAGGGGAATGACGTTGAAGGCCGGCACCTTGACGAACTCGGCGAACGCTCCGGGGATGTTGACCCCGATGCCGGCGGTATCAGGTGCGAGATGGAACTTGCCGCCGCGCGCGGCGCGGCTACCGAGGCCGATCACATGCCCCTCTCCCGAAACCCGCTGGCCCACAGCAAGCCCGCGCACAGCCGATCCGAGCTGGACGATTTCGCCCGCGTACTCGTGTCCAACCACCATCGGCACCGGGATCGTCTTGGCCGCCCACGAATCCCATGAAAATATGTGGATATCGGTTCCGCAGATCCCGGTCTTCCTGACGCCGATCAGGACGTCGTCGGGGCCGATCTCCGGCTCCGGTTGATCCTGAAGCCACAGGCCTGGCTCCGCCTTCGCCTTTACAAGTGCTTTCACGTTGGTTTCCTTGGATTTGAAGGGTTCAGATCAGCCCGATCGCCTTGCCGGCGTCCGCGAATATGTCAATCGCGATCGTGACATCGTCTTCCGTTAGCGCCGCCGACATCTGCGTCCGAATTCGCGCCTTTCCCTTGGGCACGACAGGATAGAAGAATCCGGAGACGTAGACGCCGCGCTCATCGAGCGCCCGGGTCATCTCCTGGGCGACGGGCGCTTCGTGGAGCATGACAGGTATGATCGGTGTCTCGCCTGGAATGAGCTCGAAGCCGGCGGCCTCCAGGCCGGCGCGGAACCGTGCGGAATGGCTGCGAAGGACAGCACGGCGGTCGTCAGCGCCGATCGCGATCTCGATCGCTTTCAGCGAACCGGCGGCGACGGCCGGTGCGAGACTGTTGGAAAACAGGTAGGGTCTGGCGCGCTGGCGCAGGAGGTCGATCACGGGCTGATCGGCCGCAACATATCCGCCCATCGCGCCACCGAGGCTTTTGCCCAGTGTGCCGGTGAGAATGTCGACGCGCGGCCCCACGCCCGTGAGCGACGCCGTCCCCATGCCCTTCTCACCGATGTGACCCGTGGCATGACAATCATCGACCATCACAAGCGCGCCGTAACGCCCGGCGAGCTCGCAGATCTCAGGCAGTTTCGCGACGTGGCCATCCATGGAGAACACCCCGTCGGTGGCGATGAGCTTGAACCGTGCCCCGTCCCGGTCGGCCTCCTTCAGCCTTGTCTCGAGCTCGTCCATGTCGCCATTGGCATAACGATAGCGTTTGGTTTTCGTCAGACGAATTCCGTCGATGATCGAAGCATGGTTCAGCGCATCCGAGATGATGGCGTCTTCCGGCCCGAGCAACGGCTCGAACACGCCGCCATTGGCGTCGAAGCAGGCTGCGAACAGGATGGCGTCGTCCTTTTGCAGGTAGGCCGCGATCGCCTTTTCAAGTTCGCGGTGAAGCGTCTGCGAGCCACAGATGAAGCGGACCGACGCCATCCCGAAGCCGAAGCTGTCGAGCCCGTCCTTCGCGGCGGCTACGATGTCGGGATGATTGGCCAGTCCGAGATAGTTGTTCGCGCAGAGATTAATCGCCCGGCGCGTTTCATCTAAGGAAACAACCTCGATGCGCCCTCCCTGGGGGGATGCCATGAGGCGTTCACGTTTGTAGAGACCGTCGCTCTCGATATCCGCGAGCACGCTTTTGATATGGTCTAGAAAGGTCGACATCGGACACTCCGCCTGATTGGAGATTCCGATATATAGGATATATATTTTTCAGTATAGTGGATTTTTATCGATAGACGAGCATCAGCATACCGCGCGCGATCTTGGCCGACTTGTTTGCAATATGATGAGGGACATCAGCGGGATAGCGCGCGGTCTCACCGGATTTCATGTCCTTTGTCGTGCCTCCGCTGGCGATCTCGAAGCCACTCGTCAAGGCGGTGAAATGCTCGAACGCACCGGGCGCATGGGGAGCGCTGTCAAGAATTCCGCCGGGCTGGATTTCGACTTCGTACCACTCGGTGCTTCCCGCCATTCGCGCGGGGCTCAGGATCCTCAACCGGCAGCGTCCGTCGTCGCTTCGTATTTCCGGCGTATGCGCCGTGCTCTGTATTTCGATCGGGCTTGGCTCGACCGGCGCGGTGCCGCCTTCGAGCAAATCGGCGAAATCGATCTTCAAGGCCCTCGTCAGGTTCCAGACCACGGCGAAGGTCGGATTGGCCTGACCGCGCTCGATCTGCGAAAGCATCGATTTCGAGACCCCCGAAACCGCGGAGAGTTGCGCGAGGGTGAGGTTTCTGCTCTTTCGCTGGCGCTGGAGCAACGGGCCGAGTTGCGGTGTGTTGATGTTTTCCATGGTTCAGGATATTGCATTACAGGATACTGGATATAAAACACGATTTTTCGGCTCATGTCGAGTGCACGGCATTCCGAAACCTCAATCCACCACGGAGACGTTCTGCCGGCAATCAAAGCATTCGCGACGCTACCGGGTCAAGCCGCCGACAATTGTCCAGGCGGCGTGGCGCGCGGTGATCTCGACATCGGATTGACCGGCCCGATATCGAAAATCTTTCACAGTCCGACGACGACAGTTTTGCCCCATAACGACAGATTTGAATGGAGAGGTCCCATGCGCGTAAGCATTCTCGGAGCAGGAGCAATTGCCTTTGGCGTTGCCGCCTACCTGTCGAAGGAGGGTTTCAGCCCGACCCTGTGGTCACCATCCGGAGAACGCACGCGCGCACTTGCTTCGGGAGAGCCGCTGGTCGCGACGGGCGCTGTCGAAACCACGGCCACCGTGCGCGTGGCCGGGGAATGCCGGGAAGCCGTCGAGGACGCCGACGTGGTCATGATCGCACTCCCTGCTTATGGCCACAAGAAGGTCATCGACGCGGCCGTCCCCTACCTGAAGGCCGGAACGCCGGTGATCATCAGTTCGCACAGCTCTTTCGGCGCGCTTTACCTCTCGCAGCAGCTTGCCCATCGGCAGGTGAGCCTCCCCATCATCGTGTGGGGCACCACACTGGTCACCGGCAGACAGAGCAGCCCCACCAGCGTTCAGGTGGCGACGGTCCGGCAAAAGCTCGACGTCGCCACCCTGCCCGCGAGCGCCGCCGACGAAGGCTTCGAACTGTGCACCAAACTTTTCGGCGACCGCTTCGTTCGCCGGGACGGCCTCCTCGCCATCGCCCTCAGCAATCTCAACCCGCAGAACCATCTCGGCATCGCGCTTCTCAACCTGACGCGCATGGAGAAGGGCGAAACGTGGAGCCAGGGCGGCAATGTGACGCCCGCGGTGGGGCGCTTCATCGAAGCGCTCGACGCGGAAAGGCTCGCGATCGCCGGTCACTTCGGAATTTCGGTCCGCACGGTCGAGGAACATTTTTCGCTGTCGTTTCATGTGCCGATGGGCACCGTCTCGGAAATGAACCAGGAAATGGACCGACAGGGGCGCGGCGGCCTTGGGCCGACAACAATCGAAAGCCGCTACATTCTCGAGGACTTTCCATTCGGGATCTTTCCGACCGCGGTCCTGGGGAAGATCATCGGTCGGCCCGCGGTGCTTCACGAGTCCGGCATTTCGATCATGTCCGCGGCCTATGGCCGTGACCTGACCGCCGACAATGATCTTCTTCCGGCGCTTTCGATCGAAGGCATGTCGGCGGAGGATCTGCAAAGCATTTGCCGAAACGGCTACCAGGACTGAACGACACCCCGTCGTCATAGCCGCACAGTCATAGACACGCGACTATCTAGCCTGTGGCCACAGCGGCGCCGGCTGTAAGCGCGGAGTACGGCATTGGCTTCGTACTCCGCGCTCATCGCGGCGCGGAGTAGACCCGGCCCGCGCAAGGACGTCCAAACTCACTTTTCCTCAAACGGTCAAGCCCGGCGCAGGCACCTGCGCGTCGGGCATTTTCGCATGTGGGTACCTGCCTGGCGGGCAAAAACGGTGCCGTACACCAGAGTGCCGTTTCCGCTTGACAGATATCAAAAGTGAATGGAATGATACCACTCATTCGAAAAGTGCATGTAGGTGGTTATGGAAACGCGTGACCTTCAAACCTTCCTTGCCGTTGCTGCCAGTGGCAGCATCACGAAGGCGGCCGACCTGCTCGGCCGGTCCCAGCCATCCGTCACGCGAACCATTCAAGACCTGGAAACGGAGCTGGGCTTCGAGTTGCTGCACCGCATCGGGCGCAGGGTACAGTTGTCCGAGGAAGGCGTTGCGTTCGAGGAAGAGGCCCGCCGCCTCCTCATGTCGTTCAGCGAACTTGCCGCCCGCGCCAAGACGATCGCCGCCGGAAAGGGGCGAATTCTCCAGATCGTGGCGACATCGGCCATCGGCACGGGGCTGATCCCGCGTGCGATGGCCGAGCTGAAGGATGTCCAGCTTCCGCACGAGACGCACCTTGGGCAGTTCATTCCCTCGGTGGTCGCCCAGGAGGTGCGGGGCGGAAGGGCCGAACTCGGTTTCTCGAGCATGCCTTTGGATACGCCAGGGCTGGACGTCCTGCGCCTCTATTCCGCGCCCGACGTCGCGGCCCTGCATGAAGACGATCCGCTCGCGAAGCTCGATATCGTGCCGTTGACGGAATTGGCGGGAAGGCGCGTGGCGACCCTTCTCAACCCCTTGCGCTTCCAGCTTCACATCGCGCGGGCGCTTGCCGCGCGCGGGATCGAAACCGGCCCGGTCATCCGGACCAACACGGCATACGGCGCATTGCAGATCGTCCGCCAGGCCGGCATTCCGGCCATCATCGATCCGGTAACCGCCTACGGCATCAGCCAGCCCGGCGTCATCATACGGCCGATCGACGAAACGGTGCCTTTCTACTGGGGTGTCCTCGCGGCATCGAAAAAGCCTCTGCGACCGGTCGCGCAGGCGCTGATCGAAGCCGTCGAAGCCGTTGCCGAGCGATCGATCGTCGGCTTCGCCAAGCTCGACCCCTCGGTGGCCGGGCAATTGGTGACCAGCAACCCGGTGGATTCCAATAACGGAAAAGACACATGACGTATGTACAAAGCCCCTCCCTGCCCATCGGTCTCGCCCTGCTGGAGGAGCAGTTGGCTCGGGACCTCGAGTACCTGGAACTGCCCGGCAAGCCCTGGGTTCCGGAACGTTCGAGCGGCGGCCAGCCCGTCAGGGACGTCGTCGTCATCGGCGCCGGGATGTGCGGGCTCGCGGCAACCGCCAAGATGGTGCTGACGGGCATTACCAACATCGTCGCCTACGACGCCGCACCCGCGGGTCTCGAAGGGCCGTGGGAAACCTTTGCGCGGATGCAGACGCTGCGGTCTCCCAAAACCCTGCACGGCCCCGCTCTGGGCCTGCCGCAACTCACCTTCCGTGCCTGGTTCACGGCGCAGTGGGGTACGCAGGCCTGGGATGCGCTCGACAAGATCCCCAAGGGCCAGTGGATGGATTACCTCGTCTGGTATCGCCGCGTCCTGAATTTGCCGATCGTCAACGGCGTGCGGATGACCGCAATCAAGCGGTCCGGCGATCTCATCCAGATCGACATCGAGGGCGCCGAAACCGGTCCGGTCCTCACCCGCAGACTGGTTCTCGCCACCGGCCGTTCGGGCCTCGGCGGTTTTGCCGTCCCGGATTTCCTGCAGGGTATCGACCGCACTTACTGGGCCCATTCCGCCGACGAGATCGACTTCGATGCGCTGAGAGGCAAGCGGGTGGCCGTCATCGGCGCCGGCGCTTCGTCGATGGACAACGCGGCGACGGCCCTGGAAGCCGGCGCGAAATCGGTCGATCTCCTGATCCGCCGAAAGCAGATGCCGCGCATCAACAAGATGACGGGAATCGGCAGCCAGGGCGTCGTGCATGGCATGCATCAGGTTCCCGATAGCTGGAAGTGGAAGTTCGTGGACTATACGTCGGCGACGCAGACGCCACCGCCGCGCTCCTCGACGCTGCGCGTGTCCCGTCACGCCAACGCCCGGTTCCTGCTTGATTGCGGTATCCTGGCCGTCAGACAGGATAGCGATGGGCTGCTCATCGAAACCACGCAAGGACCGCTACGCTACGACTTCCTCGTGGCTGCCACCGGCTTCTTGAACGACTTCAACGGCCGCCCCGAATTCTCCGCCATCGCGCCGTTCATCCGCACATGGGCGGACGGCCGCTACACGCCCGACATGGGGCCGCAGCGCCCGAGCATGGCCGACGCGCCGGACCTCGGCCCCTCTTTCGAATTCAGGGAGCGGGTCGCCGGGACCTGCCCGATGCTGGCGAACATCTACTGCTTCAATGACGCGGCGATGCTGACGCACGGCAAGGTCTCCGGTGACATCCCGGCGGTGAGCGCCGGGGCGGACCGCCTGGTTCGCGGCATTGCCGCATCACTCTTCGCCGAAGACGTGGAAACACATTTTGCCAATCTCGTCGCCTTCGACACTCCCGAACTGATGGGAGACGAGTGGGTGGACGCCACACCCCTGTTGCGGAAGGAGAATGCGTAGTGACCGACGCCATGGACAAGATCGCGGGGCTTGCGCCTGACGATCCAATCTACGCCGCCCGGCGGCTTCGCCCGGAGTTCGTGGAGGGAGCGGAACTATGCCGGGTGGCCGTATTGCATCCCGCAAACGGCCACGGCATCGACACTGGACTGCGCCTCTCGCTTGCCTACCGCATGGCCGTCCTCAACGCCGATCAATCCCTTATCAGGGACTACGGCGACCAGCTGTCGGAAATCGGCGCGTCGGAAGAGCTGATGGCGCTCGCCCGTGGAGCGACGGACCTTGCCGAACCGCTTGCCACGATCGCCAGGCATGTCGACCTCGTCACGCTGACGCCGATCGACGCCGCGGCGAGCGACATCGCCCGCCTTCAATCGGCGGGGCTCACCAATCCGCAGATCGTCGCGCTCTCCGAACTGATCGCATTCGTCAATTTCCAGACACGCGTGGCCTCCGGCCTGCGACTCATGAGGTCGGCATGATTTCCGCGGTCCGCCTCAAGCCACTCAACTGGCATCCCTATATCGACCCGGTCGAAGTGTCGGACGCCACGCCCGAACAGCTCGACGCGATGAAGGTCACCCCTTCCGCGAAGAAAGTATCGGAATACGTCCGTACCCTGGTGCACGATCCCCAAAGCTATGTCGCCAGGACCGTGCTGTTCAACGCCATCATGTATGTTCCGGGCGGCCTGCCCCGGCCCGACAGGGAGCTCGGAGCGCTCGGCGCCTCGATCGTCAATGGCTGCAAGTTCTGCGCCGTGACCCATGCGCGGCGCCACGCGGAATTGACAAGGAGCGACGCCGTCGTGACCGCGCTCTATCTGGAGCGTCCCGAGGCCCTCGGCCCACGCGACGCGGCGATCAACGCATTCGCCCGCCGGCTCTCGCAGGTGCCATCGCAAGCCAACGAGGAAGACATCGCCTCGTTGCGGGCCGTGGGCATGGACGACGCCGAAATCATCGATCTCATCCACGCCGTCTCGATCTTCGGCTGGGCCAATCGCCTGATGCATGTCCTCGGCCATGCCGATAGCGGAAAGTAGTGTTTGCTCGCGACTTGAAACAAGGACGTTGACATTTTCAATATACAGGATAGCGTATCCAATATCCTGTATATTGAAAATAGTATCCACGCCGCGCGGCCTGGATATCGGAATGGCATCCGCGAGGATGTTTCTCAAAGGGCTGACGAGAACGTCCGCCCGCAACAAAAAGGGGTCTGAAATGCTCGTGAAATCTGGGAACTTTGAAGTCGTCCGCCTGGTTCGGCTGCCTCGATCCTAACGAGACGCCAACACCTCATAATCAGAAGGACACAGCCAGATGCTGGAACTCAAGAACATCAAACTGTCGTATGGGAATTCGCAGATTCTGAACGGCGTCAATCTCTCGGTGAAACGCGGAGACGTCGTGTCGATCATCGGCCCCAGCGGCACCGGGAAAACCACGCTGCTGAAGTGCATCAACTACCTGGCGAAACCCTCTTCCGGCACCATCGCGTTCGACCAGATCCAGATGGATTACCAGCGCGCCGACAAGGCCTCCGTGCAGGCGATCCGGCTACGCACGGCGATGGTCTTCCAGCAATTCAACGTGTTCAAGAACATGACCGTTATCGCCAACGTCATGGACCCGCTGATCGTCGTGCAGCGCAAGTCGAAGGAAGAGGCACGGGAAATCGCGCTGCGCGAACTCGAACGCGTCGGTCTTTCCGCCAAGCGCGACAGCTATCCCTCTCAGCTTTCAGGCGGGCAGCTTCAGAGAACCGGCATCGCACGGGCGCTGGCTGTCCGTCCCGATGTGATGCTCTTCGACGAACCCACATCGTCCCTAGACCCCGAACTCGTCGGCGAAGTTCTCAAGGTCATCAAGGACGTGACGTCCTCGGGCATCACCTCGTTGCTGGTGACGCACGAAATGCAGTTCGCGAAGAACATCTCGAACCGGATCGTCTTCATGGACCGCGGCATTGTCGCGGCAGATGGCAGCCCGGCCGAAATCTTCGACACGCCGAGCAATCCGCGCCTGGCTCAGTTCCTGAGCACCGAACATACACTGCAGTAGACTGAAAACTCAACCAAAAGGGGAACTACATCATGTTTGCTATCAAATCCACATCGCGTCGTCAGTTCGGCCTCGCCATCCTCGGCGGCGTCGCCATCGCCTTCGCCGTTGCCGGCGCAGGCAATGCACAGGAGGTCCGCACGATCAAGATCGCGACCTCGGCTGAATCCAAGCCTCTCGCCTGGGGCGCCATCGGCGTCGAGCCGCAGGGATACGAGCCCGATCTGCTGCGCGCGATCAACGCCAAGCTGCCCCAGTACAAGTTCGAAATGGAAGGCGTCGCCGACATCGCCCAGGAAACCGGGCTCGCGACCGGCAAGTACGACATGGCCTGCGGCGGCTACTACAAGTCGCCGGAACGGGAAAAGCAGTTCTACATTCCCGAGAACCCCATGGGCGCCAGCCTCATGAAGATCTACAGCCGCAAGGATAGCGGCATCAAGGAAATGAAGGACCTTGTCGGCAAGAGCATCGTTCCGGCAACCGCCGGTGGTGGCACCTACAAGTTCATGATGAACTGGCAGAAGGAAAACCCGCAATACAAGCTCGAAGTTACCGCATCGAGCGCCGGCATCCCCTACCCCAATCGTCTCGACGAAATCCAGAACGGCAAGTTCGACGCGCTCGTCCTGCCGTCCAATCTCGGCGAACAGACCGTCATCGACAACAAGAAGCTCGATGTCGTGGCTTCCGACCCCGTCTACAGCAACAACACCTACATGCTGATCCACAAGTCCGAGGAAAACAAGGTTCTCTCCGACGACATCAACCGCGTCCTCAAGGAACTGCGCGACGACGGCACCATGGACAAGCTTTCGCAGAAATGGTTCGGCGAAGAAATGGTCAAGTACCTCAAGTAACAGGCTCCTTCCCTGACGGCAGCGATGCCGTCAGGGCTCGGGCTGACATTGCAAGAAGGAGTGTTCATAGTGAATATCTCGACCATGATTCCCGAGCTGCTCTCGGCATTGCCGCTGACGCTCGCGATTACCTTCACCGCCCTCATCGCCGGCTTCTGCCTGGCCTTGATCGCGACGACGCTCCGCGTGCGACGGGTGTTCCTGATCAGCCATCTGGCCGATCTCTACGTTTCCTATGCGCGAAGCGTCCCTGTCGTTCTTCAGTTGTTCGTCACCTTTTACGGGCTCCCGCTGTTCGCGGCGGTGTTCGGCTTTTCGGATTTCTTCTCGGCGAACGTCGCGGCGATGGTCGGGCTGAGCTTGTACCATGGCGGCTACCTCTCGGAGGTCATGCGGCCGGCCTATCTCTCGGTGGAGCGCGGCCAGCATGAGGCGGCGGATAGCCTGGGCTACAGCTTTCGGCAGAAAATCTTCCGCATCGCCGGTCCTCAGGCGGTCCACATCGGCCTGCCCGGCTACGGCAACTCGCTCATCTACCTGGTCCACAACGTCGCATTGGTCATGTACATCGGGGCGGCCGACGTCATGGCGACCGCGCACCTGATCATGCAGCGCGACTACAACCAGTACCAGTTCGAAACGTATCTCGTTCTGGCGGTCATCTACTCCTTGATGTGCCTGATCGTCTGGCTCGTCGTCCGCTTCTTCGAGCTTCGCTCGTCGATGCGCGCGCCGGAGACGGCCAACGCCGGACGCGTCAAGAACGTGCTCCTGCCAAGTGTTTGACCGAGAAGGGGTATCAGTAAATGTTTGAAACCGACATTCTATTACAGGACACCCGGGAAATACTTGGCGCGGTGCCTGTCACGCTCGCGATGGCAGCCCTTATCTTCGTATTCTCGACACTGATCGGCAGCCTGTTCGCGTTCATCGAGTACAGGAAGATCCCGGTCCTGAGGGAAGCCGTGTTGACCTACAAGGTCGCCTTCAAGGGCGTACCGATGGTCATCGTGATCTTTCTCGCCTACTTCGGCCTGCCCGCCGGTCTGCAGATGCTGACCTCGCTGGTGGGGATCAACTACAATGGTCATTCAATGCCGAACTGGGTCGTTCTGGTCGTTGCGATCACGGGCTGTATCGCGGCTTTCCAGGCCGAGATCATCAAGGGAGCCCTGAACTCCTTCGACAACGGCCAGGCTGACGCCGCCCATTCGCTTGGGTACACCAATGCCCAGCTGTTTCGCCGGGTGATGTTTCCGCAGGTGGTCGTGGCGGCGATACCGGACCTGACGACATCGATCATGGTCATCATGAAGGCGCTTTCGCTCGGATTTGCGATCGAGGTCGTCGACATCTTCGCCCAGTCACAGCTGACCGCAGCCCTGAACTTCTACTATCTCGAGGCGTTCGTCATCGCGGTGGTCATCTACATGGTCATCGCCTACATCGTCACGCAGGTCGCCGACATGCTGGAACGCAACCTTCGCCTTCGGGCGTAGTTCGCACCGTCGCCGTGCGTCTTATGCCCATGCCGGCATAAGACGCACGATGCCGGGCAAAGCCTCGTCACGGCCTGTCCTCGCGGCGACGGCAGAGATGATCGGATCGTCACTGGCGATCCCGAACAGACCCGCTATCCCGTCGATCGGCACCCATCGGGTTCTTCAGGCGCGGGCCGAGATGCCCCGACCCTGCCACGTAACCCTCATGTTTTCCCGCGTCTTGCGATTACTGCCACTGACCATCCGGCAGACGGCCGTGATACGGCGTGTCCCGGCAGTGGCCCCACGGGCCGAGCCAGTAGCCGGGCGGGCACGGATTTGCGGGTGGATAGTATGCGGGGGGCGGATAACAAGGTTCGACATAACGCGGGCCCGCCAGCGATGCCCCGATGGCCGCACCCGACGCGGCACCAAGCGCGTACCAGCCGGCGTTGTTCCAGCCACGCCAATGGTCGATAAACAGCGCCGCTGGACCGGTCACGCCGGTGAGACTGCCTTCCAGCACCGAAACGTCGAACGTGAGCGTCGTCCCGTCGAGCTTTGGAGACTTGAGCGTGACCACCGCATCGCTGACATTCGAGCCGCCCCCGAGAACCGAGACCGTCGCGTTCGGCGGGTCCTTGTCGAAACTGTCGGCGCCGGCGCCCCATTGACTGACGATTTCACTGGTGGCGATATGGCCGGCGGCGCGGGTTGGGCGATCGGCGAAGATGATGGAGTTGGCGGAAACGCCCGTCAGGACCAGCGTGTTGCCTTCCAGCTTCGCGCCGTCGGCGTTGACCACCAGGAGTGATGCTACCGGCGCCTGCTGGCTGACCTGTCCCACGGTCTTCCGCAACGGCGCATTGGGTACCCTGGCGGCATCCTGCGCGATTGCGGCTCCCGCAAGCAGTGCGATCAAGCCAGGCAACAATAGTCTGATTGGTTTGATGCGTATCATTGTCGAATCCCCCTTGTGAGTTCCGTCGTGGATAGCCCGCGATCAGCCGCCGCCACGGCTGGCGGCATAGTCGATGCCGGCATGGACTTCCTCCATGGCCTGCATGACCAGTTCGGCGGCGCGCTCCTTGTGTCCGCCCTTGTTCGGCGTCGCACGGCGAAGCGAGGCCAAC
Source organism: Rhizobium sp. AN80A (assembly GCF_030053015.1). Lineage (NCBI taxonomy): Bacteria > Pseudomonadati > Pseudomonadota > Alphaproteobacteria > Hyphomicrobiales > Rhizobiaceae > Rhizobium > Rhizobium sp. AN80A. The sequence continues at coordinate 1,279,602 of NZ_JASJPX010000001.1, read as the reverse complement.
GCAGCCTGCAACTGACGCAGCGCGGCATCCATGTTGCCTTGCTCCGCCGTGGCTGGAGACGATACGAGGGGCGTGGCGGAGGCCGCGGCCAGGACCACACCCGCGCCAGCGAGCACGCTCCTGCGTGAAATGGTGAATTCGGTCACGTCGTTTCTCCGAGTTCGAGGGTCGGTTTGCTGCGATGGCCGGGGGATTAGCCGGTATCGATCCTCTGCCGCATCACCACTTCTGGGTATGCGATGAGAACAATGTCTGGCTATTTCGCTTCCGACGGTCGCGAGACTGCAAAATCGAAGCTTGGAGCGGTCCAGGCCTCTTGAACTGACGTCGACTTCGTGTGTCGATACGGTTCGTGCCTTCAGCTGACCATTGAGGATCAGTCATGAAACTTCTCGCCTTTGCCCTTTGCCTCACCAGCGCGTACCTGCCGGCGAATCTGGCCAGGGCGACGCAAAGCGGAACGATCGAACTGCGAAGCGAAACGAAGATCGAACGCAGACATGCGAACTACGACTGCGGGTCCGTGGGCAAGCTTGCGGTAACCTACATCAACGCCGATCCAAACTTTCTCGCGCTCGTGCCCGTGCCTCAGCAGCCGCAGCCGCTGGTGTTCACATCGGTCATTTCCGGCTCGGGAGCGCGTTATGCGGCGGGGAAATATGTCTGGTGGACCAAAGGAAATTCCGCGAGCCTGTATGACACGACACTGGGCGAAAATGCGCCGCCAACCATGACATGCAACGCGTCCTGACAGCCTGCAATGTCGGCATAGGGCACGGACAAATCCGGGGCTCAGTGAACATAGGTTGCGAGCAGCGCGCCGATGCGTTCGAAGTCACGAAGGTTGGCTGCATCGGTCTTGCGCAGCACTGTTCGTATCTGCGTGCGGACCGTGTCGAGCGAGACCTTGCGATCTCGTGCGACTATCTCGGCCGTCTGCCCGCCCAGAAGGGCCGCCGCCACCGCTCCCTCAGCCGCGCTCAACCCGAACAATTCGCTGAAGAGGCGCGGCGGCGCCGATCGCGGCTGCGAGATGTCGTTGATCAAGACAAGCACCGGCGTGCCGAAAGCGAGCGCGGTCCCGCACGCCGGCAACGGGGTCGCGACCACCGCAAGCTGACCTATGCGGGCGTTCTCGATGTCGTCGAATTCGATCCGAATTGCGCCGCCACTGCCCCCTTGGGCGCCGCCGCGGACAATATCCCGAAACTTCGCCGCCTCGCCTCGATCGACGAGCAATCGGATGCTTCCGTCGGTGGGAAGCCTGGATAGGGAAATCGGAAAGCCTTTGCGTGACAACGTTCGGTTGGCCGTGGTGTTCGCGAACAGTATGTTGCATTCGCCGTCGACAACGACGGCGCTTCCGGGCAAGGCTTCGAAGGCCGCATATGCGAGGCGCGATTCAAGCTCGGATTTGATTAGCCTTTGGCGCATGCTCAGTCCGCGGCGCACATGCGGCATAAGTTGCTCGAGAGCGGTCCTCTCCCTGTTGCCGAAAGCCCGGCCATCGCGAAAGAAGCTCATGACGGTGTGATCGCTGTCTCCGACGAGGCCGATCAACATGTTCTCCCGCCCATTCGGCCTGGCGAAATCCTGGTAGAACTCGGATCGGCGATAGCTTTCTCGATCAACGACTTCATCGGCGAGCACGACTGTCTCCGCTCCTGCTGCCGCGGGCTTCATCCGCGATATGGCCGATCGCACGGGGTCGATGTGAAGATAGTAGGTGCTGTACCTGTCGTCATCGGCCTCGGATGCCTGAAAGACGTTGGTATAGCGGCCATTGCAGTCTCGAAAGCGGAACGCCCCTGCTTCGGCGTCCAGATACCGGCACAGCCGTTGGCCCAAGCATGACCAGTCCTGGCCGCTGGTGGACGCATCGTAAATGTCGCTGATTATAGAACTATTGTCCAAATGCATGCCACGCCCCACAATGCTTGAGTGCAACAAGCGCCAACGCCCGTGAATATCTGCAGCACCTTCGAGCGAACAACCCGCTCCGATTGATAAAAATCATCATCCAAAACAATGAAGCCAGGGCATTGTGCTATACCGCCTTGGACGACATACTTTACGTTACGTATATTATACTACCGTCAGGTTGTATTGCGCAACACGCAACGACGGCATATCGTCGCAAACAGGAAAATAGATGCGTTGATACGAACGCGCGGCGGCGGATGGAGGCGTGCGTATCGGCCACTGAATTGCCGCACGACCTTGCCGGAAGGCTAGTCTATGATGTGATATCCGCCATCGATGTAGATCGTGTCGCCGGTGATGAGCCGTGCCGCGTCGTGCGCCAGGAACGCGGTTGCCATGCCGACATCGTCGATCGATACCAGGCTGCGCGCCGGCGCCGTTTCCTGCGCCTTGCTCAGGAGTTCATCGAACTCGGGAATGCCGGAGGCGGCGCGTGTCGCCAGTGGCCCGGGGGAAATGGCGTGCACGCGAATGCCCTTGGGCCCAAGTTCAGCGGCGATATAGCGGACCGAGGCTTCCAGCGCCGCCTTGGCAACGCCCATGATGTTGTAGTTCTTCACCACCATCTGGCTGCCATAGTAGGTCATCGTGAACAGCGTCCCACCGTGCTTCATCAGGGGTTCGGCGAGATGCGCCATCCGAATGAACGACCAGCAGGAAATATCCATCGTCTTTAGAAATCCGTCGTGCGGCACATCGACGACGCGCCCCTGCAAGCTGTCCTTCGGCGAGAAGGCGATGGAATGCACCACGAAATCGAGCTCGCCCCACATCTCCGTGATGCGTTCGAACACGGCTTCCAGTTGTCCCGGCACCGATACATCGAGCGGCATGAAAATCGGCGCCTCGAGAGCCTGCGCGAGTGGCTCGACATAGGGCTTGGCCTTGTCGTTGAGATAGGTCACGGCGACGTCGGCGCCCAGCGCGCGGAATGCCCGCGCGCAACCCCAGGCGATCGACTGATCGTTGGCGATGCCGACAACCAGCCCGCGCTTTCCTTCAAGAAGTTTAGCCTTCACCGTCGGAATCATCTGCGGCCCTTCCTTCTATGCATATAGCTGGGGCGTGCCGGCGGGCTCGGCCCCACCGGCGGCGATAAGCGCGAAAGTGTGCCGCGCGATCATCAGTTCCTCGTCGGTCGGGATGACGAAGACCTTGACCTTGCTGTCGTCGCTCGACACCAGGAGCTCGCCGGCATTGTTCCGCTCCACGTCGAGCGATACGCCGAGCCAGGCGAGCTTTCTCGCGATCCGTTCGCGCATCGCCGGCGAGTTTTCACCGATCCCCGCCGTAAAGACGAAGGCGTCCAGCCCACTCAATGCGGCCGCGAGCGCACCGGCATTGAGGCCGATGCGATGAACGAAATGGTCGAGCGCCAGTGTCGCGCCGGCCGCTTCGCTATCAAGCAGATCGCGGACGTCGTTGCTGATGCCGGAGAGCCCCTTGAGGCCAGACTCCTTGTAGAGAAGATCCTGCAGCTGCCTGGCCGACAGGCCGTGCTGCTCGAGCAGATAGAGCAGCACACCCGGATCGATCTGCCCGCACCGTGTGCCCATCGGCAGACCGTCGAGCGCCGTGAAGCCCAGCGTGCTCTCCACGCTTCGCCCCTCGCGAAGCGCGCACATCGACGCGCCGCTGCCGAGATGGGCGACGATGACACGGCCGCCGGCAACATCGGGCGCAACCTCCGCCAACCGTCCCGCGACATATTCGTAGGACAGGCCATGAAAGCCGTAACGCCTAACCCCCTCCTCGAAATAGCGCGTCGGTATCGCATAGTGATCCGCCATCGGATCATGACCGCGATGGAAGGCTGTATCGAAACAGGCAACCTGCGCCAAGTCGGGCTGGCGCTCCAGCAGCACCTTGATGGGCGCGAGATTGTTTGGCTGGTGCAGCGGTGCAAGCGGAGTGTACCACTCCAGCTCCCGTAGCAGGCTGTCATCGACCTTCACCGGGCCGGCGTGGTTCGGGCCGCCATGGACGACCCGGTGGCCGACCGCGATCAGGCGACCTTCAATCCGCCCGTGCAGCCATTGCCCAACCAGGCGCATCGCCGAAGGCAGATCCGCGACGAGTTCGCACGGATAGTCTTCCTGCGCCAGTTGGTCACCACCGACGTTCCTGATGGACAGGCGCGGCGCGGTGCCGATGCCTTCCATCTTTCCCTTGATCTGCCGCGCCAGTGTATCCGCGACGGCGAAAACCTCGAATTTCAGGCTGGATGAACCGGCATTGATCACCAGTATAGTGTCCATGGCATCAACCGCCCTGTATCGACGCCGCACGGCGGCGGGCTTGCGCAAGCAATACGGCGACGGCGCACGAGGCAAGGCGCGTGCGCACCGAATCCGCCCGCGAGGTGAGGATGATCGGCACACGCGCGCCAAGGACGAGGCCCGCGGCATCCGCCCGCGCCATGAAGGTCAGGTTCTTCGCCAGCATGTTGCCAGCCTCCAGATTCGGCACGACCAGGATCTCGGCGTGGCCGGCGACGGGGGAGCGGATGCCCTTAATCCTGGCAGCCTCCGGATCGATCGCATTGTCGAAGGCGAGCGGGCCGTCCAGAACACCACCCGTTATCTGTCCACGCTCGGCCATCTTGCACAGCGCGGCCGCCTCGATCGTCGATGGTATCTTCGACGTGACCGTCTCGACGGCCGAAAGGATCGCCACGCGCGGCGTGCCGAGACCGATCTGCGTGAAGAGATCGATCGCGTTCTGAATGATATCGCGCTTGGCATCGAGATCCGGCGCGATATTGATGGCGGCGTCGGTGATGAAGAGCGTTTCCGAATGGCCCGGAACATCCATCACGAAAACATGGCTGATCCGGCGCGCGGTCCTGAGCCCCGTGGCTGATGACGTTACAGCCCGCAAAAGCTCGTCCGTGTGCAGGCTTCCCTTCATCAGAAGATCGCCGCCGCCTTCCCTGATGATCTCCACCGCCTTGGCGGCAGCCGCGTCGCTGTGAGGGGCATCGACCAGTTCGAACGGCGAGATGTCGAGACCATGCGATCTGGCGATCCCGCGTATTCTCTCAGCCGGGCCGACAAGCAGCGGCTGGATCAACCCGACATCGGCGGCTTCGACGACCGCACGCAGAGATGTTTCATCGCAAGGGTGGGCCACGACCGTGGTCATCACAGGAACCTGCTTGGCCTTGGCGATGAGCCGCTCGTATTTCTCGTGCCGGCCGACCTCGCCAACGCTTTCCAAGTTCGACATTTGCACAGCTCCATGCTGGAACACTCGTTCAAACCAAGGTTCTTCAATGATCCCGCCGGCTAGGTGACACGACGGATGGCCTTCACCGACGCCGTCTTTGCCGGCGGCGCGGCGGCCGGCTCTTCGGAAAGGTCGAAAATGCCGACGATCCTTTGCCAACGCCGCTCGGCCTCGTCTGCCAGCGGGCCACGCGCATGCAGGACCTCCCGCAGCGATGACAGGCCTTCACGGCGAACCCCCGCGTCAGACGGCAGCAACCGGGCGATGGCGGCAACGGCCGCCTCCTCGTCGATCAGCAGCATGAAGAACTGGTCGCGGATCAAAGCCTTGAATTGCGCCAGCGGGATCACCGGCATGCCGTCCTCGATACGCCGCATCCGGCGGATAGCGGCAAACCCGCGCTCGTCTGCCGCGCCATTGGCCATGGCCACGTAAAGCAGGCTGCGCGCCAACCCCTCCCGAAGACCGCCGCGGTCCATTCGCGCCCTGAGCTCTTCTATCCTGTCCTTGAGGACGCGCGCATGCAGCGCGGTCTTGCCTGCCCGCCGCTGCGGCCTTGTGTCCGAACTGTCGATGCCAACGGCCGCCTGCAGGAACGGCGATCCATAAACCGAGAGGAACATCGCCTCGCTCAGCATCTCCACCCCTTGCCGCCATGCGTCCAGCCCCGCCACGATCTGGCGCGAGACCGCCTGCTCAATCGCCAGGAAGGGATTGCCGGCGGCGACCGGACGACGCTCCTGCGTCACCTCGTTCGCGAGATCCGCGACAGGCGCCATCCACGGATTGACGTCCGAGAACAGCTCGTACTGCAGCCGCAGCGGATGCATGTCGCGAAGACCCCGGCTGGCCCAGTCCGGCACCATGGCACGCACGACGGGCTGAAGGAAAGCGCGGTAAAGCGAGAGGTTGATGTCCGACACTTTCGCGACAGTGGCAAAGCGCCTGTCGTCAGCCGGGCCATTGCATCCAAGCGCGCGGATGTCATCGAGCGTTCGCGCCTCGCAACGCATGATCCAATCGCCCTCGACAAGGTCTCCGCCGATGGTTTCATCGGTCTTCGCCTCGAAAATCGCCTCGTACAGTCCGGGCGGCAGCGCGTCGATCAGATCGATATTGCTGGAGAATTCGCCGTGTTCCTTGCGGGCGACACTTGCGGAAACGAAGATGCCGAGATGGCCGATCGTCTCGTGCACGGTGTAGACGATCGTCTGCCCGTGCGAGCGTATCTCGTTCACATCGTCGTAGAGGCCCAGAATCCAGCCGAGCGCTTGCGCCGGCGGCGTGACATTGTCTCCCTTCGAGCAGAACACGACGATCGGCGCGCGAATGTTGCGAAGATCGATCGCCTGCCCATTCGGTGCCTCGATGCGACCGGCGGCGAGATTGTTGCCGACAAAGAGTTCGTCCACGATGAACTGGATCTCGTCCGCGTTGAGACTGACATGGCCGCCCCACCATTGCTCGAAGCCGAGATAGCGTGGCGCCTCGGTGTCGATCTTCGAATACAGATTATACTGCTTGGTCCAGAGCGTGTTGGCCGGGTTCTGGTTCTCGAAATTCTGCACGAGCCACGCACCGTCAAACTGCCCGTGGCCGAGATCGCTCGTGAGCGCCGTCAGCCAGGTGCCGCCAAGCAGCCCTCCAGAGTAGCGCATCGGATACTTGCCGCGCTCGCCCGCCCAGTAGGAGAGCGGCGCGCCGGCGATGATGATCGAGCCGAAGAGCTCGGGCCGCATCGCGGCCAGCATCATGACGGCCCAGCCGGCCTGGCAGTTGCCGATGACGCACGGCTTGGCGTCTGCCTGCGGATGCAGCGCGATGACTTTCTCCAGGAAGATCGCTTCGGCCAGTGCGATATGCTCGATCGTCTGGCCCGCGACAGGCTCCGGAAGGAAGCCGATGAAATAGCAGGGGTGGCCGGCCTTCAAGGCAACGCCGATCTCGCTATCCGCCTTGAACCCTCCGATCCCCGGCCCATGCCCGGCGCGCGGGTCGACCACGACGAAGGGTCGCCGCGCGTCATCGACCGTCATGCCCTCCGGCGGAACGATGCGGACCAGCGCGTAGTTGACGGGCTTCTCCAGCCCACGTCCATCCAGGACGACCTCGGGCGTGAAATTGAGCACATGCGGCGCGGCGGCCTGGGCGTGCGCGCGATATTGGTTGCCACGCTTTCGCATCACGTCCCAAAACAGAATGCCGCGCTGCGCGGCATCCAAGCCGTAGTCGAGTGCAACGGCTGCCGGACCGATTTGCGTGACGAAATCCGCTGTGGGGAGATAAGAAGAATACCGCATGCCAAATCTCCTGGTTCATCGCTTTTGGCGATCATTCAAAGACCTATGCAGGTAAGAGATTATTGCCGTTCTGCGTCCGCTCTATGAACGCGCCCTGATCTTGCGGGGCACTCAGCTATCTCGCAGATGCAGCATAGGCAGGCCGGGCCGTTCAACCAACGTATCTTACGGTAGCATACGTGCGTTTTTGGAAGATGCGGCGGCTTTGACCACGTGTCTCGCCTCCGATCATGTCTGCGCGAAGCAATGATCGCCCGCTCCCGCCCGACAGAAGCCGCTGCAAGGCGTCCGGCCGCGTCAATTACACGCCAGACAATCAAACGCATTCTAACATCTCAAGCGATGTCGGAAGAGTTTTACACCAACACCGGTGCGTACAAAATATCATCCCTACAAAGTCGATAGTCTTACTATACATTCGACGCGCTGAGGTTATCGTGAACGCAGACATGGAGCGCAAGATATGAAACGTAGGACACTTTTCCGGGCTGCACTTGTGGGAGCGGTCTCGGCCTTCTGGTCTTTTCCTTCATTCGCTGCCGACACGGTTTCCAAGCTCGTGGTCGCCGACCAGAGCGAATTTGTGCGCAATCTCCTCGAATCAAGCGGCCAGAAACAGAGCCTCGACTTCAACATCGACTTTCCGAACTTCGCCGGAGGACCTGCAATCCTCGAAGCGATCCGCGCCGGCGCGCTCGACATCGCCTACGTCGGCGACACTCCCCCTATCCAGGCACGCGCGTCTGGAACCTTGCTTCCAATCATCGCAACCTTCACTCGAGAAGCCGCGCAATATCGCCTGACCAGCCGGCCTGGGCTCGTGATCAGAAATCTGTCTGAACTCAAGGGCAAAAAGGTCAGCTATGTCGAGGGCTCCGGGCGTCAGGTGTTCCTGATCGAAGCACTGAACCGCGCGGGCCTGAAGCTCACGGACGTCGAACTCGTCAACCTTCGCGTCGCCGACCTCCCCGACGCCATCCGGTCTGGGACGGTCGATGTGGCCGTTCTCCAGGAGCCGCACGTTACACGGCTGGTCAACCAAGTCGGCGCATCGCCTGTGCTGGACCCTGAAGAACGCAAGCTGCTGCCAAGTACATCATATTTCTATGCCCGTCCTGACGCTCTGGCCGACCCGGTCAAGGTTGAGCAGATCAAAAAATTCCTCAATGCGTTTGTCCGTGCTGGAAAATGGAGCAATGAGAACGAGAAGGCATGGGCGAAGTCTTATTTCACCGATTTCCAGCGTGTCTCCACCGAAGATACAGACGCGATCTTGAAGGGCCAGTCGCCACTTATCTTCCAGACGTCGGCTGAAGCAATCCCGCATCATCAAAAGCTGATCGACATTCTCTATCAAGCAGGCTCCATCAAGGAACGGTTCGATGCGAAGGGCTCATTTGTCGAGACCTTTGACGCGACCATTGAACAGGCGCGTGAAGGTGGAAGCTGATGGCGAACGCCGTTGATAGACGATATGTGGCCTCGGGCGTGGATCCGCGGGCTAACGGCGAGGCGCCTGCGGCAGTTGCCCGCAAGTCCGCTCGTCTGGTCCCGGAAAAGCTGCCGCGAGGCGGGCGTCTGATTGGACCATTGCTTGTTCTGCTTGGCTGGGAGCTGGCGTCTCGCCTGGGTTACCTGTCGCCCTATACGCTTGCGGCCCCCTCGACAGCGCTCAAGACGGGCTATGAAATGGTCATTGACGGCACGCTGCTGCCGCACCTTATGGCGTCGGCCGCACGTGCCTATTCGGGGCTGTTCCTCGGCGTACTGGTGGGCGTCGTCCTTGCCCTGCTTTCCGGTCTGACCAGGGCGGGCGAAGCCTTGATCGATGGCATCGTCCAGATCAAGAGAGCGGTTCCAACCTTGGCACTCATTCCATTGGTCATCATCTGGCTGGGGATCGGCGAGGCAATGAAGGTGTTCTTGATCTTCACCGCGGTCCTCGTGCCTGTCTACATCAACACCCACGCGGCCCTGCGCAGCATTGACATCGGGCACGTCGAACTTGCGCGCACCCTTGGCCTTTCTCGACTTGAGTTTGTCCGTCATGTGGCACTGCCAGGGGCGTTGCCAGGGTTCTTCGTATCGCTGCGGCTGGCGGTTGCACTCTGTTGGACGGCCTTGGTCGTTCTGGAACTCGTCAACACGCAGACGGGTATCGGCTACCTGATGAACCGGGCGCGCGACTGGGGGCAGACGGAGATCATCGTGGTCGGCATCATCATCTACGCAGTGCTTGGCCTTTTGTCGGATGCTGTCGTGCGTTTCGTCGAAAGACGCGCCTTGTCGTACAGGAGAGCGCTTGGATCATGAATGCTCATATCCCTGTTCCCACTGCTGTAACGCTGCGCAACCTCACGCGGAGCTTCAAAGGCAAGACAATTCTAGACCGGGTATCGCTCGATATTCCACACGGACAGTTCGTCTCACTGTTGGGTGAATCCGGTTCGGGGAAGACAACGTTGCTGCGGGCGCTGGCGGGTCTGGACGATGACGCGGAGAGCCAAGGGCATTTCCAGGTGCCTGCCAGTACCTCGGTTCTGTTTCAGGATTCGAGACTGCTGCCATGGAAAACGGTCATCGACAATGTGACCCTCGGACTTCGGCGAACCGATGCAAAATCGGCCGCGCTCGAGATGCTCGAAGCAGTGGGGCTGGGTGACAAGGCCGACGCGTGGCCTTCAACCCTGTCTGGTGGCCAGAAGCAGCGCGCATCGCTTGCGCGCTCGCTGATCCGGTCCCCTTCCCTGTTGCTTGCCGATGAGCCGTTTGGCGCGCTTGACGCCTTGACGCGTATCCGCATGCAGGAACTGCTGATGCGTCTGGTCGATCGTGAGAGACCGACGATCGTTCTTGTCACCCACGACGTCGACGAAGCCCTGCTTCTCTCCGACCGCATTCTTGTTCTGCGAGATGGTCGCATCGCGGAAGACCACGCAATTTCGCTGTCGCATCCGCGGCGATCAAACCAATCCGAACTTCTCGATCTCCGCGCCAGGTTGCTCGCCAGCTTTGGCGTCAGCGCAGACAGGGCCTGAAAGGTTATATCCATGCCACGTCAACTCCACCTGAACCTCTTTCTTATGTCTCGTGGCCACCACGAGGGCGCATGGCGGCATCCGGGGTCGAACCACAAGGCGCTCACCGATCTGGAACTCTACGTCGAGGCTGCCCACATTGCCGAGGAGGCCAAGTTCGATGCCGTATTTCTGGCCGATACGCTTGCGGCCGGCAACAGCAGCGGCCTGGCATCGTCGGGATCGCTGGAACCGATTGTCCTGTTGTCCCTGCTGGCCGCGCATACAACAAAGATTGGGCTGATCGGCACCGCCTCCACTACCTATAGCCTTCCCTATACGTTGGCTCGTCAATTCGCGACGCTTGATCACCTCTCCAAGGGGCGTGCGGGCTGGAACATCGTCACGTCTTGGGCTCCCGAAGCAGGTGCCAATTATGGCCTTGCGCAAAACGTCGACCACGGCGATCGCTACAAGCTCGCAGCGGAATTCGTCGAGGCCGTCGACGCGCTCTGGAAAAGCTTTCCGGCGGATGCCATCGTGGACGACCGGGAAACCGGCCGTTATCTCGACGCGAACCGGATGCGGCCCGCGAACTACGAGGGTAGCCACTACCGAACGAAGGGTCCACTCAATGTCCCCGGCAGCCCGCAAGGACGGCCCGTGTATATCCAGGCAGGTCAGTCCGACACCGGCCGTGCATTCGCCGCGCGCTGGGCCGAGGCAATTTTCACCGCGCATATGACGATCGATAGCGCGAAGTCGTTCTATGCCGATGTCAAGAACAGGGCCGTTGCCTACGGCCGGAGACCGGAAGACATCGTGGTCTTGCCTGGCATCAGCGCGGCGATCGGTTCGAGCGAGCTGGAAGCCAAACAGGTTTGGGAAGAGCTCGACGCCCTGACGAGCACGGAAGTTGGCTTGACGAGACTGTCGGCTCGCTTCGGCGGACATGACTTCAGCAACATTGCGCTTGATCGTCCGCTCACCAAGGATGATTTTCCTGATCCCAATGAGGTCGAGGCATCGAGAAGCCGGGTGGTGGGCTACGTAGAGATGACGCTCCGCGAAAAACTCACGCTTCGGCAGTTGCTTCGCAGGCTGGCGGGCGCTCGCGGCCATCTGGCGGTTGCCGGTACCCCAGAGCAAATCGCGGACCTGATCCAGGAATGGTTTCAGTCGGGCGGGGCAGATGGGTTCAATGTGATGCCGCCAATTATCAACAGTCAGCTGAAGCTGTTCGCCGACGAGGTTGTACCAATTCTGCAAAAACGCGGTCTCTTCAGATCGGCCTATGGAGGCGATACCCTGAGATCCCATTTTGGATTGGCCGAGGTCGGTGCGGACGCGTCGTTTGCGCGGTCTGCCTGAGCTCGCAAGGCCCCTCTCCCGTGCCAACTGGCCGACAAATCTCGTTTTTTAGCGCATCGGCGTGATCTACGACGGTGCCAACGTCAGCCTGACGAGGAATATATGTCGGTGAAATTGGCTCGCAGCCGCCCAAGCGACGGGCCGTGAGATTATCGGCCCTGTCATCCTCCTGAAACATGCTTTCGCTACGCCGCCCCATCCTCCTCAGTCCGCCGAGGGCTGACCATTGCAAAGGGGCATCGGATGCAGTTTCAGCTCGATCGCGATGGCGCCCAGTCTCTTGCCGAACAGATTTGCAAGTCCATCGAGGCGCGCATCCTGGCCGGCACCTACGGACCGGGGGAACGCTTGCCCTCGACGCGCCAGCTGGCCCACGAAATCGGGGTTTCACGCAGCACGGTTTCGGAGGCATTCGACATGCTGATGGCCGAGGGCCTCATCCTCGGCGTTACCGGGTCCGGCACATTCGTCAATTCCGTGCGCTATCTCGAACAACGGCGAAACCTGCCGAAAAACGCCACGCCGATCGCGGAGCTGCCCGCCGCGCCGCGCTCCGTCGTCAATGCGCTGTCCTGGGGGCCGACGCTCGACTATTTCCCTTTCGCCGTCTGGCAGCGGATCGGGACGGAGCAGGCGGCCCGTGTTCGCGAGCTGATGAACGAAGGCGATCCGGCCGGGTTCGCACCTTTGAGGATGCAGATCGCCGGCTATCTGAAACGTCGCCGCGGGATCGTCTGCCACCCCGACCAGATCATCGTTACCTCCGGCATGACCCAAGGTCTCGATCTCGTCGCCCGCACGCTTCTGCGCAGCGGCGATATCGCGCTGATGGAGGACCCGGCGGAGCTGCGCGTGCGCACCACGCTGACGCTCGCCGGCGCCAGGGTGCAGGCGCTTCCGGTCGATGACGAAGGGCTCCGGATCGAGCTGGCTTCGCCGCAGTTCCGGCTGGTTCATCTGTCGCCTGTCCGGCAGTTTCCGTCCGGCGCGATCCTGAGCGATGCCCGCGAGCAGGCGATCCGCCGCCATGTCGAGACAAACGGCGCTCATATCGTGGAGATGGACAATACGGCGCTCTTGACGGAACCCCGGGCGCCGATCTTCGCCGACCAGTCGAGCCGCGACCGGACGATCTATCTGTCGACCTTGAGCTGGACGATGTTCCGGTCTCTGCGTATCGGCTACATCGTTGCCGAGCCGGCTATGATCGACCGGCTGATCGCCACCCGCGCAGCCATGGATTTTCGGCCGCCGCTGATCGAGCAATACATGCTGGAACAGTTCATGCGCGAGGGGCATCTGGAACACTATATCGACCGGATGCGTGCGGTGCTCTCGGTGCGCCGGCAATCGCTTGTCGGCTCGTGGCCGGCCGGACTGCCGGCCGGGGTGTCGCTTTCGCCCGAGCCGGGCGGGCTCGGCCACATGCTGACCCTCCCCGACGGAACCGACGTCGAAAGGCTGCTGCGCCAGGCGGCGGCGCGCGGGCTGGAACCGCGCGACATCTCCTCCTGGTTCGCCGATCCGGCACGCCGCGCCCTGCTGCTCGGCTTTGCTTATGCCGGCGAGTTCACCACCATCAGGGGCATGCGCGATCTCGCCGACATTCTCGGTTCATGACCCCACGGCAGCCGCCGTCGCCTCTCTGCGCATTTCGTGAAAATTGCCGTGCGGTTGAGGCCGGCGCCGCGCCGCCTGTGCGGCCTCGATCTCAAAAGCGAAGCGCTGCCGCCCGACCGAGCGCGGCAGCCAAGCCAATTGTCGCATAAGGCGGCCTCTGCCTGGGTTTGTGACAAGTGGCCCGGTGATCCCAGCAAAGTGGCCCTGTTTCACAACCCTTGCCCGATCCTAGAACGGGCAGGACGGAGAAACCTTCTCCCGAAGCGACAGGAAATTCCCATGCCCCCACTCCGTACCCAGATCGTCGGAAGTTACGTCAAGCCCGCATGGCTGGTGCGTCACGGCCATGAGCACCACCACAACGGCAGCTGGTGGCGCCCAGAAGCCGATGTGCTGCAACAGGCGCAGGACGACGTGGTTCTGCTGGCGATCCACGAGCAGGAGCGCGCCGGGCTCGACGTCGTCACGGATGGCGAGATCCGCCGCCAGCATTACGACCGGCATTTTGTCTCCGGCATCGGCGGCATCAGTCTCGAGAAGGTGCAGGACAAGGAATTCCAAAGCGAACTCAAGAGCAAGACCGCCCGCACCGATCTCGGCGACCTCTGGCAGAATTTTCGGATGTCGCCGACGATCACCGGTCCGCTGGAATGGGTTTCCTCGCCTGCGATCGATGAACTGCGGTTTGTGAAGAAGCACGCAAGGCGCCCGGTCAAGGCACCGATCGTTGGCCCGATGACGCTCTACGATCGGCTGGCGGACGACTATTACCAGCGCCCCGAAGACGCCATCATGGCGCTGGCAGGCGTACTGAACCGCGAGTTGAAGGAACTGCAAGCGGAAGGGACCGACCTCCTGATGGTCGCCGACCCCGCGCTGCATTTCAAGCTCAGCCGTTCGCGCGAGATCGGCAAGCCCGTCATCGAACGGCTGCTCGAAGGCATAACCACGCCCGTCGTCCTGCATGTCTGTTACGGATATGCGAAATATTCGTCCTCGAAGACGATCAACCCTTCCTATCCCGAGGTCTTGCGGCTTCTCTCGGAAACGTCGGTCCAGGCGATGAGCATCGAATACGAGCAGCCCGGACATACGCCCGATCTCTTGAAGCAAGCCGGCGACAAACATGTCCATCTCGGCCTGATCGGCATGGGATCGCATGAAATCGAGACGCCGGAACATATTGCCGGACGCTTGCGCGAAGCGCTGAAAATCGTACCGCCGGAGCGGCTTCACCCCTCGACCGATTGCGGTATGTGGTTCCTGCCGCGCGATGTCGCCCGCGCAAAGATTGAGGCGCTGGTCAAGGGCACCAATATCGTGCGCCGCGAACTCGGGCTCGACATTCCCGACCACGCCATCCGCTGACCTCTGCTTTACCGATCTCCCGCGCAAAGGACGAGACCCATGATCCGAGCCCCATTCTCCTTCGAACCGACCCGCCGCGACCTCCTGAAAGGCATCGGCGCGAGTGCCGCCGCCGCCGTGATCGGTGGTGCCGCGCCGGCCGCCGCGCAGACCAATCCCTATGACGGGCTCAAGGGGGAGGAACTGGAACTCCTCATCTGGGATGGGGGCGCCTTCGTCGACAACATGATGGCAAGCGTGCAGCAGAAATGGACATCCGTCGGTGGCGGAACGCTGAAGTTCCGCAAGGTTCCGTTTGGCGATCTCGATCGCGCGGTGCGCTCCGCCAACCAGGGCGGCCCCGGCCCGGATGTTTTTCTGGCCAATGCGCCGAACGTCATAACCTACAAGAAACTCGGCCTCATCGAACCGGTCACCGACATGTTCAGCAAGGACGATCTGGAGGACTTCTTCCCGACGGTCAGGCTCGGCAGCGAGATCGACGGCGAATTCTACGGCCCCTCCACCAACGAGAACGGCCAGGCTCTGTACTACGACCGCAAGCTCACCGACCGCTATGGCCTGAAACTGCCGGAAACCTTGGCCGACGCGTGGAAATGGGACGAATGGCTTCGCGTCTTCACCGAGATCCAGGCCGCCGAGCGCAAAAGACGTGGCAACGACCAGTTTTTCGCGCTTTACCCCAACATGGGTAATACCGGCCTGTTTTTCTCGGGCATCTATCCGCGCGGCGCCGGCGAAAAAGGCTCCAACGCCTGGAAAATGGTGAGTGACGACGGGTTGAAGAGCACCGGTTACCTGAATTCGACGGAGGCGCTGCAAGGCCTGCAGCTGATCCAGGACATTCACCACAAACACGGCATCGCGCCCGTATCCACGCAGAAGGACATGTTCTACAACGATCAGGTCGCGTTCTTCTGCGGCGTGCCGCTTTACCTCGCACCGATCAAAAAGGCGCGGCCGGATATCGATCTGGCCACCGCGCCGGTGCCTTATCTCAAGACACCGATCATCCACACCGGCTCGTTTGCCTGGCTGGTCAACCGCCAGACCGCGAGGATGGGTGATGCAAAGCTTTTCGTGAAATTCATGGGCTCGCCCGAGGGCAATGACATCGTCGCGCGTGGCTGGACCTCACCGCCGATCCGTAAGTCGATGGTCGCCGCCCGGCCGGAATTCCAGACGAAGCCGATGTCGCTGTTTATCGACAGCATCACCGAATGGTCCGTGCCGCGTCCCAAGGTTCCCGGCTTTTCCGAGCTCGACACGATGTGGATACGGCTGGAAGCCGATATTGTCAGCGGCGGCAATGTGAAGGCGCTTGCCGACGATGCCGCGCGGCGCATCGATGCCCAGCTTCGGCGCTATGCCTGACGGACCTCGCGGACCACATGCCGAATTCCCTCGCCGCTTCCAGGCCACGCTTCTCCAGGCATCGCAGGCTCCCTGCCCTCCTCGAAGGATGGGGGCCGGCGCTTGTCTTTCTGGCCCCTGCCCTTGTCATGCTGTGCCTTTTCAAGGTCTGGCCGATCGCCGAGGCGATCTATACGAGCACCGGCACGTTCGATCCCGGCGGCCAGCACATCGGCACCGCGGGCTTCGACAATTTCAGCCTTGCGCTTTCCGACAGTCGCTACCGGTGGGGGCTGTGGCTCAGCCTGTTCGCGGCGATCGCCAAGGTTCCGGTTCAGCTCGTGCTCGGGCTTGGCGCGGCACTGATGCTGCGCGCCAATACCGGCGGGAATGCCTTCGTGCGCGCGATGATAATCTCACCGATGTTCTTCGGCCTGCCGGTGACCACCTTCATCTTCGCCTATATGTTCGACGCCAATGTCGGGGTGGTGAACGCCATCCTCTCGGGAATGGGCGTAGCGCGCGTCTCCTGGCTCTCCAGCGAGATGCCGGCGCAGTTCCTCGTGCTCGGACTTTCTGTCTGGCGCGACGTCGGCGTGACCATGCTGGTCTTTCTCGCCGGGCTTTCCGCCATTCCGCCGCAGATCGCCGCCGCCGCGAAACTCGACGGCGCGGGGCCGGTGGCGCTGTTGTTGACCATCACGCTGCCGCTATTGGCCAGAAGCTTCCAATTCGCCGTCGTTCTGGCGACCCTCGCCTCGTTCCAGATCCTGGTTCCGGTCCTGATGCTGACCAAGGGCGGCCCGACCGGCGCCACCGATCTCGCCAGTTTCCAGATCTACGAGACAGCCTTCAGCTATTTCGATCTCGGGACGGCAAGCGCCATGTCGATCGTCGTTCTCCTCGGGCTCATCGCCATCATCACGCTGGAGCTGCGCTGGCTGGCCGTGAAATGGACTTACGAATGAGCCGTTCGCTTGGAATTGTCCTGCGTGTTCTGCTGGCCGCGGTCTTTGTGCTGCCGATCCTCTTCGCGGTCACCGCCTCGCTTCGGGAAAACAGCGACATGTACCGGTATGCCGGCAGCCTGTCGCTCTGGGCCTTCTTGCCGGCGGAACCAACCTTCGACGCCTATCGCCGCGCGCTCGG
Source organism: Rhizobium sp. AN80A (assembly GCF_030053015.1). NCBI lineage: Bacteria > Pseudomonadati > Pseudomonadota > Alphaproteobacteria > Hyphomicrobiales > Rhizobiaceae > Rhizobium > Rhizobium sp. AN80A. The sequence goes on along the minus strand of NZ_JASJPX010000001.1, from coordinate 1,262,213 downwards.
CCTTCCCCGCCTGCAGGCCCAGCTCTTCAACACCGTGCTTCTGGGCTTCGTGATGGCGACGGGTACGACAATCTCCAGCCTGCTCGCCGGTTACGCGCTGTCCCGGTTCCGGTTTCGCGGCCGCAGGGCGCTGTTCCTGGTGATGCTGTTCACGTTGTTCATTCCTGTCGATGTCATCCTCCCGCCTCTGTTCTTCGTCGTTCGCGATCTCGGGCTGATCGACAGCTTCTGGGGGCTCGCCCTGCCCTTCATCTTTTCGCCGATAGGCGTTTACCTGATCCGCCAGGCGATCGAGGAAGTCCCGCGCGAACTCGACCATGCCGCCGCCCTCGACGGCGCCGGCCTGTGGGAAGTGCTTCGCACCGCGATCCTGCCGAATATCCGCGGAGCGCTGATCGCCTGCTGGCTGATGCATTTCGTGTTCGTCTGGGAATGGTATCTCTGGCCGCTCATCGCCATGCGCCGCGACGACGGGCAACTCGCCCAGGTGGCGATCTCCGGCCTGATCGATCCCTTGCGCTCGACCGATTACGCACTGGTCTTCGCGGCGGCCATCCTAACCATCGTCCCGGCCTTCGTTATATTCGCCATCCTGCAGCGCTTCCTGACGCCGAGCCAGGCGACATCAGGCGGAAAGTGATCCTCATGCACAAACTCGTCCTCCGGTCCGTCTCCAAGGGTTATGCGAAGGGTACGGCCGTGCTCAAGCCTTTCGATCTCGTCGCCCAGAGCGGCGAGCTGATCGTGCTCGTCGGCCCGTCCGGCTGCGGCAAGTCGACCTTGCTGAAACTGATCGCCGGGCTGGAGAAGGTCGACGGCGGCCAGATCCTGCTCGGCGAGCGCGACATTACCGACGTCGAGCCGCGCCACCGCAGGATCGCCATGGTGTTTCAGAATTACGCGCTCTATCCGCACCTGACCGTGCGCGAAAACCTCGCTTATCCGCTGCGCCGGCAGAAGATGCGAGCCGCCGAAATCGACGACAAGGTTATCGAGGTGGCCAATCAGCTGCGCCTGGAAGAGCTTCTCGATCGGCGCCCCTCGCAGCTCTCCGGCGGCCAGAAGCAGCGCGTCGCCATGGGGCGGGCGATCATCCGCGAGCCGGATCTATCCTGCTCGACGAGCCGCTTTCCAATCTCGATGCGGCGCTCAGAACCCATGTGCGCGGCGAAATCCGCGATCTTCAGCGGCGACTGGGCACGACGATGATCTATGTCACCCACGATCAGGTTGAGGCGCAAACGCTGGCGGACCGCGTGGTCATCCTGCGCGATGGCGAGGTGCAGCAGATCGGCCCGCCGCGCGAAATCTACCTACGTCCGGCCAACATATTCGCAGCCGCCTTTCTCGGCGCCGCCCCGCCGAATTTCCTCACCGGCAGGGTGACCGCGAACCGACTGGAAATGGGCGGCGCCTGCGTGTCGCTGGCCGACCTTCCCGGCGAATGCCGGACCGCGCTTGCGGGCCGCGAGCAGATCTATGCCGGATTGCGGCCGGAAGCGCTCTACCGCGTCACCGACGCAAGGCAGAGCGTTTTCAGACTGACGGGCCATGTCGTCAGGCGCGAGATCATCGGCAACAGTCAGCATGTCTATTTCCGCAGCGAGGCCGACTCGCCCGACATGACGAGAATAGCCGCACTGGCCGGCCGGCATATGACCGACGAATTCGTCTGGACGACCGAAAACCTCGATACGGACGACACGCTCGAACTCGGCATCCGTCTCGACGATATCCTGTTCTTCGATGCCGACGGACATGCCATCGGCACCCATGGCGGCGACAGCCTCTAACCTATTATCGTCACGGCTGCCGGGCGCGCGACCGAATGACGGCGAGCGGCCGTGGGTCTGCGGCAGTGTCAGGAAAGACGGGCCTTCAGGCGCGACGCCTGTGCTTCGTCCACGCCAAGCAGGCGCAGATAATCCGGGACGCTGCCGTAGTGCAGGCGGATGTGGTCGAGCGCCTGTCGCATGCTCCTTGGTTCGGAGGCGAGCACGATATCGATCAGGGTGGAAGACATGCCTCGGTCGAGTGCGCGCTGGCGCAGCCTGGCGATCAGCGGGCCGGAAATCGTTGCGGTCAACGCGTAGTCCTCGATAATCGTCGTCTCGTCGACGCCCGCATTCGCCAGCAGCAGGGCGGCAATGACACCTGTCCGGTCCTTGCCGGCGCTGCAGTGGAAGAGCACGGCGCCTTCCGGCGCTTCGGCGATAATGTTCAGCACTTCGGCGATCGCCGGCCGGCATTTGTCGATCGCCTGGCAATAGCGGTCGCCCATGTCGAAGCTGAGGCTTGCTTCGGCCATCATCTCGACCGGGGCGAGCGCCGAAAATACCGGCGTGTTGTGATAACGCACACGGTCATGACCGACGAAGGGGTTGGCCTGCGCGGCGATCTCATGCGCATTGCGCAGGTCGATGACCGTTGCAAGGCCATGGCCGAGCAACGCTTCGATGTCGGCCGCGCTCAGATCATGCAGGGCGTCGCCGCGCAATATGGAGCGCCAGCGGGTCGAGTTGCCGCCGGCGGTCCGGTAGCCGCCGAGATCACGGACATTGTGTGCGCCTTCGAGAGCGATCAGTCGGTTATAGATGAACATTTTCAGCGGATTCCGGATTTCATGAAGGATTCGATGACGTGGCGCTGCAAGACGAGGTAGATGATCAGGATCGGCAGGCTGGCGAGCGCCGCGGCCGCCATCAGCGGCCCCCAGAGATTGCCCTCCTGGGTCATGAACATCTGCAGGCCGATCTGGACGACGGAGTTTTCCGGCTTGCGGGAGAGGAGCAGCGGCCAGAAATATTCGTTCCAGGCGGAGATGAAGGCGATGATCGACAGCGAGGCGATCGGAGCCCCCATGTTCGGCGCGACGATCTGCCAGAGGATCTTCCAGCTCCTCGCCCCGTCTATGCGCGCCGCTTCGACGATCTCGGTCGGAAAGGAGCGCATGGCGTGATAGAGCAAAAGGACCGCGAAAGCGTGGCTGGCATTCGGCAGGATGAGGCCGGTCAGCGTGTCGAGCAGCCCGAGACGTGACGCAAGCACGTAGTTCGGGATCATCGTGACCTGGAAAGGAACGAGCCAGGAGAGCGCGATCAGGCCGTGGATGACGCCGGAAAGCCGCATCCGCCAGCGCACCAGCGCGTAAGCCGCGAACAGGCCGGTCACCACCTGCAGCGCCGCCGTCGCCGCCGCGACGACCGTGGTGTTGAACAGCATCTGCAGCATCGGGATGCGGGTCAGCACGAAAACGTAGTTCTCGAGCGTCGGATTGGCCGGCCATACGGCCGTCGAGAAGATTTCGTTTTCCGGCCTGAGCGACGTGACGATCATCCAGTAGATCGGGAAGATCGACAGGAACGAGAGCAGGATCATCACCGCATGCACGGCGACGCGGCGGACCTTTCCGGTCTTCCCGTTCAGCGAGACGAGCGGCTGATGATCGTGTGAAGCTTCAATTGTCATAGACCGCGAACCTTTTGGTCAGCCACATGCAGCCCGCGGCGAGAATGGCGAAGCCGAGGAAGACGATCATGCCGGCTGCCGAACTCCAGCCGGCGGACATGGTCTCGAAGCCGTATTCCCAGAGCAGGTAGAAGATGTTGGTGGTGGATTTCAGCGGGCCGCCATTGGTCAGCACGTTGATATAGGCAAAACTCCACTGCGCCCCGAACAGGATGGTCATCATCGACAGCAGCAGGATGGTGGGCGAAAGCAACGGCAGGCGGATATCGCGGATGATCCCCCAGCGGCTCGCGCCGTCGATGCGCGCCGCCTCGATGTAGGAAGGGTTGATGCCGGCATTGGCGGCTGAAAAAAGCAGCGTCGAAAAGCCGATCAGCTTCCAGCCGGTGATCCAGGTCAGTGTCGCCAGCGCGTAGTTCGGATCGGTGAGGAAGCCGATGCGGCCAAAGCCCAATTGTTCCAGGCCAAGCATGATCAGACCCTGGTCCTCGTTCAGAAGCCAGCGCCAGAGAATGGCCGCGACGACCGGCGCGACGATCATCGGCACGAAGATCAGGCCGCGATAGATCATCCGGGCGCGGCCGGTGAGGTCCTGCGTCCAGATCGCCACGAAGAGCGGGATGATCACCGACATGGGGAAGAGGCCGAGGATGTAGTAGAGCGTATTCCAGAGCGCGTTGCGCATGTCCGGCAGCGCCATCAGGCGCTCGTAATTCTTCAGTCCCACATAGCGCGGCGTGGCGCTGGGCAGCATGTTCCATTGATAGAAGGACAGCTGGAAGGTCTCGACCAGCGGGATATAGGTCCAGACGAACAGCAGAACGAGCGCCGGGGTGAGATAGAGCCAGGGCGAAATAGTGAAGGGCTCGCGCTGGCGGCGGGCTCTTGCCGGCGCGCGGGCGATCGTCATGGGTCTGGCGAAATCGGCCTGAATATCGGTCATCGGGGTCCATCCGGATGGTCTTCGGATGCCGGGCGAAACACGCGTGCCCGCCCGGCATTCTTTCCTCGTGATGTCAGGCCTGCGGAAAACGCCGCGTCACCGACAGGCCGTCTCTACGGTCAGGGGCTGTCGCCACTCAGGGCATCAGATCCTGAGCCTGTTCCTGCGCTGTCTTGAGCGTGGCGATCGGGTCGCCATTGCCGAAGACGGCTTCACGGACCGAGTCCATCATCATCTTCTCGACCTGACGGTAGTTCGAACCGGGGAAGGCCATGTTGGCGGTGATGCGATCCAGCTGTTCCAGGTTGGAGCGGAACATCGGGTTTTCCTTCAGCCACGGTCCCAGCTGGTTGGGATCGTCGACGATGTCGAGGCGTAGCGGCAGGTAACCGATCTTGCTGGTGATGATCGTATAGGCTTCTCGGCTGGTCAGGTACTTCAGGAGTTCATAAGAAGCGCGCTGCTTGACCGGATCCTTGCTGAAGACGAAAAGCGCGCTGCCGGAATTTGTCGGCGCCGTCGGCTTGTCGCCGAAGGACGGCATGGGTGCGAGCCTCAGGTCAAATTTGCCGGCGGCCGATTTCTTGACGCTGGAGAGAAGCGCACTCGTATAGAGGAACATGCCCATGTTGCCGGCCGCGAACGTATCGGAGGCGCTGGCGGGATCGATCTTGGCATGGGCGCCGCTGGTCACCATGTCGCGCAGGGTCTTGACGGCTTCAGCCGCGTTTTCATCGGCGAAGGTCAGTGTATTGCCGTCGCGCACCTTGCCGCCGTTCGACATGACGATCGCCTGGTAGACGAACGTGCCGTCCGTCGGGCCGTAGGCGCCCGGGAAGAAGCCGTTCTTGCCGGTCTTTTCCTTGATCGCCTTGCCGGCGGCCGCGACGTCGGCCCAGGTCTTCGGCGGAGCGTTCGGATCGAGGCCGGCCTGCTTGAAGAGATCGGCATTGTAGAACATGATCGGCGTCGAGAAGGTATAGGCGAGACCGTAGGTCTTGCCATCGACCTTGCCGAGTTCGAGACCCTTCGGGATCATGCCCGAAAATTGGTCCTTCAGTTCCGCCTCCGGGACCATGTCCTCGAGTGCGTTGCCGCCGAGATCGCTGGCGATAAAAATCAGGTCGCGGAAGACGAGCTGGGCCACATCAGGCTGTTTGCCGGCGACGATATCGGCCTGCACGCGGGTGATGATTTCGTTGGAGGGAACGGCGATCGGCTCGACCTTGACGTTCGGAAACTTCTTCTCGAACCCGGCGATCAGTTCCTTCGTCGCTTCCTGGCCAACGCCGGCGGAGGCGAGGTTGTAATTGTAGAAGGTGATCGTCACCGGCTTGTCGATGGTTGCCGGCATTTCGGCGAAAGCGCCGAAGGGCAGCATCGAGGCGGCGGTCAGCGTCGCCATCAGCTTGAGAGTGGTTCTGCGCAGCATGTTGCGGGTCTCCGGAAGTGAGATTATTCGGCGGCAACGGGCATTGCCCGGGCCATCAGAAGTTCGAGCGGATAGGTATTGAGTTCGGCGCGATCGGACGGCAGCGGCACGAAGGCCATGGTCAGGCCGGACGGACGGATGGTGCCGATGCCGAAGGAGGCGCCGCGCACCATCCGCAGGATGTCGGTGCGCAGGATGTCGGTGGCGGCGTGCTGGCCGGTGCCGACGACGACAGGAATGCCATGCCAGACCGAGACGCGATCATGATGGATATGGCCGCTGAGGATGCCGATGACGTTGCGGCCCTTCAGCAGTTCGCGGAAACGTTCGGACTGCGGGAAGTGGATGGTGCGCCAGTGGGTCGCATCGGCCTCTTCGCCGAGTGCCGGCGGATGGTGGACGACGATCAGCTTCGGCAGCTCCAGATGCTTGTCGAGCGTTGGCGCGAGCCAGTCGAACTGCTCCGGATCGATCGTGCCACCGATGAGGCCGGGCGTCGTGGAATCGATCGTGACGATATGGATGCCGTCGATGATCGTGTCGTGATCGTAAGGCGCATCCGGATCGGCCGATTCGACAGCCATGCCTTCGTAGAAGCCCGGGCGGGTATCGTGGTTGCCGAGCGCATAGACGATCGGCACGTCGATCTTGGCGTCCATGATCTCCTTCAGCCGCCGGAAGCTTTCCGCATCGCCGCGGTTCGTCAGGTCGCCGCTGGCGATGACGAATTGCGGCTTCGGCGTGACGGTTGCGACGAGATCGAGCACCTGATGCAGCGTCTCTGTCGTGTCCGAATGCAGATGGCTGTCATCGGCGGTGCCGATATGCAGGTCGGTAAGATGGATGAAGGTGGTTTCGCGGCGCATCGGATGCCTCCTGAATGGCAGTTTCGTCAGGAGGATCGATAGGAGCGGTTTGTTTCCCGGTCGTGACGGATTTCGAATGCCGTTCGAATTGTGGAAGACAGGTCAGATCGGCTTGCGAAACATCGGCGCGATCACCTCCGTCATCCGGGCTATGACCAGCTCGGGATCGTCGAGATCCATGCTGAAGTTGGTGAGAAGCTCGGTCCTCGACCGCGAACGCGTCACCTGCGAGCGGATGCCGAGCGCGCAATTGAGGCGCCAGCCGATTTCCACGTCGTCGAGCCAGGGCGCGATCCGTTTCAGGTGCGGGATAAAGGCGCGATGGTGCTCGACGTTGCCGGTGATCCGGCGGTGATGCGGCGCTTCCTCGCGGTGCGTTTTCACCATCGAGGTGAAATGTGACAGCACGGCATAGCTCGAACTGGGATCGAGGCTCCAGCGGATGGAAGGACCGACAAGAGCCGCGATGATCTCCGCCAGATCGGCGGGCTCTGGCGCGCGACGATCGACGGCCTTCCGAAGCAGGCTGAGACGTTCGGCGTTCAGCCGGCGATAGACGCGCTCGGCCACAGCGGAAATCAGCGCTTCCTGCGATCCGAAGTGATAGACAATCGCGGATGGCGTCGCATGCGCCTCGATGGCGATGCGCCGCGCCGTCAGATCGTCCACCGTTTCGGATCTGCAGAGCAGATGCTCGCAGGCATCCATCAGCCTTATGGCAGTAAGATTGGCGCGACCGTGCATGCGTCACTCCCCGATTGGCACAATTCTATGCCCGGTTCGTGTACGATGCATGACAACTTGAACGCCGCGCCCTCTCCTTCACAGGCTGTCAACAATCCCGCACTTGCTGGCCCAACCGCTGCAGCAGCTTGAAAGCGTCGTATCTTTTCCGATGAATATCGGCCGTCGAGCCCGCTCCCGGCGTGAACGTTCCGTCGACGATGGTCAGCATGGTCATCGCTTCGCGGACATCGCGGTAACTGCCGCTGGCGACGGCGCCAAGGATCGCCGCGCCCAACAAGACCGGTTCATCAGCCGACGTTGCGACGAGGGGCTTGCCACAGGCGTCCGCCAGGAGCTGACGGACAAAGTCTTGCTGCCCGGCCCCGCCGCTGATGACGACGGTATCGATCTCGACGCCCGCCTCCGCCTGCGCGTCGATGATCTGCCGGAGGCCGTAACCGATGCCATAGAGCCCCGCCACATAGAGCCGGACGAGGCTGTCGCTATCGCGCTCCATGCCGAGGCCTGCGATGAGCGCGCGGGCATGCGGATCGGCAAGAGGCGCACGGTTGCCCAGGAACTCGGGGACGACGTGGAGACCTGTGACGAGCGAGATCGCGTCGGCCCCCGCCGCGTCGGCGGCGAGGTCGGCAAGCATGACGGGAAGCGGTTGGCCCTTGTCTTTTGCGATCCGTGTCGCTTCGGCGGCGGCTGGATGAAATGAGAGAAGCTGTTCGATCGCCGCGCCGGCAGCACTCTGCCCGCCTTCGTTGAGCCAGAGCCCCGGAACCATCGCCGAATAGTAAGGCCCCCAAACGCCCTGCACGAAAGCCGGCTCGACGGTCGATGTCATCGTGCAGGACGAAGTGCCGAAGACGTAGCCGAGATTGGCCGTCGGCCCGCCGCCGAAGCCGACCGTCCCGATCCCGCCGGCATGCGCATCGATCAATCCGGCGGCAACCGCCGTCCCCGGCAACAGCCCGAGTTCTGTCGCTGCAACCGACGTCAGGCCGCCGCCAAGCGCCGAGCCCGGCTCGACGATCGTCTGGCCGATGCGGGCAAACCCTTCTTTCGCCAGTGAGCCGAGGCCGATCTCTTCGAAATATGTCGGGTCCCAGCGCTGCTCATGGGCGAGATAGGTCCATTTACAGGTTACCGTGCAGGTGGATCGCGACAGGTCGCCGGTGGCGCGCCAGGTCAGGAAGTCGGCAAGATCGAAGAACTGCCAGGCGGCGGCGAACACCTCGGGCCGGTTCTCCTTCAGCCATAGCAGCTTGGGCGTCTCCATCTCCGGAGAGATGCGGCCGCCGACATAGCGCAGCACCGCGTGGCCAAGGGCATTGATCCGCTCCGCCTGGGAAACCGCCCTGTGATCCATCCAGACGATGATGTTGCGCTCCGGGTCCTCGGATGGGCCGACGGGCAAGGGCTTGCCCTGATCACCGAGGACGACCAGCGAGCAGGTGGCGTCGAAGCCCAATCCGACGATCGCCTCCGGGGTCACCCCGGCATCGGAAATGGACTGACGCACCGCCTCGCAGACCGCCCGCCAGATTTCGTTGCTCGACTGTTCGACGATCGATCCCGCCTCGCGGTAAAGCGTGATGTCGCGCTTGGCCGAAGCCAGCATCCGTCCGCCGAGATCGAACACCCCCGCGCGAGCGCTTCCGGTGCCGACGTCAACGCCGATCACGTAGCGCGGTGTTTGGACTTCGTCGCTCATGGTCTCTCATCTTTCTGGCATGAATGGCTGATGCCCGCGCATCGCGCGGAGATCACGGTCTCTAGAGGTCGACGCTGTTGGGGAGGATCACGAGGTCACGAATGGTCACGTTGCGCGGCCGCGATAGCATGAAGAGCACGCAGTCGGCGACTTCCCTTGGCTGCATCAGGCTGCCATTGGCAAGCGCTTCCTCCATCTTCGCCTTCGGCCAGTCATCAAGCAGCGCGGTCACGACCGGACCCGGCAGGACAGCGCCGACGCGTACGCCGTGTTGCGCGACCTGGCGGCGTGTCGAATGCACGAATGCCTGCACCGCGAATTTCGAGGCGGTGTAGATCGGTTCCCAGACAACCGGCACGACACCGGCGATCGAGCTGGTGAACAGGATGTCGCCCGACTTCTGGGCGATCATGTGCGGCAACACGGCATGAACGGAGCGGAAGGCTGCGTTGATGTTGAGGTTCAGCATCCTGTCCCAGGCATCGGGATCGCCTTCGGCGACCTGCCCGCCGATATAGGCGCCGGCATTGGCGTGGAAAATGTCGAGCCCACCAGCGATCTCCAAAATCCTGGGAAGGATGCCAGAGAGTTGCTTGCCGTCGAGAAGATCGACGACGAGAGGGAATGCGCGCTCGCCGAACTCCGCGCAGATTTCATCCAGTCTGTCCTTGGCGCGGTCGATGAGAACGACGGTCGCGCCTTCGGCGTGCAATGTGCGGGCGCATTCGAGGCCGATGCCGGAAGCCGAGCCGGTGATGGCGGCGACTTTGCCTTTCATGAGGTCGGTCATGAATTTACTCCTAGAAGTTTGATCAGGCGCGTCCGTGGCTGACGCGGGAACGACGGGCGAGCGAGTCGACGATGACGGCAATGGCGAGAACGCCGCCCGTGATCATGTAGCGCAACGACGAGCTGAGGTTGAGCAGGGTCAGGCCGTTGGAGATCGCCTGGATGACGATGATCCCGAGCAGCGCGGAATAGGCGCTGCCACGGCCGCCGAAGAGGCTCGTCCCACCGATCACGGCGGCGGCGATGGCGTTGAGGTTGACGTCACCAGTGCCGGCCTGCTGGCTCGATGAGGCAAGACGCGAGGCTGACAAAATGCCGCCGATGGTGGCAAGCGTCGAGCAAAGCACGAAGGCGCTCAGATAGATGCGGCGAACATTGATGCCGGCGCGCCGCGCGGCTTCGCGATTGCCGCCGACCGCGAACATCGAGCGTCCCCATTGGGTACGCGTCAGGCCGTAGTTCAAGACCACCGCGATGGCGACGAACAGGCCGAACATCCACGGAATGCCGCGACCGAGGTTGAGATAGTAGACCGCGAATTCGAGTGCCGCGGTCAGCACGACGGCCTTGATGGCTGTCGCCGCGAAGGGCTGCGACGATAGGTTGACGGCAGCGCGTTGCTGGCGTGTCCGCAGGCCCTTGGCGATGATCACGGCGCCTGGAATGAGAGCGAGCAGATAAGACAGCCAATCGGGCATCACCAGGATCTGGCCGAAGCGGACGAGCGGGGAAGCATAGGGAAGGTTGATGCTGCCACTCGGGCCTAGGATGTAAAGCTGCATGCCGAGCAGCGCCAGCAGGCCGGCAAGCGTCGCCACGAAGCTTGGCATTCCCAGCCGATTGTAAAGCAAGGCGTAGACGGTCCCGATGACCGCGCCGGCCGCGATGGCCGCGATGATCGCGACGACAAACGGGAGGCCGTTGTTCACCCAGAGAACCCCGAGAATGGCGGATGACAGGCCGCTCATCGAGCCAACGGAGAGATCGATCTCGCCGAGCATCAGCACGCAGACGATGCCGAGTGAAATGATGCCGACGGTCGCGCAGTCGAAGAGCAGGTTGACGAGGTTGTTGGGCGCGAGGAACACCGGATTGAGAAGCGAGAAGACCGTCGAGATGACGATCAACCCGACCGCGACGGGAAGCATGCCCAAATCGCCGGATTTGACGCGATCGATAAAAGCGCCGACCATCGCCATCATGCTGTCGTCATGGCGGACGCGTTCGTCGCTGCGATCGAGCGTCGTGGCGGGTGCGAGTGTTGTATCGGATGGTTTCTGGCTCATGCCGGTCTCCCGCTGTTTTCCTGCGCCGTGCCTGTCTTGCGCTCGATGCGGCGCGAGACGGAATTTTCCGTGGCACCCGTGATCGAGGCCACGAGTTCCTGGTTGGAGGCATCTGGCGTGAAGACGCCGTTGTTTCGGCCCAACCGCAACACGACGATGCGATCGGCGACGGCGCGGACGTCTTCCATGTTGTGGCTGATGATGATGACGCCCAGGCCCCGGTCGCGGACGCGCTCGATGAGATTGAGCACCTCGGCCGTCTGCGCGACGCCGAGGGCCGCCGTCGGCTCGTCGAGCATGATGATCTTCGGATTGAGGAGCAGCGATCTGGCGATCGCCACCGTCTGGCGCTGGCCACCCGACAGCGAGGCGATCGGCTCCCTGACAGAGGGGATGCGCGCGGCCAGTTCCCTTAGCAAGGTCCAGGCGCGAACCTCCATCGCGACCTCGTCGAGCGCCCAGGGCGAGAGCTCATGCCCGAGAAACAGGTTGGCGACGACGTCGAGGTTTTCGCAGAGCGCCAGGTCCTGGAAGACGGTGGCGATGCCGAGTTCCAGCGCTTTGCCCGGGCTGTCGAGCGAAACGCTCTGGCCGCAGAATTCGATCGAGCCGGAAGAAGGTTGATGAACCCCCGCCAGCACCTTGACTAGCGTCGACTTGCCGGCGCCGTTGTCTCCCACCAGGGCGACGACCTCGCCCGCCTTGACGTCCAGTTCGATGTCGGTCAGCGCCGAGACGGCGCCGAAATTCTTCGACACGTTTCGCAGTCGCAGGATGGGCTGCCCGCGCTCCGGTACATTGCTTGCTGTGGTGCTCATGGCTTAAGGCCTTTGTACGTCCTTGAGAAACCGGCCGCACGCGGTGCGGCCGGAATGGCGGATCGGCTTTTAGTTGCCGATGCCGAGCTTCTTGCAGCCCTCGGCATATTCGCCGGTGCAGATCTGCTCAGCCGTCTGGATCTTCTTGTCGAAGATTTCCGCCTTGATGTTTTCGGCGGTGACGACGGCCGGGATGAAGAGCTGCGACGGCGTGTTGTAAAGCGTCGTCTTGGCTTCCGGCTTCTCGCCCTTGATGAGCTGGACAGCGACCTGCGCGGCCGCCGCCGCTACGATCTCGGAAGGCTTGGAGATCGTGTTGTACTGGTCGCCCGAGATGATGAGCTGCAGTGCCGCGATCGTCGCGTCGTTGCCGGTGACCGGTGGGACGGGGTTGACACCCGCCGCCTTGAACGCGGCGATCGCGCCGCCGCCGGTGCCGTCATTGGCGGCGACCACGCCCTTGATATCGGCGCCGAAGCGCGTGATCTGGCCGGCGGCCCATTCCTGCGCCTTCGGCGGCGCCCATTCCGGCGTGTCGAATTCGGCAAGCGTCTTGTACTTGGATTCCTTCAGTCCGCGATGGATGCCGTCGCGAATAAGGCCGGCGGCCGCATCGGTCGGCGAGCCGTTGATCTCAAGCACGCCGGCTCCGTCAGGCACACCGGCCTTCTTCAGATGCTCGACAAGCGACTTGGCAATCGCGTAGCCGATACCTTCATTGTCGAAGGAAACGTAGAAATCGGCAGGTTTGTCCGGGATCGGGCGGTCATAGGCGATAACCTTGACGTCCTGGGACTGCGCGAGTTCCACGAGGCCGCGGCGGCGGCCGAGTCGACCGGATCGAGGACCACGACCTTGGCTCCCTGCGCAATCACCGAGTTGAACTGTTGCTGCTGCAGCGACGCGTCGCCATTGGCGTTCTGGTAGACGACAGTGCACTTGGCGCACAGTTTTTCCATTTCCGCCTTGAAGCCCGGAAAATCGTGCTGCTCGTAGCGGGTTGATGCCTGATCGGGCATCAGGAACGCCACCGTGGACGCTTCCTGGGCGAACGCTGCTCCGCCGAGCGCCATCAGCATGGTCGCCGACATCAGGGAAAGTTTGCGATAGGTCATGTTCTCCTCCTTAATTGACCAACGGCAAGGTTCGGCCATTGCCGCAACATCGGCCTGACGCGTGATGCGTCATCGCCTCAAGCCGCGGCTCGACGAGAGCCGCACGGCAAGAGGACCACCAATAGCTGCGAAATCACCTCCCGGTGCCAGCCTCCTAGCTGACACGTATCATCGATTGAGCGCACTTGCTCAATCGATGAAGCAAGATTTGCCACTTCTTTGGTTTGATGTCAAGTTAGCGCCCGATACAGGAGATGAGAATTTTGAGTCTGGACAGGCAGCAGAAGCGAACAACGATCTACGACCTTGCGGAACTCGCGGGCACATCCGCGAGCGCGGTCAGCGCTGTCTTGAACGGAAACTGGAAGAAGCGGCGCATCAGCAAGCAGCTTGCGGAGAAGATAACGCGCATAGCCGAAGAGCAGGGTTACGCGCTCAACATGCAGGCAAGTCTCCTGCGTCGCGAGAAGTCGCACATCATTGGGATGATCGTTCCCAAGTACGACAACCGGTATTTCGGCTCGATCGTCGAGCTGTTCGAGACCATGGCGCGCGACAAGGGCCTCTTCCCACTCATCACCTGCACGCGGCGCGACCCGGCACTCGAAATCGAGGCCGCTCGAACGATGCTGTCGTATCAGGTGGACTGCGTGATCGCGACAGGTGCTACGGACCCCGACAGGATCACCGAGCTTTGCGCCGCTGCAGGCGTGCGCACGATCAACCTCGATCTGCCCGGCAAGCTCGCGCCTTCCGTCATTTCCGACAATTTCGCGGGCGCCCGCGAGCTGACGCGGAGAATTCTCGCCAGTTGCCATCAGCGGTTTGGCTCGATGGAACCGCTGATGTTCATCGGCGGTCGCGGCGGCGATCACAACACGATGGAACGCCTGAGGGGCTTTCGCCAGGCGCATGCGGACCACGGCATAGATATCGGTGACGACAGGGTCATCGCCTGCGGCTACGCCCCCGAAAAGGCGCAGAACGCGCTTCAGGAGCGCGCCGCCAGTGGCCTGCCCGTTTCGAGAGGCATGTTCGTCAATTCGACGATCACCCTTGAAGGTGTCCTGCGCTGGGTGCGGCTTGCCGGACCTGTCGGCGAACAGGACGTCGCCCTCGGCTGCTTCGACTACGATCCGCTCGTGGCCCTCCTCGGCGACAACATCGAGATGGTGCGCCAGGACGTACCGGCCATGCTGGCCAGGATGTTCGAGCTGATCGAACGCGGAAGCTTCGAGCCTAGCGTATCCGAAATCCCGCCGGTTCTAAGGTAAGCGCATCGCCGCCACGCGCTTACCGGCCTCTCACCCATCCGAGATGGCTGCCACGCCGCTTACCTTGCGGCCCAGAGGGCGCCGCGCCTGAATATCTCATACATCTGCGGCACATCGAACTCCTTGGCGGCATGGCCGAGCGACGAGTAAAAGACGCGGCCTTTGCCATACATGCGCTTCCAGACGACGGGCATGGTGACACCATCGATCCAGTAGGCATGTTCGCCAGTGAAAGTCGTCGTCGCCAGCACCTCGTTCGACGGGTCGACATGCATGTAATATTGCTCGGATCTGTAGGGAAAATCAGTTATATCCGCCATAAGGGGATCGTCCGGGCGCGTGACGTTGACGGTGTAGTCGATGATGTTGCCGGGATGGGCAACCCACTGACCGCCGACGATAAACTGATACTCAACGCATTCGCGGAAGCTGTCGCCAGCGCCTCCATGATAGCCGGCAAAGCCAACACCACTTTCGATCGCCTGCGCGAGACCCTTTACCTCGTCTTTCTCGATCTTCGACATGGTCACGATCGGCACGATGAGACTGAAGTCCCGCAGATCTTGGCTGGCGAATATGCTTGTCGTCGGCTCGACCATGACGTCGAAGCCCTCCTTCACAAGGAGATCCCTGACGATAGCCGAGCATTGCTGGGGCTCGTGGCCTTCCCAGCCGCCCCAGACGATCAGCGCGTTACGCATCGTTTTTTCCTCCTGAGTGTTACTTGCCGAGCAGACCGTCGACGAGAGATTGAGAAAGCGGAGCAGGCCGCTCCGTTGTCGTGGTGAGTGTTATCGTGCGACCGGAGTCGGACGCCTTCTGGAAGGCCTCCATGACTTCGAGCACATGCAGCGCCAGATCGCCGTTCGCGCGATGCGGCCGGTTGGACCGGATGGCATGGGCAAGATCGGCGACGCCGAGCGAGCGATAATTGCCGTCCGAATAGGGCTGCCTCACCGGCTGATCGAGGAAGTGGCCGCCTGTCTTCTGAAATTCGACCGTGCCGCCGAAATAGTTCGGATCCGGCACGATCAGCGTGCCCTCGGTGCCATAGACTTCGAGCGGCACGTGCTTGTGGCCGGCGACATCGAAGCTCATGCCGATCTGCACGACAGCGCCGTTGGCAAAAGCCATGATACCGGCGACATGCGTGGGGACGTGGACCGGTATCCGCTCGCCGTTGCGCGGCTCGCTGGTGACGACGCGTTCTTTGCGGGGCTTAGTCGCGAGACCGGCGACCTTGGCGACCGGCCCGAGCAGGTTGACGAGATCGGTGATGTAATACGGCCCCATGTCCAGCATCGGACCGCCGCCGACTTCATAATAGAACGCAGGATTTGGATGCCAGCGCTCATGGCCCGGGCACATGAACGTTGCGGTGCCGCCGACCGGAATCCCGATAACACCCTCATCGATCAGGGCACGGGCAGCCTGATGGGCGCCGCCAAGGAAGGTGTCGGGCGCGGCACCGATGCGCAGGCCCCTGGCCCTGGCGGCTTCGGCCAGCTGCTTGCCTTCGGCGAAGTTGATACCGAGCGGTTTTTCCGAATAGGTATGCTTGCCGGCCTCCAGCGCCCGCAGCCCGACGGCGACATGCGCCTTGGGAATGGTCAGGTTGACGATGATCTCGACCTTGGGATCATCGAGAAGCTCGCCGACCGTGCGGGCATCAAGATTGAACTCCGCGGCCCTCGTTTGCGCGAGTTCGTGATTGAGGTCGGCAAGCCCGCGGATGTCGAGGATCGGGAATGCCGAGGTCATCGCCTTCAGGTAAGCCGAGGAAATATTGCCGCAGCCGACAATGCCGACACCAACCTTGTCCATCACATGCTCCATCAAATCGTCGTTTGAAGCCGGCGCCTGCCCGGCTCCGGGTCAACCGCGTTCAAGCCACTGAACCTCCGCCGGCGTCAGGCTTATCGACGCCGCGTTGAGGCTATGGCGCAACTCCGCGAGCGTGGCGGGACCGATCAACGGGACCACCGGCCACGGCTGGTTGAGCACATAGGCAAGCGCGATCTGGATCGGGTCCTTACCCAGGCGCTGCCCGAGCTCCTCCGCCCGCGCCTTGCGCTGGAAATTGAGGTCCGAGTACCAGGCGCGGGCCAATTCCGGGTCAGACATGTTTCCTGGTGCGGATCGATCGGTAAAGAAGCCCCGGGCCTGACTGGACCAAGCGAAGTTGACGACCTTCTTCTCCCTCAACCAGCTTTTCCAATCGGCGTCGGACGAAGCAATGCATCCGGGCCACACCGGATCGACCATCTCGGCGAGCGAGAAGTTGTTGGAGAGCACGCTGGGCCTCGTTTTCCCCGTGCGCTCCGCGTATTCGATCGCCTGGTCCATGCGCTCGCGCGTCCAGTTCGACCCGCCGATCGGACCGCGGATGCGCCCTGACCGCACCTCTTCATCCATGGCATCGACGAACTCGCCGACCGGAATGTCGGGATTGTCGCGGTGCATGAAGTAGACGTCGACATAATCGGTCTGCATGCGTTCGAGGCTGGTGGTCAGCTGCTTGGCGATCACGTCGGGATAGCAGAGCGGCGAATGGGCGCCTTTTTCAATGATCACCACATCGTCGCGCACGCCCCGACTGCGGACCCATTCGCCGATCAGTCTGTCCTGCGTCCCTCCGCCATACTGGAATGCGGAATCGATGAGGTTGCCGCCCGCCTCGTAGAATTCGTCGAGCGCGATGGATGCGGCCGGAAAGGTCGAAAACAGCATCATGCCGAGCGCCAGCATGGATGTATCCTTTTCGACACCCGGAATATGCCCCCTTGGCACCATCTGCTGCTTGCGGGCGAGCGCCTCACCCGTCAACGTCCGGGTGCGGACCGCCGGCGTTTCCAGCTTGTACTCCAGGCCGATCGCCGCGCGCCACTTGTCCATGACCTTGAGGTTGCCGAGCGTGTCGGCGGATGTCATGCCGGGATAGGCAAACTCGCGTCTTTCTTCGCGGATCGCGGCAGCGGCCGCATCCACCTCGAAGCTGTAGACATGGCGTGGTTCGTCGACGGCGATGTCCTGCCGTTTGCCGGTGGCATCGAACAGCCGGATAATCGCGGTCCCACCCTGCTTGCCGGCGGCAAACCAGAACTGATCGATCTCGATCGAACCCTCCGTGCCGAAGATGCGCAGCACATTGTCCTGCGCCAGCGATACCGAGCAGGACACTTCGGCGATGATGTCGTTCGGGAAGCGCAGGACGGCCGCACTCCATTCGTCGACGCCGGTCGAGCCGAGATGGCCGACCGCGAAAACCTGATCCGGCTCGATGATGCCATGCGGTTCAGCAATGCCGGCGATGAGCCGCGCCATCGAGACAGGATAGCCGCCGACATCGAGAATGCCGCCGCCGGCAAGATCATTGGCAAACAGCCGATGATCCCTCTCGAACGGCTTTGCGAAACCGAAGCTGGACTTGATTAGGCGGACGTCGCCGATCGCCTTGTCCTTCAGGAGCTCGATCAGCTTCAGCGTCAGCGGATGAAGCCTGTACATGTAGGCTTCGCCAAGGAAGGTGCCGGCTTCCCGGGCGGCGGTCTGCATGGCCTCCGCCTCCGCTGCGGAAAGACCGAGCGGCTTTTCGCACAGCACATGCTTGCCTGCCCTTGCGGCCTTGATCGCCCATTCGGCATGGGTCGGATGCGGCGTTGCGATGTAGATCGCGTCCACATCGGGATCGGCAAGCAGCGCATCGTAGCCCTTGAGGATGCGCGCGCCGGGGAAGCGCTCCGCAAGGCCCGGCCTCGACGGGTCCCGCGTCGCGATCGCCTCGACGCGACCGGTTTTCGATTGGGCGACGCCGGCGGAGAAGTCAGCCGCGATCCGGCCGGGGCCAAGGATGCCCCAGCGAAGTCTATCCGTATCGGTCATGTCCTGTTCCTAATCTGTCGGGCCGCCGGCCTTCCCGGCGTCCGGTCGTTTCAACAAAATTGAATGGCGGCGCAGTCGTAGCCGTCGAGCGTAAGTGTGCCGTCCGATGAGGAGCAGGCGGCGATCGTCGTTCATGCGCATCGTCGATCCCAGTCTCAACCGTCGAGGATCGTCTTGCGGGCGCTGATCGTTCGTCCGCCGTCGGATGCGAAGAGGTACAGTTCGGAAGGGTCGAGCTTCAGTGTCACCGGCTGCTCCGCCTTGAAAGGCGCGACATAGCTGAGCTGCACGGTGATATTGCCCGTGCCGCTTTCCGACGCGACCGTGCGAAGGTTGCCGGCGTCGACATAGAGGATCGTCTCCCGACCAAGATGCTCGACGAGGCGGATGGTGCCGCTGACGACGCCGGTTGACGATCCGTCCTGGACCACCGAGATGTTTTCGGGACGAACGCCAAGCGTCAGGCCGGCACCCTTCCGCAACGCCGCCGGATTGGCGAGCGCAACCGTCACGGGCGCAAGGCCCGGAGCTGAAACACGAACCTCGTGACCCGAGACGTCATCGATGGTGACCGACAGAAAGTTCATGCGCGGCGCTCCGAGGAAGCCGGCCACGAAGAGATTGTCGGGATTGCGATAGAGCTCGAGCGGCGAGCCGACCTGTTCGATATTGCCCTGGTTGAGGACGACGATGCGGCTGGCCATGGTCATGGCTTCAACCTGGTCATGCGTCACATAGACCATGGTCGCGCCGAGTTCGGCGTGCAGGCTGGAGAGCTCGACGCGCATTTGCGTGCGCAGCGCCGCGTCGAGGTTAGACAACGGCTCGTCGAACAGGAAGACATCGGGCGAGCGGGTAATGGCGCGCCCGATCGCCACGCGTTGGCGCTGGCCGCCGGACAGTTGTTTCGGGCGCTTTTCCAGCTGGTCTTCAATGCGCAGGATTTTGGCGGCGCGCGAAACGGCCGCATCTATTTCGGCCTTGGGCCGCTTGGCCATGCGCAGGCCGAAACCCATGTTTTCGGCCACCGTCATGTGCGGGTAGAGCGCGTAGGACTGGAAGACCATGGCAATGCCGCGATCGCCCGGCTCCTCGCGACTGACATCGCGCCCGTTGATGAGGATCTGCCCGGAGGTAATTCCCTCAAGGCCGGCAATGGTTTTCAGGAGCGTGGACTTGCCGCAGCCGGACGGACCGACCATGACGATGAACTCCCCTTCGGCCACCGAGAGATCGATGCCTTTCAGCGCGTGATAGGCACCGTAGCTCTTGTTTATCTGTCGCAGTTCGAGGCTGGTCATGCTTCCTGGCTCTCTGCTTTTGAAGATCGGATATTCGGGTGGTTGCGCGTGTTCATCCCTTCACCGCCCCCATCGTCAGGCCGGCGATGAAGTGGCGTTGCATCAGGAAGAACATCACGACAGGCGGGATGGCGACGACGATCGTGCCGGCCGAAATCAGGTTCCACGCCGACACCCATTCGCCGCGCAGGTTGGCAAGGCCGGCCGTGACCGGCTTGACGGAATCGCTGACCGTCAGCACCACCGCCCAGAAATAGTCGTTCCAGATAAAGGTGAAGAGAAGGATGGCGAGTGCGGCAAGCGCCGGACGCACAAGCGGAACGGCAACATGGATCAGCGTCTGGAACGGTGTCGCCCCCTCGGCCCGCGCTGCCTGGAACAGCTCATCCGGCAGGGCCGCGATGAAGTTGCGCATGAAGAGCGTGGCGAAGCCGGTCTGGAAGGCGATATGGAAGATGATCAGCGCCGCCGTCGTGTCGATGAGGTCGAGGCGGACCATGAGGTCGCGCACCGGAATCATCATGATCTGGTGCGGCAGGAAATTGCCGCCGACGAAAAGCGCGAAGATCAGCATGTTGCCGGGAAAGCGGTATCGCGAAAGGACATAGCCGGACAAGGTGCTCAGCACGAGCACACCGATGACCGAGGGAATGGTGATCGTCAGGCTGTTGATGAAGTACCGGATCATCGGCGTCTGCGTGAAGACCGCCTTGTAATTGTCGATCAGGCCAAACTGGGTTGGCCAGCCCCAGAAGGTTGCCGCCCATGACGTCAGCCGTCGAGCGGAAGGACGTCAATATGATCGCGAAGAGTGGGCAGAGCCAGAGAAGCAGAACTACCAGCACCGCGATAAAATAGAACCGTCGATGCCAGATGGCTGTTTCGGGAATTGGACGAGGATACATCAGCCACCTCTCTCTTCCGTGCGGATGATCCGCGACAGGTACCAGACGATGAACGCCGCCATGATCACGAACAGGATCGAGGCGATCGCCGCGCCATATCCGAAGCGGTAGGAAAAGATCGACTGTTCGTACATCTGGTATGCCAGGACCGACGAGGACCCGAACGGGCCGCCGCGTGTCATGACAGACACCATGTCGAAGGAACGAAGCGCACCGACGACCGTCACCGCGATGGCGATGAAGGAGACCTGTGTGAGCTGCGGAAGGACGATGTGCCAGAGCATGTTCCATCCCCGCGCGCCATCGACACGTCCCGCCCCGATAAGTTCCTCGCTGAGATTGTTGAGACCAGCGAGATAGAGGACCATGCAGAAGGTGATCTGAGGCCATAGTGCCGCGATCACGATCGCGAATGTCACGAATTGCTCATCGGAAAGCACCGCGGGCGCAACGGCTCCGAATGCCCTGAAGATCAGCGCGAGAAGTCCGAACTCGGGTGTGTAGACCCAGGTGAAGACCACGCCGACGGTGACGGAAGCAAGCACGAGCGGGATGAAGAACAGCGACTTCATGAAGCGCATGCCGCGGATCTTCTGGTTGACGAGCAGCGCGATGGCGAGCCCGAGCGGCGGTGCCGCCATGAACATGACAAGCCAGATCAGGTTGTTCTTCAGCGACGTATAGAACTGCGGATCGTTGTAGAGCTCCAGGTAATTGCCGAAGCCGATCCACGTCATCGGCCCCATTCCGTCCCAATCGTGCAGGCTGATCCACAGGCTGCGGACGGCAGACAGAAGAATGACGGTGAAAAACAGGATGATCGCTGGCGCGATCAGCAAAGTCGGGGTGAGCCACCATCGCTGGCGGCGCCATAACATCAACATTGTCCAGAACCTCAAGAGGAAGTGAGGGAGCGGAACCGCAACTCCGCCCCCTGGTCGTCGGGAGGAGAACTAGATCTTGTAAATACGCTTGCGGGTGCCCTCGAGGCGCTGCAGGATCGCCTGTCGGCGGTCGGGCTTGGCCATGAATTCCTGGAAGCCGACGAGACCAGCCTGAGCCATATCGGGATCGCTGTCGCGGTCGTAATATTGCGACGTTCCCTTGACCTGCTTCAAGGATTCCACCGCCGCATTGACCAGCGGATCCTTGCTTGGCGGCAAATCGCTGCGCGGCGGCACGTTGCCGCCGGGCTCAAGATAGGTGGCGAGGTTTTCCGGCTTGTAGAAATAGGCCAGGAATTCGCGCGCTCCCTGCTTGTTCTTGCCATTGGCCGGTATGTGGACCGAATTGAGCGAAAACTCCTCGAAGCGCGGAACGCTGGCATCCAGCGTCGGGAATGGCGCGAAGGTGAGCTGAGGCAGATCGGCCTCGGTGAAAGCCGCCCGCAGGAAAGCGCCGAGATTCATCATCCCGGCCTTCTTCTGGGCAAGCAGGGCCGCGGCCTCCTGCCAGCCGAACGACGTGTGGTTCTGTGTGAACACCTCGTTCTTGATCATGGCTTCCCATTGATCGAAGACCGGCGTCAGCGCCGGATCGAGATAGCTCATCTGGCCGTCCATCAGCGCCATGTGCTTGTCGAGGCCGTTGATCCGAAGGTTCATCTGATCGAACCAGCCCGCGGCGGGCCAAAGCTCCTTCGTCCCCATTGCCACGGGTGTCAGCCCGGCTGCTTTGGCCTTGTCGCAGTAGGCCGCGAATTCCTCGGCCGACGTCGGCATTGTCAGCCCATTCTGTTCGAACACGTCCTTGCGATAGAACATGCCCCAGAGCGTACCCCCGGTCGGCAAGCCGTATTGCTTGTTGTCGACGGTCACCGCGCCGGTGCTCGCGCCGAGCACATCCTTGTACTTTTCCTTCTCGAACAGGTCCGAAATGTCGTCGAAAAGACCGCGCTTGACGAAGGCCCGCATGCGGTTGCCGGAAAACCAGAAGCAGACATCGGGCGCGCCGGCCGTCAGGTAGTTGCGAGATCGCGGTCTTGTGGGCCTCGTGGTCCATATTGTTGACCACCACCTTGGTGCCGGCCTGCTTGCCGAAGTCCTCGGCGATCTTCTTCAGCGCTTCGAGCGCCTTGCCGTTGCTTTCAGCGGAAATCACGTTGACTTCCTGAGCCTGCGCGATGGCGGGGATCGGGAAGCTGCCTGCCATCGCCGCCACGGAAGCCAGTCCTGTTCCCTTCAGGAAGGTTCGGCGCGTGGTCGATGAAAAGTGCTTGGAAAATGACATTGAATTCCTCCCAGTTGAGCTGATCAACACGTCCCAGCGGCCGTCCTCCACAACGAGACGCCGGGTATTCAACGTGCCGACCGCGTCATTCCGAGTTGATCGACGAGGCAAATTTATGCATAGATCATCCAACGTCGCAATAGTTAATTTACAAAATTAAGGAACTCGCACCGTGAAGCTCAAGGGCGACCCGACAACGACCAGAGCCCTCAACCGCCGTCTCATCCTCAATCTGCTGCGGCAGGAAGGTCCGAGAAGCCGCGCCGAATTGGCGACACTGTCGGGCCTCAGCCCCGCCGCCGTGACATTCGTCGTCGCCGACCTTGTGGAGGAAGGCATCGTCAAGGAGGGCGAGGCGATTTCGGGCATGACGGGGCGCCGGCCAATCCCGGTCCAGATCGACTATGATCATGGCATCGCGATCGGGTTCAAGCTGATGCTCGGGGCCGTGGAGTGCGTGGCAACCGATCTCGCGACCAACCCGATCGCGGCCATGCGGCTCGGGCTCGAGGATCACACACCCGACGCCATCGCCGATGTCCTGGCCAAGGCGGTACCCAGGCTGGTCGCGCTTGCGCAGCGCCCTCAGGCGAAACTTGCCGGCATCGGCATCTCGATGCCCGGTGTCATCAGCAATGATCAGACCTCCTGCGTCAGAAGCAATCGCTTCGACTGGAACGACGTGCCGCTCGCTCGCATGCTTGCGGCACGCGTCAGCGCACCCGTCTGGCTTGAGGACGACACCAACGCCTACGCCATCGCCCAGCAACTGTTCGGCCTGGGTCGCCAGCACAGGAACATGGCGGTGCTGGCCGTAGGCGTAGGCATCGCCTGCGCCCAGATCATCGAGGGCAAACTGTATCGCGGGGCCAATGGCGCGGCCGGCAAGATGGGCCACACGCTTTTCGAGCCGAACGGGAGACCGTGCGAATGCGGCAAGCGCGGCTGCCTCATGGCTTACCACTCCGAGGCGGCGGTCGTGCAGCGCTGGCGCGAGGCGACGGGGGGCGCGACAAGGGGCCAACGGAGTTGCGCAGCGCGCTTGCAGCGGCAGATCCCGTCGTCGTCGGCCTCGTCGAGGAGGCAGGCCGCTCGATCGGAACGGCACTCGCCAATATCACCAACATCACCGATCCGGAGGTCATCGTTGCCGGCGGAGAGGCTGTCTCCCTGGGCGATCACTTCCTGCGCCCGCTTCGGCATGCACTCGCCGAGGGGGCTTTCCGATCACCGCCTCCCCTGCTGCTGGACTGGAAGGACAACTCCTGGGCGCGCGGCGCCGCGGCTCTCGTAACGCAACGCATGTTCGACTTTGAACTATCGGGAGGGGTAACCAGCAGGAATTGAGCCCACCTGGCGCCGGCCGGCAGGACGGAGCAGCCCTTGGCCTGCTTTCCCGTTCCGCCGGCAGCCCCGGCCCGCGCGAGCCGATCCAGACCCCTATCACCCCTCATTCCGCTCGACGTGACATCGGGCTCGGCCGGGATGGCACAGTCGATCTCAGCCTCCGAGCACGAAGCGCGAGAACGCGAGAGAATTGCGCGCATCCTCGTCCATCTTGGCCTCGTCCGCGCCATCCGTGAGATCGCGCCACACGCGAATATCGGACCCGATCGTGCCACCGGTCTTGACGAACGGCTCCATCACGACGGCACCTGTGTAGTTTATCTCACGCAGCGCGAGGCCGATTTCGTGCCACGGAATCCTGCCCTTTCCGGGTACGCGGCGGTTGCTTTCACCGGTGTGGAAATGCCCGAGCAGCGGTCCGGCTGTACGGATGGCATCGCCGAAGCTGTCTTCTTCGATGTTCATATGGAAGGTGTCGAGCATCACCTTGACGTTCGGCTTGCCGACGTCCTTCACGAAGGCAACGCCTTCAGCGGCGGTGTTCAGCACATGGTTTTCAAACCGATTCAGCACCTCGATGCAAAGGTTGATACCAAGGTTGTTCGCGAAATCCGCGATCCCGTGAATGCCTTCGACACCGCGCGCACGGTCGCCGACCTTGTCGACCGGCTGCGAATAGTCGACCGGCCAGTAGGAGTGCAGCGCGCCGCCGATCGACTTGATGTCAAGCTTGGCGACGTTCGCAAGCGTCTGCTCGAAGAAGGCCTTGCCGGCCTTGCGCACGTCGGCATCGGGCGATGACAGGTTCTTCGTCTTGGAAGGACCGATACCGGCCGTCAGGATGATGCCGTTGTCCTTGGCGCTTTGCTTGATCGCTGCGAGATCGGCATCGCTATATTCGTTGATGTGATGCGCGGCGACTTCGATCACGTCGAACCCGAGCTTCGCCACCTTCTCGACGTAAGGGCCGAACTTCGCGCTCCATTCGTGTTCCCAGTAGGAGTAGTAGATACCGTGTTTCATAAGAGCCTCCTTGAGGTTTCAGCTATCTTTGGTTGGTGGCGGGCAGGCGGAGGGCACCGACGAAGACGGTGACAGCCGCAATGCATCCGGTCCGACGTCGCGAATTAGTTGTTGTCGATGCGTCGGTCGGGCTCGGCGCTGCCCGATATGATGGCAAGGCCATTCGGCAGATCGTTCTCTTCGACCTTGCGATTGATTTCCTTTGGATCGAGACCATAGGACCGCCAACGATCCTGGAGCCGTTTGCGCAGATTGTCCTCGCTGACATCAACGAAGACCGTGAAGTCGAAAATCGGCTTGAGCCTGTCCCATGGCGCCTGGCGGGAAAGCAGGTAATTCCCCTCGCAGACGATAATCTCGGTCGCCTGGGGGATCAGACTTCCACCGGCTCGGGCGATCTCGATCGATCGATCGAAGACGGGAACGGCAACGACGTCGTCCTCGTTGGCCTTGAGCCGCTCCAGCATTCGACGAAACCCGTGCGCGTCGAACGTATCGATGGCCCCCTTGAACGGCCGCCGGCCCATCTTCTCCAGGACGATGTCATCGTAGTGATAGCCATCCATGGGGAACAGGGCCGCGTTGATCCGATCATTGTTGAGGCCCTGCACGACCTTTTCGGCAAGCGTCGACTTTCCCGATCCGGGAGCGCCGGCGATGGCGACAAGAACCCGCCTGCCGCCATTTCGCGACAGACGCTCAGCGGCGACCGCGGCGATCTCACTCGCGTTTTCATCGATTTTGCTCAAGGAATTCCTCCCTTCCATCGGCCTCATGCCTACGCGCCGAAGTCCTTCATTCCATATTGCGCCGCCTTGCCGCGCAGGAACGAGAGACCGTCTCCCATGACTTCCTCTTCGTCGCGGGCCACAGGACGCCACGTCGAGATATCGCCGGCCATCTCTTTCGGCATGCCGACGAAGCTCTCGAGAACCAGAGCGCCTTTGAAGCCGATTGCCGAAAGCGCGACGAAGATCGAATCCCATGGCACGTTGCCGGCACCGGGGGCACCGCGATCGCTCTCCGACATGTGCATGTATTTCAGGTGATCACGTGCCGCGAGAATGCCGTTGGCGGCGCCCTTTTCCTCCATATTCATGTGGAACGTGTCGAGATGCACGAAGACGTTGTCCATTCCGATCCGCTCGACCAGCGCCACGGCCTGCGCGGCGGTATTGATCAGATGGTTTTCGTATCGGTTCACGGCTTCGATGCCGAGTTGAATGCCCCTGGACTTCGCCCGCCTCGCCGCCGCTTCCAGCGCACGCGCCAGATTGTCGTACTCCGCCTGAGTTGGCAGTGATCCGGTTCGCTCATTGGTGCCGCCGAAGGTCACGCCGGTGAGAGCCTCGGCGCCCATCTCGGCCGCCTTGTCGATTGCCGTCTCCAGGTGGAGGATCGCCGCGTCGGGTCGCCGCGACGCCCATGCCGGCTCGGGCAGAACAAGCGAGCAGGCTGCCCTGATATTATTCTTCTCGAGAAGAGCGCGCGTGTACCCGGCGTCAACCGACGGCGCATCGAGCAACGGGATTTCAATGAAACCCAGCTGGTACTTCCTTGCGCCGGCAATGGCCCGCTCTGCGCCCGCGTGGTCCCACGTCATGGTCCACATGCTTGCGTGAATTCCAAAACCCTGCACGGTTCATCCCTTCTTTTTATGTGAGGCCATGTAGGCCGAAACGATGGTTCGCGCGGCCATGACGACGATCATCAGAACGCCCCATAGCGCGGTCGCGAGATGTTGATTGGCGCCCATCAGGTTGAGACCGGACGACAGGAGCTGGAGCACGATCAGCGCAACGAAGACCGGCAGCACGCGTCCGAAGCCACCGAAAGGATTGATCCCGCCCAGGAACGCGGCCAGCACCGTGATCAGCAGGTAGGACTCGCCGTGTCCGACACGGACGGAGTTGAAGCGAGCGAGCATGATCACGCCAGCGACCGCGCACATCATGCCGGACAGCGTATAGACGAGGACCAGGATGCGGCGCGTGTTCAGACCGGAATACTGGGCCGCCTCGATGTTCGAGCCGATCATCAGCAGCCCGAAGCCCAGCTTGAAGCGTATCAGCAGCAGCTGCCACAGGCCGACGCAAACGATGAAGATCAACAGCGGGATCGGCAGGCCGAATATCTGCCCGTGCCCGATCGGAGCGATGAAGTTCGGGAAGCCGGAGACGTCACCGCCACGCGTGAGGAACTCGCCGAGGCCACGCAGGAAGATCATCATGGACAGCGTCACGAGGATCGGATGGGCGCGCGTATAGGCGATCGCCGCTCCGGTCATCAGACCCGCCGCGCCGCCGGTGGCCAGCGCTGCCAGAACACCGAGCAGGAAGGCGGACGGAGGAGCATCGACCCCGCCGTAGGACTGCATCACCCAGGCCGCCGCAAGCCCCGACAGATTCGCGGTGAATGTGACCGACAGGTTGATGCCGCCGGTCAGAAGCGGAAGCAGCATCGCAAGCGTGAGCAGGCCGAGTTCGGGCAGCTGGAAGGCGACGGAGCCGAATGTCGCGGCGGAGATGAAGTTGTTGGCTGCAAGACCGAAGATGATCATCACGGCCAGGAAGGCGATGGCCGGCCCTGCCATGTCCGCGCCGAAGGTGGCATTGAACCGTTGAGCGATGGCTTTCATCAGTGTGTGCTCCCCCTTCTGGCGCCGCCCTTGGCAAGGAACGGCAGAAGCTTGTCGATACGTGCGGATGAGAGCGTGATGGCGACGAGAATGATAGCACCGACGATCATCTTGAACGCGAATGGCGAGACGCCCATCAGGTTCAGGCCGTTCTGGGTGATGGAGACCATCAACACTCCCAGCACGCAGCCGATGACCGAGCCCTTTCCACCCCCGAGCCGGGCCCCGCCGAGAACCGTCGCTGCGAGAACGTCGAGTTCACGGCCGTAGAGAGCATTCGGAACGACCTCCTCGGCGTAGTGGGCCTGCATCAGTCCGGCGATACCGGCCATCAGCCCGAGCCAGCCGAACGAAATGTAGTGCATGGCCCCGATATTGATGCCGAAGCGGCGCGCGCCCTCGGGATTGTCGCCAAATGCGTAAAGCTGGCGGCCAATGGTCGTGCGGGAGATCATGAACCAGGTCGCGACGCAGCAGACGATCATCACGACGACCGGCAGGGTGAGCTCCACCCATGAGCCGTCCGCCATCTCGTGCTCATAGAAGACAACCCGCGTCGTCAGCCATTCCGGCAGGTCGTAGATCGACACGCCCTTGGTGAAGAACATCAGAAGCCCGAAGAAGATGTTGAAGGTCGAGATCGTCGCGACGATCGAGATGATGTGCAGTCGGTAGACCAGCGCCGCGTTGATCAAGCCGAGCCCGATGCCGATCGCGCCGGCGATGATGAAACCCTCGGCCCAGTTCCCACCCCCCAATGCGCCGAGCGCAAGGGCGGTCACGTACTGGACGACCGACGCGGCAACGGCGAAGGAAATGTCGATCCCGCCCGAAATCAGGACCACGAGCAGCCCGACGGCAAAGATGATGTTGACGGCCGAGACGTTCAGCACGTCAAACGCGTTCGAGACGGTAAAAAACCGATCCGTCTGAAAAGACAGAACGATGCAAAGAACGACCATGACCGCCAGAAGCGTGAATTCCGTCGTGTGTCCCAGGATCAATCTACGCATAGACGGCGGCCTCCAGTTCGGCGAGCGACACGTTTCTAGGGTCATAGGTCGCGTGGATCTTGCCTTCCACCATGTGGATGATGCGGTCGGCGTTGAAGAAGACCTCGGGTGGTTCGTCCGAGATCAGAATGATCGCCAGTCCCTGCGCCGCCAATTTGCGCACGATCTCGAAGATCCCGGCGCGGGCGCCGACATCGACGCCGACGGTCGGAGCATCGAGGATCAGAATCTTGGGGCCGATGGCCAGCCACTTCGCGATCGCGACGCGCTGCTGGTTGCCGCCGGAGAGCGTTCGAATGGGGTCATCCGGCGTGCCGATCTTGACACCGAGCGCCTTGATCCAATGATCGACGACGCTTGCCTTCCTGGCGGGAGAGATCATTCCGCCCGACATGAGTTTGTCGAGCGATGCCATCACCAGGTTGTCGGCAATTGATTGCGGCTGGTTCAGGCCAAGCGACAAGCGGTCTTCCGAGAGGTAGGCGACGCCCGCGCGAATGGCATCCCGGTTGGAGCCGAAGCTCACGCGCTTGCCCTCGATCGAAATTTCACCGGCCTGCGGGCGATGCATTCCAAAAATCGTCAGCGCAAGCTCGGTGCGGCCGGCACCAAGCAGGCCGGTAATTCCAAGCGTCTCGCCGCGCCTGAGGTCGAACGTGACGTTCTCGAACTCGCCGGCGCGCGTGAGCCCGCGCACGGACAGCACCACGCTTGCGTCGTCATGGTCGGCAGCGATCACCGAGCTGTCGAAATTCCGTCCCGTCATCAGTTCCGTCACGCGGGATTGGGTCATCCCTTCGACAGGGAACACGCCAACGAGCGCACCATCGCGAAGGACTGTCATACGGTCGGAAATCTCGAGGACTTCCGCGAGGCGGTGGGAAACGAAGACGACGGCGACACCGGATGCCGACAGATGCCGGACGATGTCGATCAGGTAGTCCGTCTCGGACTGTGTCAGCGATGCCGTCGGCTCATCCATGAAGACCAGCCGAGCCTCGCCGACCAGTGCGCGCGCGATGGCGACGATCTGACGTTGCGCGATCGGCAGTTCCTTGAGCGGCTTATGGAGGTCCAGGCTGACCCCGAGACGCGCAAGCGCCTTCTCGGCCGCGTCTTCGATCTTGCGCTTGTCAACGAGGCCGTACTTGCCGTTGACCGCGTATTGAAAACCGATGTTTTCGGCGACGGACATCTCCGGGAAAAGCGCGAGGTCCTGCCAGATGACTTGAATTCCCAGCGACTGTGCGAGCGTCGGCGTCATCGCACCGATCGGCTGGCCGTCGAAGAAGAACTCGGCACCGTCCTGTGGTTTGTAGACGCCGGTGATGACCTTGATCAGAGTGCTCTTGCCGCAGCCATTTTCGCCTGCCAGGCAATGGACCTCGCCGGGATTGACCTCGAACGAAACACCTTTCAGGGCGCGGACGCCGCCGAAGGTGACCTTGATGTTTTTCAGTGAAAGGAGCGGTTGAGCGCTCATAGCATATCTCCCTGATCAGCCGCCGGTGGCGGGGTGCGCAGGTGCCGGTAGATTTTAGTTGGAGGTCGCGAGGAGCATGCTCCCCGCGACCCAGGCCTGGGCTTGGGGAGGATCAGAGGCCCATGGCAACCAGCTTGTCGATGCTATCCTTGTTGATGGCCAAGAGCTGGTCGACGATGATCGTGTTGCCCTCGGGATTGATTTTCCCGAGACCTTCGATGTCATCGCCCGCCTTGGGAACTTCACCCTTGGAAATACGATCCGCGAGCGTCACGAAGACCTCGCCGGCCTGCTTGGGATTCCACATGAAGCCGCCTGTGAGCGCGCCCGATTTGATGAGCTTCGCGCCTTGGCCCGGCGAGAACGGACCGATGACGAACACCTTCCCGTCCTTGCGGCGCTCTTCGACCGCGCGGCCAGCGCCGATCGGACCCTGCGACCCGAAGGCGAGGAAGCCCTTGAGGTCAGCATTCGCAGCCATGAGGTCGAGGGCGGTGGAACGGCTCTTGTCGACATCTTCGGCCACGCCGTAGCGGTCGCCAACCAGTTTCATGTCGGGGTAGTTGGCCTTGATGTAGGCGATCGCCGCATCAGCCCAGGCGTTGTGCAGCGGAACGGTCAACGAGCCGACGAATACCGCGTAGGAGCCCTTGCCGCCCATCTTTTCCGCGAGAAGCTTGCCGTGCGCTTCGCCGAAGCCCTTGGCGGAAGCCAGTTCGAAATCCCAGTCCGCGCCGACCTGCTTGGGCGATTCATGAGTAATGACCTTGATGCCGGCTTCCTGGGCCTTCTTGAGAACCGGCTCCAGCACCTTGGCGTCGTTCGGTACGACGCCGATATAGTCAACTTTCTGGGCGATCAGGTCTTCGATCGCGCGAACCTGAAGAGCCGGATCGGCGCTGGTCGGACCGACCATGAAGCCTTCGACACCGAGCTTGCTGCTCTGCTCCTTGATCCCCGCCTCCATGGCATTGAACCACGGGATACCGCCGATCTTCACGACAACACCGATCTTCGGCCCAGCGAAGGCGGTGGATGCAAGAAGCGTCAGCGAGAGGCCGAGCGTGACTGCGAGCATTCTCTTCATGGATTTCTCTCCTCCGATACTGACAAAGGAGATGCACCACACGAGCACCATGCCTGTGTGCTAAGCGCTTTCGGCTCCATGACAGAACCTCCTCCCTTGCCGCTTTCCTCAAAGCTACCATTTTGTGCACAATCGTTATTGCTTTCTTGCACAATCGATGGTGCAATGAACATATCATTAAAAAGCCTTTCGTCAAGAGGCTCGATTGTTCTAAATAGCGAAGACCAGCGAGGAGATTCGTGGATGTCGGAAAAAGAACAAAAGAAAGCAACGATTTACGATTTGTCGCAGGTATCCGGCGCGTCCCCGTCGACTGTCAGCGCGGTCCTCAACGGCACCTGGCGAAAGCGCCGCATCTCCGAGGAAACGGCTGAAAAAATCATGTCGCTGGCCAAAGCGCACCGCTATACGGCCAATCTTCAGGCCCGGGCATTGCGAAGCTCACGATCTGGTCTGACGGGCCTGCTTATACCCGTTTACGACACCCGGTTTTTTTCTTCGATGGCCCAGACATTCGAGGCAAAGGCGCGACAGCGAGGACTGGTGCCGATGGTGGTTTCCGGCCGGCGCGACCCGGAAGAGGAACGGCGTACCGTCGAATCGTTGATCGCATACTCCATCGATTCGCTCTTCGTCGCTGGCGCGACGGACCCAGACGGCGTTCATCAAGCCTGCCTCAGAGCAGGAATTCCTCACGTAAACATCGACTTGCCCGGCAAGTACGCTCCATCGATCATCTCCGCCAACCGCCATGGCGCGGAGCTACTGACGACCGCGATCATTCGACACGCCGAGCGAGTGGGGCCGCTGACCGCCGACGAGGTGTTCTTTTTCGGCGGGCGTGACGACCATGCGAGCCGCGACCGCGTGATCGGCTTTCACGCGGTGAAGCAATCGATCTTCGGCAGCGACATCGCGAAAGACGATATCGAGACCACCGGCTACTCTCCCGGCATGACCGCGCTGGCCTTCGAGCGCTTCTATGAAAAGCATGGCCGGCTGCCCCGCTGCTTCTTCGTCAACTCGTCGATCAATTTCGAAGGGCTCCTGCGCTTCATGGGACGCCACGATGGCGAGGCCTTCGGGGATATCGTGGTGGGGTGTTTCGACTACGATCCCTTCGGATCGTTCCTTCCCTTCCCGGTCTACATGATCAAGCCGGATGTTTCGGAGATGCTCGACCGAGGCTTCGATCTGCTGGAAGAAGAAAATGCGCAGCCGCAGATCATCATGATCGAACCGCAACTCGTTCCTCCGCGAACAGCCTTGGAAGGGCCTCTCGACGCGATAAAGGACCCCTCGCCGACGACAGAACGTCCGGCCGTTCCATCGAAGATATGAATTGCGGCGGCTTCGGTCCCCGCGTGGCCGGCCAACGGTCGTGATCGGTCGGACAGACGATGAATCTCGCGGCCGCCTGGCCGTTTCCCGCGGCCGAGTTGATTTTGTTTCGATGTCGCGATAGCCGGTAGATCAAAGCAAAACGCACGGGACCATCATGTCAAAGGTTGACCTTCGCAAGTCGGTTGTGGAACGCGTGCAGGCGGTGGCCGGCAGCCTGACCTCGACGGAACAACGGCTGATCTCGGAATTGTTGAAGGCGCCGCGCGACGTGGCGATCGGCACCTCGAGCGAATTCGCCAACAGGTTGGGCGTGCATGAGGCGACGACGTCCCGCCTTGCCCGCAAGCTCGGTTTCTCCTCCTATGCCGAGTTCCGTGACCAACTGCGCCGTGAATTTCTGAAGGTTTCCGATCCGGCCGAGCGCATTTCCGCGACGCTCAGCGACGCCCGCGCCCGAGGCTTTCTGCCGCTCCTGGTGGCGAGCGAACTGTCGGCGCTGACGGCCATGACCGACCACATCAGCGACACCCGCATTCTGGAGGCGGCCGAGAAGCTCGACCGGCGGCGGGTATTCATCTACGGGCACGGCAACGCCGAGGTTCTGTCCGTGCTGATGGAACGGCGGCTGCGGCGGCTGGGCATAGACAGCCACCCGCTTTCGGGCAGCCCGCGTGATCTCGCCGAGCAGATGCTGACCCTCTCGGAAAGCGATGCCCTCCTCCTCTTTGCCTTCCGCCGGCAGCCACCGGACTATGAGCGGCTGATGCAGGTGGCGGCCGAGACCAAGGCGAAGACCGTGGTGATTTCCGGCACGATCGGCCCATCGCTCACGCCGAGCCCGGATGTGCTGCTTTCCGCCCCTCGCGCGGGCATGCCCGACAGCTTTCAGACGCTGACGGTGCCGATGGCGATCTGCAATGCCATCATCCTCGCCTTGGCGGCGCGGCGCGGTCCCGAAGCACTCGCCACCCTGGACCGTCTGGGTGAGCTGATCGCAAGATTCGAAAGTTGATTTGCAAGAAAACTTGCACGTCATAAAACCGTCGCAAGAAAACACTACACGTGGCCAGACCCAACAACGGAGCCACGTCCATGCGCCGCGTCCTGATTGCAACCGCAGCCTTTCTGATGACCACCGCCGCCTTCGCGCAAGAACTCGACACCAAGTCCGCCGCTGACCTGTTGCCGCAGGCCAAACAGGAAGGCAAGGTGACGGTCTACGCTTTCACCAGCCGTATCGGCCGAGTCGAGAAGGCGTTTGAAGCCGCTTATCCCGGCATCGACATGGTCACTTTCGACATGTCCTCCACCGAGCAGATCGCCCGCATCAAGAGCGAGGCGCAGGCCGGCCTGCCAGGCGCCGACGTGATCTACATTTCCGACGCCCCGATCGTGCTGACCGAGCTTCTGGCCAACAAGCTGGTTGCGCCTTACGTGCCGCCGCGTGTTGCAGGTGATCTTGCGGATGCCTTCAAGACGCCGCTTCTGGCCCAGCGCCTGTCCACCAAGGTTCTGATGTATAACGAGGAGGCCTATCCCGAGGGTTCGCCGGTCAAGAACCTCTGGGACCTGACCAAGCCGGAATGGAAGGGCCGCGTGATCATGGTCGATCCGCTGCAGCGCGGCGACTATCTCGACCTGATGACCGAGATCGTGTTGAAATCCGACGAGATGGCCACGGCCTATGAAGCCGCGTTCGGCAAGAAGATCGCACTGACGGACGGCAACGAGAACGCCGGCCAGCAGTTCATCACCGATCTTTTCGCCAATGACCTCGTCCTGGTCGGTTCCACCGACGACGTGAACAAGGCGATCGGCGCAAAGGGCCAGACGAAGCCGCCGATCGGCTTCACCAGCTATTCCGACCGCCGCGACAACGAGGATGAAGGCTGGGCTCTGCAGGTGGCAAACGACGTTGCCCCGTCCAACGGTATCGTTTTCCCGGCACTGCTGGCGCTCAATCCAAAGCCGGCGAACCCCGCTGCGGCGCGCCTCGCGGTCGATTTCATGATGGGCGATGAAAGCGAAAACGGCGGCGAAGGCTTCAAGCCCTTCTACGTGGCCGGCGACTGGGCGACCCGCTCCGATATCAAGCCGCACAAGGACGCGATTCCGCTTGCCGACTTCAAGGGCTGGCAGATGGCGCCGGCAGAAACCGCGAAAATCCGTGCACAGGTGGCGGACTTCATTCTTGCGCTGCAGTGACGTTTTCGACCGGAGATGGGCGGTTGGGCCGCCTGTCTCCTCTGTTTCTGAACGCGGTTCTGATCGCTACCGGCGGTGAGCACGCCTGTCTTTGGTCTCCGGTTCGAGCCGGACATTAGAATACAGACAACACAACAGCGCGGGCGGCACAGCCCTGCCCTCGTTATCCGGAGCAACACATGAAATCCCCGCTCGGACCGATCGGTTCAGCATTCGGCAAGCGCGGCCTGACACTGATCATGGCGCTGGTGCTTGTCGTGCTGGTGGCGGCGCCGCTTGCCACCATTCTCGTGCAGACGCTTTATCCGTCATCCGCCGCCTGGGGCGATGTTCTGGCAAGCCGTCTGTCGCAAAACCTGTTCTGGCGGCCGACTGTCAACACCATGATCATCGGCCTCGCCGTGGCTGCCGGTTGCGTGTTGCTCGGCGGCTTTCTCGCCTGGCTGGTGGTGATGACCGACATGCCCGGCCGGCCGGCCATCGCCTTCATGGCGACGCTGCCTTTCATGATTCCGAGTTTTGCCACCGCGCTTGCCTGGGGCACACTCTTCCGCAACGGCCGCGTCGGCGGCGCCGGCGGCCTTCTGGAAGGCCTTGGCTTTGCCGTGCCTGACTGGCTGTCCTGGGGCATGACGCCGACCATCGCCGTGCTGATCGCCCAATATTATGCGCTGGCTTTCACCGTGATCGCGGCGGCGCTCGCCACCGTGAACGGCGATCTCGTCGAAGCCGCACAGATGACCGGAGCCTCGCGCAAGCGCATATTGTTCGGCATCGTCCTTCCGGTCGTCACTCCCGCCGTCATCGCCGCCGGTTCGCTGGCATTCGCCGCCGCGGTTTCCAATTTCGCCGCTCCCGCCCTGCTTGGCCTGCCGGTGCGCATGCAGACGCTCTCGACCCGCCTGTTCGGCATGATCGAGATCGGCCAGACGGAGCGCGGATACGTTCTCGCCATCCTCTTGATCGGCATATCCGCCATCTTTCTCGGCCTCGGCAATCGTGTGCTTGCCGGCCGCCGCAGCTTTGCGACGATCGGCGGGAAAGGTGCGCGTCCGCGCCGTTTCGCCCTCGGCGGCGCGCGTCTGCCGCTGACGGTCATCGCCTGGATCGTGTGCATTCTCACGACGATCCTGCCGATCCTTCTGCTGGTGGCGGCCAGCCTTGCGCCTTCGTCGCTTGCGCTTTTCTCCGACTGGACTCTGCATTACTGGATCGGACGCCCCGATCCGGCCTTCGCCCGCGGCCAACCGGGCATCTTTTACAATCCGCAGCTTCTCTCGGCACTCACCACCACGCTGGGGCTCGGCATGGCGGTGGCACTCGCCTCCAACGTGATCGGCATCCTGATCGCGGTCGCGCTTACACGGCAGAAGGTTCCGGTACTGAGCAGCCTAGTATCGCAACTGAGTTTTCTGCCGATGCTGCTGCCCGGCATCGCCTTCGCGGCCGCCTATATCGCGCTTTACGGCGCACCGATCGGCCCGCTGCCGGCGCTTTACGGCACCAAGCTTCTGCTTGGCCTGGCCCTGACGGCGGCCACGCTGCCCTTCGCCGTGCAGACCGGACGGGCGACGATCTCGCAGATATCGGGCGATATCGACGAGGCGGCGCGCATGACCGGCGCCGGCTTCCTGCGCAGGCTCGGCGCCATCACGCTTCCGCTGGCCGCGCGTGGTCTCACCGCCGGGCTGCTGATTGCCTTCGTCAATGTCATCGGCGACCTGACGATCACCATCCTTCTCTACACGCCGACGTCGCCGCTTCTGGCAATCCTGTCCTATTCCTATGCATCCGACGGGTTCTACCAGTTCGCCAATGCGGTCACGCTCGTCATCCTGATCATTTCCATGCTGGCTACCGGCGCCGCCACGCTTCTGCGCGGTCCCCGCCGCCAGTCCTTTACGTGAGGTCGCGCCGTGATTTCCCTCGACCGGATCACAAAATCCTTCGGCAATTCCAATGCCGTTTCCAATGTCAGTTTCTCCGTGCCGGAAGGTTCGTTTCTGGTTCTGCTCGGCCCTTCCGGCTGCGGCAAAAGCACGATGCTGCGCATGCTGGCCGGTCTCGACCAGCCGACATCCGGAAAAATGCGGTTTGGCGACACGCTGGTGGCCGATGGTGAGGCGGGCTTTTCGCTGCCGCCGGCGGACCGCAATGCCGGCCTGGTGTTCCAGTCCTATGCGCTGTGGCCGCATATGACGGTGGCCGGCAATATCGAATGGCCGCTGAAGGTGGCGAAACTGCCGACAGAGGAACGCGGCGCGCGCGTGGCTGACGCCATGGGCATGCTCGGTATAGAAAAACTCGCCAACCGTTATCCCGGCGAGATTTCCGGCGGACAGCAGCAGCGCGTGGCGCTGGCGCGCATGATCGCGCCGCGGCCGAAAGTGATGCTGTTCGACGAACCGCTTTCCAACCTCGATGCCACCTTGCGCGTGGAAATGCGCTTCGAGCTTCTGAAGGTCCACGCCGCCACGGGCGCAACCGCCGTCTACGTGACCCATGATCAGGTCGAGGCCATGACGATGGCGACGCATGTGGCGGTTATGAACAATGGCCGTATCGAGCAGTTCGACGCGCCGGACAGGTTGCTGGCCGAGCCGGCTTCGGCCTTCGTCGCCGGTTTCGTCGGCACCCCGGCCGCCAACCTGATCCCGATCGAGAACGGCAACTGGTTCGGCACCATGCCCGATCCGCTGCTGCGTGATCATTCCGGCCACGCGATGGTACGGGCCGAACAGATCACGCTGGCCGACGAGGTAGGTCCGCGCACATTCGATGCCGTTCTGGCCGAAGTGGTGCCGATGGCCGGCCGGTTTCTCGTGACCGGCATCGTCAACGGCATCCGCATCACCGCCGTCTCCGACCAGGTCGCTCGCCCCTCGGGCAGGCTGCGCTTTCGCCTTCCGACGGCGCCGGCGGCAATTTTCGACAAACAGGGAACACGCATTTCATGAAACGCATCCTTCTGGTTCGCCACGGCGAAAGCGAATGGAACGCCATCCGCCGCCTGCAGGGACAGGCCGATATCGACCTTTCGCAACGCGGCAGGGAGCAGGCGCGGGCGCTGGCGCCAATAGTTGCGAGCTTCAGGCCCGGACTGGTGATGACCTCGGATCTGAAACGTGCCGTGCAGACCGCCGCTTTGCTTGGCTACCCGGAGGCGGGCCATGAGCCGATGTTGCGTGAGCAGGATGTCGGCACCTGGACTGGCGCCGAGATTGCCCATCTGATGGCCGATGCGCCGGCCGCCTATGCCGGTTGGCGAGCTGGAACTTTCGCGCCGGAGAACGGCGAGATCTGGGCCGATTTTCGTGCCCGTGTTGCGCGCGCAATCGAAATGGCGCTCGCGGCGGAGGCCGATACCATTCTGATGGTTTGCCACGGCGGCGTCATTCGCGCGGCCCTTGACGGCACACTTGGATTGGCGCCTGCCCGCATCATTCCCGTTGGTCCGGCAAGCCTGACCATCCTTGCATTTCCAAAGGGCGAAGCGCGGCTTGAGGTGTT
Source organism: Rhizobium sp. AN80A (assembly GCF_030053015.1). Taxonomy (NCBI): domain Bacteria; kingdom Pseudomonadati; phylum Pseudomonadota; class Alphaproteobacteria; order Hyphomicrobiales; family Rhizobiaceae; genus Rhizobium; species Rhizobium sp. AN80A. Next base: position 1,223,806 of record NZ_JASJPX010000001.1, on the reverse strand, counting down.
CAACACAACGGCCTTCGCACCGGTCATAGATGCACCGGACTGACGATCCGAAGCTTCAGTGGCAGGTCGGTCACCGCGAAGGTGTGCGAGAACAAAGTCGCGTGATCCGGACTGACGCGCGAGCTATGCTCGTCGATTGGCGACGGCAAGCTTAACGTCATCAACCTGCGCGGTCTCGCCGGCCTTCCTGCGCCGTCGCGCTCAGGGCTTGCACTCCCATCGCAAGGCGCAGAAACGACCGATCCGCCAGCTTAGCTCGTCACGACTTGGTACCCTGCCTCAGCGAAAGCCTTATCAACCCATTTTCGGTCATTCGGTCCGTAGGCACCCGAGAGAATAGCGTCCAGCTGCCTTGCTTCCGTCGCGGCCTTTTTCGAAGCGTCCGCGTAAACCGTCTCCAACATGGCGAACGGTACGCTGACCAGGCCGTCCTCATCGCCGATCACCAGATCGCCGGGCTCGATGATCATGCCGTCGATTGCAATCGGCACGTTGAGGGAGCCGGGGCCGTTCTTGTAGGGACCGCGGTGGGTGATGCCCGCCGCATAGACCGGAAAGGCATGCGCTTTGACATAGGCGCTGTCGCGGATCGCACCATTGGCGACGACGCCGGCAAAACCACGCTTTTCGCAATAGGCCAGCATCATTTCGCCCATCAGTGCGTTGGTCAGTTCGCCACCGGCGTCGATCACGATGACATCGCCCGGCTGGGCCAGGTCGATCGCCTTGTGGATCAGCAGGTTGTCACCGGGACGGGTCTTGACCGTGAATGCCGGGCCGCAAAGCACGCCACCGGCATGCATCGGGCGAAGCCGCGGGCCGGCCGCTTCGGTGCGAAGCATGACGTCGCTGACGCAAGCGACGGGCACCTGCGCGAATTTCGCGACGTAATCAGCGGATGCCCGGCGCGATGGTTCAAGAAGTCGAATGGCGTTCATAAGCATGTCTCCTCTACTGCTTGTTTTGTTTTTCGCCGCCGGGATCGGTGTGATGTATCTGATCCGTGCACGGCGAGTTCTCGTTCCTGCCTCTGTGCCGTCGCCAAATCGAAAGCTCGGCGCAGACAGTGGTATCGTTCAGCCCGTCAGGCCGCCGTGTTCAGGTCCCGGTTGGCGAGGGCCTGCCTGTCGTAGTCCCTTCCTTCAAGCACGCCGACAATGTGCTGTGCCGCATAGACTGCCATGTTGCGCAGTGCGGAGCGGGCGGCAGCGCCCACATGTGGCGTGGCAATCAGATTGGGAAGCGACCACAAGGGATTGTCCGCCAGTGGCGGCTCGATCTCGAAACTGTCGAGCGCGGCACCGGCAATGCGCTGCGATTTCAAGGCCTCGATCAGGGCGCTTTCCTCGATGACAGCACCCCGCGCGGTGTTCACCAGAAACGCTGTCGGCTTCATCAAAGCCAGCCTTTCGGCATTGATCAGATGATGGGTTTGCGGCGTCAGCGGGCAATGCAGGCTGACGACATCGGCCATTCCGAGAACAGCTTCCAGGTCACGGCTCACCTTGGTATCGCCCGTATCGGCGGCAAACGGATCGTATGCGACCACCTGCATGCCGAGCGCGCGCGCGAGGGCCGCGGCCCTTTGGCCGATTTCCCCAAAGCCAACCACACCGAATACGGAACCGGCAAGGTCACGACCGACATACTTGGTTTTCGGCCAGCTTCCACCCTTCACCGCGTGGTCAAGCGGAATGACATCCTTCATCAGCGTGACGGTCAGGCTGATCGCAAGCTCCGCCACCGATTGGGAATTGGCGGCAAGCGCACGCAGCACCGGGATCTTGCGATCGGTGGCGGCGGCAAGGTCGATGTTGTCGACGCCGCTGCCATGCTTGGCGATCACTTTCAGCCTCGGCGAGGCGTCGATCACCGACCGATTGATCTGGCCCTGCCGCACGAGAATCGCATCGACCTCATGCTCGCGCGCCATTCCCGCCAGCTGTTCCGGCGAGGAATATGCCGGCGCGTATATCGCGTCCACATGGTGCGATATCAAAAAATCTCTCGCTTCTTCAACGAGTTCCGCCCCGGTGACCATCACCCGGGCCTGCCGCTTCGCCGGCGATCGGCTTGCTGCGCCCATATGCTCCTCCTGCATTCAGATCAGCGTTTACTGACGAACGGGCGTCACCCGTTGACGAATGCCATTTATCGCGTATTGTACTAATTGAAAAGATGTTGTACTCAGTACAACGAACAACATCTTTTTTGGGAGGAGCCCATGCCTGGAAATTCAAACGGCGTCGCCGCTGTCGAGCGCGCCGCGTCTTTGCTGGAAGCATTCACCGAGCGTGATTTCACGTTGTCGCTCGGCGAGCTCGCGCGCCGCGTCGAGCTCGACAAATCGACGGTACTGCGCATTGCCCGCTCCCTCGCCAAACACCAGCTTCTCGTACGCAACGAGGACGCCAGCTGGCGTCTTGGCCCGAAGCTCATGAAGCTTGGCAATATCTATCAGTCGACCTTCCGCGCCTCTGACATCATCGAACCGCTGCTTGCCGATCTGGTCACCCGGACCGGCGAAAGCGCGGCCGTTTACGTGCGCGAGGGGGATGAACGCGTTTGCCTGTTCAGACATGATTCCCATCAGTCGATCCGCCATTCGGCGCGTGTCGGCAGCACCTACCCGCTGGATCGTGGTGCGCCGGGAAGGGTCATCCTGGCATTCAACGGCCGCTCGGGCAGCATATACGACGAGATCCGCAAGGCCGGATTTCATACCACGTCCGGCGAACGCGATCCGCAGGTTGCAAGCCTTGCCGTACCGATCTTCCGTGATGGCCAGAACCTGTTCGGTTCGCTGGCGCTGACCGGCCCGCCGGATCGCTTTTCGGACGACGCAATCAGGAAAAATCTTGAGATTCTCCAGGTGGCCGCACGGAAGCTGTCCGTGGCCATGGGAGGAGACCCCGGACCATAAGGCGGGAACCGGGCCCGCCATCTCCAACGGAGGATTGGATATGGAGTACCGCAGTATAAAGCTTTCTCTCGCAGCCGCGGCCTTGGTCGCGTCCGCGTCCTACGCCCATGCCGAGTGGCCGAACGATCGCCCGATTCAAATGATCGTGGCATTCGCGCCGGGCGGCAGCACCGATGTCATGGCGCGCGCCATCGAGCCGTTCCTGGAAAAGGAACTCGGCGCCGATATCGTGATCGAAAACCGTCCGGGTGCTTCCGGTGAGATCGCCTATACGGCGCTCGCCAAGGCCAAGCCGGACGGCTACACATTCTCCTACATCAACACGCCCGGCTATCTGTCGATGCAGGTGCAGCGCAAGCTGGGTTATGATCCGAAGTCGATCAAGCCGATCGTGCGCATCGTCGACGACCCGACAGCCATCGTCGTTCCGGCCGCCTCCGAGATCAAGACGCTCAAGGATTTCGTCGAGGCTTCGAAAGCCAAGCCCGGTTCGGTTTCCTACGGCTCCTCCGGCATTGGTACCGACGACCATCTCGCCATCATCCTGCTTGGCTCGGCCACGGGCACGAGCTTTACCCACATTCCATTCAGCGGTGCCGGCGAAACCCGCACGGCGATCCTCGGCTCGCAGGTCTCCGGCGGCGGCCTGAACATCAGCGAATTCGCAGGCAACGATACGTCGGGCCTGCGGATGATCGCGCATTTCGGTACCGAGCGCTCGCCGCAGTTGCCCGACGTCCCGACGGCCAAGGAACAGGGCTTCGATGTCCAGATGACATCCGAGCGCGGCATCGCCGCACCACGCGACTTGCCTGATGACATTACCCAGAAATTCTCGGATGCCATGAAGAAGGTTCTCGACAATCCGGACTTCCAGAAGCAGGCAAAGCAGCTTGCCCTGCCGCTCGCCTATCTGTCCGGCCCGGATTGGGAAAAAGAGATGCCTGACCGCCTGGCCCGGTTCCAGAAAATCTGGAACGAAACACCCTGGGTGCAATGATGACCGGCGCCTCCATCACGAAACGGGATCTTCCCGATATTCTGGCAGGGGCATTGATGATCGGACTGGGAGCGCTGGGCCTTTGGGCCGGGCGCGACCTACGCTTCGGCTCGGCGGCGATGATGGGACCGGGATTCCTGCCCGACGTCATCTGCGGCATGCTCATCGCCATCGGCGCATATGTTCTCATCAAGGCCTTTTCCAAGGCCTATGAGCCCATCGGCGAATCAAACATCAAGCCGCTGATCATTCTCTTCATCGCTATCGCCGGCTTCGCATTCATGGCGGAGACGCTCGGCTTTGTCGTTTCGACGATCTGGCTTCTCGTGATCGGCAGCCTGGCGGATCAGGAATCACGCTGGCGTGAGATCGCGATTTCCACGCTGCTACTGACAGTCTTTGGTGCGCTCGTCTTCATCTACGGCCTCGGCGTTCAGATGCCGATCCTGCCGTTCTGATCGAGACCGGAAGGAACTCCCATGGCATTTATCGATGTCCTCATGCTGGGCTTTGCCGAAGCATTCACACCGACCAACCTGCTGTTCTGCTTCATCGGGGCGCTGCTTGGAACGCTGATCGGCGTACTCCCCGGCATTGGCCCTACGGCGACGGTGGCGATCCTGCTGCCCGTTACCTTTTTCCTGCCGCCGCTCGGCGCCTTGATCATGCTCGCGGGCATCTTCTACGGCGCCCAGTATGGCGGATCGACGACGGCGATCCTGGTCAACCTGCCCGGCGAAGCCTCGGCCGTGGTCACCGCGATTGACGGTTATCAGATGGCGCGAAAGGGCCGCGCGGGCGCGGCACTTGCGATCGCCGCACTTGGCTCCTTCTTTGCAGGCACGGTCGCGACGATCGGCCTGGCCGTCGCAGGTCCGACTTTGTCGTCATTCGCGCTCTCCTTCGGGCCTGCGGAATATGTGGCGCTCTGTATCTTCGGCCTTCTCGCCGCGACGATTCTTGCCCACGGCTCCGTCGTCAAGGCTATCGGCATGGTCTGCCTCGGCCTCGTTCTCGGCATGGTGGGTATCGACGTCAACAGCGGCTCGACGCGACTGACATTCGGCTCGACCGAACTTTACGATGGCATCGACTTCGTGGTCATCGCCGTTGGTCTGTTCGGTGTCGCCGAAATCGCCAGCAACCTCGAGTTCAAGGAAGCCCGCGGCATTCTGCAGAGCACCATCGGCCGTCTCTGGCCGACCAAGCAGGAATTCAAGGAAAGCTGGCCCGCCGTGCTTCGCGGCACCGCGGTCGGCACGATCCTCGGCGTGCTGCCGGGTGGCGGCGCCACACTCAGCGCCTTCAGCGCCTATTCCGTCGAGAAGAAGATCTCGAAGACACCGGAAAAATTCGGCCATGGCGCAATCGCAGGCGTCGCGGGGCCGGAATCGGCGAACAATGCCGGCGCGCAGTCGTCCTTCATTCCGCTCCTGACGCTCGGCATCCCCTCGAACTCCATCATGGCGATGATGCTCGGCGCCATGACGATCCACGGCATCACCCCCGGTCCTTCGGTCATCCAGAATCAGCCCGAACTGTTCTGGGGGCTGGTGGCCTCGATGTGGATCGGCAACGCCATGCTGCTGATCATCAACCTGCCGCTGATCGGCATCTGGGTTCGCTTGTTGAAGGTACCCTACCGCCTGCTCTATCCCGCCATCCTGCTGTTCTGCTGCATTGGTGTCTACAGCATCAACAACCGCGGTTTCGACGTGGCGCTCGTCATCCTATTCGGCGTGCTGGGCTATGTGTTGCGCAAGGCGAAATGCGAGGCGGGACCACTTCTGCTCGGCTTCGTGCTGGGCCCGCTGCTGGAAACCAATCTCCGGCGTGCACTCCTGCTTTCACAGGGCGATCCGATGGTCTTCGTGCAGCGCCCGATCAGTGCGGCCCTGTTGCTGATCACGGCCGGCATGCTCCTGACGCTGATCCTCCCGGCGATCCGCAGGGGACGCAAGGAGGCATTCGAGGCAAGCGAGGACTGACGCCACCTTTTGGTGAACATGTCGATGCGGGCCGGACGAGCTCCGGCCCGCATCGACGGCTACCGACCTTCCAATGACCCGCCGAGAGCCGCACCATGACGGACAAGCTCACCACGCGACGCCCGCGGCGTCGTCTTTCCAGTATCCTCTGTCTCGATGATTTCGAGATCGCAGCGCGCCGCCACCTGCCAAAGCCGCTATTCGGTTACATCGCCGGCGCCAGCGAGACCAACGCCTCACTAGACAACAACCGCAAGTCTTTCGGCGCATATGCATTCCAGCCGCGGGTATTGCGGGATGTTTCCGGCCGCAGTACCGAGACCACGCTTCTGAACGAGCGCTTCGCCGCCCCTTTTGGAATAGCGCCCATGGGCATCAGCGCGGTGATGGCCTACCGTGGCGACATCATGCTGGCACGGGCTGCCGCTGAGAGCCGCATTCCGATGATCATGAGCGGCTCCTCGCTGATCCGTATGGAGGACGTGGCCAATGCCGCTCCCGGCGCGTGGTTTCAGGCCTATCTGCCAGGTGAGCCGGAACGGATTGACGCACTCGTGGACCGCGTCGCGGCTGCCGGGTTCAAAACGCTGGTACTGACCGTCGATACCGCCGCACTCGCCAACAGGGAAAACAATATCCGGGCCGGGTTTTCGACACCGCTGCGGCCGAGCCTGCGTCTCGCCTGGCAAGGCGTTTCGCATCCACGCTGGACGGCCGGCACGTTCCTGCGCACGATCGTCAATCACGGCATCCCCCATTTCGAAAACTCTTTCGCCACCCGTGGAGCGCCGATCATCTCGTCGAACGTGATGCGTGATTTCGGCCGAAAGGATCATCTCAATTGGTCGCATCTCGAACAGATTCGCAAACGTTGGGGCGGCAACCTCGTGGTGAAAGGTATCATGCATCCGGATGACGCCGTTCAAGCCGTCCAGATCGGCGCGAACGGCATCATCGTGTCCAATCACGGCGGTCGTCAGCTAGATGGAACGGCTGCCCCATTGCAGGTTCTGCCAGCAATCGTAGACCGCCTGAACGGCGCCGCGCCCGTCATGATCGATGGTGGATTTCGGCGCGGCACGGATATCATGAAGGCGCTCGCGCTGGGTGCGAAATTCGCTTTCATCGGCAGACCTTTCCTCTATGCCGCCGCGGTCGCCGGCATCCCCGGAATCAACCGCGCCATCGACATCATCCAATCGGAACTGCACCGCAACATGGCCTTGCTGGGTGTCACCAGCGTGGACGCGATCTCGGGCGATCATCTGCGCACATCGAACTGATAGGCAGGCGGCAGGCGGCCAAAACGCAAGCGGGCCGCCCATCGGGCGACCCGCGACGCGGTGACAACGTCCTGTTCGCCTCACGACCGCAACATGCTCCCCGGCTCGACCTATCAGCCGTCAGCCTGGTCCGTCGGGATCCCTTCGGGACGCGAAAGTCGTCTCTGCGCCGCAATTCGGAATGGAGCGTTCATTGCCCCATAGCCGGCGTAAGCACCTCGCCGTTCGATGATTTCGAAGAAGAAGCCTTCGCCGAATGTCCGGCTGTAGATCTGGAAGTATTCGCCGTTGTCGTCTCGGTCGTAGAGTATTCCGGAGGCTCGAAGTGCATCTGAAAATTCGGGAGTGATACCAAGCCGCGCTTCCAGGTCGTCGTAGTAGTTGCGCGAGATGGGAAGCGGCTGAAATCCGCGATCGGCGAGCATGCGGGCCGTCGCGAAGATATCGTCCGTCGCGAAGGCGATGTGCTGGATGCTTGTTCCAAATCCCTCGGCAAGGAATTTGCCGGCAAAGGTCTTTCGATTGTCCGCGCCGTTCATCGTCAGCCTGAAGCCCGGTTGCGTCAGCGCTTCGATGGCCTGGCTCCGGATGAGCCCACCGGGATCGACGACATCGACCATGGGCGAGCGCCTGGTCTCGAAGATCGACGTGTAAAACAGCAGCCAGGTGAGCATTTCATCGTACCGCGTGGTCTGCGCGAGATGATCGACCCGCTTGAGACCGGCATCGATGCCGATGTCATCGCACGTCAACGGGATGAACTCATTCTTCCAGATCGATCTCAGATCCTCGGAATCATCGAGGAAGTAGATAACGCTGTTTCCGACCCCCTGGATGGCCGGGACCGAGACTTCGCCATCAAGACGTGGTTCGGAAAATGTCGAGGCGCCGAGAAGTCGGGCACGCTCGACGGCTGCCTTTGCATCGTCGACCTTCATTCCATACGCATAGGCGTTTGTGCCGTGTACGGTGTACGAAGCGCTGGCGAAGGTTTCTCCTCTGACGTCGGTATTCACGACGATTCGGATTCCGGCCTGCGTGAACAGGTCCACGGACCGGTTGCGATGTCTGGCGGCTTTCTTGAAGCCCAGCGTTGACAGGATTGCTTCGAGCTCGGGCTGTTGTGTCTCATCGGTGGTGAACTCGAGAAATTCGACGCCTTCGGCCCGAACTCGATTGGGCATGACGTGATCGTCGGTGCGAATGTCGGGTTCCTGGCGAACGACCTGATCCATGAGATAGACCAGAGAGCGATGGCCGTCTTCGGCGATTGCTCGGGCGGACCCGCCGCGGAACTGGTCGTTGAAAATCTCGAGGGAGAGCGGACCGTCATAACCGGTGGCAGCCACCGCCGACATAAAGTCGACCACGGGCAGATCGCCTTCGCCCGGCATGTTTCGGAAGTGCCTGCTCCAATACAAGAGATCCATGTCGATCATCGGAGCATCGGCGAGCTGAACGATGAAAATCTTGTCGCCGGGGATCGAGCGGATCGTGTTCGGGTCGATCTTGCGGGAGAGCGTGTGGAAGCTGTCAAGGATCAGACCGATACTCGGATGATCCGCTCTTCGCACGATCTCCCACGCATCACGGTGATCATTGACGTGGCGCCCCCAAGCAAGCGCCTCATATCCGACCCGAACGCCATGCTCGGCGGCGAGTTCTCCCAACTGACGAAAATCCTTCGCGGCACGATCAATGCCGCCAAGAGAGATTGGCGACACGTTCGAGCAGATCAACATCAAGTCGGTGCCGAGCTCGCCCATCACGTCGAATTTGCGCTTAGCCCGCTCGAATGCGCGGGCGCGATGCGGCTCGGGCATTCCCTCAAAGTCGCGAAAGGGCTGGAAGAGGGTGATCTCCAGCCCATGATCGCGCACCATCGCGGCGACCTCTCGAGGAGAAGCATCGAAGGTCAGAAAATCGTTCTCGAAGATTTCGACACCGGTGAAACCAGCCTTGGCGATCGCCGCGAGCTTGTCGGGAAATTCACCACTGATGGAAACGGTCGCGATCGAGGTTTTCATTTGCTGTCTCGACTTGCGTTGAATTTCGAGATCGCGCCGCGGAGCGCCAGCTGATAGCCGTCAGTCCCCATGCCAACGACGATCCCATCGGCGCGATGCGAGACGAACGAGTGATGCCGGAAGCTCTCGCGTTTATGCACGTTGGAAATGTGTATTTCGATGACCGGGCCCTCGAAGGTGTTCAAGGCATCCAGGATCGCAACGGAAGTATGCGTGAACGCGGCCGGATTGATCACGATGGCGGCGCCGTCTTCTCGCGCCTCGTGGACCCAGTCGATGATCTCGTATTCTCTGTTGCTCTGGTGAAAGCGGATCTCGAAGCCGAGTTCTTTCGCCAGCGCTTGGAGCTCGACCTCGACATCCGCGAGAGTCTTGCTTCCGTAAATATGCGGCTGCCGTTTTCCCAAAAGGTTCAGGTTCGGTCCGTTGAGGATGTAGATTACAGGCATCTTTTTCACTCCCTTGATGCAAAGTCGGCCGGAACTGGTCCGGCCGATGTTGTCATGCTGCTATCTGCTTTGCCGCGTCCGCGAAGCTCTCGGCGAGCTGGTGCATCACCGCCTCGCTGTTGCGGGCCGAAATGTAATGCCTGCCATAGGTGCTGAACATCGACATTACGCCTGCCCGCCGAAGAGCGATGTGCATGTCGGCGGTGAAGGACGGATCGGCCTTCTGAACCGCCTCCTGGTAGTCGGCAGGTGGTTGCCCGCCGCGCCAGAGGGTGAAGACCGTTCCGTACCCGCTCGTCGTGACGTCGAACCCTCTTTCCGCGAACGATGAGCGGATGCTTTCGCGTAGCGCATCGCCAGATTGACGAAGACGCTCGTAGTCGATCGTGTCGATGATCTCCATCGATGCCTTGACCGCAGCGCAGGCGACGGGATTGCCGTTGTAGGTGCCGGCGCGCCCGACACGCTGATCTTCAAAGGCCGACATGATATCCGGCCGTCCAACCAGCGCGGCGACCGCATAGCCATTGCCGATAGCCTTGCCGACTGTTGCCAGATCCGGTGACACGCCCAGGAAGTGCGAGGCAAGGCCCGCGTGGACGCGGAAGCCCATGAGAACTTCATCCATGATGACGAGAGCGCCGTTCCGCCGCGCAAGCGAGACGACGTGCTCCAGGTAACCCGGCTTCGCGACGACGCATCCCGCATTTGCCATCATCGGCTCCAGGACAATCGCCGCGATGTCGTCGCACTCGGAGAAGAGAAGTTCGGCGTCGGCGATATCGTTGAACCGGAGCAGCAACGTGTCGCCGCTGCTCGGGCGAATGTTCGTCCCCATAAGAGCCTCCGGGGAGCCGGCATTGCCAAAGGCAACGTCGTCGAACCAGCCGTCATATCCCGCGGCCATCTTGACGATCTTCCTCTTGCCGGTCACCGCACGCGCGGTCCGGCAGGCCAGATGAACCGCCTCGCTTCCGGAGTTCAGGAAGATGACCTTGCTGAGATCCCCGGTGTGAGCTGCCAGCGTCGCGGCAGCATCCTCTTCGAGTGCGTGGGCATAAGCAGGCATGGAGCCGCGTTCCATCGCAACGCGCACAGCTTCCGTTACTTGCGGGTCCGTGTGGCCGAGAAACGTCGCGCCGAAGCCGAGAGCGGTATCGACGTACTGCCGACCATTCTGATCCCAGACATAAGGTCCCTGGGCTTTGTCGACGAGGAACCGTTCTCCGTCCAGCTCAGGCACCACCCGACCCGCGCTGGAGATTCCACAGACAAGATGTTGCATTGTATTAAACTCCAAATAGCTTCGGAAGCCATTCTGTCAGCTGAGGAAAGGCAACCAGACCGGCGACACAGATGACGCTTGCGATCCAGTAGGGAACAAGCCAAACCGATACCGACCACATGTCGAGTTTGGCGACGTTGCACACGACGAAGATGTTCGTACCGATTGGCGGGGTGAAGAGACCGATACCCAACGTCATCGTGAACACGATCCCCGTCTGATATGGCGTCAATCCCGCCGCGAGAGCGATAGGAACGAGGATCGGCGCGAGAATGATCAGGGCGGGGCCGAGGTCGAGCCAGAAGCCGACGATCTTCAGCAGGACAAGGACAAGAATGATCGTGACGATCGGGCTTGTGTCCAATCCGGTGATCCACGCCGCGGCGTTGGCGGGCACCTGCTCTACGGTCAATATCCAGCCGAATGGCGTTGCAAGCGCCATGATCATCATGATCACGCCTGTCGTCGCCACCGCCGCCGATGCGGCGGCATAAAGCGAACGGAGCGGCAGTTCGCGATAAACGAGAATTCCGACGAGGAAGGAGTAGACAACTGCCAGCGCCGACGCTTCGGTCGCGGTGGCGATACCACCGATGATCGATCCGAGGACGAGAACTGGCATCAGGAGTGCCGGCAAGGCGCCGACGATGTCCCTGCCTATCTCGCCCCACGCCACGGGAACCTCGTTTCTCGGGAAATTGTGCCGCTTCGCAACGATATACGACGTGATCATAAACGTCGCTGCAATGAAGGCGCCCGGCACGAGAGCAGCAACCAGGAGGCCACCAATGGACGTGTTGGTGAGAACGCCGTAGAGGATGAGGATCACGCTTTGCGGACCGATGATCCCGAGAGTTCCAGACGCCGCGGTTACGGCGGCGGCGAACGCCTTCGGATAGCCGCGCTGTGCCATCGCGGGGATCATGATCGAGCCGACGGCACCGGTATCGGCCGTGGCCGAGCCGCTGATGCCACCGTAAACCAGCGCAGTTGCTACGTTGACAAGCCCGAGGCCGCCGGTAATTCGACCGAATATGTGTTCAGCGACACGCATGATGCGCGCCGTGAGCCCGCCGCGGTTCATCAATTCGCCCGCGAAGAGGAAGAGCGGGATCGCCGCCAGAGTTATCGCGTCGGCGCCGCGTAGCGTCTGCTGCGCGAACCACGCCGTGGGCAAGTTGAGGCCGCCGGCATAGATGGTGATGAGGCTGGCAACGCCCATGCACCATGCAATCGGGACGCCGATGAGCAGGAGGAAGGTAAAACTAACGATGAGAACTGCAACGGTCATGTCCGCACCTCTTTCTGTCGCTTCGCGAAGACAGTGAGAGCCAGCAGCCTTCTGGCGCCGATCACCAACGCGCCGATCCCGAGTACGAGAACGGTTGCGGTGATCACACCCGTCGGCATGCGCAGCACGGCCGTCGGGACCATTGCGGAGCGCTGCCATACGGCAAGCCCGCTGATCAGAAACGCCGCGCCCATGGTGACAAGGGCCAAGACGGAAATCAGATCCAACACGCGCTTCAACCCAGCCGGCGCGGCGTGGTTGAGCGCTTCGAAGGCGACATTCTCGCCCCGCAATTCAGCGTTCAACAGGCCAATGAAGGTGATCCAGATGAAGGCGATGCCCGCCACCTCGAACGACCACTCCACGCCACCGAACTCGAAGTAGCGTGCGATCACGCCGAGCAGTGTGGAGAAGAACATGACAACGAAGGAAACGACGCCCAACAACTCGAGGGCGCGCGCCACCGGCCCCGCCGCAACGGCGGGGCAGACGTTTCTAACGGCTCCATGGGTTCAACCTCAGTTCGCCGACGCGGCTTTTTCGACCGCCGACACCAGATCAGCGCCCCATTCCTTGGCGAACTGGGCGTATACGGGCTTTACCATCGCCGAGAAGGGAGCGGTATCGACCTTGGTGACGGTTACGCCCTTCGATTCCAGCGCGCTCTGGGTTTCTGCGTAAGCGCGGTCGAGTTCGCTTCTGTACCAGGCGACCGTATCGGTCGCTGCCTTGCGGATCGCCGCCTGTTCTTCCGGCGCCAGCTGATCGAACCGATCCTTGTTCATGAACCACCAGTTGGCGGTCCAAATGTAGTTGGAGATGGTGAGCTGCTTTGCGACTTCATACCACTTGGAATCGTAGTAATCGCGCATTTCCGGCTCGACAGCCGCGACGACATGCGACTGGAGCGCGGTATAGACCTGACCGAATGGAATGGACTCGGCCAGCGCACCGAACTGCTTCATCGTTGCGAGAATTACCGGGTTCGGAGGCGTGCGAATTTTGACGCCGGCGAGATCGGCCGGCTTTTCGATGGGCTTGCTGGTCGCGAACTGGCGGAAGCCCGAATCCAGGGCTCCGAGGATCATATAGCCACGATCCGCACCAAAACCCTGGACGGTCTGGCCTTGCTCGCTGTCCAGAAACTTGTGAACGTTCGCCGCGTCCTTGAAGAGAAATGGGAGCGACAAAACGTTGAGCCGAGGATCGATTGCATCGATCGAACCGCCCAGGCCGATATCAATGGCGCCGGCTCCGACGCCATCGGCGATCGGCCCTTCGTCGCCGAGCTGACCATTCGGGAAGATCTGGACCACGACGGATCCCTTGCTCTCCTCCTTGACCTCGGCGGCGAACTTCTCGACGGCCTTGTTGATCAAGCTTTCCGGCGAAGAAGCGTGCGCAAGACGAAGCGTGGTCTCAGCGGCAGCGGTGGTAGCGAACGCGCACATGGCCGAGCCGGCCAGAAGTGCTGCGACAATTGTAGAAGTGAATCCGAGTTTCACGTTGTTCCCCTGTTTTTGGTGTCGGTAGACCTCTAGAAACATAATCGGATGATCGTCGGACGAAAGGAGAGATTTCTTATCGATGCATAAGCGTCACTGATCTTTCACAAAATGCCCGCGGCGCGTATAGTCACGGGGCAAACATGGCGTGGTGACATGAGAAATCTCGATAGCGATGCTTTGGCCGCTTTTTTGGCCGTGGCGGAAACCGGCAGCTTTACCGCGGCAGCTGAGAGGCTGGGACGAACGCAGGCAGCGGTCAGCATGGCCATCGCCAAATGGGAAGAGAAACTGGACCTTCGTCTGTTCGATCGAGCGCATAGGCGCGTCTCCCTCACCCCAACCGGAGACCGTTTGCTGGAATATGCGCGTCGGATCAGAGCGATAGAGGACGAAGCCCTGGCAATGCTGCTGGAAGGGCGTAGCGAGAGCCGGGTGCGGCTCGGAATGCCGGATGACTACCTGACACTTTTCGGCAGAGCGCTTCTCGATCGCTTTGTTCCGCGCCACCCCAACGTCAGTCTGGACCTTAGGCACGATTTCTCCCATCGATTGGAGCAGATGGTGGATACGCGGGATCTGGACATCGCAATCGTGACCCAAGGCCTGTCCGAAGCGAAAGGCGAGGTTATCCGCGAGGAGCGCCAGATCTGGTGTTGCGCGCCTTCGCGTTCACCCGAGACCGCAACCAACCTGCATCTGGCGCTGTTTCCCGAGGGTTGCCGCGCACGTCCTCACATTCTTTCGGCGCTCGACAAGGTTGCGAGGACCTGGAGGGTCGTCTACTCGTCGTCGGACATAGCGGGCATCAAACTGGCGGTGGCATCCGGTGACGTGTTGACCGTTCTGCCCGAAAGCGCCGTCCCGGAGGATTGGCGTCGTCTTGACGAAAGTGACGGACTTCCCGCCTTGCCGCTTCTTCGGCTCGCAATGATCTTGCCGATGCATCCACGCCTGCCGGTTCGACAGCTTGCGTCATTCCTCAGATCTGAATTTCAGTCGCCCTACCAGCAGCTTCATGTAGCTCAAGCCGTGTGATCTTCCGTGTCGATCTCGGTCGATGACGTCAAGCCGCGACCGGCGTCGCACGCCTATATCGCGACGACGGCGGCATCCGTTACTGCACCGCCGATCTTATTGCCCGCAGAAGCAGGTCCATTGGCAAGGAGGACATTGCACCCGCTCTCACGGTGAGGCCTACCGGGCCGCGCGTGTCGCCAGTGTCGATTGGAAGAGCTGCGAGAAGTCCGTCGGCAATATCCCCGGCGACCACTCCCTCCGAGATAATCCACACGGCATCGGTTGCCCGAAGGAACGAACGACCGAAAGCGTCCGACACCGTCTCAACCTGCCTCGTTGAGAGAGAGATCCCGTTGGCGATCAGAAACTGCTCGACGATCGGCCGAATGACTGAATCGCGAGTTGGCATGAGCATCGCAAATGTCGATAGACCGGCAAATACGTTCGCTCCAGGGGCGAGAAGCGGGTGTCCGGCGCGCACGACAAAAAGGACTTGCTCGGAATAAAGATGTTCGAACGATAGACCGGTCATCTTCTCCGCGGACGCGAGCCGCCCAACGACGAGATCCAACTCGCCGATCTTCAATTGCTCCAGGAGCACGGAATTTTCCCCGGTCACGATTTTCACGGGGGTTCGCGTATCTTCGGCAAGGAAACGCGACATGGCCTTGGGCATCACCCGAGCCGATACGGTCGGTAGCGCGCCAACACGCAATGGCGGCCCGGCCTGTTCGAAATCCGGAGAAACGGCATCCAGTGCCTGTCGCAGAGCGGTGAGCGTTGCCCCGGCGTGCCTGAGAAAAACCTCGCCTTGTGTCGTCGGCCGAATGCCGCGCCCATCACGCTCGAAAAGGGGAATCTGCAAGACGTCCTCAAGTTCGCGGATTGTCTTGGTCACAGCCGGCTGGCTGATGTTGAGAGCTTCGGCGGCCATTTTGACGCTTCTGAGACGCGCAACCTCAACGAAGGCGTGCAACTGCCGGATCTTAACACGGGACTTGATCATGCTTTCATAACCAATGGGTTATTTATATCGGCCATTTTGTCATTTTACTTAACCACATCTCATTTGCAATAACGGTGCTTAGGCATGGAGGCGCGAATGGATTTTCTGGCTGTCGACGACATTTCGCTGCATTTCCGAATTCAGAACCTGCCAACCCGCGCGCAAGACAGACCCATTATCGTGTTCTGCAATTCGCTCGGCACGGACTTCCGGATTTGGGACGAGGTCATTGCGGCCATGGGCGATGAGTTTGGCTACGTGCTTTACGACCAACGCGGACAGGGATTGTCGGGGGTCGGCACAACGCCATACTCGATAGAAAGTCATGCGGAGGACTTGATAAGGCTGCTCGATCATCTGGAACTCGGCGACTTGATGATCTGGGGCTTGTCTGTCGGCGGCCTCATTGCCCAGTCGGTTTATGCGAAGCGACCAGATCTCGTGCGGGCGCTGGTGTTATCGAATACGGCACACAAGATCGGCACCGCCGAGACCTGGAACGCGCGTATCGATATTGCTCGCGGCGGCGGCCTGGCGGCGCTGGTCGATCCGGTCATGGAGCGCTGGTTTACGCCCGCGTTTCGCCGGCCGGACAACGCCCTTTTTCTGGGATGCCGCGCCATGCTCGCCCGTCAACCGGTCGATGGTTACTGCGGAACATGTGAAGCAATTCGCGATGCGGATTTCAGCGATGTGTCTGCCCGCATCGCCGTCCCAACGCTCTGTGTCGCGGGCGACCAGGACGGCGCAACTCCACCGCCACTTGTCCAGGAGTGCGCGAACCTGATCCCTCATTCCCGCTATGCGGAAATCTCCGGATTGCGGCCATATTCCCTGCGTCGAACAACCCGCGCTCTACGCCGCTACCGTGAGTGCCTTTCTCAATAATTTGTCGGAGCTCAATTGATGACACACGGTGGCAACCAAGCCGATCGCTACAGCCTGGGCATGGCGACGCGCCGCTCTGTTCTGGGTGATGCGCATGTGGACCGCGCAACGGCCCAGGCGGACGACTTCGACCAGGCGTTCCAGACGCTGATAACCGAGAGCGCATGGGGAACCGTATGGTCGAGCACGCAGTTGACGAAACGGGAGCGGTCCATTGTCACCATTGCGCTTCTGGCGGCTCTCGGCCAGGACGAAGAGCTGGCGATGCACGTTCGCGCGACAACCAACACCGGCGCAACGAAGGATGATATCCGTGAGGCGCTGATGCATGTCGCCATCTATGCCGGCGTACCGGCGGCCAATCATGCATTCAAGATCACAAAGCGGACGCTCGCCGACATGAGTGACGGCAAAGACGAGAACAGGAGCTGACATGGCTGATCATCCACCGGAAACTGGGCCATTCTTCGCGCGCGACCGGGCGACACAGCCGCCAGCCCATACTCCGTGGTATAAAACGAGCATTCTGCGGTCGCCCCAGCGGGCGCTGATCTCGCTGGATGGAACGAAGAGCGAGATCACCGGACCGGTCTTCGGCCACGGAATGCTGAATGCGCTCGACAACGATCTCATCCTCAACTACGCCCGCCCCGGCGAAATGCCGATTGGTCCGCGCATCCTGGTGCATGGCCGGGTTCTCGATGAGCGCGGCCTCGGCGTGGCTGGCGCGCTCTTGGAGTTCTGGCAGGCAAATGCCGGCGGGCGCTACCGCCACAAAAAGGAAACCTACCTCGCCGCCATCGATCCGAATTTCGGCGGCGTCGGCCGTACCATCACCGACGAGAACGGCTACTACTGGTTCAAGACCATCCAGCCGGGCGCCTATCCCTGGCCGAACGGTGTAAACGACTGGCGGCCCGCACATATTCATTTCTCGGTTTTCGGACATGGCTTTGCCCAACGCCTGATTACTCAGATGTATTTCGAAGGGGACCCGATGATCTGGAACTGTCCCATCGTCAAAACCATCCCCGACGAGAGCGCGATCCGGCAGCTGATCGCTCCGCTTGACATGAATGCCACGATCCCGATGGACATGCGTGCCTACAGGTTCGACATCGTCTTGCGCGGTCGCCGCTCGACTTTCTTCGAGAACCGCCCGGAGGGCAACTGAGATGGTTCAATCACTGTCCTACCTCAAGGAAAGCGCTTCGCAGACGGCCGGCCCCTATGTCCACATTGGCTGCACGCCGAACTTCGCGGGCATAAAGGGGGTATTCGAGAAGGATCTTGGTTCCGGTGCGCTCTATGACGAGCAGACGCAGGGCACGCGCATCACCATCCGAGGGACTGTCTATGATGGTGGCGAAAATGCGCTGAAGGATGCGCTGATCGAGATCTGGCAGGCGGACGCTGCCGGTCTTTACAACAGCCCCGGCGAGACGCGCGGAACTGCCGACCCCACCTTCCTTGGTTGGGGCCGCTCGCCGGGCGACATGGAGACTGGCGAGTTCGTTTTCGAGACGATCAAACCCGGCAGCGTGCCGTTCAGAGATGGCCGCTGGATGGCGCCTCATGTCACCTTCTGGATCGTTGCACGCGGCATCAACATCGGCTTGCAGACGCGCATGTACTTCTCCGACGATGAGGCCGCGAATGCACAGGACCCGGTGCTTGCCCGCATTGAACACAAGGCCCGCATTTCTACGCTGATCGGCAAGAAGGAAGGCGACAGCACCTATCGCTTCGACATCCATCTCCAGGGCGATAAGGAAACCGTCTTTTTCGACATCTAGAGGATTGCCAGCGAAATCATGAGTGTATGCGCATTTGAACACCCGATCCTGTCGGGCCTGCTCGGTGACGGGGAGCTTGCAGCCTTGTTTGACAGCGAGGCGGATATTGCCGCCATGCTGCGCTTCGAGCTTGCTCTTGCGCAGGCGCAAGCCGAATGCGGCGTGATATCGAACCAGGACGCCGAGAACATCGCATCGGCGATTGCGAAATTCCGGCTGGATCTTTCCGCTCTTCGGGCGGCTCTTGGGATCGACGGTGTTGTCGTTCCGGAATTGGTAAGGCAGTTGCGAGCAACCGTCGGCCAGCCAAGCGACGCCAAGGTTCATTTCGGCGCCACCAGTCAGGACGTCATCGACAGCAGCTTGATGCTAAGGCTGAAGGCAGCCGCCAACGTTCTCGTCAGACGGCTTGCGGCAGTTGCCGACAGCCTCTCCGCACTTGTCCAACGCGACGGTCACCGCTCGCTTATGGGTTACACCCGCATGCAGGCAGCGATCCCGATCGGCGCCGCCGATCGGATCATGACCTGGCAAGCGCCTTTGGAAAGAGACCTGTCTCGGCTCTCGGTACTTTTGGAAGCGAATTTTGCAATTCAGTTCGGTGGTGCGGCCGGAACTCTCGAAAAACTTGGCGACAAGGGTTCGGCCGTGCGGGCCGCGCTTGCCACACGTCTCGATCTCGTTGACCTGCCGCAGTGGCACAATCAGCGAGATTTGCTCGCCGAGTTCGCCGGAGTGCTCTCTCTGATCACAGGGACCCTTGGAAAGTTCGGGCAGGATATCGCGCTTATGGCCGAAGTCGGCGGCGAGATCGTGCTGGCGGGCGGGGGTGGGTCCTCGGCGATGCCGCACAAGCAGAACCCCGTGGCAGCCGAACTCCTGGTGACGCTTGCGCGGTTCAATGCCGCCCAGATATCAGCCATCCATCATTCGTTGGTGCACGAACAGGAGCGCTCCGGCTCAGCGTGGGTTTTGGAGTGGCTTGTCTTGCCGCCGATGGTTTCAGCCACGGGCGTGGCGCTACTGACGGCGGACCGTCTCCTCGGACAAATTCAGATGATTGGCCGAGGTTCCGGGGGCTTGATCGACGACAGCGGTATCTAGCGCCGCGACGACGGATTCCTGCGTGGCCGGTCGGCCACCACGTTCATCGTCGCTTGCTCGTGGCAAGCTGTAGATACTGTATGCACCCCCAAGTTCGGCCATACCGCGAAGTAAACTGTCAATTGCCGACCGGAAAATGGACCGCATCCGAAGTGGCTTCCCGCGTTCAGTTCTGCGTAGGCCAGATTGATCGCGCGATGACGTCCACCTGCCGTCGAGAAAATTTCCACACACCATCAATCCGCAGATAGCTGTCGTCATAAACGATCTGAAAGGTGTGACATGCCCCGGACTGGTACCTGTCGCCGATGTGGCTCACGTTCAGAAAATGATGGGCGGTGCAATACACCGTTCCGGTGGCCGAATTTCCATTGAGCTCGACAAGCTGCGTTGAAACGAGATGCTGTGTTTTCGAATACCGCGCCAGTTGTACGGCAGGCATTCTGAGAACCTCGCCCAGCGATCTTGGCGGTGCGGCGCCACTCGTCAGGATCATTTCATCGCAAAACAAATCCCGCCACATAGCGTCATTGCCCGTGTCCAACGCTACTGCATAGCGATGGGACAGGCTTTTGACTTTCTCTGTCTCGATGATGGGATCTTCAATCATTGTTCTTGTTCGGGAAGATTTCGAAGTCGTTGCTGCGCTTCAATATCCTCGTAATGCTCGTGGTCGACATTTGCTGACATCCCGGCAACGAATGTATGCGCCGGATCAACTCGTAGGCATCGACCCTGGTACGGGCCACTCCCGCCGCGCGGATGTCGAAGGTTCCGATACAGACGCCGACAAAGATCATCTGCTCCATGTCGTTCAGCTGCTCGGCCATTTCCTCGAGATGGCCGGACTTCACGATGATATCGAAATTCAGATAGTGATCGTAGCCCGCCATCAGCGGGTTGATCCAGGCGCCGAACCGGATTGCCTTGCTGTTCTGCAGCCTCGCCAGTCTCTTGCGAACGGTCGCTTCGGAAATGTCCAGCTGGCGCGCGACGTCGGTGTTCTGCAGCCTGCCATCGCGTCGCAATATATTGATGAGTTTCGCATCGACATCGTCGATGATCACCCGTGCGCCCTCGACTTCCGCGGGATCGTCCTTATCGTTCTGGCTCACTCGTCTTTTCCTCATGGTTGGGTTCATCCCTGTCGTTTGACGAACCCGGTAATGCTTGTCGAGCACCAAATACCGGCTTTGTGGAAGGGATCAGCTCGATTGAAACTTTCGACCGCATCTTTTGAAGCCGCCTCGACGACAAAGAGACTCCCGATCATAGTCTCGCTTACGTCATCGATCAAAGGGCCCGACATGACGATCTTCACGCCGAACCCCGATGTATCCGCCAGAAATGCCTTATGCGCGTCATAATGAGCGAGGCGGTTGTCAAGGCTGCCTTCGTGATCGAGGGCGTGGATAACGTAGAGCATTGATTTTCTCCTTAGACCCGAGCCGGTTCAGCAAGACCCGAGCGCCGTTCGATCGACTTGACGATCGCGATGAAATCCTCGTCGCCGAGCCCCTCTTCGACCAGGGCGGAGAATGAAGACCGCACGAGCCTTGCAATCGGGGTGACCACGTTCGACGCTTCCGCGGCACCCACAACCAGCTCGAGGTCCTTGAGCATCTGCTTGCCGGAGAATGTCGAGGAAAAGTCGCGTTGCTTGAGTGGCGAAACCTTGTAGCGCACAACCGGCGAGGCGACCGCACTTTCATCGAGCAGATCAAGCATGTCGTTCCAGCCGATATTGCCCGCACGCGCGAGCGAAAGCGATTCCGCCATCATACCCGCCGTTGTCGCAACCATCAGATTGAGCGCAAGCTTGGCATAGCGCGCCTCGTCGGCGTGTCCGAGATAGCGTTGTGCCTTGGAAAAGCAGGCGAGCAACGGCAGCGCTTCATCGAAGGCCACCCTCGGGCCGGAGGCGAGTGCCGTCAGCGTGCCGGCTTCCGCAAGGGTTGGGCCGCCGGAAAGAGGGCAACGGAGATAGGCGATCCCCTGTTGCTCGCACAGACTTGCCAAGGCTGCGGACGCGGCCGGGCTGACCGTGCTCGTCTCGATCAGCGTACTTCCTTTCGCCATGCTGCCCAGCATGCCGCCGTCACCAAAGACGGCCTGTAGGGCCCCATCGTCGGGCAGGGAACTGACGACGAAGCGGCTCCCGGCCGCTTCCTGCGCGAAATCCGTGCCGATCTTGACGGATCGCTGCTTTGCCAAGGCAAGGCGCTCGGGCGAACGGTCATAAGCCACCACCGCAAATCCACCCGCCACAAGCCGGCCTGCCATCGGCAACCCGAGCTTGCCAAGTCCGATCCAGGACACGGTCATAGCGATGCTCCTTCGACGGTTTTGTCGCAAGCCAGGCCATTCGGATAGCTGACCAACTCGAGTTGCATGCCCCACGGAGCAAGAAAATAGATCCAGGTCAGGCCGGCGGAAGGGCCTTCGGTCATTGTCACAGGTCCCTTCAAAACCTTCACGGAATGGTCGCGAAGATAGCGCACGGCGGCATCCATATCTTCGACATACAAACCGATGTGACTTGCGCCGAAGTCGGAGTTGGCGGGGATATGCGTCTTCTGATCGGGCGCCTGATACTCGAAAAGTTCGATCATCGTGCCGTTACCGGTATCGAGCATCCGCAATTTTCGAATGACGCTGCGCGGGTGAACGAGAAGATAGTCCTGCATCCAGTCGTCATCCGCAATGAAGGGACCGACATCATACAGAACCTTGCAGCCGAGCATGCCGGCGAAGAAATCGGTCGCCTGCTCGATATCGGGCACCGTTACACCGATATGGTCCATTCCACGCCTGCCGGGTAAGCCCTGTTTCATTTCTCTACCTCCCTTCGAACATGAAGGGCAGGCGCGTGAAGCGCCTGCCTGAGTGATCACTTGACGCCCGATGGATGGGCGCTTTCCATGTCGTAGAAGGTGATGTCGGCATCCTTGGTCAGGTAGGAGAGGCGGTTTTCCCAAAATCCCTTGAGATGCGGCGTTTCCAGATGTTCCTCGAAAGCCTTCCGGTCCTTCCAGTTCTCGTAGAACATGAAATGAAGCCGATCGTCCGAAGATCGATGGAAATGATAGTCAACGCAGCCCGCCTCCTGGCGGGTAGGCGCGGCGAAGGCGTGAAGCACTTCTTCAAGCTCCGCAGCTTTTTCGGGCTTGGCGTGAAGATGGGCGATGAGTGTAAGCATGAGTTCCTCCTTTGGTTGCATTTCAGCCCGTTTCGGGCACAGGGAGTCCTGGCCGCCGGCCGCTCGGGTCGGCGGAAACATTGTCGATGCAGTTGGATGGGCGGTGCCGGCGAACTACTTCGCTGGCTTTGGCTCGGACTTCGCCTGGTACTGAGCGCCCCATTTGTTCAGTATGCGATCGCGGTTGTCGTTGCCCCACGCAATATCGATCTTCAAGGCGCGCTGATCGCCGTTTTCAACGGCATTGGGTTGGCTGCTTTTGATACCGTTTCGCGCCACGATTCCGTAGTATTTTGCGTAGGCTTCGTTCGCCTTCTGGCTGATCGAGAAATCGAGAAGCAGTTTCGCGAGTTCAGGCTTCTTGGAACCCTTTGGCAGGGCCGACGCCTCGATACCCCAGCCCGTTCCATCGGACGGCACCAGCAGATCGATCGGCGCGCCCTTCGACTTCAGCGGCGAGGCGTTGAAGTCCGTCGACAGGCCCACGACGTATTCACCGGCGGCGGCCTGCTTGCAGGGCGTGGAGCTGGAATTGGTATACGACGCCACGTTCTTATTGAGCGCGTCGATATAGGTCCAGGCTTTGTCCTCTCCCATAGATTGGATCCAGGCCATGATGTAGGCGTAACCAGTGCCGGACATCTGCGGACTGGGCATCGTAATCTGGCCCGCGTAAACAGGCTTCGTCAGATCCGCCCAGGATTCCGGCTTGGGAATACCGCGCTTTTCCGCTTCCACCGTATTGAAGCAGATCAGGTTCAGGAACATGTCCAGACCGGTCCATGCCGGCGGCTTGTTGACCGCATCAACGAAAAGCGGTTTCAGCTCCTCCACTCCCTTTGGCGAGTAGCGCTCGATAAGACCCGCCTGGTCGAGCGTGATGATCTCGGGAACAGGCAGGCCCCAGATGACATCCGCTTTCGGGTCCGCCTTTTCCGCGATAATCCTCGCGGCCAGCATTCCGCCAGCCTCGCGTACCCAGTTAATCTTTACGTCTGGATACGCCTCGTTGAAGGCGGCCGCGTAAGGTGCTAGGACCGACGGCAGCAGCGCCGTGTAAACCGTAAGCTGACCGGAAGGCTGCTGAGCGAAACCGGAACCGCCGGCGCCGATCGCGGCCAGGCATACGACGCCTGCCATCAAGTGCTTCATCCTGCTTTTCATGCTTGTTCTCCTCCACTTCGTTATGGTTTTCATCGATGCGCCTGCCGCCATCTCTGCGTATGGGTCAGCAGATATTTCGTGACCACGGTTTGGCAGAGCTTCACGATGGCGGACGTCAACAGGATCATCACCGCCATGGCCGCCGCGTAGGCGGTGTCGCCGGTGTCGTCCATTTCGACGACCGCGATGGAAGCAAGCTTGCCGCCGGGTCCGTAGAGAAAGATCACCGCTGCAACTGTTGTCATCGCATTGACGAAGAAGAACGTCGCGATGTCGATCAATGCCGGGACGCAGATGGGTAGCGTCACCCGCCACATCGTCTTCCAGAACGGCGTTCCAAGCGCCTCGGAGGCCGCTTCGAATTCCTCGTCGAGTTGCCTCAAGGCGGTGACCGCCGTCAGATGCGGAACGGTGTAGTAGTGGGCAATCGTCACCATCACCAGGATGGCGGTTGTTCCGTAAAGGAAATTCAACGGGTTGCTGGGCGAGTTGAAGAAGAAAATATAGCCGAGACCAAGCGTGATGCCGGGTATCGCGATGGGCATCATCGCGAAAAGCTGCATGATGCCACGGAGCGCGAAAGGCACTTTCGTCTTCTCCGCCAGATATGCGCCGACGAACACCACCGCCGTGCCGACAATCGCCGTCCAGGCCGCCATCCGCAAACTATTCACATAGGATGACCATCCGGACGTATTGACGACCGAGAAGTCGTAATTGCCGAGCGCAAGCGTCAGATCATAGGGCCAGAATGTCACCAGAGAGGCAAAAATCGCCACGCCGATTATGAACAATATGATGGCGGCAACGATGACCGTGAAAGCCGTCACGGCTATATCGGTCAACGGGCGGCTTTTCGGGCGCAGAAGCACGGACCGGGCGCTCAGTTGCGACGTCTGACCGCGCCTGGCCAAGCGTTCAATGGTAAAGGTCACAATCGTCGGAAGAATAAGCAGTACACCGATAACCGCACCCAGCTGGAATTTCTGCTGGCCGATAATCTGCTTGTACACCTCGATCGCCAACACCGAATATTGCCCGCCGATGACCTTGACGATACCGAAGTCCACGATCGCGATCGTGAACACGACCGCCGCCGCATTGACCAGGCCGTAACGGGCGGCGGGAAGCGTGATCGTCCGAAACGTACGATAGGGCGAGGTTGCGAGCGTTTCGGCGACTTCGTAAAGGCGGGCATCCGAGTTCGCCAAGGCCGTCGTCAGGATCAGCGTCGCGAAGGGAAAGGCGTAGAAAACCTGCGCCGTCACGATACCGATCGGCCCGTAGATACTCTGGCCCTGCAGAGCGTAAGTCAGAAAACCCTGGTTACCGAAAATGTAGATCAGAGCGATGGCAGGCAGCAGCGAAGGTGCCAGGATGGGCAGGTATGCGATGCCCTTGAACAAGGCTTTGAACGGCAAGCGCGTTCGCGTCAACGCGTACGAATAACCGAATGCAAGCGGCACGGTGATCGACGTGGTCAACACAGCAATGAAGAGGCTGTTCACAATCGACTGACGCAAAGCCGGGTTCGCAAAATACGCCTGATAGTTGCTCAGTCCGACGAAATTCCCTTTGTCATCAAACATGCTTTGAGACAGGAGCGAAAAGATAGGAATGACAACCAGGATCAGCAGCAACAGGACACATGCCAGCATGGCAATCGTCCGGATGGTGCGTTCCATTCCGCCGGTGCCGGAAGAGGAGGAAATAACGGACACGGTCGATGCCATATCAGCCCCTCTCGACATTCTGCTCGGCTGCGAAATAGGTGAAGTGTTGCGGGCTAAAGATCATCCGCACGGCTTCACCTACCTGAAAGGACAGCTCGTTCTGAGTGCCGGCGGACAGATCGATGATGATCGGCGTCTTTGATAGTGCGTCCGATGACACCGCTACCCGATAGAAACTTCCGAGAAATTCGACTTTCTCAACGCGTCCCAGCGTTCCGCCGGAGGTTGCCCCCGGTGAAGTGAGCTGAATATGCTCGGGCCTGACGCAAATATCGATGGCGCCGTCCGAAAGCTTGTCGCCTTCCATCGTGGGGAACGTATTCTGGGCGATCTGGATCAGCGTGCCGGATACGTTGCCGCCGATGAAATTTGCCTTTCCGACGAAGTTGGCGACAAAGCGCGTCGAAGGCCTTTTGTAAATTTCGATAGGCGCTCCAACCTGGTCGATTCTGCCTTGATTCATGACCACGATCCGGTCGGCCATGGTCAGCGCCTCTTCTTGATCGTGGGTGACCATGATTGTCGTCAGGCCGAGTTGCTTCTGCAGTTCCCTGATCTTCTCCCGCAAGTAAACGCGAACCTTGGCATCAAGCGCTGACAGCGGTTCGTCCAGCAGGAGAAGCTTGGGAGACGGTGCGATTGCGCGGGCCAGCGCCACACGCTGCTGTTGCCCGCCAGAGAGCTGTCTTGGGTATTTCTGTTCAGACCCGGTGAGCTCGACCAATTGAAGGAGCTCCTTCACCCGGCGATCGATGACGTCGGCGGAGAGCTTCTGATTGTGCAATCCGTAGGCGACGTTCTCGCGTACCGTCAGGTTGGGGAAAAGCGCATAGGATTGAAAGAGAATGCCGAAATGGCGGGCTGCCGCCGAATCGCCGGAGATGTCGCGATCACGGTGGGAAATCGTCCCCGCCGTCTGCTGTTCTAGCCCTGCGATAATTCGCAGCAAGGTCGACTTTCCGCACCCCGACGGCCCGAGAAAACATACGAACTCGCCTTCCTGAATATCGAGATCGATACCTTCGAGGGCGGTGAAGGCTCCGAACGCCTTGTTGACGTTCTTCAAGGACAGGAAAGATGGTGCGTTTCTCGCCCCGTCAGCCGACGACGGGCCGGAAACGGAATGCAGGTCCCTGCTGTCGGCTCCGGACGCAGTTCTCTCAACAGTATCTGCAATCACGCTCATTCCTCCTCACATCACGATGCCGCTCCTCCGCGGCAAATATTTCGCTTACGTCCTTAGGCCTAATAACTTCCGGATTTTGCAACAACCTCCTTTGTCGGCTCCCCCGTACTCCTCCATCCAGCAGCAGCATTCACCGACTGCTTCCCTCCCTGAGACAGAAGGCCCACATCGGAACCGAGCGGCAGAATCGTCACGCCCTGCGACACCATCGAGGCGACTTCGGAATCCGAGACCGCAAGTCCGTGCGCGGCTGGCACGCCATGCCTTCTTGCCGCACCGAAAATCTGGCTCAAGGCGTCCGCGACGGCCGGATGGTTGGCAAATGGCGTGCTGCCGATGGAAAAGGCGAGATCGGCGGGTCCCGAGCAGACCGCATCCAGCCCAGGCGTGGTCACGATCGCATCCAGCTCCGGCAAAGCCTTGATGTCCTCGATCTGTATCATCACGATCAGATCGTCATTGGCACACTCCGCGTATTTGGCAGCGCCCGCGAAATATGAGGACGCTCGCCACGGCCCCCAGCCTCGGATGCCCGCAGGCGGGTATTTTGTTGCACGAACCACTTCGCTCGCCTGCTGCGCCGTCAGCACATTGGGCACGAGGATACCCGCCGCACCGATATCCAGGACCCTCTTGATATGGTGAGGATCACTTCCCGGCACGCGCACGATCGGAACAGTGGCGGATGCTTCCAAGGCAGCGAGCATTGTCTGCAAGGTACCGAGATCGATCGCCGTATGTTCGAGATCGATGAAAAGCCAATCGTAGCCGCAAGCTCCCATGATTTCCGTAACCATCGGCGAGCCGATCGCGTGCCAGGCGCCGAATGTGGGCTCACCCTGGCGCCAGCGCTGCTTGAGACGACGTGCTTTCTGAAGAACCGAGAGATCAGGCACGGCGGCTCTCCCCCACTGCCCGGTCTTTATCCGCATCGACCAGAACACGCGGTTTGCGAAGGCGGGCGCGCTCGTATTGAGGCGGATAGAACGACTTCTCGCCGAGTTCCGCGGCAGCTCGCCAGGGCCAGCGCGGCTCCCTCAACGCGGCCCGACCGATGGCGATCAGATCAGCCGACTGTTCGGTGAGAATGCGTTCAGCCTGCACGGGCTGCTCGATCAGCCCAACCGCGATGGTGGGGATGTCGCATTCCTTGCGGATGCGTGCACTGAGATGCACCTGATATCCCGGGCCGATGGGAATGCGCTGCAAGTCGCTGATGCCTCCCGACGATACGTCGATGGCATCGACGCCGGCAGCGGCAAGCTCGCGCGCGATATCGATCGTATCTTCGAGCGCAAGGCCGCCATCGACCCAATCCGTCGCGGAGACGCGGACGATAACGGCACGTCTTTTGTCCAGAACGTTCCGAACCGCGCGAACCACTTCCAGCAGGAGCCTCTGCCGATTTTGCAGAGATCCGCCATACCTGTCCGACCGGCGATTGCTGATGGGCGACAGAAACTGGTGCAGCAGATAGCCATGGGCGGCGTGGACCTCCACGACATCGAAACCGAGCCGGTTCGCGCGCGCCGCGGATTCCGCAAAAGCCTCGACGACGCGATTTATCTCGGCTTCGTCCATCTCCACAGGCGCCGGCCAGTCCGGGAGGTGAGGCAGAGCCGATGCACCGATCGTCGGCCATGGATCGTCCTCGGGCGCGAGTGGCGAACTCCCCGTCACGAAGGGCCGCGCCGCGCCCAGGGCAGATGGACGGATCCTTTTCTTCCGGTGTGGCTGAGCTGAATACCGATCTTGGAAGGCCCGATGCCGCGAATGAACGACAGAAGTTTCCGAAGGGCCTCTTCGTTCTCATCCGAGTAAAGGCCCAGATCGCCATGCGTGATGCGCCCTTCCGGGCTTACGGCCGTCGCTTCCAGCATGATCAACCCTGGTCCGGCAGCGGCAAATTGGCCCAGATGCATGGCGTGCCAATCCGTGGCGCTGCCGTTTACCGCGCTGTACTGACACATCGGCGAGATGACGATGCGGTTTTCAAGGTGCACCGCGCCGAGATCGAAGGAACTGAACAGGTGGCTCATACGATCACCCCCTCCGTCACCAGACGATCGATTTCCTCCGGCGGGATGCCCAGGAGATCGCCAAAAACATACTGGTTCGCGTCGCCAAGCGCGGGCGCAGCGCTCGTGCGACCCCGTTTGCCGCCGATATCCTTCCATGGAAGAGCGATCGTCTTGAGGTGCTCAACATCGGGGAAGAGACCCGAACCGGCTTTTGTGTGCTCGTCGATGACGTCGGCGATCGAACGGGATCTTGCCGCTGACAGGCCGTTCGAGACGAGCAATCGTTCCACGACATCCGCATCCTCATCCGCCAGCCAGCCAGCGACCATCGCATTGAGATCGTCTCGCTTCGAAATTCGTGCTTCCCTCGTCGCATAGCGTTCGTCCTGAAACAGTTCAGGCCGCCTCATCAGACCGCACAGGGCCTTCCATTCGGCATCGCCGGCAACCGAGAGCGCGACCCAGGCATCCGCACCAGCACACTTGAAGCATCCTGCCGGCGCGCAATCGGCGGTACGATTTCCGCCCTGTTCGCGCGTTTCCAGCCCCAGTTGCAGCCGGATGACAGATTCCGGGAGGAGCGCCACGGTGCTTTCCAGCATGGACAGATCGATATAGCTGCCCATGCCCGTGACCTTGCGATGCCGCAAGGCGGTCACGATCGCCAGCACTTCCCACATCGCGGTGACCGGATCGGTCCAGGCTGGGAGAATGCCCATGGATTCTCCACGCGGATTGGGCTCACCGATCATCCCGACCCGTCCGCTATAGGACTGCAGCAAGGTACCGTAGGCGAGGTAATCCTTTTGCGGTCCGCTGCGGCCCACGCCGGAGGCCGAGACATAGATCATCCGCTCGTTGATACGCTTGACGCTTTCGTAGTCGAGCCCGTGGCCCTTGAGAACGCGTGCGCTGAAATTCTCGACGAGAATGTCGCTCTTGCGAATAAGCTCCCGAACGATTTCCTTGCCCTCGGGCGTGGTGAAATTGATCGTCGAGCTTTTCTTGTTGTTGTTGACGACGGCCGGCCAGCCCTGGCGCTTGCGGTATTCGGGCCGCAGGCCGGACTCGACCTTGATGACCTCGGCACCCATCGCGCCCAGCATCTTGGTGGTCATTGGCCCAGCCAGAACCCAGCTGAAATCGACGACGCGAATACCTTCAAGGAGTTTCTCGATCATAACGCCAAGGCTCCTTCACGCTGCATTTCGTCAACGGAACGGGCGCCCAAGACGGTCTCGGCGTCCGCAATCGCGCCGATGCGGATGGTCCGCTCCTGCTCCAGGCACTTCCCATCCGCGCTGACCATATGGAACGGCAGGCCAGGTATCCGGATGGCGCGGCCATCCGGCAAGACCGCGTGGTCGAAGAAGCGACGCGCTGCGAGCTGTTCGTTCGCAAGCAGATCGTCGGGCGTGTTGATCGGGAAGCAGGGCACCCGGGCGCCTTGCGCCATCCCGAAAATATCCGTCTTGGATCGCTGCCGCGACCAATCCGACATCAGTGCCTGCAGTCGAAGCGCATTGCGGCTGCGGCTTGCGCCATCGCCACACAAGTCGGCGTCCCCGGACCAGTCCGGCGTATCGATGAGTTCGATCCAGCGATCCCATTGATGCTGCTCGCGAGGCGAGATCACCACCCATCCGTCGGCACATTGCAAAAGCCAGATCAGGCCTCCCGCGATCTCGGGACCGCGGCCTTCCAACCCCTTGCGGGCAAATGTTCGATCGCCCGCAACCCAATCGGCGACCGGTTCGACCAGCAAATGCGAATAGAAGTCGGAGAGCGAGAAGCGAATATGCTCGCCCTTGACCTGTTTGTCACCGTTGGCGATCAGGGATACGGCAGCGCCGGCCATGGCAACCGCTGCCGCAAGCGGGCCCTCGAGATCGGCTCCGGCGATGGGCGGCTGGCTTTCCGGCGAACTGACGGGAGCAGCCTGGTGCCAGGCCAACCCGGAAGCGTGCTGCACGATCATATCGCTGTTGGCCGCCCGGTTCACATCGTTGAACGCGGATACCGAAACGACATGGAGCGTCGGGCAGCTTGCGGCCAGATCGGCCGGGACGCCCAGGACATGCGTGTCGTGCAGGAAGACATCCGCGCGGCACAGCAGCTTGACAAGGAGCTCCTGCCCCCGCGCTGACGACAGGTCAAGTCCGACCCGGTGTTTCTGCCCATTCAGATAGACGTTCAATGCCTCGGCTATGCCACCTTTCGAGCAGACGGATGATGCCTCTTCTATGCGAACGACCTCAGCGCCAAGCGATGCCAGCAGCCGTGCGCCATAAGACACGACATGGGAACTTCCCGCTTCGACGATCCGTACTCCCGAAAGGGGCAATAACGACATATCACGCTCCAACGCTGGCTTTGCCGACGGTGACCTTTTCACCCTGCTGGTTTTCAAGCCAGACATCGCAGTGCATGCGTCCTGCCTCGGTTTCCGTCACTTCACCCTTGGTCACGACGGTCTCGCCGGCCTTGACGGTCTTGATGAAGCTGACGGCAATCTCGCCGCTTTCGAGATAGCGCTTGCCGAACGTGGCGATCATCATTTCACTCAGATAGCCGGCAAGCTGCCCGCCCTGAACGATGGCACCGGAGAGACCGACCTTCTTGGCCGCCTCCTCATCACTGTGAAAGTTTCCGTCGCCGGAATAACGGGTCATCCGCGGCAGATCGATCGTCTTTCTGATTTCTGCGAATTGCATGGGGCTCTCCTATTCCGCCGCGGCGGCTTTTTCGGCCAACATCAGCTGGGTCCGGCGATCGGTCAGCAATGCGTTGCCCTTGTCATCGCGGAACACTGCTTCCAGCGTCACGAAGTTCTTCCCACGCTTTTCGTATTTCTCGACGACATATCCGGTCGCCGTCAGCGTCTGGTTGGCGTGGACGGCGCCGGAGAAGACGAAACTCTGCTTGGCGCGCATGTTCGGTCCGACCTCGTGCATCAGAAAGTTCTGGAACAGATCGTCCATTCCGAGCTTGCCGAGCATGTCGGAAGGCAGCAATCGCGCCTGCCCCGGCGTGGCCTCGAAAAGCTTGTGGTCGAGTTGCATGATGTCGAGATATTCGTCGAGCATCGCATCGCTGACGGCGAGCGTGGTCCGCCCTGTCTGCGTTCCGATCTCGAGCTCCTCCCAAGTTACGGGCATTCTTAAACCTCCTAGAATGATGATGGCGGCTTTATGCTGCCTTGGCTTCGGCGAAGCGGGCTCGTGTTCCGCCGGTGTAGACCTTGCTGGATACGGGATGCCCGACCAGGCGTTCCGCGAGTGCGGTGGCGACAAGCAGCCGATCGAGGTCGATACCTGTCTCGATCCCCATCTCGTTGCACATGAACACGAGATCTTCCGTGCTGACATTCCCCGCCGCACCCTTGTGACCGGCGAACGGGCAGCCTCCGAGCCCGCCGACGGCGGTATCGAATTCGCGAACGCCGAGCTCCATGGCCGCGATCGTGTTCGACATCGCTGTCCCGCGCGTATCGTGGAGATGCATCTTGAGCTTGACCGTCGGCCAACGGTTGCGGATGCCCTCGATCAGCGCCCGCGTCCGCTTCGGCGTGCCCCAGCCCATGGTATCGGCCAGGATGACCCGCTTGAGACCGGCCTGCCCTTCGGGCAGAAGCTCCGCGACGCGGGCGAGCAGTTCGATAACCTTCTGCGGCGCGATATCGCCTTCGAAATTGCAGCCGAAGGCGGCCATGACGCCGATGCCGTCGGGCGCGACGCCTGCCGCGACATAGCGCTCGATCCACTCAGGCATTTCCGCGATTACCTGGTCGATATTGCGGTTCTGGTTGCGCTGCACGAAGGCTTCGCTCGCCGTGACGATCAGATTGCCTTCGAGATGCAGCTTGCCGGCGGCGACCGCCTGGTCGAGACCGCGTGCGTTCAGCCACAGGGCGCGATAACGAACGTCGTCGAGGACGGGGAGCTCTGCCACGAGTTCCGCCGTGTTCGCCATCTGCGGCACGGCCTTGGGATTGACGTAAGAACCGACTTCGAGGTCCTTGACGCCCGCTTGCAGCAGGGCGTCAATCAGTTCCTTTTTCTCTTCGAGCGTCAGGATCTTCGGCTCGTTCTGGATTCCGTCCCTCAGCCCGACTTCGGTGAGGTGGATGCTGGATGGATAATTCATGGAAACATTCCTTGCAAATCGTCAGGCGAGAACAGCCGGATTGAACGGATACGGCACTGCGGCGCCACCTTTCAGAGGCACGACGACCACGGCGGTGCCCGGCGTTCCCTCGGCGCCCTTGTCGTTGCGCAACCCGACTTCGAGGCTGACGACGCCATATCCTTTTTCGACCCGCTTTTCGGTCACACGCCCCCAGGCGGTCAGCGTCTCGTTGGGAAGGTTCATGCCGCGGAACTGGAATGCGAGCTTCCAGAGCCAGCCGGTCTCGCCGACCCAATCGCTCAGCAGCTGGATCAGCACGTTCTGCTTGTAGGCACCGCTGATCAGGACGTCCGGCAGCTTGTCGTGTTCCGTTGCGTACTTCCAGTCGTAGTGGATCTTGTGCCAGTTCTCCATGGCGGCCGACCAGCGCATCATATGACCCGTCGTAATCGGCCCCTTGTTCAGAACCGGCACTTCGCTGCCAACCTCGATATCTTCAAACGCGAGCGTCATGGTTCCCCCCTAGCGCAGAATGTTGGTCGATACGGCCGTGTAGAGAGGCCGGTCGTCCTGGGTGAAGTAATCTTCCTGGATCAGGATGAAGACCATCGGTCCATTCTTGCCATCCCGCTGATAGATGTCCTTGTAGCTGGCCCGGCAGAAAATCCGGTCTCCGACCCGTGCATTCGAATGGAATTCGTACTCGTAGCCGCCATTGAGCAGCCGGGGCAGCGGTATGTTGACCGGCGGCAGGCCCGGACGAAGCGAGCGCTGCACGCCGTCGAAATCCGACGCGCCGGAAACTTCGAGCGGATCGGGCTCGGTTGGTCCGCGACGAATGATGTAGAGGGCCGGGAATGCAAGCGGCGCCACAAGGCCGCCGTACCGGCTTTCCTTCGCCCACTCCGGATCGGTGTACTTGGGCGAGAAGTCAGAAATCGCCTGGAAAAAGCGACGGACCTCGCTCGCCTCCACCGGATGCGGAGCTTCTTTGACTGGGCCGGAAACACCGATCAGAGCGGTGATCTCCTCCGTTATGTAATTGGTGCCGACCAGGCTTTCCGCTGCCTGTGACATGTGCGCCTCCCTTTGCTGTCGCTTCGATATGCACTCAGAACAATCCAAAAAAAAACGTAAGTCAACACTAATTTTCAAAAAAAATACGAATATCGTCGATTGACGCGCATTAATTGCTTGTGTCAGTAATCAGTACGCCATCATTGGACGAAATTCGTCACAGTGCGACAAAAAGACAACCTGAAGGGGTTTCCATGTCCAACCGATCATTCGAATACTCAGGAAGATCGCCCCATGTGATATTCGCGACAGGCAGCCGCTCTCGCCTCGCCGAGCAAGCGAAGAAGCTGGACTGCGGCACGCTGATCGTACTGGCGACGCCAGAGCAACAGGATATCGCCGAGGAGATGCATGGCCATCTGGGCTCGGCATCGGCGGGAATTTTCGCGAAGGCGACGATGCATACGCCGGTTCATGTGACGGAACAGGCCATGCAGGAACTTCGAGACCGCAAAGCAGGCGGAATCCTTGCGGTTGGTGGAGGGTCGACGATCGGATTGGGAAAGGCTCTGAAACTGCGAAGCCGCCTTCCTTACATCGCCCTGCCCACGACCTATGCCGGTTCGGAAGTCACGCCGATCCTTGGAGAAACTTCGGGAGGCGAAAAGACGACGATACGTGATCACAGCCTGATGCCGGATATCGTTATCTACGACCCCGACCTCACGACAAGCCTGCCTGTTTCGATGAGCATCGTCAGCGGAATAAACGCGATCGCCCACGCGGCGGAGGGCCTTTACGCAGCGGACCGCAATCCCATCAGCTCCATCGCGGCTATCGAAGGCATACGAGCGCTTCGCACCGCCCTGCCCGTCATAAAATCATCTCCACAAGACAAGAAGGGCCGAGCTGACGCGCTCTATGGCGCCTGGCTTTGCGGAAGCGTCCTCGGCAGCGTCGGCATGGCGCTGCATCACAAGATCTGCCATGTTCTGGGTGGAAGCTTCGACCTACCGCATGCCGAAACCCATGCCATTATGCTTCCGCATTCGATATCCTACAATGCGGACGCCGCCACCGAAGCCCTGGCGCCACTGCGGGAACTGTTTGGCGAACGGATTGCCGGAGGGCTCTACGATTTTGCGGCCTCCCTCGGCGCTCCCCTTGCTCTTCGAAACTTCGGCCTGACGGAACGCGATCTCGATAAGGCGTCGGATCTCGCGGTAAAAAATCCCTATCTCAACCCGCGCCCCATCGAGCGTGGCGCGATCCGCGAAATGCTGCAGAACGCTTGGGAAGGCAATCGACCTGAATAGAGCTGGGCATTCTGTTGCGACGCGCTCGCCGAATGCTCAATACGAAAGAGGACGGCATGATGCAGTATTTTACCGAACAGAACTCAGTCGAGGCCGTCAATGCGCGCATCGGGAAGGATATCGACCCGCGATTCCAGGAAATCATGGAGTGTCTGACCAGACACCTGCATGCATTCGCGAAGGAAATTCATCTGACGCAGGAGGAATGGTCGCAAGGGATCGATTTCCTCACGAGAGTAGGGGCAGACCTGCAGCGGAGAAAGGCAAGAGTTCATTCTTCTCTCCGATACGCTTGGATTGTCGATGCTCGTGGACGCCATCAACAACCGGCGCCCGTCCACCGCGACCGAAAATACCGTTCTGGGACCTTTCCATGTCGAAAATGCTCCCATCCGGTCGATGGGCGATTCCATAATTCTGGATGGCAAGGGCGAACGCTGTCTCTACGAGGGCCAGGTCCTCGATCTCGACAACCGTCCGATCAAAGGCGCCCGCATTGACGTCTGGTCGGATAACGCCGACGGATTCTACGACGTCCAGCAGCCCGATATCCAGCCGAAGTGGAACAACCGAGGTGTGTTCATCACCGGCGCCGACGGACGCTACAGCTTTATCGGGATAAAGCCGGTTTCTTACCCCATACCCGACGACGGACCCGTTGGTGAGATGCTTCAAGGGCTCCGGCGCCACCCCCACCGTCCGGCACACATGCATTATCTCGTAACGGCCGCGGGCTATCAAAATGTCATCACCCATACATTTGTCGGGGACGATCCCTACCTGGCTTCCGACGCCGTGTTCGGTGTCAAGTCTTCGCTGATCGCACCGTTCGAAACCATGTCGGAAGGCACCGCCGAATGGCGATCTCACTTCGATTTCAGGCTTGTGCCCAACCAGCGAGGTGATCTCTGATGAAGGAAGCGCAGGAAATGCGGCTCACTTCGACGGTTGAGGCGATGCGTCCGGCACTTGCCGGCGCCAACGCGAACCTGCTTGTCGTCGCGCTGCTCGCCCCGGTCAGCACCACGAGATTTCTGAACCATCGCGTCATTGCCAACAAGCCCGAAGCAGAGGGAGTTCTTCCATGAGCGCAGCGTCACGCCCCAGTCGCCTTACCGCAAATCGAATCCGGGCCATGAAAGGCGGCACCCCGATCGTCTGCCTGACCGCCTACACGACACCCATTGCCAAAATTCTGGACGAGCATTGCGATCTTTTGCTGGTCGGAGATTCGGTAGGCATGGTCCTCTATGGCATGGAAAGCACCATCCCGGTGACACTCGACATGATGATCGCCCATGGCAAGGCGGTGATGCGCGGCTCCAAGAGAGCATGCGTCGTCGTCGACATGCCTTATGGGAGCTATCAGGAATCGAAGGAGCAGGCCTACCGAAACGCGGTGCGCATTCTCCAGGAAACCGGCTGCGACGCCGTCAAACTGGAGGGCGGCGAGGAAATGGCCGAGACGATCTCCTTCCTGTCGGCACGCGGCGTTCCCGTGTTGGCGCATATTGGCCTGATGCCGCAACAGGTGCATACAACCGGCTATCGATCCGTTGGCCATACCGAAGCGGAGACCGCGAAAATACGCCGTGACGCGACCGCGATCGGGGGATCGGGGGCATTCGCGATCGTCCTGGAAGGCACGGTGGAATCGGTGGCGCGCGAAGTCACGGACGTTCTCCAAATCCCGACAATCGGCATTGGCGCTTCGGCGGCATGCGACGGCCAGATTCTGGTTTCCGACGATATGCTCGGGCTCTTCAGCGAATTTACGCCTCGTTTCGTAAAACGATATGATGAGCTCGGCAGGAGGGTGGAGCGAGCGGTAGCCGCATACGCGAGCGATGTACGCGTTCGGCTTTTCCCGGGTGAGGAACATACGTTCAAGCGCCGGGAGCACGCTCGGAAGACGTACGGCAGTGCAACCGATGCGCCGTCCTTGGCGACCATCGAAAGCTAGCTCTGCTCAACTCCTGGTGCGGAGGACTGCCGAAACCACGCTGAAGCGCCAGATCATCGATTTACCTGCCGCTTGTCCGGTGATGCATTCGAAATGCCTTCGCCGGCTTCGTCCCCGGCCGGAAATGCCGCGACGCTTGCGGCTCGGGCCGCTGCCAATCGCCGGTGGCAGTGCGGACGAACGCTTGGACAAGCATAGGCCCGCCCGACGTTCAAACGCGCCTGCACGGTACAAACAGGGATCTGGCTTATATCCTGCCGGATCGCAATTTTCGACGCTCCGAGGTAGCGGGCGCAGGATGGCGAACTTCCTGCTTCAGACACGCTCCATGGCAATGGCGATGCCCTGACCGACGCCGATGCACATGGTGGCCAAGGCCAGCTTGCCATGGCGGAGTGAGAGCTCGAGCGCGGCGGTGCCGGCAATCCGCGCACCGGACATGCCGAGCGGATGGCCAAGCGCGATGGCTCCACCATTCGGATTGACGTGCCCGGCGTCCTCGGCGATACCGAGTTCCCGTAGCACGGCGATGCCTTGGCTCGCAAAAGCCTCATTCAGTTCGATGACGTCGAAATCCTTGGGCGAAATCCCAAGGCGGGCGCAAAGCTTCTGGGTTGCCGGTGCCGGACCGATCCCCATGATGCGAGGCGGAACGCCGGCCGCCGCCCCACCGAGAATGCGGGCGATCGGCGTCAACCCGTATTTTTTTGCCGCCGCCTCCGACGCGATGATGAGCGCCGCTGCGCCGTCGTTGACGCCCGATGCGTTGCCGGCGGTGACGGTGCCGCCTTCGATCCTGTTCAGCGGCTTCAAACTTGCCAAGGCTTCGAGGTCAGTGGCCCGTGGATGCTCGTCACGATCGACGATGACGGGATCGCCCTTGCGCCGCGGCACGCTGACAGGCGTGATTTCGCGGGCGAGACGACCGCTTTCCTGCGCTGCAGCCGCCCTCGCCTGCGAACGCACAGCAAAGGCATCCTGATCCGCGCGGGATACATGATAGTCGATCGCCACGTTATCCCCCGTCTCGGGCATGGAATCGACACCATACTGCTTCTTCATCAGTGGATTGACGAAGCGCCAGCCGATCGTCGTGTCGTGGACTTCCGTATTGCGCGAGAAGGCGGTCTCGGCCTTCGGCATGACGAACGGCGCGCGGCTCATGCTTTCCGCGCCACCGGCAATCACCAGCTCCGCCTCGCCCGCCTTGATGGCGCGGGCGGCGGTGATGACGGCATCCATGCCGGAGCCGCATAGCCGGTTGATGGTCGTTCCCGCGACCGAGAGTGGTAGGCCGGCAAGAAGCAGCGACATGCGGGCGATGTTGCGGTTATCCTCGCCCGCCTGGTTGGCACAGCCGTAGATCACATCGCTCAAAGCCTCCCAATCGACGGTGGCGTTGCGCTCCATGAGGGCCTTCAGAGGGATAGCGCCGAGGTCGTCGGCGCGGACCGACGACAGCGCGCCTCCGAAGCGGCCGATCGGGGTGCGGATGTAATCGCAGATGAATGCTTCGGTCATCGCTTGCTCCTCACAATTCCGGCACGACGAGATCGGCAATGGGTCCATCGACATGCAACCTGGCCCCCGTCATTGCCTGCAACTCCTCGACGCTCATGGCGGCGCGCTTTTCGCGCAGCACGAAATGGCCGTCGCGAATGTCGATAACAGCATGACTGGTGTAGATGCGGGTGATGCAGCCGACGCCGGTCAGCGGGAAGGTGCATTTTTCGACCAGCTTGGGGTCGCCGTTCTTGGTGAGGTGCTCGGTGATGACGAAGACCTGTTTGGCGCCATGGACCAGATCCATCGCGCCGCCGACGGCCGGGACGCCCTTCGAACCGACCCGCCAGTTCGCGAGGTCACCGTTCTCGGCGACCTGCAGCGCACCAAGGATCGCCACGTCCAGGTGCCCCCCGCGTACCATGGCAAAGCTGTCGGCGTGATGGAAGAAGGACGCGCCCGGCTTCAGCGTCACCGCCTTTTTCCCCGCATTGATAAGGTCCCAGTCCTCTTCGCCGGGCTTGGGCGCCTCACCAAAATTGAGAAGGCCGTTTTCCGTGTGAAAGATGGCCTGACGGCCGGGCGGCTGGTAGCGGGCAACCATTTCCGGAAAACCGATACCAAGATTGACATAGGCGCCGTCGGCAATGTCCTGCGCGGCGCGCCAGGCGATCTGAGCGTTGGAAAGCTTGATATCGTCCCGCGCGTTTGCGGTATGCGGCTCGGTGGTCATGCGTAGATCCCTCCCTCGTAGATCATCCCGGCGCGGATCATCGCCTCTTCCTGTTGCGGGCTGGAAACTTCGACGAGGCGATCAACGAAAATGCCCGGCGTCACCACGTGCTCGGGATCGATGCAGCCGACCTCCACCGCCCGGGAAACCTGCACGATCGTCTTGGCGGCAGCCATGCACATCAACGGATTGAAGTTGCGCGCGGCCTTGTTGTAGGTCAGGTTGCCGAAGGTATCGCCGACATGCGCCTTGATGATCGCGAAATCGGCTTTCAGCCAGCGCTCTTGAACATATTGCTTCCCGTCGAATTCTCCGATCGGCTTACCCTCGGCAAGCTCGGTCCCCAAGGCGGTGGGCGTGTAGAAGGCCGGAATCCCCGCGCCACCGGCCCTGATCCGCTCGGCCAACGTGCCCTGCGGCACCAGCTCCAGCTCGATCTGGCCAGCCAGATAGCGATCGGTGAAAGCGCGCGGATCGGAAGACTTCGGGAATGAGCAGATCATCTTGCGGACCATGCCGGCATCGATCATCGCGGCGATGCCGATCTTGCCGTTTCCGGCGTTGTTGTTGATCACCGTCAAGTTCCTTGGGCTGCCGGTGGCAACGAAGCGATCGATCAGCGAATGGATAAGCTCGATCGGGGCACCGGAGCCACCAAATCCACCGATCATCACAACAGCGTCGTCGCCGATCTCGGCGACCGCTTCGGCAAGGCCGTCAACTCTCTTGTCCACTTCCGATCTCCCACAATCCCATCTCCAAAGTCGGAGCGTCTGTCTGGACTACTCCCGGTCGGAGTCGACCTCAACATGTTTGTGCGATATTCTTTATTTGTTACGTAATCGCACAACAGGGAACATTATGATGAAACCAGGCGACGTGATGGGCGGCCTAGCGAAGGGCCTGCGGGTCATTGAAGCCTTCACGGCCGAAACACCGCGTTTGAGTATCGCGGAAGCCGCCCAGATCGCGGGACTGGATAGAGCGACAACGCGGCGTTGTCTGTTGACGTTGTCCGAACAGGGCTATTGTTCCTATGACGGGAAATTCTTCACCGTCACACCGCGGGTCCTGAGGCTGGGGACCGGATGTCTGGCGTCGATGCCACTTCCGCGCATCGTCCAGCCTTGGCTGGACGCGCTTTCCGAGGAGATCGGACAAAGCACCTCCGTCGCAATTCTGGACGATACGGAGATCGTCTACGTGGCACGCGCCATGCAGCGAAAGGTCATGTCGATCGCGCTCATGCCCGGATCGAGACTTCCGGCATACTGCACATCCCTTGGACGCGTCATGCTCGCCGCGCTCGATGTGGATGAAGCGCGAGAACAACTTCGCCGCCGGCCGCTCGTTGCAAGGACACCGCGCACGGTTACGGACGAGAACGCTTTGATGGCCGAACTCGATCGCGTCAGGTCACAGGGATATGCGGCGGTAGACGAAGAAGTTGAAGACGGGCTCCGATCCGTGGCGGTTCCACTGAGAAACGCCCGCGGCATCGTCGTCGCCGCTCTCAATACAGGTTTCGCTGTCACGACGGAGCCAATGCGGGATGCAGTCGCCGGTTACCTTGAACCGTTGCAGCGCGTAGGCCGCGAGCTTCGAGGAATCGTCGCCTGACCCGGATATCGAGGCTGACTGGACAGCCTCGACCATTTGACGAGAGGAAAAAGCGCGCACCGTGTACTGACCTGGAACTCTCTCCATCCGATCCTGGCTGTAGCGCGATAGATCACGCCAGCCCCATCCTCTGGACCGGCTAGCGACGAGCTGGATCGATACCTGGCTGCAAGCATCACCACGCAGTCCGTGCAGTCCCCAGTGCGTATGGGTGCGAAGAACTTACATGCGCGACGAGTTCCTTAACAGAAACCGCGCAATTGCCTGGGCAAGTAAGATTGTACGTTGCCAGATGCTTCAACAATTCTTCGGCGTTTTTCTTTTCGCTTAGTGGGAAACTAACAACCACGAACAATCCTCCTGCTTGATGTAGTTGGATTAACCTCATAGTTCTTTCGCATTGCAACGAGAAATTTTTAATTCAGAAATTAAAATCGATTAGTTTGAAATACGCGGTTTTTTAAATCGATCTAAAATTCTTTGGCCTCAAGTCCGTCCACGATCTCGCCCGCGACATCGCGGCAACCGTACTGGAATTCAGCCGAGACTCTATCGAGCACAGGTGTTCGCGCGCAGGCAGGAGGCGGACGCCCATAAGCCGCAAGAGACCATTCCACCGAATAGCAGTCTACATTCCCACGTAAATAGCCGATTTGTCATGAGGTCAGAGTGCGGCGCCACAGAGTGCAGCACCAAGTTCAAAGGATGACCGATGTACAAATTCAGCACCGTTAGCTGGCTGGCCGCAACAGCAATAGCAATAGCAATCCTTCCGACGGGCGTAAGTCAGGCGGAAGAGGCCAATGCATTCTACAGCGATAGTTCGAAAGCTGTCCCTGTGACGAAGCTGGAATTCTATCAGAACAAGGAAGGCCTGACGATTGCCAACGGCTGGGGCGATCCGGCATCCGGTCCGCACAGCAACTTCATCAAAATTGTCGGGGGCGAAGGCAGCACGCTGCACTCGCATTCCTCGTCTTATTACGGCGTGGTCATTTCCGGCGTCGTTGCGAACGAGGCCGCCGATTCCAAGGCGGATCAGGCACTCGCGGCCGGTTCCTACTGGTATCAGAAAGGTGGCGAGCCGCATTACACGAAATGCCTCTCGCAGACAGAATGCCTGTTCTTCGTAACATCGCCCGGCGCGTTCGATTATATCCCCACGCCGTCGTCGAAGTAGCGTCCGCTGAAAGCTCGATCAAATCTTTTCCGAGCGATGATCGCCACGCCTGCGCACCCGCTGTGGTGTGCGGGCGTCGATAACGCCACCTCCCCACGAGCCTTCAGCGTTCGAGCGGGTAAAGGCCGTACTTTGCAGCTTGCCGGTGGACGTTCTCGCCTTTTCCGACGGTTCGTTCTTTGCCGTGACCGGGGTTAGCCACCCCGCGATCCAGCAACTCATCAAGATGAGTTTCAGCGCCCTGTCTCCGCGAGCGGACAAGGCAATGATCGTCAGCCAGAAACTAATAAAACATCCTGCGGAACGGCATGATGGCGGCGCCCATCGCG
Organism: Rhizobium sp. AN80A; assembly: GCF_030053015.1. Classification (NCBI taxonomy): domain Bacteria; kingdom Pseudomonadati; phylum Pseudomonadota; class Alphaproteobacteria; order Hyphomicrobiales; family Rhizobiaceae; genus Rhizobium; species Rhizobium sp. AN80A. Next base: position 1,181,149 of record NZ_JASJPX010000001.1, on the reverse strand, counting down.
GCCGCGTCGCTGGCGATATCGGACACGATCAGCTTCGGGCCGCCGCGGTGTACGCCGTAGCGGGGACGATCGAAAATCTTTGTCCTTTCGATCAGCATGGACGCCAGAGCGGATGGGATCTGGCCGCCGAACACGATCGCCTGTGGGTCGAGTGTGGCGCGTATGGCGTTGACGAGCCGGATGTAGGCAGGCGTTACCTCGTCGACCCATTCCGACACGCCCGGCCAGTTACGGTCGAAGTGGCGGCGCATGTAATGGATCGAGGGTACCTCGATGCCATTCCGGTTTACCCGATCGATCAGATATTGCAGGGCCGGGCGTCGTTCCGTTTCGATTTCATCATAGAGCCCAGAGAATTCGCCGGCATTGCCGTTGCCGCCCTGCAGCAGCTCCCCGTCGATAATGACGCCGCCACCGAAGCCGTAGTTGAAACTCAGATAGGCAAAATGCCGGATGAACCGGCCGATGCCGAACATCGACTCCGCGATAGCCCCGGACTTCCCACCGTTGATCACCCATGCCGGCCTGTCAAACAGGCTCGTGATGATCGGACCGAGTTCTATCATCGACCATTCGTGAAGCGGCAGGGGCGCGTTATGCCGCGTGCCATCGACGTGGTAGCCGGCGATCGCAAAGCCGACGCCGAAAAAATCGTCCTGGGCAAGGCTGTTTTGCCGCTGCAACTCCTCGACCTGCTGCTTCACCAGCTGGAGCGCCTGATGCATTGTCGTCTCGCGCAGCGGAACTTCCCGCTCGCCAAGAATTTTCCCGGCGAGGTCGACGATGCAGATGCCAATGATGTCGGTGTTTACCGAGATGCCGCAGGCATAGGCGTAGGTGCCGTTCAGGGTGAGCATCGGGCTTGGTTGGCCACGTCCCAGCCCCGGCTTTGCCGACCCCAGCAGGACGACATTACGTTCGGCGAGATGGTCGAGGATGCGATGGACAGATTGCTGCGTCAGGTCGGTATGCCCGGTAACTTCCGATCGGGAAATACCGGGATTGCGCCAGATGAGCTGCAACAACTTGCGCTCATTGGGGGAAACGACCGTCGCCTCTCCCGGTCGCAGAAAACGCGGGGCAATCAATACCTCTGGAACGTAAACACCTGCCAAGCCGTATACCTTACTGCAAACGTGTAATAATCACATTGCATCTGCTGCAACCAAAGCCTGAATACTGTTGAATGTCGAGGGTTTCAAGCGATTTCAAGCGTCATGGAAATGTTACACATAAAGTGTAGTAAGCCGTCGTCAGAGATCGAGCGAGGCTCGGTCGACCAAAAGGACGAGGGCGATGATGAACAAGTTTACTTTGGCGGCCATAGCGGCCGTGATGGCGAGCGCAGGCTCGGCTCAGGCGGCCGACATCGAATTCTGGTACGGCAATACCGGTCCGGTCGAGACCGCGATCAAGGCTCAATGCGATGCCTTCAATGCTTCGCAGAGCAAGGACAGGGTCAATTGCGTCGGCCAGGGCTCCTACGAGGTGTCCATGCAGAAGGCGATTGCCGCGTATCGCGCCAAGAACAATCCGGTGCTCATCCAGTTCTTTGACGCCGGCACCCTCGACCTGATGCTCTCGGATGCCATCGAGCCGGTTCAAGACCTGATGCCAGATGTCAAGTGGGACCAGTACATCGCCGGCGCCCGCGCCTATTACGAGACCTCGGGCGGAAAACTCGTCGCTCAGCCCTACAATTCCTCGACGCTGCTGTTCTACACCAACAAGACCCTGCTTGAAAAAGCGGGTATCATGCAGACGCCGACGACGTGGGAAGAGGTCATCGACGCGGCCCGCAAGCTGAAAGCCGCCGGCAATGCCTGCCCGCTCGTCACCGATGGCGATACCTGGCGTGTGCTGGAGCAGTTCTCCGCGCGCCACGGCCTGCCCATCGCCACGAAAAACAATGGCTATGACGGTCTCGACGCGGAATACGTCATGAACACCACCTTCGCTGCCAAGCACCTCGCCAACCTGGTCGAGTGGCGCAATGAAGGCCTCGTGCGCCTCGCCGCCGACACCAAGGCCGGCAACTATACCGCGGCCTTCAATGCCGGCGAATGCGCCATGATGGAGCAGTCCTCCGGCTCCTACGCGGCGGCCGCCAAAGCTTTCGATGGCAAGTACGAGCTGACGGTTACGATGGCTCCGATGTACAAGGGTTATGAGCGCCGAAACACGTTCGTCGGCGGCGCTTCCATCTATGTCATGAAGGGGCGTGGCAAGGATGAGATCGAGGCTGCCAAGGCGTTTCTCGACTTTCTCCGCAAGCCGGAGCAGCAGATGTCCTTCACAGCGAATACAGGTTATGTACCTGTGACGAACGACGTTCTGGATGCGATCGCCAGGAGCGATGAAGCGAATTCGCCGAAATATGCCACCGCCAAGGTCGGCGTCGAATCCATGAACCAACCGGCAACGCCTGATACCCGCGGCATCCGTCTCGGCTTCTATGTCCAGTTCCGAGAAGTGTTCATGGAAGAGACCCAAAAGGCCTTTGCTGGCCAGCAGACCATGCAGGTTGCGCTCGATAACACCAAGAAGCGTGGCGACCAGCTGCTGCGCCGTTTCGAGCAGACCTACAAGGGCAAGCAGCTTCCCTGATCCATTCCGCTCAGCCTTCGTCGCATGGGGCGCAACTCGCCCCATGCCTTCTCTTTCTCGGAAGTGCCTCCATGTCGTCGGATTCCTCCCTTTTCAGTCATCGCTGGCTGCCGGCTCTCCTGCTGGCGCCGATGATGCTGTTGATTGTGCTGTTCTTCTATGTGCCGGTCTTCCAGGCATTCTACTGGTCATTCTTCCTTGAACAACCGTTCGGCGGCGGCTCGGAATTCGTCGGCCTGCAGAATTTCCAGCGCGTGCTCGGCGATCCCGAATTCTGGGCGGCCACCGGTCGCACGGTCATCTTCATGCTGACGGCATCCGCGCTTGCGGTTGTCGTGCCGCTTATGCTGGCGATCGCTGCCGATCGCAAGATTGGCATGTCCTATCCGGCCCGCAACATTCTGGTCTGGCCGAAGGGCATTGCCGGCGCCTCGATCGGTGTCGTCTTCGCCTTCATCTTCAACCCGTTCGTGGGGCTGATGGCGCCGCTCAATGCGCTGTTTCCGGGTCTGTGGAACCCGGGCATCGATGGCACGGACGCGTTCGTGACGCTGGTGGCAGCCCATGTCTGGAGTGGCATTCCGTTCAACTTCGTCATCCTGCTGGCCGGCCTGCGCTCGATCCCGCCCACCATGTACCAAGCCGCCGCCATGGATGGCGCCGGCCCTTGGCGCCGCATCTTCGATGTGCAGCTGCCGCTGATCATGCCGCAGCTGTTCCTGACCTTCGTTCTGGAATTCACGGAAAGCATCACCTCGGTCTTCGCGCTGATCGACACCATTACCGGCGGCGGTCCGGGCGGTTCGACCACGCTGCTCGTCTACAAGATCTATGTCGATGGTTTCCGTGGTTTCGATCTTTCCGGCGCCTCCACCCAGACGGCCATCCTGATGGTCTTCGTTCTTATCCTCGCAGCCTGCCAGTTCTACTTCCTCGGCCGGCGCATCAATTACGAGCGCTAAATCATGGTCGAGAACGCACGCTCCATCAACATCGCGGCCAGTATCCTGCTGGCCATCGGCATCCTCTATATCGTCGGGCCGCTATACCTGACGTTGTCCACGGCCTCGCAGTCCTATGAGTACATGCTGCGCAATGGCCTCGCCTGGGTGCCGGGCACCGAGCTTTTCAGCAATATGCGCAAGGTCATCCAGGATACGCGCATCCCGATCCAGATGCTCAACAGCCTGATCGTCGCCTTCTCCAACGCGCTCGCCACCTGCGTCCTGTCATTCCTGTCAGCCTACGCGATCGTGTATTTCCGTATCCGCTGGGCGGGCGTGGCCTTCGCGCTGATCCTAGCGACGATCATGCTGCCGCTCGATATCCGCGTTATCACCACCTATCAGGTGGCCGCCAACATCTTTTCGCCGCTCAATGCCGTGCTCGATTTTACCGGCCTCAACAGCCTGATCGAGATGGCTTTCGGCGCACCGGTCCAGCTCGAACTCAGCGTGCTCGACACCCATTTTGGCCTGATCGCGCCACTGGTCGCGCATGGCACGGGCACGTTCCTGTTTCGCCAGTTTTTCCTGACACTGCCGAAGGACCTCTTCAAGGCTGCGCGCATGGATGGGGCGGGGCCGATCCGCTTCCTCATCGATATCCTCCTGCCGCTTGCCCGCACCAGCTTCGCCTCGCTGTTCGTGCTCACCTTCCTCAGCGGCTGGACACAATATCTGTGGCCGCTGGTCGGCGCCTCGACGCCCGACATGCAGACCGCCGTTGTCGGGCTTGCCCGCCTCGTGCCGGATGCCGACGGCCAGGTTCCCGATTTTCCGATGATCATGGCCGGTGCCGTGCTCGTCTCACTCGTTCCCCTCACGATGATCGCCCTTCTGCAGCGCTTTCTCGTCCAGGGCCTCGTTCTTTCGGAGAAATGATCCCATGACCGCCATCGACTTAAGCATCCGCGCCGCCGCGGCGGAGATCGATCTGATCGGCGTCACCAAGTCCTATGACGCCAAAAACACCATCATCCCGCCGATCGACGTCACCTTGCGTCCTGGTGAATTCACCGTCGTGCTCGGCCCGTCGGGCTGCGGCAAGTCCACGCTTCTGCAGATGATCGCCGGTCTGGAGCGCGTCTCCGGCGGCAAGATCGTTATCGGCGGTCGTGAAGTGCAGGATCTGGAACCGAAACATCGTGGCTGCGCCATGGTGTTCCAAAACTACGCGCTCTATCCGCATATGACCGTGGCTGAAAACATGGCCTACAGTCTGAAGGTCGCTGGTGTCTCCAAGGCCGAGCGCACCAGGCGTGTTGGCGACGTTGCCAAGATGCTCGGCCTGGCCGATTTCCTCGCCCGCAAGCCGGGCCAACTGTCGGGTGGCCAGCGCCAGCGTGTCGCGATCGGCCGCGCCATCATTCGTGAGCCGGGGGTACTTCTGTTCGACGAGCCGTTGTCCAACCTCGATGCTCAGCTGCGTCACGACATGCGGGTAGAGCTTGCCGAACTGCATCGCCGCATTGGTGCCACCAGCGTCTTCGTGACTCATGATCAGGTCGAGGCGATGACGCTTGCCGACCGTATTCTCATCCTCAACAAGGGCCACATCGAGCAGTTCGATACGCCGAAGGCGATCTATCACCATCCGGCTTCCGTCTTCGTCGCCAAATTCATCGGCTCGCCACCGATGAACATCCTGCAGGTCGAAGGTGACGGCTCGGTTCTGCGGCTGGCCGATGGTCAGTCGGTTGCCAACTATTCCGGCAAGGGCAAATTTCAACTCGGCATCCGTCCGGAAGATATTGTCGTCAACGCAGGTGGGTCGATCAAGACGGAAATCCGTTATCGCGAAGACCTCGGCTCGCACGAAATTCTGGAAACGAAGATCGCCGAGCAGAACCTAAGGATCGCCATGCCCTTCGGCGTCGAGATCGATACGACGCAGACCTTGTCGCTCTCCTTCCCGCAGGCGCGCCTGCATCTCTTCGAGGGTGAAAGCGGCCGCGCCATCGCCAACGCATTCGGCGACGCGCAACCGGCTTCGGCGAAGGAATACCAGTGAATTACAGGGAATTTATTGCCGACAAGACCCGCGATTGTGCCGTGGTTGCGCATCGCGGCATCTGGCGCGATGCGCCGGAAAACAGCCTGTCCGCCATCGAGCGCGCCATTGCCGAAGGATATGATGTCGTTGAGATCGACGTCCGCCGCAGTGCCGATGACGGGTTGTTTCTGCTGCATGATGAAACGCTGGAACGCATGGCCGGGCTTGATCTGAGGTCGGAAGCTCTCGCATCGGGCGACTTGGCGGTGCTGCGCCTGCGCAACCGGGATGGCGGGGAGGACAATGCCTTCACGTTGGAAAGGCTGCCGAGCCTCGCCGAAGTGTTCGAGCTGACACGCGACCGCATTTTTTTGCATCTTGACGTCAAGGATCGTGAGGTCATCCCGGATGTGATCGCCCTCGCAAAGGCTATGGGCGTCGAGTGTCGAGTCGATTTCTGGGCATCGCTGAAAAGCGAAAAAGACCTCAGCTGGATACGCGAGACAGTCTTGCCGCATGACGTGCTCTTTATGGCCAAGACCCGGCTCAACGTGCCTGGTGCCGCAGCGCAGCTGGCGCTGCTCGGCGAACTGATGCCTGGCGTCTGCGAGATCTATTTCGATGACCTTCAACAGCTCTCCGCGCTCAACGACATCCGGCGCCGAAACGGCATGGCGCTCTGGGTGAACACGCTCGACAGCATCGCCTGCGCTGATTTCACCGATACCGCGGCCCTAGCCGATCCCGATGCCGTCTGGGGACGGCTGATCGATGCCGGCATTTCGGTCATCCAGACCGATGAGGCCGCCGCCCTCAAATCCTATCTCGCGGCCCGCCGCGCCTGACTGACCAAGGAAGAATGAAATGACGCATTACGTAGATTATATCGCCGACCAGAAACGTGATCCCGCCATTGTTGCCCATCGCGGCGCCTGGCATGGCGCGCCGGAAAACAGCCTCGCGGCCATCGAACGTGCGATCGCGGTTGGCGCCAACGTCGTCGAACTCGATATCCGCAAGAGCGCTGACGGCGAACTTTTCATCATGCACGACGACACGCTGCTGCGCATGGCCGGTATCGATCGTGATGCCGAAACCTTCACCATTGCGGAACTGCAGGCCATCGCGCTTCGTGAAGACGATGGCGGCGAACATCGCGCCACGACGGATCAGCGCATTCCGACACTGAAACAGGCGCTGGAAATCATCCGCGGTCGTATCTTCGCCGATCTCGATCTCAAGGATCGCGGCCTGTTTTCCGAAGTTGCCGCCTGCGCCCGCGAAATGAATGCCGCATCCTATGTGGACCTGAAGACCCGCGTCATGAGCCGCGCGGAACTGGACTGGGTTCGCGCACAAGATATCGACGGCGTTGCCTTCATGGCGATGTCGAAATTCACAAGCGCGAGCATCCACGACACCATGGCGCTGCTGTCTGAAATCAAGCCGTTCATGTGCGAAATGCGCTTCGACCGGCTGGAGACGGTCATCGAACATCGCGAGGCATTCCGCGATGCTGGAATGGCGCTGTGGATGAACACGCTCAATATGGAAGCCAGTGGCGAATGGGTGGACAAGACGGCGCTTGTCGATCCCGACCGTATCTGGGGCCGGTTGATCGACGCCGGCATCAGCGTCTTCCAGACCGACGAGCCGGAAACGCTGAAGGACTATCTGGAGGCACGCCGGGCATGAAAACCGTCAACGACGACCTGCTTGATGAACTCATGAGCTATGTGCGCGAGGCGGCGGTGGAAGAGATCCTGCCACGCTTCCGGTCGATATCGTCGGACAGCATTCGCGCCAAGACGGTGGCCGACGATATCGTCACCGACGCCGATATCGCATCCGAGCGGGCTATGAGCAAAAGGCTGGAAGCACGCCTGCCCGGTATCACCATTGTCGGGGAAGAGGCGGTGTCGGACGACCCTTCCATTCTCGGGCATCTTGCCGATGCCGAACTTGCCGCCGTCATCGATCCGGTCGACGGCACATGGCATTTCGCGCACGGCACGCCGATGTTCGGCAGCATCCTTGCGATCGTATCCGGCGGCAGAACCATCGCCGGCATCATACATTATCCGGTGCTGGGCGACTTCCTCGTTGCACGACCGGGCAAGGGTGCGTGGCATGTGGCGGCAGACGGCGTTCGCACGCGTCTCCTGGCCGCAGCCGCCGCCCCGGTGAACGAAATGCATGGTTTCATTCCGCTCCACATGTTCGCTCCCGACCTCAGGAGCAAACTTGCGCCGAGATTGCTGAAGTTCCTTCGGGTCACGACGTGGCGCTGCTCCGCGTGGGAATACCGAATGCTGGCAACAGGGGCGATGAGCTTCTGCCTCAACGAGAGCCTGAAGCCCTGGGATCACGCCGCCGGTGTCCTGATCCACGCGGAAGCAGGCGGCTATGCGGCAACCGTCGCAGGTGAGGCATATCGGCCATCGATGACTGAAGGGCATCTGCTCACGGCACCCGACGAGACATCCTGGCATGCAGTTCGCGAGGCTATCTCGATGGACGATCTGTAGCCACGGTTCCTGCTTGGCAAGATCGTGCAGCTTCCCGCCTGGATTGTCACATCAAGCGCCATCGTCGGCTTCATCGGCGATCAGAAGACGTGGCGAGCAGGCGGGCGCCATGGCGATGACCACACGCTGGCGCATGCCGCCGGAACGTTCGTGCAAGCATTGGCCAAGGCGTGGATACCAAACTCTGCGAATTTGGAACCTAATCTCGGAATTCACGAGTTACTATCGGGCTCCGGCGTTTGCTTTGGCGGCGCCTTGCCATTTCGCTCCACGCGGTCACGGTGGAGTGCGGCGCGGGCAAGCATCATCAAGGTTATCGGCGTGGTCAATGTTACGAAGACGCCGATCAGAATTTCATGTATCGCCAGCCGTGAAGCCGCGGCACTGAAATAAACCATCGATCCCAGCATCACACCCCCTATACCCCAACTCGTGCCGAGTGTCGGGGCATGGATGCGTTCGTAAAACGTGGGAAGCCGAAGGAAGCCAATCGAGCCGATCAACGCAAGCAGCGCGCCGGCGATAAGGAGAAAGGCAACGCAGACGGCCACCCATACGGGAATATCCAGCGCGGAATACATCATTCGATCACCTCGCCACGCATCAGGAATTTCGCCAGCGCGACGGAGGCAACGAACCCAAGCATGCCGATCACCAGCGCGGCCTCGAAATAAATGACGCGGCCGGTTCCGACGCCGAAGGTGACGAGAAGCAGCATGGCGTTGACGTAGAATGTATCAAGACCGATGATCCGGTCCTGCGCGCGTGGCCCGATGAATATCCGCACGGAAACGATTGCCATCGCGGCAACGAGCATGATCTGGGCAATCGAAACGGCGGTAAAGAGAATGATGGCGCTCACGCGAAGATCTCCAGCAGCAGTTTCTCGTAGCGGTTCTTGATCGTGTCACGCCATGTGGTCTCGTTGTCGATGTCGAGCACATGAAGCAGGACGGAATGATCATTGGAATCATATTCGAGCCAGGCAGATCCCGGGGTACTCGTGAGGATCACGGCGAGCAAGGCAAGCGCGAACTGGTTTCTGATATCCAGATGAACAGTCACAAATCCGGGCTTATGGCGTCGCGAACCGCTGCGCAAAATAATCCATGCCACCGCGATGTTCGACTTCACGATGTCGCAGAGCACGAACCAACACAACTTTGGCAGAAGGTACCATTTTTTCAGGCGTGCCTTTTCCGGCCGCAATGATGCCATCGCCCAACAGGCGAACACGGCAACGAGCGACCCCAAGATGAGGTGCCCGATGGAAAAGCGGTTAAGCAGCAACCACATTATAACCAGACTGAGCGCAAGGAACGGATATGGCAACATCAGTTGCTCTCCACTTCGCTCGAGGATGATTTGACATCAGCGCCAGTCGGTGCTGCCGTGCGAACGGCATCGATATAGAGGGATGGCTTGCTGAGCGTTCGAATGGTGGTGTCCATATACTGCATGGCGGGTCCCGCCTGAACGGTCAGGGCCAGCGTCAGCCCGAGCAGGAACATGACCGGCAATATCTCGATCACAAGCACGCGCGGGACAGTCCCTTCAATGGAACTCCAAAACGTGCGTATACCTGCTCGCGTCATCGAAATCAGCGCGGCAATGCCGGACAGGATGACGAGCACGATCAACGACCAGATGGCGGCCGTAGGCGGAACACCAATCGCTCCCGTTCCCATCATCGCCGACAGCATCGCGAATTTGGCGATGAATCCCGAAAGCGGCGGCAGGCCGGAGAGAAGAATGCCGCAGGCGGCAAAGCAGATGCCCAGCACGGCCATGGTGCCGGGCATGGTTACGCCCTGCTCTTCCGGAACCTCTTCGTCGGCGGCGTCGCCATATGCTTCCATGGTAACGGCAAGAACATTGGCGCCCGCATCCTGCCCCCGTTCCACCAGTTCGATGAGCAGGAAGAACGCGCTGATCGTCAGGGTCGAGCTGACCAGATATAGCAATGCGCCGGATGAAACGGCACCGTCGTTGATGCCGATAACCATCAGCAGGGTGCCGGATGAAACGAGCACGGAATATCCCGCGACCCTTCCCAGCGCCTGGGATGCCAGCACGCCGATGATCCCGAATACGAGCGTTGCCATGCCACCGTAAAACAGCACCTGCGCTCCGAAACCCGCAGATGGCCCCTCAACGAACAGAAGCATCGTCAGCCTGAGTATCACATAGATGCCGAGCTTGCTCATGATCGCGAAAATGCCCGCGACCGGCGCCGAGGCTGCGCTATAGGCGGTGGGTAGCCAGAAGCACAACGGCCACATGCCGGCTTTTATGAGAAAGACGACGCCGAGAATTCCGGCGCCCGCTTCCATCAACATTCGGCGATCCGGCTCCATCTCGGGTATTCTCGCCGCCAAATCCGCCATGTTGAGCGTTCCCGCCGTACCGTAGATCAAACTGACGCCGATCAGGAACAGCAGTGCCGCCACCAGGTTGACGGCAATATAGTGCAGCCCGGCCTTGACCCGCAGCTGCCCCGATCCATGCAGCAGCAATCCATAGGAGGCGGCCAGCATGACTTCGAAGAAAACAAAGAGATTGAAGAGATCGCCGGTCAGGAACGCACCGTTGACGCCCATCAGCAGCAATTGGAACATGCTGTGAAAATGCGCGCCGACCGCGTGCCAGCGCGCGAACGAAAACACCAGCGAGGCCACCGCCAGCAACGCCGTCAGCAGCAGCATCATCGCCGAGAGGCCATCGAGGACCAAAACGATACCGAAGGGCGCTGCCCAGTTTCCGACGAGATAGACGCCCTCAAAACCACTCGGGCCGCTTTCGATGGCGAACAGGATAACCGCAATCGCCGTCAGCACTATGGTCGAGGCCAGGCTGACCATTGCCTTGGCGACCCGCCGCCGCTCGTCGATAACAAGCAATATCGCACAGGCAACAAGAGGCACGAGAATCGGTGCGACAATCAGATGATTGGACCAACCGTTCATTTCGGTTCATTTCTCCCGTCAACATGGTCGCTTCCCGTCAGGCCCCGTGACGCGAGCAGCACCACGAGAAACAGTGCCGTGGTGGCGAAGCCGATAACGATGGCGGTCAGCACCAGCGCCTGCGGGACCGGGTCTGCCAGAACGGACGGATCGTCGGCGCCAAGGATAGGCGGGACATTTGCCTTGACCCCTCCGACGCCGAAGATGAACAGGTTGACGGCATAGGACAGGAGCGACAGTCCGACGATCACCTGATAGGTCCGGGGACGCAGGATCAGCCAGACGCCACAGCTGGTCATCACACCGATTGCAATCGACAATGTCAGTTCCATCAGCCCTCCTCCGACTTTGCCGCCTCGATGGCGCGAAGGCGATTGATGCGAAGAGACTGGTGCGCCAGGGCGACGAGAATGAGCACGGTCGATCCAACAACCAGGAGGAAGACGCCGAGATCAAACAGCAATGCCGTTGCGGCGGGCACCTTTCCGATCATGGGCAGGTCGATGTAGCGTGTATGTGATGTCAGGAAGGGATAGCCCAGAAACCACGCGCCAATACCAGTCATGACCGCCGTCATCAGGCCCGCCGCCATCCAGCGCAACGGAAGGATCCGGATACGATCCTCGGCCCAGCGCGTGCCGCCGGCGAGATATTGCAGCAGAAATGCAATCGACAGTGTCAGGCCCGCCGAAAAGCCGCCGCCCGGCAGGTCGTGACCGCGCATGAAAAGATAGATGGAGAGTGTGATGACCACCGGAAACATCCATTGCATGATCACCGATGGGACCAGCAGATAATCGCGAACCGTATCGCCGGCGGACCGTTCCGGCCGCTCGTCGTCGAAGCGGTTTTGGGCCTGCTGCTGTTCCGGCATGCTCATGCTGTCCGCCGCCGGTCGGAAGCGGCGAAGCAAGGCGAAGACAGTCAGTGATACAACGCCGAGCACCGCGATTTCTCCCAGCGTGTCGAAGCCACGGAAATCGACCAGAATAACGTTTACCACATTGCGGCCGCCGCCTAGCGTATAGGCATTTTCGAGGAAATAGTTGGCGATCGCATCGGGCACCGGCATCGTCATGACCGCGTAGGCGATCGACGAAATCGCGACTCCGCAGACGACGGCAAGCGCGAAATCTCGAAACCGACGGGATCTTGCCCGCAATGTCATCGGCTCGCCGATCTCCTCTGAACGTTTCGGCAACCAGCGCAGGCCGAGGAGAATGAGGACGGTGGTGACGATTTCGACGAGCAGCTGGGTTATGGCCAGATCGGGAGCAGACAGCCAGGCGAACGTTATGCAGACGATCAATCCGACGCCACCAAGCATCATCAGGGCCGCGAGACGATGATACTTGGCCATGTAGGCCGTACCGATTGCAAGGCACACACCGATCACCCACAGCGCTGCGAAGATTGGATCAGCGCCGGTATAGGAAAACTGGCGGGCTTCGAAGCCACGCAGATAAAGCGGAAGGGCGCCGGCGCCAAGACCTGCGACGACCAGCCAGCGAAGCTGCGGCTGCAGCTTGCGGGTACCCAAACGCCGCTCGGCGACACGCGCCCAGCGCCAGGAGACCTCCACCAGGATTCTGTTCGAAAATACGCTGGCCCTTGAGGCGCCGGATCAGGGGCGGCCCATCGTCGCATCGTGAAAGATAACCTTTCAGCACCACGTAGATGGCGGTTCCGGCGATCAGCGCGATGACGCTCATGAGCAGCGGAACGCTGAACCCATGCCATAGCGCAAGACTGTACTGCGGCGTGTCCTTTCCGAGAACGCTGACCACCGCGCTATGAAGAAACGGCCCGATCGACAATGCCGGAACAATGCCGACAACCAGGCAGAGCACGACCAGGAGCTCGATCGGAAAGCGCATCCAGCGCGGCGGCTCGTGCGGACGCGCGATCGGCAGATCGGTCGGTGGCGGCCCAAAGAAGACGGTGTGAATGAACCGCAATGAGTAGGCAACGCTGAAAGCACCGGCCAGCGTCGCGACATATGGCAGGATACGATCCAGTATGGAATCGGCATTGGTCTCGACCGCCTCGGCGAAGAACATCTCCTTCGAAATGAACCCGTTCAGCAGCGGCACGCCCGCCATGGCAGCGCTGGCGACAATCGCAAGCGTTGCCGTGATCGGCATGAACCGGAACAACCCGCTCAACCTGCGCATGTCCCGCGTTCCGGTCTCGTGGTCGATGATGCCCGCTGCCATGAACAACGACGCTTTGAAAGTCGCGTGATTGAGCATGTGGAAAATCGCCGCCACCGTCGCTAGCGGGCTTCCCAGGCTCAGCAGTGTCGTGATCAATCCGAGATGGCTGATTGTCGAATAGGCGAGCAGTCCCTTCAGATCGCGCTGGAATATCGCGAAATAGGCGCCAAGCAGCAGGGTGCTCATTCCGGCAACGCCGAGAATCCAGAACCACTCGTAGGTTCCGGACAAGACTGGCCAGAAACGCACGAGCAGGAAGACGCCTGCCTTCACCATCGTTGCCGAATGCAGGAAGGCTGACACCGGCGTCGGCGCCGACATGGCGTTCGGCAGCCAGAAATGGAATGGAAACTGAGCGCTCTTGGTCAGCGCTCCGAGGAGAATGAATATCAGCGCCGGCAGATAGAGTTGGTGATTGCGGATCAAGTCGCCCGAAGCCAGGATCTTGTCCAGGTCGTAGCTGCCGACGATGTTGCCAAGCAGGATCAGGCCGATCAAAAGGCAGAAGCCGCCGATCCCGGTGATTGTCAGCGCCATTCTCGCGCCATCGCGGGCGGAGGAATTATTGTGCCAATAGCTGATCAGCAGGAACGAGAAAACACTCGTCAGCTCCCAGAATACCGACAGCAGGATCACATTGCCGGAAATGACAATGCCGAGCATTGCTCCCATGAACGCAAGCAGGAACGAGAAGAACCGAGGAACAGGGTCCTCCTCCGACATGTAATAGCGAGCGTAAAGGATCACCAGGAAGCCGATGGCGGTGATCAGCATGGAAAAAATCCATGCAAAGCCGTCCATTCGCAGCGTCAGATCAAGGCCAAGCTGCGGCAGCCATTGGGCGTTGAAACGCACGACGCCGCCGTCGGAGACTTGCGGATACAGGGAGGCAGTGAGCAGCAGCGAGAAAAGCACGACAAGGCCCGCGAGGCCAGCGGGCAGGCGACGTGATGCGGTTCTCAGGAAGAAGACCGATAGAATGCTTCCCGCGAACGGGAGAAGCAGCAGGGTAACGAGCATGAATGGTCCGGCAGTTATCCCAATGCTTCTGCCCTTTCGAACTATCAACCACCAGGTCTGCCGCCTTTCGGCGACCACCTAGTAATTGTTCTAAAATTACGCTATATGATCTATATCAACCAATATGGGCGACTAGGCAACATGGGTCAAGCTCCCGACTGCAAGATTTTGACGCCAGCCCTCTGTCGAGCGGCCCGCGGGATCGTTGATTGGACGCAGATGGAATTATCCGAGCGCGCCGGCGTTTCGCGTAGCACGGTTCGAGATTACGAAGGTGGGCGCCACGATGTTCATCGCGCGACCGCGGCGCAATTGAAACTCGCGCTGGAAAGTGGCGGCGTCAATTTCGTCGATCTGGAGAATGGTAAGGTCGCTGTTTGCTCTAATAAAGAGTAGCAAGGCTCCTCAGGCCTGCCTCTTGGCGATGTTCGCAGCTCCCCAGAGCGAGCCGACATTGATCCGATTGGGATAGAGCTGCAGCATGGCGTCATAGAGTTCGCGCGCAGTCGTCGTCGCTTCGTTCAAGCGATTGAAGTCGCGGATATATTGCCGCGTTTCGCCGATGATGCGCGGATCGTCGGGATTTTCCGGCACCTTGTGTCCTGCGATCACCGTGCGGGGTGCCAGCGCTTCGAGCTTGTCCAGCGTGGATATCCATTCTCGCCGGCTCTCCGTCGTGGTTTCGCCGAGATAAGGGTGAATGCCGTTGTAGACGACGTCGCCGCCGACGATCAGCCCCACCGATGGGACATGCAGGCTTGTTGATACCGCCGTATCGGTTCGGCCGGCATTCACCGCCACAAGCTTATGCCCCTCCAGCTCCAGCTCATTGCTTTCCAGAGGTTCGGCCGCAATCAGCCGCTCGGGGATCTGGCCTGGAAAGAGCCTGCGCCAGAAGTTGTCGACCGAGACGGGCGACAGATGCTCATGCATGGCCTCGACCACGGCCGGCGTCGCGACGGCCCTGGCATCAGGAAAGCGCTCAAGGAGCGGCGCAAGTCCGAAAAAGTGATCGCCATGCCCGTGGGTGATATAGATGGCGGTCAGGTTCCTGCCGGCAGCTGTAACCCAATCCGACAGTGTCTGCGTCTGTTCGATGGTGAGGAACGTGTCGATCAGGACGGCATCGCGTTCGCCGTAGATCAGCGTGGATGAATTCGCCACCCACATCAGCTCTTCGTGCCCGGGTGGCACATCGCGGCTGAGCCCCGGGCGCTTGATATTCAGGGTCTTCCAGGAAAGTCCATCATCTGAGGCTGAGCGTGCGGTCATCTTTCTCTCCTTAGTTTGAGAAGGGTGGCCCGGTCTTGAAACCACGGCTTTTCTCCTCACGGCAAATGGCGTTTCTTGACACCGGCTTGCTGGTGGTATTAATTACAAGGTGACCGGTCGGAATTAAATAGTCAAGGATGCCTCGAATGAAATCTTCTTCACCTGGCCGAAGGGGTCCAAAACCGAAGCCTGGAACTCGCGACAATCTCGTTCAGGCGGGTTTGCGGATGTTTCACACAGACGGCTATGCCGCGACGGGTGTCCAGGGTATCGCCGAGAGCGTCGGCGTCCCCAAGGGATCGTTCTACAATCACTTCGCCAGCAAGGAGGTTTTCGGCGCCGAAGTCCTCGATGCCTATTTTGATCGAAACGAAGACAGGCTGCGCGGCATGCTTTGCGATGCGGAAATTGCCCCCGTTGCCCGTTTGGCGGGCTATTTTGACGACAGGATCGAGGCGTTCAGAGCGGCCGGCTTCGTCAGGGGGTGCCTGCTTGGAAACATCAGCGCCGAGATCGCCGATCACAGCGTGCTCATGCGCGAGCGTCTATCAATGCACTTTGGATCTTGGACCCGTTTCTTCGAGGCTTGCATTGTACAGGCACAGGATGAGGGAACGATCAGTGACGCGCTGCCGGCGCCGCTTCTGGCCCGCTTTGTGCTGAACAGTTGGGAGGGTGCATTGCTGCGGATGCGGGCTGAAACGAGTGATGAGCCTCTGCTCGACTTCAAGAGGACCATATTCGATCTCGTCCTGAAATAGCTCGCCGACCTCTGATCCGAAAGACAATCCAGCCCCGCTCCTCCGGCGACCGGTGGGTGGAGACCGGGGCGCCTGCCCGGTCTGCCCAAAGGCATGACGGCATCCTACTTCGCAATCCACCGGGAACCCCGGCCTGGCATCCGCCAGACCGGAGCAAGAACCGCCGTCGATCAATGATCGTCGTCATTGTTGTCGTGGCTGCCGTTGGAGCCGTTGTGTGCAGCCGATCGTGCCAGGGGCTCGCCCGTCGCGCGATCGACATGCATGTCGCTGCGCACGTTATTCTTATCCGTCACGTCGACATCGTAGTGTCCGTCATCGCGGCTGATCTCGCGTACCGAATAGCCCTGGGCTTCGAATTTTGCGGTGAGTTGGCTGGCCGCCATCCAGGCTGGCTCGTTCGTTGGCGTCTGGGCGGTGGCCACGCCGGCGGTGACGGCGACCACGCCGATAGCGACAATCAACTTACGGTAATGTGCGATCATGGAAAGCTCCTTTTGGACTTCGGCAACCGAACCACTCGGCTGCTTCGATGCCCTTATGCAACAGGGCCGCTGATCGCATCCTGATGCCGCTTGTCAGCTTGTTGTCAGGGCCATTTCGATAGAGAGGTGGGATGGTCCGTTTGATTGCGATATCGCTGCTGGTGTGTGCGACGTCTTATGCACAGGCGGCCGAGGATTCCGACTTGGCCCGCGAGGCGATGAAGCGCGGAGAAATCCTGCCGCTCTCCCGTATTCTGTCGATTGCCGAGCAGGTGACCGGCGGGCGAATGATGGATCTCGAACTGGATCGCCACGGCGGCCGCTATGTCTACGATCTCAAGATGATCGACACCAAGGGACAAATGATCGAATTGAAGCTGGATGCGTCCAACGGACGCATTCTAGAGCTGGAGACCGATGACTGATGCGCATCCTTGCCGTTGAAGACGACCGGCGCATTGCCACCGACATCAAGGCCGCGCTCACGTCAGCCGGGTTCCTCGTGGAGCATTCCGCGAACGGCGAAGAGGCCTGGTTTCTCGGCGATACCGAAGATTATGCCCTCGTCGTGCTCGATCTTGGCCTGCCCGACATGGACGGATTATCGGTGCTCAAGAGGTGGCGCGCGGCGGACCGGCACATGCCGGTGCTGGTGCTGTCGGCTCGCGGAACATGGCAAGAACGCGTTGAGGGTATCGATGCGGGTGCCGACGACTACTTGCCGAAACCGTTTCGCATGGAAGAACTCGTCGCGCGCGTCCGCTCGCTGGTGCGTCGCGCCTCGGGCCGCGGTGCATCACAGCAGGATATTGGTCCGCTCAGCATCGATCTCAACAGGATGACCGTATCCGTCAACGGCGTGCCAGCGATCTCACCGGGCTTGAATATCGGGTGCTGGCCTATCTTTCCCTGAACCAGGAACGGTCGGTCACGCCCCACGAGTTGCAGGATCATCTTTATGGCGACGGCAACGCGCGCGAGGCCAATGCGCTTGAAGCGGTGATTGCGCGCCTGCGCCGAAAACTTGGCGCCAACGCAATCATCACCCGCCGCGGTTTCGGCTATTCGATCGGCGGTGATCGCCTGTGAGCAGGCTTTCGCTGCATCGCCGGCTGGCGCTTTACGGGGCGCGGCAATCCTGCTCGCCCTCGCCGCCGCCGCGATGGGGCTCACATGGCTGTTCGGCATTCATGTCGAGCGGCGCGCCGTTGCCGAGATGGAAGTTCAGCTTGAGCAGGTTCTCTCTGGCCTGACAATCGCCGGCGGCAAGCTGACCGCTGACAAACTGCCGATGGATCCTCGCTACTCCCGGCCTTATGGCGGTCGTTACTGGCAGGTTCAAAAGGGCGGAGAAACCTTGCGCTCGCGGTCGTTATGGGATGAAACACTGTCAATCGACGGCGAGAGCGCCCCGTCCGGAGAAGTCCGGATCTACCGCCAGAGGGGGCCGGGAGGCACTCCAGTCCTCGGCATAGAGCGCACAGTCAGATTGCCCGCGACACTGCGGGGCGGCGAGGCAAAACTGACGGTGGCGATGGACGCGTCGGAACTGACCGAGGCGAAAAAGGCCTTTGCGTTGGATCTCGTGCCCTCTCTTGTGCTGCTGGCGGCTCTCCTGATTGGCGCTCAGCTTGCGCAGCAAGTCTACGGGCTGCGCCCGCTCAAGCAGATCGGCCGCCGTGTCAGCGACCTCCGGACCGGCCGGGCAAGCCGCATGGGCGCGGATTGGCCGGACGAGATGCGCCCGCTGACGAACGAAATCGATGCGCTGATCGAAGAGCGCTCCGCCGATATAGAGCGCGCGCGATTTCGCGCAGGCGATCTGGCGCATGGCTTGAAAACACCTCTGCAAGCCCTCCTGGGCGAGGCAAATCGTCTGAGTGAAAAAGGCGATGAGGCCGCCGCCTCGGCCATTGAAAGCGTCGCGGACAGCATGCTTGCGCATGTCAATCGCGAACTCGCACGAACGCGGATGGCGGCGCGCCAGAGCGGGACGCAGGCGCGCGCAAATCTCGCGGAAGTCGCAGGGCGCGTTGTCGCCGTAGTGAAGCGCACGCCTGATGGCGCCCGGCTCGAATGGACCGTCGAAGCTGCCGACAATCTTGTCGCGGTGATCGATCCAGCGGATCTTGCGGAAGCTATCGGCGCATTGGCGGAAAATGCGGCGCGTTATGCCGAGAAGGCCGTCAGGATTTCGGCGAGGCGCGCCAAATCGAAACTGACAATTCACGTTTGTGACGATGGCCCCGGCATACCTGATGAAGATCTGATGCGCGTGCTGGAACGCGGGCGCCGTCTTGATGAGGGCAGTGTCGGCGAAGGGCTGGGCCTTGCTATTGCAACCGACATCGCCGAGGCCGCCAGGGGCCGACTGACCCTCGAACCAGGCAAGGAAGGCCTCTGCGCTGTACTTGAACTAACGGCTGCCGGCACATAGCACAGCGCTACGCCGCCCTTTATCGAGGCGTCAGGCGCCGGGCCCGCCGGGAGGCATTTTTGCGCTGATGCAACGCGCCATATGCCTCGGATCGAAGTTGACAGGCTTCGCCGCAGCTTGAAGAGCCTGACAGAGAGACACCTGCCTAAGATCAGAGGTGCTGGTTAGAAATCGCGGCGTCACGCGCACCACGGCGGTGTCCGGATACTGCCGGTCGCGTACGGCGCCGGGCCAATAATGGTGTTCCGGCCGTTCTGCACCTGAAAGATCAGGTGAGCCTGGCTGATCGACTGATCGCTTGTGTCGTCGGGAAAGGCGAGCCCAACCTGCCCTTGGCTTCCAAGAAAGTAGGAGCCGTTCAGTCCGCGGCTGATCGACGTTCGCAGCTCGTATGACACTTCCTTGAACAGGCGAGGATGCGCGGCTCTGAGCCAGGCACCGACGAGCAGATGGACACGGTCGTAAGCAAGGCTGGCCTGTGAGCTACCCGGGTCGGCGTTGAAGGATCGGCGATATCTCTCTCGAAAGCTCTCCGCGATCGGATCTGAATAGAGGCCACTCGTGGTGGCCCACACGACGCCTTCGGCATGGTCGCCAAGTTCGCTCTGGAACTGCGGTACAGATGGCCCGTAGATATCGTAGACGATCGCGCGAAGCGGATTGTCGAGAAAGGCTCGCTGAAACGCAACCGAATCCTCGACGAAGTAGGAGGCAAGCATGATGAGCGAGGAATCCAGCTGGTGAAGCTTGCGGACCGCCTCTTGCCAGCAGTTGCTTCTTTCCAAAGCGACATCGACGATGTCGATCTGCCATCCTCGCCGCCCGAGTTCCGTCTCGAGATGCGCAAGGCCAATATCCAGACCCGCCCAGAACGGCTTGAGGATCGCCAGCCGTCTTTTCTGAGCGCACCAATGCTTGGCTGCATGAAGATGGTGGACAAATCGCGCAAGCCCAAGGCCGTAGTTCACATCGCTTGCACAGGTCTGGAAAATGTTGCCGAGCCGGGCACGGCTATCGCGCACCCGCTCGACGGCGTGATGCATGGTCGCGGCATGGAGATACGGGATTCCTGCCTCTCCGACGGCATCATGGACCTGCTCTGAATAGCAGGCATAGCCCGCGGTGATGCCATCGACCTCCTTTTCGATCAGATCGCGATAGGCCGCGGCCGTGCTGGTCGGATCGCCGCTTTCAAAGGCCACCGGCTCAAGACAAAGCGGTCGCCCGGAAATACCGCCCCTCGCATTGATCTCGGCAACAGCAAGCGTGGCGCCGTTCAACATCTCGATCGAGTCGGCTTTTCCACGGCCGCTTTCGGCAAAGGGCAGACCGATGATCAGCGGTCGCACGCTCGTTGGACGGGGCCGACTTGGTTCCTGGCGCTCGAGGCCCGGCTCGCGAAGGCTTGCCGCGGCCTCTTCTATTTCGGTTAGGCCAAGGCCAAGGTTGTGTACGCCGCCTGGCGTGGGCAGCCGGCAGATGCCCTGCTGTATCGCGTAGCTGGCCAGTGCCGCGCGGCTCCACAATTGCATCTTGCCGAAAAGATTCTCGACATGCTTTTGGATCGTCCGCTTGCTGATATCGAGCCGAAGGGCGATGTTTTCGTTGCTGAGGCCGATCGCAACGAGGGTGAGAATATCCAGTTCCCGCACCGTCAGGTTAAACGGGGGAGAAACGAGCGTCATCTGGACCGTTGCCACCCGGCGACCAAGGAGGGCGGCGTGCCGCGAGATCTCTACACGGTGCCATCGGCTCTGATGATCGGCCAGATGAAAGACGATACGCTCACGATCGAGCTCAAGCAGGG
Source organism: Rhizobium sp. AN80A (assembly GCF_030053015.1). Taxonomy (NCBI): domain Bacteria; kingdom Pseudomonadati; phylum Pseudomonadota; class Alphaproteobacteria; order Hyphomicrobiales; family Rhizobiaceae; genus Rhizobium; species Rhizobium sp. AN80A. The sequence goes on along the minus strand of NZ_JASJPX010000001.1, from coordinate 1,160,056 downwards.
CGCGCGCATACTGCGTCACCTCCCGGAAGGCGACGATGTATTGCGCGCCGGTGCGGTCGTCGAACTCCATGACCTGTCCGTGGTCGTCGACGAAGCATCGCCAACTGTCCCGAGATGGATCCATTTCAGCGCCCTTCTTCGCGGCCTCGCGAACGATAACACGTGCGTGGCAGGGTTTACCGGCCACGCACGAGAGTCAAGGACGTGTTAGGGAAAGCTTATCTGCCGGGCCAATTGTAATCTTTCGGCATGGGCGCAACACCACGGGCGTCGGGCAGGGCCATGCGGCGGCGATCATCGTCGTCGTCCATCCATGCGCGGGCAATCTCGTCGCAGGTCGCAAACCATACCCCGTCATGTCCCTTGATATGCTCGATCAATCTTTCGAGCATGATCATGTGATGGGCCTGCCCGATGATCTGCGGGTGCAGCGCCATCGCATAAATGCCGTTTTCCTGGTTGGCATAACCGTAGTCGAAGATGTCCTTCCACCGACGCAGGACGGCGTCGGTATCGGACATCCCTTCCTGATTGCCCGTGTATGCCAGCGCCGGGAAGTCGTCGAGATACCAACTCACCGGAATTTCGAGTACCTTGCTCGCCGGCCCGGCAACGTTGCCCGTCTCCCAGTTCACCTGCCAACGCTGCGGGCGATATGGCACAAGGTCTCGGGCCATCAGGCTGCTGTCGTAAAGAAACCCCGCCTCCTCGATCAGGTCGAGCGTGTTTTCGCTGTAGTCCCAGTAAGGCGACCGGTAGCCGGAGGGTCGAATTCCGAAGTGCTTCTTGTAGGTGGCGAACGCAAGGTCCATCAGGCGACGCTCGGTATCCCGGTTTATGAGGGTCGGGTTCTCGTGGTAGTAGCCGTGGTGCGCGATCTCATGACCAGCCTCGAAGACCTTCTGATTGATCTCGGGAAACGTATCGACCGTATGAGCCGGCGTGAAGAAAGTCGTGCGAATGTCGTGCTTCTTGAAAAGCGCGAGCAGTCTTGGCGTGCCGACGGCCGCACCGAATTCACCGCGAGACATGAACGAAGGCGTCGGACGGTTGAAACCGCCGAGCCAGAGTGATTGCGCGTCGAAATCGACACCGAGGTTTACGGCAATCTTCTTGCCGGCAGGAAGTTTCAAAGAACCCATTTTCTCCTCCTTGGATAGGGTCGCGCGAAGCCCCACGCGATCGGGGCCACGCTTCATCTCACTCATGCTTTTGGAAGGTCCTAGAGGTGCGAAGGCCACGCTCTGTAGAGATCGGCCCGACGGCGGCGATCCTTGAATGTCGTGGCCGCGCCGGTCTCCCGGTTATCGTAGAGAAGGTCCAGGTTGACCGTCCCGGTCACGGTAGTTTCGACGTTCGTCGGCGCCTGCGCGATGATGCCGGCGGGGTTCGTCCACGCGAGATCGCATGGTCCAAGAACCGAACTCTGCGCCCAGCCGTTCGGAAGCGGCCCTCCCGGCTGCCCGCCAAGGCAGCAATGGACAAGGTAGATCTGGTTCTCGATGCAGCGGGACTGCGCGCAGTGGCGCACCCGCCAAAAGCCTTGCTCGGTGAATGTCGCCGACGGTGTCAGGATGATCTCAGCGCCCTGCTCCACCAAGGATGCCGAACATTCGGGAATTTCGGTCTCATAGCAGATGTTGAAGCCGACCTTGGCGAACGGCAGCTGGATCACCTCCATCTTCGATCCCTCAGAAGTCGACCAGTGCGCTTCCGCGGGAAAGATATGCGTCTTTGAGTGCTGAAAGAGTTCGCCGTTCGGCCCGAACAGAAATGCGATGTTCTCGAAGCGGTCTTCCGAAACCTTGACCAGGTGCGAACCGGCCGCAATGAACTGCCCGCGCCTTCTGGCCTCCTCGCTGAAGAGAGACTGATAATCGCGGGTGAACTCGTCGATCAAGACCAATTCGGAAATCGGCCGCGTCTTCCAGTTCTTGAGCGTTGTGAAGAGTTCGATCGTGAATAGCTCGGGAAACACGACGATGTCTGAGCCGGAAGCCTGGTCCAGTAGCGTGCGAACGCGCATGGCCATGTCCTCGAAGCCACCGATTTCGCGAACATGGTACTGACAGGCCGATATGGTGACCTCACGTGGCATTTTTCTCCTCCTGAAATGCGCGGGCCCATGCAAGTTGCAAAGGCCTTGGGGAGAAGGCTAATGCGGGGAGGATCGAGCCTCCATACGCCTTAATGCGTACGCGATGAGATATCCGCCAGATGCACCGGAGAGATCGTCCAAAACCTTCCTCGAATGCATCGCTGTCGATAGATCACTCGCCAGCCGCATCGGGCGCCAAGGCCAAGGCTTTCCGGGTCGAATTGCGAACGATCAATTCCGGTCGCAACTCAACCATCTTGAACGGCGAGTCCGGCGCGATGCTGCGTCCAAGGATAAGCTCGCGTGCGCTCGCACCCATCTCTTGCCGAGAATAGGATATCGTCGTCAATGACACATAGTCGTAAGCCGCAATGGCAATGTTGTCGAAGCCGATAAGTTCGAAGTCCAGACCTGCGGTCAATCCTGCCTCTCTCGCGGCCCCAAGCACGCCCAAGGCCATAAGATCGTTTGCGGCGAATATGCCTGTCGGATATTGCCCGAGTGCAAAAAGTTCGCGAGCACAGCGGTAGCCACTTTCCTGCGTGTAGTCGCCGCGGAAGAGCAGAACCTCATCGCATCCGGAGTTGGCTGCCGCCCGCAAAAATGCCTCGCGGCGAAGCGATGCGCCGGCGCCATCGCCACCGTCGATATGCGCCATCTTTGCATGCGAATGGCCCATTAGATGCTCGGCGGCGATCCGGCCGCCCGCTTCGTCGTCCACCGATACGCAATCGACGCCGCCGATACGTCTGCCAACGGCGACGGTTGGAACCTGACGAGACAATTCCCGGATTTCACTCTCGCCGAGCAGCGATCCGAGAAGCACGATACCCTTCACACGATGGGACAGGAACGACTCGACCATCGCCCTTTCCCGATCGGCCGAATTGAACCCCGATGCGAGGTAGGTTTCGATCCTGGCCTCCGATGCTTCGAGAACGATGCCGTCCACGATGTCAGCCATGATGGGGTTGTGGAGATCGGAAACGAGCACACCGAATGTGGAAAAGTCAGCCGCCGCAAGGCGGCTGGCAATAACGTTTGGACGATAGCCCATCTCCTTGGCGACCTCGAGGATATGAGCCGTCGTCTTCTCGGAGATTTTCGGCGAACGTCTTAGGGCTAGGCTGACGGCACCCCGCGACACGCCCGCGCGGGCGGCGATATCGTCCATTGTGAATCGACCCATCTGAAATCCTCTGCGACGTTCTTGCCTCGATAACAAATCGTTCTTGACATCGCAAGGTAAAGCGCTTTAACAATCCAATTAAAGCGCTTTACCTAAGCCGCTTGTCAGTCACGGAGGAGGTGTCCGATCGCTGCCGATTGGTGGTCGGGCAGAATGGCAAGAATGATGAACCAGTATTTTCGCAACGGGGGGATCCCCGATTATCTCGCGTCGCATAGTGGACGCATATCAATTCCCGGCGCGGAGCCGTTCTTTATCGAAGGAAGCTCACCGACAGCGTTCCTGCTGCTGCACGGATGGTCGGCGAGTGCTGAGAGCACACGCTTCCTGGCCGCCGGTCTTGCCAAGGCTGGGCATTCGGTTCTTTCGCCGACGCTTCCCGGCCACGGGTCATCCGCCGAGGACATGCTGAACTATGGTCCGGTCGACTGGACCAGCGCCGCGCGAGAGGCCGCACAGCTGCTTCGGCGCCATTACGACCGTGTCATTGTCCTGGGTATTTCCATGGGCGGTGCTCTGGCAATCCAGTTGGCGGGCAGTTCGCCTGATCTGGCCGATGCGCTGATTACGGTGAACGCCCCTGTCTTGATGTCCAATTCGTCATTCGCGGACGAAATCGTCAGCGGAGACGCAGCGGATTATCTGTCTGGATGGAGCGTACCGGAGTTCTTTGGGGAACACGTGGATGAAATCAGCTATCCACGTCGCTTCAAGAAGAGCGGTGCGGATCTCTATTCCATGTGCGCCCTGGCGCGCGAGATACTTCCAAAGGTCGTGTGTCCAACGCTCGTAGTTCAGTCGGTTCTGGACCCGATTGTTCCCAAGGACAGCGCCGTCGAAATTCTGAACACCATCGGCGCAGCTCAAAAACAGGCGCTTTGGCTGGACCAATCATACCACGTTTCGCAGCTTGACTTGGACCGCGACCGTATCGTTTCCGTCGCGCTTGCCTTTGCCGCGGACAGTGTCGCCTTGGAACGCGCCCAGACGACCGGTGCGTGCTGAGCGCATGAGGAATGAATGGGGAGGACCGGGAGGCCTCCCTTCAAACAGGTGAGGAGCGGCCGGCACCCTGTTATCAATGGCCGCATCGGAGGAGAACAGAATGAATATGAAGATCGTTGGACTGTTGGCTGCAGTCTTGTCTCTGGGCACATCCCTGACCGCCGCGTCCGCGGCAAATATCGCGGTGATCGCCGGCAAGCCGGACGATACGTTCTGGCAACCCGTCAAGAAAGGCGTCGATGATGCCCGCAAGGTTGTTGAACTGACCGGTGGCAAGGTCTCGTTCCTGCAGCTTGCGAACTATGACAATCTCGGTCCGGATGCCGCCAATCTCGTAAGGACGGCCGTCAGCCAGGGCGTCGATGGTATCGTGGTCGCGAACTGGGTTCCCGATGCCATGGATGCGGCGATAAAGGATGCGATCGCCAAGGGCGTGAAAGTCATGCTCTACAATGCCGGCAACATCGACAAGGCGCATGAGCTTGGCGCGATGAACTATGTCGGCAGCGACGAATACGTCGCCGGCAAGGCCGCTGGCTCTTACTTTTCCGAGAAGAAATACAAGAACGTACTGTGCGTAAACCATGTCCCGGGCTCCTATCCTCTGGAGCAGCGCTGCAAGGGCGTCGTGGACGCGATCTCGCCCTTGGGCGGAAAGAGCAAGCAGCTCCCGCTTCCGTCGACCCAGGCCGACAACGCCGCCGCGGTGGCGCAATCCATCAAGGCCGCCTTGCTTACGGACCCCTCGATCGACGCAATCTTGACCTTGAACCCGGCTGTTGCCGACTGGGCCGCCAGCGGGATCATGCAGGCAGGCATGTCAGGCAAGATCGCGCTTGGTTCGTTCGACATGAACGAGGCCGGCCTGAATCGCATCAAGGACGGAACACAGACCTTCGCCATCGACCAGCAGCCGTATCTGCAGAGCTATCTCGCCGTCGGACTGATGAACAGCTATCTGGAATACGGTCTGAACCTGCCGACCAATCCTGTCCTCACCGGTCCCGGCTTTGTCGATAGCACCAATATCGAAGCCACGCTGGGCGGCGTCAAAAAGGGAGCGCGCTGACATGGTTGCCATCATGGATGCACAGGCGACAAAGCCACCGTCAAAACCCTCGCCCATTGGTGCCCTTATCCGCCGTCCCGAGACGGGGTCGTTTCTAGGCATGCTCGCCGTCTTCTGCTTTTTCGTGATCTTCGGTCAGGCGAACTTCATTTCAGCGGCCGGCGTGGCAAGCTGGCTCAACGTGGCAGCCACGCTAGGTATCGTGGCCCTGCCGGTTGGCCTGCTGATGATCGCAGGCGAGTTGGACATATCGATCGGTTCCATGATCCCGGCGGGATCGATGGTCTTCGCCATCATCTCGGGATATTTCGGACTGCCCGTCTGGGCGGGCATGGGCGCGGCCTTGCTTCTCGGCGTGGTGATCGGACTGATCAACGGCTTCATGGTGCTGAAGACATCCGTTCCCTCGCTGATCGTCACGCTGGGCACGCTCTTCGCCGTCGCGGGACTGACGCTCAGCCTGTCCGTTCTCATAACCGGCACAACCAGCGTTGCCGTCGCACCGCCACCGTTCGTGAAATCCATTCTCGGTGATTTCATTGGCGGCATGTTCCAGGTCACCATCTTCTGGTGGCTGGGTATCGCCGCGGTCTTTGCCTTCATCCTGCATTACTCGCCGGTGGGCAACTGGATCTTCGCCCTGGGGGGAGACAAGGTGAGTGCTCGCAACGCCGGCATCCCCACCGAACGGATCACGATCCTTCTTTTCGTAACGTCCAGCGTCTCCGCCTCGTTCGTGGGGCTGAGCCAGGCAATCCTGTTCAATTCCGCACAGGTGTCGTCCGGAAGCTCTTTCATCTTCAATTCGATCATCAGTGTCGTTGTCGGCGGGGTTCTGCTTACCGGCGGGTATGGATCGATCATCGGCATCGTCATGGGCACGGTAACGTTCGCGATCGTCAACCAGGGGATCTATTTCACATCGTTCGATGCGAACCTTGCGAGCCTGATCATCGGCGTCCTTATGCTCATCGCCGTGCTGCTGAACAACACGTTCCGCAAGATGGCCCTGTCCTACAGCAGCAAGAAGAAGTGAGGATGAGACATGTCGACTCCAATCATCAAGCTATCGAACATCAGCAAATCTTTCGGCCCGATCGACGTTCTCCACAACATCTCGCTTGAGGTGAACGCCGGAGAGGTTCTCTGCCTGCTGGGAGACAACGGCGCGGGAAAATCGACCCTGATCAAGGTGCTGTCCGGCGTCCACAAGCCGAATGCCGGCACTCTGGAGATGGACGGCAAGCCGATCTCCTTCGACAATCCTCGTGACGCAAGCAATCAGGGGATCGCTACGGTACATCAGTTTGGAGGGACCTTTCCACTGATGAGCATTGGTCGGTCCTTCTTTGTTGGCGTCGAACCGACAAAGCGGTTTGGGCCTTTCAGGATCTACGACCGCAAAACCGCAAACGAAACCGCGGTCAGGGCCGTGCGCGAGTTTGGAATTACCAGGATCGATGACGGTGATAGGCTGATCGGCGGTCTTTCCGGCGGCGAGCGCCAGTCCCTGGCGATCGCCAGGGCGGTGCATTTCGGAGCGCGCCTGCTTGTTCTCGACGAGCCGACAGCGGCCCTCGGCGTCAAGGAGGCCGCGCATGTGCTGCGCATTGTGCTCGAAGCCCGCAAGCGGGGTCTCGGCGTGATTTTCATCACCCACAATGTCGTGCATGCCCTGACCGTTGGAGACCACTTCGCGGTTCTCATTCGAGGTGCCAAGGCCGCGGACTTCCGCCGAGGCGAAAAGACCCGCGAGGAGATCACCGACCTCATGGCCGGCGGCGAGGCCATGGCGGAGCTTGAGGCCGAGATCGCCGCGCACACCAAGATTGCCTGACAGCCAGCTTGCGATTGATTGTTGGCCCGATGATGCGCATCGGGCCAGAATCGGACGCGGCTCGATTGTTCCTGCGTCTCACGGCGGGAGACGATTGCTGCCGTAAGTTTTCCGATCCAGCTCGCGGCCCACGAATGCCGGAATGGAATAACCTTTGTCACCGACGTCAACGGTCATATGCGGGCACCGATCAAAAACGCCTCCAGCATGATGCCGTCTGGGCCAAATTTCTGCGACTGCTTCGCACCTGCAGATCCAGCTGCAACTGCAGTTGCAAATCATTGTTAAGTAATGATATTTTCGAATGTCGCGAGTGATTTCCGGTTGACAGCCGGGGGGCGACACCCTAGGTCATCGCGCATCGGGGAGTAGCTACCGCTTACCCAGCGGGAACGTGTCAACATGCTCGTGCGCAATGCACGTGGCACGTTCAGCCGAAAACGTCGGCTCGGCAAGACCGTGGCGAAGTCTGCCACCTGGACAGGGCAGTCGACGCCCGGCTTCTATCGTCCGCGAGGTTTCAAGATGTCATTTGTTGCAATTGTCGTGCTGGCATTCAGCATGTCGATGGACGCGTTTGCGGTTTCCGTAGGGCGTGGCGCTGCTCTTGGGCGGACAAGCGTTAGAGACGCCGTTTGGACTGGCGTCGTCTTCGGCGTGGTGGAAGCAATCACGCCAATGATCGGCTGGGTCGCCGGCGTGGCGGCGGCGAGTTATGTCTCTGCCGTTGATCACTGGATCGCATTCGGCCTATTGGCGGCTGTCGGAACCAATATGGTGTATTCGGCGAGCAAGGGCGGTCCTGAGGAAGAGACCAAGCCCGGAATGTCCTTCGTTGTTCTCGTCGCTACCGCGATCGGAACCAGCCTTGACGCCATGGCGGTCGGTGTGTCGCTTGCATTTCTTCAGGTCAATATCCTGGTCATCGCTGCCGCGATTGGAGCGGCCACGTTCCTTCTCTCGTCCGGCGGCATGCTTATCGGACGTCTGATCGGCGAGCGTTTCGGGCGAATTGCGGAGGGAGTGGCCGGCGTTGCGCTTATCGCATTGGGCAGCTCGATCCTATACGAGCACATTTTTGCAGCGTGAGATCCGGAAGGTATCTCGCAACAGTTGAGGAACGCCAACCCAGGTGCACGACAATGGACCCTGACAGTCGAAGTATTAGCCCGATAGTTTGAGGCCTTTCGGAGTCCAGTCTCCGGGGCCGATATCCCCCAGGAGACTTCAATGCTACGTAGTTTTTTCCGCGATGCCGAACGCGTCGCAATGCACGACGATGTCGAAACTTTCGATGCCGGCGCCCAATATATTTGGTTCGACTTACTCAGCCCGATCCCGACGGAAACAAAATACGTGGAGGACAAGTTCTCGATCGCTATCCCGACGCGGGACGAGATGGAAGATATCGAACTTTCCGCCCGGCTCTATCAGGAGGACGGGGCACAATTCATGACGATGACCATGCTTGCCGGTTTGGAAGGTGACGAGCCTATTCGCACGCCGGTGACTTTCATCCTCAAGGAAAATTGTCTCATCACCGTGCGCTACGCTGACACGTTGCCGTTCCGCCAATCCACATCAAGATTGCTAAAGGGCCCGGCCGCCATCAGCCTTGCAGGAGAGATGGCGATGCTAGGTATCCTTGAAGCCGTTATCGATCGAACTGCCGATGTGCTCGAAAGAATCGGACGGGAGATCGATACAATTTCTCGCGAAGTGTTCCGCAGCAAGACCTCCAATGCCACCAAGAAAACGCGAAATCTACAATCCGTGATCGAGCAGATTGGCCAGAAGGGCGACTTTCTGACCGCTGTGAGCGAGGGTCTCGTGAGTATTTCAAGATTGGTGGCTTATCACGCTGCGGTTGAGCAGCCGGGACGCAAGATGTCCAAGGAAACGCGTCAGGTCATCAAGCTTCTTCAGCGAGACGGCGCATCCCTTGGGGACCATGCCGCCTTTTTGTCGAGCAAGATCAATTTTCTGCTCGACGCGACGCTTGGACTTATCAACCTCGAGCAAAACCAGATCATCAAGATCTTCTCGGTGGCCGCCGTTGTTTTCCTGCCGCCTACCCTTGTCGCGTCCATGTACGGAATGAATTTCGAAGTCATGCCTGAACTTCGCTGGGAATATGGCTACCCCTTTGCCATTGCCATGATGATTGTATCGGCCGCGATGCCATTTCTGTACTTCAAACGGCGCGGCTGGCTCTGAACTGCTGGTCTCTTGCCACCGGTTTCGCATCGTTCCAGATGGCCGATACACGATCGGCCGTCGTGGAGCGCGCCGTTCGCGAGGAAGAGCAGCTTGGTTCTTGCGAATTGCAAAGGACTGACCGGCGATATCATTCCACTATCGCCATCAGTGCTCGAACTTCACGCCTGCGTATGTTGCGTGATAGGCAAGCGACGTGTTCCACATAGAGTTCATTGAGTTCAACGACCGGCACTCTCGTCACGTCCTTATCATCACGGGTAACCGCAAGCTCGAACATGAATCCTATACCGACGCCCTGCAGCACGGCCTCGTAAACGGCTTCGCGTTCTCCTAGCCGCAGTGCCGGCTCGATCTCCAGTTCCGAAGCCTTCATCGCCTTCTGCAGCGCGTTTTGCGTCAAGGAATGCTCGGTACGGAAAATCAGCGGCTGATCTGTCAGTTCATGCATTGATACCGGCTTGTTGCGTCGGGCAAGAGAATGGCTGCTTGGAATAAGTGCGACCGCCCGCTGCTCCATATAGGGGATGCGGATCAAAGCCTCATCCTCGGGAACTCCGGTCAGGATGATGGCATCGCAGCGCTGCTCGTAAAGCGCCGTCGTTACCTGATGCCAGTTGCCGAAACTGGCGTTGATCCGCACGCCCGGATATCGACGACGGTACTCCGAAATCAGCGCCATCGCGGGGTTGGGGGCACCGCACATGACGTTCAGTTCACCGGTTTTCAGCGCGCTCGATGCGCTCAATATGTCGGTTGCCACTTCCTCGATGACGCTGAGTTCCCGGGTTTCCTGAAACAGGTTTTTCGCAAGCAGCGTCATCCTTGCGCCGTCGCCCGTGCGCTCGAACAGGAGCACGCCATAACTCTGCTCGATCGCCTTTATCTGCGCCGTCACCGCCGGCTGGCTGAGCCCGAGACGCCGCGCCGCGGCCGAAAAGCTCCCCTCCTTCGCAACGGCATTGAAGGCCCGCAACTGGGCATAGCTTAGCTTGGGACGCATGGGGGAACCTGATGTGGGGTATAAGCTGAATTTATAATGCGTCATGCGCATGTAAAATTCATGACATATCACGCCGCCATCGATGAACTTTCAGGACTTCAGGCATGGCCGGCGTAAACATCAGATCTGTCGCTAAGACGTTTGGGGAAACCCATGTGCTCAAACGCGTCGATCTCGATATCCGCGATGGCGAATTCATTTCTCTCGTCGGCCCGTCGGGCTGCGGCAAGTCGACATTGCTGCGCATCGTCGCCGGCCTCGAGCAGCAGACGGAAGGCAATATCCTTCTCGATGGCGAGACCGTCGATCGCCTGCGGCCGCGCGACCGCGATCTCGCCATGGTGTTCCAGTCCTATGCGCTCTATCCGCATCTGACGGTGGCCGAGAACATCGCGGTGCCACTGACCATGCGCCGGATGTCGACGCTGGACCGCTCGCTGCTCGGCGGCCTGCTGCCATCGGCCAGGGCAAAGCGCAAGGATATCGCCGCCGAGGTGAACAAGGTCTGCGAGGCGCTTTCCATCTCCATGCTCAAGGATCGCAAGCCGGCCGCTCTTTCGGGCGGACAGCGGCAGCGTGTCGCGCTTGCCCGCGCCATGGTGCGCAAGCCAAGCGCCTTCCTGATGGACGAGCCGCTCTCCAATCTCGATGCCAAGATGCGCGTGCAGGCGAGAGGAGAGATCGCCGCCCTTCATCGCCAGCTCGGCTCGACCTTCATCTACGTCACCCATGATCAGGCCGAGGCCATGACCATGTCGGATCGCATCGCCGTCATGATGGGGGGTGAAATCCTGCAGCTCGATACGCCCGACCAGGTCTACCAGATGCCGCAGGATCTGCGTGTCGCCGAATTCATCGGCAGCCCGAAGATCAACGTCGTCAAGGCCATCCGGCGGGATGACGGCGCTCTCTCTGTTGCGTCCGAGAAAACAGCCGGCCAGAGCATCCATGCGGCTTTCCGCCCGGAAGCCGCGCGGTTGACGGGCGAGGCAGAGGCGCCGCTTTCCGGCATCGTCCACCATGTCGAAAATCTCGGCGCCGATCTGTTCGTGCAGATCAGGCTCAATGATGGTGGGGATCTGGTCATCGTGCGCTGCGATCCCGCCGGCATACGCCCGGTCATCGGTGATCGGGCGGGTATCGCCATCGATCACGCACGGCTGCATGCTTTCGGGTCCGACAATCGCCGCATCGATGGCAGCTTCCGGCTGGAGGCCGCGTAATGAGCCTGTCCGCCAGCCAGAACAGGGCGGGGCTGACGCTGATCGCGCCGGCTGCCATTCTCGGCCTCGTCTTCCTCATCGCGCCGCTGGCGTCGATCTTCGTCCTCGCCTTCACCGATTATCAGCTCGGCGACCGCGCGCTGAGCTTCATCGGGCTTGGGAATTTCCGCGCGCTCGCGGATGACCCGGTCTTCTGGCGATCGCTGAGCAACACGCTGATCTATTCGGCCGTCGTCGTGCCGGGTTCGGTCCTGCTCGGGCTCGTCAGCGCGCTGCTGATCGATCCGGGAACATCGCTCCGTTCCTTTTACCGTACCGCCTTCTTCCTGCCGGTCATGGCAAGCCTGCTCGCCATGGCGATCGTCTGGGAGTTCATGCTGCATCCGAGTTTCGGCATCGTCAACGCGGTCATGAAGACGCTCGGATTTGCGCCGCGCAATTGGCTGAAGGATGGCAGCACCGCGCTTTACGTGCTGGCGGTGATCGGCATCTGGCAGAGCTTCGGCTTCAACATGGTGCTGTTCATGGCCGGGCTTTCGGCAATTCCGCGCGACCTTTACGACGCCGCCGAAATGGACGGTACGCCGCACGCCTGGGCGCGCTTCAAGCTGATCACCTGGCCGCTGCTGGCGCCGGTGACCGTCTTCGTCGCCATCACCTCGGTCATCCGCTCCTTCCAGGTCTTCGATACCGTCCAGGCGCTGACGCAGGGCGGACCCAACAAGGCGACGGAGGTCCTGCTCTACACCATCTACGCGGAGGGTTTCGAATTCTTCCGCAGCGGCCGGGCGGCTGCAATCACCGTGGTGTTCATCATGCTCGTCGTCGGCGTCAGCCTGCTGCGTTTCCTCTCCCTCAAGAAGACCGGATCGAACGCATGACCAGCGGCTCGTTTGTCACCTCGACGCTGCGCCACGCGGCCCTGCTGCTGATCGCAGCCTTCGCCCTCATGCCCTTCGCGGTCATGATATCGACCTCGATCAAACCTGCGAACGAGATCTTTTCCGATACCGTGCGCTGGTGGCCCGAAAAGCTGGCGCTGATCGAAAATTATTCCGAGGCGTTCTCCTCCGCGCCACTGATGCTTTATCTGATGAACGGCGTCATCGTTACGCTGGCCATCTTCTTCCTGCAGGTTCTGGTGGCCCTGCCTGCCGCCTATGCGCTGGCGAAACTGCGCTTCGTCGGCCGTCGCATCGCCTTCGGTTTCGTGCTCTTCTGCCTGTTGATCCCCTATCACGCCATCGCCGTGCCGCTGTTCATCCTGCTCTATTTCGTCGGCCTGCTGGACAGTTACAGCGCGCTCGTCCTGCCCTTCACGATCTCGGTCTTCGGCATTTTCCTGATGCGCCAGTTCTTCATGGGCGTGCCGGATGATCTGGTCGATGCCGCGCGCATGGACGGAATGTCGGAACTGTCAATCGTCTGGCGCGTCATGTTGCCGGCCGCCATTCCGGCGCTGACCGCCTTCGGCGTGTTCTCGGTGGTGGCGCACTGGAACGATTACTTCTGGCCGCTGGTGGCGGTATCGAGCGAAAGCTACTTCACTCCGCCGCTTGGCGTGATGGCCTTCCGCAATGCCGAGGCCGGCAACAATTTCGGCCCGCTCATGGCCGCAGCCACGATCATCGTCGCGCCGCTGCTCGTCGTGTTCCTGCTGGCCCAGCGCCGCTTCATCGAAGGCATCGCCTTCACCGGCATCAAATAACCACCCCTCCCACCCGACCCACTCTCACCGGAGACACTATCCATGCGAATGATCCTTACAGCCGCAGCGCTGTCGCTGACGGCATCCATGGCGATGGCGCAGACGACCATCACCGTACAGTATCCCTACCCGGAACTGTTCGATGAAACCCAAAAGCAGCTCGCCGAAGCGTTCAGCAAGAAGAACCCCGACATCAAGGTCGAGTTTCGTTCTCCCTACAAGGAATACGAGGATGCCGCCCAGCGCGTGCTGCGTGAAGGCATTACCGGCAATGTTCCTGACGTCACCTTCCAGGGTCTGAACCGTGTTCGCGTGCTTGCCGACAAGCAGATCGCCGTAGCGCTCGACGATTTCATCGCCAACGAAAAGGATTTCGACGCTGCCGGTTATCACGAAGGCATGCGTCAGGCCGGCGCCGTCAACGGCAAGGTTTACGGCCTGCCTTTCGCGATCTCGCTGCCGATCGTCTATTACAACATGGATCTGGTGAAGAAGGCCGGTCTCGACGCAAACAGCCTGCCGAAGACCTGGGACGAGATCATCGAGCTTGCCAAGAAGATCAACGCTCAGGGCGAAGCGGACGGCGTGATGGCGGAATGGTCCATCACCGGCAACTGGCTGTGGCAGGCTATGGTCCTCGCCAATGGCGGAACGATGCTCACGGAAGACGAGAGCAAGGTCGCGTTCGACGGTGAAGCCGGCAAGCAGGCAATCAACACGCTCGCGCGTCTGGCGACCGAAGCCAAGTCACCGAACCTGACGGCCAACGACATGCTGGCGGCGTTTTCGGCCGGCAAGATCGGCATCATGGTCACCACGACATCGCGCGTCAACGCCGTTACAAAGCAGGTCGGAAGCAAGTTCGAACTGAAGACCGGCGAATATCCCGACATCAAGGACGGCGTGACCCGCCTGCCTGCCGGGGGCAACGTTGCGATCATCACGGCGAAGACCACCGAGAAGCAGAAAGCCGCTTGGGAATTCCTGAAGTTCGCGACCGGCCCGGAAGGCGGCGCAATCATGGTCAAGACCACCGGCTACATGGCGCCCAACAACAAGGCCGCCGATCTTCTCAAGGATTTCTATACGCAGAATCCGAACCAGGCTGTCGCCCTTTCCGAGCTGCCTTACCTCACCGGCTGGTACGCTTTCCCGGGCGATAACGGCCTGAAGATCACCGACGTCATCAAGGATCACATGCAGTCGATCATGGATGGCACCCGCGCCAAGGAGCCGGAAGCCGTGCTTGCCGAAATGGCGTCCGACACGCAGGCGCTTCTGCCGCGCAAGTAAGCCGTCAACATGACGCCGCGCGGTCAATCCTTGGCCGCGCGGCCCCTTATCTCAGGGACTGCACACCATGAAAATCGTCCATATCACCGATACCCATTTCGTTCCGCAGCCGGCCACGCTCTACGGGCTTGATCCACGCGCCCGGTTCGATGCGGCGATCGCCAGCCTTCAGGCTGAGCATTCGGATGCCGACCTTCTGGTCATCACCGGCGATTTGGCCCACTGGGGGGAAGTGCCAGCCTATCAGGCGCTGCGCCAGCGTCTCGAGGCGGTCACACTTCCGGTGGTGATGATGGTCGGCAATCACGATGATCGGGCCTCGCTTCGGACGGTGTTTCCCGCAGCAATGGATGACGGCAACGGTTTCGTTCAGGGTAGCCGTGTCGAAAACGGCCACCGCCTGATCTTCCTCGATACCAAGTGCGAGGGAACGCATGCGGGCGCCTATTGCGAGAAGCGGCGCGCCTGGCTTGCCGATGCGTTGGCGAAGGGCGACGAGCCCGTCCTGCTATTCATGCATCATCCTCCCTTCCTCTCCGGCATTTCGTCCATGGACGCGATTGGACAACTGGATGCCGATGCCCTGTGGCTGGTTCTGCAGCCGCATGCGCGGCGCATCCGCCATATCTTTCTCGGCCATGTGCATCGCCCGATCTCCGGCAATTGGCACGGCATCTCGTTTTCGCTCATTCCGGGCCTCAACCACCAGGTGCCGCTGCAACTTGCGCCGCATGGCGAGGATATTCCCGGCAGCCACGAACCACCGGCCTATTCCGTCATTTCCGTTGGCCCGGACAGTATCGTCGTCCACCTGAAATATTTCCTCGACGGCTCGCGGCGTTTTCCGCTCGATGGCTACGAGGTCAAGGGCCGCGACTATGCGCTGGGCTTCCCGGCCTGCGAAGGCTGAAACCAAATCAAATCACGCCATTCAGGCGCCGACGCGGACAGGCGACTGTGTGCGAAAGGCCCAGCTTATTCCGGTTTCCCACTCACATGCATGAATTCCACGGCATAGACGCCACGCTTTTCGATCTTGACGGCACTCTGGTCAGCGGCGGCATCGCGCTTCCATGGGCGCATCAACTCATCGAAGCGAGCAAGGGGCATTTTGCGATCGTCACGAATGATGCCGAGCATACCTCCGCGGAGCTCGAATGCCTGATGCAGATGATCGGCCTGCCGATCAAGCAAGAGCGCATCGTGACAGCGGGGATGGAAGCCATCAGGCGGGTGGCTGAAGACATGCCCGGTGCAAAAATCGCCATGGCAACCAGTCGCTCGCTGCAGGCTTACGCGAGGACTTGCGGGCTATATGTGACGGATGCCGGCCCCGATGTCGTCCTGATCGGTCGTGACCGCCAATTTTCCTACGACACGATACGCTTTTCGGCAAATGCGGTGCTTGCCGGTGCCAAGCTCGTCGTCTGCAATCCCGATCGGACGCATCCAGGCCCGAATGGCACGATCGTGCCAGAGACCGGTGCTCTCGCGGCTTCGATTCTGGCTTGCACCGGGCCGGTGGAACATCGCGTTATCGGCAAGCCGCAGCCTGAAATTTTCCTTGCCGGACTAAAACTGGTTGATAGCGCGCCTTCCAGAACCCTGATGGTTGGCGACAACCCGGAGACCGACGGCAAGGGGGCGGAGCGGGCCGGGTTGCGGTTCTTGAAGGTCGGTTGACCGCAGCCGGTATGAGAGTGTCGGCAACATCCGAGCGTCTTCGTAAGAGCTCTTTGATGACGCGGCGATCGTCTGGTTTGCAGGTATGCTCGGCCACGCCCGCGTAAAGAGCAAACGTGACTCGACGAGAGGCCAGCCCCGAAGTGGGAAGCTGCAACTCAACTGTATTCAGACTGCGATTCACCGGCTTTTTCGAGGAGCGAGCCGAACTTCGCGGAGAATTCCTCAGGGGTGAATTCATCCGTCGATCCCCCAAGCGTGATGGCTCCCACCGGGCGTTTTCCTTCTCCCATGATGGCGACGGCTATGGCGACCTCGTGACGCTGGAGCTGGCGGTTCGAGATCGAATGCCCGCGAACGCGCGTCTCCTCGACCGCCTTCATCACCTGATCCAGCGTCGTGTAGGTGTCGGGTGTGAACGGGGTCGTGTCGGATCGCGCGAATATGTCGGCGATCTCCTCGTCGGGAAGCCGAGCCAGGATGGCGATGCCGCCCGAGGTACAATAGACGGGGACGGAATGTCCGGTCAGCGTTCCGACAAAAAGTTCGTGCTCCGACGGCATGCGAATGGCATAGATGATGCGCGTGTCGTCCCAGAACGACATATCGACACGGACGTCGGCACGTCGCCGCAGTTCCAGCAGGGCGGGCGTCACTTTCTGGCAGATCGGATTGAGCCGCAATCCCGAGTAAGCCATGGTCAGGATGCGCTTCCCAGGAAGGTAGCCGGTATCGTGCGCGTCGCGAACGATCATGCCAAGCTGGACCAATGTGTGGACGATGCGTTGTGCCGCGCTTCTGTCGAGGCCAGCCATCTGAGCGATCTCGGAAAGAGACAGCGGCTTGGGCGCGAGCTCGAAGACCGACAGCACGGCGACCGCGCGCGCGACGGCTCTGACGAAAAGTGCATCGTCGGCGAACTTGTCCGCTTCGTCAGGATCAAATGTCGATACGCCGATCAGCTTTCGGAACATGTGGCCTCCCCCCAATAAACTCGAAAAATAAGCGTTGACAGCAACAAACGTCACGGCCAATATTAACAAATACAACTGTATCGTCTAGCAATACAGTACAATTGTTTTTGTGAGGAGGCAAGAGCAAGCAGCAAGAATTTCCAATCCTGACTGAATAGCCTGACGGCGGGAAAATCCGCCGGTCGGACGCGGGGCTTTACGCACGGCGGCAGAATTGCCGCGACCTGCGCGGGCCACCAGTGAAGGATTGGCTCTACGTCACATCAATGAAATCAACATAAAAAGGGAACGAAATGATGGATGAAATGAAAACCTCGAATGCCGGTTCTGACAGCTACGTGTCTTCGCGCGATCAGTTCGCGCTTGGCCGCCGAAGCTTTCTCGTGGGAGCCGCGGCTGGCATTGGAGCAGGCTTGATCGGCCTCCCGGCGCTTGCCGAGGAGAAGCCGAAGACCGGCGGCAATCTGAAGCTGGCGATCGGGGGCGCGTCATCGACCGATTCTCTCGATCCCGCCACCTATCAGACCATGTTCCACGTCGTGCTGGCTCGCTCCTGGGGCGATACGCTGGTCGAGACGCACCCCGAAACCGGTGTCGCCGTACCGTCGCTTGCCGAAAGCTGGGAAGAAAGCGAAGGCGGAAAAGTCTGGCGTTTCAAGATCCGCAAGGGCGTCGAATTCCACGACGGAAGCAAGCTCTCCGTCAAGGATGCCATCCGCACGATCCAGCGGCATTCGGACGCTGCCTCCAAGTCCGGCGCGCTCGGCTATCTCAGCGATATCGCGTCCATCGAGGCCGATGGCGACTTCATGGTCATCACCTTGAAGTCTGCGAACGCGGACATGCCGACGATCCTGTCCATGTACAATCTCGTCATTCAGCCTGACGGCGGCTATTCGTCGCCGACCGCCGGTGTCGGCACCGGCCCCTACACGATGACGAACTTCAACGCGGGTGTCCGCGCCACGCTCAAGAAGGCGGCCAACGACTGGCGAAGCGATCGCGGCTTCGTCGAGAACGTCGAGCTCCTGGCGATGAACGATGTCTCCGCCCGCACGGCGGCGCTGGTCTCCGGTCAGGTTCACCTGATCAACCAGCTCAATCCGAACACCGTGGGCATGCTCGAGAAGACCGGACGCGTGGTGATTTTCAACACGCCGGGCCGCATGCACTACACCATGCCGATGATCTCCAACAAGGCACCGTTCGATAACAACGATCTGCGCCTCGCCATGAAATACGCGATCGACCGCGAAGCCGTGGTCAAGCAGGTCTTGAACGGATACGGATCGGTCGGAAACGACATCCCGGTCAATTCCCTTTACGACAATTTCCCGGCCGACCTGCCGCAGCGGGCCTATGATCCCGACAAGGCAGCCTTCCACATGAAGAAGTCCGGCTTTAATGGCACCATCCAGCTGAGCGCCGCCGACGTGATGGCCGGCGGCGTCGATATGGCGCTGATCTTCCAGCAGAGCGCGCGCAAGGCAGGCATCAACGTCGACGTCCAGCGTGTTCCTCAGGATGGCTACTGGAGCAATGTCTGGCGCGTGAAGCCTTTCTATCTTTCCTACTACGGCTCCCGCCTGACGCAGGACATGATCTACTCGATGGAGTTCAGCCGCAGCTCCGCGGCGAACGAGTGCTTCTTCGACAACGACGAGTTCGAGACTTTGCTTGTGCAGGCGCGTGGAACGACGGATGCCTCCTTGCGTGGTGAACTCTATGCAAAGATCGCCAAGATCGTTCATGAACAATCGGGAACCATCATTCCGGTGTTCATCAACTTCATCAATGCGGCGAGCCCGAAGCTGAAGGGCTACAAGCCGGATGTCGGAAACGATCTGGCGAATGGCTATGTCGCTTCGCGTGTCTGGCTGGAAGCGTAAGTAATGGCTGGAATGCACGCGATGAGTGATTTTGACATCGACGCAGCCGTGGCGGACATCTTTCGCCGATCGGTTATCTGGGACGGCCATTCGGGTTTCATGCCCGATCCGGCCGCCGATCTCACGCAACTGAGCCGCTGGCGGGATGCCGGTGTCAACTATCTGTCCGTGGACGTGTGTTTCGATGCTCTGGAATGGCAGAGTGCCATTGCAACCATCGCCGCCTTTCGTCGCTGGATCGATCTGAACGCCGACAAGTTCGTCCTTGTCTCGTCGGTCCATGACATCCACCGCGCCAAAGCCGAGGGCAAGATGGCCATCACATTCGATCTCGAGGGCGCGAATGCCCTCGATGGTCGCATCGAAATGGTCGAGCTCTATCATCGCCTCGGCGTTCGCCAGATATTGTTTGCGTATAACCGCAACAATCAGGCCGGTGGCGGCTGCCATGACGAGGATGTCGGCCTGACTTCGTTCGGCCGGCAGATGGTGAGTGAGATGAACCGGCTCGGCATCTTTGTCGATGTCACGCACTGCGCCTATCGCACCTCCATGGAGGCGATGGAATGCTCTTCACAGCCGGTCATCTTCTCGCATTCCAATCCGCGCGCGCTTCTGGATCATGAGCGCAACATAACCGACGAGCAAATTCGCGCCTGTGCGGCAACGGGCGGCCTTGTCGGCGTGGTGGGCCTGGAAAATTTCCTCGGCGAGGACGCGTCACCGGATACGATCTGCAACCACATCTGCTATCTCGCGGATCTGGTGGGGCCGCAGCATGTCGGCATCTCGCTCGACCACTCCTTCCCCGTCGATGTTCCGCACGCTCACGCGATGTTCGAGACGTTCCCGCAATACTGGCCGCTGTCGCAGGGCTATGGCCGCCCCAACCGTCAGCAGGCCCATCCGGGGGATCTGGCCAAGATCTGCGGCATCCTCTTGAAGCGTGGCATGTCCAGTCGCGATGTCGAAGCGATCCTCGGCGGCAACTTCATGCGTCTGGCGGCACAGGTCTGGCGCTGATCGGCGCCTCTCCTGTCTCTCAATCCAAAAAGGAACGTTGATGTACCCGATGATCCTTCGGCGTATTTTGCTCAGCGCCGCGTTGGTCCTTGCTGTCTCGGTCGTGATCTTCTGCGGCGTAAACGCCCTCCCGGGGGACTTCGCGGCGACCTATCTGGGGCAGTCGGCCACACCGCAGGCGATAGCCAACATGCGCGCGGAGCTGGGCCTGGATAGGCCCGCGACGTTGCGCTATTTCGAATGGCTTGGAAACGCGATCAGCGGTGACTTTGGCAAGTCCTGGTCGAGCGGCGCCGTCATTTCCGAACAGATCGGCCAGCGCCTCGGCAACACCCTCTTTCTGGCCGCGGCGGCGGCCGTGATCGCCGTGCCCTTGTCGATCGTCTGCGGCATGCTCGCGGTTCTTTACCGCAACCGGTGGCCGGACAAGCTGATCTCGGTCGTCTCGCTGACCGCGATTTCACTGCCGGAATTCTTCGTCGGCTATCTGCTGATCCTGGTCTTTTCGGTTCAGTTCGGTGTCTCGTCGTTCCCCTCGACCGTCTACGACGGAATGGACTTCTCGCAGCGCATTGCCGCGATCGTCTTGCCAACCGTAACGCTCGTCTTCGGCATCTTCGCGCATATGATGCGCATGACACGCGCGGCGATTTTGCAGGTGATGACGTCCGCGTATATGGAGACGGCTGAACTCAAGGGGATCGCGCCCTTCGTCGCCATATGGCGGCATGCCGCTCCCAACGCCCTTGCGCCGATCATCAATGTGGTGGCGCTCAACCTGGCCTATTTGGTCGTCGGTGTCGTCGTCGTCGAGGTGGTCTTCGTCTATCCGGGCATGGGACAATACATGGTGGATGCGGTGACGATGCGCGACATGCCCGTCGTGCAGGCCTGTGGCCTGGTGTTCTCCGCCATATTCATCTTCCTGAACATGCTTGCCGACATCTTGTCGATCGCGCTCAATCCGAAGCTGAGGCATCCACGATGAACCTGCGCCAAATTCCATTGTCCGCCTGTATCGGTCTGGCGGGGATCACGATCTTCGTTTTCACCGCCGCGCTGGCTCCGCTGCTTGCTCCCTATCAGCCCGACGCCGTCGTCGGTTCGGTCTGGCAGGCACCGGATCAATCGTTCCTGCTCGGCCTGGACAATCTCGGCCGCGATATGCTGTCGCGCATGGTCTACGGCGCGCGCACAACCCTCGTCGTGGCCCTGACGGCAACCGTCGCCGCCTTCGTCATGGGCGTGGTGCTGAGCTTCCTTGCGGCCGTCTGCGGCGGCGTCGTGGATTTCGTCGCCTCGCGCATCAACGACGTGCTGATGTCGCTGCCAACGCTGATCCTTGCGCTGGTGATACTGGCGGTGTTGCCGCAGAGCACG
Source organism: Rhizobium sp. AN80A (assembly GCF_030053015.1). Lineage (NCBI taxonomy): Bacteria > Pseudomonadati > Pseudomonadota > Alphaproteobacteria > Hyphomicrobiales > Rhizobiaceae > Rhizobium > Rhizobium sp. AN80A. The sequence continues at coordinate 1,138,465 of NZ_JASJPX010000001.1, read as the reverse complement.
CTCGTGCTGATCAGCGTCATGGCGGTGCTGGGCGCCTCGCGTGTCTTTCGGTTGGGGCGCGCTATCGCGATGGACGTTACGGTCATGGAATACACCGAAGCGGCGCGTCTGCGCGGCGAAGGTCCGTTCTGGATCGTGTTTCGCGAGATCCTGCCAAACACGCTGGCACCGCTGCTCGCGGAGTTCGGCCTGCGCTTTTCGTTCGCGGTCCTCTTCCTGTCGACGTTGTCATTTCTTGGGTTGGGTATCCAGCCTCCCGTGGCGGATTGGGGAGGCATGGTGAAGGACAACAAGGATGGGATCATCTTCGGCATCTCGGCAGCCCTGATCCCGGGCGGAGCGATCGCGATTTTGACGATATGCGTGAACCTGGTCACGGACTGGGGCCTGAACCTAACCTCCAGCTTGAAAGGCGGACGTGGCGATGTCTAGGCTTCTCGAAATCCGTGATCTGAAGATTGAGGCGACGAGCTATGCTCCAGGCGAGCCTCCGCAGCTGATCAGCATTGTCGAAAATGTCTCGCTGCAGCTGGAGCAAGGCAAGGTGCTTGGGCTGATCGGGGAATCGGGCGCGGGCAAATCGACCATCGGGCTGTCGTCGATGGCCTATGGTCGCGGCGGAATCCGCATTGTCGGCGGATCTGTCAAGTTGGCCGGCCAGGAATTGCTGACCGCCAGACCGGGTGAAATTCGCAGGATCCGCGGTGCGCGCGTGGCCTATGTGGCTCAGTCCGCGGCCGCGGCGTTCAATCCCGCCCATCGCCTGATCAAGCAGGTGATCGAAGTCTCGGTCCGGCAGGGCCTCATGAGCGAGGCGGAGGCGCGCAGGCGTGCTGTCGAGCTGTTTCGCACATTAGGCCTGCCCGACCCTGAAAAATTTGGGGAACGCTATCCTCACCAGGTATCGGGAGGCCAGCTCCAGCGTGCGATGACGGCAATGGCGCTTTGCCCTCGACCGGAGCTGATCATCTTCGACGAGCCGACCACGGCTCTCGACGTTACGACGCAGCTCGATGTCCTGGCCGCGATAAAGCATGCGATCAGCACGACAAAGGTTGCGGCGCTCTACATCACTCATGATCTTGCGGTCGTCACGCAGATCGCCGACGAAATCATGGTGTTGCGAAACGGCAGAACGGTTGAAGTCGGCCCGGTGGAGCAGATCATCCACGCGCCGAGCCAGGCCTATACACGCGATCTCGTCCATGCGCAGAAAACCAGCAGGGGCACGGTCGATGTAACGTCGCAAGTCGTCTTGAAAGCCGATCGTCTGGTCGCCGGGTATAACGGACTTCCAGATACGGTCCGCGATGTCAGCTTTGATCTGAAAAAGGGCCATACCCTTGCCGTCGTGGGCGAAAGCGGCTCGGGAAAATCCACGCTTGCGCGCGTGGTCACCGGCCTGTTGCCGGCGCACTCCGGCAACATCGAGTTCATGGGGACCGCGCTCGCGCCAAGGCTGAAGCAGCGCAAGACGGATACGTTGCGGCGCATCCAGCTGATCTATCAGAGCGCGGACACCGCCCTCAATCCGCGCCAGACCGTCGGTGACATCATCGGCCGCCCCATGACCTTCTACCTCGGCCTGCGCGGAAAGGCGCGGCGGGCGAGAGTGATCGAACTGCTTGAGCAGATCGAACTGGGCGAGCGCTTCCTCAACCGCTATCCGGCGGAGCTCTCGGGCGGTCAGAAACAGCGCGTGGCAATCGCGCGCGCGCTGGCCGCCGAGCCGGATGTGATATTGTGCGATGAACCGACATCGGCCCTCGATCCGCTGGTGGCCAAGGGAGTGCTCGAGCTTCTTCTCAAGCTGCAGCGCGAGCGCGGGCTCTCTTATGTTTTCATCACGCACGACATCGCAATCGTTCGGGCGATCGCCGACAGCGTCGCGGTGATGAGGAACGGCCAGATCGTGCGGTACGGAACGAGCGCCGAGGTGCTGTCACCGCCATTCGACGATTACACCGACCTTCTCCTGAAATCGGTTCCACAGATGCATCAGGGCTGGCTGGAGCAGGCGCTCAGCGAAAGGGTGCTCGCTCCAGCGGACCACTGAGCGCGCGCCGAACAGACATTATGAACAAAAGGAAGAACGTGATGAGCGATACGCCATCGTGGGCATTGAGTGCGTCGTCGCTGGCGAAGGAAATTCGGGATGGCGTGCTGTCGGCCAAGAGCGCCGCACGCTCGGCAGTAGAGCGAATGCGCGCTGTGAACGGCCATTACAACGCGGTCGTCGATGATCTCGGCGATGCCGCCTTGGAAGAGGCCGCCGCGCTTGACCGGCTGATGTCCGAGCGAGGTTCTGTCGGACCACTCCACGGCGTGCCGGTGACCGTGAAGATCAATGTCGACCAGGCGGGTTATGCGACATCCAACGGCGTTGCGGCTTTCACCTCGACGATCGCCGATACCGACTCGCCCGTTGTCCGCAACCTGCGCAACGCCGGTGCGATCATCATCGGCAGAACGAACACGCCCGAGTTCTCGTTTCGGGCAACAACGGACAATCCCCATTTCGGGCGGACGATAAACCCGTGGAAGGAAAGCGCCTCGCCGGGCGGGTCTTCGGGAGGCGCCGGCGTTGCGGTCATGACCGGCATGGGAGCCTTGGCCCACGGAAACGATCTGGGCGGCTCCTTGCGCTACCCCGCGGCGGCGACAGGTGCCGCAACGATCAAGCCCGGTCTCGGGCGCGTGCCGGCCTATAATGCGTCGGCCGGCAAAGAGCGTGGCCTTCTTGCCCAGCTCATGTCGACGCAGGGGATTCTCGCGCGTCAAGCGGGTGATCTGCGCCTTGGCCTGCAAGCGCTGATCGCCTACGATCCGCGTGATCCCTGGATGGTGCCGATGGAATTCCGTGGCCCGTCCAGCCCCGAGGCGACCAGGGTGGCGGTTACAAGGGATGGCCTTGGCTTCGGATTGTCACCACAGACGTCGACCGCATTGGACAATGCATGCGAGGCGCTGCGCAGATCCGGATACGAGGTGGTTGAAGTCGAGCCGCCGCTGTTGCGTGAGTGTGGCGACACCGGGTTTCGCGCGCTGATGAGCGAGTCCGCGAAACTGTTGCAGCCGGACATCCAGAGATTTGGAAGCTCGCAACTCAACCAGATCTTCGAGAACCATTTGCAGGCCTTCCCGCCCTTTTCAGAGGGCGAGCTTCTGAGGGTCATGGCGCAACGCAGTTGGTTCGTGCGGGAATGGCTGATGTTTCTGGAACAGTACCCGCTCTTGCTCACGCCCTTCATGCTTGGCCCCGTTCACGACTGGAACCGGGACGCCGAGGGTGTCGAAGGCGCCGAGGACGTGTTGGGCAGAGGGCAATATAGCTACGCGATGAACTTCCTGGGGCTGCCCGCCGGTATCGTTTCAGCGCATTTTGATGGCGGGATGCCGGTCGGTGTACAAATCGTCGGCCGCCGCTTCCGAGAAGACATGATCATCGACGCCCTGGAAGCCGTCGAGGCCTATGCTGGTACGGTGTTCGAGCGACTTTGGAACGGGATCGATTCCTTGCAGACACCGGAATAGGTTCTATCCGGCCGATGGCCTTGCACTGTAGCCTCCACAACGATCGCGCGTGGAGGTTTCTTTTGTGGCGCGGACTGGGTCGGTGGCCTGCCCAGCCGTTCGATAAATCCTATGGCGCAGGTCAATCGGCAGCGGCGCGCCTCCGCGACTTTCAGCGGCTATGCGTTCCTCGGCTGGGCCACGTCCTCAAGGCCCTCACTCAACGGCGGCGGCATTCGCGTTCGAAGTCGCGTAAGCCGATAGTACCGTCGGAATGGTCTTGACGTTATACTCTTGCAGTTGCGCCCGGGTGAGTTGGTTTGCCAATTCGCGGTGCCTGCTTTTCAGCAGCGCTTCACGGATCATCGGGCGCGCGTCCTTGAAGCTTATGCGTTTGGCTTCCGTCTTCTCCAGCATCTCGATGATATAGATGCTGCCGGCGATCTCGATGGGCGCATTGGGCTTGCCAGGGTCGAGTTTCATGGCGGCCTCGTGGAGAGGATGATCGGCGATGTCGGCAAACGGATTGTTGTTTTCCCCAATCCATCCTTCGAACATGCCCCCATTCGCCCCAGCCTCGGTCGCCTCCGAATAGTCCCGCGCGATATCGGCGAACGTGCCCGCCGACCCGGCAAGCTTTGAATAGGCCTCCTGTGCCCGCACCCGCGCCCGAGCCGCTTCGTCTTCGCTGCCGCCGAGGCCTATCCTCATATAGCGTATCCGCGCTTTGGCAGCAGAGAGGATCTGCATTCTGTTGCGCGCGTAAAAGGCCTCGATCTCGGCTTCGGAGACATCGACCTTGTCGTCGACTTCCTCTTTTTCCCGCATCATCTTCAAAAGGCCGATCCTGGCTTCGTCGGACATCGATTTGTTCGTCACGTCGACAAGCTTGTCGTATGTCTCGCTCACCAGCAGCATCCGATCGATGATGCTGTCGGCAAGCGTCCTCATACCGGCGGCACCGGCATATTTCGTCCGCCCGGCCTCGGGAAGCTCTCCATATTCCGTGTAGAACTGGGCCAGAGTGTAGCGCTGGCCTTTCAACGTGAAGAGAACCTTGGCACCGTTATCCGCAAACCATTGTTCCTGCCTGCGCCGGTTAGCCTCCGCGACCACGCCCTGTCTCACTTCCTCGAGAGCTTGCTGCCGGGCCGGCCTTAGTTCGACCAGCCGGACTACATAATAGGACTCGCCCGCGCGAAACACGCTTGCCATATCGCCCGGCATCAGCGCGAAGACATTGGCATCCCATCCCGGCTTCGATTGACCTTCGGCGATTTCACGCGCGGCCTCGAGGCGCAGGTCATCGTCACGCTCGGCGACCTCCTGGAAAGACGCGCCGCCACGGATTCGCAGCAGCACATCGTTTGCCTTGGACTGGCTCGCATCCCCGAAAACCGATATCGGCACCTCGATCTGGTCGACCACGGCGCGCTTCGGCAGCGCGTATCTGGCGGTATCGCCGCGATAGACGGCATCGATCTCGTCCTGGCTCGGCGGCGGTACGTCGAGAAGTTCGAAATTGCGTTCCACCGAAGAATTGCTTCGCAGCCGCTGCAGATAGGCCTCGATATACTCGGGGGCTTTCTTTTCCGCGAGCGTGCGGCGGATCTCGTCGCGCACTGACATATAGTCGCGACCGTCGAACGTCGCGCGGTTCCCGTCGTAATAGCCGCGGATTTCGCTCTCCGTGACGACGATATCCTTTTCCTGGATCTGCTTGGACAGCGTATCGAGGCCAAGCTTTTCGTCCGCATGCTGCACGGCATGCTGGAAGGTCGCGTCCGTCTCCGGTTTGCGTTGCGAAGCCCACTCGAGGACGAGCTTGTCCGAGATCATTTCCTCGACCATCAGCAGCAATTGCGCAGACGAGCGCTTCACCTCGTTTTGGCGCGCCGGCGGCAGCACCTTGAGATGCTCCTCCATGTCCGCAACGGTGATTTCTCCACCGTCGAAGGTCGCCACGACATCGGAAAGCGCGGGTTTGGCAGGCGGCACGAAGTAGGGGATGAGAATCCAGGCCGCTATGGAAATGAGGATGACGCAAACGACCGCGGTGAAGGCCAGGACCGGCAGGATTTTGGCGTCGTGCTTTTCGGAATCGGGCGCCTTCGCAGCAGCCAATGGAGGCTGGTCCGGTGGGGAACCATCGTCCTCGGCCGCAGCCGTAGCCGTAGCCGCGTCTGTTTGGCGGTCGTCGTCATCCGTTCGTTCGGCGCCGGCATTTCCGCTCGCCTGACCAAAACGCAGGCTCGCCAGCAGATCCGCCCAAACCTGACTCCAGCCCTGTGCCATGTTACCTCTGATTCCTTCGTATCGACGGCGCGTTCTTGGCGGCATCGCCGGACAGTCTCAAATTGAATTTGCCGCCTCTGGACGTATCGACCGTATAGACCTGTACCCGCGGCATGATCTTCTCGATGGTTTCCAGATACATGCGATAGCGGGTTACATCGGCGCCGTTGGCCGCGGCGTTCCTGCGATATTCGGACAGAACCGATTGGAAGGCATCCGCACCGCCATTGGCCCTGGCCAGCACATCGGAGCGATAGGCCTCGGCATCGGCCTTGATCTGCTGCGCCTGGCCGCGCGCCTCGGGGATGAGGCTGTTCGCATATCCGCGCGCCTCGTTGATCACGCGGGCCCGCTCCTCGCGCGCCGTATTGACCGCCGTGAACGCGTCGGCGACATCGGCGGGCGGGAAGGCCTTCTGCAGATCGATGCCGACGATAACGAGCCCGCTGCGATATTCATCCAGCTGCCGCTGCGTTTCCTCGCGAATGGCTTCCTGCAGCGACTGCCTGCCGCTTGTCAGCAACGCGTCGACAGGCAGATTGGTGACACGCCGGGTGACGGCCGCTCGCAGCGTGTCGCGGACGATGCGGTAAGGCGCGTAGCGGATGTTGAACAGATAGTCGGCGGGGCTGCGGACCTGATACTGGACGATGACCTCGACATCCACGACGTTGGTGTCCCCCGACAGCGTCTGCATTTTCGACAGCGGCTCGGGATGCAGATGTTCCTCTTCCGGCAACACCACGCCAACCTGCTCACGCCGGATGTTGCTGACATTGACGATATCGACCTGATCGATCGGCCAGGGCATGCGATAGTGCAGACCCGGTTCGACGCGGGGAAGGATGATCTCGCCGAACCGACGCACGACCGCCGCCTCGCCGGGCGCCACGGAATAGACGCCGGTCGAAACATAGGTCACAAGCGCGATCGCCAGCGCGCCCCAGAGGACCAGGGCCGGGCGGATGTGACCGAGCGCCGTGCGCAGGTCGGATAGCGGCGATTCAGGATTGGTGGCGAACCACTGCAGAAAACGCAGGACAGCTCCCGTGACGCCGCCGCGTCGCGCGCGTTCCGCATCCGGCGAAGCGGCGTCCGCGTCCGCCCTGTCCGTCCTGACGCCTTCCCCGGTCATGGCCGCGTCTCCGTCGTCGGCGTTGCCGTGGTTCCGAGCGCGCTGCGCGGGTCGAGATAGCGAAGCAGTTCCGAATCCGACGGCAGGATCAGCGTCGTGCCTTCATCGATGAATTTGCCGTAGGATTCGAGCGTTCGGGAGAACTTGTAGAATTCCTTGTCCTTGCCGAAAGCCTCCGCATAGATGCGGATCGCGTCGGCATCGGCGCGTCCTCGGGCTTCCGCCGCCGACTGGTTGGCGGTTGCGAGGATTCCTGCCTTTTCGGCATCGGCGGAGGCCCGGATCTTGGCCGCCTCCTCCGTGCCTTCAGAGCGGAACTGCCGGGCGATCGCTTCGCGTTCGGAGCGCATGCGCTGGAACACGCTCGTCAGGTTTGCCTGCGGAAATGTCAGTTCCTTCAACTGCACATCGACGACGGTGAAACCATAGGGCTCCGTGCGGGATGCCGCTCTCTGGCGAACGGTCGCGAGCGTGTCTGGCAGGCGCACCTGCGCGGGATCAACCGTCACCAGGAGACTGAGATCGACCTGTCCCAACGCCGCGCCGATTTCCGACCGGATGATGTCGTTGAGCCGGACGTCGGCGGACTGCAGATCGCGGACGTTTTTCAGGAAGGCAAGAGCATCGGTCACTTCCCAGGTCGCATAGGCCTCGGCGACGATATTCTTCTTGTCGCCACTGAGAAATTCCGTGCGCGGCAGATTGTAGACCTGCACCTGCTTGCTGATCTTCACGACACTCTGGAACGGGTCGGGCAGCTTCGCATAAAGGCCGGGGGCGGTGACGACGCGGACGGGATTTCCGAACTGCGTGACAACCGCGTTTTCCGTGGTGTCGACCTGGAAGAAGACCAGGCTGACCGCCAGAAATCCGAAAGCCAGGAGGCCGAGTGCGAATATGCGAAAAAGCTTCATAAAAGGAAATCCCGATGGTTACGGCGCCGGCGGAAACGGCTGCATGCCGGCCGGCCGGCCAAGCCACAGATCCGTCGTTTCCGGCGAAACCCGTGGGTCGAGGATCAGCTTGTAGGCTCCGGCGAGCGCTTTTTCCGCTGCCTCCAGATAGAGACGCTGGCGTGTGATGTCAGGCGCCGCCGCGTAGGCGGCCTGGCGGGACAGGAAACTCGCCGTTTCGCCGGTCGCCGCCGCTGTCCGGCTGGCCGTGTAGGCCGCTGCCGCCTGAATGGTCTTGTTGCCCTCGCCCCGCGCCAGCGGGACCACTTCGTTGCGATAGGCCAGCGCCTCGTTGACGAAGGTGTTGCGGTCTTCGCGGGCGCTCGCGACATCGCGGAACGCTTCCGCGACTTCCGGCGGCGGTGCGCTCTCGAGCAACTGCACGCCGACGATGCGAAGACCGGAACGGTTGCGGTCCAGCACGATCTGCATCGCCTCCGCCGTGCGGTTCTCGATCGCCGCCTTGTCGAGCGTCAAAAGCAGATCGACTGCCTCGCTTGCTACGACCTGCCGCAAGGTGGCGGTGCCCGCCTGCATGACGAGATCCGCGGGATTGGCGACATTGAGCACGAATGCAACCGGATCGCTGACGACGAAATGCAGGCTGGCGCGGACCGAGACGAGGTTCTCGTCGCCGGAGAGCATCTGCATCTGCGGCATCACCATGCGGCGAACCTGATCGACGGCCACGATATCGACACGCTCCAGCGGCGCCGGCAGACGATAGTGAAGGCCGGGGTCGTTCTGTTCGACGACCTGTCCGAACCGCCTGACGACCGCTTTTTCTCCGGGCAATATGACGTAGAAGCCCGAAAGCATGTAGATCATCACGAGGAGAACACCGACGATCGGTCCGTAGGCGCGCCACCAGCCGCGTTGTGGCATATGCGAATGGCCCGCTTCACCTTCGATATCGACCCGACGGTGCTGTCTCAGAGCCGTAATGGCGGAAGCTGCGACCTGATAGCCCGACAGGAAAATCATCACCGCGACGATGGCCGCCGCCGCCTTGTCGAGGTTCGGCAGGCCGAGCGCCGCTCCGGCAAGGCCGGTGACAACGACGATGGAGGCGTAGATGTCGATCTGCGAATGATAGCCGCTGGCCGTCAGAGCCGGTGAATTCGTCTGCCGGCCGACGTAGAGCTTGTAGCGCGCCACGACATAGGTGATCACCACCGTCAGCATCGATGCCAGTGTGATCGTCGTAATGTTGCGCAACTCGACCGGCGCGTCGTTGAGCACATCGCGGACGATGTCGAGCCCGACGTAGAAGATCGCCACGGAGATCGCTATGGCCGTCCAGTTCTCAACCGTGCCTGACCTGCGGCCCGCCTTGACTTCCCGACGGCTGATGAACAGGCCGACGAGGACGAAGACACTGATTGCGACATCCGTCAGCGAGTGAAGCGCGCTGGAGCGCAAGGAGAGGCTGCCCGATGCCGACGCCAGCCAGAACTTCAGAAGTACGAGCAAGCCGTTGATCAGGATCGTCAGGAATATCGTGCGTTCCTTACGGTTCATCGTTCATCGAACCTCTCGCGGGAAGCCCGCTTTCTGAGGACAGGCAGTCGCTGACATGGCCGCAGCCTTACTCGACTTCAAAAGATGTCCTCGTGAACTCAACTCTCCGCAATCCCAGACCGAAGCGGTTGCGGACGAGGCGCGGTATGACAGAACCCGCGAAAAGTCAAAAATCAATTGCGTGATTTCCGCCAGTGCGACAGTTTGCCATCCTCATTCTACGGTGTCGATCGACCGCGGGATAGGTATCCCGAGCGCTCCGAAGCCGCCAGGGCGCTTGATGAAATCGTTATCGAACATCTCGGACAGATCGACCCCAAAGGGCTTTGCCCGTGGGTCGGATGCGAGGCCTCGGCCGCTGGCCGAATTCGCAAGTTCATGCGCACAGAACAACGTTTTCGAAACGTCGGCCAACTCATCGTCGGCTACTGGCGTCGAACATCCTCCTGACCGCGCCAGTGTCGAAGCGACGATGAGGTGCGGCTGCCCATCCTAGCTCGCGCCGCTGACGCTCTCCAACGCCTTCCTCAACTCGTCCAGTCCGTGTGGCTTCGTGAGCAGGACGGTCCTGGACGGATCGTCCATGTCGGGCTTCTTCTCCGAACCTGTCGCGAAAACGATGCCGATCTCCGGCCAACGCTTGCGAACCTCGCGGCAGAAATCGTCTCCGGACATTCCCGGCAGCCCAAGGTCGGTCACCAGAACGTCGGTATTTCCGGCCTCCAGCAGAGGAAGCGCCTCCTCGGCGGACTCGGCTTCGAGGACCTCGTTTCCGAGCTCGGCCAGCATGTCCGCGGTCGCCATCCTGATCAGCGCGTTGTCCTCGACCAGAACGACCCGAAGAACCTGCGACGTGGACTGCGGGATAGGCGCGGGCACGGCTGAAATGGACGTCTCCTTTCGGCGCTCGACGTTCTTCTGCGTTTCGTCGATGACATGCCGGATCTTGCGGGCGAGCGCCTCGCGTGTGTAGGGCTTGGACAGCAGCTGCACGCCGGGATCGAGCCTGCCGCCGTGAACGATGGAGTTTTCGGTGTATCCGGAGGTGAACAGCACGGCGAGACCGGGCAGGCGCTCCTTCGCCTTCTCCGCCATTTCGCTGCTCTTCAGCGGGCCGGGCATGACGACATCGGTGAAGAGCATGTCGATGTGGATGCCGCTTTCGATGACCGAGAGAGCGGCGGAAGCGTCGCCGGCCTTGAGAACACGATAGCCGAGTTCCTGCAGCATTTCGACCACCGTCGTGCGCACGCCCTCATCATCCTCGGCAACGAGAATGGTCTCGGGCCCGCCCTCGACGGGCGCATGCGGGTCGACGACCTGCAGGTCTTCCTGCTGATGCGACCGTGGCAGATACATCTTCACCGTCGTTCCGTGCCCGACCTCGCTGTAGATCTTGACGTGACCACCCGACTGCCGGACGAAACCGTAGACCATCGAGAGACCAAGCCCGGTTCCCTTTCCTTCCGCCTTCGTCGAGAAGAAGGGCTCGAACACCTTGTCGATGAGATCGGGAGAGATGCCGGCTCCGGTATCGGTGACCGAGATCGACACATACTGGCCGGGCACGACATCCTGATGCTGCCTTGCATAAGCGTCGTCGACGTAGGCGTTGCCGGCTTCGATCGTCAGATTGCCGAAACCCTCCATCGCGTCGCGGGCATTGATCGCGAGATTGAGGAGCGCGTTTTCGATCTGCATCGGATCGACAAGCGTGTTCCACAGCCCGCCCGAGACCACCGTTTCCACTTCGACGCCTTCGCCGATCGTCCGCCGGATCATCTCGTCCATCCCGCGGATGAGCCGGCCGGCATTGACCACGCGCGGATCGAGCGCCTGGCGTCGGCCGAAGGCCAGAAGCTGGGCCGCAAGCTTTGCGCCGCGCTCCACGCCGGCCAGCGCGTTGGTGATCTTGCGCTGCGCCTTGTCGTTGCCGACGACATCGCGTGACAACAGCTGGAGATTGCCCGCGACGACCTGCAGGAGATTGTTGAAATCGTGGGCGACGCCGCCGGTGAGATTGCCGATCGCTTCCATCTTCTGGGCCTGCTGCAGGGCAAGCTCCGTGTTTCGCAACGCGATCGCCGCTTCGCGCTCTTCCGTCACGTCGCGGCCGACCGCGTGAATGGACGCGTCATAGGGAACGGCGGTCCAGGAAATGGTACGATAGCTCTTATCCTTAGCCTGGTAACGATTTTCGAAGGAGAAGGTCGTTGCGCCCTCGCTGAGCTTGCCGATTTCGGCAAGCGTCGTCGCCATGTCCTCGGGATGGATGAAATCGAGGAACGACTGGTCGATGAGCTCGCCCTCCTCCCAGCCGAATACGGTCTTCCATGCCGGATTGACTGCCGTGATCCTGGCTTCGAAATCGGCGACCAGCATGATGTCGGTCGATAGCCGCCACATCCGGTCTCGGTCGGCGGTGCGCTCGGCGACGCGCTGCTCGAGCGTTTCGTTCAGCGCCTCGAGTTTGGCGCGTGTTTCCCTCTGGTCTTCGATGTCGGTGTTCGTGCCGATCCAACGGAAGACACGGCCGTCCTCGTCGCGCGACGGCACCGCGCGGGCGATATGCCATCGATAGGAACCATCGGCGCGGCGTAACCGCAGGTCCGTCTCGTAGGCCTCACCGGACGACAAGGCGGACCGCCAGCGGTCGGCCATGGCGGTGAAATCGTCGGGATGGACGATCTTGGTCCAGGCGCCACCGTCGAGTTCGCCGGGTGCGGCACCGGCATATTCATAGACGCGCTCGTTGAACCAGTCGAGCTGTCCGTCGGGACGCGCCGTCCAGACATGGTTGGGGATCGCCTGGGCGAGCGCGCGGAAGCGTGCCTCGCTCTCCCTCAGTTCGCGCTGGGCCTTGCGCCGATCCGTTACGTCCTGGACGACACCCACGAAACGCAGCGGCTTGCCGCTCGCGTCGCGCTCGAATTCCCCCTTGCGGGCGATGACCCGCTTCTGGCCGTTGTCGGCGCGACGGATGCGATATTCGACGTTCAATGGTGCGGCGCCCGCCGCCCGCGTCCGGGTGTTGGAACCGATGTCGCGGTCTTCCTCGACGATCAGCCCTTCCAGCGTCTCGATCCGGACGTCGCCGGCATCTTCGCATCCGTAGATCTTGCAGAATTCCGGCGTGGCGTTGAGAACGTTGGTTTCGAGATCGAGCGAGAAGACGCCGACACCGCCCGCTTCCTGCGCCCGGCGCAGCCGCGCTTCGGCGTCGCTCAGCGCCTGCGCCGTCAGGTGTTCTTCCGTGCGGTCGCGCAGAACCTTGACCAGGCCGACCGGCGTTCCATCCTTGTCGCGGATGGGGCGGATCTCGCCATTGGCCCAGAAACGTTCGCCGGATTTGCGAAGATGCCACCGGTCGTGGTGGGCGTTGCCCTGCCTCAGCGCCGCTGCCATCGCCTCGCTCGCCTTGTCGGCCTCGCGATCCTCAGGCGTGAAAAGCAGTTGCCAATGCTTGCCAGCGACCTCTTCTTCGGTCCAGCCGAAGATGCGGCGAGCGCCTTCGTTCCAGCGCAAGATGATCCCATCCAGATCGAGAGCAAGAATGGCGTAATCGATGGCGCCGTCCATGATCTGACGACTCTGGCGCTCGGATACCCGCAGCCCCTCCTCGGCCGCGACGCGGTCGGTGACATCGGAACCCTGGACGAAGACGCCGACGACCCTGCCGTCGGGTTCCGTCATCGGCTGGTAGACCAGATCGACATATTTTCGTTCGACCGGATCGTCGGGTGTTGCCTGCAGATCGACCGGCAGCGCCCGTCCCTCATAGGCGACGCCCGAGCTATAGACCTGATCGAGAAGTTCGTAATAGCCCTGCCCGCGAAGCTCCGGAAGCGCATCGCGCACCGACATGCCGACGACATCGCGGTCGCCGACCAGCTGGCGATAGGCGGCGTTGGTCAGTTCGAAGACGTGATCGGGGCCATGCATCATGGCAACGAAGCCGGGCGTCTGCTCGAACATGCGCCGCAGCCGCTCCTGCTCGCCATTGCGCCAGCGCTCCGCCGCCACCTTGGCGGTCGTCTCGACCACGATCGCGATTACCCCGCAAGGGCGGCCGTCCTCGTCCATGACTGGTGAATAGTCGAGGTTCATGAAGACCTGTTCGGCTTTGCCCGTCCGGAACAGAGTCAGCTCCTGGTCCTGATAGGCGAGCGTCTTGCCCGCCAGCCCGACCTTCATGACATTGTCGTTGAAATCGGCGACCTCGGGCCAGCCTTCGCGAACCTTCGACCCCAGAAGCTGCGGATGCCGCCCGCCCGCGAAGATCGAATAAGCGTCATTGTAGATCATGACGCCGTCTTCGCCCCAGAGTGTCACGATCGGCACCGGCGACTGCAAAATGGTCGATGCCGTGACCTTCACGGCGTTCGGCCAAAGCGAAGGAGGGCCGAGAGAAGTCTTCTCCCAGTCGAAGCCACGGATAAGCCGGGCGAGCTCGCCGTCATGGGCGAGAAAATCGAATTCATCAGGTGTCATGGACTTCGCCCGGTTGTTCCCGCCAGTTATGTAGCGGAAACATCGACTTGGGGAAGTGGGGCCGAGCGGAACCCAGCGCTTTATATTAGCGGTCGAACGCGGCGACAGGAGAAAACGATCACCTCACTGGTTTCGGCGCTTGCCTTCCAAGAGGTCGAGCACCGAATTGGCGGCATCCATGACATTCGTCCCGGGCCCGAACACAGCCGCGACGCCGTGCTCCGTGAGGAAGGCGTAATCCTGCCGCGGAATGACCCCGCCGACCACGACGATGACGTGCTCGGCACCCTTCGCCTTCAGCGCATCGATCAGCTGCGGCGCCAGCGTCTTGTGGCCGGCGGCCAATGACGACATGCCGACCACGTGCACCTTGCTCGATATCGCGAGGGCGGCTGCCTCCTCGGGCGTCTGGAACAGCGGACCCGCCAGCACATCGAAGCCGATGTCGCCGAAAGCCGAGGCGATGACTTTGGCGCCGCGATCATGTCCATCCTGCCCAAGCTTGGCGACCATGATTTTCGGCGCCCCGCCCAGCGCTTCGGAGATGGCCGTCATCCGCGTGCGCAGCTGCCGCAGTTCCGGCTCATCGCTATAGGCATCGCCATAGACGTGTCTGACGACCTCGGGCTCGGCCGTGTGATCGCCGAAGACGCCGCGCATCGCATCCGAGATTTCGCCAACGCTGGCGCGCGCGCGCGCCGCTTCCACCGCCGCCTCGAGCAGATTGCCCTTCCCGCTCCGCGCCACCTCGCGCAACCCGTCCAGCGTTTCCGCCACCTTGGCCGGGTCGCGGCGGCGCCTGGTGTCCTCGAGCCGCTTGATCTGCGAGGCCCGCACGGCGGTGTTGTCGATATCGAGGATGTCGATCGGCTCCTCGTTTTCCAGCCGGTACTTGTTGACGCCGACGATGATCTCCTCGCCCTTGTCGACCGCCGCCTGCCGGCGCGTGGCCGCCTCCTCGATCAACCGCTTCGGCAGTCCCTCGTTGACGGCCTTCGTCATCCCCCCCAGCGCCTCGACCTCTTCGATCAGCGCCCAGGCCTTTTCGGCAAGCTCGTTCGTCAGGCTCTCGACATAGTAGGAGCCGGCCAGCGGATCGACCACCTTGGTCACGCCCGTCTCGTGTTGCAGGATGAGCTGGGTGTTGCGGGCGATGCGCGACGAGAATTCGGTGGGAAGCGCGATCGCCTCGTCGAACGAATTGGTGTGCAGCGACTGCGTGCCGCCGAGCACGGCCGACATCGCCTCGAAGGCGGTGCGGATGATGTTGTTATAGGGGTCCTGCTCCTGCAGCGAGACGCCGGACGTCTGGCAGTGTGTGCGCAGCATAAGCGACGACGCCTTCTTCGGCGCGAACTCCTCCATGATCCGCGTCCAGAGCAGCCGCGCGGCGCGCAGCTTGGCGGCTTCCATGAAGAAGTTCATGCCGATCGCGAAGAAGAAGGACAGGCGGCCGGCGAACTCGTCGACATCGAGCCCCTTGTCGATCGCCGCCCGCACATATTCGCGTCCGTCGGCCAACGTGAAGGCGAGCTCCTGCACCAGCGTCGCACCGGCCTCCTGCATGTGATAGCCGGAAATCGAGATCGAATTGAAGCGCGGCATCTCCCTGGACGTGAACTCGATGATGTCGGCCACGATCCGCATCGAGGGTTCGGGCGGATAGATGTAGGTGTTGCGGACCATGAACTCCTTGAGGATGTCGTTCTGGATGGTTCCCGAAAGCGCGGCGCGCGATACGCCCTGCTCTTCGCCGGCGACGATGAAATTCGCAAGGATCGGAATGACCGCGCCATTCATCGTCATCGACACCGAGACCTTGTCCAGCGGAATGCCGTCGAACAGGATCTTCATGTCCTCGACGCTGTCGATCGCCACGCCCGCCTTGCCGACATCGCCTTCGACGCGCGGGTGGTCACTGTCGTAGCCGCGATGGGTGGCGAGATCGAAGGCGACGGAGACGCCCTGCTGACCTGATGCCAGTGCCTTGCGATAAAACGCGTTCGATGCCTCGGCGGTCGAGAAGCCGGCATATTGCCGGATCGTCCAGGGCCGACCCGCATACATGGTGGCGCGGGGACCACGCGTGAACGGCGCGAACCCGGGCAGTGAGCCCGGTTGCGAAACAGCGTCCAGATCGCTTTCGGTGTAGAGCGGCTTGACGTCTATCCCCTCGGGCGTTTTCCACACGAGCGTGTCGGGCGAAGCTCGAAGCTCCTTTTCGGCCAGCGCCCGCCAGTCCCCCATCGTCTTCTCCCCAGGCGTCCTCTTCGTCATCTCAAAGCTCCGCATTCTTCTTTTAGCATAGGCTAGCATTTTATCCGTGCCGGATGCGAGGGCGGCGCGCGAGAATAAGATGGCGGCTCGCATTGATGGGGATTTCAGGGCCAGACGATTGTCAAATCACCCTGATATCGCTATGTTGGCTTCCATGATGAGGGCGCGAAAGGCGCGGTTTTTAGAGAAAATTCATCATACTCAAAGCGTTGTTTTCAAGATGGAAACACCACGTTATTGAAGCTAAATCAGCCTTTTCTTTCCTGACTCATATCGCCGGTTTCCAGCCCCCCGTTCGGGGTCGTTATCGATAGTGATGGATGTCGAGTCGCA
Source organism: Rhizobium sp. AN80A (assembly GCF_030053015.1). Classification (NCBI taxonomy): domain Bacteria; kingdom Pseudomonadati; phylum Pseudomonadota; class Alphaproteobacteria; order Hyphomicrobiales; family Rhizobiaceae; genus Rhizobium; species Rhizobium sp. AN80A. The sequence continues at coordinate 1,121,947 of NZ_JASJPX010000001.1, read as the reverse complement.
AAGTCGATATGGTGGCGATATCTCCCCGCCGAACGATCGACACGAAATGCCGAAATCTCCCCCGATAGCCTCGAATACGCTCGACGAAGCGGTCCTGCGCCGCGCGGAGACGCTAGACGCACTGGACAGTATCTTTCCGTTCGAACGCCGCGACCGGCTGGCGCAACTGCTGACGGACGAGGACGCGGAAACGCTGAGGCGGTTGATCGAGGGCGGCGCGCCGGAGAATAGCATCCGGGCACTCGCCGCCGACCTCGGCTATCTCCAGGCCTGGAGCCTCGCCAACACCGGCGGCCCCCTGCCCTGGCCGGCGCCGGAGGCTCTGGTTCAACTCTTCATGTCCCAGCACCTGACGAGCGCGACCTCGGCATCAACCGAGGGAGACGGCGGCATGCCCCAACCGGTCGAACAGGAGCTGCGCCGCCAAGCGATTCTGAAAGGCGCCCTCCCCCACGCGCCATCGACAGTGCGCCGACGGATCGCCAGCTGGGCGACGTTGACGCGCGCACGCGATCTCAGCGGACCGTTTGCCGGCGCGTCGATCAAGCAGGCATTCAAGCGGGCCGAACATGCCAGCCGGCGCTCGCCGACGAGAATGAGCGCGACCGACGTCACCGACGACATCCTCGCCCGGCTTCTGTCGACCTGCAGGCGAGACGGCTTGGTCGGCTGCCGCGATCGGGCGATCCTGCTTCTATTGGCGGCATCAGGCGGACGGCGACGCGCGGAGGTCGCCAGTCTGCGTTTCGACGATGTGGCGATTGACGGTCGAAAGGACCGTCCCGGGAAGCGCAGGCGCGCGGTTCATCTGACGGTGGAGATCAGTCGGCCGGGAAGCAGCGAACAGCTGAGCCTCACCGGCGATACCGCCACGGCGCTTCTGAGGTGGATCGCGGAAGCCGGGATCAGCGGCGGTCCGGTTTTCCGCAAGATCGATCAGTGGGGCAATGTCTCGCGGCGAACGCTGACGCCGCAGTCGGTCAACTTGATCGTGAAGGCGAGGGCGAAGAAGGCGGGCCTCGATCCGACGCTCGTCTCCGCGCAGGGGCTGCGATCGGGCTCGTCGGCGCGGACGCGCGACAAGGCTGCGGCTGATTGAGAGCAGGCGCCGGCGGACGGACGGCGAGCGTGGTGGCCGCAGAGAGATCGCGGCCGTGACCGCGGTCGAGCGGCGCACGCCTTGGCCTTGCGTCGACACCTCTCGACCGCCTCTTGAAATTCGCGGACCGCCGCATCATCTATCGTCCACTGCCCGTATCGATAGCCTGCAACGCCTGCTTTGAAGCGGCATGCTTTCGCTGTCCGGGAATGAAAGGGCGCTCCTCGATCGAGTTGAGCGCCCTTTCTGTTTTTCGGCGCACCTCCCCGAACCGCCGGCCGATCTCCGCCGGCGCGGCACGCCCGATCCCGCAAATCCAAATCAGCTGTTCGCAGTCGACGACCGGGCAAGACGCGCATGCCGACCCGTGCTATCATCCCAAGTGCAGGGCGTTGTCCCAAGCCTTTGGCACCTCGTTTTCAAATCGCCGGCCAGGCATGGAGCGCCGTCTCCAGCATCGCCTTGTCGAGAGGCCAAGATAGGAATGTTCCCCGCGGGGAACAGCTACACGCCGGTGGGCCAAGGGTGGCCAAATCCGTGTTCCCGCGGGGAACTGGCCAATTTGCAGCCAAATGCGAATCGCGCTACTTCTTCAACTACGCAAAAAGGGCGAATTATCGTTTTTTCGCGAAACAACAGGCGGGTTAACTCACCATTAACCATCTCGGCGCTTAGGTTATTGAAACCGAATTGAGGGTAGAATCGTGAACCGGCACTTGAGCAGCCTCGACTTCATGCAGAGCTTTTCCAGCAAACTGGAACTGGCCCTGCAAAACCTATCGATGGCACAATATCCACCGGACGCCCGCCGAGAGATGCGGAAGTTCACGTCGTCTGAAGTCGCATCGCTTCTCGATGTCTCCGAAGCCTATATCCGCCAGATCGTCGTGAAGGAAAAAGGCCCCGCGCCGGAGACGACGTCCAATGGCCGCCGCATGTACTCGCTGGAACAGATCCTCGAACTGCGCATGACGCTGGCCGAGAAGGGCCGCAAGAAGTGGATGAACCCGCGCCGTGTTGAAGGCGAAGCCTGCCAGGTTCTCGCCGTCACCAATTTCAAGGGCGGCTCGAGCAAGACCTCGACCACGATCCATCTCGGCCATTATCTTGCTCTCAAGGGCTACCGCGTCCTCGCCGTCGATCTCGACCCCCAGGCATCGCTGACCAGCCTTCACGGCAACCTGCCTGATTTCAATCCGCGCGAAGACGAAACGCTCTATGCCGCGATCCGCTTCGAGGATCCGAAGCCGACGCGCTCGCTTGTTCACCAGACCCACATCGCCGGCTTCGACGTCATCTGCGCCGGTCTCGATCTCACCGAGTTCGAAACCGCGGTCGCTCTCGAAATGCGCAAGAGCGGGGGCACCAGCTTCCTGCTGCGAGTTTCGCAGGCGCTCGAGCAGGTCGCCGACGACTATGACGTGATCCTGATGGATTCGGCACCGTCGCTGAACTTTCTGACGCTGTCGTCGCTCACCGCCGCGACCGCCGTCATCATTCCGGTGCCGGCGCATATGCTGGATGTCGATTCCACCGGCAAGTTTCTGGAGCTCGCATCCTCCTACATGCAGATCCTGAGCGACATGGGCGCTTCGGCGCAGTGGGATTTCGCGAAGTTCCTCGTCACCAAGTTCGAAGCCAACGATCACCCGCAGGCCAACATGACCGCGCTGATGCGTCAGGTCTTCGGCGATGATCTGTTGTTGAACATGGTGACCAAATCCACGGCCGTTGCCGATGCGCTGACCTGGAAGCAAAGCCTGTACGAAGTGCAGCGCTCCAGGTTCTCCGCGCCGAAGACCTACGACCGTGCCATGGAATCGATCAACGCCTCGAATGCCGAGATCGAAAAACTACTCTGGAATGCATGGGGGCGTGAATGAGCCGCAAAGACTCTCGGGGTATGTTCGCCAATGTGCTCGGTCAGCTCGACCAGCCATCGGCGACACCGCCGCAGGCCAAGACGACATCGCCGCATCTCTTGAAGGTGGCCGCCGGCGTTCGGCAGATTCAGGAGAAGGGCGAGGTTCTCGATCGTCTGCTGAAGGACGGCGATCATATAATCGACGTCGATGCCGATGACGTAGCGCCCTCGACCATTCCCGATCGCTTCGACGGTGCCTATGATGACAGCGCCATAGAAGATATCGCCGCATCGATCAGCGAGCGCGGCCAGATCGTGCCGGGCCTGATCCGTCCCTTCAAGAATGGCCCCAAGCCTTACCAGATCGTCTTCGGTCGCCGCCGTTTGGCAGCCGCCAAGAAGCTCGGCCTGAAGTTCCGCGCCATCGTTCGTGAGCTCACGGATGAAGAAGCGATCGTCTTCCAGGGCGAAGAGAACGCCAACCGCAACGATCTGTCCTTCATCGAGAAGTGCGCCTTCGCTTTGTCGCAGGAGCAGGCCGGATACAAGCGCGACATCATTTCGGCGTCGCTGGCAACCGGCAAGTCGCATATCTCCGAGATGCTGCGCATCGCATCCGCCGTTCCGCGTGCCACAATGCTTGTCATCGGGTCTGCGCCGGATATCGGTCGTCGTCGCTGGATCGAGTTCGTCGATACCTTCCTGGCGCGTCCCGATGCCGCCGAATGCGTGGAAGAGGCTCTCTCGGAGGTCAAGCGCAGTTCGGAGACCGATCGCTTCGCTCTGGCACTTGCGGCCCTGAAGACCGCTGCCGCCAAGCCCGCCGCTATCGAGACGCCGCAGACTGCCGAGATCCGTGCCAACGGCTTTCTCCTGGCAACCGTCAGCTACCCGAAATCAGGTCCGCGCATCAGCTTCACCAAGGCGGTGCCGACCAGTTTCGTCGATTTTCTGAATGATCGCATGGAGACGCTTCACGGCGAATTCCTGCAGTCCGTAGACAACAAGAACAAAGGATAACGCCGCAAAAGAAAAAAGCCCCCGGACGTTGCCGTCGCGGAAGCTCTTCTCATTGGTTTAGCAGCTAGAGAATCGCATTTCCTCGAATCACTGTCAAGCATCTTTGGCACCGTTTTGGTGGACGAAATTCTTTTGCCTTGAAAAAGGTGAAGGTGATGGAAGGCCAATTTGTAACGACGCCCTTTGGGCGGCGAGCGATGTCGCTTGGCATGCTCGCAAATCAGGTCAGAGCCCAGCAGATCAAGCCGGGATATTCGATCGATAAATGGAAGCTCTACCGTTCCCTGTGCGAGGCCAAGCCCTTGCTCGGTGTCACGGACCGTGCGCTCGCTGTCTTGAACGCGCTTCTGAGCTTCTATCCGCAGAACGAGCTTTCCGAAGAAAGCGGGCTGGTGGTGTTTCCTTCCAACGCCCAGCTGTCTCTGCGCTGTCACGGCATGGCCGAACAGACGATCCGGCGTCATCTGGCAGCGCTTATCGATGCAGGTCTTTTGACCCGCAAGGACAGCCCGAACGGAAAGCGCTATGCGCGCAAGGACCGCTCCGGCTCCATTCGCGACGCGTTCGGCTTTTCGCTTGCACCTCTGCTTGCGCGCGCCGAGGAGATCGAGCACCTGGCGGCAAAGGTGGTTGCTGAGAAATTGTACGTCCAGCATCTGCGCGAGCAGATCAGCCTGTTTCGCCGGGATATAGCCAAGCTGATCGAAGCCGCGATCGCCGACCAGGTTCCGGGCGAATGGGCCGAGACTTTCAACGAGTTTCGCGACATTGTCGAAAGCGTTCCGCGCACTCCAACTACCACCGAGCTGGAAGTTGTTTGCGATCTGATCGAACGTTTGCGCCTGAAAGTGCTTAACCATCTGGATCTACAACTAAAATTGCGAAATTTGAGCGCCAATCCCTATCAAAATGAGCGCCACATACAGAATTCCAATTCCGAATCTATTCTTGATTCTGAAGCGCCTGCCCAAATCGCGAACGAGCAACACGCGAGTGGACATAACGTCGAGCAAGATCGAGAGGATGCGGACAATGCGTCTCCTCGCAGATCTGTCTCGGTATCCATTCCGTCTTTGCCTGGACCTAACATGGTCGGCTCCGATGACAGAGCTGCGACGGTCGAATCAAAGGCTGGGGATAACCGGGGGTCGGAACTGAAATCCTTCCCGCTTGGTCTCGTGCTACAGGCTTGCCCCGATATCGCGGCCTATGGGCCCGGTGGCGGCATCAGAAGCTGGCGAGACCTCATCAGCGCCGCGTCCGTCGTCAAATCGATGCTGGGGGTGACACCCTCGGCCTATCACGACGCCTGCACGATCATGGGCTACGACAACGCCGCGACCGTCATCGCCTGCATCCTCCAGCGCGCTACCAAGATCAACTCCGCGGGCGGTTATCTGAGGGATCTGACACGGCGCACGGAGAAGGGTGAGTTCGCGATCGGGCCAATGCTCATGTCGCTCGTCAGGAGCAATGGAGGGCCTGTCACGCTGCAAAGCTGAGAGCAATGTCGTCCTCGGTGGCACTTACCCCGTCGAATGATCGTAGAGAACGTTGCCGGTCGCGCCATCGACGCCGGAGAGGCTGACCTCGTATCCCCAGAGATGACGGATATGGGTGAGGGTCTCGTTGCGGCTGGTCTCTTCGAGAAGAAGACCATCATTGACCGTGTGCTTCAGCCGAAGCCTGCGGTCGCCGAGGAGATCGACGTCGACGACCTGGATATCGGGCTGCCTGGCGCTGACATCGTAGCTGCGTGCGAGTGCCGAGCGGATTTCCGCGTAGCCGCGCTCGTTGTGGATCGAGGAGACCTCGCAGAACTTGTCGGCCGCCATGTCGGACAGTCTGAAGAGCCGGAATTTGCGGATCACGGCCGGGCTCAGATATTGCAGGATGAAGGATTCATCGCGATGGTTCGCCCATGCGTCGCGCAGCGTGCCCATCGGATCTCTGTTGCCGGCCATGGATGGAAACCAGTCCCGGTCCTCGTCCGTCGGATTGGTGCAGATGCGCTCGATATCCTGCATCATCGCGAAGCCGAGCGCATAAGGGTTGATGCCCGAGAAACGGGGGTCGTCGAAACCAGGCTGGAAGACGACGTTGGAGTGGCTGCTCAAGAGCTCCAGCATGTTGCCTTCGCTGATCTTGCCCTGATCGAACAGCCGATTGATGATCGTGTAGTGAACGTAGGTGGCGCACCCCTCGTTCATCACCTTGGTCTGACGCTGCGGGTAGAAGTATTGGGCGATGATGCGCACGATCCTGAGGATTTCGCGCTGCCATGGCTCAAGGATCAGACTGTGCTTTTCGATGAAGTAGAGAAGGTTCTCCTCCGGCAGGTTGAGCGCCTTCTTGCGTTCGGAGGCATTGCGCTCCGCCTCGTGGGGATCACGGCTGTCGGCGGAGGAGGGCAGGGTGCGCCAGAGGTCGCTATAGGTCTGCTCCTCGTATTCCAATCGTTCACGCGCTCTTTCACGCACCTTTTCGGAGGAGAGGCGGGGAGGGCGGCGGTAGCGGAAGACACCATTGTCCATCAGCGCATGGGCTGAATCGAGGATTGCTTCTACCGCCTCCGTGCCGTGCCGCTCCTCGCACTTGGCGATGTATTTCTTGGCGAAGTCCATATAGCCGAGGATGGCGCCGGCATCCGTCCACTGGCGGAACAGGTAGTTGTTCTTGAAGAAATGGTTGTGCCCGAAGGAGGCGTGCGCGATGACCAGCGTCTGCATGGCCATCGTGTTTTCCTCCATCAGATAGGCGATGCAGGGGTTGGAGTTGATGACGATCTCGTATGCCAGTCCCCGGTGGCCCTTGCGATAGAGACTGTCCTCGTAGATGAACCGCTTGCCGAAGGACCAGTGCTGGTACATCAATGGCATGCCGACCGAGGAATAGGCATCGAGCATCTGTTCCGACGAGATGATCTCCAACTGGTTCGGATAGATATCGAGGCCCATCTCGCCGATCGCGATATCCTGGATGGCGTCGTGGACGATCGACAGGGTCGCGAAATTCCAGTCGGAGCCTTCAAACAAGAGCTGGGAACTCTCCGCTCGTTTCGCCATATCCTTATTCCCTCAGTTACGCGTACGCGCGCCGGCTTGCCGGGTGAAGAGCTTGCGAAAGACTGGATAGATGTTGCCCGGTCTTGCGATGCGGGCCATGTGAAAGTTGGGGACCTCGCCCTCGACGGTTCGGTAGGCGCGCCACAGCGAGGTGCCGTTGTCGGTGGCGCCGAATATTTCCGTCTCGCGCTCGTCGATGATCTCGACATAGGCGTAATACTGGCAAAGCCGCATCAGGTCGCCGCGCAGGAGCGCCGCGCATCGCTCGGAATCGCCGCTGCTGTTGTCACCGTCCGAGGCTTGCGCCGCGTAGATGTTCCACATGTCGGACGGATAGCGCGCCTCGATGATCCGCTGCATCTCCTCAAGCGCTGTCGAGACCACCGTGCCGCCGCTTTGCTTGCTGTAGAAGAATGTCTCCTCGTCGACCTCATGCGCCTCGTCCGTGTGCCGGATGAAAATGATGTCGATCCGGCCGTAGCGGCGCTTGAGGAAGAGGTGCAGAAGCACGAAGAAGCGCTTGGCGAGATCCTTCTCGCGCTCGCCCATCGATGCCGATACGTCCATCAGGCAGAACATTACGGCGTTGGCGTTCGGCACCGGCTGCCGCTCGAAGCGGTTGAAGCGGACGTCGACGGGATCGACATAGGAAATCCGTCGGCGCCGCCGCTCCAGCGTTGTAAGCTCGTCGCGCAGGGCCGTCAGTTTGCGGCGGGTTTCCGCCGATAATGGGGTCTCGGCCTCGAGTGCCGCGATCTCGTCGGTGATGAGCTTCACCTGCCGCTCGCTCGGCCGCTGCAAGGCCATGCGCCGGCCGAAGCTGTTGCGCATGGTGCGGCCGATATTGATGTTGGTGGGGGAGCCCGAAGTGGTGAAGCCGACGCGCTGCGGCTTGAATGTCACCGTTTCCTTCAGGCTCAGCTTGACCAGATCGGGCAGTTCAAGGTCCTCGAAAAAGAGATCGAGCACCTCCTCGCGCGACAGGATGAACTGAAAATCGTCATCGCTTCCGCCGCCGCCCGCACCATGCCCGCCACCGCCGCCCGCGCCGCCATCCGGCTTCGAGATCCGGTCGCCCGCTGAAAACTCCTTGTTTCCCGGCAGAACATGTTCCCGATTGCCCGATGTGGGCGAGGAACGGAAGGTCGGCTCACCGGCACCACGCGCCGGCATGGGGACGCCATGGGCGGCATCGACATCCGTTATCTTGTCGGATTTTATCTGATCCTTGATCGCCCGCTTCAGCTCGTCGCGGGCGCGCTTCAGGAATCGTTGCCGGTTGCCGAGGCTCTTGTCCTTCGGGTTAAGCCGGCGATCGATGAAATTCGGCATGCGCCAATCCCTCGCTTTGGCTCCGGTTTTGGCATCGTCAACCGGCCTTGTTCACCCGCATGTACCAATCGACCAGTCGGCGGACCTGGCGTGCCGTATAGCCACGCTCGATCATCCGCTGAACGAATTCGTCATGCTGTTTCTCGGTCGAGCTGTCCTTCTTGGAGCCGAAGCTGATGACGGGCAGCAGATCCTCAACCTGACCGAACATCCGCTTTTCGATCACCTCGCGCAGTTTCTCGTAGCTCGTCCATGCCGGATTGCGGCCGCCATTGCGCGCCCTTGCCCGCAACGTGAACTTCACCACCTCGTTGCGGAAATCCTTGGGGTTGGCGATGCCGGCGGGCTTTTCGATCTGCGACAGCTCGCTGTCGAGGATTTCCCGGTTCAGGATCTGCCCGGTATCGGCATCCTTGAAATCCTGGTCCTCCAACCAGGCATCCGCGTAGGATATGTAGCGGTCGAAGAGGTTCTGGCCATATTCGCTGTAGGATTCGAGATAGGCCTTCTGGATCTCGTGGCCGATGAACTCGGCATAGCGGGTGGCAATCTCCGACTTGATGAAGTCGAGGTAACTGGCCTCCATTTCCTTCGGAAACTGCTCGCGCTTGATCGCCTGCTCGAGGATGTACATCAGATGCACCGGATCGGCGGCGACCTCCTTGGTGTCGTAGTTGAAGGTCTCCGACAGCACCTTGAAGGCAAAGCGGGTGCTGATGCCGTGCATGCCTTCGTCGACGCCGGCAACGTCGCGGTATTCCTGCACGGACTTGGCCTTGGGATCGGTGTCCTTCAGGTTCTCGCCGTCATAGACGCGCATCTTGGTATAGAGCGGCGAATTCTCATGGCGGATGAGGCGGGTCGCCACCGTGAAGCGGCTCAGATTCTCCAGCACTTCAGGCGCGCAGGCGCTCTTTGCGAGTTCGCTTTCGCGCAGCAGCTTCTCGTAGATCTGCCGTTCCTCCGTCACGCGCAGGCAATAGGGCACCTTGACGACAAGGATGCGGTCGAGGAACGCCTCGTTGTTGCGGTTGTTCTTGAACTGCTGCCACTCGGATTCGTTGGAGTGGGCGACGACGATGCCCTGATAGGGGAAGGCGCCGAAGCTTTCGGTGCCGTTGTAGCTTCCCTCCTGCGTCGCCGTCAGCAGCGGGTGGAGCACCTTGATCGGCGCCTTGAACATTTCGACGAATTCGAGCAACCCCTGCGTCGTGCGGTTGAGGCCGCCGCTGTAGGAATAGGCGTCGGGGTCGGCCTGGCTGTAGTTTTCGAGCTGGCGGATATCGACCTTGCCGACCAGCGCCGAGACGTCCTGGTTGTTCTCGTCACCTGGTTCGGTCTTGGCGATAGCGATCTGGCGCAGCCTGGATGGCATCAGCTTGACGACGCTGAAGCGCGAGATGTCGCCGCCGATCTCGTCGAGCCGCTTGGTGGCCCAGGGGGAAATAAGCCCGGTGAGGCGGCGCCTGGCAATGCCGTATTTGTCTTCCAGAAGATCGGACATCCGCTCCGGCTGGAAGAGGCCCAGCGGTGATCGAAAACCGGGCTCACCTGTCCGTCGATCGCCAGCGTGTAAATCGGAAAACGCTCCATCAGCTTCTTCAGGCGTTCGGCGAGAGACGACTTGCCGCCGCCGACGGGCCCGAGGAGATAGAGTATCTGCTTGCGCTCTTCGAGACCTTGCGCGGCATATCTGAAATAGCCGACGATCCTTTCGATCGTGTCTTCCATTCCATAGAAATCGGCGAAGGCGGGATAAATCTTGACGGTGCGGTTGGAGAAGATGCGGCCTAATCGCTCATCGGCGCTGGTGTCGATCAGTTTAGGTTCGCCAATGGCTTCCACCATGCGTTCCTGCGCGGTGGCGTATAGTCGTTTGTCATCGCGGCAGGCCAGGAGATATTCCTGGAGACTTAGCTCTTCTTGCGCGGCGTTCGTATAGATCTCCGAAAACAGATCGAATACGTCGCTTTCGCTCTTCTGCATCTTTGCTCTCCCGCGGCCGGTTGAATGAGGACGGGATCGCTACGTGTCGGCTCGCGAGATAGAACGCGTCAGACTATTTTATTACAATGCGCTTACGAAGTTCGGGACAGTCTGTAGCCGATAGCCGCGATACTCGTCAGACTCACATTATGCAGCCGCCGCGTCATATCGCCAAGGGCGCAGATAGGATTTCACTCTTTTTTGCACGGTATGTGACAAATCTCGCCTATGCACAAAAAAAGGGCCGCCGAGCGACCCTTTTTCGTTGCTTTGCGCTGACGTTCAGTTCGGCAGAGCGTAGGCGATGACGTAGTCGCCACGAAGATCCGACTGGCGTGCGCCGCCGGCCGAGATGATGACATACTGCTTGCCTGTCTTCGGCGACTTGTAGGTCATCGGGCCGCCCTGGCTGCCCACGGGCAGACGGGCTTTCCAGACTTCCTTGCCGGTCGCCGTGCTGAAGGCGCGCAGATAGAAGTCCTGCGTGCCGGCGATGAAGATCAGGCCTCCCTGGGTCGCGAGCGTGCCGCCGAGCGTCGGCATGCCGATCGGGATCGGCAGGCCCATCTTGATGCCGAGCGGGCCGGTGTCTTCGACGGTGCCGACAGGAACCTGCCAGGCGATCTTCTGTGTCTTCATGTCGATCGCCGTCAGGCTGCCGAACGGCGGTGCCTGGCATGGGATGCCGAGCGCCGACAGGAAGCGGTTCTTGTTGACCGCATAGGGAGTGCCCTTCATCGGAACGACACCCATGCCGGCATTGACGGATTCGCCGCCGCTGTTGACGGCGTTGGTCGGGGCGGCTTCCTGCATCTGTATCCAGAGGCCGAGGCGCATGTCGTTGACGAAGATGTAGTTCGAGTTCGGATCGGTCGAAAGGCCGCCCCAGTTCATGCCGCCAAGCGAGCCCGGGAAGTTGAGCGCGAGGTCGGTGCCCGGAACCGTGAAGACGCCATCGTAGCGCATTCCCTTGAAGGCGATGCGGCACAAGAGCTGGTCGAACGGCGTCGCGCCCCACATGTCGCTTTCGGTCAACGTCTTGGCGCCGATCTGCGGCATGCCGACGGAGAGCCTCTGGGTCGGTGCGTAGGGTTCGTTCGGGATGTTGCCGGGCTTGACCGGGACATCGTCGACCTTGGTCAGCGGCTCGCCTGTCGCGCGATCCAGCACATACAGCTGGCCTGCCTTGGTGCCGAAGACGAGCGCCGGAACGGTCGTGCCGTCCGCCTTCGGGAAGTCGATGAACGATGGCTGCATCGGTACGTCGAAGTCCCACAGATCGTTGTGAACGGTCTGATAGACCCACTTTTCGCGGCCGGTGGTGGCGTCCAGCGCCAGCATCGATGCGCCGTACTTGTGGTCTAGATCCGTGCGCGTCGCGCCGTAGAGATCGACCGACGAGCTGCCGACCGGCATGAAGACGGTGTTTGAAACAGGATCGTAGGACATCGATGCCCAGACGTTCGGAGTCGAACGCGTGTAGCTTTCGCCCGCAGGCGGCAGCAGCGTGATATTGGGGTTGCCTGGGTCGAACGCCCAACGCAGCTGGCCGGTCACGACATCGAAGCCGCGCATGACGCCGCCGGGCATGTCGGTGCTGACGTTATCGGCAACGCGGCCGCCGACGACGACGGTGGTGCCGGCAAGCGTCGGCGCCGAGGTCAGGACGTAGCTCGGATCGGGGGCCTCGCCCATGCCGATCTTGAGATCGACGCGGCCGTTCGTGCCGAAGTCAGGGCAAAACGCACCGGTGTCGGCATCGAGCGCGATCAGCTCGGCGGTGATCGTGTTCATCAGAATACGGCGTTCGCAAAGCGTGCCCGGTGCGACGGCGACGGCGGTGACCGGCGTGGAGCTCGGCGCCGACGGCTGCTCGATGGCGCGCGTCGCGTCGAAGTAAGCGAGGCCGCGGCACCGCATCCAGACCGACGACTTGGCGTTGATCTCGGTCTTCCAGATTTCCTTGCCGCTATCCGCGTCGATTGCGATGACGTTGTTGTGCGGCGTGCACACGAACACGCGATCGCCGACCTGCAGCGGGGTTTCCTGATCTTCCGCGCCATTGGCGCCGGGGCTGATCGGGGTGTCGCCGGTGCGGTATTCCCACGTCACCTTCAGATCGCCGATATTGTCGACGTTGATCTGGTCGAGCGCCGCGAAGCGGCTACCGCCCGAAGTGTTGCCGTAGTGTTCCCAGTTCTTCTGCTCGCGGGCGGGATCGACCGGCGTGCGGGCCGGGCCGGCGCCGCTTGCGACCACTGGCGGGTGTGGAATGAACATGCCGTAGAAGGCAGCGCCGGTGCCGATCGCCAGCACGACGGCAAGCCCGAAGGAGACACCGTAGGCGGGCGTGCGGCCAGCCGAACGACGCAGGAGCGGGAAGGAGAGGGCCACGACGATGGAGCCGACGGCAATCGCCAGCAGGCGCGAGATCAGCGGCCAGAACTCGAAGCCGGCGTCCCAGATGGCCCAGACAACCGAGAGCACGAAGACGAGCCCGAAGAGCAGGGCGCCCAGCGGCTTGCGCCGCGCGATGAGCAGGCCCGCGATGACGAGCCCGATGCCGGCGAGCAGGAAGTACCAGCTGCCGCCCAGCGAGACGAGCTTGCCGCCGCCGATTGCGAAAAACAGCCCGGCGAGCGTGATGATCGCTCCGAGCAATATCAGCCACAGACGGCCCAGGAGGGCCGGCGGGTTCGATGATTCATCCATTGAATAGCCTCACTGCATATCCGGCAAACGAAAATGGAGAGCCTGCAAATACGGGATGCTCGCCGTGTCCGTTCGCCGCTTGGTTTGCTGTCCTAACGACAGCTGGCGAAAGCTCGCGTTTCCGGGAACACCGACAAGGACAAGCAAGAAACTGGGGAAAATAGCGCCATATGCGCCAGTTCAGGGGATCTGATAAAGTCCATCAGGCTCGTCCTACGTGGTTCGTAAATGCACGTGTCAGGCACCGACAGAGGGAGACAGCATCTTAACGTCTCCAACCCTGAGCTGGGATATATCGCCAGCTAACGGATCGTTGCAAGTTCTATTTTAGACAAATGGATAATGCGCGCCGACCATTGGCATCGCCGACATCTCGCGGTGGCGATGCCGGTTCGGCTTGCCGTGCTTCGCGTTCCGTCAGAACGGGTTTGTCGTGGCGCTTTCGACCTTGGCCGGCCTCTTGTCCGACAGTCGCTCGATGCAGGCCGCATAGGTCGCATGCATCGGGTAGATGCGCGATGTCGGAATGACCCAGTCGGGTTCGTTGCCCTGGAACGAGACGTTGATGTCCGCCATTCCACTCAGCGCGGCGCGAATGATCGCCTGCACGCCGCCGGCGTTCTTGTTTCCGGGCAAGCTCCAGACGCGCAGGCTTTTGCTGTCGGCGCCGATGGCGGGCACATCCATGGTGTTGCTTTTGCCCGTGACCGAGACCTGTGTGGAGAGCTTGTCTGGCAGCGTCCACGCGTCATTCTTGATGATCCAGGATGCGTCCTTGAGGCTTTCCCGGAATTCGACGGTCTTTCCCGTCATGCTGTCCCAGACCAGCGCGCAGTAGGGCTCGCCGCCGTTGTTGACGTAGCCGATCGACCACTGGCGGGACGATCCGATCCACTCCTCGGTGCCGTTGGCAACCAGCGGCGCGCCGGCGCTGAAAAGAGCGGCGGCAAGAACAACTCTTGCAGAAAGAACGGCGAACGGTCTCATTTTTCCGTACCTCGGCGCAACGCGGCATAGCGCTCGGGGAGCGCCCCTTGATCCGTTCTTGTCGCACGAACAGGTTTCAAACCGGTGAATCGCCAGACGTGCAGCGGGCAACTCCGCGACACGCCAGGGTGTCACGGAAGGACACACAGCATCTCGTAGAGCAGATTGGCCGCGATCAGCGCCGTGTTGCCCGACGGGTCGAACGGCGGCGACACCTCCACCAGATCACCGCCGACGAGGTTCAGTCCGGCGCAACCGCGGATGATTTCGAGCGCCTGCCATGTCGTGAGACCACCGATCTCGACCGTTCCCGTGCCCGGCGCGAACGCCGGATCGAGGCTGTCGATGTCGTAGGTCAGATAGACGGGCGTCGAGCCGATCTTCGTCCTGATCTCTTCCATCAAGGGCTTCAGCGATTTGCCCCAGCAGGCCTCGGCCTGAACGACAGTCCAGCCCTTGTCGCGCGCCCAATCGAAATCCTCCGGCGAATAGCCGGTGCCGCGAAGGCCGATCTGAAACACCTTGTCGTTGACGAGAAGCCCGTCGTCATAGGCGCGGCGGAACGGCGTGCCGTGGGCGATCTTCTCGCCGAACATCTCGTCGTTGGTGTCGGCATGGGCATCGACGTGGATCAGCGCCACCGGGCCGTGCTTTTTCGCGATCGCGCGCAGGATCGGATAGGTGAGCGTATGGTCGCCCCCAAGCGTCAGCGGAATGCAGGGATGAGTGAGGAGATCGTCGTAGAAGGCGGTGATGATGTCGACCGACCGCTTCAGGTCGAAAGTGTCGATCGGCACGTCGCCGATATCGGCCACCTGCATCCGCGCGAAGGGGGCCGCGCCCGTTGCCATGTTATAGGGACGCAGCATGCAGGATTCCTGCCGGATCTGTCGAGGTCCAAGGCGGGTGCCCGGCCGGTTGGAGGTGCCGACATCGAGCGGAATTCCGACGAAGCATGCGTCCAGACCCTCCGCCGTGGCCTGGCTCGGCAGCCGCATCATCGTCGATGGTCCGGCGAAGCGGGGCATGTCGTTGCCGCCGAGCGGCTGGTTGAACCTGTGATCCGGCATGGCTTCATCTTTCCTGATCGCGATGGATATGTGTCGGGTGCTGTCTGGGCGCTACGGCGTTGCCTGAAGGACGGCGAGGACCTCGCGCGCGGCACGCTCGCCGCTTTGCAGCGCGCCGTGGGCGGTCGAGAAGTCGGTCGTATGGGTCGCTTCGCCGGCGAAGAACACACGCTGGTCCAGAGACCCGGCGAGCGTGAGACGGGCGTCGGAATGGCCCGGCAGAGCGTGGCTGTAGGCGCCGCCGATCGAGACTGTTCTGCTCCAGTCCGACGCGACGAGCGGGCGGAGATTGCGTCTTATATTGCTGCCGAACAGACGGACGAGCTGATCCGTCGCACGCGCGAATGCCTCGTCTTGGCCTCTTTCCGCCACGGCGCGCGCCCCGGCGCCGCCGAGGTAGCATTCGATGACGGGCTGACCGAAGGGGCGGATATAGTAGCTGCCGGTCGATGCATCGCGCGGGTCGCCGATAAGATGCGTCTCGTCCTCGAAGGGCGCCGGGCCGGTGATCTCGAGAAACAGCTTCTCGTTCGCGCCAAGCGGCAAGCGCATCGCCGCGGCTCGCCACGCATCGAATGCCGATGGCCAGCGAATGGTGTCCCCGGCCAGGATATTGGTGGAGACGGTGACGATGAGTGCGCGGGCACGCACGGTGCCCGCAGATGTCTTGACCTCGATGCGATGTCCGTCGAGCCCGATGGCTTCGACGGGCGTCGAGAGCTTCACCATCGCCTCAGCGGGCATGGCGGCGCCGACGAGCGCGCCATAGCCTGTCTGGACGCGCCAGTTGATCAATGTCGATGCTTCGTTGTAGGCGGCGTAGTCCTTGCAGGAAATACGCTCGAGTTCGTCGCCGCTGATATACCCGCTGAGCGCCTGCAGATAGCTTGTCCAGCCATCGGCCGGGTCCAGCGCATCGGCGGCGACATCCGACGGGGGAGGGGTCGTCGAGACGCGCTCCGTCCACCGTTCGAAGGCGAGATGGGCGGCGTCGCGTTCATGCGGCGCAAAGCCGAGATCGCGAAACTGCCCGCCCCAGGCGGATGGCTGGCGATCGACGGTGATGCCGATCTCGCCGGCGATGCGGGTCCAGGGGTTTCGATCGCCGGAGTGAAGCCAGCCGCAGCCGAGATCGACGACGTTTCCCGCCACCTTGGCCGTCGAGGCGCGGCCGCCGGTGCGGGAAAGAGCCTCGAGCACAAGCGTCTTCAGCCCGGCTTTGACGAGTGTTCGGGCCGCACCCGTGCCAGCCGCGCCGGCGCCGATGACCACGACATCGGGTTCTTCCATCATCGACATTGCCTGGGCGACTTTCCTTGCGGTCAACTGAATACGAACGTCTTCGCCACATGCTCCATAAAATGGCTTGTCGATCAATGCCGTTTCGCGGCTTTTTGCTGAAAATTCGAGCCATTGCGGGCGCGGCGTCGAATGTCGCCGCGCCCGCGATCAGTCTCTTATCCCAGATAGGACATGATCACCGAGGCAACCTGAGCCGATTCACTCGTGTCGGGTGCGGCTGCTGCCGATGCCGAGCTTGGCGTCTCCGAGGGTGCCGTGGTCGTGGTCGTCGTCGTCGTCTGGGAGGCGCTTACGCCAGCCAGCGGGCCGTTGGTCAGCGCCTGTACCTGTGCCGATGTCATCGCGTTGATCTGGGCCGGTGTGAAGGCTTCGGCCTGGCTCACCGTCAAGGCGCCGAGTGCTCTTGTGCTCAGTCCCGAAACCGCGCTCGAACTCAGCGCGATGATATGCTCGGGCGAGAAGCTGGCCAGATCATCGGGGCCGAGGGCCGCCGTCTGAACGACATTGAGGGCGCCGATCTGCGCGGTCGACAGCATTCCGATCTGCGCCGTGCTCATGGCGACGACCTGGCTGTAGCTCAGCGCTGCCACCTGACCCGTGGTCAATGCCGCGATGTCGCTTGATGGCAGGGTCGAGAACACCGCCGTCGTCAGGCCCTTGATCGAAGCCGGCGTGATTGCAGCGAACTCCTCGGTCGAGAGAGTCTGCAACTGGTCGGTCGTCAACCCGGCAAGGCCGGTCGAACTCAGGGATGCGATCTGGTCGGTGGAAAAGGTGCTGAACTGATCGGTGCTCAGCGCGCGGATCTGGTCGCTGGTCAGGCCGGATATTCCCGAACTTCCGAGCGCCGCGATCTCTTCCGTCGAGAGCGACGCCACGAAGGCCGTGGACAGTCCCTTCATGGCACCGGAGCTGATCGCCGCGAGCTTTGCGGGCGTGAGCGCATCCAGGCTGGACGAGGTCAGGCCCTTCAGCGCATCCGAGCTGAGCGCCGCGATCTGACCCGTGGACAATTTTTCCATCTGGTCGATGCTCAGCGCGCCCGCCTGAGCGCTGCCGAGGCCGGCAATCCCCTTGGCGCTCAGTGCCGCGATCTGCTCGACCGAGAGCACGGCGATGTCGCCGGTGCTCAGAGCCGCGATCTGAGCGGAGCCCAGGGCGCCGATCTGTCCTGTCGACAGCATCTCGACCTGGCTTGTGCTCAAGGCCGCGATCTGGGCGGTCGAGAGACCGGCAATGCCGGCCGTGCTCAAAGCGCCGATCTGCTCGGCCGAAAGCGAGGCGATCGTCGTCGGCGACAATCCGGAGATGGCCGCCGAGCTGATCGCGGCGATTTCGGCGGTGGTGAAGCTGTCCAGATCATCCGTTCCGAGGGCCGCGATCTGCCTGGAGCTCAGCACGCCGATCTGCGTGCTGGTCAGTGCCTCGGCCTGGTCGACGCTGAGCGCTGCGATCTGGTCCGTGCTGAGGCCGGCGACGCCCGCGGTGCTAAGCGCCGCGATCTGGCTTGGCGAAAGCGACGCCAGAGCGCCGGTCGACAGGCCGGAAATGGCGGACGAGCTGATCGCAGCGATCTCGGCCGTGGTAAAGCCGTCGAGGTCGTCGGAGGTCAGAACCCCGATCTGCCGCGAGGAGAGCGCGCCGATCTGCGTGCTGGTCAGCGCCTCCATCTGGTCGCTGCGCATGGCGACGAGCTGGCTGGTCGAAAGGCCGGCTATGCCCGCGGTGCTCAGCGCCGCTATCTGTTCGGGCGAGAACGCGGCGATGTCGGCCGTGTTGAGCGCGGCGATCTGCCTCGACGTCAGCGCACCGACCTGAGCGGTCGTGAGAGACTCCACCTGGCTGGTTCGCAGGGCGCCGATCTGGTCGCTGGTCAGGCCGGCAATGCCGGTGGGGCTGAGGGCAGCGAGCTGGTCGCCCGAGAGCGAGGAAATCACCGATGTCGAAATCCCAGCAACCGCGCTGGAGGTGATCGCGGCCATGTCGGCGGTGCTGAAACTATCCAGATCGTCCGTTCCGAGCGCCGCGATCTGCTTCGAGTTCAGCGCGCCCACCTGGACGCTTGTGAACGCCTCGACCTGACGGACGCTGAGCGCGCCGATCTGATCGCTGGTCAGGCCGGCTATACCCGCCGTGCCAAAGGCCGCGATCTGATCGACCGAGAGCGCCGCGATACGGTCGGTGGCAAGGGCCGCGACCTGCCTGGAGCTCAGCGCGCCGATCTGAGCGGTGGTGAGCGCCTCCATCTGGTTGGAACCAAGGGCGGCGATCTGGCCACTGGAGAGACCGGAAATTCCGGCCGAGCTCATGGCGACGATCTGATCCGTCGACAGCGCCCCGATGGCGGCGGTCGAAAGGCCAAGGATCGCGCCGGAGCCGATCGCCGCGATATCGGCGGTGGAGAAGCGTGAGAGATCGTCCGTGCCCAGCGCGGCGATCTGCCTCGAGCTCAGGGCCCCCACCTGCAGGCTGGTCAGGGCCTCGGTCTGGTCGGTGCTCAATGCCGCGATCTGGTCGCTGCTAAGACCGGCTATGCCCGCCGTGCTCAATGCCGCGACCTGGGCGGTCGTCAGCGATGCGAGGTCGTCGGTTCCAAGCGCTCCGATCTGCCGTGAGCTCAACGCGGCGATCTGGCTCGTGGTCAGCGCTCCGATCTGGTCGCTGCTCAGCGCGTTGATGAGATCGACGGTCAGGCCCGCGATGCCCGATGTGCTGAGTGCGGCGATCTGGCTCGTCGTCAGCGTCGCAAGCGCTGCCGCCGACAAGCCGGCGATCGCGCCGGAGTTGATCGCGGCGATGTTCTTCGCCGACAGGATGGCGATATCGTCGGTGCCAAGCGCCGCCGTCTGCTTCGAGCTCAGCGCGCCGATCTGCGCGGAGGTCAACGCCTCCACCTGATCGGTCCGCAGCGCCGCGATCTGCCCGGTCGTCATTCCCGTGATCGCCGCCGTGTTCAGCGCCGCGATCTGGCTCGGCGACAACGCGGCGATCGTGCTGGTCGAAAGGCCGGCGATGGCACCGGAGCCGATAGCCGCCATGTCCTTGGTCGAGAAGGTCGCGATGTCATCGGCGGTGAGGGCCGCGAGCTGCGCGGAGCTCAGGCCGCTGACCTGGCTGCTGGTCAGCGCTTCGGCTTGCGCGGTGGTCAGCGCGGCAAGTTGCTGGGTGGTGAGCCCGGCGATGGCATTCTTGCTCAGCGAGGCGATCTGCAGCGTCGACAGGGCCCGGATCGTATCCGTCGACATTCCTCCCAGCGCGCTGGATGTGATCGCGGCGATATCCTTGGTCGAGAAGGTCACGACATCATCCGGCCCGAGGACGGAGATCTGGCTGGAGTTCAGCGTGCCCACCTGGTTGCTGGTCAGGGCTTCGGCCTGCGCGGTCGAAAGGACCGCCAGCTGCTGCGAGTTCAATCCGGCGATGCCGGCGGCCGAGAGCGCGGCGATCTGCGCGGTCGAGAGAGCGGCGACGTCGTCCGTCCCCAGCGCGCCGATCTGCGACGAGGTGAGCGCGGCGACCTGCTTAGTCGACAGCGCCCGGACTTGCGCGTTGTCGAGGGCCGCGACCTGGCTGGTCGAAAGACCGGAAACGCCCGACGCGCTCATGGCGGCAAGCTGCTGCGTGGTCAGCGCCGCTATGTCGCTGGTGCTGAGCCCCGCCACCTGCTTGGAGGTCATCGCCGCGATCTGGCTGGTGCCGAGCGCGTGAAGCTGTGCGCTGTTCAGCGCATCGACCTGAGCGGAGGTCAGGCCGGTGATGCCCGATGGCGTCAGGACGGCGATCTGGTCCGTGGAGAAAACGCCGACATTGTCGCCAAGCGCCGCGATCTGCGCCGCCGTCAGTGCCTTCACCTGCGCGGTGGAGAGCCTGGCGATCTGGTCGGTGCCGAGTGCCTCGACCTGGCCGCTCGTCAGGCTGGCAAGAGCGCTGGTGCTCAGCAGCGCGATCTGCGCGGTCGTCAGGCCCGCGACCGCGTCCGTGCCCAGGCCAGGCAAGCCCTTGTTGGTGATCGCCGCGATGTCGGCGTTGGAAAAGGTCGCGATGTCTTCGGCCGACAGGGCGGAGAACTGCACGGAGGTCAGCGCCGCCACCTGCGCGGGCGACAGCGTCTCGATCTGAGATGTGCTCATCGCGCCGATCTGCAGGCTCGTGAGGCTGGCGATCGCGCTGGTGTTGAGCGCGGCGATCTGCTCGTTCGAAAGGCCCTCGACGGCGTCGGGGCTGAGGCCGGAGATCGCCTTGTTGGTGATCGCCGCGATATCGGCGGTGGAGAAGGTCGCAATGTCATCGGCGCCGAGTGCCGCCATTTGCGCGGAGCTCAGCACCTTCACCTGCCCGGGCGACAACGCTTCGACCTGTGCCGTACCGAGAGCACCGATCTGGTCGCTCGTCAGGCTCGCGA
Organism: Rhizobium sp. AN80A; assembly: GCF_030053015.1. Taxonomy (NCBI): domain Bacteria; kingdom Pseudomonadati; phylum Pseudomonadota; class Alphaproteobacteria; order Hyphomicrobiales; family Rhizobiaceae; genus Rhizobium; species Rhizobium sp. AN80A. The sequence goes on along the minus strand of NZ_JASJPX010000001.1, from coordinate 1,101,108 downwards.
TGGCGCTGGTGCTCATGGCCGCGATCTGGGCGGTTCCAAGCCCTGCGATCACATCCGTGCTCAGCCCCGGCAGGGCCTTGTTGGTGATCGCGGCCATATCGGCCGTCGAGAAGGTCGCGATGTCGCTGGCATCGAGCACGCCGAGCTGCAGCGAGGTCAGCGACATGATTTGGAGCGGCGAAAGAGCCTCGACCTGCGCGGAGCCGAGGGCGTCGATCTGGTCGGTGCTCAGGCTGGCGATCGACGACGTGCTCAAGGCGGCGATCTGAGCGGTGGACAGCATCGTGATCCGGTCCGTGCCCAGCGCCGCGATCTGCAGGGTCTTCAGCACGCTGATCTGGGCGGTCGTGAAGGCAGCGATCTGCCCCGAGGACAGGTTGGACAAATCAAGGCCGGGGATCGCCTTGCTCGAGAGCGCCGCGATATCTGCCGGCGAGAAGGTTGCGATGCCGTCATCGCCGATCGCCGAGAGCTGCAGCGAGCTCAGCCACGAGACCTGTGCCGGCGTGAACGCCTCGACCTGGCTGGTGCTCAGAACCGCGAGCTGCGTCGTCTTCAGCGCGCTGACCTGCGCCGTCGTCAGCGAGGCGATCTGGCCGGTGGAGAAGGTTGCGATGATATCGGTGCTGAGACCGGGTATGGCCTTGCTGGTGATCGCGGCGATATCGGCGGTCGAGAAGGTCGCCATATGCTCGGCATCGATCGCGGCGAGCTGAACGGAGGTCAGCGCCGCGACCTGTGCCGGTGAGAGCGCCTCGACCTGATCCGTGCTCAGGGCCGCGATCTGGGCGCTGGTGAGCCTCGGGATCGCGGTCGAGTTCAAGGCCGCGATCTGCGCGGTCGAGAAGGTCGCGATGATATCGGTGGTCAGGCCGGTGATGGCGCGGCTGGTGATCGCTGCCATGTCGTCGGTGGAGAAGGTCGCGATTTGCTCGGCGTCGAACGCGGCGAGCTGAACCGAACTCATGGCTTTCACCTGCGTCGGCGACAGCGCCTCGGTCTGGTCCGTGGTCAAGGCGGCCAGTTGGTCGGTTCCGAGCGCCGCGATCTGGGCAGTGGTCAGCGCCGCGATCTGGGCGGTGGAGAGCGAATCCATGCTCAGCCCGGTGAAACCCTGGTTGGTGATCGCAGCGATATCGGCCGTCGAAAAGGCGGCGATATCGTCCGCGCCGAATGCCGCGAGCTGAGACGAACTCAGCGCCTTGACCTGCGCTGGCGTCAAGGCCTCGGCCTGCTCCACGCTCAGCGCGTCGATCTGGTCCGTCGTCAGGCTGGCGATGGCGGCCGTGCTCAGCGCCGCGATCTTCGCGGTCGAAAGCCCTTCCAGCTGCCCGGTGCTGAAGCCCGCGATCTGCGCGCCCAATGCGGTTATCTGGCTGGTCGAGAACGACGCGATCTGGTCGGCACTCAAGGCTTCGAGCTGGCTGCCGGTGAGATTTGCGATCAGACTTGTGGACAGTGCGGCGATCTGGGTCGACGACAGGGCGCCGATCGCATCCGTGCTCAGGCCCGACATGGCGCGGCTGGCGATCGCGGCGATGGCGGCGGTCGAGAAGGCTTCGATATCGGCGGCGTCGAGTGCTGCGAGCTGCGCGGAGCCGAGCGCCTTCACCTGAAGCGATGAAAGCGCCTGGAATTGCTCGTCGTTCAGGGCCTGGAGCTGATCGGTCGTCAGGCTGGCGATCGAACCGGTGCTGAGGGCGGCGATCTGAGCCGAGGACAGGGCCGCGACGCTGCCGGGGCTGAGGCCCGCTATGGCCCTGCTGGTGATGGCGGCCATATCGGCGGTGGAAAACGTTGCGACGCCATCCGGGTTGATGGCCGCCAGCTGGTCGGAGCTGAGCGCCTTGACCTGCTGCGGCGTGAACGCTTCGACCTGCTCGGGGCTGAGGGCCTCGATCTGCCCAGTCGTCAGGCTGGCCAGAGCGCTCGAGGTGAGCGAGGCGATCTGAGAGGGCGAAAGCGCCTCGATCTGCGTGGGGTCGAGCGAGGCGAGCTGTGCCGTGGTCAAGGCGTTCGCCTGGGCCGTCGTCATCGCTCCGACCTGTTCGGGCGACAGGGCGGACAGGTTCAGGCCGCGCACGGCCTTGGTGTTGATCGCGGCAATGTCTTCGGGCGACAGCATGGCGATATCATCGGGGCCAAGCGCCGCCAGTTGCGCCGAGGTCAGCGCCGCTGTCTGCGTCGGCGAAAGCGCTTCGACCTGGTCAGTGCTCAACACGCCGATCTGGCTGCTCGTCAACGCCGCGACGGCGCCGGTGTTCAGAGCGGCGATCTGATCGGTGGACAGCGCCGCGATGGCAGCCGTTCCGAGACCCTGGATTGCCTTGTTCGAGATAGCGGCGATATCGGCGGTCGAAAAGGTCGCGATGTCGTCGGCCCCGAGTGCGGCGAGCTGCGCGGTGGACAGCGCCTTGATCTGGTTCGGTGTCAGGGCTTCCGACTGCTCGGTCGTCAGAGCGCTCAATTGCGTCGTGGTCAGTGCGGAGACCTGGACCGAGGTCAGGCTTTCGATGGCGTATTTGTTGAGCGCATTGAGCTGGTCGAAGGTGAGGCCGACGATCGACCCCTTGGCGATGGCGCTGAGCTGCTGGGAATTGAGCGCCTCGACATCTTCCACATCCAGCGCCGCGATCTGGGAGGAGGAAAGGGCTTTGACCTGCGCCGTAGACAGCGAAGCGATGTCTTCGGTCGTCCATGCGGCGACCGCCGCCGAAGAAAGAGATCTGATCTGCGTTATCGTCAGCGTGGAGGCAACCGTCGTCATGCTCATCAATCCCGAATGTTCAAATGGCGTCAATAAAAAGCCAGGCCGAAATTCCGATAGCGAACGGCAGGCGGCTTCCGATCCAAGGCCTGATTGAGGAATCGGTTATCCAGCCCGCGCAGCTAAGAACCGCAAACTAGGTTGTGTGGCTTGTCTGAACCTGAAATTGCAGGTGGTCTCCCCAAACAGGCTCGGGCCCGCTGCCGCGACGAGGGTTAGGCAGCGAGCCTTGCCCGCAGCTTGCCGTCTCGTACGCTCGCGGTTCGGGGCGCTGATGGCGACAAGGAAGACGCGCGAAGCCGGCAATTTCACACATGTCCAAAATTATCACGAGACTGTCACATGAAGGAATCACGGCTCCACTACACGGCGACGCAAAGCGATGGGATTTGCGCATGCCAAAGAGTGGACGAATGAACGTGTACGGGACGGCTCTTTCCGTGCCCTGCATATTTACCGAGAGCGACGACGGCGGAACGATCCGCGGATGCCCGCGATTTCTGGCGCTCGTGGCCGGAAAGCAGAGCATCCGGCTGCTCGACACCATCAGCGGCCGATCCACGCCGATCGCCTTGCATCGCGTCGGTCGACGCGGAAAGGCCTCGTTCCGCTGGCTGTGATCGCCCGGCAAGTTTGGGGCCGCGACCGATCACGAAAGGCTGATTTTCGTTATTCCGACCTTTCCCATGCTGCACTGCACCCTAGCTGATGTCGTATGGAACGCCTTATTCTCGACTTTCAGGAAGCAACCGACTGGTTGCCCGCTTGGCTGGTCAGCATCGGTGTGCTTGCCGCCGCCTTGGCCGTGGGCTTGATAATCCATCGCCTCGCTTTCCGCTTTTTGAGCCGACTGGTCGAAACGCGGGATCTGTTCTGGCGGTCGCTGGTCTCACGCGGTCGCCGGCCGCTGAGGCTGAGCATTCTTACCTTGACCCTTTCGCTTGGCGCGACCATCGCGCCGCTGACGGCAGCACAGGCAGGCGTGATCCGCCACATCCTGCTTTTGGGCTTCATCGCCGTCGTCGGCTGGATCAGCAAGACCACGCTGCATATCTGGATGACCGTCTATCTTCGTCGCTTCAAACTCGACGCCGAGGACAATCTGCTCGCCCGCACCCACGTCACCCAATCCAGGATCGGCGAGCGTATCGCGGCCTTCATGATCGTCGCCATCACGATCGCAGCCGGGCTGATGACTTTTCCGGCCGTGCAGCAATACGGAGTGAGCCTGCTCGCTTCGGCGGGCGTTGCCGGTATCGTGCTTGGCCTCGCCTTGCAGCCGGTGCTGAAGAACGTCTTCGCCGGCATCCAGCTTGCCATCACGCAGCCGATCCGCATCGACGACGCGCTGATCGTCGAGGGCGAGTGGGGCAATGTGGAGGAGATCACCTCGACCTATGTCGTGGTCAAGCTCTGGGATTGGCGAAGGCTGATCCTGCCGCTCAGCTATTTCATCGAGAACCCCTTCCAGAACTGGACGCGGGAGAGCGCGGCGCTCATCGGAACCGTCATGATCTATCTCGATTACTCGGTGCCGGTCTCGGCGATCCGCGAGAAGGTCGAGGAGATAGCCGCTTCCTCCAAGCTCTGGGACAAGCGGGTCGTTGCCGTGCAGGTCACCGATTTCCGCGAGAACGTCATGGAAATCCGCATCCTCGTCTCGGCGTCCAATGCGCCGAAGACCTTCGACCTGCGCTGCGAAATGCGCGAGAAGATCATCGATTTCGTGCAGCGGGAATATCCGGCGAGCTTGCCGCGTGTGAGAGCCGAAGGCGCGGCGAACTTCAACGGCGTGATCGGTGGCGATGCGGTTAGGGCCTCGGCGCAATCCTGATTGCGGGCGGCAGCGCGGCGCTGCTGTTCAGAGAAAGTCGGCCGTCTAGCCGAGGCATATCGGCCGGACGATGCCCGATCTCAAAAAAAAGCAGACGTCCCAACCATTGTTCGGGCGCGTCGCGGACTCCATATACCTTTCATCCAACGGCAACCGCTTCGCCGGTCGCCTCCCCTTGTTGATCTCAAAGGTATTGCCATGGCCGCTCTTTCCATCCTCGAACTTGTTCGCGTGACGGAGGAGACGGACGCCCGTGGCGCCCTCGACAACGCCCGTGATCTCGCCGCGCATGCTGAGGAGTGGGGTTACAAGCGCATCTGGGTCGCAGAACACCACAACATGATCGGGATCGCGAGTGCGGCGACATCGGTCGTGCTCGCCCATCTCGCGGCGGGCACGAAGACGATCCGCGTCGGCGCCGGGGGCATCATGTTGCCCAACCATTCTCCCTATGTCATCGCCGAACAGTTCGGCACGCTGGCGCGCCTGTTTCCCGATCGCATCGATCTTGGCCTCGGCCGGGCGCCGGGAACGGACCAGATGACGCTTCGCGCGTTGCGCCGCTCGCCCGAGTCCGCCGACCAGTTCCCGCAGGACGTTCTCGAGCTGCAGGCGTTTCTGGCGCCCGCCGGTCCGAACCAGCGTATACAGGCGGTTCCGGCAGCCGGTACCGAAGTGCCCCTCTGGATTCTCGGCTCCAGCAACTTCGGCGCCATGCTCGCGGGCGAACTCGGCCTTCCCTACGCCTTCGCCTCCCATTTCGCGCCGGAACTTCTTCTTCAGGCGTTGCAGATCTATCGGACCCGCTTCAAGCCATCAGAGCAGCTGTCTCGGCCCTACGCCATGGTCGGCGTAAACGTGATCGCCGCCGAAACCGATGCCGAGGCGCGCCGGCTTGCGACGACGCAGCAAATGTCCTTCACCAACATGTTTCGAGGCACACGCGGGCTGAGCCAGCCACCGATCGACGACATCGAGACCTATTGGTCGCCGATTGAGAAGGCGCAGGCACAGCAGATGCTCGCCCGATCCATCATCGGCTCACCCGAGACGGTTCGCGCCGGCCTGGAGCGGCTCGTCGAGGAGACCGGCGCCGACGAACTGATGATCGTGTCCGATGTCTATGATCACCGCGCACGCCTGCGATCGTTCGAAATGATCGCGGAGGCCGGGCGGGATATCGCCGGCTCGGCTGCCGGCGACATTTCGCTTCAGCGGAAGGCCTGACCGGCATTCCATCCGAATTCAGCGCAATCGAGACGGGTTGCGTATCGCATGAAGACGACACCACTGGAGACAAGCATGGCCAATTCGAATGAGTATACGCCGCCCAGAATCTGGACCTGGGACAAGGAGAACGGCGGGCAATTCGCCAACATCAATCGGCCGATCGCCGGCGCGACGCATGAAAAGGAACTGCCTGTCGGACGCCATCCGCTGCAGCTCTATTCGCTCGGCACGCCGAATGGCGTCAAGGTGACGATCATGCTCGAGGAGCTTCTCGCCGCCGGCCACACCGGCGCGGAATATGATGCCTGGCTGATCAGGATCGGCGATGGCGATCAGTTCGGCAGTGGCTTCGTCGCGGCCAATCCGAACTCCAAGATCCCGGCGCTGGTCGACCGCAGCGGCGCTGCGCCGATCCGCGTCTTCGAGTCCGGCTCGATCCTGACCTATCTCGCCGAGAAGTTTCAGGCCTTCCTGCCGACCGAGCCTGCCGCGCGTGCGGAATGCTTCTCCTGGCTGTTCTGGCAGATGGGCAGCGCGCCCTATCTCGGCGGCGGCTTCGGCCACTTCTACGCCTACGCGCCGACCAAGATCGAATACGCGATCAACCGCTTTGCCATGGAAACCAAGCGCCAGCTCGACGTACTGGATCGCCGCCTTGCCGAGAGCGAGTATCTCGGCGGTTCCGAATACACCATCGCCGACATAGCCGTCTGGCCCTGGTATGGCGGCCTGGTGAAGGGCTGGATCTACGAAGCGGCCGAGTTCCTGCAGGTTCAGGACTACAAGAATATCCAGCGCTGGGCCGATCAGATCGGCGAGCGCAAGCCTGTCCAGCGCGGGCGCATGGTCAACCGTCTCTCCGGCGAGCCATCGAGCCAGCTGTGGGAGCGTCACGACGCCAGCGACTTCGACACCAAGACGCAGGACAAGATCGGCGCTGCCAGCTGAGTTTAAGGTCGGTCGCACCCGGATCGTCGTCCTGGCGGTCCGGGTGTGCCCCTTCCTCTGTCCATCAGGAAGTCAGACAAAGCGGATCAGGCGGTGGTGGCGTTCGCCTTTCGCAAGGCGATATATTCCCACAGCGCCACCAGCAGCAGCGTGACCGTGCTCACCATCTGTATCGTGACGTTCTGCTGCCACGGCAGCAGAACGATCGTCGCGAGAAGAATGGCGAGACCGGCGATGTGAGACAGCGGCAGCGTGTGCGCGGCGGTGAACTTCAGCCAGGCATTTCCGATCAGAAACAGGGCCAGCCCGCCGAGAATGGCCAGTGCGGTCTTCAGGCTGCTGTGCTCTTCTGGACGCGACAGGCTGAAATCCTCGCCGACTGCGGTCAGGATGACGCCCGCGACGATCGGCAGGTGTCCATAGGTAAAGAGGCCATGAGCCACGGTTTCGGGAGCCGTGGTCGATTCCGCCTTGTCGGCGGCCTTCTGCTGGCCGTGATGAAAATAGATCCACCACATGAAGCCGGTGGTCAGGAAGGCGGTGCAGAACACCATCACCGACAGGCTCGACTGCATGTACTCCGCAGCGGTCCTGCCCGTCGTGAGAATGGCCTCGCCAAGACAGAGAATGACGAAGAGCGCGCAACGCTCGGCCATGTGCTCGCCCGAGATGTCGAGCGTTTCGCGCGGGGACCTGCCCATTCCGGGAACCCAGTAGCGCGCCAGCGGCGAGATATATTCGATCAGCAGCGCGACGGCCCAAAAGGCGACGCGCATCTCGATGCTAGCGAAACCGCCGATGATCCAGAAGACGCCGGATGCGATTACCCAGACGGTGATGCGCACGAAGGTGAGATAGGAGGCCCGGTTTACGCTCCTGAAAGCGTAGAGCATGAAGACCGAGCGCAGGATTTGCATGGCGCAGTAGAGCGCCGCGAATGCCAGGCCCTGATCCTTGAAAGCCTCGGGCAGCGCGATCGCCAGCAGGATGCCGCCGAACATCAGCGCGAAGAGCAGAAGTCGCACCGCCTCCTTGTTGGTATCCAGGAGGTTGGTGATCCAGGTCGTGTGGACCCACAGCCACCAGATCGCCAGGATCAGCAGGATCGATTCGGCGAGAGTCGTCGAACTGAAGTCCTCGACCAGGGTGTAGGACAGCTGGATCAGCGCGAATACAAAAACAAGATCGAAGAACAGCTCCGGAAAGCTGGCCTTCGTCTGCTTGGCGCTTTTGCCACGGATCAGGCTCAATGCGATTACCCCGCCAATCGAGCCAGGCTTTTAGAAAACCGCTAGATATTTCAAAAGCGAGATGATGCCGATGATGATCACGATGATCTGTACGATCTGCTTTGCTCTGGCATCGATCGGCAGACGCGCAACCAAGTATAGAACAAGGACGATCACCAGGAAGGTTATGAGTATTCCGATAAGAACAGATGCTGCCATTTGGATCCCACTCCGTTGAAAAATCTTTTAGTCACAGAGCGTTAGATAAAACTCTCTTTTGAAAAGGAAAGGACGGGACGTCGAGAAACTCCATTGTTGTTATCGGGCGGATCGCGCGCATGTTCTAGGAACCTTCGGGGTTGCGGCGGGTTCAAGAAGAAACGGAGGACATGACCATGCCCGCAAAATCGAAAGCGCAACAGAAGGCAGCCGGCGCGGCCTTGTCGGCCAAGCGCGGTGAAACGCCGAAAAGCAAGCTCAAGGGTGCATCGCGCGAGATGGTGGACTCGATGACGGAGAAGCAGCTCGAGGAATTCGCGTCCACGAAGACCAAGGGCAAGCCAGAGCACGTCTCCAAATAGCCCGCGGCTCGCGTTGGCCTAGACTAGCCGCCCCAGCTGCGCTCGAGCACGCTGATCCAGTTGGCGTGGGTGATGTTGATCAGCGCTTCCTCGTCGAAGCCGCCGGCGCGAAACGCATCGATCAAAAGCGGCAGGCCGGTCGCATCCTTCATTGCCGCCGGTATCGTCGTTCCATCGAAGTCCGAGCCCAGGGCGACATGGTCGATGCCGATGCGATCGGCGATATAGGCGGCGTGGCGTACCAGCAGGTCGAGACCTGTGTCCGGGTTTCTGGTGCCGTCGTCACGCAGGAAGAGCACGCCGAAATTGATGCCGACAAGCCCGCCCGTGTCGCGGATGGCGTCGAGCTGCCGGTCGGTCAGGTTGCGGCTGTGCGGGCTCAACTGGTGAACATTGGAATGCGAGGCGACCAGCGGCGCGTTCGAGAGCCTGGCGATGTCCCAGAAACCCTGCTCGTTCATGTGCGAGAGATCGACCATGATCCTCAACTCGTTGCAGGCGCGTATCAGGTCCTTGCCCGCGTCGCTCAGCCCGGGGCCGATATCGGGCGACGACGGAAAGCGGAATGGAACGCCATAGGCAAAGATATTCGGCCGGCTCCACACCGGGCCCAGCGTGCGCAGTCCGCTCTGGTGCAAAACGTAGAGCGCATCGAGATCGGCGGTGATGCCCTCCGCGCCCTCGATATGCATCACGGCGGCGAAGGCGCCCGTTTCGATCGACCGGCGAATATCGGCCGCCGTGCGGCAGACTTTCAGCCCGCCGGCGCTCCGGGCCTCGATGTCGAAGAGAATGCGCGCCATTGCCAGGGTGCGGTTCAGCGAGTCCGGCTGCGCCGGAGTCAGGAAATCATTATTGGCGTCCTTCGCCATGCCGGGCGAGGGGACGTAGATCGCGCAAAGCCCACCCGCCAGGCCACCGGCCCTCGCCCTCGGAAGATCGATGTGTCCCGCCGCCTCTCCCTCGATAAACGCCTTCGCCGGCTGGGCGATGCCCGAATGGTGCAGCCGGAGCAGCACGTCGTTGTGGCCGTCGAAAACGGGCATGAGGGCATTTGACATGGTCGGGACAGTCCTGCGTGGGTTTGCTTGCGCCTCTTCGTATGCCAGGTCGGTCCTCCCGCGCAAACGCAAACGGCGAGCCGCGTGTGGTCCGGCCCGCGTTCCGGCCTATCGCCGCATGTGGCCTATTGCCTGACGTAGGCAGCCGAGAGCGGGCCGAGTTCGGCCGATATCTGCCGCCATCTTGCCGGCTGGGCGCCCGTGCGCGAGATCATCGCCTCGATCAGCCCAGTGGAGACGGCATCCTTCAGTCTTCGATCGCCGTTGCGCATGCCGAGCTCGATCAGCTCGAATACGCGCTGCTTATCCTCGAGCGTCGAGAATCTTTCGGCAATCAGCCATCCCATGTCGGAGTAGAACGTATGCATGTCCTCGAGATCGGCGGCCCCGATGTCGTCGATTGCGTTCTCCAGGGTCGAGGTCGCAGGGACATGCTGCGCCAGTTCGGCGGTGATCGCTTTCGTATCCATTGTCGTATCCTTTTTCTTGTGTGCGGTGATCGGTCAACCGGATAGCGGGCTGCCGTTCAGCCCGGCCTGTGAGCGTTGTCGTTCGCCACCGGCCAGATCGGTCCCGCTCCGTGGCCACGCAACAGCCATGCGAGGCTGACCTCCAGTGTCTCGGCGATCGTTTCCAGGTCGCCGGCGGAGGGGGCCGCGCGGTCGTTTTCCCACGATGCCCAGATGTCCGGCGCCACGCAGAGGCTTCTCGCGGCGGCTTCGATGGAAATTTTCACGGCGTCGCGGGCGAGCGACATGCGCCCACCCATGGTGTCGTCTTCGGCGTCGGTCGGTTGCAGGCGGTCGATAGACATGCATCGCTCCTGTGCGGTCGAAGGTCCACGCCTCGCCAATCCTGGGGCGAGGCGCGATAGCGCAATCAGCCTTCCTCGCCGAGCCAGCTCTTCACCTGGTCGGGATGATCCTGGATATATTTATCCACCGCCTTGTCGTAGGACGTTTCCTGCGCGTCAAACATCGCCGCTTCGAGATCGGGGATCGGCAGTTTCATGCGCGACAGGAAGGCCGCGACCTTGGGATTGTCCGACTTGAAGTCCTTGCGGGCCAGAACGTTGACCTGTTCGGCTTCGCCGAGCGATTTCTTCGGGTCATCGAGGTAGCGCAGCTTGTGCTTGCCGAACATCCAGTGCGGGCTCCATGCGGTGGCCACGAACCACTTCTCCCCACGCGTCGCGCGGTCGACGGTCGTCAGCATGCCGGCCTCGCTCGAGACCTGGAGCTTGTAGCCGTCGAGCCCGTAATCCTTGAGTGCCTTTTCCGACAGTCGCGTGAGACCGGCTCCCGGATCGATCCCCTGGATGGTGCCGGACAGCTTCTTCTGCACGTCTTCCTTCTTCAGGTCCTCGATCGAGCCGATCTGGTCGGCGGGAATGTAATCAGGGACCACCCAGCCGAGCTTGGCGCCGTCATAGACCGTGCCGAGCATATCGACCTTGTCCTTGACCTTTGCATAGTAGTCGGCATGTGTCTGCGGCAGCCATGCCATCATCATCGTGTCGAGGTCGCCGCGCGCGACACCCTGGTAAAGCGGCGCGATGTCGGCCTGCACGAGCTCGACCTTCTGGTTCAGCTTCGTCTCGATCAGCTTGGCGGCAAGCTTGGTGACGAATTCGGCGTCGGACCAGGCGGCCCAGCCGATCTTCACCGGCTTGGCGTCCTGCGCCATGGTCGAGGTGACCGCGCCGCCCAAGAGCGCGGCGGCAAGGCCGAGGGTTGCGAGTGTTTTGAACATGAGTGCTCCTTTGTGAAGGTTCGCATTTGGCGGGCGCGCCCGCCATGATGAGTTGCTCGAGATCAGGCGGCCGCCGGCTTCAGCGCTTCGCTTTCGCTTTTGCGGAAGAAGCCCTGCCAGAATGCGGCGCGGGGCTTGCCCAGGCTCTGGGTGATGCGGTCGAGAATGACGGCGAGGATCACGACGGCGATGCCGCCCTCGAAGCCGCTGCCGACGTCAAGGCGCTGGATGCCCGTCAAGACCGTGTTGCCGATGCCGCCGGCGCCGATCATCGAGGCGATCACGACCATCGATAGCGACAGCATGATCGTCTGGTTGATGCCCGCCATGATCGAGGGCAGGGCATTCGGTAGCTGGACCTTGAACAGAAGCTGCGTCGCCGTGCAGCCGAAGGCATTGCCCGCCTCGATGAACTCGCCGTCCACCTGGCGGATGCCGAGATTGGTCAGGCGAACAACCGGTGGCATCGAGAAGATGACTGTGGCGATCGCGCCCGGCACGGCGCCGAGGCCGAAGAACATCGCGGCCGGGATCAGGTAGACGAAAGCAGGCATGGTCTGCATCAGGTCGAGCACCGGGCGCACGAAGGCGGCGACGGAATCGTTGCGGGCCATGGCGATGCCGAGCGGCAGGCCGACAAGCATGGCGATCAGCGTCGAGGCGATAACCAGCGACAGCGTTTCCATCATCGGGCCCCAGAGCTCGATATGGTTGACGAGCAGCAGCCCGAGCGCGGTGAAGACCGCAAAACCGATGCCGACGCGCCAAAGCGAGAGGGCCACGAAGATCGCGATGCCAACAGGCATGGGGATAGCCAGCAGGCCGTCCTGGATGCCCGAGGTCACGAAGCCGATCGCGGCGGCGATGAAATCAAGCACGGGTGAGAAGTTGTCGAGCACATAATTGACGGCAGCGTCGATGCCGTTTCCGATATCGAAGTTCATGATTTATCCGATGTGTTTGTGATCAGCCGGCGCGGTCGAGCGTTTCGAGCAGCGCCGATTTGCTGATGGAGCCGAGATAGCGCTTGCCGCCGTCGATCACGGGAACCGGCCAGGGGCTGGCCGCAACCTTGCCAAGAACGTTCGACAGCGGCTCGTCGGCCGGAATGGCCTCGATGTCGGGCAGGAAGGCGCCGCGATAGGGATCGGCCGTCTTCGCCCTGATCTTTTCGATCAGAGACGTCTGGCTGATCATGCCGTGATAGGTCTTGTCGCGGCCGAGGATGATCGCGTATTCGCGATCGTAGTTCTTCATCCGTTCGAGTGCCGCCGCGGCCGAAACGCCTTCGCGTTCGATGATCGTGACCTGCGACTTGCGTGCGACATCGCCGGCCTTGAAGACATGCGCGACATCGACATTGCGGAAGAAGGAGCGGACGTAGTCGTTGGCCGGCTTGGTGACGATTTCGTCGGGCGTGCCGATCTGCACGACATTGCCGTTCTGCATGATGCAGATGCGATCGCCGATCCGCATCGCTTCGTCGAGATCGTGGCTGACGAAGACGATGGTGCGGCTGTGCTCGGATTGCAGGCGAACGAGTTCATCCTGCATTTCGGTGCGGATCAGCGGGTCGAGCGCCGAGAAGGCCTCGTCCATCAGGAGAATGGTGGGCTCGCTGGCGAGCGCGCGGGCAAGGCCGACGCGCTGCTTCATGCCACCGGAAAGCTGATCAGGACGGCTGTCGGCGTAGCCGTCGAGGCCGACGGCCTTCAGCGCGGCCAATGCCTTTTCGCGACGTTCGGCCTCACTGACGCCGGCGACCTCGAGACCGAAGGCGGCGTTGTTGAGAACGGTGCGGTTGGGAAGCAGCGCGAAGGACTGGAACACCATGCTGATATCGCGGCGGCGAAGTGCGATCAGTTCGCTGCGCGACATCTCCGTGATGTCGCGGCCATCGATCTTGATCGAACCGGATGTCGGTTCGATCAACCGATTGAGAAGGCGCAACAGGGTTGATTTGCCGGAGCCGGACAGGCCCATGATGACGAAGATTTCGCCGGAGCGAATATCGAAGCTGGCGTCGTTGACCCCGATCGAGCAGCCCGTTGCTGCATGGATTTCGGTTTTTGACTTGCCGGCGCGCAGTAGCGCCATGGCCTTTTTCGGGTTTTCGCCGAAAACTTTGTAGATGTTGTTGAGACTGATCTTGGTCGAAGCCGATGGTGTCGGCGCGTCTGTTTCAGTTGCAGCATTCATATAATCTTGGCGCCGAGCTCAATAGGCCAGGCATTCTCCTTTATTCGCATACGTCCGCGATCCGAAGCATACCTTTCGGATCTGGATGTATTGTCCGTTGCCTTGCTGAGACAAATCGACGCTTCATAAGTCGAATTCGTCCGAGGAAAATATATATTATCGAAAATATCTATCCTACGTGGCGATATGCCATTCATTCAAAGTTAGATACTATAATTTTCGATGGAGCGCTGTGCTCCTTATCTGTGTATATAGGGGGATATACAAAAACTGTCCACCTTAAAATCAAATTTTGTGACAGATGCGCCGCTCGCCGGCAGCCTTGAAACAGGCCAGAACGCCTGTCGTACCGGGGAAGCGGCGCCGCGCCGGCATCGCAGGTATTTTTGAAATCAAAGGCTGAAATCCGACGCTGACGCATCCGAAATCGTGTCCTTTATGAGGAGATTTCGCTCGGGTGGGCGAGTGACAGCATGCCCCGATAGATACCTGGATCGGAGCCTTCGATCGGGATCGCGCCGACGCTCTTGCGGTAGAAATCCATAGGGCCGGCGCCGCCGATCACGCCGTAAGGATAGCCCTGCGCGTGCATGTCGAGCAGCGTTTCGAGCAGCAGAGCATGGCCGATACCCTTTCCGCGGGCCGCCTGATCGACACCGGTGGGGCCGAAGAACCCCTTGGCTGTCGCCTCGTGGCAGGCAAAGCCGATGAGCTCCCCCGCTTGGATGGCGATGAAGCAGGTGGTTGGCTGGCGCATGGCAGCGGCGGTCGTCTCGGCCGCCCAGCCAGCGCCGAAACGCGGTTCGATCCACGATGTCAGCGCCGGCAGTTCCGGCACCAGCACGCGGCGGATGATGACCCCCTGCGATGTCATGCGGCTGTCGAGGGCTGGGTCGCGCTTCAGCTCGTAGAGCTTCACAAGCATGTCCATTATCTTGATCCTTGTATCTGTCAGCCTTTGACGGCGCCGGCGGTAAGGCCCGCCACGATCCGCCGCTGGAAGACAAGCACGACGGCGATGAGGGGGAGCGTGACGGTGATCGAGGCCGCCATGATCTGCCCGAACGGATATTCATAGCGGCTGGTGCCCGCGATCAGGCCGATCGCCACCGGTACAGTGCGGTTCTCGTCCGTCAGCGTGAATGTCAGCGCGAACAGGAACTCGTTCCAGGCGAGGATGAAAGCGAGAATGCCGGTACTCGCCAGCGACGGTCCCATAAGCGGCAGGAGCACCTTCATCAGGATGCGGAAATGGGAGCAGCCGTCGATGATGGCGGCCTCCTCCAGTTCGCGTGGAAATTCCCTGATGAAGGTGGTGAGAATCCATGTCGTGAAGGGCACCGTCGACAGGAGATAGGTGAGGATCAGCGCGCTCGGGCGATTGAAGAGCCCCAGCCAGTTGATCAGCTCGAACATGCCCGAGAGCACGACCACCTGCGGGAAGATCGAGATCATCAGGACGATCATGAGGATCGCGCGGCGCTGCGGAAATTCGATGCGGCCGAGCGCGTAGGCAGCCGAAAGCCCGATGATCAGCGACAGGAAGGTCGTCGAGACCGCGACATAGGCCGAGTTGAGCAGCGATCCCATGAAGACCGGGTTGTCGATCAGCTGCCTGTAATAGGTGAAATCCAGCGCCGGCATCAGCGCCGAGCGATAGAGCGCGGCACCCTGCTTCGTCGAGGAGACGAAGGCCCAGTAGTATGGGAACAGCGTATAGATGAGCACCAGCAGCAGCGCTAAGATCTGCAGGCCGCGAACGACCCGCCGTCTCATGCGATAGTAGGCGGCGGGCTTGCGGAGCGCCTTTTGTGCGATTGCATTGGCCATCGTCAGGTCCCCGCTGCCTTGTCGAGGCGCAGCACCCCGATGATGATGATCGCGACCAGCGCGACGAGCAGGAAGACCCAGGTCGACGCCGCCGAGCCGACGCCGAGTTCCTGGAAGCTGATGAGCCGGTCGCGCGCGTAGATCGATACGGTCATGACGTTCTCGTTGCTCGCCGCCAGGACATAGGCGAGGTCGAACATCCTGAGCGCGTCGAGAACGCGGAAGAGGACGGCGACGCCGATCGCCGGGCGCAGCATCGGAAGGGTGATCGACCAGAAGCGTTTCCAGGCCGGAATGCCGTCCACCTCGGCGGCTTCGAATATCTCCGGAGATATCAGCTGCAGGCCGGCGAGGATGAGCAGCACCATGAAAGGCGTCGTCATCCACACGTCGATGAAGATGACCACGCCCATGATCAGCGAACTGCTGGCCGTCCAGGCGATGCCGTGATCGACAACGCCCAGCCCCGTCAGGATCTTGTTGATGACGCCGAACTGGTCGTTGAGCATCCATTCCCAGATCTTGGTGGCGACGACGACGGGAATGGCCCACGGCACCAGAATGGCGGCCCGCGCCAGGCCGCGGCCGGGGATCATCTCGTTGAGCAGCAGCGCGATCGCCAGGCCAAGGGCCGTCTCGATCGCGACCGAGATGACGGTGAACACAAGCGTGTTCTTGACGGCAACCCACCAGGTCGGGTCGTTGATGACCTCGATGAAGTTGTCGAGACCGACCATGGAATAGACCGACGGGTCGTCCAGATAGGCGTCGGTGAAGGAAAAGAAGAAGGTCCGGCTGAGCGGCCAGACGGCGACCAGGAGGATGACGGCGATCACGGGAACCAGAAACAGCCATGCGGCCCGGTAATCGCGGCGGGCAAGTTTGGCGCTCATGGTTCGTTCGCCTCCGACAGTCCAGCGGCCGGCGGGCTGAGGAGAACGCGATTGCCATCGGCGGTAAACGCGAAGAGGGCGGTATCAGTGAAATCCAGGCCGACAGGCCGGCCGATGAGATCGGGGGCCGGGGCTTTCGCGACGCGGATCACCCAGACGGTGTCGTCGGTGATCCGGCAATAGGCGAAATGCTCGTGGCCGAGGTCTTCGACGCGCTCCAGCGTGCAGGTGATGCGGCCTTGGTCCGCACCCACCAGCCGCAGTCCCTCCGGCCGAATGCCGATCTCGGCGATCGGTCCCGCCGGGTTGTTGGCGACCATGGCGATCGTAAGATTGCCGGGCCCGACGATCGTGCCGGCATCCGCGCCTGTCTTCGGCGACACGGCGAGAAAGTTCATCCTGGGGCTGCCGATGAAGCTTGCGACGAAGCGATTGTCAGGGGTGTGGTAAAGCTCCTGCGGCGTTCCCACCTGCTCGATGCGGCCATGATTCAGAACGACGATCCGGTCGGCGAGCGTCATCGCTTCGGATTGATCGTGCGTCACGTAGATCATCGTCGTCTTCAGGTCGTCATGGAGCTTTGCGATCTCCATGCGCATTTCCATTCTAAGATCGGAATCAAGGTTGGACAGCGGCTCGTCGAACAGGAAGATTTCCGGCTGGCGTACCAGCGCCCGGCCGATCGCCACGCGCTGGCGCTGGCCGCCGGAGAGTTCGCGCGGCCGGCGATCCATCAGGTGGTCGACCTTGAGCATGCGCGCCACCGACGAAACCTTCTGGCTGATCGCGTCCTTGGCCATGCCCAGCGTTTCCAAGGCGAAGCCGATGTTGCGGGCGACGCTCATATGCGGATAAAGCGCATAGGACTGGAAAACGAAGGCGACGCCGCGTCTTGAGGCCGGGACATCGGTCACGTCCTCGCCGCCGATCGTCACCACACCCTTGGACGCGGCCACGAGGCCTGCGACGATGCGCAGAAGCGTTGACTTGCCGCAGCCGGAAGGGCCGACGAAGACGACGAACTCGCCGTCATTGATCCTGAGGTCGACGCCCTGAATGACGGTATGCGTCCCAAAATTCTTCGAAACGGATTCAAGCGAAACCGATGCCATTTTTCACCCGGACTTGATCACGATAACTGGATCGCCACCCTGCCGGCGGCGATTTTCGATGCGCGCGACGAGGGCGGGACCGTTCGCCGGCCCACCCTCGTAGGTTCAGTTCGGGCTCAACGGCTTTCCTTGAGCTTTTCAAGCCGTCCGGCGAGCGAGGTCAGCCCGGACTTGATCTCGCCGCCGCCCGACAGCATGTCGTGGACGGCGCGATAGAAGGCCTGCGAGACGCGGTTGTAGCTGGTCCCGGTATAGCCCGAGGGGCGCACCGCGCTGTCGGCGAAGGCCTGCTGGTTGTCCTTGAGGAAGGGGATCTTCGCCAGCACGTCGGCGTCGCTGTAGAGCGCCGGGATCGACGGATTGACCGCATCCTGAAGCGCGCGCTTCTTCTGCATGTCGGGCCCGGTGATGAAGTTCACGAAGTCGGCCGCGACCTCGGGCTTGGCGCTGTACTTCGAGACGCCGTAATACATCGGGCCGAGGCATCCGCTCGACTTCTGGCCTTCCGCGCCGACGGGCAGCGGCATGACGCCGACCTTGTCGACAACGGCGCTGCCTTCCTTGTGCGACGTGCCCCAGACATAAGGCCAATTGCGGTGGAAGACTGCGTTGCCGGACTCGAAGACGGCGCGCGAGGCTTCCTCGTCATAGTTCAGCGTGCCCTCGGGGCTGATCGAGCCGATCCAGCCCTTTGCCTTTTCGATCGCCTCGGCGGCCTTCGGATTGTCGATGGTTACCTTGCCATCGTCGGAGATGATCGTGCCGCCGCCGTTCGATGCGATGAGCTCGATCGCGTCGCAGGTCAGGCCTTCATAGCTCTTGGCCTGCCATGCATAGCCCCATATATCGCCCTTGCCGTCGGCGCGCTCCTTGTCCTGGATTTCCTTGGCGGTCGCGGCCAGTTCATCCCAGGTCTTCGGCGGCTGCTTGCCGTATTTCTCCAGCAGGTCCTTGCGGTAGAACATCAGGCCGACGTCCATGTAGGCAGGCATCGCCACCAGATTGCCATCGAGCTTGGCGGCGTTGAGCGTGGAGGCGAAGTGCTTGTCCTGATCGGCCTGCGGGATGGCGGTCTTCAGGTCGAGAAGGCCGTTCTTGAACATGCCGAGCCAGATGACGTCGAGGAACAGCACGTCGATATCCGAGGATTTCGAGGCGATCAGCTGCTGATAGATCGGAATGGCGTCATCCAGCAGCGCCGGCATCTTGTTGATCTTCGCTTCGTTGCCCGTCTTCTCCTTCCAGGCATTGGCGACATTCGTGCAAAGCTCGAATTCCGTCGGCGCGCAGAACACGGAAATCGTCTCAGCGTGGGCCGTTCCGCTCCAGAGGGCGGCGGAGAACGCGAGGGCGGCAAGGCTCTTCTTAAGCATGGTGGGTTCCCTTGATTGTGATAATGCACGGCATCGTCAGGGCTCTTCTGGCTCCTTGCCATCAATAGGACTGGTTATGACCAGTTATGTCAATATGGACTTTCGAGAGAATTGCGTTGAAGATGAGAAGGGCAGAGGCGGCCAAAGCCCAGGGAAGATCGAATTTGAAGACGCTCGAAACCGACGACACATTGATCGCAACACGCGGCGTCATCGATCGCGGCGACCCGCGGCCGCTGCACAAGCAGGTGTATGAGGCACTGCTGGCGGCGATCAGCGACGGACGTCTGCCGCTGCGCGGCAAGCTGCCCTCCGAGCGCGAGCTCGTCGATCTCTACGATGTGAGCCGGATCACCATTCGCCACGCTGTGCGCGAACTCATCCAGCAGGGCGTGGTCCATAGTCAGCCCGGCAAAGGGCTTTATGTCACCGAGCGCGGCGGCGGCTTCGAGCTGCAGGTGCTGAAGAGCTTCACCAGCATCGCGCTCGCCAATGGCCGTACGCCGGGTCACCAGCTGATCGAGGCACGTCTCGTTCGGGCGCCGTTGGAAGTGAGCAGGCCGCTCTTTCTCGCCCCCGGCGCGGAAGTCGTGGTGCTATCGCGCCTGCGCTTGCTCGACAATATTCCGGCCGTGATCCAGACCGACTGGATACCCGCCGGGCGCGTGCCAGCGCTGCTGGCGCTCGATTGGGGTATCGCCAATCGCTCGCTCTACGAAGAGCTGCGGCAGCGCTACGGCATATTTCCGAAACGCGGCCAGACGACGCTGAGTGCGCGCCTGGCTGATGATGATGAGGCGCGGCTGCTGCAGCTGGCGCCGCCGGCCGCGGTGCTGACAGTCGATCAGATCGCCTTTGACGACCGCAATCGCCCGGTCAACATGACCGCGCTCGTCCACCATCCCGCCCGCTATCCGCTGACGCTGCTTCAATCGGAAACCGGCGATTTCACGCAATACTGAGTATTGTGGATCGATGGATGGTGGGCGGCTGACGATCCGCCCTAGCCGTCTAGGGCGAACCTGTCTTCGTCGAACTCGTCTTCCGCGAATTCGGTGTTATCGCTATCCATGGTCGGACCGACGTCATCCAGCGTCGTCAGACGCATGCCGGACGGACGGGGAGCGGTCATCTTGATGGTCATGCCCGGTGGCTGCAGCGCCCAGGAGACCAACGCCGCGCCCGACATGGCGCCGACGCCCGCCGATACGGCCTGCGGTTCGCGTGCCGGAACGGCGATCATGTTGGGGCGCTTCGCCGCGCTGCCGGCGAGGGAGCCGCCCGCATGGCGTGCGAGAAGAAGCTGGCCCGCCGAGCCCTTGCCCGTGACGGCGAGGGCAAGCAGCACCGGCGCGGCCGGCTTGGGAATGCTTGCCGTGGCATTTTCATCAAGCGCCGGCCTGAATGTCGGCAGCGGCACTGTGAGCGACGCGAGGTCGGGAGTGGTATTGTCGGCGCGGGGCGTCGGCCGGGCAAGTTGAAGTTCGAGGCCGCGTTCGGCGCGGGTTTGCGGCACCGGCAGCATCGCGGTCACGAGACTGGGCCTGGGTGCGGGCGGCGAACCAGCATCCTCGTCGTCGCTCTCCGACGCGCGGATGGTCTCTATCGCCACGGGGCGGTTGCGCTGTTTCTGGTCGGCGAGCGCTAGCTCATAGCCGGGCAGGGCTCTGCCGTCGGCCGGCAGATGCAGCGTACGACCGCTGGGAAACAGCCGGGCAAGTTCCTGGCGCGACATGCGCGGCCAGGCGCGAACATTGCCCACATCGAGATGCACGAAAGGCGAGCCCGAGGTCGGATAATAGCCGACGCCGCCGACCTGCATCTGCATCGCGAGCGCGCGCAGCGTGGCAAGCTTCACGCCCGGAATGTAAAAGTCCATGGCCTTGCCCAGCATGTGCTGGCTCTTCTTGGCGACGCCGCTGATGCGCGAACGGGTGCGAAGCATGTTGTTCGTGGCGGGCGAGCGATAGGCGGAGACGACGTTGATGGGCTCCTTGGCCCCGCTGCGCTGGTAGACTTCCCAAACCAGATCAAGCAGGCGCGGATCCATCTTGGTCGGCTCGTTGCGGCGCCAGTCACGCAGGAAGCGGTTGATCTGCATCAGACCCCTCGGATCGTACTTGCCGTTGCGCTTGAAGACGATGGTCGCCCGCTCTCCCGTGTGGGTGAAATAGAGATTGAGCGCGCGATCGCCCTCGGCAGCCTGTGCGGCGCCGGCCATGCCAGCGAACATGACAATGACGATCACGGCCATTCGATGCGCAACAAGCGACACCGCAAGGGCCAGCGTGGTCAGGGGAACGGAAAAGACTGCATGGTACACGAACACGACTTCCGTCATTGTTGAAGGGCGCGACGGCCGGAACTTGTGATCGGCGAAGTCGCTTTGCAGGCTATTATGGTCAACAGATCCCTAACGTATGGTTTATGACGGACTAATTTTCGAGACAGGCAACCTTCTTGGCCTCGCCGCGTGACGTTTTGAGACGTGTGCTGCGCGCAAGATGGCGTAGAATGCATGGTGGGCCGTCCGTTCGCCGAGCGTCCCTAAAGCGGAAATGCGGCCGAAAAGCGCGGGGCGGTCACAATCCTGTCGCTTCGGTTGGTATCTCTTGGAACATGGTTGCAGAGCAGAGGAGCGAGAATTGAATAATTTATACAAGACCTTGGCGATTTCGCTTTCAACAACGGCGATGATGGCGGCGCCGATCTGGGCGGCACAAGCACCGGCCGCCGATCCGCTCGTCGGCCGGGCGTGGGTCGAGACCAAGCCGCAATCCGGTCTCCCCGGCGTGATGATGGTGTTCATGGCCGACGGCAGTCTGCTGATGGATTCGTGCTGGGAAACCTACGCGCTTCGCAAATGGAGCCGCGCCTCCCAGGATACGGTTACCTGGGACGAAGATGGCGCGAAAATCACCGCGAAGGTGCAATCGGTATCGCCGACTCAGCTGACGCTTCGCGTAAAGGCCGGAAAGGATACGGTCGAGCACCGTTACAGCGTCGCCAAGGCACCGTATCTGTGCCCCGACATGAAGCGTTGAAATGGTCACCGCGCCAAAGAGCATGCGGCGAGCCGGTATCGTGTCCGGTCCGCTCGCCGCATGTCCTGTCTTGATTATTCGACGTCGGCTGTCTGGCGCGTGTCCAGCGAGCTGACGAGGATCTTGTCGATCCGTCGGCCGTCAAGGTCGATGACCTCGAAGCGCCAGCCATCCCTGGTGAAGCTTTCGCCGAGTACCGGAAGGTGTTTCAGCTCCTCGAGAACGAGGCCGGCGACCGTCTGGTATTCGAGATCGTCACCCAGCTTCAGGCTCATGAATTCCGCGAACTCGTCGATCGGTGTCCAGCCGGAGACGAGATAGGAGCCGTCGTCGCGGCGCGCGATCGCCTGTTCGTCGATCGGGCCGTCCTGCAGCGCGCCCATGATCGCTTCCATGATGTCGCCGGAAGAGATGACGCCCTCGAAATGGCCGTACTCGTCGAAAACAAGCACCATGTGCACCGGCGATGTCCGGATCGCCTGGATGACGCTGATGGCGTTGGAAAGATCCGAAACGATCGGTACGTCCTGCGTGATCGCCTTCAGGTCGGCGGTGCCCTGAACCGACATCGCGTCGTAGAAATCCTTGACCGCAAGCACGCCGAGCACCTCGTCGGAGCTGCCTTTTCGCACCGGTAGTCGCGATCGCTTCGTGCTGTGCAGCTGGGCGCGAATTTCGTCAAGGCTGTCGTCCACGTCGATGATCTCGACATCGCGGCGCGGCGTCATCAGCGCGCGCGCCGTGCGGTCGGCAAGCCGCATCACGCCGGAGATCATGGCGGACTCCTCGCTTTCGATCACGCCCGCGGATTGCGCTTCGGCCAGCACCGTCTTGATCTCTTCGTCGGAGACATTGTCGCCGGCTTTCCCGGATTGCCCGAGCAGCTTCAGGACGAGCTTGCCGGAGGCGTCCAGCAGCCAGACGAGGGGCAGCGCCATCCTCGACAGGACCGTCATGGCCGGCGCGAGCCTAGAGGCGACGGCTTCCGGTTCCCGCAGCGCGATCTGCTTCGGCACGAGCTCGCCGACGATCAGCGACAGGTAGGTGATGGCGATGACGACGGTACCGACGCCCACCGCGTCGGCGACGGCGGGCGAGACGCCATGAAACTCCAGCCAGCCGGTCAGGCGGCTGCCGAGCGTGGCGCCTGAAAAGGCACCGGAGAGTACGCCGACCAGGGTGATGCCGATCTGCACGGTCGACAGGAACCTGCCGGGGTTTTCGGCAAGCTTAATGGCTTGTGCGGCTCCTCTGCTTCCGTGATCGGCGAGAACTTTCAGGCGGGCGGGTCTGGAGGACACGACCGCCAATTCCGACATGGCGAGCACACCATTCACAATGGTGAGCAAGACCACAATTCCAATTTCGAGAAACACAGGAGCCCTTGTTCGTTGACGATGATGACGCAAGATAGGGGCATTCACACCGGTTGCAAAGCGGCGGTCACGATTTTATCCCGCGCGAAATCGCGTAAGGCATCGCAGCCATCTGTTTGGTAAATTAGCATTATAAGTCAGAAGAGCTTAACTTTCGTCTGTTAGAAGAGCGCCTGTACTTTTTGTGATCACGTGTATGGCCGACGAAGAGATACTGCCACCAGAGATCCTGACTTCGATATTGATGCGAATGTTCGAGTTCGCACCGATCGCCATGGCCGTCTCGACCAGCGACACCGAGACATCTAGCTATCTCAAGGTAAACGACGCCTATCTCAGGCTGACGGGCCTTAAATGGGAGGATATCAGCGGGAAGACGCTGATCGCGGAAGGGGCTGCGATCAGCAGTCCGGCGCGTGACCGGCGTCACCGGATGCTGGCCGAGGAAGGTGGCTACGTGCTGGAGGAAGTGGATATCCGCCATGCCGACGGTACCGTCCTGCCGACGCTGATCTCCGCGCAACGCACGGTCATCGATGGCGTATCGTTCGATGTCGAAGTCATTCTCGACATGTCCGCGCGTGTTCGCCACCAGCACGAGATCGAACTCGCACTCCGGGCTTCGGCGCGCACCGACGCGCTGTCGGGTCTTCCCAATCGCGCCTGTTTCGATGAGGTTCTGGCCGAACACCTGCAGCGGCGCGACGACAGCGAGAAGCTCTTGGCGCTGGCCTTCATCGATTTCAACGGTTTCAAGGCCGTCAACGACACGATGGGGCATGGCGCGGGCGATGAGGTGCTGAGGATCATCGCGAGCCGTTTTCGCGACAGCTTCCGCGCCAATGATTTCATCGCGCGCATCGGCGGCGATGAATTCGTCGTGCTTCTGGAAGTCGATCCCTCGCATCTGAACGACGTGGAACTGACGCTCAAGGACGCGGTGGATCGCATTTTCAAGCCGATCGCCGTCGAAGGCGTGGTTGTCGAATTGGGCGCGGCGATGGGGGTCACCCTGCTTCAGCCGGAGGACGACGCGGCCTCGTTCGTGAAACGCGCCGACAACTACATGTATCTGGCAAAGCAGACCGGCGATCGGCTCGCCATGATCTGGCTCGGCCAAGCCGGCGGAATTGAAGTGAGCGCAAGGCTTGTCACCGGTGTTACGGGTTGACCCGTCTCGGTCGCCTTGATGGCACCGTGATCAGTATTCAGGCAGCGGCGGCAACTCGCCGGCAGTGGCATCGAGCTCTGCCTGAACGGCCTTCATCGTTTCGCGTTCCGTGGGAAATGGGTTGCTGTCGACCGAGGGCAGTTCGCCGTTCATGTCGGACACGCGATAGAACCACCGCTCGTTGGCGCCGTTGATCGTCAGCCGGAACCTGCCATGGCTGGCATAGGCCCGGCCGGTGGTGTCACGCTTCCACACGGAGTGATGGTGACCTGTCCTCGACCTGAATAGGCGCATTGCGCATCCTTTCCGCTTTTGATCACCCGGAATACTATCCCCAGTATGTGATATAAAGCGATGACGCCCGCAATGGTTTCATAGTTCTTACGAAAATGTCAGGCACCCGCTTCGCGGACCAGAACTTTTACAACCTGGCGCCAAACCCGCCCGGCAATACTTTCGCCCTTGCCGTTCAATACGACCACGCCTCTCACTGTCTCCGACAAAGGCTTGCCGGATACCTCGGCGGTGATCGCATACTGTGCCGAAACAGGGCTGAGGCGCGGTCGCTCGCGGGCGTTTTGCGGGTGGACGGCGATTTCGCCGCGATACTCCGAGGTGAGCTGCGGAATATCGATTTCGGAGGCGCCGGCCGAAGCGATGGAGGTGAGCAGCACGGGCATCGAGGACTGCGAGATATCGTCGGGGATGAAGCGTCCCGCCGCGCCGACTTCGAGGCGACCGCGGTCGCCGCCGGACACGAAGCCGCGCGCCGCCGTGCCGGACGCACCGGCGATTGTCGCCAGCTGATCCTTGCGGCTGATCCACCGGCCCAGGTGGACCTGCGGATCTATGTCGATCACGGTACCGTCGAAAGGCGCGCGGACGATCAGTGATGCCTGACGGCGTGCAAGCCCGTCGCGCTTGGCTTCGAGTGCCGCCAGTTGCGATTGAAGGATGCCGCGGTCGACGAGGTTTTGCGGATCGGCGAGCACGCGGGCCAGGCGGTAGCGCGTCAGCTCGGCCTCGATCTCGGTCGTGCGCAGTTCCTGCTGCAGCTCGGGACGGCTGATCGAAAACAGCACGTCGTTTTTCTTCACGACATCGCCGCGCTTGATCTCGATCGCCTCGATCTTTCCGGGCTCCATCGGAAAAAGTCGCGTGAACTCGTTGGGATAAAGCGCTGCCGGGGCGGAGACGTTCTTGAATATGGGTAACGAGATCAATGCGATGATCGCAAGGAAGATTGCCAGCGACAGGTAGGTGCGTCTGCTCGTCTTGATGTCATGGCGCATGGTCCACCACTCCCGAAGTTCGGACAGGATTGGCCGAATGATGAAGAAGCCGATCTCGACGGCGAATAGCATCACACCCACGATCTTGATGGTGAAGTGATAGACGAGGAGCGCAATTCCGAAATAGAGAAACAGCCGGTAGATCGTCGTGGCGATCGCATAGAGCGTCACGGTCGCGTCGAGTTTCGGGCCGAAGCGATCCGGCCTCTCTTCGTCGGTGTCGAACAGCAGATGCCGAAGCCGCCAGCGCAGATGCCGGAATGCGCGCGGCTGCAGGTTCTCGACGCCTAGGAGATCGGCGAAGATGTAATAGCCGTCGAAGCGCATGAACGGATTGATGTTGACGATCAGGCTGAGCACCCAGCCGGTGGCCGCGAGAACGAAGGCCGCCGATCGAAACGGTCCGTCGGGGAGGAAGACCCAGAAAAGCAGCGCGAACACGGCGATATGCATCTCGGTCAGCACGCCGGCCATGTCGATCTTCAACCGGTCGAAGCGTGACTTCAGCCGCCATGCATCGCTGACATCCGTGTAGAGCAGCGGAACCAGCACCATGAAGGCGATGCCCATGGTGGGCACGCGGCAGCCGTGGCGGTGCGCGACATAGGCGTGGCCAAGCTCGTGCATCGACTTGATGACCGCGATCGAGACAACGGAGACCACGATGCCTTCCAGCGTGAATACATAGGGAAAGGTACCGATGAAGGCATCCCATTGCCGGGAAACCAGATAGAGCCCAAGCATGGCGGCGCAGATGGTGAAAGCCTGGAAAACGGGGCTGAAGAACACCGAAACGTAAGGTGCCGTCTTGCGGATGAAGCGGTCCGGCCGCACCAGCGGAATGCGGAAGAAGAGGTAGTTGTGGATCAGCCGCATGAAGAGCGAGTGCCGGTGGGTCGCGCCGGCGTGAAGCGCCCGCCAGGTGGCGGATGCAGGCTCCGTTACGAAGAAGCTCCTTTCCAGCATTCGCATCGCGGCGTAAATCTCTTCCTGCTCGGGAAGCCGCCCGAACTTCGTATGCACCGCCTGAATGAGACCGCGCAGCGAACGCGCGACGTTCCAGAGCGACAAGAGCTGGAACATCTCGAACGTGATGCGGAAGAAGCGGTTTCGGATCGGGTCGAGCACGATCCAGACCGGCTCGCCGGACAGGCTGGTGCCGCCGCGCACGATCTGCAGATCTTCGCGCAAGGAAGGCAGCCTGAGATCGGGCGAGGGAGGCGCCGTCATAGGCCGAGCCGCTGCCTGATGGCCGCGATCGGCCTGCGGAACAGATAGTAGGCGAGCGGCACTTTCTCGCCGAAGATCTGCGATGTTCCTCGGATGCCGAGACGCAGCCCGCGCTCCGGCGCCGCGTCAAAGCCGGCATAGATGCGATAGGCGAGAATATTGCCCTCGATCATCTGCGGATCGAAGGAGGACGACAGCGCCTTCGCCGCAACCGGACGCAGCGGATCGGAATCGAGAAATGCACTGACAGCCGCACCGTTCTCGACCGCGATCGCGTCGGCGACCGGCACGTCGATGCGCAGCTGAACGCGTTTGGGGTCGGCTACCTCCATCACCCGCTCGCCGATCGATACCGGCCGACCGATCCAGTCCCGCTTATCGGTGAAGATGACCACGCCGTCCGTCTCGGCTTTCACGTCGGTGCGCGCCAGCATGTCGGCGGCGTAGTCCCGCTTGGCCGAAGCGACACTCAGTTCGCTCCTGGTCACCGCCAGATCGCGCCGCGCTTCCGGGTCGGCAATCGCGCGCTGACTGATCTGCATCAGCCGCGCCTGAGCCACCTTCACATCCTGTTCGGCGACGCGCAGCTCGTTTCGAAGCGCGGTATCGGCGAGCCTGAAGAGCGGCTGTCCCTTTACCACGCTCGCGTTCGGGTTGACGAGGATTTCCTCGATCGCGCCGTCGAGCGGGGCCGCCACGATCTCCGGAGAGACGGGAACGACCTCGCTCGGCGCCAGCACCGTCATGTGCACGGGAATGAACATCGCGGCCAGTGCCAGCAAGGTGACGATGCCGAGCAGCGGCTTGATCGGCAGCTTGCGCTTCAGCCGTCTCGGTCCGCTCAGTGCGCGCCAGGCGTGGGAATAGGTCTCGGCCAGCCTTTCGGCAACCAGCAGATCCGCCTCCGGCCAGGGCGTCTCTCGTGCCAGAAGCATGCCCGCGAAGATATGGCCGTCGCGCAGTCGAAACGGCACCCAGGCCATGAATCGGAACGGGTAGCTGTCCTGTTCGATCTCGCCCGGCGGGCAATAGGCGGGAAGGGTAAAGGCCTTGATCTTCGCCAGCCCGGCCTCGCGGGCAAGCTGCCTGACGAGACCCTCGATGAAGCGGATGCGCGGTGCGTTTCGATCAACCGCGCCGATCGACGACACCGTCTCGACCTTGAAGGCGCCCTTGGGCACCGAAAGCACGAAGATCTGCCGCGCCTTGGCGAGCTTCATCGTCTCGTTGGCGATGAGGAAACGCAGTTCGCCCACGCTTTCGACGCGCCGCGCCTCGGCTTCGATCCTGAGCAGAAGCTCGTAGGCATGCTGGGCGGCGGCGGCTGCCGGTGGCTGAAGCTTGATTGGATCGCCAACTGGCTTTTCGACACCTTGCATCGTGCTCGCCTACTCACTCGGAATTCTGAACTGGGTGGGACCGCTCATGCCTGGCAGGATGCCGGCGGCATCGCCGGAGAAACGCCCGGTCACCTTCACGGTCTGGCTGACCGGATCGACGGTCGCGCCGATGCGGACAATGTCGATCGGCAGGGTCTTGGCCGTCTCGTCGACGCTCAGCGAAAACTGCTGGCCTTCGCGCAGCCAGCGCAGCCAGACGGACGGCACCAGCACATCGACCAGGAGGTCGTTGCTGGCGACGACATGCATGATTGGCCGGCTCGGTTCCGGGGTCTCATGCGCGCGTGACGGCATCGCCCCGATCCGGCCATCGAAGGGCGCCTTTATCGTGCAGCGGCCGAGCTTGCTGCGATAGGCATCGGCCTCGCCCGCGGCCTGGTCGGCCTTGGCGCGCGATATCTCGACTTCGAATTTTCCCGCCGCGTTCGAGCGCGCCAGCCGTTCGTCGTTGGCAAGGGCGATCTTCGCCGCCGCCATTGCCGCCTCCGCCGATTTGAGCTGAGCCTGGATATCCCCGCATTCGAAGGTGGCGAGGATATCGCCTTTCCTGAAGCTCTCTCCTTCCTTGAAGGGCAGGGTGGCGATGGCGAAGCCGAGATCGCTCGATATCGAGGCTTCGTCGGCGGCGCGAACGATGCCGCGCAGCCCTTCGAGCGATGCGGCGGCGCCCGGGACGTCACTGTCGGCGGCGTGGGCAACGCCACCCGCCAGAAGCTGTATGATCAGAACGGATGCCGCTAGGTGCTTCATCACGGTCTCCATGCCGGCCGTTATTTGGCCGCAACGAGGTCTGTCTTCAATTCACCGCGCTCCAGCCACATCTCGCGCAATTGGCCAGCCATCTCCTTGACGGGCTGGTTGGTGCGCAACGTTTGCGGGAACGGGTCGATGCCGAGCGAGGCGTAGATGTTGGCATAGGCGTTCTGCAGGTCGGCATAGGCCATATCGAGTTTCGCATCCGCCAGCAGGGCATTCATCTCCTCGCGGATCAGCATCTGTTCGCTGGTCTTCTGGGCGTCCGTCTCGGTGCGCACCTGCGTCAGGATCCGGCGTGAAACGTTGGAAAGGGCGGCTGCCGTGGAATAGGAGTTCTTCAGGTGGGCGTAGCGGGCGCGGCTGATATGGACCTGTGTCATGACCGCCATGGCAACCGAGAGCGAGCGCGTGTCGAGCATCTGCTTTTCCGCCTCGATCTTCCTGTTCACAGCAGGCAGCGTCGCGAGCTTCATCAGATTGAAGCTGACCTTGGCGCCCCACGACACCCAGTTGTTGGTGGCGATGTAGTCGTTCGAATCGTAGTTCGGTCCGGCATAGAGATTGATGCCGGGCAGCATGTCGAGCAGCGCCGCATCCACCTCGCGCCCGTTGATCCGCAGCCGGTAGGAAATCTCGCGCATTTCGGGCCGGTTGGTGGCCGCGATATTGAACATCTCCTCCGAGGTGTAGTTGATCTTCAGCTGTGTATCGCGGCGCTTGGGCACCTCGAGCGTGAACTCCGTGCCTGGCTTCACGTTCATCAGCGCGGAAAGCTGGGTCTTGGCGACGAGCAGTTCGCCTTCCAGAAGTTCGACCTCGCGCTTGACCTCGATCAGTTCGCGCTCATAGGTCAGCGCGACCAGCGGCGACGTCTCGCCGTTGGACGAAAGATTGCGGGTGTCCCTCAGGGCGCGGGCGACGCGGCCTTCAAGCGCCCGCATGCGGCCGACGAGACGCTGGTAGCTCACAGCGCGCCAATAGGCCGTGCGGACATCCTCTATGACCTTGTTGACCATCCGCCGCTTCATCTCATCCTGAACCAGCACCTCGTCCGTCGCCTGCTTGGCGCGCACATAGGAGAGGCCGAAATCCAGGATGTTCCAGGAGGAGGTCAGATCGGCTGTAACAATACTATCATCGCGGGTAGAGGCCTCGGTCGGGTCCGCTTCGTTGCGGCCAGCATACCCTGCGCCAGCTACAATCTTAGGGAGTGCGGAATAGCTTACCAGATCCGCCTCCCGTAATTTGAGCGCCGCCTGCATAACCTCTACCTTCGTGTCAAGATTGTATTTCAACGCTCTCGCCATGGCTTCGTACAAGTCCACCTTACCGGAGATGGGCTCCTGATCGGCGGTGGCAAGGGCAAGCCTCTCCTTGCCGAAGCTTGCATGCGCTTCCGGGGGTAGCGGTTTCGGGGTGACGGTGCATCCTGTCGCGATCAGGCTGACGGAAACCACTAGAAAGACTGGGAATTTCATTAAATCATTCCTCGAACCTGTTCCGTACACGACTAAGCCGCAGGTAGCTGATGTCTACGGATATGCAATTGCGTGGCGTAAATTCGGCAATCAGAGCGCGCTTTTGGAATGCGAAACTGTCGTCTGAGTGCTTTCAGTCTTTGCTAACATGGTTAATCAACACTTAACAAAACACAATTTTTCAGGGCATTCTTTATTGGTGTGTGCTAAATGATGTGTCGAACGGATACGGCTGACTGCTCCTGCAATGGTTGATTTAGTACAGGCTAATTCCTGATGCGGAAAATTAGGGAATTGTTAATTCTCTGCTCACTACGGTTGAAAATACCGGTCTTGGGAGCCGGTCGCGAGGATGACTGAACAGCAATAGACACGCGCCGGGTAATTGGGCACCCGGTCAACGAAACGATCTGTCGTGGAGGAAACCCCATGAACGAACGCTACGTTCGCCCCGCCCCTGACCGCGTCAAAAAGATGCGGGGTAGGAATGCCAAGCCGACATACGGCTCGATGTTGATGGAGTTGGAACAACGCATCGCATTCGACGCAGCCGGCGCTGCGACCGTG
Source organism: Rhizobium sp. AN80A (assembly GCF_030053015.1). Classification (NCBI taxonomy): domain Bacteria; kingdom Pseudomonadati; phylum Pseudomonadota; class Alphaproteobacteria; order Hyphomicrobiales; family Rhizobiaceae; genus Rhizobium; species Rhizobium sp. AN80A. Next base: position 1,069,985 of record NZ_JASJPX010000001.1, on the reverse strand, counting down.
GAAAAATCCCAGGAAAAAAGCCAGCAGGATCAAACGGATCGTAGCGGGGCGGACGCTGTTCAGCGCGACACCACGAGTGACGGCCGCGATGCGCTTGTCGCCGCGCTCGCCGAACGCCAGGCCGCTTCGGCGCCACCCGAGGGCCCCGCGACATCCGCCGTTTCGCAACCGCGCCAGGTGGTGGTGATCGATTCCTCAGTGCCCGACTACGAGGCGCTGGTCAAAGACCTTGGCGACAATTTCAAGGTCGTGGTGGTCGATGCGAACGAGAACGGCGTTCGCGAACTGGCCGATACGCTTTCGTCCATGCAGGATGTCGAAGCGATCCACATCATATCGCACGGCAAGGAGGGTTTCCTGCAGCTCGGCTCCGCGTCGCTGACGGCCACGACGATGGCGACCGACTACGCCGCCGATCTGACATCGCTTCGCGATTCGCTTTCCGATGATGCCGACATTCTTGTCTACGGCTGCAATTTCGCCGAGGGCGATGGGGGCACGAATGCCGTCAAGATGCTCGGCTATCTCACCGGCGCCGACATTGCCGCCTCGACGGACCCGACGGGGAGTGCCGCGCTCGGCGGCAATTGGGATCTCGAATACCGCGATGGCGATATCGCTTCCGATGTGATCGGCACGGAGAGGAGCCAGGCGGATTTCGCCGAAACGCTGAATGTCGCGACCTCCAACGGCAATGGCGCGTTACTGGTGTCTGCCGGTCGGTCGATCTACAGCGTCGATGTCCTGACCGGCAAGGCGACGATGATCACGACGGTTCCGACCTCCGTCGGCGGCATCACGGTGTCAAACACGATCAACTCGCTGGCCGCCGACCAGACGAACGGCTTGATCTACTATGTCGATAGCTCGACCGATCCGGCCAACAAGGCGCTGTTCGCCTACGATTACATCAACAACACCCACATCCTGGTCGATTCCGATCTGACCACGGGCGCTACGACCAATATTGTCACGGGCACGACCGGTGTCGGCGGCGGCGCCGCGACCTTTTTCAACGGCGGCCTCTATCTCGGCGTCGAAAACATTACCGGCAGCAATGACCAGATCTACCGAATTACTTTCAGCAACAATGGTCGCACGATGGCGGGCGCGACGGCGTTCGGCGCGCAGATCACGACAGCGAACGACTGGGGCGATTTCGCAATCGATGCAACAAGCAACGCGCTGCTCAGTATCAACGCTTCGACGATTACCCGTTACAACCTGGCGAACGGGGCGATCATCGACAGCTTCACCAACGTCGGAGGCAGCACCGGCGCACAGGGCGGCGGCGATATCAACGGCAACACCTATCTCGTCGGCACCGATATCCGCCAGATCAACCCGACAACCGGCGCCGCCATTGGCTCGGCCGTTACCATCACCACCAACGGCACGACCGCGCTCACCGGTATCTCGGACGCCGCGCGCTGGACGCCGCCGACCGGGACAATCGGCGACAAGATCTTCAACGACGTCGACAAGAGCGGAACCTTCAACACCGGCGATGGCGGTATCGGCGGTGTCACTGTCCAGCTGATCGACGACGTCAACGGTGATGGCCTGGTAAGCACCGGCGAACGCATTCTGGCGACGGATACGACCGACGCCAACGGCAATTATTTGTTCACCGGCGTTCTCCCCGGCCAGTACATCGTGCGCGTCACCGACGCGAACGGTGTGCTTGGCACGGCGACGCTGACGACGGCAAGCACGACACAGGCGGTCACGCTCGCCACGATCGGCGCCACCAACCTCGCGGCCGACTTCGGCTACTATGCCCAGCCGCCCGTCGTCGACCTCAATTCCGGTACGACGCCGACGCAGATCATCACCAATGGCGGCACGCCGGGCACCACCGGCTGGACGATCGGCGGCACGGGCGCGACAGCGAATGACGGGTTTGCATGGACGCTCAATGGCGGCACCGGCACGCTCACCCAGGCGAACGTCTCCGGCTGGACCGACGGTCTCGCGCCATCGGGCGCGGCACAGCTGACCTTCGATGTGGGTTGGAGCAACAACCTGCTGCTCGGCATCTCCAACGACAACAATACCCCGGCGACGCTCGACGTCACGATCGGCGGCGTGCTTTATGCGCGTATCACGACCGGCACGCTCAACGGCACGCCGAACACCGCGACCATCACCTATTTCAACGGCGCATCCGGAACGCCGTCCACCGTCGCCGCATCGGCCGCCGGCACCACCGCCTGGGGCCGCACCGCGGTCACCATCAACCTGCCATCGACGGTGGTCGCAACCGGCGATCTTGTCTTCAGCTATTCCGCGGCCGGCGGCCTTCTGACGCCGAGCACGGATGATATCTTCATCGACAATGTCAGCGCCTTGCGCAATGTCGATACCGTTGCCGGCGTCAACTACACGACGACCTACACGGAAAACGGTGCCGGCGTGTCGATTGGCAGCACCGCGACCGACGTGCGCGATCTCGACAGCACCAACATGCGCTCGGCGACAATCGTGCTCACCAACGCGCAGGCCGGCGACGTACTCACGGTCGGAACGCTGCCGAGCGGCATCACCGGATCGGTCGATACGACGGTCGCCGGGCAGGTCACCGTCACGCTGACGGGCTCGGCCACCAAGGCGAGTTATGCCGCGGCGATCAAGGCCATCACCTTCTCCAACACCGGCGACAATCCGAGCACGACGCCGCGCGTCGTCAATGTCACGGTCAACGATGGCGGCCTGTCGTCGGCCGTCGCGACCTCCACCATCTCGGTGGTCGCGGTCAACGATGCGCCGGTCAACAACCTGCCGGCCAGCTGGACGACGAACGAGGATACCAGCCTGGCGCTGACGGGCCTCTCGGTCACCGACCTCGACGCCGGTACTGGCTCGATGACGGTGACGCTGAGCGTCGCCTCCGGCACGATCACGGCGACGGCCGGCGGCAGCGTCGGCGTTTCTGGGTCGGGAACCGGCACCGTGGTGCTGACAGGTACGCTCGCCAATATCAACGCCTATCTCGCCTCGGCGTCCGCCCCCGTCTACGTTCCCGTCGCCGATGCCAACGGCACCGTCGTACTGACCATGACGACCAACGACAACGGCAACACCGGCACGGGCGGCGCGCTCACCGATGTCGATACGCGCAATATCATCATCAACCCGGTCAACGACGCGCCTGTTCTGGATCTCGACGGCTCGACGACCGGAACCGGCTATTCGGTCGGTTACACGGAAAATGCCACCGGCGTCGCAATCTCCAACACCAACAGCAGCGTCATCGACGTCGACAATGCCAACATGGCCTCGGCCGCGATCGTGATCACCAATGGCCAGGCGGGCGACCTCCTCACGGTCACCGGCACCCTGCCATCGGGGATCACCGCCAGCTACAACGCAACGACCTTCACCCTGACGCTGTCGGGTTCGGCAACCAAGGCCGCTTACGAGACCGCCCTGCGTCAGTTACTTTATACATCCAGCTCGGACAATCCGACGCTGAACGGCGCCGCCGCATCGCGCAACATCAGCGTTACCGTCAATGACGGCGCCGCCAATTCCAACACCGCCGTCACCGCCGTTTCGATCACCGCCGTCAACGACGCGCCGGTCAATACGCTACCGGTGAGCTGGACGACCAACGAAGACACCAGCGTCGCGCTGACCGGCCTGTCGATCACGGACCCGGATGCCGGAACGGGCTCGATGACCGTCCGGCTGCAGGTGCCGACAGGCGTGCTGACGGCCACGGCCGGCGGTTCCGTCACCGTTTCCGGTTCGGGTACCGGCACGCTGGTGCTAACGGGCACACTGGCCAATCTCAACGCCTACCTGGCATCGAGTGCGGCGCCCGTCTATGTGCCGGTGGCCGACGCCAATGGCAGCGTCACCGTGACGATGACGACCAGCGACCTCGGCAATTTCGGCACCGGCGGCCCGCTGACCGATACCGACACGGCGGTGATCAACATCACGCCCGTCAATGATGCGCCGATCCTCGATCTCGACGCATCGGGTGCCGGCACCGGCTTCACCGCGACCTACACCGAAAACGACCCCGGCGTTGCGATTGCCGATACGGATGGCGTGATCACCGACATCGACAGCGCCAACATGGCCTCGCTGTCGGCGGTCATCACCAACGGTCAGGCTGGCGACATTCTGGCCGTGGCAGGCACGCTGCCCTCAGGCATCACCGCGAGCTACAACGCCGCGACCTTCACCCTGACGCTCACGGGTTCGGCCCAGCGCGCCAGCTACGAGACGGCGCTGCAGCAGATCCGCTTCCTGTCGAGCTCGGAAAATCCGTCCACCACACCGCGCAGCATCAACGTCACGGTCAATGACGGCGCCGCCAATTCGAACGTCGCGGTCGCCATCGTCAACGTCATCGCCGTCAATGACGCGCCGGTGAATACGGTGCCGACGTCAGTCACGCTGAATGAGGACGTGCAGACCGCGATCTCCGGCATTTCCGTGAGCGACGTCGACAGCGGCTCGGTCACGGTCACGCTGTCGGTCGCGAATGGTACGCTGTCGCCGTCGGTCATCGCGGGAACCGTGACGGGGAACGGAACCGCATCGGTCACTGTCTCGGGCACGCTCGCGCAGGTCAACAGCGTGCTCGCCTCGCTGCGCTACACCGGCCGCGCCGACTATAACGGCTCGGACACGCTCGTCGTTTCCACGTCCGACGGTTCGCTGACCGACACGGACAATGTCGCGATCACGGTTACGCCGGTGGCCGATATCACGCCGGATACGGTAGCGACCGCGGAAGACACGGCAATCACCTTCAACGTCATCACTGGGACGAACGGCGCAACGGCCGATACCTTCAAGGACCCCGGCCGCGCCGTCACGTCGGTCACGCAGCCGCCGGCCGGACAGGGCAGCGTCACCTTCGCCGCGGACGGGACGCTGGTCTATACGCCAGCCGCCAACTTCAATGGGCAGACGACCTTCACCTACACGGTCACCTCGGGCGGCGTCACCGAGACGGCGACCGTCACGGTCAATGTCAGCGCCGTCAACGATGCGCCGGTCAACAGCCTGCCGGCATCCGGCTGGAGCACCAGCGAGGATACCGCGATAGCGCTCTCCGGCCTGTCGATCTCCGACGTCGATGCCGGCACCGGCACGATGACGGTAACGCTCGCCGTTTCGGGTGGCACGGTCTCGGCGAGCTCGGGCGCCGGTGTCACGGTCTCCGGATCGGGATCGACCTCGCTCACCCTGTCGGGCACGCTTTCGGCGATCAACGCCTATCTCGCGTCCGCCGCCGCTCCGCAATTCAATCCGGCCGCCAATGCCAGCGGTTCGGTGACGCTGACGATGACGACCAATGATGGTGGCAATACTGGCTCCGGCGGCGCGCTCACCGATGTCGACACGCGCACCATCACCATCGATCCCGTCAACGACGCGCCAGTCAACACGCTGCCGGCGGGCGGCTGGTCGGTCAACGAGGATACGGCGCTCGCGCTGACCGGGCTTGCGATCTCGGATGTCGATGCCGGTAGCGGCACGATGACCGTCGTGCTCGGGGTCAATTCCGGACAGCTGACCGCCGTATCCGGATCGGGTGTGACGATCAGCGGCTCCGGCACCTCGTCGCTGACGCTGTCGGGCACGCTTGCCAGCATCAACGCCTATCTCGCCAGCACGGCGCGACCGGTCTACACGCCGGTGGCCGACTTCAATGGCGCGGTCACGCTGACGATGACGACCAATGACGGCGGCAACACCGGTTCGGGCGGCGCGCTGACCGACGTGGATACGGCGACCATCACCGTCATCGCCGTCAACGACGCGCCGACGCTCGACCTCGATACATCGGCGGCAGGCACCGGCTACGCGACCAGCTACACCGAGAACGCGGCCGGCGTCGCCATCGTCAACACCGGCGTTCTCGTTGCCGACGTCGACAACGCCAACATGGCATCGGCGACGATCATCATTTCGAATGGGCAGGCGGGTGACGTGCTGGCGGTCACCGGCACGCTGCCATCTGGCATCACCGCCAGTTACAACGCCTCGACCTTTACGCTCACCTTGACCGGTTCGGCGACCAAGGCCGCCTACCAGACGGCGCTCGGCCAGATCCGCTATGCCTCGACCTCCGACGATCCGGGTGCGGTGACCCGATCGATCAACGTCACCGTATCCGACGGTGCGGCGTCATCGAACACGGCCGTGACGACAGTCGCGGTCACGCCCGTCAACGACGCGCCGGTCAACACGCTGCCCACGGGCGGCTGGACTGTGGGCGAGGACGGAACGCTGTCGCTGACCGGCCTCTCCGTGGCCGACCCGGACATCGGTTCGGGCACGGCGACGGTGACGCTGTCGGTCGGCTCCGGCGTGCTGACGGCCGCGAGCGGTTCCGGCGTGACCGTCACCGGCTCGGGCACCTCCGCTATCACGCTGTCTGGCACGCTTTCCAGCATCAACGCCTATCTGGCGAGCACCGCCCGGCCGACCTATGCGCCGGTCGCCGATTTCAACGGCAGCGTGACACTGACGATGACCAGCAGCGACGGGCAGCTGACCGACACGGACACGCAGACCATTTCGGTGACAGCGGTCGCCGATATCGCCAACGATACGGCCACGACCAACGAGGACACGGCGGTTGTCATCGCCGTCGATGCCAACGACAGCTTCGAAAACGCCGGCCACACGATCACGGCGATCAACGGCTCGGCCATCGTCACAAACGGCGTGGTCAACGTCGCCAGCGGCACGGTGCGCCTCAACGCCGATGGCACGCTGACCTTCACACCATCGGTCAACGTCAACGGCAGCACGAGCTTCACCTATACGGTCACCTCCGGCGGCGTGACCGAGACCGCGACTGTCAACGTGACCATCGTGCCGGTCAACGACGCGCCGGTGAACACCGTTCCGGGCGCGCAGACCGTTGCCGAGGATACGCCGCTTGTCGTATCCGGCGTGTCGGTCGCCGATGTCGACGGCGATGCGCTGACCACGACTGTTACCGTCACCAACGGCATCGCCAACGTGACGACGGGAACCGGGGCGACGATCGCCAACAACGGCACGTCGACAGTCCGGCTGTCGGGCACGGCCGCGCAGATCAACGCGGCGCTGGCGGGCCTGACCTACACCGCCACCGCCGATTATAACGGCGCGGCGCAACTGACCATCCAGACGACGGATGGCACCCTGACCGACACCGACACGGTGGCGATATCAATCACGCCGGTCGCCGATATCGTCGCCGACAACCTGACGACCAACGAAGACACGGCCCTCACCTTCAACGCCATCACCGGCACGAACGGTGCCTCGGCCGACAATTTCGAGAATGCGGGCAGGGCGATCACATCGGTCACGCAGCCCCCTGCAGGCCAGGGTACGGTCACCTTCGCCGCCGATGGCACGATTACCTACACGCCGGCTGCCAATTTCAACGGCACGACGAGCTTCACCTATACGGTCACCTCGGGCGGCGTAACGGAAACCGCGACCGTGACGATCGTGGTCAACCCTGTCAACGACGCGCCCGTCAACACCGTGCCGCCGGCACAGACGACGGCGGAAGATACCTCCATCGTCTTCTCGTCCTCCGGCGGCAATGCGATCGTCGTCTCGGATGTCGACAATGGAACGCTGACGGTGACCGTCACCGTCACCAACGGCTCCTTCTCGTTGTCCGGCATATCGGGCCTGTCGTTCAGCGCGGGCGACGGCACGGCCGATCAGACGATGACCTTCACCGGCACCACGGCGGCGATCAACACGGCGCTCGCGGGCGCAAGCTACGCGCCGGTTGCCGATTACAATGGCACGGCGCAGATTTCGGTGCAGACCTCCGACGGTTCGCTCAACGCCACCAGCACCATCCCTGTCACCATCACCCCGGTTGCCGATATCGCCAATGATTCCGTTTCCACGGACGAGGACGTCCCGGCGGTTATCTCGGTGCTCGCCAATGACAGCTTCGAGAACCCTGCTCGGGCGATCACCGCCGTCAATGGAACCGCGATCACGGCAGGCGGGGCGGCGGTCACTGTCGCCAATGGCACTGTGCGGCTGAACGCCTCCAGCCAGCTGATCTTCACCCCGACGCTCGATTATAACGGCGTGACGACCTTCACCTATACCGTCACCTCTGGCGGGGTCACCGAAACCGCGCAGGTCAGCGTCGCCGTGGCTTCGGTGAACACACCACCCGTCAACACGCTGCCGCCCTCCTTCACCGCGATCGAGGATACGTCTCTCGGCCTCGCTGGCCTGCAGATCAGCGACCAGGATGCTGGCTCCGGTACGATGACGGTGACGCTGTCGGTCAATTCCGGCGTGCTCTCGGCGCTTGGCGCCGGTGGCGTCACGGTGAACGGCTCCGGATCGCAGGCTCTGACGCTGTCCGGCACGCTGGCCGATATCAACGCCTACCTCGCCGGCGCGACGCGCCCGAGCTTCACGCCATCAGCCAATTCCACCGCCAGCGTCACGCTGACGATGACCACCAACGACAACGGCAATACCGGCGGCCCCTCGCTCGTCGATATCGATACGGCAACGATCGCGATTACATCAGTCAACGATGCGCCCGCCGGCACCGACAATACCGTCACCATCAACGAGGACAGCGTCTACACCTTCTCTGCCGCGAGCTTCGGCTTCACCGATCCGAACGACAGCCCGGCCAACAGCCTCGCCGCCGTCGTCATCACCACCCTGCCGACCAACGGTGTGCTCTCGCTCGGCGGCACGGCCGTCACCGCCGGCCAGGTGATCTCCGCCGCCAATCTCGGCAACCTCACCTTCACGCCATCGGCCAATGCCAATGGCACGGCGCTCGCCTCCTTCACCTTCCAGGTCCGCGACAATGGCGGCACGGCGAATGGCGGCCAGGATACAGACCAGAGCCCGAACAACTTCACCTTCAACGTCACGGCCGTCAACGATGCGCCGGTCAACACCCTGCCGGCTAGCTTCGGGACAAACGAGGATACGGCGCTGTCGCTGGCCGGCCTGCAGGTCACCGATGTCGACGCCGGCTCCGGTGCGATCCGGGTGACGCTCAGCGTCAATTCCGGCACGCTCGCCGCCACCGGCGCTTCCGGTGTCACCGTCAGCGGCTCCGGATCGGGCACCTTGGTGCTGACCGGCACGCTCTCCAACATCAACGGCTTCCTCGCCGCAGCTGGCACCCGGCCTGTGTTCAACCCTGCCGCCAACGCCAATGGCGCGGTGACGCTCACGATGGTGACCAACGACAACGGCAATACCGGCAGCGGTGGCGCCTTGTCCGATACCGATACGGCGACGATATCAGTGGCCCCGGTCAATGACGCGCCCGTCGGTTCCGATACGGCGATCACCACCAACGAGGATACGGCCTTTTCCGGCACGCTGCCTGTCGCGACCGATGTCGACGGCGATAGCCTGACCTATGGCGCCGGATCGATCGCGCCGTCGCACGGCACCGTCGTGGTCAACCCCAACGGCACCTACACCTACACACCATCAGCCAATTTCAACGGCACCGACAGCTTCACCTATAGTGTTACCGACGGTACCGCCACGGTCCAATATCTGGTCAGCGTCACCGTCAATTCGGTCAACGACGCGCCTGTTGGCGTCAACGATACCGCCCAAACCAATGCCGGCGTCAGCACGAGCCTCAACGTGCTTGCCAACGACACCGATGTCGATGGCGACGTGCTGCAGGTCTCGGCCATCAACGGCGTCGCCGGCAATGTCGGGCTTGCGGTCACGGGCTCGAACGGCGGTACGTTCACGATCGGCGCCAATGGTGCCGCGGTGTTCAACCCGGGCACGGCTTTCACCGATCTTCCGGCCGGCCAGAGCCGCACCTCCAGCGTCACCTACCAGCTGTCGGACGGCCGCGGCGGCTTCTCGACGGCGACGGTCACGGTGACGGTCACGGGTGTCAACGATGCGCCGATCTCCACGCCGATCGCCAACCAGACCGGCAACGACGCGCAGTCGGTGACGCTCAACGTTGCCGGCAACTTCAGCGATCCCGATACCGGCGACACGCTGACCTTCACCGCGACCGGTCTTCCCTCGGGCCTGACGATCAACGCCACGACCGGTGTCATCTCCGGCACCATCAACCGCAGCGCCAGCGTCAACGGTCCCTATGCCGTCACCGTGACGGCGACCGACGGCAGCGGGGCGACAGCGAACCGCAGCTTCACCTGGGCCGTTCTCAATCCGCCCCCGGTGGCCGCCGCCGACAATCTGGCGACAACCGAGAACTCTCCGCTGACGGGCTCCGTCTTCGTCAACAATGGCAATGGCGTCGATACCGATCCCGATGGCGATCCGATTTCCGTCTCGGCGGTCGGCGGCAGCGGCGCTGGTGTCGGTCAGGCCGTGGCCGGGTCCAATGGCGGCACCTTCACGATCAACGCCGATGGCACCTACGCCTTCAATCCCGGCACTGCCTTCGACGATCTGGCCGCCGGCGCGACGCGCGTCACGACCGTGACCTACACGATCACCGACGGCCAGGGCGGCTTCTCGACGGCAACCGTGACCGTGACGGTGACCGGCCTGAATGATGCCCCGGTCGCGGTGGCCGATAGTTTCACCACCAACGAGGACACGTCCGTCACCTTCGACGTGCGCGCGAATGACAGCGATGTCGACGGCGGCACGCTTGGTGTCACGGCGATCAATGGCACGGCCATCGTTGCCGGCGGTTCGGTTGCCGTCACCGGCGGCGTGGTCACGCTCAATGCCGATGGCCGGCTGACCTTCACGCCGACGGCCGATTACAACGGCCGACCGACCTTCACCTATACGATTTCCGACGGCCAGGGCGGCACGGCGAGCGCAACCGTCACCGGCACCGTCAACCCGGTACAAGACCCGCCGGTCGCCGCCAACGACAGCTTCACGACCGACGAGGATACCGCTGTCACCTTCGATGTCCGCACCAACGACGGCGACGTCGATGGCGATGCGCTGGCCGTGATCCAGATCAACGGCTCGACTATCGCGTCCGGCGGCTCGGTCGCCGTCACCGGCGGCAGCGTCCGGTTGAACGCCGATGGCACGCTGACCTTTACGCCGGCAGCCAATTACAACGGCAATCCGAGCTTCAGCTACACCATATCCGACGGCCACGGCGGCACGGCGACGGCAACCGTCAACGGGACGGTCAATCCCGTTCAGGATCCGCCGGTGGCGCAAGGTGATAGCTTCACGACGCCGGAGGACCAGGCGGTCACCATCGCCGTTCTCAATAACGACAGCGATCCGGACGGCGACGCGCTGACGATCACCCAGATCAATGGCACCGGCATCACTGCCGGCAGGTCCGTGGCGATCACCGGCGGCATCGTCACCTTGAACGCCAACGGCACGCTGACCTTCACGCCGACCGCGAATTTCAACGGCAGCCCGAGCTTCACCTACACCGTCTCCGACGGCAATGGCGGCAGCGCGACCGCCACCGTCAGCGGCACGGTAACGCCGGTCAACGACATCCCCGTCGCTGTGGCCGACAGCTTCACGACGCCAGAGGATACGGCCGTCACTTTCGATGTGCTCGGCAATGACAGCGATGTCGACGGCGACACGCTCACCGTGACCGCGATCAACGGCGCCAATATCGCGGCCGGCGGGGTGGTGGCCGTTACCGGCGGCACGGTGCGGCTGAACGCCAACGGCACGCTGACCTTCACGCCGACGGCGAATTTCAACGGCAGCCCGAGCTTCACCTACACCATCTCCGACGGCAATGGCGGCACTGCGACCGCCACCGTCAGCGGCAGCGTGACGCCGGTGAACGACGCACCGGTTGCCGTCAACGACAGCTTCACCACGCTTGAAGACACGGCCGTGACCTTCGATGTCCGCGGCAACGACAGCGACGTGGATGGCGATGCGCTCAATGTGACCGCGATCAACGGCACCGCGATTGTGTCCGGCGGGTCCGTGGCCATCACGGGCGGCAGCGTCAGGCTCAATGCGAATGGCACGCTGACCTTCACGTCGGCAGCCAATTACAACGGCACCCCATCCTTCACCTACACGATCTCGGACGGCAATGGTGGCACCGCGACGGCCACCGTCAATGGGACAGTCACGCCGGTCAACGACGCGCCCGTTGCCTCCGATACCACCGTCTCGGTCGATGAAGATGGGGTGATCTCGAGCACCCTGCCTGCTGCGACCGACGTGGACGGCGATGCGATCACCTATGCCGCTGGCAGCACCACGCCGGCCCATGGCACCGTTGTCGTCAACCCAAATGGCACCTACAGCTACACGCCATCGGCCAATTTCAACGGCACGGATCGGTTCACCTATGTCGTCAGTGACGGCAAGGGCGGCAGCAACGAGTATACGGTCACGGTCAATGTCGCGAGCGTCAACGATGCGCCGGTCGGCACGCCGCTTCCGGCCCGCTCGGGCGCCGATGGCGCAGCCGTCAGCTTCGATGTTTCCGGCTTCTTCTCTGATGCCGACAACGATACCCTGACCTATTCCTCAAGCGGCCTGCCGGTCGGCCTGTCGATCAACGCGGCCGGCGTGGTGACGGGAACGATCGATCGCCAGGCGAGTGTCGGCGGTCCGACCGGCAACGGCGTCTACACGGTCACCGTCAGCGTCAGCGATGGCCGCGGCGGCACGGCCAGCCAGAGCTTCTCCTTCTCGGTCAGCAACCCGCCGCCGGTCGCCGTCAACGATGCCGTCACCGCGACCGAGGACACGCCGCTCACCTTCAACGTGCTCGACGGCACGGCCAGCGGCGGCGTGCCGGACAGCGATCCCGACGGCGATCCCCTGACGGTCACAGCGGCCAGCGCAGCAAATGGCACTGTGACACTCGGCACCGGCGGCCAGATCACCTATCAGCCGAACGCCAACTTCAATGGTACCGATACGATCACCTATACGATCTCGGACGGAAACGGCGGAACCGCGACCGCGACGGTCACCGTCACCGTTCTCGCCGTCAACGACGCGCCGGTCGGCCAGCCTATCGCCGACCGCACGAGAAACGACGGCGATACCGACAGTCTCAATATCTCCGCCTTCTTCTCGGATGCCGACGGCGATCCGCTGACCTATGCCGCGAGCGGCCTGCCCGCGGGATTGACCATCGATCCGGCCACCGGTCTGGTCTCCGGGCGTATTGCGCCGGAAGCCTCGGCCCGACCGGCGAGGCCGTCTATACGGTGACGGTAACGGCGGCGGACGGCAAGGGCGGCACGACGTCGGTCACCTTCAACTATACCGTCCTCAACCTGCCGCCGATCGCGCAGGACGATTTCGCGACCACCAACGAGGACACGCCCGTCGATATCGACGTGCTTGCCAATGACGGCGACCCGGATGGCGACAATGACGAGGTCATCCGCGTCAACAATGTGGTGCTGCAACTGAACGGTCCGGCGGTCGCGACGACGAACGGCACGGTTCGACTGGTCGATGGCCCGACTGATCGGCCGGTGCTGCGCTTCACGCCGAATGCCAACTACAGCGGTCAGGAAAGCTTCAGCTACTCGATCGATGATGGAAACGGCGGCGTCGATACCGCGACGGTGACGATCACGATCATTCCGCAGAACGATGCCCCCGAGGGGACCAACCCCATACCGGATCGCGTGCGGGCCGATGGGCAGCAGCTGATCTATCGCGTCTCCGATTTCTTCGATGATCCGGACGGAGATACGCTGAACTACACGATAACAGGATTGCCGGCCGGGTTGAGCTTCGACCAGGCGACCGGTCTCATCTTCGGCACCATCGATCATAACGCCAGCCAGGGCGGCACCGCGGGCGTCTATCAAATCACGGTGACGGCGCATGACGGGCCGAACGGGACCGGCGCGTCCGTCTCACAGAGCTTCAAGCTCGAGGTGACAAATCCGGGACCGACTGCTGTCAACGACAATCTCGCGATCAACGAAGATCAGTCCGCGACGTTCAACGTCATCACCGGCGCGGGAACGGCGAGCGGCGCCTCGGGCGCGGACACCGACCCGGATGGCGATACGCTCAGCCTGATTGCCGCCTCGGCCGGCCAGGGAACGCTGACCTTTACGGCGAACGGTTCGATCACCTACGTCCCGGCTGCCGATTTCAACGGCACCGACACGATCATCTACACCATCTCCGACGGACAGGGCGGGGTCTCGACGGCAACCGTCACGATATCGATCAACGCCGTCAACGACGCTCCCGATGTCAGCGGCCCGCTTCCAGCGCAGATGGACAGCGACGGCCAGACCGTCTCCTTCGACGCCGGCATCTATTTCTCCGATCGCGACGGCGATACGCTGAGCTATGCCGCGACCGATCTCCCGCCCGGTCTGCAGATCGACGCCGCGACCGGCGTGATCTCGGGTCCGCTTCCCAACAACGCCTCGCGTCCCGAACCCTATGTCGCGACGATCACCGTATCGGACGGGCAGGGCGGCACGATCTCGCGCACGATTACCTGGATCATCAGCAATTTCCCGCCCAAGGCATTCAGCGACGTCCTGTCGGTCGGGCAAAACAGCAGCGGTAGCGGCAATGCGCTGACCAACGATACGGACCCCGATGGCGACGCCCTGACCATCGACCGGATCAACGGCCAGGCGGGCGGTGTCGGCCAGCCGGTCGCGGGTTCGAACGGCGGAACCTTCACAGTCAACGCCACCGGCGGCTACAGCTTCAACCCGGGCAGCGATTTCGCCGATCTTCGCGCCGGCGAGACTCGCACGACGTCGGTCACCTACCGCGTGACGGATGCCGATGGCGAAAGCGATACGGCGACCATCACCGTGACGGTCACCGGCGTGAACGACAATCCGGTGGCAACACCCATCCCGGCGGTCACGCTTGCCGATGGCCAGTCGCTCGATGGAAAGCCGATCGACGTCAGCGATTTCTTCAGCGACGTCGACGGCGATACGCTGACCTTTACGGCATCCGGCCTGCCGACAGGTCTGTCGATGGACGCGAACGGGGTTATCACCGGCAAGATCGCCGCCGACGCGTCGTCGGGCGGCCCGATCTATACGGTGGAAGTAGTGGCGCTAGACGGTCAAGGCGGCAGGTTGGTGACAACCTTCAACCTCACCGTCACCAACCCGGCTCCCACCGCCGTCAACGATACCGCGACCACCACCGAGGATGTGCCGCTTCTCAACATCGACGTGCTTGGAAACGATACCGACCCCGATGGCGACGTATTGTCGATCGATCCGGATTTCCCGCCGCAGGCCGGCCACGGCACGGTGACCGTCAACAGCGACGGAACGTTGAACTACACGCCTGCAAAAGATTTCAACGGCATCGACACGGTGGTCTATCGCGTCACCGACGGCCAGGGGGGTCTCAGCACCGGCGTGTTGACGATCACGGTCGGCGCCCAGAATGACGCGCCCATCGAAACCCCGATCGCCGACATGGAACGCAACGACGGCGACACGATCAGCTTCGACATTTCGAGCTACTTCGCCGATCCCGAGGGCGGCGTGCTGACATACGACGTTCAGGGCCTGCCTCCGGGCCTGACCTTCGATCCGGTGACTGGTATCATCAGCGGCCAGATCAGCGCCGGCGCCTCCGGCCCGATGGGCCTCTCCAACTACGTGGTCAAGGTCATCGCGACCGATGACGGCGGCCTCACCGCCGAATCCGATTTCACCTACGTTATCCGCAACATCGCGCCGGACGCGATGAACGACACGGCAAGAACGCCGGAGGACCAGCCAGTCGATATCGACGTGCTCGCCAATGATATCGACACAGACGGCGATGTCAGGAGCATCACGCTCGTCAACGGCGTCAACCTGAGCGTCGGTGGCGCGGCCGTGCCGACCTCCAACGGCTCGGTGCAGCTCGTGCTGGTCAACG
Source organism: Rhizobium sp. AN80A (assembly GCF_030053015.1). NCBI lineage: Bacteria > Pseudomonadati > Pseudomonadota > Alphaproteobacteria > Hyphomicrobiales > Rhizobiaceae > Rhizobium > Rhizobium sp. AN80A. The sequence goes on along the minus strand of NZ_JASJPX010000001.1, from coordinate 1,054,151 downwards.
GCGCGCAGGTGCTGCGCTTCACGCCTGCCGCCAACTACGCCGGAACCGCTTCCTTCACCTATACGATCAGCGACGGCAATGGCGGCAGCGATACGGCGACGGTGACGGTTACGGTCGATCCCGTCAACGATGCGCCCGTGGCGACCCCGATCCCCGATCGCGCGCAGGCAGATGGCTCGGCCGTCAGCTTCGATGTCAGGGGCTTCTTCAGCGATGTCGATGGCGACACGCTGGCGATCTCGGTCAATGGCCTGCCGCCCGGCCTCGGCTTCGACCCCGCGACCGGTCTCATCAGCGGCACGCTGGATGCCAATGCATCGGCGGGCAGCCCCTACACCGTCGTCGTTACGGCCAATGACGGCCAGGGCGGCGAGGTCTCGACGCAGTTCGTCTTCACCGTCAGCAACCCCGCGCCGATCGCCGCCAACGACGCGGTTCAGACCAACGAAGACACCGCCGTCACCTTCAACCCGATCACCGGCGTTGGCACGGTCGGCGGCGGCGTGGATGTCGATCCCGACGGTGATCCGCTCACGGTCGTGGCGATCGACGGCCAGCCGATCGTCACCGATGGCACGGTTGCCGTTGCGGGTGGCGTCATCCGCCTCAACGCCGATGGATCGTTGACCTTCACCCCGACGGCCGATTTCAACGGCACCGTGCCGCTGACCTACCGTATCAGCGACGGCAATGGCGGCTTTTCGGAAGCTTCGATCGTCATCACCGTGGCGTCGGTCAACGATGCCGGCGTCGTCGATCTCAACGGTGCCGGCGCTGGCGTCGATATCGCCGTCTCATTCAACGAGGGCGATGTGCCGGTTGCGATTGCCAGCGGCGACGCCTCGGTGTTCGATGTCGAGAACGGGATCACGTCGCTGAACGTCGCGCTTGGCGGCTTCGCCAATGCGGGTTCGGAGATCATCCACCTGAACGGCGCGGTCGATGTCGTCTATGGGACGGCGAGCAGCGGCACGATCAGCTTCGGCGGCACGACCTTCCGCTTCACCTACGACGGCGCCAACGCGCTCGCCATCACCAACGCGGCCGGCGGTACCATGGGCAACGCGGCGACGAGCGCCCTGCTGCGCGCCATCCAGTACGAAAACAGGAGCGACAACCCGTCGGCGGGCGACCGCACCGTCTCGATCACCGTGACCGACGACGGCGGCGCGACCTCCGCGGCCGCGGTCGCGACGATCTCGATCGGAGCTGTCAACGACGCGCCGGTCGCCGTCGACGACACGGCGACAACGAACGAAGATACCGCGATTGTCGGCGCCGTACCCGGCGTGCTGGGCAACGACACCGACGCCGATGGCGATGTGCTCGTCGTCTCGGCCGTTGGCGGCGGCGCGCCCGGCGCCGCGGTTGCCGGCTCCACCGGCGGCAGCTTCGTTATCAACGCCGACGGCAGCTACCGTTTCGATCCCGGCGCCGATTTCCAGGGCCTCAAGGCCGGTGAAACACGGGTCACCTCGGTCAGCTATACGGTGTCGGACGGTGCTGGCGGCGCGGCGAACGCGACGCTGTCGGTTACCGTCGTCGGCGTCAACGACGCGCCGGTCGGCCAGGATGGCACCATTCAGACCGCCGAGGATACGGTTGCGACCGGCTTCCTGCCCGTCGCTACGGATCCCGACGGCGATGCGCTGACCTATGCGATCGCCACGCCGCCCGCGAATGGCGTGGTCACGATCAGCGCCGATGGCAGCTATCGCTACACGCCGCCGGCCAATTTCAACGGCAGCGACAGCTTCACCTACAGCGTTTCCGATGGCCGCTCGACGGTCACCTACACCATCGCCGTTACGGTGACGCCGGTCGACGATGCGCCCGTGGGAACGCCGATCGCCAATCAGGCCTACTCGGACGCGCAGACCATTCGCCTCGATGTCTCAGGCAATTTCAGCGATATCGATACGCCGAGCCTGACCTTCATCGCGACAGGCCTGCCGACAGGTCTGTCGATCTCGTCGCAGGGTATCATCACCGGAACGGTCGATCGCGACGCGTCGCAGTTCAACGGCGGCGCCTACTCGGTCACCGTTTCCGCCAGCGACGGCACGAACTCCGCGAGCCAGACCTTCATCATCACGGTCTCGAACCCGGCGCCCATCGCTCGCGACGATGCCGCCAGCACCGGCGAGAATGCCGATATCGCCGGCTCGGTTTTCGACGATAACGGCAATGGAGCGGACAGCGATCCGGATGGCGATGCCTTCGTCGTCAGTGCCGTCAACGGCGTTGCCGGCAATGTCGGTGCGTCGATCGCGGGGTCGTCGGGCGGGCGTTTCGTCATCGGCACCGATGGCAGCTACACCTTCGTGCCGGGCGCGGATTTCGACAATCTGAAGGCCGGCGAACAGCGCACGACCAGCGTCACCTACACCATCTCCGACGGCCAGGGCGGCACGTCGACCGCGACCTTCACGGTAACGGTATCGGGGGTCAACGATCTTCCTGTCGGTTCCGATATCGCGATCTCGACCGCCGAGGATACCGCCTTCAGCGGCCAGTTGCCGGCGGCGACCGACGTGGACGGCGATCCGCTGACCTATGCGGTCGGCAGTCAGCCGGCCAATGGCAGCGTCACCATCGATCCGACCGGCGCCTACGTCTACACGCCGGCAGCGGACTTCAACGGTAGCGACAGCTTCACCTACACGATCTCGGACGGCACCGCCGTCGTCACGCACACGGTGAGCGTGACCGTCAACCCGGTCAACGATGCGCCGGTTCTGCAGGATGTCGCGGTCTCGATCAACGAAGACGGCACGGCGACCGGCCGGATCGTGGCCACCGACATCGACGACGCGCCGGCGACGCTGGTCTACGGCCTTCAGACCGCCGCTTCCGGCGGGACCGCCGTCGTCAACCCCGACGGCACCTACAGCTACACCCCGAATCCGGATTTCAACGGCACGGACAGCTTTGTCGTTATCGTCCGCGACCCCGGCGGCGCCACCGCCACGGCAACGATCACGATCACGGTCGGCGCGGTCAACGATCCGCCTGTGGCCGTCGACGATACCGCCGCGACCACCGAGAACACCGCGATCTCCGGCAACGTGATCGTCGGCGGGCCGGGTGCCGACAGTGATCCGGATGGCGACACGCTGACCGTCGTCGGCGTCGGCGCGGCCGCCGGCAATGTCGGCACCGTGGTCCCCGGCCAGGGCGGCGGGAGCTTCGTGATTTCCGCCGACGGCTCCTATACGTTCGACCCCGGCACCGATTTCGACGGTCTGGCAGCCGGTGCTACCGCGACGACATCGGTGAGCTACACGATCTCCGATGGCAATGGCGGCGTCTCCACCGCGACCCTGACGGTTACCATCACCGGGCTCAACGACGCGCCGAACGCACCGACATTGCCACCACAGGCAAGCCTCGATGGCGCCGCGATCGTGCTGCCTCTCGGTGCTGAGTTCACCGATGTCGACGGCGATCCGCTGACCTTCGATATCACCGGATTGCCGCCGGGCCTCGGCTACAACACCCAGACCGGCGAGATCACGGGTAATATCCTCCCGGACGCCTCCGGCGCGACCGGCAGCGCGGTCTATAACGTCACGATCACCGCAAGAGACGGACTCGGCGGCGAAGCCGTTCGAACCTTCGCCTGGACGGTGACCAACCCGGTGCCGGATGCGGTCAACGATCTCTTCACGATGGACGAAGGTGGTCAGCTGACCGGCTCCGTTCTTGATGCCAACGTCAATGGCCCGGATACCGACCCCGACAATGATCCGCTCACCGTGACCCTGGTGACGGGTACCGCGCGTGGCGCACTCGTCCTCAATCCCGACGGCACCTTCACCTATACGCCGACCGCAGGGTTCAACGGCACCGACAGCTTCGTGTATCGCATCGATGACGGTAATGGCGGCACCGACACGGCGACCGTCACGATAACCATCAATCCGGTCAACGACGCGCCCGTCGTCGTCAACGACAGCTTCACCGTCGCGGAGGATGGCCAGGTGGTCATCGCGGTCTTGGCGAATGACAGCGACCCCGATGGCGATGCGCTGAGCATAACGCAGATCAACGGTCAGCCGATCAGCGTCGGCGGCAGTGTTACCCTCGCATCCGGGACGGTGACGCTGAATTCCGACGGCACGCTGACATTCGCGGCGGCACCCGATTTCGCCGGCAATGCCAGCTTCACCTACACGGTTTCCGACGGAGCCTTGAGTGTGCAGGGCACGGTCAACGGCACCGTGACGGGCGTCAACGATGCGCCGGTCAACGGCCTGCCGGCGACCTTCAATGGCACCGAGGATACGGCGCTGCCACTTGCCGGCCTGTCGATCTCCGACGTCGATGCCGGATCAGGCCCGATGACGGTGACGCTTTCGGTCGACGCGGGTACGCTGACGGCGGCGGCCGGCGGCAACGTGGTCGTGACCGGCAATGGTTCGGGCTCGATAGCGCTGACCGGCACGCTCACGGATATCAATGCCTACCTCGCCGGTGCATCGGCCCCGGCCTATCATCCGCTCTCGAATTCCAATGCGCCGGTGACGCTGACCATGGTCACCAGCGACGGCGGCAATAGCGGCGCCGGTGGCGTACAGACCGATACCGACCGGGCGACGATCATTCTCGCGCCCGTCAATGATGCCCCTGTCGCGACCGGTTCAATGATCCAGACGCGGGAAGACGTCCCGGTTTCGGGCGTGGTGGCCGCTACCGATGCGGATGGCGATCCGCTGACCTATGCGATCGCCACGGGTCCACGCAACGGCACTGCCGTCATCGATGCCTCCGGACGCTACCTCTACTCGCCGAACACCGATTTCAACGGCAGCGACAGTTTCGACATCAGCATCAGCGATGGACAGGGCGGTGTCACGACCGTGACGATCGCGGTGACCGTCACACCGGTCAACGATGCGCCCGTCGGTTCGGATGCGACGGCGACGGCGGTCGAGGACCAGACGCTGAACGGCCGGTTGCCGGTGGCGACCGACGTGGATAGCGCCAACCTGACCTACGGGCTTGGCGTCCAGGCGGCGCATGGCACGGTGACGGTCAACCCTGACGGCACCTACAGCTACGTGCCGACCGCGAACTATAATGGTGCCGACAGTTTCACCTACACCGTCTCCGATGGTCAGGCGACCTCGACCTATACTGTCTCGATCACCGTGACTGCGGTCAACGACGCACCCGTGAGCTCGGGAACCTCGATCTCTACCGAGGAGGACGAAACGGTTACCGGCCAGTTGCCCCCGGCTTCCGACGCCGATGGCGACCCGATCACCTACGGGCTCGCCACGCAGGCGTCCAACGGCACCGTGGTCATCGGTACCAACGGCAGCTACAGCTACACGCCGGCACCCGGCTACAACGGCTCCGACAGTTTCAGCTTCAGCGTATCGGATGGCACCGCTTCCACGATCTACGTGGTCAATGTCACCGTGGGGGCGGTCAATGATCCGCCGAGCGGTTCCAACGCCGCGATTACAGTCGCCGAAGACAGCCTCGCCAGCGGGAGGCTGCCACTCGCGACGGATCCTGACGGAGACGCGCTCACCTATGGGCTGGGTGCGCCTGCCGCGCATGGCACCGTCACCGTCAACGCTGACGGCACCTACAGCTATCGGCCGAATGCCAACTACAACGGCACGGACAGCTTCACCTACACGGTCTCCGACGGCATCGATCAGTCGACCTATACGGTCTCGATCACCGTGACGCCTGTGAACGACGCCCCAGTCGGATCGAACACCGCAATCACGGTATCCGAGGACGTGCCCTTCGACGGTGTGTTGCCGGCCGCCAGTGATGTGGACGGCGATCCGGTTCGCTATGCCGTCGGCACCCAGCCGATGCATGGCTCGGTGACCGTCAATCCCGACGGAACCTACCGATACGTGCCGGCAGCCGACTATAACGGTGCCGACAGCTTCACCTACCAGGTGACCGACGGCCAGGCGGTCTCGACCTACACGGTCGCGATCACGGTGACCGCGGTCAACGATGCGCCGGTTGGCAGCAACGTCTCGATCGCCGTCGACGAAGACGGCACCGCGTCGGGAACGCTGCCGCGCGCGGTGGATGTCGATGGCGATCCGCTGACCTATCTGCTGCAGAACGGTCCGAGCCATGGCGTGGCCACCGTGCTCTCCGACGGCCGCTATACATACGTCCCCGCCGCCAATTTCTCTGGGACTGATACCTTCACCTACGCGGTGTCCGATGGCACTGTGCTGTCCGTCTACACCGTGACGGTGAATGTCGGGGCTGAAAACGATGCGCCGACGGGCTCGGATCTGGCAATCAGCATCTCCGAGGATACGAGCTTTACCGGCTCGCTTCCATCAGCCTCCGACGCGGATGGCGATACCATCGTCTACGGCCTCGGCACGCCGGCGGCCCATGGGGCCGTCACCGTCAATCCCGACGGCACCTTCAGCTACGTGCCGCAGGCAAACTATGCCGGGCCGGACCAGTTCACCTACACCTTGTTCGATGGAACCGTGACGGTGACCTATACCGTGACCATCGACGTTCAGGGCGTGAACGACGCGCCGATCGGTGCGGATACGGCCATCTCGCTTGCCGAGGATACGGCCTTCTCAGGCCAGCTTCCGCCGGCCGTCGATCCCGATGGCGATCCCGTCACCTACGCTCTCGCCGGCGCGGCAAGCCACGGGACGGTCAGCATCAATGCCAACGGGACCTACAGCTACATCCCCGACAGCAACTTCAACGGCACCGACAGCTTCAGCTATTCCGTGAGCGACGGAACGGCGACCAATGTCTATCGCGTCTCGGTCAACGTCAGCGCCGTCAACGATGCGCCGATCGGGTCCGATACGTCGATTTCGGCGCAGCAGGGAGCGGTCGCGACCGGCAATCTGCCACCGGCCTACGATATAGAAGGAAGCCCGGTCACCTACGGACTGGGTGCGCAGGCCGCAAACGGAACCGTGGTGATCAGAGCCGACGGCAGCTACTCCTATCGGCCCAACAGCGGCTTCAGCGGCAGCGATCAGTTCACCTACACCGTCTCGGACGGAACGGCGGTATCGATCTACACCGTCACGGTCTCCGTCGGTGCCGTCAACAGCGCGCCCTCAGGTCAGGACACGACGCTGACGGTTTCGGAGGATACGCCGTTCGCGGGCCAACTGCCGGTCGCGACCGACGCGGATGGCGACGCGCTGACCTACGGCCTTGCCTCGGGACCGGCGCATGGCGTCGTGACCGTTTCGGCGGACGGGCAATATACCTTCACGCCCGACCGCAATTTCAACGGCGCCGACCAGTTCAGCTACTCGGTCAGCGATGGCCGGGCGACGGTGATCTACCGTGTGTTCGTCACTGTGGCACCCGTCAACGACGCGCCCGTCGGTTCGGATACAGCGATCTCGCTCGCCGAGGACACGACGTTTTCCGGACGGCTGCCGACGGCCTCCGACGCCGATGGCGACACCATCACCTATGGCCTGGCCGCCGCCGCCGGCAACGGCACGGTCACGATCAACGCCGATGGGACCTACAGCTATACCCCCAACGGCAACTTCAACGGGACCGATGGCTTCAGCTACTCGGTCAGCGACGGCACGGTTACCAACGTCTATCGCGTGAGCATCACCGTCACCGCCGTCAACGATGCGCCGGTCGGCTCGGATACGTCGATTTCGGTGCAGGAAGGAACGGTCGCGACCGGCACCCTGCCGCCGGCCTTCGACGTGGAGAATTCGCCGGTCACCTATGGCCTGGGCGCCAACCCCGTCCACGGCACGGTCACGATCGATCCGAACGGAAACTACACCTACCAGCCGGACAGCGGGTTCAGCGGCACCGACCAGTTCACCTATACGGTCTCCGACGGCACGGCGACCTCGGTCTATACCGTGACGGTGTCCGTCGGCGCGGCGAACGGCGCTCCTGTCGGCAGCGATACGACGTTGACGGTTGCCGAGGATACCACGGCGACCGGTACACTGCCCGTCGCCACCGATCCGGATGGCGATCCGCTGAGCTACGCGGTCGCGGCCGGGCCTGCGCATGGCGTCGTCACGATCACGGCCGACGGACGGTATAGCTTCACGCCGAACGGCAACTTCAACGGCACCGATCAGTTCAGCTATTCGGTGAGCGATGGCAGGGCGACGGTCGTCTATCGCGTATTCGTCACCGTCACCGCCGTCAACGACGCGCCTGTCGGGTCCGGCACCGCGATCGCGGTCGGACGCGACCAGACGGTCACCGGCACGTTGCCGCCGGCCTTCGATGTCGAGGGATCGCCGATCACCTATCAGCTGGGATCCGCCCCAGCCCATGGCGTCGTGACCGTCAATCCGGATGGAAGCTACACTTACACGCCGGCGGCCGGCTATGAAGGAGCCGACAGCTTCACGTTCACGGTGTCCGACGGCGATGCCACGTCGACCTACACCGTCGCGATAGCCGTGGGCGCCGCGGTGCCGCCGACGGAGCCGCCGGAACCGCCGCCGGGTGAACGCCCGCCGCTCGAGAGGGACCCGCCGGTCGTGTTCCCCGTCGATCCGAACGATCCGGGTGCGCCGGTCTTTGCCGACGACACGGAGGTTGGTGGTGCGTCGAAGGAGATCATGGAAGACCTCGGCGCCATATCGGACGATATCACGGCCGACGGCCCGATCGACGCGGTCGTCAACGCCGCGCAGCCCTTGAATGGTATCGGTTCTCTGCCGCGCCACGGCGCCGTGCTCGATGCCGTGCGCCAGATCTCCGAGTGGATCGAAAGCGGGCGCCGTCTCGACGACATCAACATCGGCTTCTTCAAGGGAGGGTCGAACATACACATCGCCGGAATAGGGGAAGATAACACCTGGTTCACGGTCGATACGATCTTCAACGAGAACTTCCTCTACATCCTGCCCGCCTATGGTAGCCAGACGGACAAGACGAGCTTCAGCGTGACGCTGTCGGATGGCCGCGCGTTGCCGGACTGGATGACGGTTACGCGCGGCGGCATGATCATCGGACGCCCACCCGTCGGCGCCGTCTCGGTCGACATCCGCATATGGGGCACATCGCGTGACGGTACGGTCAGCGACACGCTGCGCATCGACCTGCAGACGGGGACGGTTCTCGACCATGTCAGGGACCGGCGGGCCGATCTTGGCCCGGGTGCGCTGTTCTCCAGCCAGATGCTGGCCGAGGCGAACATCTATGGTGAGCAAAGCGATCGCCTCTGGAGCGCGTTGCGGGGACAATGAGGCAGGTCGTGGCGACACCGGCGCGGCATCTCGCAGCGAGTGCGGCAGCGGGGCGACCTCACGGCGGGGCAATAAGCTGTGGTCGCAGATTAAACGGACGGAAAGAAAATTGATGTAGTTGCGTTTTCTGTTGTCCTGAGTTCCAGACTAGACCATCGATGAACGCAACTTGGCAGATACTGCTCGGAAACCTCGCCATCACCGCGCTGGCAATATCGCTGTGGTCGCACGCCTATTATCATACGCGAGCCCTGTCCGAGCGCCGGCGCAACCAGGCGTTCGGCATCGCCATGGGCCTCGGCGCAATCTGTTCGATGATGCTGGCGGTGCCGCTGGATCAAGGCGTTTTCGTCGATCTGCGCTATACGCTGGTGGCGGTTTCGGCCTTGTTTGGCGGCCCGTTCTCCGTGCTCTTGACGATCGTGATTGCCTCCGTGTTTCGCCTTTCCGAGGGTGGATCGGGTGCGCTCGATGGCGTGACCAGCATGTGCATCGTCGGCATGGTCGGGCTCTGCGGCTATCTGATCGTGAGAAAGCGCAAGGTCAGGCTGGCCGACGCGGCCATTCTAGGGATCGCGGTATCGGCCGCGCTGCTGGTGGTCATGTCCTTGCTGACGTCGCAGGCCAATGCGCGGGCGGTCGAGCTCGTCGGGTTCCCGATCACCGTCTTGAACTTCCTCAGCATCGTGATTGCCGCCTTCGTTCTCATACAGTTCGAAAGAATGGCGCATGACCGCGATATCCTGTCGGCGGCGCTGACACAGACGCCTGACTTTCACTACGTGAAGAACCGCGAAGGCAAATTCGTGATCGTCAACAAGAACGTTGCCGAACACCATCACTACCCCTCGCCGGCCGCGATGGTCGGCGCCTCCGACTTCCAGCTCGCCACGCAACGTCGCGCCGAGATGCTCTACGCCGAGGAGCAGGCCTTGATGGAGAGCGGGCGGTCGCAGCTGGACAAGATCGAATATCTGACCGAAAACGGCCAGGAGCGTTGCTATTCGACATCGAAGGTGCCGCTTCGCGACCGGACGGGCACTGTCATCGGGCTTGCGGGCGCGACGCGGGATGTGACCGAGGAAAGAAAGATCGAGCAGGAATTGCGCGAGAGCAAGGATCTGCTTTCACTTGCCATGGCCGGGATGTCGGATGGCTTCGCCATGTTCGACCGTGCCGGCACGCTGGTCTTCAGCAACACGCAATATGCCTCGCTCTTTCCGCTGTCGGGCGAGGTCCGCGTGCCGGGAACGAATATCAGGGACATCCTCAAGAAAGTCGTGGAATCGAACGAGCGGCGGGATTTTCGCCAGGATGTCACCGATGAATGGCTGTCGGAAGCATCCGCCGCGTTGTTTTTCGACAAGGATGAGCACATCGAACTCCATGACGGGCGTTGGCTCAGCCTGCGCACGCGCGTCGCCGACAACGGCATGGCGCTTGTCGCGGTGTCGGACATCACGACGATGAAGCAGGCCGAATTCGCGCTCAGAACGGTCGCCGAGCAGATGAAAAGCCTCGCCGAGACCGACGCCCTGACGGGCCTGCTCAACCGCCGGGCTTTCGACCATGCGATATCAGTCGCGGTCGAGCGAAGCCGCCTGGAGCGCCGGCCGATGGCGGTGCTGATGATCGACGTCGATCGCTTCAAGGCCTACAACGACACCTATGGCCACCCGGAAGGCGACGAGTGCCTGAAGGCGATCGCCGATTGCCTGCGCCGCACGATGAACCGCCCTCAGGACGTGCTGGCGCGGTTTGGCGGCGAGGAATTCGTGGTTCTGCTGCCCGACACCGATGAGACCAAGGCGCTGGCGCTGGCGGAGCAATTCCGCCAAACGTTGCTTGCGCGGGCGATCGCTCACGCCGGCAGCGAATATGGCGTGGTGACGGCCAGCATCGGCATCGCGGCCAAATCCAACTGGAAGCAGCCGATGCGGGCCTCGGAACTGGTGCTCGAGGCCGATCAGGGTCTCTACCAGGCGAAGCGCGACGGGCGCAACCAGGCAGTGCTCTGGAACCCGCAAAGGACCAGCAGGACGGCGCGATAGGCGTTGCGATGACGGCCGCGGCCTCGCCCGCATATCGCCCCGGCAAAGAAAAAGGCCGGGGCGAAACCGCACCGACCTTCCTCGACCCGTCTCGACAACAACTGCCAGTACCTCCGTGGTCAGCTGTCAGAGACGAATTATGTAAGTTGAGTGTAACGCAACTTCTGGGAAGTTCAAGCGCCATTTATGGGGTCGTTTCGGGCGCGATCTACCTATTTCGGTCAGCCTGAAACGATGGCGGACAACCGATCGAGATCGACGAGCTTTACTTCAAGCGGGACCGGATCAGTCTGGGCGGCACGAAACCACTCGGCCGCCTCGCGCACCCGGTCGCCGTGCGGCTTGGGATAGGCGCCGAGCCGGATGACCCATTCCCTGACCGTTTCGCGCTCCATGCGGCCCGCCAGATAGCGTGCATGAACGGTCTTTGCGGAGGCGACGAGATCGGAGACGCTGTTCAAGAATTGTCCTCAATTTGGCGGGTGGGTTCAACATCGCGCGGTTGCGCGTATCGAACTCAGACCTCTTCCTTCTTTTTGACCTTCACCTTCGGCTCCGCCGGCGCATCGGGCGTGGGCGCAAGCAGCTTGCGCAGCGATGAGATCTTGTCCTTGACCAGCGGACGAAAGCGCGTGGCGCGAAACGGCATGTCGGCGGCTCCATAGCCCTCTGGACCATCATCGTTGCCGCGATGCAGCTCCTCCAGCTTCACGCCGAAGAAGGTGCCGTCGATGTAGTGCGTGTATTCGCCGACCCAGCGCAGCGTGTAGATCTCGCCCTTGCGAATACCCTGATCGATGCTGACATGCTTGAACCTGTCGTCGATGCACACGACCTTCTGGCCGACATGAAAGTCGTAGCTCATCTCTCAAACCTCAACTTCAACCACCGGCACCGGGAGGTGCGTCGTTCTTCATGAATTCGGGATATTGAACAACTTCCGCCTCGACCGTGTCGAACGACCTGGTCGTCGGCCGCGTCAGCCGTACGCCCGGCCCGCCCGCGATAAGCTCTCCGTCGGCTTCGAAGATGATACCCGAAGCTTCGAGCGCCAGCCTGACAGCGTTCATTGCCGTGCCGGCGCCTTCGGCCCCATGCTCGATACGGTCGAGATCGGCCAAGGAGATACCGGCGGCATGGGCCAGTTCGGCTTGCTGGAGCCCGAGCATCGCGCGGGCGCCACGGATCTGTGCGGTTGTTATCATGATGATTTTATATAACCGTATCGATCTTTTTCTCAAGCTGAAGCGTCTGGTCGATGACGCGATCGTCGAGGTCGAAAATATTGTTCGCCACGGCAAATCCGACCATAGGAGCGGCGCTCAATGCCTCCGACGAGACCGGCCTTGCCGTTGGCGCCATCTCGGCGAAGATCATTGCCGAAGCAAATATCCGCATGGATGGCGCATTTGTGATCGATTAATCGTCTTTCTGCCCGTCAGCCGCCTTGAGGCTTAAGCAGCTAAAGCCATTATAAGGGAAGAAATTTCAGTAGAAGGGAAAGAGTTTTGGTCGGTAAGCTTGTGACAAGACGAATGGCGGTCTTTGGAGGCATCGGGTTTGGTATCTCGGTCCTTGGAGGCTGTTCAGCTACCGGCGATGTGCAGCCGGAGCCGGCGGCCATGCCTGTGAGGACGTCGTCACTGGACATTACCTATGGTCCGAGGCCGGATGAGCAATTCCCGCTGCCGGCCATTCCGTACCAAAAGGTCGCCTCGCGTTTTCACCGTCAGATCGTCCCGAATCCCACCAGCGAGCGTCCTGGTATCATAATCGTGGATACCGAAAATTACTTTCTGTACCTCACTCAGGAAAATGGGATGGCTCTGCGCTATGGGGTGGGTCTTGGCCGGCAAGGCTTTGAATGGCAAGGCCGAGGCAGAATTCAGTATAAGCGCCAATGGCCAAGATGGACGCCGCCTGATGAAATGGTCGCGCGTCAGCCGGAGCTTCAACCATACAGCATTGCGAATGGCGGAATGCCGCCCGGTCTGGATAACCCTCTTGGAGCCCGTGCGCTTTATATCTTTCAGGACGGCAAAGATACGCTGTACAGAATACACGGCTCGCCGGAATGGTGGACCATTGGCAAATCGGTTTCCTCCGGTTGCGTGCGGATGATCAATCAAGACGTGGTCGACCTGTATAATCGGGTGCCTGATGGGACGCCGATCCTAGTCACGCGTATTGCAAAAGATGGCGTTGCAACGCTTTAGGTCGATCGACAGAGGCGCCGCTGCCGATAGGCGGCCTTGCCGATTCTGGAGTTCCGACAAGATCGAGATCCTGCGAGAAAAGCCGCTTTTAAGGGGCGGCTTTCATGGCTATGAACGAATTTTTCGGGCGTGACGCCGGATATCATGTCATTGCTCCGGTTGTGCTGCGAACGACAAGATGGGTCTCGAGCACATACCTCACATCGCGGATCGCGCCTGATTGCAGAAGATCAAGGAGCAGCGAAACCGCAACTCGACCCGCTTCTCGCGAACGGTTTGAGACCGAGGTCAACGCGGGATAGGTGACCGCGCCCAACACGTCGTCGCAGCCGATGAGGCTGAAGTCACCCGGCACGGAAACACGCCTCTCTGCGAGGCCGGCCAGAACCCCTTGCGCTGTCACATCATCGAAGGCGACCGCGGCTGTCGCACCCGTGGACAGGATCGCGTCGACCGCATTGCGGCCGGAATTGTAGCTGGGCAAGCTCGCGGCCACGATTTCCACGGCGATGCCTGCCGAAGCGGCCGCGGTGCGTATCGCGTTTCGCCGCTGCTTGTTTGACCACGACGTCTGTGGGCCGCTGACATAGACGATCTTGCGATGGCCGAGCTTTGCCAGGTGCTCGACCGCGCCCCGCACGCCGGAGCCACTGTCGATGAGAACACGCGGAATTCCATCGATGTCGCGATTGATCAGCACGAGCGGCAGTTGTGCTGCATGGGCCCGGATGCGTTCGTCGGAAAGCCGTGAGGAGGCAAGGACCAATCCCTCGACTTGTCCGGCGAAACGGCCGACAAGCTTGTCTTCCTGTTTTGGGCTTTCTTCCGTATTGCCGAGAAAGATACAGAAGTCCGATCGATCCGCCTCCATCTGTGCCGCCTGGATCAATGGCGGGAAGAACGGGTTGGCGATGTCTGGCACGATCAGGCCTACATTGCCGTGGCGACCGGTGCTGAGGGCGCGGGCAGTGTGGTTGGGTACGTAACCAAGAGCCTCGGCCGCCTTCATGATGCGATCGACGGTCTCCGGCAAAAGCATATCCGGCTTCGTGAAAGCGCGCGATACGCTCGAACGCGCCACGCCGGCTGCATCGGCAACCTGGCTAATGGTAACGCCCTTGGCCCGTTTTATCATGATGCGCAGAAACCCTCGTGCTCCGGCTTCGATTACCACCAAGTCCGGTGCCTTATCAATCGATGCATCACAGTGGCACACGGGTGCTTGACATGCAACCGGTTGCATGAAACTCTTCTGACGATCGGAACAGGGAATGAGACATGACGCGAGAGTGCATAATGCCTTTCGTGCCGACATTCGCTCCGCGCCCAGATATGGAGACCCATTGATGCCCGCCACTCTTGCCCGGCACCCACTGCCCAAAATCCGTCGAACCTTCGACCGGCTGGCGGTCCAGAGTTTCAGTTCGCGCGCCGACATGGGCACTGCCGCCGCGGCCGAGATAGCGGCGGCACTTGGCGATTGTCTCTCCAGGCAATCCAGCGTGCGGATGGTCTTTGCGGCTGCGCCAAGCCAGGCCGACATGCTCGCGGCACTCGCTGCCACGCCGGGGCTTGACTGGCACCGGGTAACGGCATTCCATATGGATGAATACATCGGCCTTGATCCAGCATCGCCGGCCCGTTTCGCCAACTGGCTCGATGCTCACATGTTTACGCGGCTCCCTTTTGCTGCCGTACATCACATGAGACCCGAGCCGAGCGCCGAGGCGGAAGCTGTCCGCTATGCGGCACTGATGAACGAAGCGCCGATCGATCTTGTCTGCCTTGGGATTGGGGTGAACGGCCATATCGCTTTCAACGATCCGCCGGTCGCCGATTTCAACGATCCGCATGATGTCAAGGTCGTCGAGCTCGATGATGTCTGCCGCCAGCAGCAGGTGGATGATGATTGCTTCCCCGATCTTGCATCGGTTCCCACTCAAGCGATTACGCTCACGGTGCCCCGTCTGATGCGCGCTGGACGCCTTTTCTGTGTGGTGCCGGGGGCGATCAAGCGCGATGCCGTGTCGAAGGCTCTTCACGGCCCGATCAGCACCCAATGCCCGGCCAGCATCCTGCGCCATCACGAGGCCGCCACCCTCTATATCGACGGAGACTCCGACCCCGATGCGTGAGAAAGGTCCAATCGATACCAATGCACTTTGCGAGGCCTATCTTGCCTCGACGCACGGACTGATGCGCCGGATCCTCGATGAGGAAACGGTGCCGCTCGAACGTGCCGCGGAGAAACTTGCAGAGCAGATTGCCGCCGACCGTCTGGTCTATATCTATGGTCCTGGCGGCCATTCGAACCTGGCGTCCCAGGAGGTCTTTTTCCGCGCCGGCGGCCTCATGCATATCAGCGCCATTCTCGACGAAGGTACGCTGCTTTCCAATGGCGCCTTGCGTTCCATGGCAATCGAGCGAACGCCCGGCTACGGGAGGATCGTCATCGAGAACCAGGGCTTGAAGGAAACGGATATCCTGATCCTGGTAAACGCCTACGGGATCAACGCTGCCGTCATTGATGCAGCGATAGAAGCGCGCCGTTGCGGCGTCTTCCTTATTGGTGTCAGCTCGCGCCAGCATGCCGAGCATACCGCGCCCGACCATCCGGCGCGTCATCCCACCAAACAGAACCTGCACGACGTCGTCGATATCGCGATAGACTGCAAGGTGCCAATTGGCGACGCTGTCGTCTCGATAGAAGGCATGGGAGAAAATATCGCCGCGATCTCCACCTTCGCCAATGCCTTCAGCCTGAACTGCCTGGTGGTCCGCACCGTCGCCAAGCTTGTCGAGCGTGGGATTGAACCACCCGTGTGGCGCAGCGGCAATGCACCGGGTGGCGATGAGGCGAACGGCCGGTTTATCGCCAACTTCCGCGGACGGGTGAAGGCACTCTGATGACGATCGTCGACGGCATCGATCCTGCAACCGGCAAAGGCATCTCGATCGAGATCGCCGACGGCGTGATTGCCGCCATACGGTCAGCCGACGGCAAGAACGCCAGCTATATCTCCGCGGGCCTGATCGACCTGCAGGTCAACGGCTTTCGCGGCCTCGATCTCAATTCCGGCAAGCTAACGTCGAATACCTTGCTGTCGCTCTGCGAGGAGTTGCTAAGCGTTGGCGTCACCAGCTGGCTGCCGACATTGATTACCGCTTCCGAAAGCTCGCTCCTGTCGGCTCTGGAGACGATCGCCAACAGTCGATGCGACCACAGGCTGATCGAGGAAATGGTGGCGGGCCTGCATATCGAAGGGCCATCGATTTCCGGTGAGGATGGTCCGCGGGGCGCGCATCCGCTTGCCCATGTTCGAGCGCCTTCGATCGCCGAATTCGAACGCTGGCAGAAGGTCTCGGGCGGCCTCGTCAAGATGGTGACACTGGCGCCGGAACATGACGGCACCCTTGACTATATCCGTTTCCTGAGTGCGCATGGCGTTGTCGTCGCGCTTGGCCACACCGCCGCGACGCCGGCGGAAATTCACAGCGCGGCTGAAGCTGGCGCGACGGTGTCCACGCATCTCGGCAACGGCGCCTCCGCGATGCTGGCGCGTCATCCCAATTTCATCTGGGCGCAGCTTGCCGACGATCGCCTGACCGCAACGCTGATTGCCGATGGTTGGCATCTTCCCGCCGATGCATTCAAGGCGATGTTGCGCGCCAAGGGCATCGAGCGAACCATTCTCGTCTCCGATATGGTCGCGCTTGCCGGCATGCCAGCCGGGCTTTACGAGCAGGCCGTGGGAGGCAGTGTCGAGGTCTCCTCGGAAGGGCGTATCAGCATTGCCGGCACGCCATATCTTGCCGGTGCGAGCCTGCCGCTTTGCGCCAATGTTGCGATCGCGACCGCCATGGCGGAAATACCGCTCGCCGTCGCCCTTCGGCTCGCCACCGAAAATCCAGGTCGCTTGCTCGGCGGGCGCGGACGACTGGAAGTAGGCGCGCGCGCCGATCTTGTCCGTTTTGACTGGGCTGAAGGTGCGCACGCCCTGGAGATCCGCGAAACCTGGGTGCGTGGCGAAAAGAGGTTTCAGCGATGATCCAAGCGGGGGCCGCAATTGTCGACATCACGCCGACGCCTGGTCTGGCAATGTCCGGTTTCGCCGCACGGAACCTCCCCGCCGAAGGCGTGCACGATGCCTTGAGCGTGCGTGCCGTCGTGGTCGGAGAGACCGCCATCGTCGTTGCGGATGTCATCGGCATCGATGCTGCGATGAGCGCTCGCGTCCGGTCGCGCTGTGTGCTTCCGGCCGACAATGTCGTCGTCGCGGCGCTTCACACGCATGGCGGCCCGGTATCCATGGTGGGTCGCCTTGGCATGGTCGCCGACCCTGCCTATCTCGAGCGGCTGGAAGACGCCTGTGTTGCCGCGATCGACAAGGCCGCAGCCCTGCGTCAGCCCGCAAACCTGACAGCGGGGCAGGGTAACGACCCCGGGATCGCGCGAAACAGGCGCCATCCCGGCGGACCCGTGGACGCATCCTTGCCTGTGCTGCGCATTCGCGACGAGGACGGCCAGATGATCGCGGTCGTGACAGCCTATGCCTGCCATCCGGTCGTTCTGGCAGCCGACAATCGCCTATGGACGGCCGACTATCCCTGCTATCTTCGCAAGGCACTTGAAGCGGCGTATCCCGGCGCCATCGCGCTTTTCATGACAGGATGTGCTGGGGACGCCAATACCGGCCACTCCGCTTATGCTTCGCTGGTGCTTTCGGCAAACCCGGAGCGTACGTTCGCGACCGCCGAGCGCATCGGCCGGCATGTGGCAAGGACGGCTCTCGACGCGGCCGAGCATGCCATCAGCGGCCAGGCGAGAGCCCGAAACGCAGATGTCGCGCTTGGCTTTCATCGCAGGGAAGTCGAGCACCCGGACACGCTCGAAGACCATTGGCGCCACGAAGCGCTCACCGCCGATCCCGCGCGTCAGAGCCTGCTCGGTTATTGGGCCAGATGGGCAAGAGATATCGCCCCCACCCAGCCGACACCTCTGATGGCCCGGGTAACGATGCTCGATTGGTGTGGCGTGCCGATCATCGCGCTCCCTGGAGAGATATTTGCCGAAACGGCGCTGACTATCCGTAGCGCGGTCGATGATGGCAAACCTGCTTTCGTCATCTGCTTCGCGGACGACAATCCTGGCTACATCCCGCCAACAAGCGAATTTCCGTTTGGTGGTTACGAGGTGGATGAGGCGCATCGGTATTACGGCTTGCCAATGTCGTTCGCACCTGGGGCAGCGGAAGCGCTTGCTTCCTCGGCTATCGGACTTCTGACCGCCCTCTGAAGGAGAACGGCGCGATGCAAACGCGCAGCCTCGGACGTCATCCGGCGCTTGACACGCAACCGGTTGCATGAGAGTTTTTTGTGAACAACAACAAGGGAACAGGCAAATGAAAAACACATCAGCGAAGACTGGAATTTCAACGAGGGCATTGCTTGGCGGTGCGGCCTTCGCCGCGATGCTTGCCTCCAGCGTGACCATGGCTTCCGCCGATACGCTGACGATCTGGAGCGGCTATCCGGAAATGGCGCCATTCTATCAGCATGTCGCGGATGGGATGAAAGCCAGCCATCCCGATCTCGATGTAAAAGTCGAGGCGATCGCGCTTCGCGAACATGAAAAGCGCGTGGCGCTCGGCCTCACGGGCGGAGGTCAGGAAGGCGCGACCGTCATTGAGCTTTCGGGGTCGACTGCAACCCGTTATCTGGAAAACGATCTGCTTCCCGAAGCGCCCGAGGACATGTCCGCCTTCGTCAAGGACGCGAAGAATTTCGATCCATTCTTCTCCGATATTGCCAGCTACAACGGCAAGATCTACGGCGTTCCACTGTTTCGCGGACAAGGCTCGCTCTTCTACAACACCGACATGTTCGAGGCCGCCGGCCTGAAGGCCCCGCCGAAGACCACGGAAGAATACAACGAATATGCCAAGAAGTTGACCCAGCGCGATAGCTCCGGCAAGCCGACGGTATCCGGCTGGAGCCTGCGTCTGTCCGGCGGGGGGCAGGGTATAGCGGAAAAGTTCTGGACCAATATGCATCAGTTCGGTGGCGCAATTCTCGTTCCGGCCGGCGACGGAAAATGGAAGACGAATTTCGCCAACGAGGCCGGCCGCAACGCCTTGAAGCAATATTTGCAGCTTATCTTTACGGACAATACGGTAACGCCGGAGATGCCTGCCGATGCCGACGCCTTCGAGCGCGGCCAGACCGCCATGTTTATCCGCGAATCCTGGGTTATCGGTGATATCGCCAAGAAAGCGCCGAACCTGAAATATGCGACTGCCCCGTTGCCAACCGGCTCCATCGCACTGCCGACCAACCTTTATGTCGTTGGTGAAGGGGATGGCGCCAAGCTCGGCTGGGAGTTTGCAAAGGCTGCCAACTCGCCGGAAAACCTTGTCTGGCTGCTGCAGAATGTTGGTTGGCTGCCGAACCGTGCCGGCGTCGATTATTCGTCGGTGACATCGAAACAGCCAGCCTTTGCCGCTTTCGTCGACTACCCGCAAGGCTACAAATTCTTCACGCTGCCGTCGATCGCACCGATCGAAGAGATCCTGACACGTGTCGCGGCCCAGCTTACCGTCGCCTTCGCGGATCCCTCGCTTGCGACCGATGACGCCAAAATCGATGCCTTCCTGAAGAAGGCCAGCGATGAAGTCGATACCATCCTCGATCGCGAAGGCCTGCTCGCGAAATAGTGCCGGCTATCTCCTAAATCCGATGTGCCTGGGGCGATACTGTTATGGTCGCCCCGGGCATTCTCCAGGGATAAGGGCTCGCCCCAGGGCGGATGAACCCATACGTCTACAGGTCAAACGCATGCTGAAGCGCAAAAGGTTTCTCTTTGCGATCCTCGCAATCCTGCCGACACTGGCGATCTTCGCCTATGTAAGGCTCTATCCGATCATTGATACGTTGAGGCTCAGCCTCTTTCAATGGAACATCCTGTCGAAGAACAAGCCTTTCGTCGGCCTCGCGAATTTTCGGGAGTTGATGGGCGATCAACTGTTCCTGGATGCACTTGTCAACACGACGATCATCGCGTTCGGCGTGCTCTTCTTGACGATTCCGATGGCGCTCGTCATTGCCGCGTTGATCTATCACAGGACGCGATCAAGAATGGCCGGTTTCTACGAGACCGCCGTTTTCATTCCACACGTCGTGTCGCTGGTGCCGGCCGCGATGGCCTGGAAATGGATTTTTGACGCTCGCCTCGGTCCGCTGAACGCGCTTCTGACCTTCTTTGGAATTCCCGCTCAGAACTGGTTGTTCGATCCGGTGCTGTCGGTGATCTGCATCATCATTCTCTGCTCCTGGCAGGCGCTGGGTTATGCGGTGCTAATCTATCTCGTCGGTTTCAAGAACCTTCCTGTCTCGCTTTACGAAGCCGCCAAGCTCGACGGTGCCTCTGGCCCGCAGAGCTTCTGGCACCTGTCGATCCCGATGCTCAAGCCGATCACCCTCTATGTGTCCGTCGTCACACTGGTTTCGGGCTTCAACGTCTATGCGCAGGCCTTCGTTCTGGCATCGGATTCGCAAGGCGCTCCCGGACGTCAGGTTCGTGTCCTCGTTCTCGACATGCTGGAAAACAGCTTCCGCAATTACCGCGTCGGCTATGCGGCGTCCGAAGCCGTCGTGCTTTTGGTCATCGTGCTCGGCTTGACGCTCATACAGTTTTCCATGCTGCGGGAAAGGGGGAAGGCATGAATCGTCACTATGCAGGTCCCAGCGACCGCACCGTCGAAGAAGTCGCGGAGGGCGCCAGCCTGCGCCGCAAGAAGCGGCTGACCAATCTCGCGATCGATATCTTTCTGCTGATCACTTCGATCTTCATGCTTCTACCGCTCGTCTTTCTGGTGGCGAATGCCTTCAAGACGCCGGCCGAGATGCTCGCCTGGCCGCCGACGATCATTCCGCGCGATCCGACGATCGCCAATTTCTCCGCCGTGTTGGGAGATACGCCTCTCCTGCGCTGGATCGGCAATAGCCTTGCTTTCGCGGTGCTGTCGACCATTGCCATCGTCGCCACCTCGGCGATTGCCGGCTATGTCTTCGGAAAATTCCGCTTCGGCACGATGAATGTGCTGTTCGCGCTGTTCCTCGCGACCGCGATCGTGCCGTTCGAAGTCTACATGATCCCGCTTTACTTCCAGGCAAAAAGTCTCGGAATCCTCAACTCCGTCTGGGGCCTGTTGCTTGGCTATCTGGTCATGAGTTTCGGCATTTTCCTGATCCGTCAGAATGTCATCCACACCATTCCCGATGAGTTGCTGGAAGCCGCCCGCATCGATGGGGCAGGTGAGTTCTGGATATTCCTGCATATCGTGCTGCCGCTATTGCGCGGTGCGCTTGGCGCATTGGCCGTCCTTGCCTTCTTCCAGGCCTGGACGGCCTTCGCCTGGCCGATCATCGTCGCCACGACGCGCTCCAGCTATACGATCGAGGTGGGCCTGGCGTTGTTCCAGACTGGTTTTACGGTCGATCTTGGTCGACTTAGCGCCGCCTCCGCCACCGTGCTCATTCCTTCAATTCTGCTGTTCGTCATCCTGCGTCGCAATTTCGTGCAGGGCGTCGCCAGCACGGGCATGAAGGAATGACGGAGATGACGTTTTTCGAAGAGGCCCGCCGCACCTATGTCGCGGCGAATGCCGCCACGCTTTACTGGATGCTGCAGCGGCCGATGCTTGGCGGTGGATTTCTAAATACCAAGCAGAACAGCCTGACATTGGCCGACTATGGCTCCGACGACGGCATTCGCGGACCGGATTACACCTATGGCTGGATCCAGGGCAGGGGGCTCGAAGCACTCGTTGCCCATGCGGAGTTCTTCGAAGAGGAGTTGCCGCCGCTCGCCGAAAAGCTGGATGCGGCCGGCCGTCGCCTCTACGACCTGCTGGCCGAGTTGCAGAAGGCGGATGGCCACGCCTATTTCTGCTACGACAAGCACATGAACGCCGTTTATGCCGATCAGCAAAATCGCCTTCATGCGCAGGAAAAGCCGGCGCTGATCTATTCCTATTCGGACGCTTTCGTCGCCAAGGGGTTGGTTTCGGCGGCGAGCCGCTACGGGTTGTCAGGCCTCGCCGATCATCTGGCCTATTTCGATCGCGTTGTCGCGTCGGTCGAGGCCGGCCGCTTCCAGATGGATGAGCGGCGTCCATTGTCGCAGCAGTGCCTTGGTGAACAGGCGGACGACATCGGGCCTCGCATGATCCTGCTCGGCGCTGCCGGAATGTTGAAGCGTTTCGGGCATACCGCGCATACCGCCTATGCCGATCGGTTCATTACCCATGTCATCGACAGGCATTTCGATACCCCTTCCGCTCTGCTGCGCAATGTACCGGGCGAGGACGCCTGCAATGTCGGTCATGGTATCGAGTTCGTCGGCTTCGCGCTGGATTATCTCGACGACGATGCCGATCCGACACTGATCGAGACGCTGGAGCGCATTCTTGTCGCATCGTTTGACAAGGGGTTCATTGGGCCGGGTCTGACACTGACAATTTCGATTGCAAGTGGTGAGGCACAGGGCCGCTATTGTCCCTGGTGGTCGCTGCCGGAAACGATCCGTTCCGCAGCGCTTGTCCACGGCAGGACCGGCAACCCGCAGAGCCTGCGGGTATGGAAGGCCGCGCATGCCGCCTTTTTCGAACGCTACTGGCGCGGGACGCCACCGATTGCCTATCAGACGATGGCAAAGGGCGAAGAGGGAGATGTCCCCGTGGACTTCGTTCCAGCCACGCCCGATCTCGACCCCGGATATCACACCGGCCTCAGCCTGCTTGCGGCCATTCATGCCGCGGATCGCTTGGCGCCGACCCCTCGAATTTCAGGATAAAATCATGGCTTCCGTTGAAATCCAGAATGTCCGCAAGGCTTATGGCGACTTCGAAACTATCAAGGGCGTTTCGGTCGAAGTTCCGGATGGCGCCTTCGTCGTGCTTGTCGGCCCGTCCGGTTGCGGCAAGTCCACGCTGCTGCGAATGATCGCCGGGCTTGAGGAGATTACCGGTGGCGCGATCCGTATCGATGGCCGCGTCATCAATGATGTTGAGCCGAAGAACCGCGATATCGCCATGGTCTTCCAGAACTACGCGCTCTATCCGCATATGACGATCGCGGAAAATATGGGCTTCTCGCTGCGTCTGGCCAAGAAATCGAAGGAAGAGATCGCCCAGCGCGTCGGCGACGCCGCCCGTATTCTTGGCCTGTCGGAATATCTGGAGCGTTATCCCAAGCAGCTTTCCGGCGGCCAGCGCCAGCGCGTCGCCATGGGCCGCGCCATCGTCCGCAACCCGAAAGTGTTCCTGTTCGACGAGCCGCTGTCCAACCTCGATGCCAAGCTGCGTGTGCAAATGCGCGCTGAATTGAAGGACATTCACGCCCGTATCAAGACGACGACGGTTTATGTCACCCATGACCAGATCGAGGCGATGACGATGGCTGATCGGATAGTGGTGATGAAGGACGGACTGGTCGAGCAGATCGGTGCGCCGCTCGATCTCTACGACCGTCCCGTGAATACGTTTGTTGCTAGCTTTATCGGTTCGCCGTCGATGAATTTCCTGACCGGAACGGTCGCCGAGGATGGCAGGGCGGTGATGACGGAAAACGGCATAAGGTTGCCACTCGCATCAGTGTCCGGCGCGGCACCCGGCATGGCGGTGACCTATGGTATCCGTCCCGAGCACCTGACGATCGCGGCAGCAAGCGGCGAGGTTATCCCGATGCTTGTCTCCAATATCGAGCCGACCGGCTCGGAGACTTTCGTGCAGGGCACTGTCGACGGTCAAAAGATGTCTGCCCAGTTGCGCGAGCGGATTTTTATCAAGACGGGTGAAGTGTTGAACCTGTCGCTGTCACCGGCGAATGCGCATCTCTTTGATGTGGGAAGCGGCAAGCGGGTCGAGGGATGAGCGCGCCTCTCTCAGACGCGACGCTCGGGAGCATCGACCCACGCGTCGAGCAGCCGGGCTACGATCGCTCCATCGTTACCCCTGGCATCGTGCACCTGGGAATCGGCGCCTTTCATCGTGCCCATCAAGCCGCGTTTACCGATGATTGTCTATGGGATGGCGAGAGTCATTGGGGAATTATAGGTGTCTCGCTGCGCAGCCGCGACACCCGCGATGCGTTGAAAAAGCAGGATTGCCTTTACACGCTCGCGATACGGGACGGCGATCGCCAGCAATTGCGCGTCATTGGCTCTGTCTGCGATATTCTCGTGGTTCCCGAGAATCCGGCCCTTGTGCTGGAGGTGATGTCGTCGCCGGATATTCGTATCGTCAGCCTCACGGTGACCGAAAAGGCCTATTTCCGCAATGCCGCCGGCGATCTCGATTTCGGCCATCGAGATATTCTTGCCGATCTCGCCGATCCGCGACGACCGCGCACGATTTTCGGCTTGATCGTCGGTGCCATCGAACAACGGCGGTTGCGGCGCATAAAGCCATTTACGGTGATGAGCTGCGACAACCTCGCTGCCAATGGCCGCACCTTGCATCGACTGCTTGTCCAGTTTGCGACGAGGCGGTCGGAGGAGCTGGCGGACTTTATCCGCGACCACGTTTCCTGCCCCTCGACCATGGTGGACAGGATCGTTCCGGCAACGACCGCACTGGATCGTTCCGAAGTTGGGGCTTTGCTTGGCGCCGAAGACGCGTGGCCGGTGGCCTGCGAACCCTTTTCCCAATGGGTGATCGAAGATGATTTTCCATCGGGGCGGCCATCCTGGGAACATCACGGCGCAACTTTCGTCAACGATGTCGAACCATTTGAGCTCATGAAGTTGCGCTTGCTGAACGGTGCTCATTGCGCCATCGCCTATCTCGGGCAATTGCTGCGCCACGAAACCGTTGCTGACTCATTTTCCGATCCTCGCGTTGCCCGGTTCGTCCGCGCACTCTGGCGTGAACTGATACCGACCTTGCAGCAGGGCGCGGGCTTGAAGCCAGCCGCCTACGTTGAGGATCTGGCCCTGCGGTTCGGCAATAGCGCGCTGAAGCATCGCACCGCGCAGATCGCCAATGATGGCTCGCAAAAGCTACCGCAACGGATCGTGGCGGCCGCAATGGAGCGCCTGGATCGCGGCGAACCGGTCGATCACCTGGCATTCGTCGTTGCGGCCTGGATCGCCGCGCTGCTCTCCCGTCAGCCCGATACATTCACCGATGCTCTCGATCCGCAGTTTGTGCATCTTGATCCGTCGTCGAACATAGTCGAACAGATATTCACGATAGCAGGCTTCGCCTCCGGTGACCCGCACCGCATCCCATTCGCAAAACAAGTGGCCACGCAGCTTGCCCGCATCGACGAAAGTGGTGTTGCGGCGGCTCTCGGCGCATTGAACGGAAAGGCATGAGAATATGAAGCAGACCTGGCGCTGGTTCGGACCCGACGACACCGTAGCCCTGGACCATGTGAAGCAGGCGGGCGCGACCGGTATCGTGACCGCTCTCCACCATCTGAACGATGGGCGGGCCTGGCCGGAAGACGAGGTCTTCAAGCGCAAGGCGATCATCGAGGACAAAGGCCTGACCTGGTCGGTGGTGGAAAGCATCATCGTGCACGAGGATATCAAGACGCGGACCGGGCGTTACAGGGAGTTGCTCGACAACTACAAACAGTCGATTCGCGCCGTTTCCAGAGCCGGTATCAAGACCGTCTGCTACAACTTCATGGCCATCACCGACTGGACCCGTACCGATCTCGACTACCCCATGCCGCATGGCGGCACGGCGCTCCGCTTCGATGTGGTGGAGTTTTGCGCTTATGACGTCTTCATGCTGAAGCGGCCGGGCGCGGAGGGGGATCACCCCGCCGATCGGGTCGAGCGAGCAGCCACCTGGTTGAGGGCCGCCAGCGAAACGGATCTTGCAAGACTGGAGCGCAACCTCATCGAATGGGTTCCGGCCCGCGAATTTGTCTATGACAGACAGAGCCTAAACCGCATGCTGGACGTTTATAACGAGCTTGCCGAAGACGGACTGCGCGCCAACCTCTCCGCTTTCCTGCAGGAGATCATCCCCGTTGCGGAGGAGGAAAATGTGAGGATGGCGATCCACCCGGACGATCCGCCATTCCCGCTGTTTGGCTTGCCGCGCGTGGTCTGCCAGGCATCCGACGCGCGCGCGCTCCTCGCGGCGGTGCCGTCTCCATCCAACGGTATCACGCTTTGCACCGGCTCCTATGGCGCCAATCCGGATAACGATCTGGTGGCGATGGCAAAGGAATTCGCGCCCGATATCCACTTCGCGCACTTGCGCAACGTCACCAAGGAGGGCGACGGTTCCTTCCATGAGGCTGAGCATCTGGAGGGCGACACGGATATGGTGCGGGTGACGATGGCGCTCATGGCCGAGGAAAAGCGCAGGCGGGCGAGCGGGCGGGCTGACTGGGAAATCCCGATGCGTCCCGACCACGGCCACGCCATCGTCGATGACATCGGCAAGCGGGTGAACCCAGGCTATTCATGCATCGGGCGATTGAAGGGGCTTGCCGAACTGCGAGGCATTATGAGAACGGTCGATACGCTGAACCTGGCCTGACCGACAGGAGTGCAATAAAGTGAGCAAGCTCCGGGTAGCAATTATTGGTCTTGGCATGGCGGCAGGCCACCACGCCCGCGCCGTGCTTGCGCTTGCGCACCGGGTCGAATGCGTAGCCGCCTATAGTCCGACGGCCGGTCGGCGGCAGGCTTTTTCGGCGGAATTCGGTATCCCCACTGTCGGCGGACCCGATGAGATATTCGAAGATCCCAGCATACGCGCGGTCCTTATCCTGACGCCGCCCAACACCCACCTGGAACTCGTTCGCCGCGCAACCGAGGCCCGCAAGCACATCTTGCTGGAAAAGCCGCTCGACGTATCGCTTGAGCGGGCCGAAGCGATCGTATCCTTGGCGCGAGACGCTAAGCTGCTGCTCGGCATGGTCCTTCAGAACCGTTTTCGTCCGGGTGCAATGAAACTCGACGAGATCGTCAAATCCGGCCGTCTCGGTGAACTGGTCGAGGCGTCGGCAGCGTTGCGCAACTGGCGACCGCAGAGCTATTACGATGAGGCGGGCCGAGGCACGTGGGCTCGAGACGGTGGCGGGGTGCTCTTGACCCAGGCGATACATGTGATCGACTTGCTGCTGAGCTACGCGGGAACCCCGGTCGACGTTGTGTCCTACGTTCGCACCACCCCTGTTCACAGAATGGAAACTGAAGATTTGGTCGCAGCCGTCTTTTCCTTCGAAAGCGGTGCGATAGGGTCGCTGAATGCGACAACGGCGGCATATCCCGGCTTTCCCGAGCGAATTGAACTGATCGGCACGAAAGGCACGGCAATCCTGTCTGGCGAGAGGCTGGACGTTTCCTTCGCAGATGGAACAAGTGAGAGAGTGATTGGTGGAAACACGAGTGGCGGCGCTGGTGCGAATCCGATGGCTTTTGGTCATGAGAGCCATCTCGCGCTGATCGAGAATTTCGTGGATGCGATCGAGACCGGTTCTCCGTTGCGGGTAACAGGCGAAGATGCCTTGAAAACTCACAGGTTTATCGATGCAATCCTGACCGCGGGTCGGACGTAGCAAAGGTGGCCTCCCGCCTCTCTGCCATTTGGCAGTCGAATGCAAGAACGCGGTCGTTGTTGCCCCCGCTGGCTTTCATAGACAATCCTATTGGGCGAGATAAAGCTCGTTTCGAGCATTCCGGCCTTTCGGCACCGTTTGGTGACGACCATGACGTCAGCGCGCGCAGTGGTAATGGTCAGCTTCAATTCGTTCGATAGAACGGTTGGGCGAACGGGCTGGGCTTTCGCCAGCCCTTGATAGCTTCGGCAGTCCGACTGCATCAACAAAGCTAGGTTATCGGCCAGAAATACGCACCTTAGCGTGTCGCGCAGGGTCTGCGACGGCGGCCATAACTCGCGTCTCGGAAGAATTGTGTTTTATGAATGCACTGAATGTGTACATGAAGTACACAATTACTTGACGGCCCTCGATCTCTATGAGATGCTCCTGTTCATAGCACCTGGAAGCTCGGAGTTATGCGATGGCAAAGACCGTTAAGAGCAGCCTCTACGAGGATCTGAAGCGTCAGATCCTGACGATGGAGCTTGATCCGGACACGGATCTCGACGAGATGTCGCTGAGCGAACGCTACGGCCTGTCTCGCACCCCGGTTCGCGATATCTTTCGGCGGCTGGCGGGCGAGGGTTATATCGATATCCGCGAGAACCGCGGCGCCCGCGTCATTCCGATGAACCATACGACGCTTCGCAACTTCTTTCAGGTGGCCCCGATGGTCTATGCCGCGATCGGCCGGCTGGCGGTGCAGAATTTCAAGCCGGCGCAACTTGTCGACCTGAGGGAAACGCAGGAGCGGTTCCGCAAGGCCAGTGGCGATCAGGACGCGCTCGGCATGGTTCTGCAGAACAACCGCTTCCACGAGATCTTCGGCGAAATGTCCGCCAATGCCTATTTGCAGCCGAGCCTCGGCCGCCTTCTCATCGATCACGCCCGCATCGGCCATACGTTCTTCCGGCCTCGCAGCGAGGACATGAAGCGCCGCCTGCAACTGGCGGTCGAGCATCACGACGGCTTCATCGAGGCGCTCGGCAGTCACGACGAAAACGCGGTCGTCGATCTTGTCTTCGAGCACTGGGAGCTCTCACGCGAGAACATGGAGATGTTCATTGCGCCACACGGCATCAAGTCGGATGCCATCCTTGGCGGTCCGACCACGCAATCACTGGAGAAGTCATCGTGAAGTTTGAGGGGATCTACACGCCGGCGATAACGCCGCTCGACGAGAGCGGGCAAATCGACCGGAAAGCATTCGCCGCGGTCCTGGAATCGCTGATCGAGGCCAAGGTGCACGGCATCATCGTCGGCGGCTCGACCGGTGAATATTACGCCCAGACCAACCAGGAACGGTTCGATCTCGCGGCCTACGCCAAGGAAGTCATCGGCAATCGCCTGCCGCTGATCGTCGGCACCGGCGCGACGCGCACGGAAGACTCCGTCGAATACGCCAAGGCCGCCAAGGAGATCGGCGCCGACGCGATCCTGGTCTCGACGCCGCCCTACGCGCTGCCGACCGAAAGGGAAAACGCGGTTCACGCGCTGACCGTCGATCGCGCCGCGAACATGCCGATCATGCTCTACAATTACCCTGCGCGCATGGGCGTGATGATGGGCGAGGAGTATTTCTCGCGCGTCGGCAAGTCCAAGAATGTCGTCGCGATCAAGGAAAGCTCCGGCGAGATGGCCAACCTCCATCTGCTGGCTCGCAAGTTTCCGCATATCGCGCTCTCCTGCGGTTGGGATGATCAGGCGCTGGAGTTCTTTGCCTGGGGCGCGCGCAGCTGGGTCTGCGCTGGTTCGAACTTCCTGCCGAAGGAGCACGTCGCGCTCTATGAGGCATGCGTCATCGAGAAGAATTTCGACAAGGGACGCGCGATCATGTCTGCGATGCTGCCGCTGATGGACTTTCTCGAATGCGGCAAGTTCGTGCAGTCGATCAAGCATGGCTGCGAGATCATCGGCCTCAAGGCCGGCTCGGTTCGCGCGCCGCTGCGTCCACTCAACTCCGACGAAAAAAGAACACTCGAGACCGTTGTCGCCACTCTGAAGCGCACGGTCGGAAAGATCACCTCGGGAGCCAATCGTCATGCATGAGCCATTGACCGCCGCCGAATACAAGGCGATCGCCGCCGATCTCCAGTTTCCGACGAACGCCTTCATCGATGGCACGTTCAAGCCGGCGAGTTCCGGAAAGACCTTCAAGACCAAGAACCCGGCAACCGGCGAGACACTTGCGAAGGTCGCGGCGTGCGACAGCACGGATGTCGATTTCGCTGTCCTGAAGGCGCGCGAAGCCTTCGATGACGGGCGCTGGCGCCTGCAGCATCCGGCCGAACGCAAGGCCGTCCTCCTCAAGCTCGCAAAGCTCATCGAACGGAACCGTCACGAACTGGCGGTCATGGAGAGCCTCGATAGCGGCAAGCCTGTACGCGAGTGCCAGACGGTTGACGTCCCCGATACCATTCATACGCTGCGCTGGCATGCCGAGCTGATCGACAAGCTCTACGACAACACCGCACCGGCCGGCTCCAACGCGCTGACGATGATCGTGCGTGAACCGATCGGCGTCGTCGGATGCGTCCTGCCCTGGAATTTCCCGCTGCTGATGCTCGCCTGGAAGATCGGCCCGGCATTGGCCGCCGGTTGCTCGGTGGTCGTCAAGCCGGCCGAGGACACGACGCTGACGACGCTTCGGGTCGCCGAACTCGCGCATGAAGCCGGCATTCCTGCCGGTGTCTTCAATGTCGTGACCGGTAGCGGCAAGGATGTGGGCGAGCCTCTCGGCCTTCATATGGATGTCGACATGGTCGCCTTCACGGGCTCCACGCCCACCGGCCGCCGCTTCCTGCGTTACGCCGCCGATTCCAACCTCAAGAAGGTCGTGCTCGAATGCGGCGGCAAGAACCCGGCCGTCGTGCTCGACGATGCCGAGGATCTCGACCTCGTCGCAGAACAGGTCGTCAACGGCGCCTTCTGGAACATGGGCGAGAATTGCTCGGCGACCTCGCGCCTGATCGTTCACTCGAAGGTGAAGGACGATCTCCTCAAGCGCATCGGCGCCTATCTCAGGGAATGGAAGACCGGCGACCCGCTCGATCCGGAGAACCGTATCGGTGCTCTCGTCAACAAGGCGCACTTCGACAAGGTGACGTCATTCCTCGACGACGCCAAGAAGGAAAAGCTCTCCGTCGCCCATGGCGGCGTAACGCAGAGCGGCGCCTTCGTGGAGCCGACCGTCGTTGACGGCGTCACGCCCAAGAGCCGGCTGTTCCAGGAGGAAATCTTCGGACCGATCCTGTCGGTAACGACGTTCAACACGCTTTCCGAGGCGATCGCGCTTGCCAACGATACCAATTACGGCCTGACGGCTTCGGTCTATACCGGGAGCCTGCGCAACGCCATCAAGCTCTCGCGCGAAATCCGTGCCGGTGTCGTTACCGTCAATTGCTTCGGGGAAGGCGACGCGAGCACGCCGTTCGGCGGCTACAAGGAATCTGGCTTCGGCGGTCGCGACAAGTCGGTCTTCGCTCACGACAATTACTGCGAACTCAAGACGATCTGGATCGACGTCTCCGAGCGCTCCGTGGACGAGACGATCAGATGACAACAGGATCCGTGAGGCGTCTGCCGGTCGAGAATGGCGTCTCCGGTTGGGAGGCGATCAGCGAGCGCCGGTTCCCGCTTAGAAAGCTCGAGGGTGCCGCATCCGCCGACTGGCTGGTTGTCGGCGCGGGCTTCGCCGGTCTGTCGGCGGCGCGGCGCCTGCAGGCGCTTCGCCCCGGCGAAAAGATCGTGCTCCTGGATGCGGGTGAAATCGGGAAGGGAACCTCGGGTCGCAACTCGGGCTTCATGATCGACGTCCCGCATAATCTTTCGGCAGGCGAGTATTCCAGCGGCGGAGCCGAGGCGACGCAGGTCGAGATGGCCCAGAACCGCTTCGCCATCGGCTTCGCGCGGGATGCGGCGCAGGAATACGGCATGTCGCGGGAGACGTTCGATCCGGCCGGCAAGATCAATGCCGCGGCGACGGCGCGCGGAATGAAGCTGAACCAGAGCTTCGGGCAGTCGCTGAAGGCGGCCGGCGAGAAGCACCTGTTTCTGGATGCCAACGAGATGCGGGAGCTTACCGGTTCCGACTATTATCTCGGGGGCCTCTACACACCCGGCACCGTGCTGCTCCAACCGGCGGACTATGTCCGCCAGTTCGCCGCCGGTCTCTCGGGCAAGATCGATATCTTTGAACGCTCGCCGGTTACCTCGCTGACGCGTCGCGATGGACGGTGGACCGCCGTCAGCCCATCCGGATCGGTGACCGCCGCGAAGGTGATCCTGGGCGTGAATGGCCATATCGACGATTTCGGCCACTTCGGCGGCCGGCTCATGCATATCTTCGCCTACGCTTCGATGACCTCGGGCTTTCCGGCGGACGAATTCGGCGCTTCGGTCTCGGGCAAGGATCGCTGGGCGCTGCTGCCCGCCGATGCCATGGGCGCGACGATCCGAAAGATCACGACCAACGGTGTCTCCCGCATCGTCATCCGCACGAAGTACACCTACGAGACGAAGGTCGCTGTTGGCGAACGCCGCATGGCGAAAATGAAAGAGGAGCATCGCCGCTCGTTCGAGGCGCGTTTTCCGCAACTGGCGCGGGCGGGTTTCGAACACAGCTGGGCCGGCCGTCTCTGCCTCAGCCGCAACCATGCGCCGGCCTTCGGCGAGGTGGAGGAAGGGCTCTTCTCCGCTTGCTGCGAGAATGGGCTGGGCACGGTGAAAAGCACGCTGGCGGGCGTCATGGCCGCGGACCTCGCGACCGGGACGACGTCGCCCGAACTCGACCGATACATGGATCACCCGGAGCCGTCACGGATACCGCCGGAGCCGCTTGCCTGGCTTGGTATCAATGGCGTGATCCGATTGCAGGAATTGCGTGCAGGCCGCGAGGGATAACCCCTCGCCGCGCAATATGAGGCCCGCGCCTGGCGCGACTTCAAGGAAAGTGGGAACAAAAAACTAGGAGTAAGAGCGATGAAGACGATGTGGAAGGCGCTGTGCGCCGCCGCCATGATTGGAATGAGCATGCTTCCGGCTCGTGCGGAAGAGAAGACCATCAATATGGGAACGTTGTCCTGGGAGGACCTGACCCCTATCACCGGCATCACCAAGAAGGTGCTTGAAGATGCCGGATATACCGTCAAGGTTACCGAATTCTCCGAATGGGGCATCGCTTACGCCGCTCTCGCGAAGGGCGACATCCAGGTTCTCGCGTCGCAGACCGATTACGTCGCGCAGGATTACTGGAACAAGAACAAGAACCGCCTTGAAAAGATATCGCCTGTTTCGCACGGCCTTTACCAGGGCATCGCGGTGCCCAAGTACGTGCCGATCGACAGCCTCGAGCAGCTCAACGAAAACAGCGACAAGTTCAGCGGCAAGATCATCGGCATCGAGCCGGGATCGGGCCTGATGAAGGATGCGTCCAACGCCGTAAAGGACTATGGTATCAAGCTGCAACTGGTCGAGGGCAGCACGGCTGCCATGACCGCGGCGCTGAAGTCGGCCTACGACCGCAAGGAATGGATCGCGGTCACGATCTGGGAGCCGTCGTGGATGGTCCAGAAGTACGAAGTGAAATACCTCAAGGACCCGAAGGGCGTCTTCCCGCCGCCTCAGAGCTATTACTGGATCGGCCAGAAGGGCTTCTCCGCTGATAATCCTCGTGCTCGCGAAGCCATGGCCAGCGTCTACGTACCGATCGCCGACATCACCGCGATCAACGGCGCGGTCAAGGACGGCAAGACGATGGACCAGGCCGTGCAGGATTGGATCGGCGCCAATGCCGACCTGATCAAGCGTTGGGAAAACATCAAGAAGAACTGATCACGTGTGGGTCGCCCGATGGGAGTCGGGCGACCTCTACCAAAGCAACCAGAGAAGCCAGCGCAAGTGGCTCAAGGGGATCGCCATGAAAATTGAAGCTGCTCAATCGAGCGAAATCCTGATCGACTGCCAGTCTCTCTGGAAGGTCTTCGGCGACAAGACGGGCGCCGCGATGCGATCGATTGCCGAACGTGGCATCGGCAAGAAGGAAGTGCTGCAGGAGTTCAACTGCGTTGTCGGCGTGAACAATGCGAGCCTGCAGGTTCGGCGCGGCGAGATCTTCTGTATCATGGGGCTTTCCGGCAGCGGAAAGTCGACGCTGATCCGCCTCTTGAACAAGCTCATCACGCCAAGCGCCGGCAAGGTGCTGGTCAAGGGACGCGACGTCGCGGCTCTATCTCCTCCCGATCTGCGCGAGATGCGCGCGAAGAACATCGGCATGGTGTTTCAGAACGTGGCGCTCCTGCCGCACCGGACGGTGCTTGAAAACGCAGCCTTCGGTCTCGAGGTTCAGGGTATCTCGAAGATCGAACGCAACAATACGGCCAAGCAGGCTCTCGAAAAGGTCGGGCTGGCCGACTGGCTGGAGCGTTATCCGAGGGAATTGTCCGGCGGCATGCAGCAGCGCGTAGGACTAGCGCGCGCACTGGCGTCCGACCCGGAAATCATTCTCATGGACGAGCCGTTCAGCGCGCTCGACCCGCTGATCAGAAGACAGCTGCAGGACGAGTTCCGTCAGCTGACGAAGCAGCTCGGCAAGTCCGCGGTATTCATCACGCATGATCTTGACGAAGCGATCCGCATCGGAGACCGCATCGCGATCATGAAGGACGGCGCGATCATCCAGACGGGCACGGCCGAGGACATCATTCTCAATCCAGCCGACGATTATGTGGCCGAGTTCGTGGCGGGCATTTCCCGCCTGCATCTGATCAAGGCGCATTCGGTGATGCACAGTGTCAGCGAATTCCAGAAGGTTCAGCCGAACTCGGATCTGTCGACGCTGGCCCGCACCACGCCGGACGCCGACATCGATGAGCTGATCTCGCTGACGATGCAATCGGATCGCGACGCGATCGCGGTGGTCGACAACGAACAGGTCGTCGGCATCGTCACCCCTCGCAGCCTGCTGATGGGCGTCAAGGGTTCTTCCAACAACGACCGCGCGGCGGCCTGACCTCTAGCTGGAGCTTCGTCAAATGGACACTTCAAGCTTTACGGATGCCTTCGACGAGTGGACGGATGCGAGCCTTGAATGGGTGAGCGAAAACGGTGAATCGCTTTTCGACTATGTTCGGCTGGTTCTCGAAGGCCTCTACAACGGCATCCTCTGGCTGCTGGAATCTCCACCCTTCTACGTGGTCGCGGCAATCGTGGCGCTGGTCGGCTGGCGGCTCGTCAATCGCTGGTTCGCGGTTCTGAGCGGCGTGGCCCTCGTCCTCTGCTACGCGATGGGGCTATGGTCGGAGACCATGAGCACGCTCGCGCTGGTGTTGACCGCGACCGTGCTGGCGCTGGCGATCGGCATTCCGATCGGCATCGCGGCCGGTTTCTTCACCGCGCTCGACCGTTTCATGGAGCCGGGTCTGGATCTCATCCAGACACTTCCGCCATATATCTACCTGCTGCCGGCGATCGCCCTTCTCGGATACGGTCCGGCCACGGCCTTGATCGCCACGGTTGTCGTCGCCATCCCTCCCGCGATCCGCTTGACCTCGCTTGGTATCCGGATGACGCCGAAGGAATTCATTGAGTTGGGCGAGGCGATCGGCATGACGCCGGCCAAGATGTTCTTCAAGATCCGCCTGCCCTTCGCCCTGCCGAGCATCATGGCCGGGGTGAACCAGAGCCTGATGATGGCCTTCGGCATGGTCGTCATCGCCGGCATCGTCGGATCCGGTGGGCTTGGCGAGACGATTTACGGCTCGATCCGCACGCTCGACATCGCCACGTCGATCAACGGCGCGATTGCCATCGTCGTGCTGACCATGGTGCTCGACCGGATCACCCAGAGCGCGGCTCGTATCGGAGCGGGGAGGAAGTGATGCCTGAGTTGAACCTGCAGTTTTCCCCAGGCGCCTTCCTGGCTCCTGCCGTCGATTGGCTGAACACCAACCTGCATCCACTCTTCGCGGCCATCGGCTACGTGGTGGAAGCCGTCCTCTCGGCGATCGAGGCCGCGCTGTTGTCGGTGCCGCCCTATGCGTTGATCGCGATCGTCGTCATCGCGGCGTTTGTCTTCGTCGGCCTCAGGGCGGCGATCCTCTCCGGGCTCTGCCTCGGCTTCTGCTTCCTCGTCGGACTTTGGACCGCATCGATGCAGACCATCGCGCTCGTGACCGTCGCGGTGATGATTTCCGTCATCATCGCGTTCCCGATCGGTGTCATGTGCTCGCGGCACAAGACGCTCGAGGCGGTCGTCCGGCCGGTTCTCGACGTCATGCAGACCGTGCCGCCATGGGTCTATCTGATCCCTGCGGTCATGATCTTCAGTCTTGGCCGCGTGCCGGCGATCATCGCGACGATCGTCTACGGTATCCCGCCGATGCTGCGTTTGACGACGCTGGCGTTCAACCAGGTGCCGCGGGAATTCATGGAACTCGGAAGTGCCATTGGCGCCCACCCGCGTTCGGTGCTCTGGAAGATCGAAATCCCCTTGGCCAAGCAGACGCTGCTCGTAGGCCTTAACCAGTGCATCCTGCTGTCGCTGGCCATGGTGGTGCTAGCCGGCCTCGTCGGAGCGGGCGGGCTTGGCGCGGAGGTGACGCGTGGCCTGACGCGAATGGAAATGGGGCTGGGCCTGCGTGCCGGCCTCGCGATCGTGGCCGTCGCTCTTCTTCTCGACCGGCTGAGCCGAGGTCTGCTCGACCGACGCACGGTCGCTCGACCGATCATGGAGTGAGGCAGCCTATGAGACATTCGTTCTTTTGCATCGATGCGCATACGTGCGGAAATCCGGTGCGTCTCGTTGCCGGAGGCGGGCCAATGCTTCCGCATCGTCCCATGAGCGAACGGCGGGAAATCTTCGTTCGAGATCACGACTGGGTACGGCGAGCATTGATGTTCGAGCCCCGGGGACACGACGTCATGTCGGGCGCCATCATCTACCCTGCCTATCGCGACGACTGCGATTTCGCTGTGCTGTTCATCGAGGTGAGTGGCTGTCTGCCGATGTGCGGGGCCG
The DNA here is from genome assembly GCF_030053015.1 of Rhizobium sp. AN80A. Classification (NCBI taxonomy): domain Bacteria; kingdom Pseudomonadati; phylum Pseudomonadota; class Alphaproteobacteria; order Hyphomicrobiales; family Rhizobiaceae; genus Rhizobium; species Rhizobium sp. AN80A. The sequence continues at coordinate 1,017,019 of NZ_JASJPX010000001.1, read as the reverse complement.
GGACGGTCGGAGTCGTAACGGCTGCAATTGAAGAAGGTCTGATAACGCCTCGCACAGCCGGGACCGTGGCGATCGAAACGCCGGCAGGCAGAGTGGACGTCAGCTACACGATCAAGGATGGCTTCGTCGACGCAGTCAGATTGCACAATGTTCCAAGCTACCTTCACCAAAGCGACGTCGAGGTGGAGGTCCCGGATCTCGGCCTGCTCACCGTGGATATTGCCTATGGCGGCAATTTTTACGCCGTGATCGAGCCGCAGCGGAACTGGAAAGGCTTCGAGGGCATGACGGCTTCGCAGATCGTGGAGCATAGTCAAAGGCTTCGCGAGGCATTGGCCGGCATTTGTGATCCGGTCCACCCCGAAAATTCCCGGATCAGAGGAGTGCACCATGCCATCTGGTGTGACGTACCGCTCAGCAACGGTGCCGATGGCCGCTCGGCCGTGTTTTATGGGGACAAGGCAATCGACAGATCTCCGGGAGGAACGGGCACATCCGCGCGCATGGCCCAGCTCCACGCAAAGGGGCGCCTGTCCGTCGGTGAGCACTTCCGAAACGAGAGCCTGATCGGCACGATCTTTGACGGTCGCGTCGAGGGCACGGTCGAAATCGGCCCCTTTCAAGGTATGCTGCCCAGCATCGGCGCCTGGGCGCGCGTCATCGGCCACAACACGATTTATGTTGATGATCGCGATCCGCTCGCGCATGGTTTCCAGATCCGATGAGCGACAAAAGCACGCGTGAGATCGATGCGATGAAATCATGCCACCGCGAAGAGAAAAACGGTCAAGACCAGAGCAGCCGGCTCAAGGTCGGCTTCGTCCTCGCGCGGTCGTTCACGCTGTCGGCCTTCGCGATGTTCGTCGATACGCTGCGTCTGGCGAGCGACGAGCAGGATCGGTCCGGACGGGTGAGGGCGGACTGGCAGGTGCTTGGCAGCACCCGTCATCTCATTGCATCGAGCTGCGGCGTGCAGGTCGCGCCGACGTCGGATTTCGTCGATCCCAGCCGGTTCGACTACATCGTTGTCGTCGGCGGACTGCTCAACAGGGAAGAGCCTGTCGACCGCGAGACGGTGGCATTTCTGAAGCTCGCCGATGCCAAGAAGATCCCGTTGCTGGGTGTCTGCACCGGCACGTTCATTCTCGCCGAGGCGGGGATGATGGCGAACCACGACGTCTGCGTCAGCTGGCTGCACGCAAAGGCCTTCAGGGATCGGTTCCCCGACCTGTCGGTCCGGTCGGACAGGATTTTCAATCTCGACAGACGTCGGGGCTCCTGCGCCGGAGGAAGCAGCGCCGCCGACATGGCAGCGGCGCTCGTTCGCCGTCATATCAGCCCCGAAGCGGAGCGAAACGCGCTCGAGGTGCTGCAGATCGAGAAGGCGCGCTCGCACCTGGAGGTCCAGCCACGGCGGCCGCTCTACGAGGAATACAAGGATTCGCGGTTAAGAGCGGTGATGATCATGATGGAGCAGCATCTCGACGGCGATATGCCGATAGCGCAGCTCGCGGCATCCGTGGGGGTCACGCGGCGGCAGCTCGAGCGAATTTTCGAGAAGGAGGCGGGGATGTCGCCGGCGCGAGCCTATGCCAAGGTCCGCCTCGAGCGCGCCAAGGTGCTTCTCGCGCAGACGAAGTTGCCGATGATCGACATCGCGATGGACGTCGGCTTTCATACGGCCTCGCAGTTTACCCGCTCGTTCAAGCGCGAATTCGGGCAGACGCCATCGCGCGTGCGCTCAACCCTGATGGGCGTCGGCTGATGCGTCGTGTCGGAACCATCAGCGAGCTCTGGCGCTATCCGGTCAGCTCCGTCACCGGCGAGCAGGTCGAAGAGGTGGAAGTCTCGCAGATCGGCATGATCGGGGACCGGCGATATGCCCTGGTCGATAGCTTGACCGGTATCGTCGCGCATCCGGAGCGAGACCAGCGTTGGCAAAAGGCGATCTTCATAAGGTCGAGAACCACGGCCACCGGCATCGAGATCCTGGTGCCGGAGCACGATTGGCAATCCGTCGATGATCCCGACCTTGCCAAAAGCATCAGCCAGTTCCTCGACTTCGAGGCCGACGTGCGGCCCTACGAGCGTACGCGCGAGGCCAGCCGGCGCGATGCATTCGCGCTCGATCGGTATGACGTGTCGCCGCTGCATCTCCTGACAAGCGCTTCGGTGGATCATCTGAAGACGCTGCACCCTGGCGGCAACCCCGACCGCCGCCGCTTCCGGCCCAACATCCTCATGCAGTCGGAGCCGGATATTTCGGGGTTCGCGGAGCTAGGCTGGATCGATGCCGGAATACGGCTGGGCGAGGTTGGCGGCAAGGTGATCGCTCCGACGAAGCGATGCGGCTTCACCATCATCGAACAGGAGGGGATTGCCAACGATCCCGAAATCTTGAGAAACGTCATGCGTTTCGGCAATCGAAACATGGGCGTCTATTGCGCTCCCGATGCTTCGGGAACCTTGCGAGTTGGAGACGGCGTCTTCCTGTCTGAGCAGTGACGCCGTTCATTCCATCATCGCTTCCTATCTGTCGACGACCAGATCGCTGAGCGGTTTCGAGCAGCACGGCAGGAACATGCCGGCATCGATCTCGCGCTGCCTGATGCCGCCATTGTGGTTCATCTCGACGGAACCGGAGACCAGCTTCGACTTGCATGTGCCGCAGACGCCGTTCGAGCAGGAGGATGGCAGGCGAACGCCCGCCTTCTTCGCCGACGACAGCACCGTTTGCTCGCCTTTGACTTCGATCTTGCGGTTCTGCTTCTGGAACTCGACCTGCCACACCCTGGCCGCCGCGGCCTCCTCGATTGGGAGCCCCGGCTCATCGATCACCGCCGCATCGAAGCTTTCCTCGATGTAGCTTCCGGCCTGAACGCCAAGCTGCGAGGAGATCGAGCGGGCCGCCGCCATGAACGGCGCCGGGCCGCAGCACATGACGGTTCGATCCGCGATGTCGGGTACCGCCAGTTTCATGAATTCAGGGGTGATCCGTCCGGTAAGGCCGGGCCATGAAGGCTCGCCGATGACCGTCTCGGGAAGGAAATGCAGACGCAGTCCCTTCATGCGCGAGGCCAGACAGTTCAGCTCGTCGCGGAAGATCAGGTCGAGTGGTGTACGCGCCGCGTGCATGAAGACGATGTCGGCCGGTTCGTAGCGGTCGGCGAGGTCACGCAGGATCGACATCACAGGCGTGATCCCCGAGCCGCCGGACAGAAGCAGCAGCTTGACAGGACCGCCGCGCGGACGAACGAAGTGCCCCAGGGGACCTTGGGCCTTTACGGTCGCGCCCTTGGCGAGGTTGTCGTGCAGCCAGTTCGAGACCCGGCCGTTCACCACACGCTTGACCGTGACCGTGAAGGTCGTCGATCGATGCGGCGACGAGGAGATGCTGTAGCACCGCGCTTCGGCGTCGTCGCCCACCGGAAAGTCGAAGAGGAAATACTGGCCGCTTTCGAAATCAAACCGCTTGCCATCGGGTGATGCGAAGGTGAAGCTCTTCACATCGGCGGTTTCCTGATGGATGTCGATGCAGACGAGCGTGTCGTCATGCTCCGGATCCCACACATTGCTGCCAGCGGCTGCGCCGCTCGGCCTGGTCACCAGCTCAATATCCATTTGCGCGCATCCGATCGATGTACCAAGTCGCGAACTTGTCGAGATTGGTTTCAGAGAAGCGGGAATAGGGGCCCGGGCGATAGGCGGGATCGAGCGCGCCGGCGTGAGAGCGCGCCACCAGATCGGCGTCCTGATCGGTGGTCGCGATCCAAACGTCGGTCAGCTTGTCGAAGTCGTAGTCGACACCTTCGACCGCATCCTTGTGAACAAGCCATTTGGTTCTAACGAGAGTCCGTCCAGCCGAGAGCGGGATGACGATCGCGATCACCGCATGGTCGCCCATGAAGTGGTTCCAGGAATTGTGCCCCCACAGATGCGTGTCGCCGAGATCCTTCCTGGTCATATGGCCGAGAAGTTTCGACGAGGCGGCCGTGGCGTCATGGGTCTGGGATTCGCCGGCGCCCGAGATGATCAGGCGCTGTGTCCTGAAATTGGTCGCGCAGTCGGTCAGTTGCTCGACCGCTGCGGAAGGGAAGCCGTCGGCCTCCCATGCCTTCGTCCGCTCGTCGTACAGCCGGAAGTGTTCCTCGGCCTGCTGGCGATCGTCGGGGCTCAGCGTTTCCGGATCGAAGCCGAAGTCGAGGTCGACGAAGGAAACGCAAAGCTCCGGATGGTTCGCCGAGCAATGATAGCACTCGCGATTGTTTTCCATCGTCAGCTTCCAGTTGCCGTCTTCGATAACGTCGGTCTGGTGCGCGATCCTTGCATTGCGGATATCGTAGGGCGCCAGACGTTCGATCATCGTCCGTTCGAGAACGTCGATATCCTCGGGCGGGGTGTCGGAAAGGCAGACATAGATCAGTCCGCAGATCGACCTGAAATTGACCCGCTTCAAGCCATGACAGTCCTTGTCGAAGTCCTTGCCCATGTGCGGCGCATAGCTGAGCTCGCCCGTCAGCTCATAGGTCCAGGTGTGATAGGGACAGACGAGTTTCGAGATGATCGTGCTGCCGGCGTCAAGCAGACGGGAACCACGATGGCGGCAGACATTGTGCAGCACGCGGATCTCACCCTCGTCGTCGCGCAGCAGAATGAGGCTGGTCTTGCCGATATCGACCACCGTCGCATCGCCGGGTTCCGGAACGTCGCAGTCGAGGCCGACGCAGATCCAGTGCTTGTGAAAGAAGACGTCGATATCCGCCTCGAAGACATCGTCGCGCGTATAAAGCCCGGCAGGCAGCGAGTGGCCGTTGGTGCGCGCGTCAAGCAATGACGAGATGGACGATGCAAGCTTGTTTAGCATGAGATCCCCTGATGTTTGTTTGAGTGGAGATTGCGCTTGCATGCCTTGGTTCTCAACGGCATTAATTCTCACGCTGGCATAACAAAATGTAATGCAGAGGTCGGATATGCAGTTTCGCAGGCGTCTGCCGTCCTTGACGGCGCTCATCATGCTCGAGGCGGTGCTGCGCCGCAAAAGCTTCACGGCCGCGGCCGGCGAGCTTGGAGTAACCCAGGCAGCCGTCAGCAGGCAGATTGCCTTGCTCGAGGATGAGCTCGGCGTGCCGATGTTCATTCGCAAGCATCGCGCGATCGAGCCCACGGCCGCCTGCGAGGCCCTGGGCGCGTCGCTGGCGCAGAGCTTCGTGAACATCGCGGAGACGATCGATGCCATCAAGCAATCGGCGAAGGACGTGGTGACCATTGGCGCCACGGTCGCGTTCTCGTCGTTCTGGCTGCTGCCGCGTCTGGCCGACTTCCGATCGCAAAATCCGGGAATTCAGATCCGCGTCGTTTCCCAGGACAACCGGATCAACCTGGATGACGGGGATATCGACATCGCCATTCGCTACGGCGTCCCTCCGTTCAGCGACGGTGTGGCGATCGCGTCGCGCGATGATGAACTCATGCTCGTATGCTCGCCCGAATATCTTAAGCGACGCGGCCCGGGGCCACTGGCCGCCACCGATGAGTTGATCGAAACGGATGTCGAGGACCGGTCATGGCTTTCGTGGAGCCATTGGCTTTCAAATTCGGACCTCCGCTTCGAGATAAGGCCGTCCCTGCGGTTCAATCATTACACAGAAACCATTTTCGCGGCGCGAGGGGGCAGGGACTGGCGCTCGGCTGGGGACTTCTGGTGTAGACGTTCCTCGACGATGGAACGCTGGTTCCCTTCGACGAGACAAGGCTGCCGTCCGGCGCTCGCTATAACGTCGTGTTGCCGACCAAGTCGCGGAGAACATTGGCGATCGACAGAGCGATGGCGTGGCTGACCGCGGCGCTGCATGCCTAGATCTCGGTCGCGTTCCTTGGGGCGTAACGGTCTGGTCGATTGGGCCCCAGCCGCGCGCCAAGCGCATGACGCATGGCTGCCCTGCGCAAACCTGCCTACCGTTTAGGCGCGGGCGTGTGTATATAATTCTCCATCGAAGCGATGCATCCTCCTCCCGCAGCGCTTCGAGTTTGCAAGAGCCTCACTCCTCCTCCCAGAGGCGCTTGCGCGAACAGTGGCACTCCTCCTCCCAGCTGCTGTTCATCTATTTTAAGAAGCCTGCCGCACCTCCTCCCGCGGCAGGCTTTTTTCTTTTCAGCCTTATCGCGACCGCGTCTCAGGAAACCGCCACCGGCTTCGAGCGCAAACGGCTTGCCGTTGCCGGGTCGGCGCGCCGGCAAAGCTGCGGCGGCAGGCCCTTCATGATCAGTTCGGCATCGGCCACGGCCATCGTTCCGAGTTCATAGAAGGCGTCGCGCGTGCCGCCGGTGCGATGCGCCGATAGCAGCAGGCCCGGCAATCCACGCACGGGATCGTCGCCCGCGACAGGCTCTTCCGGAAAGACGTCGGTGGCGGCGATGATATGGCCGAATTTCACCGCCTCCAGCATCGCGGAAAAGTCGACCACCGCCGCGCGGCTCATCAAGAGAAAGGCCGCACCCGGCTTCATCAACCGGAACTCGCGACGGCCGATGAAACCCTCGTTCTCGCTGGTCACGCTGGCGAAGACGAACACGACCTGGCTCTCGCTCAAGGTCTCGTCCAGACCGCAAGGAATGCAGTCCAGCCGCTCGATGATCTCGTTGGGCAGCCACGGGTCGAACACCCGCACGGTATTCTTGAACGGACGAATGAGATCGCGCAGCTGCCTGCCGAGATCGCCGAACCCGACGATCCCGACCGGCGCGCCGGCGAAGCGGAACACGCCGTCGTTGCCGGCCAGTCCATAGTGTTCGGTGCCGCCCCGGAAATCGCGATCGGCCCGGGTGATGCCGCGGCAAGATCAAGCGCCATGCCGAGCGCTGCCTCGGCCACTGGCGATGCGAATGCCGATGCCGGCGTGATCACCCAGATGCCGCGTTCGACGCAGGCCTGATAATCGATGTTGGGCATGAAGTTGGATTCGACATTGATGATCGCCTTCAGCTTCGGCGCCCGGTCCAATCTCTCGCGCGGCATGTCGGTCTGCCCGAAGATCAGGACCGTCTCGGGAAGCAATGCATCGACCTGCTCCGCTGGCATTTGCCGATCTTCGGAAATCACCAATTCGCCGAGTTTCTCCAGCCGGCGGCGAACATCCGGCTTCATGATCAGATCGAGCGTTCGTGGCAAGGGGTCTACCAGAACAATATTGCGGCTCATCACGTCATCCTCCATTCCCTGGAAGAAGACTTATCAGCAAATGCCGCCTGTAACAGGGGGCTGTCGGGCCCGTCGCCATAAAATGACGAGAGGCGAATGCCTGGGCAGCGGCCTCTCGTTTCCATCTTGCCGGGCGCCCGACAGCTCAGTCAGGCGATGCCAAGCAGGTCACGCAAACGGTTCGGTCGGGCCCTCGGCCGGTTGCGTGAACCATGCCGCGCCGGTTTCGGTCATATGGATATGGTCTTCCAGACGGATTCCGTAGCGTCCGGGGAAAACGATCATCGGCTCGTTCGAGAAGCACATGCCGGGTTCAAGCGCCGTCCGGTTGCCGCGAACGATGTAGGGCTCTTCGTGGATTTCCAGGCCGAGACCGTGGCCGGCTCTGTGCGGCAGGCCGGGTAGTGCGTAGTCCGGTCCAAGCCCGTGGCGAACCATGACTGCGCGCGCCGCGTCATCGAGGCTGGAGCAGGCTGCGCCGAGCTTGGCCGCGTCGAAGACGGCCTGCTGCGCCTCGCGCTCGATGGCCCAGGCCTGCGCGAAGTCCGCATCGGGCTCGTCCAGAACATAGGTGCGCGTCAGATCGGAATGATAACCGTCGATACGGCATCCGGTATCGACGAGAATGACATCGCCGGCCGCGTAGGTCTGCTCGCCGTCGGCGCCATGCGGCAGCGCTGTCGCTTGCCCGAAGGAGACGATGCAGAAACTCGACCCACCCGCCGCACCGAGCGCGCGGTGCTGTTCATCGATATAACGCACGACATCGGATGCCAGGACGCCGGGCTTGATATAGGCATGCGCGCGACGGTGGACTTCAAGCGTCAGGTTCATCGCGTACTGGATGATGCCGATCTCGGCCGCGGATTTGCGCAGCCGGATGTCGCGGAGCAGGCGCGCGCCGTCGACAAGGCGTTCCGCGCCGAGCGCCTCGGCAAGCGCGTGATAGACGAACAGCGGCAGGGCGTCGTCGAGCGCCACGCGGTCCTTCGCCGACAGGAGACCGGCCACCGTCTGCGCGCTGTTTTCGTCTTCCTCCCAGGTGATGATAGCGCCTTCGAGTTTCGGCAGGCTGTCGACGCGGCTGCGTTCGAAGCCGGGCACCACGTAGAAGAGGTCGTCCTGCGTGATCAGCGCGCCGACGAGCCGCTCGCTCTGGTGCCAGACAAGGCCGGTGAAATAGCGCAGGCTCTCCGTCGAGCCGAGCAGGACGGCGTTCACGCCTGCGGCGCCCATTTGGCTGCGCAGCGTCGAAAGCCGCTGGCGGCGTGCTGCTTCGGAAATCGGGGCGGGGCGGGGTGTGTCCGACATGGCTATTCCTCTTGATATCGATCCGCTGGTCTGCCGGCGCACGCGCGGCCGTATCAGCAAATCAAGTCTCAGCTTGATCGCGCGCAGCTAGTCCTCCTCGCGGTGCCAAGTCAACCGGCTGTCGATGCGTTTGGCGCGGTCTCAGAACGTCGGCGGCGTGCAGGCGCTGATCACTTCGCACGGCACGGGTCCGACGCAGCGAAAGCGATGTGGCCGCCTGCTCTCGAAGTAATAGGCATCGCCGGGGCCAAGGATGCGGCGCTCGTCCTCGACGGTCACCTCCATGCGGCCCGAAAGCACGATTCCGCCTTCCTCGCCTTCATGCACGAGCATGACCTTTCCGGTGTCGGCGCCCGGCTGATAGCACTCCTTGAGGATCTGCAACTGCCGGCCGAACAGGCTCTCGCCGATCTGCCGATAGGAAATCGGTCCCTTGCCGATCTCGACCAGCTCCTCGGCGGCGTAAAACGCCTTGCGCGACTTTTGCGGTTCGAAGGCGAAGAACTCGGCCAGCCCGATGGGGATTCCATCGAGAATCCGCTTCAGGGCGCCCACGGACGGGTTGGACGAATTGGATTCGATCAGCGAAATGGTGGAGTTGGTAACGCCCGCCCGCTTCGCCAGTTCGCGTTGCGAAAGATTGTGAAGCATGCGCAAATGGCGCAGGCGCTGGCCGATATCGACGGACATGGTGTTTCCCAGGTTTCGAGTGTTCGAAATGTAACAACATTCGACTTTGAGTGCCATGATTTTCAATGGGTTGACAGCAGCTAGAAAAGGGCTTGTTCGAATATACGAATTGGCCGATCAGTTATCATCACCATTCGGGAGAGACTTCATGGACCAGATCAGCAAAGCAAACAGCCCGTCGCTCGATAATTTCTGGATGCCGTTCACGGCCAACCGCCAGTTCAAGGCAGCGCCGCGCCTGCTGGCCTCGGCGCAAGGCATGTACTACACCGATGTCGACGGCAACAAGGTGCTTGATGGTACCGCCGGCCTGTGGTGCGTGAACGCCGGCCACGGCCGCAAGCGGATCGCCGAGGCGGTCGAGCGTCAGCTGACCACCATGGATTTCGCTCCGACCTTCCAGATGGGCCATCCGATTGCTTTTGATTTCGCCGAGCGGCTGGCCAAGGTTGCCCCCGGCGGCCCCGGCGCGCAGCTCGACCGCGTATTCTTCACCGGCTCCGGTTCCAGAATCCGTCGATACCGCGCTGAAGATCGCCATCGCCTACCAGCGCGCCATCGGACAGGGCACGCGCACGCGCATCATCGGCCGCGAGAAGGGTTATCACGGCGTCGGCTTCGGCGGCATCTCCGTCGGCGGTCTCGTTAACAACCGACGCGTCTTCCCGCAGATCCCGGCCGATCACATGCGTCATACGCTCGACGTCGACCGCAACGCCTTCAGCAAGGGCCTGCCGGCCCATGGCATCGAGCTTGCCGAAGATCTGGAAAGACTGGTCGGCCTGCATGGCGCCGAAACCATCGCGGCTGTGATCGTCGAGCCGATGTCCGGCTCCGCCGGCGTGGTCCTGCCGCCCAAGGGCTATCTCGAGCGTCTGCGCGCGATTGCCGACAAGTACGGCATCCTGCTGATCTTCGATGAAGTCATCACCGGCTTCGGACGTCTCGGCACGCCGTTCGCGACCGACTACTTCGGCGTCGTGCCCGATCTTGTGACCACGGCGAAGGGCCTGACGAACGGCGCGATCCCCATGGGTGCGGTGTTCGCAAGCCGCAAGGTCTATGACGCTATGATGACCGGCCCTGAGAACGCCATTGAGCTCTTCCACGGCTACACCTACTCCGGCCACCCGGTTGCCAGTGCCGCCGGTATCGCCACGCTCGAGATTTACGAGGAAGAGGGCCTGCTGACGCGCGGCGCTGGTCTGGCTGAAACCTGGCAGGAAGCGCTTCACTCGCTGAAGGGCCTGCCGAACGTGGTCGACATCCGCAACCTCGGTCTCGTCGGCGCCATCGAGCTTTCGTCGCGTGACGGTGCTATCGGCGCCCGCGCCTATGACGTGTTTGTCGATTGCTTCAAGAAGGGTCTGCTGATCCGCGTCACCGGCGACACCATCGCGCTTTCGCCGCCGCTGATCATCGAGAAGGATCAGATCGGCACCATCGTCTCGATCATCGGCGACGCACTGAAGCGCGCAGCCTGATCAATTCGTTACGGGCCTCGTTTAGGCGAGGCCCGTAACGTGCATCGTGCCTACCGCGCGGTCGCGCCCGTGACCGTCACTGGTACGCCTTTGTAGGCAGGTGTGCCCGAGATGCGGTCGTAGGCGGAGAGCGCGATCAGCGAATTCATCTCAGGGTAATAGCCGGCGATCGATCCCCTTGGAATATTGTACTCGATCGCGGTCAGGCCGCGTGCGCTGCGCGACCGGCCATCAGCCGCCGGCAGGGATTCGACATCGATGATATCGCCGTCCGACAATCCCCGTTTCGCAAGATCGTCCTTGTTCATGAAGATGACGTCGCGGCGGCCGAAAACGCCGCGGTAGCGATCATCCATGCCGTAAATCGTCGTGTTGTACTGGTCGTGGCTGCGCAGCGTCGTCAGGACGAGCGCGTCGGGATTCTTGACCAGAGGGTCCTCGTGGAGGCCACGGCCGATGAGGAAGTTCGCCTTGCCGCTTTCTGTCTTCCAGCGGCGATCGGAGGCCGGCACGTCCAGCCGGAAGCCACCACGCACCCGCACACGTTTGTTGAAGTCGAAGAAATCGGGAAAGACGATTTCGATCTTGTCGCGAATCCTGTCGTAATCGGCGACCATGCCATCCCAATCGATGCCATAGCGATCTCCGAGCGTCGCCTTGGCGATGCCGGCAACGATCGCGGGCTCGGATTTCAGCATCGGCCCCGGCGGGTTCAGGAAGCCGCGCGAGGCATGCACCATCGACATGGAGTCCTCGACGGTTACCGATTGCGGGCCCGTCGCCTGTGTGTCGAGATCGGTGCGGCCGAGACATGGAAGAATGATCGAGGTCTTGGCGATCAAGAGATGCGAGCGGTTGAGCTTGGTGGTGATGTGCACCGCGAGGTCCAGCTTGCGCATAGCCTCGAAGGTGACATCGGTGTCGGACATGGCAACCGCCAGATTGCCGCCGAGGCAGATCAGCGCCTTGGACGCGCCCTCCATCATCGCTTCGACGGATTCGATGGCGTTGTGTCCCTTCAAGTCGGTCGGGCGGAAGCCGAAGGCTCGCTCCATCCCGTCGATCAGCGCCTTGTTGGGGATCTCGGTGATGCCGACCGTCCGGTCGCCCTGAACGTTGGAATGGCCACGCAGGGGGCAGATGCCGGCTCCCGGGCGCCCGATATTGCCGCGCAACATCAAGAGATTGGCAAGCTGCTGCACATTGCCCGTGCCGTTGCTGTGCTGGGTGATGCCCATGCCGTAGCAAAGGATGACGCTCTTTGCCTTTACATAGACCTCGGCGGCGCCTTTGAGCGCTTCCCGGGTCAGGCCGGATACGGTGACGATGCTATCCCAACCGGTGTTGTCGATATCCTCGCGCAGCGCCTCCAGGCCGGTCGTGTGCTCGGCGATGAAGGCGCGGTCGAGAACACCAGGACCGCCGGCGGCGAGATCGGCGTCATCGATTTCGAACACACTCTTCATCAGGCCCTTGAGCGCGGCGAGATCACCGCCGGTGCGGACCTGATGATAGGCCGAGGCGATCCGCGTCGATGACAGTGTCGCCATCTCGACCGGGTCCTGCGGCGAGGCGAATTTCTCGAGCGCGCGCTCCTTCAGCGGATTGAAGACGATGATCGGCACGCCGCGCCGCGAGGCCTCGTGCAGCGTCGCCATCATGCGCGGATGGTTGGTGCCCGGATTGTGACCGAAGCTGAAGATCGCATCCGTGTGGTCGAAATCGTCGAGCGTGACCGTACCCTTGCCGACGCCGATCGACTTCGGCAGGCCGACGCTCGTTGCCTCATGGCACATGTTCGAGCAGTCGGGAAAATTGTTGGTGCCATAGGCACGCACCAGAAGCTGATAGAGAAAGGCGGCCTCGTTGGATGCGCGCCCGGATGTATAGAACTCGGCCTGATGCGGATCCTCCAGCCGATTGAGTTCGGCGCCGATCCGCGCGAAGGCAACGTCCCATTCGATCACCTCATAGCGATCGGTCTCGGCGTTGTAGATCATCGGATGCGTCAGGCGGCCCTCGTCCTCGAGAGCATGGTCGGTCCATTCCCATAATTCCGACACCGTATGCGCCGCGAAGAAGCTGGGATCGACACGCTTCGCCGTCGACTCCCAGGTGATGGCCTTGGCGCCATTCTCGCAGAACTCGAAGGACGACGTATGCTTTGGATCAGGCCACGCACAACCTGGGCAGTCGAAGCCTTCGGGCTTATTGGCTTTCAGAAGCGTTGCCGTCCCCTGGGCGACGACCTGCTGGTGCGCGAGCGTCTTTGCGACAGCACGCAAGGCGCCCCATCCGCCGGCCGGTGCGTCGTATTTCTCAATTCCCTCGGGCCGCTTCTTCGCCATGTTCATGCACTCCACACTTGGTCCAGCCAGTATGACATCCGTCGATGCCGCACTGCACTATACCCAAGCACGGGATGTTGCCATAGCTCTATAAGCGCTGCCTGACGCCGCTGGATGCGTCTTGCCGATCGCGGCGGTCATGAAAACATAGGCAAAGCGGGCAGAACCTGCTGGCCCTCGCCCTGCTGATATGAGGCGGCGGAGAATATGTGGTCACATGAAAACGGATTGGCGCGTGTCCGCGCCAATCCGCGATGGAGAGCCCGAATTATCAGCCGACCAGTTCGCCGGCGCGGCTTGATATGCGCCGCGAGACATCCTTGAACGGATCACGCATCGGAATGATCGGCGAGACGCCGAGCAACAGCAGAGCCTTCAGATGCTGCCGTCCGCTCTCTTCACCGACCACCGGCGCGTATGGCGCCATGGTGGGCCGGCGCTCGACCGGGTAGAGCTTTTCAAATTCGACGAAATTGTCGAAGTTCTCGTAGTCGCTGCCGCGAAGCTGGAATGTCTCGACCGGCGTGCCATCGGCGATCACCACGTCGTGGCTGTCGAGCAGCACGTTGTAGTATTCGATCGCTTCCCTGCCGTCAGGCAAGGCCGCTACAATCGAGCTGCCGTTGACAAGGTCCTTCGCTCGGACGAGAGCGCCATCGACATAAAGCGCGTGGCCGGCCGAGATATAGAGATCCTGGCTCGGCATGCCGTCATCCAGAGCATCCTTCGAGATGCGGACCGGCATGACGGACGGATGCCAGGCTTCGACGCTCCTGCGAAATGTCTGGCGGCCGATCCAGCGAACTGGCTTGGCTTCGCCGGAGATCGTTTCGACGAGATCGCCGAGGCGCAAGTCTTCGATCGCAACACATCCATTCGGCGTCGCAATGAGCGTTCCACGCAGCAGGCACTTGGCTCCGCCGCTGCCGCCGCCACCCGAGTTCCCGCCACCGGAGCCGCCGCCACCGTTGCCGCCGCCACCACCGCCGCCGTTTCCGCCGCCACCGCCACCACCGCGGCCGCCGCCCCAGTTGCGTCCCATCGCTTTCGCGGGCGAAGAGGCGATCGCCATCGTCGCTACGGCAATTCCGGCAACTCTTGCGCCGGTGGCTGCCGCAAAGCCGAGAAAGTGTCGGCGTGCACGGTTAGAGGGTGTTTCTTCCGGGTCCATCGGTGACATATTGCTCTCCGTCTTTTGGGTTACACCTATCTATTCTTGATTGCTGTCAGCCATCCTACACCAACTTCATCCGCGATAAACTCAGCCGAATAGGTTCACAGCTACTCAAATAGCGGTAGATAAAATGTGGCATCGAAGGTTGCGCGAATTCTGGCAATTGGACAACCTATAAGAGCGATATTTGGAAGAAAGGCGCCCCCGCGCCGGACGCCTATCTGTCGCCGATCTGGCAGGGTTGGAAGACTGGCCGCCAGATGCGGGCGCGTGATGCGGGTGGCCCCGACTGGCGGTGACGCAGCCAATGTGTCGACGGCAGGACTGCTGTCGCCAAGGTGAGATCGCGTCCAGGCAACGAGTGGCAGAGCTGCAACACGCCCTGTCTTGCCCAATCCGTCAGGAGCTCGTTTTGTTGCTGCGCTCCGAGGGCACAAAAGCGTCAGGACTGGCCGCGCCTTGATATATTTGGCCATGGACCGGGGGCAGGAACCATGAAGCTCACCAGGGCAAGCCGCCGACCTTGACGACGTGGCCGTGACTGGAGCGCGCCGGATCGTGGTACCGGCGGATGGTTCACTCCTATCCGCGTCGTCATTGACGCGGATAGACGCTCCTGCATGCCGACGCGATCGATCGAACCTGCCTCCATCGACCCTGCCCGAGCGCCGTCCTCAACAGAAGACGAAGCCCCGGCATTGAGAAGCGAGCGCCCGGATCGAATTGCTGCGCCAGCCTCTTCAACTCGAACGAAACGCTCGGCTCATCTTCGTTGAACGCCATGCAGGCCTGCTTCATCGAGATCTTTCGCCAGGTCTTTCATGACCATCCGCCGGAGCAACGACACGTCCTGACCATGGCGCCCCGCTTCCTGCAGGAAAAGCTCAAAGGCGGCCAGTCGTTGCTTGACGTCAGGCAACCTCGCCGATGCGTAAGTTTTCGACATGTTCTGTGCATGCACTCTGTAAACCGCCTGCGGCTCGTAGACGAAACCCACGGGCCCCGCAGCCGCCAGCAGCAGCCACATCGCGAGGTCGCCGGCGTGCGGCAACTCGTGATTATATCCGCCAGCCTGTTTCTGTGCGCTGGTCCTGACGACAGCGCTTGGGGTCGGGACGATATTCCTTCCCCCCAGCACTTCCACAAAATCGCGGCAGGACAAGACCGTTTCGCGAGCGCCTCGGCTTTTGCCAAGCGGTTCGCTCAGGACACGAATTCCCTCATCATTCTGCAGCATCGCGTTGCCGAACACAAAACTCAGATCAGGTCGATCCGCCATCATCCGTGCGACGCGCTGCAGAGCTCCGGGCAGCAAGGCATCATCAGCCGACAGGAGAAGAAACAGGTCGGAACTCGCCCACTCGATGCCTTCATTGTAGGTTGAAATATGTCCCTTGTTGCTGGCATGGCGACGGAATTCGACGCATGGGTGCAGCGCGGCCAATCCCTCGCCAACCTCCTGCGTGTTGTCCGGAGAACAGTCGTCTATGATCAGCACGCGAACATCGACACCGACCTGCGATACGACGCTGTTAACAGCCTCGGTAAGAAATCTTGCATAATTGTAGCACGGTATGACGACATCGACTGAAGTTCTCATCCAAATCCCCACATGCAGAAGCAGCGTTCATTCGCGAATATTATGCAAATTTAAAATCAAATCTACTGCTTCAATTTGGACATTATACTTTATGATACTTTCAGTATAATAATATACAGGTGTGCGCTTATTCGTTAAGCAGGCTGCGGTCGCTTGATCGCAGCAGGCCGTAACATTCGAAGAACCTTCTTCATGCCGGAAGAGATCACCAGTCCTGCGCTGAACGGATGATCCAAAACACTCGCTATCAGAAAGCGGTTTGCCGATCGTCTTTTGCCGAGTTTGAACAGGTGTCTGCTCAGTCCCAAAAGCAGGAGCGCTCTTTGATATCTCAGGCTCTTGAGCGTCAGCCTATTCTTGCGAAGGATACGCAGTTGCCCTATCGCCTCCCGGCGTGCGTTTCTGGAGATGCTATCCGAAGAAATAAAGCCAAGCACCACCGGCTCGATATCCTCGTGAATTGTCGTTTGTTGAGCCAGCCTTATCGCGAACTCCCAATCTTCGTTCGCTCGCGCACAGAGATCGAACCAATCGGTGCCGGAAAAACACCCCCGGCGAAACAGGGCGTTCTGCACGCTCAGTCTGTTTTCTGTCAGAAGTCTCACCACCTGGTTTTCGTCGCTTCGAAGCCTGCTCTCGGGGGGCGGCGCGTATGCCACCTTCGCAGCCCCGAAATTGAAATGGGAATCTCTCCCGTAGATAATCTTTGCGCCCGTCACGACACCAACATGCGCCGGAAGACTTGAAAGAAGCTCCATCTGCTTTGCGAGCTTTTGCGGAAGCCAGATGTCGTCGCTGTCCTGAAACGCGATGTAATCGCCCTTGGCGTGAGCAAGACCGGTGTTTCGAGCAGCCCCGGCGCCGCCGTTCCGCGGACGACGAACATAGCGCACCCGATGATCGCCGATGCTGCTCACGACCGCTTCGATATCCTCCGAAGACGCGTCATCGACAACGATCAGTTCAATATCCGAATAGGACTGCATCAATACGCTATTCATCGCAGCAGTAAGACTGTGGCTTCGATTGTAGGTCGGAAGTATGACTGAGACAGTGGCTGACATGAAACTCCTCCGGACACCTATAATGTCGCAAGCGCGTACTTGGCTGCGCGGCACTGGAAATCGACGCCAAGGCGTGTGCCGCTCGACCGCGTTCTTTCGAGATCAGCGCTAGGCGCCGCATTTGAAGTCCCGCTTTTCCGCACTCACGGATCCTGTCGGCGAGGCAGGTATGATCTGCCCGCAAAAAGAAGCAGTTTCATCAGACGCAGCATGTTGAATGGGGTCAGAGAGTAGGCCTTCACCATCTCCCTGCTTGCCTCGCCGTATCGATGCCCGGCATTCAGATAGTTCGCCAGATGAGAGCATTTTGCCGCAAGCCTCTTTACGGCTACGCGACTGGCCCGCTTGTGCCCTTCGGCCGTCCGATCGACAATTCGCTCGAACACCGTCTTCAGGCTCCGCAAGGATTTTTCGCTGTCGTTCGGTGTCTGATTGCTGTGGAACCGTCGCTGAAGCAGGGGGAGGAATCGTAGTGGAAACGCTTGGTAAGCGAAGCCCTGCTGAACCAATCTTCATCCTCGCCCATGGACAATGCCGGATCGAAGAAGCCGACCTCTAGAAAGGCAGCCCGCGTGCAGAGCATCGTGCCCAGATGGAAATAACGCCCTTCGGCGACATCAAGCACGGCATCCACGACAAAGCCGTCCGCATCAATTCGCGGCCAGATCACCTGCGACACCTGCTTCAGCAAAGAAGTGTCCTCATCAGTATCGACAAACCAGCCGACACCCTGGAAACTGAGGACACCGTCCGATGTCACGCGGTCCAGTTGCGCGCGCAGCTTTCCAGGTGCCCAAAGGTCGTCGCTGTCGAGAAATGCGATCAGCTTCGCCGAACTCTCGACGACGCCGCGATTTCGTGCCGCACTAACGCCTCCGTTTTGCTGGTAAACATAACGCACGCCGGGGCGGTGTTCCTGGAAGAGCTCCCGGGTACCGTCGGTCGAGCCATCATCGACAACGATGACTTCCACGCCGCTTATGCCCTGACTGAGAACGCTCTCGACGGCAGCCATGACCAATTGGCGCGGTTGAACGTCGGGATGATGACCGATACGGTTCGATCAACGGCGATGGAGCCGAAGCTCTCATGCTGCTTTGGTTCGAAGTCGACATTTCGGCACTGATCATTATCAACGAACACGGCTATTTATCCTCCGTGCGGCTTTGTGCGATTATGGCAGGCCTTGCGTTTCGAAAGCTCTTCGCCAAAGACCACGCCGATCGAACAAGGGACGATCTCTTCAGAAGCTTGTGTGCCAATGTCGCAATTTCTTCTCGTGCGATTTCCGGTATGCTGCGTGCGAACCTCGTCCTTGCGCGCACTGCGTCATAGCAGGCCGCATTCACGCTCATGCTGGAAGGCTTCCAAGGCTTCGACTTCGTAACGAAATGGGCGATTGCCGGTCGCCGCGCGTCGACCGCGGACACAATGCTTTCATGCGGCTCGCATTGAAAATTCCATTTGCTGTCGAGCTGTTTCCAGCGACCGTCGCACGCAACGTTGAGGGCATCCTGATCCGAAAACGGCGACTTCGGAAACCGATCGAGATAGTTGAGCGCCTTTTCCGTCACCTGCGCGTTACGCCAGTTGCCGAGATCGACGAGCAGCACGCCCGCATTGAAATAGTGGCCGACGCGCGGAACCTTCTCAAGACCACGCTTGTTTCGTTTGACTTCTGCATCAAGGGGATCGAGAACGGCGCCGATGACGGCGTCGCTCAAATCGATATCGCACAGAGGCGAAAGATCGCCAAAAACAAGAATATCGCTATCGAGATAGAGTACTTTTCCAACCCTCTCGGTCAAAACACTTGGCAACACCAAGCGCGAGAACGTCATTCTCGAGATGTATGGCAGCGGAATGTAGTCGCTGGCGAACAGTGAAACATCAATTGCGTGCCAGTCGATCGTGACAGAACCGCGGGGTGAGGAGTCGAAGATCCTCTGCTGCGTCGCGCTGTCAATGCCATCGTGAATGACATGGATTTCCAGGGGCCAAGCACTGGCATTTGCTTCCGCGACGGACCTTATCGTTGTCGCAAGCGGCATCGCATAGGCGGAGTCGGCGGCGAGCACCAGCGGGCATAGCCTTCGGCTCATGCTAGAGGTCTGACCGGCACGCCTTGCGCCTTCCAAGCCCAGTTTGTTCGTTTCACAGATGCCCACTAGGGTTGCCCCGATACCTAAACGCCTAAAGCTGTCTGCCTGCAGTGTCTTCCAACAACCGAAGCCCGGCAAGCCGGCGGTACTAAGCTAAACGGGTATGTCACGCTAACGCTTAAGCTACAGCGCGCCATCGGTTTACGCCTTTTGGTCCCACCTTATTCTGAAGCCGCTTCGTCAAGCTCGCCGGGCAAGTCGATGCCGCTGTCGGGCAGATTTCGGCGTGGCTATTGGTCATGCCCCCGCGACCGTCGTCATGGCGTCGCGAGCCGCCAAGCAACACCGATCATATATTTCGATAAATATGGATTTACTTCATCTGACAACAAGACACGTGCCGGGAGGTACGCCTTTAGATGCAAAATGTACAACATTTGTCATTCTTTACTGAGGAGTGAAAAAGCTATTCTTTTGACTTCGACAATACCAGCAGAGTTTCTGTGATCTCGATTAGTTGTGTGAAGTATGCGGGGTTCAAGCATGATTGCTGCAAGCGTGAAACTGGGGGAAGGCGTCGTTATCCACCACCCAGATCTCGTCAATCTTTATGGCTGCGTCATCGGCGCCGGGTCGCGGGTCGGGACCTTCGTGGAGATCCAGAAGGGTGCCCAGATCGGCGAAAGCTGCAAGATTTCCAGCCATTCGTTCATCTGCGAGGGCGTGACGATCGAAGACGGCGTCTTTATCGGTCATGGGGTGATGTTCACCAACGATCTGCAGCCGCGCGCCGTCAATCTGAACGGTTCTCTGCAGTCGGACGCCGACTGGTCCGTTGTCCCAACGCTGGTCAAGCGCTGTGCATCGATCGGAAGCAACGCCACAATCGTGGCAGGTGTGACGATCGGCGAAGGTGCGCAGGTCGGCGCCGGTGCGGTCGTCACCAAGAATGTTCCCGCTTACGCGATCGTTGCCGGCGTGCCGGCGCGGGTCATAGGCCGCGCAAAGGATGCGCCTGTCGAAATTCTATCATCTGGGAGGGCACGATGATCGGTATCGCCGTCGTCGGTTATGGTTACTGGGGACCCAATCTGGTCCGAAATTTCGCCGAAACCCCTGGCGCGCAGCTGATCTGGGTCTGCGACCTGAAGAAGGAGCGGCTGGGCGCCGTGCAGATGCGCTATCCCACGGTGCAGATCACCGACGATTTCGATGAGGTGCTTCGGGATCCCCGGGTGCACGCCATCGCGATCGCCACGCCTGTCTTCGCCCACTACAAACTTGCCATGCAGGCGATGATGGCCGGCAAGCACGTTTTCGTCGAAAAGCCGATGGCCTCGACCTCCGAAGAGGCGCGGCGCATGGTTGAGGAAGCCACACGCCGTGGGCTCATTCTCGCCGTCGACCACACGTTCATTCACACCGGCGCGGTCCGCAAGATGCGCGAGATCATCGAGACTGGTCTCGGCGACGTCTATTATTATGACTCCGTCCGCGTGAATCTCGGCCTCTTCCAGCACGACGTCAGCGTCGTATGGGATCTCGCCGTCCACGACCTGGCGATCATGGATTACGTACTGCCGGAAAAGCCGGTCGCGGTTTCGGCGACGGGCATGGGCCATGTGGCGGGCGAGCCTGAGAACATCGCCTATCTGACGCTGTTCTTCCAGAGCAAGCTGATCGCGCATATCCACGTCAACTGGCTAGCGCCGGTGAAGGTGCGCCGGACGCTGATCGGCGGTAGCAACAAGATGATCGTCTATGACGATCTCGAGCCCAGCGAAAAAATCAAGGTCTACGACAAGGGGATCACGCTGAACGGCGGCGCCGAGCAGAACGGCGACCAAGTCTACCAGATGCGCGTCGGCTATCGCACCGGCGACATGTACGCCCCGCAGCTCGACATGACCGAAGCACTCGGACGAGAGCTCAAGCAGTTCGTCGACTGCGTGGCCACCAACACACAACCGCTTGCCGACGGCCATGCCGGTCTGCGCGTCACGCGCATTCTGGAAGCCGCCACCCAATCCCTGGCCCAGCGCGGCCGCGTCATCGAACTCGAACAGGCAAGGCTGAGTGCATGATCCCGCTCCTCGATCTCAAGGCTCAGTATGCGTCGATCAAAGACGACGTCGATGCGGCGGTGCTGCGCGTTCTGGCCTCTGGCCACTATGTGCTTGGCGAGGAAGTCGCCCGCTTCGAGGAAGAATTCGCTAGCTACTGCAACACGAAGCACGCCATTGCCGTCAACACCGGCACCAGCGCGCTTCACCTGTCGCTGCTTGCCGCGGGCGTCGGCCCGGATGACGAGGTGGTCACCGTTTCGCTGACATTCGTAGCGACCACGGCGGCCATTTGTTACACGGGAGCGCGGCCGGTATTCGTCGATGTCGAGCCGGTAACCCTCACCATGGATCCGTCAAAGCTCGAAGCGGCCATCACACGCAGAACGAAGGCGATCGTGCCCGTTCATCTCTATGGTCAGATGGCGGATATGGATGCCATCCAGGCAATCGCCGACAGATACGGGCTGCCGGTCATCGAAGACGCCTGCCAGGCGCATGGCGCGGAATACAAGGGGCTGCGGGCCGGCAGCATCGGCCTGTCCGGATCCTTCAGCTTCTATCCGGGCAAGAACCTCGGCGCCTGCGGAGAAGGCGGCATCATCGTCACGAATGACGACGAGCAGGCCAAGACCATGCGGATGTTGCGCGATTGGGGCCAGGAGAAGCGCTACCATCACGTCATGAAGGGCTACAATTACCGCATGGACGAGATCCAGGGGGCGATCCTTCGTATCAAGCTCAGGCATCTGGAGGAATGGACGGAGGCAAGACGCGTGCGGGCCGCGCGTTACGATGCGCTTCTGGCCGGCTCGCGAAGCGTACGCGCGCCGACCGAGGCCGATGGCCGCCGCCATGTGTACCACGTTTACGCGGTGCGCAGCCCGGACCGAGATCAGCTGCAGCAGACGCTGCGCGACGAAGGCATCCACACCGGGCTGCACTATCCGGTTCCGGTGCATCTGCAGGAAGCGCATGCCGATCTAGGCTACGGCGTCGGCGATTTCCCGGTATCGGAGGCGGCAGCGCGCGAGGTCCTTTCGCTGCCCATCTATCCTGAACTGACAATGCGGCAGGTAGAGGAAGTGGCAACGCGGTGGAGCACGACGCCTATGTCAGCTGATGCCGCATCCCCGATCCGGCTCGTCCAGTCCGTCCACGGATTGAAGGAGAATATCGCCGATCCGGACTACCAGACCGAACTCGCCAAGGAGCTCCGACAGTCCTATGGACTTGCCGGACTGGTCGAACTGCACGCTCGATTTGCCAATGGCGACGGGTTCGTCGATGCCTTCATGCGCCGAGTGATCTGGCGCGCGCTGGCGCGCTCCTGCGGCTCCGGGCTTCAGGTAGGCAGCGGCGTCGGCTTCAAGCATGCCGAAACCTTCGAGATCGGCAACGGCGTGTTCATCGGCGCCCACGCCTATATCCAGGGCCGCTTCGACGGCACTTGCAAGATCGGAGACAACAGCTGGATCGGGCCGCAGGCTTATTTCGATGCCCGCAACCTCATAATCGAGGAATGCGTCGGCTGGGGGCCGGGGGCCAAGGTTCTCGGCTCGAGCCACACCGCCCTGCCGGTCGATGTCCCCGTCATCAAGACCAATCTCGAGATCAAGCCGGTGCGCATCGGCGCCTGGGCTGACATCGGAACGAACGCCACCATCCTGCCGGGCGTCACGATCGGCAAGGGCGCGATCGTGGGGGCAGGCGCGGTCGTGGTCTCCGATGTCGAGCCATTCTCGGTCGTTGCCGGCGTGCCGGCCAAATTCATTCGCTGGCGCGAAGATTGCGATCCATCAACTGTAAAGAGTCTGGAACAGCCATGAAAGACAAGCGAATTCTCATCACCGGCGGTGCTGGCCTGATCGGCTCACACATCGCTGACCTCGTGGCAAAGGAAAGCCCGCGCGAGATCGTCATCATCGACAATTTCGTGCGTGGCAGGCGGGAAAATCTGGCGGATGCGATCACGACCGCGCCAGTGACGATCATCGAGGGGGATATTCGGGACCGCCAGCTCCTGAAGGAGACCTTCGCAGGTATCGACACCGTCTTTCACCAGGCAGCCATACGCATCACGCAATGCGCCGAAGAGCCGCGCCTCGCCTTCGACGTTCTGGCTGGCGGTACCTTCGATGTTCTCGAAGCAGCCGTAGAAGCCGGTGTATCAAAAGTGGTCGCCGCCTCTTCGGCGTCCGTGCTCGGCCTTGCCGAGACCTTTCCGACGACGGAAGACCATCACCCCTACAACAATCGCACAATCTATGGGGCCGCCAAGGCCTTCAACGAAGGGCTGCTTCGCAGCTTCGCCGAAATGTACGGCTTGCGCTACGTGGCGCTGCGCTATTTCAACGTTTACGGGCCGCGCATGGATGTCCATGGCGCCTATACCGAAGTTCTCATCCGCTGGATGGAACGGATCGCCGTCGGATTGCCGCCGATCATCCTCGGCGACGGCACTGCGACGATGGATTTCGTCCATGTTCGCGACATCGCCCGCGCCAACCTCCTGGCTGCGAAGGCAGACGTGACGGACGAAGTGTTCAACGTCGCCAGTGGCGAGGAAACCAGCCTGCGCGAACTGGCTGCACTGCTGACCCACGTCATGGGGGCCTCGATGGAGCCGCAGTTCGGCCCGGCCCGCAAGGTCAACGCAGTTCCGCGGCGTCTCGCATCAACGGTCAAGGCGGCAAGCATGCTTGGCTTCAAGTCCGAAATCACGATGGAAGAAGGTCTTCGCGACCTCGTCGAATGGTGGCAGCAGGAAAAGAAGATCGTGAGCGCCGGAGAAGCGGCATGAGCCAGATACCTGTTGCCAAGCCCGTTCTCGACGAACGGGAAGTCGAGGCCGTTCGGCGCGTCATCCTTTCGGGATGGGTCACTCAGGGCCCGGAGGTTGCGGCTTTCGAACGGGAGTTCGCCGATTTCGTTGGCGCCGCACACGCCTGCGCCGTCTCCAACTGCACGACGGCGCTTCATCTTGCCCTGCTTGCCGTGGGTGTCACGGCCGGCGACGAGGTCATTACCGTCAGCCACTCCTTTATCGCAACGGCAAATGCCATTCGCTACTGCAATGCGACGCCGGTTTTCGTCGATATCGAAGAGCATGGCTTCAACATCGATCCGGATCTGATCGAGGCGGCGATAACACGGCGTACGAAAGCCATCATCTGCGTGCACCAGGTCGGTATGCCGTGCGATATGAGCCGCATCGTCGAGATCGCGGACCGCCGTGGCATACCTGTTATCGAGGACGCGGCCTGCGCCACGGGCAGCGAGATCCTTTGGAAAGGCCGGTGGGAGAAGATCGGCAAACCGCATGGCGACATCGCCTGCTTCTCGTTCCACCCGCGAAAGGTGGTAACAACTGGCGACGGCGGCATGCTGACAACCTCCAATCCGGATTACGATCGCAAGTTCAGGCTCTGGCGCCAGCACAGCATGAGCGTCAACGACACCGTGCGTCATGGCTCCAAGCAGGTTATCTACGAGAGCTACCCCGAGGTCGGTTTCAACTACCGAATGACCGACATGCAGGCGGCGGTAGGGCGCGAGCAGCTGAAGCGCCTGCCGGAAATCATCGCGCGCCGACGCGAACTTGCCGCGCACTATGCGACGGAGCTCGGTGATGCCGTCGGCATCAGTCTGCCTGTCGAGCCGCATTGGGCGCGCAGCAATTGGCAGAGTTTTTGCGTCGGCATTCCGGATCACTGCGATCAGCAGGAATTCATGCAGCTGCTGCTGGACCGTGGTGTGTCGACACGGCGCGGGATCATGAATAGCCATCTCGAGCCCGCCTACCACGGCGCGGAAACCCATCGAGTGGCCGGAAGCCTGAAAAACAGCGTCGATGCGCAGAACGGTTCGGTGGTCCTGCCACTGTTCGTACAGATGAGCGACCGCGAGTTGCTCGAGGTCACGGCGGCCATCAAGGACAGCATTGCGCTTTCGACACAGGCCATCGCCAAGGCTGGCTGATGTGGCGCTCCACACGGGACGCATATCAAAGGTGGTGGCCCTCGGTTACTTTCGCGCATCGGACAGATCGTGTGACCGGCAAAGGTGTCAGTGACGTGCTCACCGCCATTTGAGTACATCGGGGTCTATTCGGTTGACTTTATCGCGCCAAGACTTGGTGCGGGGTGGCTATTAGCAGAGCGAAATGGATACTGAGGCGTTGCCTTGACGATGTCTCCAGGCGAAAGCTCCATCGCCTCGGCCGCCTCCATTTCGGCCTTCTGCCGCACGGGCGCGAATGAATCACCATGCGCTTGTCGGCTTACACGCGGTCCAGTGTCCTCGTGGTCGTGGCTGCACGCAATAGACGTCATTTTGCCAGCGCTTTCCGCCCTGCCGCCAAGCACCATTCAACTGTTCGCACTCGCAGCATGGCAAGTATCCCGCCAGCGCATGCGCATATCTGAAGTAAAAATTCATACAGTAAAACCCGACTATCCGAATGTACTAGATGGGTTGCGCGCACATAACCTATCGAGGAACTACCGATTGCTTGGGAAGCGAATAAGATAAAAGTGCATAGGCACCTCATCGGTTTGTAAAGTTTGGGTGATCTCGTAATGAACGCCATCGATCTGAAGTTTTATCTGTCACTTGTTATTCGGAGATGGCCGCATGTACTCACCATCATCGGCCTGTGCGCGGCCACGTCGATTGTCATCGCGCTGCTGATGCCGCGCCAATATCAGTCGACGGCAAAGATTCTCGTTGAAGCACCCCAGATCCCATCGGAGTTGGTCAGGTCTACGGTGCCGACGAGCGCGCTGCAGCAGCTGCAGATTATCCAGCAGCAGATAACCACCCGCGACAACCTAGTCGAGCTGGCCGACAAGCTTGATATTTATGGCGGAGAGCGGGCAAAGCTGGCCGGAGACAAACTCGTCCGGGACATGCAGTCTCGCATCAGCTTCCTGGAATTGCCGCTGAGCAGTGACGGCATGGGCGGCGCGACGCTTCTCAGCGTTTCCTTCGATGCAGAGACGCCCGCGCTGGCAGCCAAAGGCGCCAATGAGGTCGCATCGCTTATATTGACCAGCAACCAGCGCCAGCGAACCGATCGTGCAGGCGATACGCTGCAATTCTTCAACGATGAAGTGAAGCGGCTGGATGATGAGCTCGCCCGCAACGAAGCGGAATTGTTGAAATTCAAGACCGAGAACAAGGACACTCTTCCGGAGAGCCTTAATTTTCGCCGTCAACAGCAGAGCAACCAGCAGGAGCGCCTGGTTTCGCTGGAGCGCGAGGAAGCGGATCTGCGCACACGGCGCAGCATGCTGGTCGAGAGTTTCCGCGCGACCGGGCAATACGCCAACGGCCCCATCAGTCCCGAGCAGCAGATGCTTCAGGATCTGAACAAGGCGCTGGCGGATCAGCTGACGATCTTTTCCGAGACGAGCCCCAACATTGTCGCGCTCCGCGGCCGGATAGCAGCGCTGCGCGCCAAAAGCATGTCCAAGGACGAACAGTCCGCAGGTGGTTCGGCATCGACCGGATTTGAGTTGCAAGTGTCGGACATTACCGATCGCCTGCAGGCGATCGGTCGGGAAAAGGCGGCCCTGAACCTTAGCATTATGGAGCTGACGCGCTCGGTCGGCGCGACACCGTCAACGGAAACCCAGCTGAACGCGCTGGAGAGGACGGTGGCAAACATTCAGACCCAGTACAACACCGCTATCGCGCGCCGCGCGGAGGCCTCGATGGGCAACCAGATCGAAGCGCGCTCGGATGGCGGGCGCTTTTCTCTGCTCGAGCCCGCCACCGCACCTGAAAATGCGTTGCGATCACGTCGCCGCCTGGTCGTTGCGATGGGGCTGGCGGCCGGCATCGGATTGGCGCTGGCATACATCGTTCTCCTCGAAATATCGAACAGAACGATCCGCAGGCCCTCCGAGCTTGCCCAGTTGCTGCAGCGTCAACCTCTGGCGGTCATTCCGTACATTCCGGCACCCTCGGAAATACGATCGCCCTATGCAACGCGTCAGCTCGCGACAGCTTTGACGGCCGGCGCCGTTCCCGCGTCGCTGCTTGTCGTCCACTATTTCTACATGCCCCTGGGAGCAGCGTTCCAGAAGCTGCTGTCCAGCTTTAGGAGCGGGTGACCGGTGAGTTCCAAAACCGAAGCATGCTCAGAATCTTTCGAAGTAACCGTTGGGGTCCAAGTCATGGAACGCGAGAATGTATCTACCTTGAGCCCAGACGCACTAAAGGACAAGGACCGCATGCTCACATCGCGTTTTCACGGGCTGTTGGCTTGGAGCGAACTGTCTCCTCTGAAACTCGATCCCGACGCGATAACACGAAACCGCATAGTGACGGCAAATCGGTCGGATGCTTCGCATGTCGCTTTTGACATGATGCGCACGAAGCTTTTGCAGACGATGAGACAGAACAACTGGAAATCTGTTGCGATCACTTCGCCGACGCCGGCGTGCGGTAAAACCTTTACGGCGTTGAACCTCGCCTTCAGCTTTGGAAATCAACAGGATTGCCGAACGCTGTTGCTGGATCTCGACCTCAGACGACCGCAGGTCGGCAAATCCTTGGGTGTCCGCAATGCCGCCTCAATGGAGAGCTTTCTGCGCGGCGAGATCGAGATCGACGACATTTTCCTGCGCCACGGAGACAATCTGGCAATTGCGGCGAACAGCAGCCCCGCCCATTATTCCGCCGAACTCTTGCAGAGTTCAACGACGGTGGATGTGCTGGCCAATCTGAACAGACGCGTAAATCCGGATATCGTCCTTTTTGATCTTCCGCCCATGCTGTCGACCGATGACACACTGGCATTCCTGCCGAACGTCGATTGTGTCGTTCTCATCGCCGCAGCGGAACAAAGCACGCTAAACGAAATCGACATCTGCGAGCAGACGCTCTCCGAAAAGACGAACGTGTTGGGGGTCGTGCTGAACAAGTGTCAATTCAGCGCCGAGCGATATGGCTACTGATACACTTTCCGCGACCGGGGCGACTTGCGATCTCGCCCGCGCCAACTGAGAGAAAATGAGGCACCCGATGAATGAGACATGGCGACGTGACGTTCTAAAGGTAATGGCTTCGCTGCCGCTGGCAAACCTCGGCTTGTGGCTGGGCGGCATGAACGCCGCCCATGCGGCAGAGCGCTCACTGCTTCCCGGGCCGAGCTTCTTTGTGCGCGGAGCTTACCAGCAGCCGGTTGAAAAGATGGCGCACTGGAAAGCTCTCGGCGTCAACACCATCTTCACGATGAATCGAGGCGCCGACCGCGCGGAATGGACGAAAGAGGCGGAAAAGTACGGACTATACATGGTCCGAGAGCCCGCAGGCGTCGATGACGATTACGTTCTCACAGATCCTGCGGCATTCAAAAAGGACATTTCCAGCCCTTATTTTCTGGCGATTGCCATGATCGATGAGCCGTCCAATTTAAAAGAGGGCGGCAAAGGGATCACCTATGAGGATGTCGGGGTTACGCCCGCTCAAGTCGACACCGTCGCGCGGGTCTTGTTCCGTGGCGGGAAGCCCTTGTGGCTGAATCATGTCGGAAACCACGTCAATAACATCTATGTCGAAAAGATCATGTCCGACTACGCCGACAGCCCATACATCGACTGGCTGGGACACGACTCCTATCCGATCGCCACCGGAAGCGATCTTGTCATAGACATCGACGACTATGCATCGACCCAACAGGGCCATGCTATCGACCGGCTCTCGCGCTGGAGCGGTGGCCGTCCGCAGTTTTCGTTCATCGCACTGACAAAATACGATGCGTCGTCGCCGGGAAGGAAGACAACGCCGGCCGAATTCCGAGTGCAGGCGTGGTCCTCCATTATTCACGGCGCCGTCGGCATCATCTATTTTCCGTTCATGTTCTCCCCGGAATTCTCATACGATGCGACGCCGGAAGACCTGCAGAAGGAACTGCTGGCGTTTCACCTGGAAATCGATGATATCGAAGACATTCTCGTCGACAAGGCGAAGGGCGGCAGGCGACCCTCCAAGCTGCTCAAGTCCGTCCGGACGACGGAAAAGCAGCTGGACGGCACCTTGCCCTTCCCATTTGAAGCATCGGCGATACCGACCAGCTCTGGTGAATACAAGATTATCCAGAACCTGTCGCCGAAACCGGCCGAGCTCACTTACGAAGCGTGGGGGTTGGATAAGGTCAAGTTCCAGCCATACGAATGCAAACGAGGCTTTACGGTAACGGATCTCACCAAGAGCTGACTTGTTTTTCAGAATGATTTTGCTGGTCTCCGGTTGCCTGCCGGAGGAGGGGGCGCGGTCGGTCGTCCGGGTCCGGAAGGCTTCGGCGCGCCGAGGTGTTGGATCGTCATGTCGGCGCTGTGGCCGCCGTTGACGAGCCTGCACCAACGAAGTCGTTCACCGCCGACAGCGCCCGTTTCAAAATCTTAAACCAAGCGGATGTGAACCCGGGGCGGGGTTAGGCGCCGCCGGTTTTTCTGGTGTCGCCTAACGAGCCGTCTACTGGCGTTGATGACGACGGGTGACGAGTTCCTTGGCGAACAATTGCAGCAGCGGACCAACGGCGAAAACATATCGCCGCCACAGCCGTCTGGGATCCGATGCCAGCCGGTGCGCCCACTCCAACCCCAACTGGCGCATCCAGACGGGCGCCCGCTTCTTTTCCCCGAGAAGAAACTCCAGCGATGCGCCGATGCACAGACCCACGCCGCATGCCTCCGGCCGCTGGGCAAGCGCATAGGCAATCTTCTCGGACTGCGGCGATCCGATTGCGATGAAAACAAAGCGTGCTGGCTCCGCGGCCACGAAATCCACGCAGGCCTGCAGGCCCGCAGGATTTTTCAGGACATTTGGAGGGGGAACGAAGCTTCGGAAACGGACGCCGGGAAACACTGTTGCCATCTGCTCCGCGACCATTGAATTGGCCGCGATCAGGGTAATGCGGTCGCCCGGCCGGATTACCGTCTTGAAGATACGCGCCGTCAGGTCCGATCCCGTAACGAGCGGCAGGTCGAGCGCCACGGCGTGCGACAGCGTCGAGATCGGCTTGCTGTCGCAAAGCGACATCCAGGCATCGTCATAGTAGGGCGCAAGCAACCGATCGCCGTTCAGGCGGACGACATGATCGACATTCGGCGTCACGATATAGCGAAAGCGATCCAGAGATTCACTGTTCCTCACGAGGTCGACAGCCGCATCCTGCGCGATCGTATCGAAAGGTGCGCCGAGAAAATAATGGCGTGTCCGGCTTGTCGGCGGAGCAGCCCGCGGAGATTGAACGTCCAGTAGCGGCATCTGTCCCTCCCTTGCGCTCGGGCACGCGTCGGCGTAGTGCGACGCAGAAAAACGGCTGTTCTCTTTCGTTTCAAAGATAATTTATCGGCGAATTCAAGCAATTGGCCGAAGTTCAGCAATTGGATGTATTTATTTCCGCGCGATCTAATCCGGTTCATCATAAGGGACTACCGAAGAGTGATGGGATAATTGTTCATGGCTGTGATATTCATTTTAAATTACGTGAAAACGGAGAGGCGATACTTTGCTATACATGATAGCGCTTCTGTCACTCACGGTGGCCGGCATTGCCTGTTTCGCGCTTGTGGCCATCTTCGCGATCGAATGCATCGCCGGCGCCTGGCCTTCGGGCCGGCGCGCCGAACGTTCGCTTTCCAGTCGGCCCGCAATCGCCGTTCTGATACCGGCCCACAACGAAGCGCTTGGGATTGCCGCGACGCTGAGGAGTATCGGCGATCAGATCCGCGGCGGCGATCGGATCGTCGTTGTGGCCGACAATTGCGATGACGAGACGGCGGCGATCGCGCGCACTTTCGGAGCGGAGGTGATAGAGCGCCGCGATTCCGTCAACCGCGGCAAGGGTCACGCGCTGGCTGCGGGCGTCGCGCATCTGCGGCAGGCGCCGCCGGCAATCGTCGTCTTCATCGACGCGGACTGCCAGATCGCAGGCGGTACGCTGGATGCGCTGGCCGCCGATGTCATGGCATTCAACCGTCCCGTGCAAGCGCGGAACCTGCAGCTGGCGCCGACGGGCGCGAGCATAGGCCTAGCGATCGGCGAATTCGCCTTCCGTATCAAGAACCATGTCCGGCCATTGGGAATGAGCAGGCTCGGCATGCCATGCCTGATGACGGGGACCGGCATGGCGCTGCCATGGAATCTCGTGGAACAGGCGAACCTTGCGACCGGGCACCTCGTGGAGGACATGAAGTTCGCGCTCGAGTTGGCGCAGAAGGGCGCGCCGCCGCGTTTCTGCGAGCAGGCCCTGGTAACAAGCCTTTTCCCAACATCTGCGGAAGCCGTTGAAACGCAGCGGCGGCGCTGGGAAGGGGGGCATCTGGCAATGATGCGCTTCGCGGTCGGCGCGCTTTCCCGTCCGAGCGCATGGCGCAGCGCGGCCTATTGCGCCCTTCTTCTCGACGTGCTCGTACCGCCGCTGACGCTGCTTGCCGCCGCCGTTGCCGTCATGACATTGGTCGCGGCATGCGCGGCAATCCTGGGCGTCGGCCTGCTCCCGCTGGCAATCGCCGTGGCGGCCGCTTTGCTATTTCTGCTGGCAATCAGTCTCAGCTGGGCGGCTTTCGCCACCGAGCTTCTGCCGCCGAGGCAGCTCGTCAGGCTCCCTGCCTATGCCGTCGCGAAACTATACAAATATCCCAGGATGCTGCTTTCATCCGGCCGACACGAATGGGTCAGAACCGATCGCTCGCGCCCGCAATGAAGACGAGCACCGTCCGGGTAGGCGCCAGCGCTGATTCACCGACAGACCTAATCTCTGACCGCCGCGTTACTCAACGGTTCCGGAAGCGGTTGCAGCAGCAAGTGGTCGCGGCCTGACATGCTATCTCCCTGCACCTGTTCCGAGAGGCGATCTTCATCCCGCTGCCGCACGTCTTCGGCAGTATCCTCGATATCCTGCTCCGCGTATCCCAACGTCCGAAGCCCTTCCGTACCCATCAGGTATGCGGACTCGACAGTCTCGCGGATCTGATAATCGACGCCTGCCCGGATCAGTTCGACCGCGTGGCCGCGATCGTAGCTTCTCGCCAGGATCCTGGCTTGTGGAAATTCATGCTGCATCAGTTCCACCATCTGCATCGTCGCCTTTGGATCGTTGACGCAGATCATCAGCGCATCGGCGGAACCGGCCCCGGAATGGCGCAAAGTATCGAGCCTGGTGCCATCTCCAAAAAAGACCTTGAAACCGAACCGCTCGGCATCGCGGATGCGGTCGGGATCGGTGTCGATCACAGACAGGCTGACGCCCCTTGCGAGCAGCAGCTGTGACGCGATCTGGCCAAAACGCCCGAAGCCGATCATCAGTATCCTGCCCTTCAGCTCACGGGCATGGTCAATTCCGTCCATCGACGCTTCGTTGCGCAGCAATCGATCCGCCGCAAGCATGAGAAGCGGCGTCAGGGCCATGGAAAAGATCACGACCGTCGTGAACAAGGCATTCTCGCGCGCGTCGATCACGCCGCCAGCTGCGGCGGCGGAATAGAGCACGAAGGCGAACTCTCCGCCCTGCAGGAACATCGAGGTGCGGTGCATGGCCTTGTGATTGGTGTTGCCGAACAGCCGCGCCACCCCATAGACCACCAGCCCCTTTGCGACGGTGAAGGCGACGAGCATGGACAGGAGCAGCCACCATTCCGCCGCGACGACAGACAGGTCCAACGACATCCCGACGGCAAGGAAGAACAGGCCCATCAGCAGGCCGCGAAACGGCTCGATATCGCTCTCGATCTGGTGGCGATAGCTCGAACTCGACAACATCACGCCGGCGAGGAACGCCCCCATTGCCATGGAGAGACCGGCGGCATCCATCAGCAGCGCCGCCCCCAGAACCACGATCAGCGCCCCCGCCGTCATCACCTCGCGCGCTCGGGCGCGCGCCAACAGCGCGAAGAACGGATTGAGGCCCCATTTGGAAACGCCCAGCAAGGCAAGCAGCGCGCCGACGGCCAACAGGATGTCGATCCAGCCCGACTGCTCTTGCGACAGCGGAGACAGGAATGCGACCACCGCCAGAAGCGGAACAATCATCAGGTCTTCGAAGAGGAGGATCGAGACGGATTTCTGGCCCTCGGCAGTCGATATCTCGCCGCGCTCCTGCAACACCGACATGATGACGGCGGTCGAGGACAGGACGAAACCTGCGCCGGCAACGAAAGCCACCGGTCCCGGTAGGCCGAAGATCAGCGTTCCAGCCAGGGTAAGCGCCGTGGTGGCTGCCGCCACCTGCGCCAGCCCCAGACCGAAAATCTGGCCGCGCATGGCCCAGAGCTTGTGCGGGCGCAGTTCAAGCCCGATCACGAACAAGAACATCACCACCCCGAGCTCGGAAAAACTCAGGATGGACAGCGTGTCGGTGAACAGGGCAAGGACCGACGGACCGACGAGCACGCCGGCCGAGAAGTAGCCAAGAACCGACCCCAGGCCTAGCCGCCGGAACAAAGGCACTGCGGCTACCGCCGCTCCCATTAGTACGATAGCAGGGCCGATCGTCTGCCCCAAGCTCGCTTCCGACATGCACTCGCCTTTCGGTATCAGCTACGCGCAAGAGGCCATGCCGCGTGATTGGTGCCTCTCGTGATTTCGACGCAGTTCCACATTTTGATAAACGGATGAAAATTATGGCCATGGGTCAGCCAAATCGACCAAGTTCCCCCGTGGACTGCTCGCAATCCGCTTTCAAAAATTATTGATAGCGATGCAAGGACCGACAGAATAGTCGCGTGATCGGCAAAGGGCTGTCGCAGATCCTGCAACACAAAATACCTGGCTGTCGAAGCTGAAATTCGGTCGACAATCAGAACCGACAACGCCGGCAAGCGCCATAAGCAGGATTACGGCTTTCCAGGAAGGGTTTCATCGCTCTCAGACGCTGATCTCCAATCCATCCGGATCTGCCTTGATGAGGTATTCGCCACCGCCTCTGAAACTGCGGACGGTCGCGAAGGTATCTTCCATGAATTGCACGTAGGACAATTTGCCGTTCCCGCCACGCGCCAGAACTGCAAATGGAGATGTCACCGTTTTGCGCAGAACGTGTGATGTGTAAGTGAACGTGCCGAAGATCGCTGCGCCGTCCTTATTTTCAAAACTGTCCTGAACTTCGAAGTTGTCCGTCCTCCAATATCGTCCGACATCGATAAAGGTCTGAACGAGCCCCTTGGTGCCTTGGCTGGTTCCGGCCCAAGGCATGATCTGCTTCAGTTCCGGATGGTCGTAATTGAGCGAGACATATGTGAAGTCGTCAGTCGTAAATTGTTTGACGAAATCCAAATCGGTTGGGTTCGACAAGATCGACTGAAGTACCGCTAAAGGCGACGCCGGGGATGCGGGCACCGCGATAGACAAATTCGTAGCGAGAGCAGGTGCGGTTGTGGACATGGTTGATTCCTACGTTTGGATAATGCGGCGCATTGAGATGTCAGGGTTGCTTCAAGCCGGGCTTGAGCGCGATGTGCTTATGCTCGATGAAATCGTCCAGAGCGGCCAAGCCGTTCAAACGGCCAAGACCGGACTGCTTGAAACCGCCCTCCTCTGTACCGTCGTAGACCTTCGCCCAGTCATTGATCCACACCGAGCCGGCTTCGAGCGCTTGCGCTACACGCAGGGATCTGTCCAAGTCGCGCGTCCAGATACTGGCCGACAATCCGTACTCGTTGTCATTGGACAGTCGAATTGCTTCCGCCTCATCGGAAAACCGCTGGATTGTCAGCACCGGACCAAAGGTCTCTTCCTGGATGATGGCGAGACTATTGTCGGAGACTTCCAAGAGAGCCGGGCGGAAGAAGGCGCCTCTCGAAAGCGGGCCGACCTTGATAGGACCGCCACGTTCGGCCACCTTGGCTCCTGCGGCCAGAGCGGTCTCGACAACGCCATCGACCCGCTCCACATTCGCGCGATCGATCATGGGTCCCATATCGCTGGAGGGGTCAGCAGCTGGGCCGACCTTGACGTTGCGTAACCGCTCAGCCAACGCGTCTCGAACGGCTTCGTACTTTCCATTCTGCACGAGCAAGCGGGATCCCGTCATGCAGAACTGGCCGCTGAAGACAGTCAGCGCTTTTTCTAGAACCGGCAATGCGGCATCAAGATCTGCGTCGTCAAATACAATCATCGGCGTCTTTCCGCCGAGCTCCATCCCAAACCGCTTGAGGTGCCTTGCGCCAGTGCTGCTGATGGCGCGACCGGTACGTGTCGATCCGGTGAAGCTGACCACCGGCACCTCAGGCGAATCCACGAGATAGCTGGAACCCTCCAAGCCGCTTTCGAAGAACAGATTTATGACACCGTTCGGCAGGCTTTCTGCTTCGGCCATGACCTCTGCCATAACGCTTGCAGTCTGCGCGACTTGCGCTGGGAGCTTGACGACCGTGGTACACCCGGCGGCAAGCGCCGGGGCAAGCGACCGGATCGTCAGAACAACCGGGGAGTTCCAGGGAGCGATGACCGCGGCGACCCCCATTGGTTGCCGAAGGATCAGAGAGATGCTGCCAGGCTTCGGTGTAATCGCCCTGCCGCCTTCAACTAAGGAAGTCGCTGCCGAGTAGCGCAACTTGCTCGGAACCATATCCAGTTCGAACGCGGCTTCCGCCTTTACCTTGCCGTTCTCCAACGACAGAATTTCAAGCAGTTTGGCTCGATTGCGCTCGAAGGCACACGCCAGTTGCTCGAGCACGCGAGCCCGCAGTTCGTGATCATGGACCCACATGGTCTCGTGGAAGGCTTTGCGAGCGGCCGCCACCGCTGACTTGGCTGCCTGGAGGCCAGCGTCGGGGTAGTGGCCGATCACGTCATATGTCGCTGGGTCGATTGACTCTTTCAACGGACCTTCTTGGCACTGAGAGCCATTGATCCAGTTGAACGCCTTGTGGCTTATGACGCTGTTGGGCACCATCTTCACAGTCCTTTTCAAACGTTCAGTTATCGTCTGCCGCAGCGATGCGATGCCCCGCTTGATCCGTCAGAAAGGTCACTCCCCTGAACTTGGCCGCGTCAGCAGTCTTCCGGATCAATTTGGACGAGCGAAGCAGTTGACTGAATAGGGATTTCCGTCGCATCATACCGGACATAATGTCTTCAATCCTTTCGATAGAGTCTCTTAGCGGCCTGATCGCCTTTTCCGTCGCGGTGGAAACTGGAAGTTTTGCGGCTGCGGGAAGAAAACTTGGGCTTTCCGCATCGGCCGTGGGCAAAGCGGTGGAGCGGCTTGAAGCGCGATTAGGCCTGCGATTGCTGTATCGTACCACCCGGTCGCTAGCCGTGACGGGCGAGGGCGACGTCCTCTATCGTCACGCTGCGCGCATCTTGAGAGACCTTCAAGCCGCGGAGAATGAGCTTCATCTGCTTCAGAAAGCACCACGAGGTCGCCTCAAAGTAAGCGTGCCGACTGTGATGGGGCGCAAGATTATCATGCCGGCACTGCGCGATTTTCAGGCCAGCTTCCCTGATATAACGATTGATATCAGTCTTGATGACGTGAAGGTCGATATCATTGAGGGTGGATATGACGTGGTTCTGCGGCTTGGTGAATTGGACGATTCAACCTTACGCGCACGAAGGATCGGGCCACACAGGTTCATTACGTGTGCATCACCAGACTATCTTGCGCGGTATGGGATGCCTTTGAGCCCGGCAGATCTCCTCGATCATTGTTGTATTCATTATCGCTTCCCAACCACCGGTCGGCCGGAGATCTGGGCCTTCAAGAATTTTCAACAAGCGAAGCCAATCAAACCGGCCATCGTCTTGAACGATGGCGAAGCATTGGCGTCTGCCGCTGTCGGCGGTCTGGGGATTATTCAGGCGCCAAGCTATCTCGTAAGTGAAGAGATTACCGCAGGCCGGCTTCAACCGCTCCTTTGCGATCACACAGCCGATCGCGGCAGTGTTTCGCTTGTGTGGCCGCCGATGTCGGCACGAGTTCCGAAAGTACGTGCCTTCATCGACTTCATCGCCGATCGGGTCTTCGAAGAGCTATACTAAGTAAGCTTGTTTGAGAGTTGGCTTCGAGGGATCAAGCCGGAAATTTCACTGAAACTTCCCGGGTCTGAACTCTACTTTTTGTAGTGCCTGCCCATCTGTAGCGATTGCGGTACCGGGTGAAACCTCTATCCAACCGGCACTGTCATCAAGCGGCTCGGAGCCTATCACGACGCCGTCATCTTTCACTTGATAGAACAGACTTGGAACGAAACGATCTGAAGCGTAACGAGCAGCGTAGACTTTCTTTCCATCGCTCCAGCACGCCGCGAAACGCATTTGTGGCGTGTACTCGGCTTCCCGAGCCAACGTCTGAACCTGTCCGACCGCTTGTTCCATCGCCGCGATGGGAGCCTGGTCGAGCCCCAGGCCCGCAGCAACGAGGAAAATTGCTTCACTGTCGGTGGCTCCATAGCGCTGAGCGTAGCACTCCGGCGGTATCATTCCGTCAAGCTTCTGCCGCAGCTGCAGATGCCCGCCAAGTTGCCCGTTGTGCATGAAACTCCATCGGCCCCTGCTGAACGGATGGCAGTTATTGCGTGAGGTGGCCGTCGACGTCGATGCGCGTACGTGTGCCAGGAACACGCTGGCCCTGGTGTGAGATGCAATTTGCGTCAGGTTTGCGTCCGACCAAGCGGGGTAGATGTCTTTGTAGATGCACGGCGTCTCGCGTTCCGAGTACCATGCAAGCCCGAAACCGTCGGCATTGAGCGACGTTTTCCCGATCAATGCCGATCGGCTCAGAGCTACAAGCGATTGATCGGCTTTGAGTACGAAATCATCAAGAAAGCGCGGGGCTCCGATCCAGGCAAGGAAGCGGCACATCAGATGACAACCTCGACAGTGTCGCTCGATATCCGAAAGCAACTGCCATGCGATACGTAGCTGGCAATGTCGGCGTATAGTCCGCCGGCGGGATGGGGTGACTTGATCAAGCTTGGCATCGCAAGCTGGAGAAGCGATTGCGTTAGGGATGCCTTGTCCGGAGTGATGCTATCGGTAGAACCTGCGCGTTCCATTGATTTTCCCCATCTCGACCATCGCAATATACAACTGATGTTACCTGCTCGGTAGTCGCAAAGGTTGTGTTTCTGTGTTGCGGACCGGGGAACGCGCCTCGACGGACTCCACTGCATCCAAGAAATCAACGAGGGTCGCTCATCGCAGTGACTTGAGCGACCGTTGTCGGTCAGCGACAGGCGGGGTGCCGAACATGCTCTTGTATTCCCGGCTAACCTGCGAGGCGCTTGCGACGGAGAGCCCGCGATCGGTCAACCGTCTTTCGACGGGATGCCCGGCAGCGTTCCTCCTTTTGCAACTCGGTTTAGCGGTTCTCGGCACTACGAGATGACAACTGGACGCACGAAATGTGGATCAGCGTATCGAAGATCGCTTCCCGGACCATATGCATTTCTCCTGACTACTCGAACCAACATCTTGGAAAGGATAGACTTATGATTGATCTTAGAGGCAAGCGCGCGCTCGTAACCGGCGGCTCTCGCGGGATCGGCGCCGCCATAACGTTGGCGCTCGCAGAGAACGGTGCCGACGTTGCGTTCACCTATCAACACTCCGCGGAGAAGGCCGGAGCGTTGGCCAGCTCCATCGAGAACTTGGGACGCCGAGCGATCGCAATCCAGGCCGACAGCGCCGACCCGAATGCCATAACGCGCGCTGTAAACGAGGCGGTCTCATCGCTTGGCGGGATCGACATCCTCGTCAATAGCGCCGCTATTGGCCATATGGGGACGATCGCCGACCTTGATATCGATGAATTCCAGGCCGTGATGGACGTCAACGTGCGAGCGCCGGTGCTTTTCGCCAAGCATGTCATCCCGCATCTTGCCGAAGGTGGGCGGATCGTGACGATCGGTTCGGCACTGGGGGAAAGAGTGCCATTTCCCGGCATAACACCTTACGCCATGTCCAAAGCCGCGCTGACCTCGTTCACCCGTGGTCTTTCTCGTGAACTCGGTCCCAAAGGCATCACCGTCAACCTGGTGCAGCCTGGCGC
This sequence comes from Rhizobium sp. AN80A, assembly GCF_030053015.1. Taxonomy (NCBI): domain Bacteria; kingdom Pseudomonadati; phylum Pseudomonadota; class Alphaproteobacteria; order Hyphomicrobiales; family Rhizobiaceae; genus Rhizobium; species Rhizobium sp. AN80A. Next base: position 977,978 of record NZ_JASJPX010000001.1, on the reverse strand, counting down.
GACGGATACGGACGCCAATCCGGCAAACGGGGCAGCTGCCGATTTCCAGAAGAGCCTCACGTCGCTCGGCCGGTATGGCGATCCACGGGAAATCGCCAATGCTGTCGTTTTCCTGGCAAGTCCGGCCGCGAGCGTGATCACAGGCGCGACCCTTACCGCCGATGCGGGCGCCCTCGCCTGACGCGGGCACGATGAGCAAGGCACTGGCCGACGTTTCTTCGGCCGGTGCCTACGGGTGACGCGGACGGTCGAGTCGCTGGAGATCTGGCGGCGCTCGCCTATTCCGGTGCAGTGCTCAAGGCGGGCGAAATTCAATTTTGTTTCCATTGATGAAGAGGAAAGCAGAGATGAAGCGCATTTCTTTCATGAACGGGCAGATCGATGTCATCGGCAATATTCATCTTCCACCCCATTTCGATGAAAGCCGAAAATATCCAGCGCTTGTGCTGGCGACGCCCGGCAGTAGCGTCAAAGAGCAGATCGGCACGATCTATGCCGAGCGTCTGGCGGCACATGGCTATCTCGCACTGACATTCGACCCTTCATACCAGGGAGAAAGCGGCGGGGAGCCGCGGATCTTGAAGATCCGGCTTCCCGTGTCGAGGACATTCATTGCGCCGTCGACCATCTGATGACGTTGCCCTATGTGGACGATGCGCGTATCGGGCTTTTGGGCATCTGCGCCGGTGGTGGCTATGCCATCAAGGCTGCTCTGACAGAACCGCGCTTCAGGGCAATCGGAACCATCGTCGCCAACGATATCGGCGAGGCTTTGAGACGGCTGCTCCCAGACTTTCGCCAAACTCTCGCGGATGTCGCAAAGCAGCGCACTGCGGAAGCGCGTGGCGCCGCGCCGCGCCGCGACCCCTGGATTCCGGACAGCTTGAAGGACGCCGAGGAAGCCGGTATTGACGACCCCGATCTTTTGGAAGCGGTCACCTTCTACCGAGAATCGCAATATCGCCATCCAAACTCGACCAACCGCCTGCTGTTCACCAGCTACGGAGGTTTGCTCGGTTTCGACGCCTTCGGCCTCGTGCCCGATTTGCTGACACAGCCGATTCAAGTCATAGTTGGCGGTCGTCGCGGGGCAACAGGTCAGTTTGAGGCAGGCCAGCGCCTGTTCGATCTCTCGCCTGCCGAACACAAGCACTTTCTGTCAGTCGAGGGAGCCGGCCACTACGACATGTATTACAAGCCCGAATATGTGAGCCAGGCGGTAGAGCGGCTGGTGAAATTCTATTCACAACACCTTGTCGCTTAGTGGTGCCGAATGTTGATCCAGCTTGTCGAAGCATGCGATCATCATTTCGATCAGCACGCGAATTTTCTTTGATGGATGTTGACCTGGTGGCCGCAGGACGAAAATGCCTCCTGGCGGCGGCGGATAGCGGGTCATCACCGGAACGAGGGCTCCGGACGCTATATGTTCCTCCGTCAGGCCGTCGGGAACTCTGGCAATGCCGATCCCGGCCAATGCGGCGGCTACGAGCGCGACACCATTGTCAGCCTTGAAACGCCCCTGCGGTCGGATGGTGACGATCGCGTCACCATCCTTGATTTGCCAGGATTCGGTCCCCTGCAGGAGTGCTTGATGATCGAGCATTTCGTCCGGTGTCTCGGGTGAACCGTGTGCTTTGATATAATCCGGACTTGCAACATACTTCCCATGCACCGGACCTACCCGTCTTGCGATGAGATCTGAATCTTGCAGATAGCCGACCCTTATCGCGCAGTCGAACCCTTCGGCGATTAGGTCGACGAAGCGATCGGTATAGCAGGATTGGATTTGGAGCTGCGGATGCTCCCGCGCCATCCGAGCGAAGACGGGCGCAAAGTGCGTTGGGCCGAAAGTTAGCGGCGCAGCAATCCGGAGGCGGCCGCGGATTTCGCCGGCGGGAAGGATTGTCTCGCGCGCCGCATCGATCTCGGCACAAGCCCTTGCCGCGTAGTCTCGAAACGTCGCCCCGGCCTCGGTCAACGCGGTGCCTCGGGTCGTCCTTGCCAGAAGCTGCGCACCAAGTTCAGATTCGAGGCGCGCGATCCGCCGACTGACCATCGATTTGGAAATGCCCAGCCGAGCTGCGGCTGATGTGATTGCCCCGGAATCGGCAACTTCCACGAACGTTCTCAGATCCTCAACATCCACTAGGCGTTCCTCATTCTGCGACACAGCTTAGCATAGCCCAGGACTACCGCAGCACAACCGGGAATGACAAGTTCGGCGAGGAGGCTTTCTGGGAAATGCCTTCTCAACTTGCCTCGCGAACCGCCAATATAGGATTCATTCCATGACCTTTCGTAACGGCCTTAACTCTCTGCTGCGCCCTGAAGATTCCGTTCTCGTCTTGATTGACCATCAGGCCTATCAGCTCGCAAACGTGAACAGTCACGATCCGCAGGCGGTCGTCAATAACACGACCGCGCTGGCGAAAGCCGCGAAGGTGTTCAACGTCCCCACGGTCCTGACAAGCGTGGTCGCCGGTCGAGGGGGATTGCTTTTCAAGCATCTCACCGACGTGTTCCCCGGACAGGAAGTCATCGACCGAACATTCATCAACACCTGGGAAGACAGGAAGGTCGTCGAAATCGTGAAGGCGACCGGGCGCAAGCAGCTGATCATCGCCGGCCTGTGGACCGAAATCTGCGTCGCGATGCCGGCGATCCAGGCTGCCGGCGAGGGCTGGGACGTTACGGTGATCACAGATGCCTCGGGTGGGACCTCGGTCGAGGCGCATCAGGTGGCTATCCAGCGGATGATCGGTGCGGGTGTCAACATGATGACCTGGATGGCACTCGCCGCCGAATGGCAGCGCGATTGGGCGCGCGAGGAAACTGCACCCGCACTGACTGATGTCATCATCGCGCATGCCGGTGGCAGCGGTATCGCCTATCTTTGGGAGCAGCAGCTCCTCAATACCCCCGTCGAGGCGGCAAGCAAGCCAGGTCTGTAGGGTCGATTGGGATGACGGGATCTCGGGTTGCTGTCACCGCAAGGCCTTTCAGCTCGAGCCTCGCCATCCCGGTCCATTGCGCGGCTCCGAACCGAACCGTTAGACCGCTTCAAGCACAGTCCGCTTTCCTGACAACCCCGACAGCTATCTGTCGTTCCGGGCCATAGCGACTACTTCCGGGCAGAGCGAAACTCCACCTGGTAGCATCCCGAACCCTACGATGATCACTATTGCCGAAGGAAACCCACAATGCCGATCCACCACTTTCCAGTCGGGCTCGAGATGGATGTGTCCTATCCGGACTTTAAGGTCAGCCTGATGCTGCTCTCGACCCCGCAGTTGAAATTCGAGATCAAGGAAGGGCCGCTCAGGCATACGGAGATCGTCGATATCCATGTCATACCACTCGGCAACAGCATTTTCGCTGTCAGCTGGCAAGAGAAGGACGGTGCGACGGTCACAAACGTGCAGGACTACGACCGAGGGTTCATCCATTCACATGCAACGTTGTCGGACGGCCGGTTTCTCCGCATGACCGGAAGCATCACCGTCACCAGAGCCGCTGACCAGATCTTCGACGACCGCCCGCAGCGCAACAAGGCGCTGGTGATCGAAGCAATGACCGCGCTGTTTCAGCGCCATGATGCCGCCGCGGTGGAGAGGCTATATGTGGCGGACTATGTCCAGCACAATCCTACCATTCCGCAGGGGCGGGATGCCTTGCAGGCGATCGTGGCCAGCTTGCCGCAGGATGTCTATTACGAGCCAGGTCTGATCATTGCGGAACGCAATTTCGTCGCGATCCACGGCCGGATCCGCGGCTGGGCAGATAAGCCGCAAGTGGTGGTCGATCTCTTCCGGATCGAGGGCGACCGGCCTGCTGAGCACTGGGACGTGCTGCAGGACGAGGTCGTCACCACCGCCCGGGATATATCGATGTTCGATCCTGGAGAGGCCGCGCGTGTCGCGGGCAATCCCTAGATAGAAAATCGGCTGCGCCGCGCCTCTCGCGCAGCCGGGTAAACTAAAAGCTGTTCAATAGATCTGTAAGGAGCCCGCATGGAAATCGGTATCGACAGTTTTGCAGCAATCCTTCCCGACCCTTCGACCGGCAGGCTACCTTCGCCGACGGATCGCATGGCGGACCTCATCGAGGAAGTCGTCGTCGCCGATCGCGCCGGGCTGGATGTCTTCGGCATTGGCGAGCACCATCGCGGCGAGTTCCTCGATCTCGGCACCCACAATCATCCTGGCTGCCGCGGCGGCACGTACGAACCATATCCGATTGACGAGCGCGGTGACGGTTCTGAGTGCGGCCGATCCAGTGCGGGTCTTCCAGGAATTCGCGACGCTCGACCTGATTTCCAAAGGACGGGCGGAGCTCGTGGTCGGCCGGGGCTCCTTCGTCGAGGCCTATCCGCTGTTTGGTCTGGACACGCGCCACTATGACGCGCTTTTCGCGGAGAAGCTCGATCTGTTCCTCAAGCTCGGCGAGGCGACAGAGATCACCTGGGAAGGCCGGTTCCGTCCGGCGCTGAAGGGGCAGGGGGTGTTTCCGCGCCCGCATCAGACGCGGCTTCCCGTCTGGATCGGCGCCGGCGGCTCGCCGGAATCCTTCGCCCGTGCCGGTACGCTTGGCCTTCCCCTGATGGTGGCGATCATCGGTGGAAGTTTCGACCGCTTCCGCCCGCTGGTCGATCTCTACCGAGAAAGCAGGCCGGCGCGCCGGCCACGCTCCGGAGAAGCTCAAGGTCGGTGTGCATGCGATGGGCTTCGTCGGTGAGACCGACATCGCGGCAAAGGATGCCTTCTTCCCCGGATGGGCACATTTGACGACCAAGATCGGTCGTGAGCGCGGGTGGTCACCGCCGACGCGTGAGCAGTTCGAGGCTATGGCAGGCCACGGCGGCGCCTTTCTGGTCGGCGCTCCCGAAACAGTTGCGGCAAAGATACTGCAGGCAAGCGAAACGCTTGGCGGCCTTTCACGCATCACATTTCAGATGAGCACCGCTTCGCTCGAAACGGAGGCGATGAAGCGCTCGATCGAATTGCTTGGAACCGAGGTTGCGCCCGTCGTGAGATCAGCTCTGAATACCCTATAAGTGCACGGCTGAGATGGAGATCAGACGATGTTACGGACACCGCGGTACCCTTCTGCAGTCGTCATCGGGGCAGGTGCCGGCATAGGCCGGGCTCTGGCACTGGGGCTCGCGGCGAAAGGCTATATTGTCTTCGGAACCGCTCGCTCGACAACAGAGGTATCGGACCTCAAGGCAGCGTCCGGCAGGCGTGTAGGTCTTGCGGTATGTGATTTGGCCAGAGGCGAAAGCATTAAAGCATGGGCCGAGGGTGTATCGGACGCTCTCGGCGACGCCGGACTGAATGTTCTTTTCACCAACGGCGGCCGCTCGATCCTCGGCCCTCTTGAGGTTCTCCCAATTGAGGAAATCCGACGCGAGTTCGAGGTGAACGTGTTCGGCGTGATATCCATGATAGGCGCTTTTGTGCCCGCATTGCGAAAAGCTCACGGGCGAATTGTGCAGATTACTGACTGGACCGCGGCGATTGCCTTGCCCTTCGATGGGCCTTCAGCGGCGTCCCAGGCTGCGATGGAGGCTATCGCGATGGTCTACCGCGCCGAACTGAGGCCTTTCGGTATCGACGTGGTTATTGCCTCCGGCGGGATAGAAACATCGATGGGTGTGGCGGACACGGCGACCAAAGTAGAGAAAACGAAAGCAACGATGACGCGCGTTCATCGTAAACTTTACAAAAGGCCTTTCGACGTCGTCGGGAAGGCATTGGCTTCAATGCAAGATACCGATGCGGACCCTAGCGTGGCTGTCTCACGCCTTATAGCGCTCGCAGAGGAGCGGCCCCCCGCCATTTGTGGAGCGATCACGCATAGCGCCGAAAAGATTTTTCACGCGATACACCCGAAATCCGAGTTTGAGATCGAGGCGCTCCGGCGCGATTTTGCCGGCTTCGTTCAGACAGACAGTTACCGCCTCCCGCACCCTACAGATCGCGCATGACGAACGGAAACGCAAAGGATTGAGAACATGAGTTGGAACCCCGCCCTTGAACCAGGATGTCCCGACCAGGTCGGCATCGATGCGATCGAGACCTTGATCATCCCGCGGGCACGCGACATCGGAGGTTTCGAGGTCATGCGTGCTTTGCCGGCGCCAAAGCGACAGATGGTCGGCCCGTTTATCTTCTTCGATCAGGCTGGTCCGGCCGAACTGCTGACTGGGCAGGGGGTGGATGTTCGTCCACATCCGCATATCGGCCTCGGAACGGTTACCTATCTTTATCGCGGGGATTTTCACCATCGCGACAGCACGGGCGCCGATCAAGTCATCCATCCGGGCGAATTGAACTGGATGGTTGCCGGGCGAGGGGTATCACATTCGGAGCGTACGACCGCGATGGCGCGAACGGGGCCCAACAGCCTGTTCGGGATCCAGACTTGGTTAGCCTTGCCGGAGAGCCACGAGGACATGGCGCCGACCTTCGAGCATCACGGCAAGGAGGCACTGCCGGTGATCGAGGATCGAGGTATCTCCCTGCGGTTGATCCTTGGTGAAGCTTACGGCAAGGCCGCGCCTGCAAAGATGCTGTCTGAAACATTCTATGCTGATGTCGGTCTCGAGGCTGGCGCCCGCCTCCCCATGCCGGACAACCATGAAGACAGAGGCATCTACGTCGTCGAAGGTTCGATTTCGATCGCGGGTCAGGAATTTCAGGCGCCACAGATGATGGTGTTCCGTCCTGGCGACCGGATCACGGTGGCGGCCGGTGAACGCGGCGCAAGACTGATGATCCTTGGCGGCGCGACATTCTCCGCGCCGCGATACATCTGGTGGAATTTTGTCGCCTCCTCCCAAGAGCGCATCGAAGAAGCAAAAGCCGAATGGCGGGCTGAGAAATGGGGTAGCGGACGCTTCGATCTTCCCGCCGACGACAGGAACGAACACATCCCGCTCCCGGAATGACATCTCATCTCTACCGGAAATCGCAGAGATGGGACTCGCCGAACTTTATGCATCGTTCGTCAAAATCGGAGACGTGAAATGAGCAATAAATGGCCTCACCTGGATTACCTCAGCTGGCGGGAGACATGTGCGGCGCTGCATTTGTACATGCAGGTCGCAGGCAAGTATCGCCTGACACATACGCCGTGGCTCAACCATTCATGGAACGCGACGTTCTACGTCACTCCCAGGGGCCTGTCGTCTTCCACCATCCCCGATGGCGCAGGTATCGAGATCCATTTTGATTTTCATGATCATGTCGTCAGAGGCGTAAGTGGCGACGGTCGCCAAGCATCCTTCGCACTCGGACAGACCACGGTTGCGCAATTCCATGCGTCGTTCGTCAAGCTCGTACTGGAGCTCGGCGGCACGCCTGATTTTCACGGCCAACCCAACGAGGTTTCAGACCCTGTACCTTTCGAGGAAGATCATCGCGAACGGCCCTATGACCGAGTTGCCGTTCAGCGGTTTCATCAGGCTCTCATGGCGGTGGATAACGTCTTCAAGGCGTTTCGGACTTCGTTTCTCGGAAAGTCCAGTCCCGTCCATTTGTTCTGGGGAAGCTTTGACCTAGCCGTCACACGGTTTTCGGGACGGCGGGCTCCAGTTCATCCCGGCGGTATCCCGTCATTGCCCGACGACGTCGCGCAGGAAGCCTATGATCGCGAGGTTTCATCGGCGGGTTTCTGGCCGGGAGGCGGCGGCATCGATTATCCGGCGTTCTACGCCTATTCTTATCCCGCACCGAGCGGATTTCGCGCCGCGGCGATCCGACCCGATGACGCGTTCTGGCATGAGGGCCTGTCGGAATTCATCCTGCCTTACGAGGCTGTCCAGTCAGCCGCGGATCCGGATGAAGCGCTCATGGCATTTCTCGTTTCCACCTACGATGCCGCCGCTGATCTCGGTAGCTGGGACCGAGAGTTGCTTGACTGCTCGCACGGTGGGCGTGGCAGAGTTCGATCTCACGATGGCGAACAGGCAAAAAAATCTGCTCCCGCAGCCAGTGAGAAAGTCGAGCGGGAGGATGGCCAATCGAAGGGGCGCTACCATATCGTTGTCGATGGCGTCGAAGCGGAGATGACCTACAGTCGAGCCGGCAAGGATCGCATCATCATTGACCATACAGACGTGCCGGCTGCGTTGCGTGGACGAAAGGTTGGTGAACGCCTCGTCCGGCAGGCAATCGAGGACGCCCGACGGGATGGGATTACCATCATTCCGCTCTGCCCGTTTGCCAAAGCTCAGATCGAGCGCCATCCGGAGTGGCAGGATGTGCTTCGCAAATGAGCCATCTACGCCGGGGGCCAAGCATGCAGGGTTGCGAGGCCGCCTCGAACACCGAATGAACTGATAGAGAGGAATCACAAGTGACTCGCGTTTCCGTCGTCGAATGGCCGGACGGTTTGTCGCCTGGGTCTCAAGAATGGGACCGGATAAGAGCGGAGATCGATCATGCAAAACCGGAGCTTCTGATCACCAACGAGATGCCTTTCGGGCAATGGGCACCGACCACGCGCACATACGATAGAGACATCGCCGCGCGATGGGCAGATCTCCATGAGACCGCAATGAGTGATCTGGCGGCTTTGGGTGTGGCGAGGGTCTTGTCGACCAGACCCGTCCTAGCCCAAGGCTTCCTCGTAAACGAAGCATTTCTTCTTGAAGAGGGAAACTATCGCTTCCCGCACCACAAGCATCTATTCCCGTCGGAGCCAGACTGGGAGGAGGCCTCGTGGTTTAAACCCGTCACCTACGGCTTCACTCCCCAACCTTCCGGGAAAACGGTTGTCGGAGCGCTTGTATGCACGGAACTGATGTTTCCACAGTATGCGAGGCTGCTTGGTCAACGGCAAGCGCAGCTTATCGGCGTGCCGCGCGCGACGGGAGCAAACCATGATCTCTGGCGATCAGCAGCGGTTATGGCCGCTGTGACAGCAGGAGCCTTCGTCGCAAGTTCAAATCGGGTGAAAGGTAAAAGCTCGACTATCGCGTTTGGAGGCGGCGGCTTCATCGTGGACCCCCACGGAAAGCTGCTGGTCGCAACTTCCAAAGAACAAGCGATTGCCACTGCGGAAATCGACGAGGCTTTCGCCGATGCGGCAAAACAAGAATATCCCGCATACGTCAGCGATGATCACCTTGCAGGGAAATCGCTGTAGCGCCGCTCTGTCAGCATCGCCGTGCCAAGAAGGGCTCGGGCAACAGCAATATGTAGCGGCAGTCGCGCCCTCCAGCTTCTGGCTAAAGCCAGTTCCGCTTCACCCCATCCGGAGTTTTGCCCATCATGCTGAAAATCGATTACCCCACGACCAAACGCATCGATGTCACAGAAACCTATTTCGGACAGGCGGTGTCCGATCCCTATCGATGGCTTGAAAACGACATCCGCAGCGATATCAATGTGGCCGCTTGGGTAGAGGCCCAGAACAAGGCCACAGGCAATTATCTTTCAACCTTGCCTGGCCGCGACGTGTTCCGGCAGCGCCTCACGGCACTTTTTGATCATCACCAAGTTACCGCCCCACGCAAACGGGGCGACAACTATTTCCATACCCGCAATTCGGGGCTTGAGAACCAGCCTGTTCTCTACGTTCGCGAAGGTGTCAGCGGCCAGGACCGTGTGCTGGTCGATCCCAATGGCTGGTCGGACGATGGCGCGACCGCTTTGGCGGAGTGGGCGGTGTCTGACGATGGATCGAAGCTCGCCTATGCCGTGCAGGACGGTGGTACGGACTGGCGCACGATCCGCATCCTGGACACGGCGCGCGGCGAAGTTCTGGACGACGAAGTGAAATGGGCGAGATTTTCCGAGATTTCCTGGACCAAGACCGGCTCGGGCTTTTTCTATTCACGCTACCCGGAAGATGCCAACCCGTCGCAGGGTGGCGTTTCTAACCATGCCATCTATTTCCACAGGGTCGGCACCAGCCAATCGCAGGATCGTTTGATTTATGCAACGCCGGACCAGCCGCACTTTCTCAACCTGGTGGATCTCACGGAGGATGGACGATATGCCATTGTCTATTCGATGCCGGGAGTGGCGGCGAACACGCTTTCGGTGATCGACCTCACCAGCGACGACTGGGCACCTCGCGCGCTTGTCGCGGATCTACAGGATGAATGGAGTGTTCTCGGCAATGTGGGGACGGTATTGTATCTTGTCACCAGCAGGAATGCCGAGCGCAGGAAGATCGTCACGCTTGACCTCGAGGACGCGGCGGGCACGTTCAAGGAGCTGGTTTCGGAACGGGATGCCGTGCTGTCCAATGCCTGGCTTGTCGGGGGACGGCTGATAGCGACCTATCTCGTCGATGCCAAGAGCGAAGTCCACCGTTTCCGGCTGGACGGAACGTCCGACGGTGTTGTCGAGCTTCCTGGTATTGGTAGTGCCGGAGGGTTCCGCGGCGGTGTCGATGACAATGAAGCGTTTTTTGTTTTCACCAGTCTGAATGCGCCGACCACCGTTTACCGCTACGACGTCGCGACAAACAAAAGCAGCATCTGGGCCAAGCCCGACGCAGGGTTCGATTTCGATCGGATCCTCGTCGAACAGAAGTTTTACCTGTCTAAGGACGGCACCCGCGTTCCGATGTTTGTTGTTCGGCGCAAGGATGTCACGGGCCCTGCGCCGACTGTTCTATACGGCTATGGCGGCTTCGGCATCGCCATGCTTCCATTTTACTCTCCAGCGCAGATGGCATGGGTCGAGCAGGGCGGGGTTATGGCGATCGCAAATATTCGCGGGGGCGGGGAGTATGGTAAGGCATGGCACGACGCGGGGCGGTTTCAAAACAAGCAAAACAGCTTTGACGATTTCATCGCGGCTGGCGAATATCTGAAGGCGCAGGCAATATCATCCACCGGCGGTCTGGCTATCCAGGGTGAGTCCGGGCGGGGGCTTCTCGTCGGCGCCGTCGTCAATCAGCGCCCTGATCTCTTTGCGGCCGCGTTGCCGGGTGTCGGCGTGATGGACATGTTGCGCTACGCCAAGTTCAGTGGCGGCCAGTATTGGATGACCGATTTCGGAGATCCGGCGGTCGAGGAGCATTTTCGTAACCTCCTCGCCTATTCGCCCTATCATAACATCGCGCCAGGGCAACCTTATCCGGCAATTCTGGCGACCACGGCGGACACGGACGACCGTGTCGTGCCGGGCCACACCTTCAAGTATATAGCGGCCCTTCAGGCGGCAGACCTTGGCCCGAAGCCTCGGCTCGTGCGCATTGAGACCAGGGCAGGTCATGGGGCGGGAAAACCGACGTCGAAGATCATCGATGAATTGGCGGATCAGTGGGCCTTTGTCGCCTACTGGACGGGTCTGAAAGTGAGGCCGTTGACATGACAACAATCATCGCTTGAAAAGGCACTCTTACAGGAAACCCACACATCCTCATCGGGGCTGATCTGCCACGAACTCCCTTATATTTCTGTCGATCCAAGTCGGCTTGGCGAAAGCATTCGTGCAAGGCCAGAGGTGCTACTCGATAACTTAATGGCCCGTGTCACGCGTATCGTACTCAAATTGGCGTGACTGTATTTCATCCATGTTCTGAACTGTCCAAAGATAAAGTTGTGAGAACGGTCCTTGCAGAGAATTGCCTAGCGGTGTTCGGGCGTATTCAACCCCCAACGGAGGGCCGGGCAGTATGCGGCGGCTAACCATGCCGTTGCGTTCCAGCTTTCGCAACGTCTGCGTGAGCACGCGTTGTGTCACGCCGTCAAGTCGTCGCTTGATCGCATTGAACCGGCGCGGTTCGATGAGCACGGCAAGGACAAGCATCGACCATTTATCGGCGATCTGATCGAGAATTTCCCGGCTCGGGCAGTCGGCTCGATATACCGGATCAACATCGGACATTAGGTATTCTCCAGCATCCCTGGGATGGTTAAGGTGCGTAATTGACATCAGGTATACAAATCGTACCTTGAGTTCAATGGCTGATATTGGCCATGAACCAATGGGAATTTTCAATGATCGGTGACTATACACATTTGCGCATTCGCCTCTCCAATGGCGTCGCGTTCGTGACAATCGATAATGGGCCTGTGAACATCCTCGACGTTGCTCTCATGAGCGAACTCCGGAGCTTTCTCCTGGCAAGCCGGGGGAATGAAGACGTCAAGGTCATCGTGTTTGACAGCGCCAACCCCGACTTCTTCATTGCTCACGTTGACATGACGCTTATCGACCACCCGAATGCGTTCGACGGACTGGCAGAGGACACGCCAAAGGGCCTGAATGTGTTTCAAGCCTTTGCTGAGCTGGTTCGGCATCAGCCACAAGTGACAATCGTGAAGCTCGCTGGGATCGCCCGTGGCGGAGGCGCTGAATTCGTGACGGCAGCCGACATGACGTTCGCGGCGATTGGTAAGGCTGGCTTGGCACAGTGCGAGGCGTTGATGGGCATCGTGCCAGGCGGCGGCGGCACGCAATATGCTCTCAACCGGTTGGGACGTAACCGAGCGCTTGAAGTGGTACTCGGTGCCGATCTTATAGGCGCAGAGCTTGCTGAGCGATACGGCTGGATCAACAGGGCAGTACCAGCCGATCAGCTGGACGCCATTGTAGACGCGATCGCCTACAATATTGCGGCCTTGCCGGACGGTGTCATCGCGGCCGCGAAGCACGCGCTGCCGCCCGCTCCTATGAACGACGGCTTGCTTCGTGAGCATAAGGCATGGGAGGGCCTGTTTGCGCGACCGGCGGCTGAAGCATTGATTCGAGGCGGCCTTCGGGCTGGTGCACAAACGGTGCGCGGAGAGTTGCGTCTTGAAGAACTGCTACGCGAACTAAACCGGGCTCTCGTCGCGTAACCAACTTGTGGCTGCTTCCTCTTCCCACGACCGGCCGGGTCTTCACGATGACAATTTCCGAGTTTTCACAACAGGTCGCAGGGAAGGCGACGGATATCCTTTCGGCCTTTGTTCCGCCTTCTGCAACACTGTTTGGCGCGCTCCGGTGCTACTTGGGCCTCTGCCAATGCGCTACAACACACATGGTCATGGAAGCACTCTTTGTGGCGGAGCGGCGGAGAGACTCTTCGGTCCGCATTTTTAGGGGGTGTTTCCCAGAAGTTGCGGCTCACTCACACAAATGCGGAGGATCATATTTTGCAGTCACTTGACTACGATCAACTCATGCGCGCCAACCTGACCCGTGTGTTCAATGAGCGCGACCCTGCAAGACGCCTCGAAGCAATCGCCGAACTATACACGAGGGACGCCGTCCTCAACGAACCGGATGCCACGTTTTCTGGACATGCGGCGATTTCCCAGGCGGTCACCGATTTGCTGGACGGCTTTCCCGCGGATTTTTCCTTCACCGCAATCGGGCCGGCCATCGGCCATCACTCCATCGGTCGGCTCCGATGGAGCTCAGGTCCGCCAAGCGGACCCGCAGCCGTCACCGGTATGGACATCATCCAAGTCGAGGATGGTCGCATTCATTCCTTGCATGTTTTCATCGAACCAAATCTATGACCCTAAATCCATGGTGTAGTCTCGCGTTCAGAAACTATTCCAACTGACTGCTGAGCGGCCCCTTCACGGAGGTCCAGATTCCAAGGCGCACTTGCTGCGAAAACATCAACCCGACGGTGTGCGAAGCGGCCTGCCTCATCGGTTGGTCGCCGCTTGCGGACTTCCTTGCTTCTCTGAAGCTGCGCCAGGAGCAAACCATCAACGGAGATATGTCATGGCAGACAACTGCCCAGTTCTTACGCCGGCCGAAAGGCAAGTCGTCGATATAATCGAGCGGACCGACCAAGCTCTGATGGCTACCGTCTACAAGGCCCTTCAGAATGCCACGGATCAAGCCGCGGCGGACTTTCAATCGATCGGCTCCTCGGACAGGCCGCCGGCATACGAATATTTCGCGGCCGTTCTACATCAGAAAATGTACTGCGTGATGTGCGGAGCAGATCCGGATACGATGCAAGGCGGCGATCCCGACATCGCGGTTAATGTCATCCGCAACAGTCAAAACATCGCCAAGCACTATTGGGGCGCCGATATTGAGCCTGACGCCCAGCCCTAGCTTTGGACGTCGGCTGTTCAGCCAAATCAATACTTCAGGCGCAAGTTGCCGGCGTGACGTCGCGTAGCATCCGGACGTCGCCGGTCGTTTGTCGCGCGATTACGTCAACGCGCCGCGCTGGCCAAGTGTGTGAAGCCCGCCCGATCATAGGAGCACAAAATGACCGTCAGCTACAAAAGACAGCAGGTTGGAAATGTGGATGTCTTTTACCGAGAAGCGGGAAGAAGGGGCGCTCCGGTGCTGCTCTTGCTTCATGGCTTCCCTTCCTCGAGCCACATGTTCCGCGATCTGATCCCGCTTTTGGAGGATCGCTTCCACGTCATCGCCCCCGACCTTCCCGGATTTGGCCAAACACAAGCCCCGGGTCGAGGAGATTTTGATTACACGTTCGACAGTTTTGCCACCGTCATCAGCGGCTTCACTGAAGCTTTGGATCTTCAACGGTATGTACTGTACGTCTTCGACTACGGCGCACCGGTCGGCTACAGATTGGCGACAGCGAATCCGGAGCGAGTTCAGGCGATTATCAGCCAAAACGGCAACGCCTATCTTGATGGGTTCAGCGACGGCTGGACCGATTGGGAAGCCTACTGGCGTGACCCCACTCCGGAAAACAGGGAACTCTGCCGCGCGGCACTGTCCGCGGATGTCATCGAAAACTGGCAATACCGCACGGGAACATCGAGGCAACGCTTGTCGCCCGACGGATACCTACTGGATATCATGCTTATGGCTCGGCCGGGCGCGCAGGAAATTCAGTTGGACCTAATCTTGGACTACAGGTCGAACATTGAGCGCTATCCTGAATTTCAGGCCTACTTCCGCACCCACCAACCGCCTTTTCTGGCGGTCTGGGGTAGGCATGATCCCGCGTTCATTCCTGCAGGCGCCGAGGCATACAAGCGGGATCTTCCTGATGCCGAAGTTCATTTTCTGGACACTGGTCATTTTGCCTTGGAGACGCACGCTGCGGAGATCTCTCAGTTCATTCGGAGTTTCCTGCAGCGACACATTTAGCCGGCTTCGCAGATCGCCAGGGAACCTTGAGGCACGGATCCCTGGCGCCCTTTCGTAACGATCAATCCCAGTACCAATCATTTCTTTTGCAAGAATTCTAAGGCAGCGACTTTTTAAGGAGAAAAAATTGAACTCTCTCAACGACTATATTTTCAGCCTTTTTTCGATTGCCGCAGTTCAACTCGTCGCGGTGATGTCACCCGGGCCGAGCTTCCTGATAACAGCGCAGGCCGCCGTTGCGCGATCCCGCTCGGACGGCATCCGCATCGCCTTGGGGCTCGGGATGGGCTCGCTCGTTTGGGCGTTGGCCGCATTGCTCGGGCTCAATGTGCTGTTTCGCGCGCTGCCAATACTGCTCGTCATTGCCAAGTTCCTCGGAGCGCTTTTCATTCTCTGGGTCGCGTTCCAGATATTCCGACATGCCAATGCGCCCCTCGCGATCGAAAACGATAGTCCGACAGAACAACCAGTGCGCAAGGGGTTCCTGACGCAGATCGCCAATCCGAAGGTTGCCGTATTTTTCGGCTCAATCTTTGTGTCGATGCTTCCGGTTAACCCACCCATCGGAGCGATCATCGCGCTGTTGGTCATCGTCTTCCTGATCGAGTTTGTCTGGTACTCGGTCGTATCGATAACATTCAGTTTAAGGACGGTCAGAGAACTGTACACAGCGGCCAAGTCTTGGGCAGACCGAGCGACGGGGCTGTTCCTTGGCGCACTGGGCGCCAAGCTTCTTTGGGATCTTGGCTTATCGGAACTATTGTCGTTTGGCAGTTAACCGCGGGATTGCACGCAAGCCGGCCGCCGGTCCGCCGTTGGGTCGGCGCCATGGCGGCCACCAGCGTTCGAAATGCGATCAAGGATCTGCAAGTCGCTCACGATAGATCGCGGATACTCCCCGGCGAACGAACTGGAACAAATCCAACGCCTCGCGTTCGGGGCCCGCGGGCTTTCCGCTTACCAGCCAAAGCACGAGGCTCGCGCCGCAATAGCTGATGCCGCCGATCAGTACCATGATCGTCAGCTGCAGGCCCTCCGGCTCGTTGTTGGCCATGAGGCCGACGCTCCAGACGCAGCCAGCCATGAAGAGTGTGGCAACGCTCGCACGCCAGCCGGCGAGAAGCTGAGCCCGTACCGAGACGCCGATGAGACGCCTGGCCAGGAAAACATACATCATGATGCCGATAGCCGCGCTGATGCACCGTGCGAACAGAAGACCACTCAGCCCACCCAGGAGCAAGCCGGCGAAAATCAGGGGAAGGCGGATGAAGATGAAAGTGAGGTCAAGCTGGAACAGAGACCTGGTGCAACCGAGGCCCATGGCCAAGGGGGTCACCGGCAGTTTGAAGGCGGTGGTGGCCAAGACCACGCCCAACACCTGAGCCACCAGCGCGGCCGATGACCATGCGGGGCCAAGGACCATGTCGATGAAGGGCCTGGCGACCAGCGCGAAGCCGACACCCATCGGCAACGCTGCCGCAGCAAGCAGGCTCTGGGATCGAAGGAATGCATGCCGCAGGCGTTCGGGATCGTCCTGAAGCCGCGCGAAGGCTGGGAAGAGCACGCCCGAGATCGGCGCGGTCGATTCACGCACCGGCAGCGAGGCTAATCTGTCGCCTACCGTATACTGGCCCAGGGGGCCGGCGCCCAGCATGTCGCCAAGCGCGAGCTGGTCGGCGCGCCAATTGATCTCATTGAGGCCGGAGCTCAGAGCCGCCCACCCGGAAAACGAGAACAGATTTCTCCAGTGAGCAAATGAAATGCGCGGCAGATAAGGGAGGAGAACATACGACATCACCACACCGACCACCTGCGATGCGAGCGTGCTGATCACGAGCGCCCAATAACTGCGGAAAGCCAAGGCGATGGCGACGGCGACGACCACGCCAACCACTTTGTTGATCAGGTCGATGAATATCTCCTGGTGAAAGGAAAGGCGCCGCCGGAAATCCACGAGCCGGGGGTTTGCAAGGCCGCCGACGAGCGCTCCGCCTGCAAGCGCGAAAAATATGCTGGTGAGCCGGTCGTCGTGATAAATCCACGCGGCGGGATAACCTGCGATGACCAGCACGATGGCGATCCCCGACGCACGCAGGGCGTTCAGTGTCCATGCCGTATCATAATGCTCCCGCTGCGGGTTCTTGTGCTGGATGAGGGCCGAACTAAGCGAAAGCTCGGTTACAGCCGCAACGATCGAAAGGACGATGGTCGCAAGCGTCACCAGGCCGAAATCGACGGGCGTCAGCAGTCGAGCCAGCACCAGCATGCTGACCACGCCAAGGAGATTAGAAACAACACGTCCGCCGGCGGTCCAGATTGCTCCGACACTCAACTGTTTGCGTACACCTTCCAACGTCGTCTCCTCGCGTCATGCCTGCGGTACTCATGGTTCTAAAGACAGATATTCATCAGCCGGTGGTGCCCGGCCATCGCTTGCCCGCGGTGTGATGCGAGCAAGAGATCTTTGCATCGCGGCGCTGACGGCAATGGCAAAAGCCCTGGGCCAGGCAGCTGCTGATCGGATCGGCCGCAGCTCCACAGAAGAGCTGACGAATGCTGATCTGGCTCGTCGCAATAGCCATGCCAGCCGCTTCTCAACCAGCTCGCTAAACCGGGGTTCTTCGCGCGATGGAACGCGCGATTTCAAGCGCCTCCTCATGTGTATCGGCCCAGTGCACGGTGCTGTGGTTTTGACTTGTGTACTCGTAAACAGCGCGATTCTTGCCGAAGCGGTCAGGCAGCAGCACGCTATGTTGCGAACGCAGCGTGCAGAGAATATGCGGGTGCATGCGGTCGGTAACCAGCACCTTACCCGTGTCGAGCCTGTGGTTGCCGCTCGCCAGCATGTAGCGCGAGAAGCGATCGTAGCTGCCGGCGATCTGCCTGTTGGCGATCGAACGGAGCGCCGGCGCCAGCTTGCGGACACGGGAGAAAAAGCGCCCCGGAAACAGGACCCGCATGCCGGCGGGATCATGGTGGGTCCAGTCGAACACCTCGACCCCGCTCGGCGCTGACGATCCGACGCCCTCGATATCGTCGCGGGCGAGCCAGATGACATCATGCTCAGGCGCGCTGAGCCTCTGCTGCTGCGGCAGCAGCAGCGCCGAATCGTGGACCGTCTCCACACGGACGTTATCCGGGAATACGCTGCGTGCCGAAGCCGCGCTGACAGGATCCCTGGCCAGAAGCACCACATCGCGATGATTTCCGAAGATCGTTCTCGCCTCAAGGCGATCCTCGTCATCGACGAACAGCATGGTCGAGGGCAACGAGACGAGGCGGTTATTGGGGCACGCCTCGGCGACGATGCGCTTGATCTCCGCGTGCCGCGGCCATAGGCGCGAGACCGTGACTCCGCCCGAAAACAGTATCACGCCGTCCCCGACAGCCCGCATCATTTCCTGAAGATCGAAGTTGAGCCCATGCGCGGTGTAGGCGATGGAGGCATTGCGCTGCTTCAGATAATCCATGGCGGCCACCCACATCATATGGTTGCCGACATTGAAGTCGAACGGGAACTGCAAAATCGCTACCGGCTGGGATTCAGGTATGTATCGGTCAAGACACGCCCGAATCGCTTGCCTCTGCAACTCCAGTTGCGCCGCGTCTTCCGTCGAAAGCGCCTGACCGGTCACGTGACCATGATCTTGATTATATACTGCAGCGGCTGGCATCGATTCTCGAGTCCTTGCTGTATCTCATGCTGGCGGTTCCGTCTGAAACGTGTCTTGCAGGACGGAGAAGGTTCAGCGCGTTCGGGTCACAAGCAGGTGTCCGGCCGAGGTGTCGAAGGTCAGTCCTTCCCGTCCGACGCGAGAGAAGTAGTCGTCTGTCGCCTTTCGGCATCCGGACCAATCCGAATAGGCGCGAAGTGCAACGGCGCCGCCCACGATGACATGAGGCATGATCCGCTCCAGGCAGGCGGTAACGGGCTCGTACCAATCCACATCGATATTGGCCAAAGCGACCGGCTCGGCGACTGCAACCGTGTCTTGCGCCTTGCCTTTTATGAGCTGGACGTTGTTGGCTCCGACGGCATAACCAAACCTGGCGAAGTTGTTTGTCACCGTCGCCATCAGGTCTTCATCGTAGAGATAGTATTGGTCGCCGCCGAGGCCGACAGCGTCGCCAGCGGCAATCTCAGCGTACCGGGCTTTCATGTCTTCCCCGTCGTGCTCCGATGGTGGAGGGAGCATCGCAAACAGGTCGTACACGCGCATCGGGCGCTGCGGCGCCTTGGCCGAACACATCAGGATTGCCGAACCGCCGCGCGCGCATCCTGTTTCAATGATCAGCGCTCCGCTCCGGGCGGTTCGACGCACGACTTCGAGCAACTGGTGAAGCTGGCGATCGGTCGTGTAGGAAAGATTTTCGTTGCGTACCTTCGACCAAGTCTGTCGAACGGCCTTGGGGTATGCGCTTCGACGGGCACGTTCCGAAAGCGCTCCAATGCGCCAGCGGGCCGCATGCGCCACCCTATTTATTGCTTCCATCACGCCCGATCTCCCTGCAACAGCGCCGGTCCCGGCGAGGTCTTGCTCAATGCTGCATTCTACGACCATCTTCGGTTCTCACTTGCGTACTTACAACGTTGACAGGCAACTCAGCGATTCATCAAAACTAGGTAAGCCAGGAAGAGGGGGTCTGGGGTCTTGCACCCATCTCTGAAAAAACATTGACCGTCATCTGCTGCGCCCGTCTGTCCGCGCTGGGCAGGTTCCTTATGGGAACGACGACGACCAGAGACAGCAAACGCTTTATCCAGTTCTTTACTTTCCTCCGCCAACTGAACCGTGGAGGTTGGAAAGTCCAATCGTTGTCCAGGCCCCACACCCATTGAATCGACCCAGTCGAAAACACCAGCGCTCCGCTCGCCGCTCTATAGTAGGCAGCATTGGAGATATTTGGATTTGTGCCACCCGGCAGTGGCGCCAGAACTTCGTTGGCACGCGTAGGGGATTTCGAAAGGATGACGAGACCGGAAGGCGTTTCTTCGTTGTCTTGAACCGCATCCCATTCGTACCCGACCAGTCCTTTCAGCCTGTCGCCGTTTCTTAAACCTGTGCCCGCATAGATCGGGTCAGCGGCATTGGAAACGATGAAATCAAACCCCTCATAGACGCTGTCCTGTTCGGACACATAGGCAACCCCAAGCAGTGCATTCTCCGGTCTATTGACCTCCTCGGAACGAAACCGCGTCGTCGACGCACGCGGATCTACATCAGCCATCGGATCGAGCGGTGCGCCGGCGCCAATACCCGACGGATCCTTGTATACGGTCAGAACGCGGTTCGCCTGCCCCTGGCTTGAGCTGTCGAACCGGACTTGCCAATAAGCAGTATTGGCAGAGTAAAAGGCGAGATGAATGCCGCCATCGCGCGACAAATCAAGTCTATCCCGTTGTTCTTCGGACCAATACTCGTCGTGTCCGACCGAAAGAAATATTCCGTGCGAAAATAGTTGTAAAGAATTTCCGTGAACATCAATATTCGAATAATAGGATATGTCGTATCCTTGAGACTCCAACCAACGGACCATATTATACTCCCAAGTGAGCATATTATTACAATTAAATCCGTCAGTATTGCTGAATCCGAGGTGCGTGGCGCTGTAAGGCCGATCAAAACTTACCTGATATGCTCTTGTGTTATCGGCGCTATTGACGTCATAAACACTAAAGCCACCGAACGCATTGTAGGCTTGCGCGGTCGTTACCGCATCCTGGAATCCTATGTCGCTGGGGTGATTGTCTTTGCGCAGAACAAACGGGACGAGCGACTGCTTGCCGCTTCTGCAATCGGTCAACTTGATAACATACAGTCCGCTTGTCCAAGCCGCGGATGTCTGCAGCTCATAGGACACGTCCCAAAGGCATTCGACGAGGCGCGTGTCCTTATTGGTCATCACAGGGCTCGCCTGGGTCAATCCGTCCAGACCAAGCGCGCTGGCCATAAGCCTGCCGCCGGCGCCACCGTAATAGCCAAGGCGATATACCTCGAGATTATATTGTCCAGCCGCAGACAGGGAAACCTTTACGTTCAAACCGTCTCCGGCATTGATACTCGTGGCATCCGCGAAGGCCTCGATCTCGTGGTTTGTCGCCAGATTTGTAATCTTCCAATCGGTTGTGCCCGCATTCAGGTTTTCGATCACAATCGAGTTCCGGGCATTGATGCCGACCTCGGCACTGCTGACGCGGTTGAGGCCTTCTGTCGTGGATAGCTCCGCTAGAGCGCGGATCTGGCTGCCAAGAAGATCCGACGATAGACTGATGCGAGCGCTTGTCTCTCCGGCAATATTTGCCCATGCCCCGTCGATTTTTTGCTGCCAACGGTAAGTCGCTTCGTTGTCAAGACTTTGCCCACGGTCATTAAAGACACCTGCGGTCAGCATATTTCCAACGGTTGCACTGCCCCTAAGGATAACATGGTAGTTCTGTTCTTCGGTCGACGAAGTCGGTATCTCTTGTGCGCCACTCTCTACACTACCATGCATACGCGTAGAACTTTCGAAATAGCAAAATAAAACCAGTGCCCTGCAAGACCTTCGACAAAATTTATGGACGCTCTCAAAGTCTCCGTCAACGACCGACTGGTCTTGCCGACGCCACCTTTCGGCTGCGTGGCGAGGGCAGCCACTGCCCGTTTGACGGGGAAGACAGGCCGTCCATTCTCCATTTGGAGGGGCTGCGACATAATGACTTTAAATTGTGAGCGACTCGCGGCCCGCAACAACGGCGTATCAATACACCGCGATATACACATCTTGTTGCCAACGTTACTTTGGCGGAATTGATTTTCTAATCCTATGGCCGACGAGCTGGCAGCAAGGCGCCGAAAGCCAGGGACCTTCCGACATCAAGACGAGGCTCGGGTCGGGCGGCGACCGCCGTGGGGCGCGCGCGTTCGCAAAGATCGCCCCGCAGGCTTGCCGGCACGCTCCGTGTCCAGCAGCCAGACGCCGCAACCCACGAGGAAGAAGAACCAGGAGTATATTGCGGCCCAGAAATGGACCGTCGATCCGACGATAACGAAAGTGGCGATGCAGATCAGATAGCCTCTCCTGTAGGGCTCAAGCGCTGGCGCGACATCCCGTTTGCGAGCCAAGGCGGTCCAGATGGACAGAATGGAAACGAAGAGGATTATGAGCGATGGCAAACCATAGCGCATCGCGGTCAGCAGCCAGAAATTGTCGACCGTGGTGCTTACCATCCACGGCGGGCGGACCCAGTCGGCCTGCCCGATGCCAAGCAGTGGATTGTTCATGACGGAAGCCGAACCGTAATCCCAGATGAGAAGACGGTACCAACCAGTCTGTCGATCGAATGTGAAGTGTGAAATGTAGAACTGCACCGGGGTCTGGTTGGATCCGAACTCGACGACCAGGTAGCTTACAAGCGCGATCGCCCAGAGCAGCTTCCACTGCCACCAGAACCGCCCCAGCGCCATGGACCAGATCAGCAGAGCCGCCTGCAAGGCGACGCCGGCGATCGGCGCGGAGGAGAGAGACAAAAATGTCGTCGCGACGAGCAGGCTTACGGAAAGCCAGCGCCCGAAAATCAGTCGCTTCGAAACATCCACCGAACCCGCCAATGCGACGAGACTGCCGCAGAACACGCCGAAAAGAATGGAGTGGCTGAATGGGCCTTGCACGCGATACACGCCCATACGCGGCGGCATTGGCGCCAATTCGACAGTGGGAAACACTTTGCCAAACAGTTCCAACAGGATCGCGCGGCCGGTCATCCACTCATAGAGGGCGAAGGGAAGCAGAAGCGCGATGAGCTTGACGGCAAACGCCACCATGTTGCTGAAATCCTCGGCGCTGCGAATATAGCATCGCGCCAGCAGGTAGGCTCCCATCCCATCGATGAAGTATGACGCGCTCGGCTGCAGCGCAGCCGGGATGCCAGCGGCGGCGGTGAGGGCAACGGCGATCCAAACGCAATAGAGAAGAACGCCCAAATCGGCGGCGCGAACTGGACCGGCCTTTCCTGTGAGCCAGGACGCCAGCGATGGCATCAGCGTCATTATCAGCACGATGCGGTAGACCGGCAGGTTGACGCCCGCCAATGGCACTACCCATGGAATGATGAGGCCAATCATGAAGAACTTCACCGCTGGATGAAGGTCTGCCTTTGACTGTTGCGCGCGCTCAGAAGGCAGCGCCCGTGGCCGTCGCGATCCAAAGTTTGCAGTGTCGTCCCGCTCCGCCTGTTCCTCCAGCCTGCCGCCGATTTCCCGTACGCTGGACGTCGCGCGCCTAGACATGAAGCGGTCCGCCCGCACTTACCGCCGTTGCTTCAGTCCGGCCTCGCTTTACCATTCCGTGCGAGCCGGAAAAGCGATCGTGAAACCAGAGCGAAACCGCAGGAATGCATGGTCGGCGATCAGCCCGTCTCATCCATCAACTCCTGAGCAGCATGAAATCGGCACCTTTCAGCAGCGGCCGTAAGGAACTCGAGAAGGCTGCGCGGTGTGACGGATTGCGCCAGCAGCGCAGCGCCTCGCCGGTGGCAACGGCGGCGCGGAACACCAATGTCGCAAGAGTGCCGTGGCGCAAGGCATAGTAGCGGATCCGGTTTGCGGTCTGTAGCGCGAAAAGCTTGGGATTTCGACCGCTGCCTCCACCAGCGTGCATGACCTTGGCACGCGGCTCGTAGAGAACACCGAACCCGGCCTCCCGCACGCGCCGGAGAAAATCGACTTCCTCGCTATACAGAAAGAAGGACTCGTCCCATTGACCGGCTGCCTTGCGCGCCTTTGCCGATACGAGGAGTGCCGAACCCGTCGCCCAGTCGACCAGACCGGACCTATCATAGGAACTGGCTTTGGTTATCGTCTCACCCAGGCCGAGTCGACCCGCGATGCCACCACCCAAAAGCGCGTCCGCCCAGGCCGTCGTCATCGACGGTTCGCGCCTTAGGCTTGGATCGACATGCCCCTCTTCGCTGTAGTTCGTGGGCACAACGACACCCACGGACGGGTCGGAAAGCCGTTCGAGCAGCGGCATTGCCGCATTGGGATAGAGACGCAAATCAGGATTGAGGACGAGAATGGCGCGATCGTCGTCCACTGTCGCGACAGCGGCGTTGATTGCCGCAGCATAACCCGCATTGCGCCCCATGCGGATCACTCTCGGGCGGACGGGATGCGCTTCAGCCAACTCTGCCGATCCGTCATGAGAGGCGTTGTCCGCGATCACGATCTCGAAAGCGTCCACCCCTTCCAAGCCGGAAGGTATCAGAATCGAGCAGCGGAAGCAGAGCGTCGGCACTGTTGTACGTCACGATCACCACAGCCAAACTGGTCTGGTCGTCTCGCCGATCTCGTTGTGTTTTGCCTGACATGTGTCTCTTCCTCGCCTCGTCCATTGTCCTGTGGCGACGCCCGCTCTCGTATCCCCAGCCATCCGAGGGTCCAGCCGTCACATACGGTGCTCGTTTTTATTTAGTCATCACGAGCCGCAGGAAGGTAGTTAAACAAAAGTACAATTCGGGCGTAAGGCTTAGCTTGACTTTGCGCGCTACGCTGCGCAGCAACGGGCCTGCTCCATACGGTCCAGGCGCGCTGGCGGTATTTAGCCAAGCCTTTGAAGTTGCGATGGGAACTGAATCCCTGGTCGCGGTGTTTCTGCGACATGGATCAAGCGATCAACCAAACGGATGTCAGCGCAGCTGCGTTTATGTCGTCTCGACTGGTTTACACCACGGATATCGAGAGTGGCATCACGCGCAAGGCGGGGAAAAACGGCTTCCTCTACTACGCGCCCGATGGGCGTAGGATTACGGACAGCTTGGAAGTTTCACGGCTGAATGCGCTGGCCATCCCGCCTGCCTATACCGACGTTCGCATATCTCCCAATCCTCTATCACATCTGCAGGCGATCGGTATCGATGCGCGCGGACGCCGGCAGTATCGTTATCATCCTGAATGGCACTCGGAACGCGCGCGCGCGAAGTTCGACCAGTTGCTGGCCTTCGGCGAACGCCTGCCCGACATACGCGCGCGTGTCGATGCCGATCTGCGCGTGCGGGCGCCGACGATGGACAAGGCATTGGCCACCATCGTCTGGATGCTCGACAACCTCTACATCCGCATCGGCAATGCCGCATACGCGGAGGATAACGGCTCCTTCGGCCTGACGACGCTGCGCCGAAGGCATGTCAAGACAGACGGTTCGCAAGTGAAATTCCGCTTCAAGGGAAAATCCGGCAAGGAATGGAATCTGGTTCACACGGATCGACGCATCGCGCGCGTCGTCCGCAGCCTGCAGGAGCTCCCGGGGCAGCAATTGTTCCAGTATGTGTGCGAGGACGGTAGCCGCCGGCAAATATCCTCCCAGGACGTCAACGCATATATCCGCGACGTATCGGGGGACGAGTTCAGCTCCCGTCAATTTCGAACCTGGGGGGCGACCTGCGCGGCCGTTACCGCTCTGACGCCTCTGGAACTTGCCGCCACCGAGGCCGCGATCGCGCGGCAAATGAATGAAGTGATCGATGCGGTTGCCGCCATGCTGGTCAACACGCGCGCGGTCTGCCGCTCGTCCTACATCCATCCCGCCGTGTTCGACGAGTTCAAGGCCGGCAGATTGGGCCAGTTGCTGCGCACGAGACCAACGCGAAGCAAGCGTTTGTTGAAGTGGATGGATGCGGAAGAAGCGCGTGTGCTGGGGTGGCTGAAATCGGTATCCTGAACAGTCGCGTTTTCGGGCCGATGGTCCGGGCGTTGCACGTTAGTCGCTACTGACGCTCCAGAAGACCGACCATGGCGACAGGTTTCCGCCGGATGACGAACCCAGGCTGAATAGCATCCCGGTGTCGTCCATCAAGGTGTCGGTTGCAACTGTTTCGTTCCCAAGGTTCGCCCGCAGGCGCAAGTGGCCGCCGGTGGCCAGCGGCCAGTCGATCGCGACCGCCGTGAGACCGGAAGGGGCGATGATTTCTCCGCGGCGCATCCCGGTCAGCAGCGGAACGATCTTCTGGTGGCGGATGGCGAGTAGCGCGGCGTAGAAATCATGCATGGCGGCGGCGGCCGGCTCGTTCATGCTCGACCAGTCGAGCTTGGCCATCTCGAATGTCGATGGCGCGGTCGGGTCGAGAAGGTCGTCGGCATCGAAGCCCGGCAATCGCGACAGCTCTTCGCGGCGTCCCTTTCGCACCATCTCGTTCAGCTCGTCGTTGAGATCGCAGAAGTAGGGGAACGCATCCCGCGCGCCCCATTCCTCGCCCATGAACAACATCGGTATCTGCGGCGCCAGGAGATAGACGGCCGCCAGCGCCTTGACGATGTGAACAGGCTGCGCGGCGATGATCCGGTCTCCCATCGCCCGGTTGCCGATCTGATCGTGGTTCTGGATGAAGGAGACGAAAGCCGTTGGTGGCAAGTCGCGCGTGCTCTTGCCTCTGCTGTCGCCGCGATAGGGCATGTGCTGGCCCTGAAACACAAATCCTTCGGCGAGCGACCGCGCCATCGCTTCGCTATCCTCGGCGTAGTCGGCGTAATAGCCGAAGCGCTCGCCGGTGGTGGCGACATGCAGCGTGTGGTGGATGTCGTCGTTCCATTGGGCCGTGAACAGGGTAGCTTTGCCGTCGCTCGCGCGCTTTAGCAGATCGCTGTCGTTTTCCTCGTTCTCGACGATCAGGTGAACATGGCGGGTACCGGCGGCCGCGCGCACGCGCCGTGCAAGCTCCAGCAGGAGATGCTCTTCGCTACTGTCCTTGATGGCATGAACGGCGTCCAGCCGCAGCCCGTCCAGCCTGAAAGCCGTGACCCAATGGATGGCATTCTGGATAACGAACTCGCGCATCGGCAGCGCCGTAGCGCCATCGTAGTCGATACCCTTTCCCCACGGCGTCTTGTGCCGGTCAGTGAAGAGCGGCGCGTAGAGAGGCAGGTAATTGCCGTCGGGGCCGAAGTGGTTGTAGACGACATCCAGGAGGACCGAGATCCCGCGCTCGTGCGCGGCATCGACCAGCGGCATCAAGTGCTCCGGCCTGCCATAGCTGCTGTCGGGCGCATAGGGCAGCACGCCGTCGTAGCCCCAGCCATACCGTCCCGGAAAATCGGCAACCGGCATCAGCTGGATCGCCGTTACGCCCAGCCGCGCGAGGTGATCGAGACGCCTGATTGCCGCGAGGAAGGTGCCCTCCTCGGTGAAGGTGCCGACGTGCAGCTCGTAGAGCACGGTCTCTTCCCACGGGCGCCCAAGCCAGGCTTCGGTCTTCCACCGATAACGCGCGAGATCGACGACTTCACTGAAACCGTGCACGTCCTGCGGCTGAAACAGTGATGCCGGATCGGGCACGTGCAACCCATCTGGGAGAACAAATCGGTAGGACGTGCCGGCAGCGGCGCCGGCAACCTCGAGTTCGTGCCATCCATCCGCGCCTTGATGCATCGGCTGCGGCTCATGACCGTCCAGCTTCAAAGCGACGCTGTCGACAAGAGGAGCCCACAGGCGGAAGGTGACGCCTGTGTCGGAGATGACGGGTCCGAATTTCATATCAGTCACACGAGGCCTTTCGGTAAAATCGGATCGGCAGCCCAACGTGGTTGCCGCGCAAAAGTTTGCGTCGTTGCGATCATGATTGGTCACGACGGCGTCATAGGTGCCGTCCGGCGGGTCCGTCGTTCTGCAAGAGCGCGACCGGTTGCGTCCCCAGTAGCTGCGTCACGGGAACCGACGCCGTGGCGTCGATGGGCCTTTGCGTCAGGAGATCGTGTGTCGGACCGCGCAGCTCCGAAGGCAGCATGACCACGGTGTCGCCCCAGAATTCGGGGCCTGCATAGAGCTTGCCCGGCTCCAGCTGCCCCAGCATCATGCGCGGTGTCACCGTGACCGTGAAGGCATCGTCCAGTCGTCGGCCGAACGCGACGACATGGTTGCTGCGGCTTCCCGTGACCGATAGCGGCAGGTAATCACCGTTGGCGAACAGAGCAGGCAGGCGTTTGCGCAGATTGAGGCCAATGCCGATCATGCGCTGCTTCAGGGCTGGAACGGTCAGCTCAGAGATCGTCTCTCGCGTTGCCAGCATGCGGGCCAGCGCCTTGGTGTCGATCGGGCGCCGGTTGTCGGGATCGACGAGACTGAAGTCGCAGGCTTCCGATCCTTGATAGATGTCGGGCACGCCGGGCGCCGTCAGCTTGATCAGTGTCTGCGACAGGCTGTTCAGATATCCGGCGGCCGCCACAGGCCGGAGCGCTTCGGCGAAGTCCTCGTGGAAGGTCAGGCTGGCGGAGGCGGTCAGCGCCGCCGCATAGTTTCTGACCGCCGTCTCATAGTGCTCGTGCGGCTCGTTCCAGTTTGTCGCGAGCTTGGCTTCCCGTACGGCCTTTTCAGCATAGGCGACGAAACGATCCGTCAGGCCTGCGGCGGCGCCGTCGCGAAACTCCTCGGGCCATATGCCCGCAAGCGCCTGGTAGAGCATCCATTCGACATTCGCGTCGGGCGTCAGGCCCGCCGGCAACTCGGTCAGGTGGTTGCGGTTCATGTCTCGCCAGCGCTCGACGCCGAGCCGCCACACATCAGGCTCCTCGCTCAGCGCGTAGAGGCGGGCGCGGGCGTCTTCGCCGCGCTTGGTGTCGTGGGTGGAGGTGGCCGACAGCCCGTGCGGCTGAAGCTTTGCCCTTTGCTGCATCAATGCGTGAAACGCATCGACGCCGCCCGGCGACCGGTCGGGCTCGCCGCCGACCTCGTTGGCGCCAAGCAGGAGATTGTGGCGGTAAAACAGCGTGTCTTCCATGGCCTTGGCCATGATGGGCCCGCTCAGCTGCTGGAAGCGCCGCTGGAACTCCTCGGCGCGGGCGTCGCCATCGAAAAGCCCCGCCACGGCTTGCAACGCATCGCTGTCTCCGCTCTGCCCTGCCGCTTGATCAACGGCCGCCTCAATGAGCCGGCGATCACTGTCGGACAGTTTTCCCTCGCGGCCATAGGTGCGGTAGAAGGGAAACGCGACGAGCAATTCCCTGATCGCCGCCGAAAGCCGCTTTTGGTCGACATCAGCCAGAAGCGAATGCGCGATTGCCACCAGTCGGCTCGTCTCGCCTTCTAAGTTGCGATCGATCATCAGCAGCTTGGCCTCGCGCAGGCCAGCCGCGAAATCGGCGGCATCCGGCGAGAGACTGGCATAGGCATCACCAAGCTGCCGCATGCCATCGGGATCGATAAAGAGATTGCTCAGCGCCGAGATGAACTCGTAACCGGTCGTGCCCTCGATCGGCCAGTCGGCGGGCAGTGTCTCGCCATGCCCGACAATCTTCTCCGCAACGATATAGATATCGGAGCCAACGGCCGCGCGCAGTCGATCGAGATAGCCCGCGGGATCGGCGAGACCGTCTATATGATCGAGCCGCAGCCCCTGCACGTAGCCAGCGCGGATCAGGTCGAGCACGAGCGCATGGCTGTCGGCAAACACCTGCTCGTCCTCGACACGCAGGCCGACGAGCCCTGTGACCTCGAAGAAGCGCCGGTAGCTAAGCGTCTTGGCCGCATCCTGCCAGAACGTCAGCCGCCAGGGTTGCTGATCGTGGATGCTCGATATCAGCGACTGATCCTTCAGATCCCCGAATATCCGGCCGGTGCTTCCCGGATTGAGCGGCAGCCGGGTCTCGAAATAGGCAAGCGACCACTCTTGGGTCCGTGCATCGCGCTGCAACTCGAATTCGTTGTCGGCTAGGGCGTCTTCGAAGGTCTTTCCCAATATCGGCAGCGTCAGCCGCTGGCTCCAGTCGATATCGAAATGGCCTGCATATTTGCTGTCCGCGCCGAATTTAAGGACATCCGCCCACCAGGCATTTTCCGTGGAGGCGGCCATGTGGTTCGGCACGATATCGAGGATCAGGCCAAGACCGTCGGCCTTCAGCGCAGCGCTCAGTCGCTCGAAGCCGTCGGGGCCACCGATCGCGGGATCGATCTCGTTGCAGTCGGTGACGTCGTAACCATGCGTTGATCCGGAGGTGGCGGTGAAGATCGGGGGAGGCATAAAGATGGCTGACGCCGAGCGATTTCAGATAGGGGATGAAATCGATGGCGGTGTCGAATGTCATTCCATCTCGAAACTGCAACCTGTAGGTCGATGTCGGTATCGTCATGTGCCGCCTCTGGTGGGATCGCGACACTGCAACAGCGCCAGCGCGTCTTTTGTTCCTCAATTTCCGCCACGATCATCGCGAAGCGGGATCTCAGCGTGATCAGCAATGGCAGATGATCGGAGGCGCGCCTTGCCAGCGGCGTGGCGATGACGTCGGCGGTGCTCACCGTCAGGTCGTCGGACAAAAACACGTGGTCGATCCGCAGCAACGGAAAACGCGATGGAAAGGTTGGCCTCGGCCGTCGCGTCCCGCTCAACTGCGCGTCGCGGAACCGGCCGGCCAGCATCCTGTAGGCCGGCGATGATGGCCACGCGTTGAGGTCGCCGCAGACGAGTGATGGTGCCGTGTTAAAATCCGGGCTCCCGATCCACTCGTCCGAGAGCAGTGTCTGCACCTGCCTGACGCGGTCGATGTTGCGCAGGCCGAGATGGGTGTTGAGCACGTTGAGCTTGCGTCCACCGATGTCCACCTGCGTCCAGATCGCGCCACGCGTCTCACCGATCGAGGGCAGGGGGCCGGCCTTCATCAGCTGTGTGGGAAAGGCGGTCAGGATCGCGTCTCCATACTTCTCCTCCCGCACATGAAGCGCCGGGTGAAAATGGGCCTCCATCTTCAAAAGCGTCGCGATCAAGTGCGCCTGATCGATGCCGCCGGTTCGCTTGCGCCCGACATCGAGCTCCTGAAGCGCGATGATGTCGGCGCCGGATTGGGCGATCACATCGGCGATCCTGCCGGGATCGAGATGCCGGTCGGTGCCGATGCAGCTGTGCACATTGTAGGTGAGGACTTTCAGTTCCCGGTCTTCAGGTTCGTGCGAAGTGTCTGTCGATGCGCTCATCGACAGGGAACCCGATTTCATCCTGTTTCGTTCCATTGCTGGAAGATCAACGAAATGGAATGTTCATGTCGGCGAAGCGTGTCCTCATCAATGCAACCCTGGTTCTCGGACTGCTGCTCGCGGCCTACCTCCTCTACAAGGTTTTCAGTCGCTACTCGATCGATGAGATTACACGCTCGATCGTCGCCATTCCGGTCTCGCGGCTGCTTTCCGGGTTGGGTTTCGCAGCACTATCCTATCTCTGCCTGACGGGCTTCGATTGGATGGGATTGCGCTATGCCGGCAAGCCGTTGCGCTATCCGAAAGCGGCGCTCGCCTCCTTCACGGCTCTCTCCATTGGCCACAATCTCGGCGTGGCCGCGTTGAGCAGCGGCGCGGTTCGCTATCGCTATTATGCGCGATGGGGCTTGAGCGCCGAGGAAGTGGCGAAGGTCATTCTGTTTTGTGGTGTCACGGTTGGCATCGGGCTGTCGGTGCTTTCAGGACTGGCGCTTCTGATCAATCCGCGCGATGCGGCGAACCTGCTTGCCATGAGCGCCGATGGCCTGTTCGTGCTGGGTCTCGCCTGCCTCGCCGTCCCCCTGGCCTATGTCGTTCTCGCCGCGACCGTTCGGGCGCCGCTGCGCCTGTGGAAGTGGAGCTTCGAGATGCCGCGCGTCGAACTGGCGATCGGCCAGGTCGTCATCGGCACGCTGAACTTCGTCTTCGTCGCCGCCAGCCTTCATCAGATGCTGGCGGCGCAGGGCGATGTCAGCTTCGTGCAGACGGCAACGGCTTTCGTGCTCGCCAACATCGCGATCCTCCTCACCCATGTGCCGGGAGGTCTGGGCGTTCTGGAGGCAACCGTCAGCCATGTCCTGCCGGGCGCGGCGTCGATCGGTGCGCTCGTGGCGTTTCGGGTGATCTATTTCATCCTGCCGCTGTTGATCGGCATTGTCATTTTCGCCATCAGTGAAGTGGTGCTGCGCAAGCGCGGCAAGGCCGCATCAGAAGATCGCGGCGGCCAGCCGTCCGACGCGCAGGCGCAGCTTCTGTAGCGGCCAGTAGGGACGTCGGGGGTCAACGAGTGTTGTACCCGTCAGCGGCGACGTCTCGCCTTTCGAGACGTCGATGGCGAAGTGCCGCAGCCCGCGCTTGCCGACATTCAGTGCTTCCACTGCGGCATTCAGAGAGCGCATGCTCAGTTCGGTCTCGCGCACGGTCTCCGGCGTCGTGTCCAGATGCTCGGCCAGCAGCCGGTAGCGCAGCGTCGAAATGGCGGTGCGATGCGCATCGGTCGAGGCCTCGATCGCCAGATCGCATTCCGTATCCAAACCCTCCGACCGGTTGTTCAGGTTGGACGAACCGATGCGGATGA
The DNA here is from genome assembly GCF_030053015.1 of Rhizobium sp. AN80A. Classification (NCBI taxonomy): domain Bacteria; kingdom Pseudomonadati; phylum Pseudomonadota; class Alphaproteobacteria; order Hyphomicrobiales; family Rhizobiaceae; genus Rhizobium; species Rhizobium sp. AN80A. The sequence continues at coordinate 945,641 of NZ_JASJPX010000001.1, read as the reverse complement.
AGTGGTCGTCAACGATCAGCAGCTTGGAGTGAATGACCAACTCCTTCTCGCCGCCCTTCTTGTCGGGGACCACGGCATACATGACGCGCAGCCTATCATAGTGGTCGATGCGCTTCAGACGGCGGATCAGCCTGTCCCGATTGTTGCCCATCGTCAGCTTTTCGAGAAAGCCGTGGGAGCTCTTGGTGACAAGTACGGTGATCTCGGGACCATCACTTTCTTTCAGTCGCTTGGCGATGGTGCGCGCCACGCCGAAAGAAGCCAGATACTGAGTCTCGATGTAAATCAGCCTGCGCGCGGCCTTGATCGCGTCGCGCGTCAGCCGGAATGCCTCGTAGTGGCCGCGCTTCCCGATCAGGCCGGGCTCCGTCAGCGCGATGGCGGCGGTCGCGTTCGCAAGGTCGGGAGTGACGCCTGCCGGCCATGAGGCGCCGCCCGCCGGGGATGGCGCCGGGCGCTCGCCGGTGGCGCGCTTCCATCGTCTGCGCGCGACATCGCCGATCAACCGCGCCGCGTCGCCCGATACCATCGACTGCATGTCGTGGACGGGATCATAGGGGGTACCATCCGGCGACTTCCGCAGCGTGTTTGTCATCTTGTGGTCCGGCTCGTCCCAGCGCCTGGCGGTCAGGTCGATGCCGCCGAGAAAGGCCAGGCCGTCGTCGATCGAGACAAGTTTCTGATGATGGCATCCGCGGATCGGGTGGCGCAGATCGAAACGCATGCTGATCTGCGGATGGGAGGAGAATTCGCTTTCGCGGAAGAGACGCAACGATTTGCCGGAGTAGATCGGCCCCATTCCCCATACCAGTATGCGGATACGAAGATCCGGCTTCTCATCGGCGAGCGACAGGAGAAGCTCGCCCAGCGTCTCAGAACTCTGATGAGGGCGCAGCCTGATATCCGGGTTGAAGTCCCAGCCGACGATCCAGATCGTATGAACCGCCTTGCGAAGGGCTTGATCGAGCGCCAGAAAGTAGGCGGCGCCATCGATCAGGAAGGCCGCCTTGTCGACCTGGCCGACCTGCCACGCGTTGCGTCGCTGGCGAATGATACCGCCGGGCAAGGCGGGAAGAGAAGCTTCTTTTCTGCGGGTTGCTCGTTTCAGGAATTCGGTTGCCTTTGACGCCTTGCGGCGATCGGCGATGGGTTGAAACTCTGTCATTCTGCTGTCCGGCGCCCCGCTTGGTATTTAACCTGGCCGTAACGCTCGAATGCATGAGTTGTTCCATCGTGGTGCACGGCATTTTCGAGGCCGGCGCCGGACCGCCGCACGGCGCGGAAGCCGGGCGCGGAACGAAAAGCCGTTTCAATTGTTTACTTCACGGTAAAGGATGAGCCGAGGAGTGAGATTATGATCAGAACTATACTATTGGTAACAGCGGTCGCGGGCGGTCTGGCATCGTGCACAGCCACCGAACAAGGCACGGCGATCGGCGCGGGGACCGGTGCCGTCATCGGTGGCGTGGCCACCAATAGCTGGGGTGGTGCTGCCGTCGGCGCCGTGGCGGGCGGCGTGGCCGGTGCTCTGATCGGGCAGTCGCAGGAACGTCGCGGCTACTGTGTCTACCGCGACCGCTATGGCCGCACCTACGAGGCGCGTTGCCGCTAAGCGCTCCATCCGGAGAGAAATAACAATCGACGTGCGTGATGCCTCGCCGGTATAGCGTGCGCCGAATTATGACTGATCGGCGCGAACATCGCCCCCGCGCCATGATGCGGACCCATTCTTTTGCTGATGAGAACCCATCGGCAACGCGTCTTGGGCGAGCGCATGAACTGGATAAATCGTTATATCGATGAACCGCTGCTGCAGGGTGCGGCAACGGTCATGAAACTCTGGCATGGCCGTACCGGTCAGCGGCCGGACCTTCTCGAGCCGGTGTGGAACCTTCTTTCCATCGCTTTTCTGCTGATCGCGGGCCTGCAGTTGCTCGCGGGCGAGGTGCTGTGGCTGAGCGAGGCGGCGCTCGTGATGCTCGCGCTGCCATCGGTGCTGACGCTGTACAAGGCGAGCGCTGCTTCGGCCGACTACGACTTGAAAGACTACAAGGCATTGCGGGCCACCGCTTTGCAGAAGCGCGAAAACGAATGGGCGTTGCGGCTCGCGGTCGTCGTCGGGGCGTTGGTCCTGCCGCTCGCCAGGCCCGTCGACGATGTCGCGAGCGCCTATTTCATGCTCGGCGCATGCCTCTGGTTTTCGCTGACGGCGCCAGCGAGATTCTATTTGAACGCGGCCGAGCCGCCGACGCCTGACGAGGGCGATCGACTTTTCCGACCTGCGCTCGGCTCGGCGGCGTAAGCTCATAACCGATCAATCGCAGATCGCTTCCGCCTCGATCTCCACCTCGTAGTCGCCGACCAGATTGCCGGCTTCGATCAGGGTGTTGGCGGGGAGAACCGAGGCGAAGGCGCGTCCGTGCGCGCGCGACACCGGCTCCCATTGGCTGGCATCGCGCAGATAGATGCGGGTCCTGACGACGTCTTCCATCTTGCCGCCGAGCGCCGAGATGGAAGCGGCGATCTTGTCGAGGATGTAGGTCGCCTGCGCGCCCGCATCGCCTGATGCTACGCAGCGGTTCGTGCCATGCGTCGCGGTCGTGCCGGAAACGAGAATGCGGTCCCCCACCCTGACGGCGCGGCTGTAGCCGGCGATCGGCTCCCAGATGCTTCCGGAAGAGACTCGCGAACGGCCTGGACGACCGGGCACGGGTTGAGCCGTGTAGATGGACGGAATGGCATCCAGATGGTGGCTGAGATCGCCGGATGCGGTGAGGAATGGCGGCTTGCGGTATTCGTCGCCGCAATCGCCAGGAATGGGTTGCGTCTTGGCGAAGGCGGCGTTCAGTGCGGCGTGATCCTCTTCGTCGAGCGCGAAGGAGAAGACGTTCAGATTGTCGCCGCGATGCTCGTTTTCGCCGATCCGCGCGCCGACTATGGTGGCGGCGACGGCGTCGTGTTCCAGAACCCAGCGGCTCGCGACGTTGGAGATCGACACGCCATGCTTGGCGGCGATGGCGCGGCGGCGCCGAGAATGCCCTGGAAGCCTTCCCAGCCGCCGGCGGCGTCGATGAAGCGCTTGTACTTCGAGCGGCTCCAGTCGGCGATCGATGTCGGTTCCGGCTGGCCCAGCCACTTCTCGGAGAGGAATCCGCCGCAGAGCGTCCCATAGGCGAGAAGTTTGACGCCGCTTTCGGCGCAGAGCTTCGAGAGCGCGCCCGCGGCGCGGCGGTCGACGAGCGAGAACGAGACCTGATTGCTGGCGATCTCGATGCCATCGGCGAGCGCAAGCGCCAGATGTCCGGCATCGAAATTGGTGAGGCCAAGCGCGCCGATCAGGCCTTCCTCGCGCAGGCGCTGCATCTCGTGCAGGGCGTCGAGCCATGCCGGATGCTCGAAACTCCACCAGTGGAATTGCAGGAGATCGACCTTGTCGACGCCAAGCCTAGTCAGCCGCTCCTCGACGCCGCGGCGCACGACGTCAGCCGTCATCGGTCCCGGCTCCGGGCACCACTTGGTGAAGGCGACCGGCCGCTGGCCATTCTGAAAGCGCGACAGCAGTCGCCCCGTGATCAGTTCCGCCGAGCCGTAGTGATCGGCCATGTCGAACGTGTCGAAACCATCTCGCGCATAGGCCTGCAGCACATCTGCGCCCCTATCGGGATCGATCAGCGTGCCGTTCTTCTCGATGTCGGCCACCTGCCAGAGACCGCAGACGATACGGCTGATGGAGAGATCCTTGGTGAGCGCTATGCGTGGAGGCGTGGTGGACATGGTTCTATTCCCTGGATGTCTGTTTGCGCTTGCCCGTCAACGAAGCGAGCTCGTTGGAGGCGCCGAGAATGCCGCGCGGGCGCAGGAGCAGGATGAGGCAGAGCCCGACGCCGATCATGACGATCTGCAGCGATGCCGCGCGGGCCTGCTGTTCGGGCGGCACGAAGGCGGAGACGGCGGCGGCCGACAGCGCCCACAGACCCCAGACCATAACCGCGCCAAGAATGGCGCCGCGATTGTTGCCGGAGCCGCCGACGATCAGCATCGCCCAGACCTGGAAGGTCAGGATCGGCAGATAGTTGTCGGGCGCGATGAAGCCGATGAAATGCCCTTGCGCGGCACCCGCCAGCCCCATGATGGCGCCGCCGATGGTGAAGGCCTGCAGACGAAAGCGGATCGGTCGCTTGCCGAGCGCCTGCGCCGCGCTCTCATCCTCGCGGATCGCGCGCAGCACGCGGCCCCAGGGACTCCTGGCGAGATGCTGTAGCGCCAGATAGAGCGCGAGTACCACGCCCGCCATCAGCGCGAGGTTTGAAAGGGAAAATGCCAGCGGATCACCGGCAAGGTTGCCGAACGGGCGCGGAATGAAGCCGATACCGAAGGCGCCTCCGGTCAGCGGCTGCAGGTTGAGCACGCAGAGCTGCACCGTGACCGCCACGCCGAAGGTGGCGATGGCGAGGTAATCGGATCGTAGCCGAATGGTCAGCGCGCCGACCAGCCAGGCGGCAAGCCCCGCGAACAGCGCGCCGCCGAGCCAGCCGATGGCGATCGGCATGTCGAAACCGCCGAAGCGGCCGGGCGCATCCGGCGTCGTCAAGAGCGCGGATGCGTAAGCGCCGATCGCGACGAAGGCGGCAATGCCGACGTTGAAGAGACCGGTCTGGCCCCACTGCACATTGAGGCCGAGGCACATGATGGCGTAGGTGAGCGCCATGGTGAGGAAGAAGGCGGCGTAGGCGATCAGATCAAGGCTCATGCCGCTCTCCCGAACAGGCCGCGCGGGCGAAGAAGCAAGACCGCCACCAGGATGACGAACGAAACAGCCGCCCGCCACTCGGCGCCGACGATCTGCACGGCCGCCGCTTCCGACAGGCCGACGATCAGGCCCGCGATCATCGCGCCGGGAACGCTGCCGATCCCGCCGAGGATCGCGGCGGCGAACAACGGCAGCAGCAGGTCATGGCCGAGATAGGGGCGGATCTGCACGAGGAGCCCGGTCATGATGCCGGCGATGCAGGCAAGGGCGGCGCCAACGAACCAGACGACGCGGATCACACGGCGCACGTCCACGCCCGCGATGCCCGCCAAAGCCGGATTTTCGCTGACGGCGCGCATCGAGCGGCCGATATCGGTGCGGGTCATCAGCAGGTGGATGGCGACGACCGCGACCACGGACAGGCCAAGCGACAGGAGCTGATCGGGCGTGGCACGCAGGCCGCCGCCGATCTTCACGGCGATCTGCAGCGCCTTGGTGTAATAGGCCGGCTTCGAGGTGAAGATGAATTCGAGCAGGCTGCGCAGCGCAAGCGAGGCACCGAAGCTTGCCATGACCAGGATGATGATCGCGCCGCCGCGCGCCCGCAGTCGCCCGAACAGAACCGCGTCCACCGCGAGCGCCAGCAGGCCCGTGAGCAGGATTGAAACGATGGCGGCGAGCGGCAACGACCAGCCGAAGGAGAAGGGGCCGATCGGCTTCGTCAACATTGTCGACAGGAGCCCGAGGCCGCCGCTGACGGCGAGAGCCAGATAGGCGCCCCAGGAAAGCATCTCGCCATGCGCGAAATTGGCGAAGCGCAGGATCGAATAGGTGAGCGTGACGCCGATGGCGCCAAGGCCGATCATCGCGCCTGCGACCAAACCGTCCATGAGAAATTGCGGGTTCATGGTGCCTCCGACGCCTGCTTGCTGGTGCCGAGATAGAGCTTGGCGATCAGCGGGTCGCCGAGCAGCGAGGAGGCCTCGCCCTCATGCCTGATCCTGCCTTCGACCAGGATGACGGCGCGGCTGGCGATCGCCAGCGCTGCCTTGACGTTCTGCTCGACGAGAATGACGGTAACGCCGGCGGCGTTGATCTCCTTCAGCATCGAAAACACCTCGCCGACGATCTTCGGCGACAGGCCGGCCGAGGGTTCATCGAGGATGAGCACGGCGGGATCGACGATCAGCGCGCGGGCGACGGCCAGCATCTGTCGTTGCCCGCCCGACAACGCGCCGGCAAGGCGCGAGGGCTTGCTGGCGAGATCGGGAAAGCGGCGATAGAGCGCGGCGATCCGTTCGGCTCGCTGCGCCTTCGGCAGGACAGCTGCGGCAAGTTGCAGGTTTTCGTGGATGGTCAACGTCGCGAAGATGTTTTCCGTCTGCGGCACGAAGGCGAGGCCTTCGCCGATCTTGCGGTGGGACGCGACGCGGGTGATCTCTCGCTCGCCCAGCATGACGCTTCCCGAGTGGATCGGCACAACGCCGGCGATGGCTTTGACGAGAGTCGACTTCCCGGCGCCGTTCGGCCCGAGCAACACCAGCAGCTCTCCAGGCGCCACCGAGAGATCGACGCCGCGCACGATCGGCAGGTCGGGTTCGTAGCCGGCGACCAGCGCGCGGGTTTGAAGCGCCGACGCGGTCATGCCGCCGCTCCCAGATAGGCTTCGATGACATCGGGGTTGGAGGCGACGTCGGCAGGCGTGCCCTCGGCCAGCGGCTTGCCGAGCGCCATGGCGACGACACGGGTACAGAGGCGCGACACCATATCCATGTTGTGCTCGATCAGCAGGATCGACTTGCCCTGCGCATTGAGCTCCAGCACGCGTTCCATGATCGTTTCCAGAAGCGCCGGATTGACGCCGGCCGCGGGTTCGTCAAGCAGGATCGCCTGCGGATCGGCCATCAGTATCCGCGCCAGTTCCAAAAGCTTGCGCTGTCCACCCGAGAGAACCTTCGCTGGTTGCCCCTCGAGACCCGACAAGGTGACGAACTCCAGCAGCGCGCGCGCCTTCTCGATTGCCAGCCGCTCCTGCTGTCTGACATGGCCGAAGCGCAGGAAATTCGCGAACAGCCGCTCGCCGTCCTGCACCTGCGCGCCGACGAGCACATTCTCCAGGACAGTCATTTCGAGAAACGGCTTCGGGATCTGAAAGGTGCGGCCGACACCGCGGCCAATTCTCTGTTCCGGGCTTTCCTGCGATACCTCGCGGCCACCGATCCAGATCTCACCCGATGTCGGTTTGAGACTTCCGGCGATCAGATTGAACAGCGTCGTCTTGCCGGCGCCGTTCGGGCCGATGAGGCCGACCATCTCGCCTTCGCCAAGCCTGAGCGACATGCCGCCGACGGCCACATTGCCCTGAAACGACTTCACCAGTTCACGCGCGTCGATCACGGCTCTGGCGGGTTCTGCCGCTTTCGATGGGGCGTCTGGCACTGGCAAAGGCATGGAGGAAAGAAGTCTCTTGATTTGATTGGTGATGTTTGATCAAACTTCACCCCATGGTGAAAAGCAACCGAAAAAAGCGGCATACCCCGGAGCAGGCTGGATGGTAGTCCAAGCGGGAGGAGCCCAGGTGAGGAGAACCGCCGATGGTGGGCCGGGCGGTCACGATCGTGATGACGCGCTGTCGCCGGTCGGGCGCGAGACGCTGCAGGACCGTGTCTACGCCCAGCTTCGCAACTCGCTGATCAACGGGATGTTCGACGCGGGCGACGTATTGCGCATCGTCGATCTCGCCGAGCGGCTGCAAACCAGCACCATGCCGGTGCGCGAGGCGCTTGGCCGTCTCGTGTCCGAACAGGCGCTGGAATCGCTGCCCAATCGCTCGGTGCGCGTGCCGCTGATCACCCGCGAACGTCTCGACGATCTCGCCCGCGCCCGCATCCTGATCGAGGGCCAGATGGTGGCGCTCGCGCTGCCCAATCTGACGGACGCCGACTTCGCGGTGTTGAAGCAGGTCAATGTCGATTGCGACCTGGCTTTCGAGCAGCATGGCAAGGACATCGGCCATGTCACCTCGGCGCTGAACCAGCAGTTCCATTTCCACATCTATCACGCGGCGCGCTCGCAGGTGCTGATCCCGATCGTCGAGAGCCTTTGGCTGCAATCGGGCGCGATCATTCGCAAGGCCGCGCATATTCACGACGAACAGGGCGGACTTGCCGCCACCAATCATCACTGGGCGCTGATCGATGCGCTGGAAAAGCGCGATGTCGAGGCCGCGATGCAATCGCTCTCCAACGACATCAGCCGTTCCTTCGATCTGATCCGCGGGCGGCTGGATGCCGAGCCTGAAGGCGACGCGTCGGGAGACCATCATGGCTGAACCCATCGACGACGGCTTCGATCTTTTCGATCTCAGGGTCGACGTGATCATTCCCGAGGGCGGCGCGGTCTACTGCGGCGCCAAGCCGGGCGATCATTTCGAGCTCAAAGGCGAGATGCTGCACCTGCCGGAAGGGCAGGGGATTTCGATCTACTCGCTCTCCTCCGTGTTGCCGCTGCTCGCGGCAAAGCAGCGCCCGACGGATCGCAACGACTGGATGACGACGGACGCCGACATCGCTTGCCCGGACCCGAATTGCTCGACACGGCTGAGGATCACTCGCACGGGTATCCGCCGTTTCAGCCATGCCGCCACCACGGCGGTTCCCTTGAATGACGAATAGGCCGAAAGATATGCAGCGCATCACCATCGCCCCCGGTTACGAAATCTCCCGCGTCATTCGCGGCGGCTGGCAGCTGGCTGGCGGGCACGGTACGATCGATGGCGACAGCGCCGTCGAGGACATGATCGCATTCGCCGATGCCGGCATTACCACCTTCGACTGCGCCGACATCTATACAGGTGTCGAGGAACTGATCGGCCGCTTCCGCGTCGCCTACAGGAACCTGCGCGGCGCCGAGGCCCTGTCGCGCATCCGCGTCCACACCAAGTTCGTGCCCGATCTCACGGTCCTGCCAAACATCAGCAAGGCCTATGTCGAAGGCGTCATCGATACCTCGCGCAAGCGGCTCAATCTCGATTGCCTCGATCTCGTGCAGTTCCACTGGTGGGCCTATGACATCGAGGGCTGGCTGGAGACGGCAGGCTGGCTGAAGGAGCTGCATGAGGCCGGCAAGATCGGCAAGATCAGCGGCACCAATTTCGACACGGATCATATCGAGGCGATCATTGGCTCGGGAGTGCCTTTCACCTCGCTGCAGCTGCAATATTCGCTTCTCGACCGGCGCCCGGAAAAGCGCATGGTGGCGCTTGCGGCCGAGAAGAACTTCGCGCTGTTCTGCTACGGCACCGTGGCCGGCGGTTTCCTCGGCGATCGCTGGCTCGGCCAAAAGGAGCCGGAGCACCCGCTCGAAAACCGATCGCTGACGAAGTACAAGCTGATCATCGACGATTTCGGCGGTTGGGAGCTGTTCCAGGCGCTGCTATCGACGCTGCGCGGGATCGCCGACCGGCACGACACCGATATCGCCACCATCGCCAGCGCCGCCATGCTGACCAAGCCTGGCGTCGCGGCCGTCATCGTCGGCGCCCGCAACAGGGATCACTTGCAGTCCAATCTCGCCATCGCCGACATCGTGCTCAGCCAAACGGATAGAGCCGAGATCGATGCGATCCTCGCGCAATCAAGGCCGCTCGACGGCGACGTCTATACGCTGGAGCGGGACCGGGAAGGCCGCCACGGCAGCATCATGAAGTACAATCTCAACAAAGGGGAACAAAAATGAGAACGACATTCCTGCTTTCCGCCATGGTCGCTGCCCTTGCGGCGTCCACGGCGCCGACGTTCGCGGCCGATTGCGACATCACCGTCGGCCTCGTCATGGAACTGACCGGCCCGGCCGGCGAATATGGCCAGGCGGGCGCCAAGTCCGTCGAGATGGCTTTCCGCGATATCAACGATGCCGGTGGCGTCAATGGTTGCAAGATCGTTGCGGACACGCGCGACAGCCAGAGCCAGGGCAACGTCGCTGTCGATCAGGCGACCCAGCTCGTCAACATCAAGAAGGTGCCGGTCGTCATCGGCGGCATCATCTCGTCGGTCTCTATCCCGATCCTGACATCGGTGACGGCGCCGGCAGGCGTCGTGCAGGTCTCGCCCGCATCCTCTTCTCCGACGCTGACCGAGCTTGGCCGCAGCGGCAAGACCAACGGCGTCTTCTTCCGCACCATCACGTCCGATGCGCTGCAGGGCACGGCGGCCGCGAAGTTCGCGATCGATCAGGGCCTGAAGAAGATCGCGATCATCAACGTCAACAACGACTTCGGCGTCAACATGGTCAAGGAGTTTTCGACCGCGTACCAGAAGCTCGGCGGCACGATCACCTCGACCACGCCCTATAACGAGAAGCAGTCGAGCTATGCCTCGGAAGCCAGCGCCGCCATGGCCGGTGATCCCGATGCGCTCTATCTCGTCAGCACCCCCGTCGACGGCGCCACCATTGCCCGCGCCTGGGTTTCCGGCGGCGGCAAGCAGACCTTCCTGTTGAACGACGGCATGAACTCCAAGGACTTCATCGAAAGCGTCGGGGCGCAGTATCTGGAGAATGCCTACGGCACCTCCTCGGGCACCAGCCCGACGGCGTCCACGGAATATTTCAATGGCAACTACGAAGCCTTCTCCGGCGGCATCTCGCCGTCGGCGCCGGCCGCCGACCGCTCCTATGACGCCGGCGCGATCGTGGCGCTGGCGATCGCCAAGGCCGGCAAGGCCGACGCGGCCGCCATCAAGGCAGCGATGCCCGAGGTCGTCGCCGAGGGCGGCACGCCCATTTACGCCGGCAAGGCCGAGTTCGCCAAGGCGCTGCAGCTCATCAAGGATGGCAAGCCGGTGAAGTACGAGGGCGTCATCGGGCCCGTCAGCTTCGACAAGTATGGCGATATCACCGGTCCGTTCCGCTTGTGGAAGATCACCAATGGCGAAGTGACCACGCTCGGCGAGCTGAGCGCCGAAGAAGTGACCAAGATCAAGGCCGCGCAATAATGCGTCAGGCGACATGGGAGCTGTGCTCCCATGTCGCACCAGTCTGGTCTGGGCGCACAGATGATTTGTTGGGTAAACAGCGTCGTTCGCGGGTCGCGCCGTGCAAGACGACGAGGCCGGGTCTCGTGTGACAGCCGCGCGATCCATCGGCAACCGGAACCACAACGACAGACCATCGACACATGAAAAAACGTCCAATCCTCCTATCGATCTGTTCGATCACCAGCCTGCTCGTCATGACATCCACGGTATCCGCACAGGATCTGGAGAATGGACGACGGGCCTTCCGGTCCTGTGCCTCCTGTCACTCGGTCGATTCAGAGCGCAGCGGCTTCGGCCCGTATCTCAAAGGTGTCGTCGGTCGTCCCGCGGGCAGCTTGTCCGGATATAGATATTCCGAGGCGATGAAAGCGGCCGGCGCCGGCGGGCTTGTCTGGGACGAGGCGGCGCTGGCGGAATTCCTCTCCAGCCCGAAAAAGAAAGTGCCGGGCACGAAGATGAGCTTCGGCGGCCTCTGGACGACTTCGGAAATTGACGACCTGATCGGCTACCTGCGAGCCAATCCATAAACGCGCCGAATGTCGGTTCGTCATGGCTTGACGTCTTGGCGCCTGATCGCCTAAGTCTCATTCGATGGTTCCCGAAGGGATGACTTCCGACGGGATTAATAGGGAACACGGTGCGGATGACCCGAATGGGGCCAAGACCGTGGCTGCCCCCGCAACTGTAAGCGGATTGCCTGATGTCCTCGTGGTGTTCTTCTGGAGCACCATGCCACTGCGAAAGCTCTTCGTGGGAAGGCAGATGTCAGGCGCATATCCGCAAGCCAGGAGACCTGCCGTCAAAACAGTGTCCACCATCCCGGACGGGGTTGTCCGGAGAGGAGCATCATATGATGGTTTTTGACGTCAACCGCTGGCGCGGTCCCGCTTTATTCCCCTCCGTAACTCTCATGTCCGTGATCCCGAGATAGCGTTCGCCGCCGCACGATATCGAGCGAGCGCTTTGCTGTGTCGTTCCGCATCGTTCGCGGCGGTCCCCGCTTCGAGTTTCACAGCCGCAGCCAGTGGGCTGCGGGCTTCAGCCATACATGAGGACCAACATGAACCGCATCATCCTGCGAACCGCGCTGCTTTCGATCGCGACGGCTTGCACTTTCACGACCTTTCTCCCGTCCGCCCAGGCCGCGGCGACGACCTATCCCTTGACGATCACCAATTGCGGTCAGCAGGTGACATTCGACAGCGCGCCGAAGAAAACGGTGTCGATCGGCCAGGGCATGACCGAAATTCTCTACTCGCTCGGCCTTGCCGACAAGGTGGTGGGGACGGCGGTCTGGGTCGGACCGGTGCTGCCCGCCTATGCCGAGGTCAACAAGGGGATCAAGCGACTGGCAGACAACGATCCGAGTTTTGAATCCGTCGTCGGCCAGGAGCCGGATCTCGTCGCGGCTGAGTTCGAATGGCACGTCGGCACGCAAGGGTCGGTCGGCAAGCGCGAGCAGTTCGCCGGTCTTGGCATCAAGACCTACGTTTCTCCGGCCGATTGCGTCGCGAAGACCAATACGAATGGCGGCGACGGCGTGCGTAGCGAACTCTTCACGATGGAGCTGATCTATCGGGAAATCGCCGAACTGGCTGAGATCTACGACGTCCAGGATCGCGGCTCAGCCCTGATTGATACCTTGAAGAAGCGCGAGGCGGATGCCGCTGCGTCGCTCGGCGGGTCGGCAAAGGATCTGCCGATCGCTTTCTGGTTCTCCAGCAAGGAAGTGGCGGGTGATGCCTTCATCGCCGGCAAGAACAGCGCTCCCGCCTATATTCTGAAGATGCTCGGCGCCCGCAACGTCGTCAGCACCGAGGAAGAGTGGCCGCTGGTCGGCTGGGAAACGATCGCGCAGGCCAATCCGGCGGTCATCGTCATCGCCAACATGGACCGCCGTCGCTACACCGCGGACGATCCCAAGGCGAAGATCGATTTTCTGGAAAAGGACCCGGTCACGAGCCAGCTCGACGCGGTGAAGAACAGGCGTTTCGTCGAGATGGATGCGCAGTCGATGAACCCGACGATCCGCACCATTGATGGCCTGGAAGGCCTGGCCGCGGGCATCAAGTCCTTCGGTCTCGCCAAGTGAGGCACGCGTCGATAACCCACCGGGGATGGGGAACGCTGCTGCTTCTCTTCGCTATTGCCGCCGCGGCATTGGGCCTTGTCATCAGTCTCGCCGTGTCGATCGGCGAGATTCCCATTCCGGTCGCCACGACGGCCAAGGCCGTGGCGAACCGTGTATTCGGCACCGGCTTTGAACTGAGCCGCATCCATGAAGGCATCATCTGGGACTATCGGCTGAGCCGCGCGCTTGTCGCCGCAAGCGCCGGCGCGGCCTTGGCGCTATGCGGCGCGGTGCTGCAGGCGCTGTTGCGCAATCCGCTGGCCGAGCCCTATGTGCTCGGCATCTCCGCCGGCGCGTCCACCGGAGCGGTCGCCGTCATGATCCTCGGTTTCGGCTACGGGGTCCTGACGCTTTCGGCCGGCGCCTTCGTCGGCGCTGTCGCCGCGTTCCTGCTGGTCTCGTTGCTCGCCGCCGGCTCCGGCGGCGGGACTGACCGCATCATCCTGGCCGGCGTCGCCGGCTCACAGCTTTTCAACGCGTTGACGTCCTATATCGTCACGACGTCGGCCAATGCCGAGCAGGCGCGCGGTGTCATGTTCTGGCTTCTCGGCAGTCTCGCGGGCGTGCGTTGGCCGGATGTCTATCTCGCCGCCCCTGTCGCGATCGGCGGCTTCCTCGTCTGCATGCTCTACGCCCGCGCGCTCGATGCGTTCACCTTCGGCACCGATGCGGCGGCGGCGCTCGGCATTCCGGTCGCCGGCATCAGGATCGCACTGCTAGCTCTCACCGCGTTGTTGACGGCAACGATGGTCAGCATCGTCGGCTCGATCGGCTTTGTCGGCCTCGTCATTCCGCATGCGGCGCGCTTCGTGGTCGGGCCGGGGCATGGACGCTTGTTGCCGGCAACGGCGATATCCGGCGCCATCTTCATGGTGGTCGCCGATATCGTCTCGCGCGTCATCGTCCCGCAGCAGGTGCTGCCGATCGGCGTGGTCACCGCGCTCTTCGGCGCGCCGGCATTCGCGCTCATTCTCTACAAGGCGAGGCGACCCGCATGAGCATTTCCATCAGCGACGTGTATTGGGCAACGTCAGGCGTGCTTGTCGTCAAGGGCGTGAGCCTCGAGGTGCCAACTGGCCAGACGCTTGGCCTGATCGGGCCGAACGGTTCCGGAAAATCCAGCCTGCTGCGATTGATCGGCGGGCTGCGCAAGGTCAAGAGCGGCGTCATTACGCTCGGTGATACCGGCATCGAGACGATGCCACGTCGCGATATCGCCAAGCGCGTCGCCTTTGTCGAGCAGCAAGCCACGACCGAGACGCAGGTGACGGTGACCGAGGTCGTGCGTCTCGGACGTACACCCCATCGTGGTCCGCTGGCGCCTTGGAGCACTGTTGACGAAGAGGCGGTGGACAACGCGCTGCGGCAGGTAGGCATGCTCGGAAAAGCACGGCAGCTCTGGCACACGCTGTCGGGCGGCGAGCGTCAGCGCGTTCATATCGCGCGCGCCCTGGCGCAGACGCCGAGCGAGCTTCTGCTCGACGAGCCGACCAATCATCTCGACATTCAGCATCAGCTCGAAATCCTGTCGCTGGTCTCGAAACTGCCGATCACCAGCATCGTCGCGCTTCATGATCTGAACCTCGCCGCCATGTTCTGCGACAGGATTGCCGTGCTCAGCCAGGGTCGGCTTGTCGCGGTCGGCCCGGCGGACGAGGTGCTGACGGAGGAGCTGATCGCCGACGTGTTCGGGGTGCGCGCCCATATCGAGCGTTCGCCGCATCACGGGCGGCAACATATTCATTTTCTTGACTGCATTTCTTGAGGTTCGATGTCCATCAGACAAACCAACTTCGATCTGAAGGAAGAGATCCGGGAGTATTGGTCCAAGCGTTCGCAGACTTTCGATCTTGCCTTCGGTCACAGGATACCGCGTGGCCCGGAGTTCGATGCCTGGCAGCAGCCGATGCGCGATCACCTGGGGCCGACGCCTTTGCGTGTCCTCGAACTCGCCTGCGGGACCGGCGAGGTTACGGCGCTGATCCACGATCTCGGCCATGATGTGACCGCGCTGGATTTTTCCGAGGCGATGCTGTCCGTCGCGAATGCCAAGCATGCCGGCAAGGACCGGCTGCGTTTCGTGCTCGCCGACGCGGAAAACCCGATGGAGCCGGACGCCTGCTACGACGCCATCATTTGCCGGCATCTGGTCTGGACGCTGACCGATCCCGCAAAGGCGTTCGGCGAGTGGCATCGGGTGTTGAAGCCGGGCGGCACGCTGCTGGTGTTCGACGGCGATTGGGCGAAGCCGACGCGGCTCGGCCGCGCTGCGGCATGGCTCATCCGCCGGATCGATCGTTTCTGCGGCGCGGACCGCCATTATGATGGCGCGATGAGCGAGCGCCATTCGGCGATCATGTCCGCGCTCCCCTTCGGCGCCGGGCTGCGGCCGGATGATCTCATTCCGCAATTGAAGCAGGCCGGCTTCGTGGACTTCGAGATTTCGTCGCATGGCCCGATAGCCAAGGCGCAGCGACGTGGCGCCAATCTGCGCAACAAGCTCAGAACGCTGGTCTACCGGCGCTTCATTCTCGTCGCCAAATCCGCTGGCGCCTCGCACGGTGGCGAGGCCTGATCTATCGCCAAAAGGCGGTCGAATTGGTGCCGTCGGCGAATTTTGCGGCGTCTTGTCATCGGAGCATGTTGACGTGATCGGCTGGACTGGGTCATCTGCGGATAACGGCATGGCGCTCATGCTTGCGGTGATCGGCACGGGAGGCCGCTAACTGTCTCGAACGGCCGAGCGCCGGCAGTCTCAAGGGAGGAATACACCTGTCAGCCAGCCCGATCGGATCGGGATGGGCTGAAACCCTTGAACGCTAGGACTCCCGCAATGGCATACAGCACGACGATCGAACGAACGCGTTTCGGCTTTCGCGATCTCAAGGACCTCCTCGCGAAAGCGACGCCGGAACGTTCCGGCGACCAACTCGCCGGCATCGCGGCAAGCGGGCCGGTCGAGCGGCTCGCGGCGCAGATGGCGCTTGCCGATCTGCCGCTGAAGGCGTTTTTGGCTGACGAGGTTATCCCGTCGGAGAGTGATGAGGTCTCCGCGCTGATCGCCAGGCAGTTCGACGCCAAAGCCTTCGCGCTGATCAGCTCGTTCACGGTGGGTGAGTTTCGCGAGTGGCTGCTGAAGCCTGAAACCGATCAGCGGGTACTCGAAGCGATCACCTATGGCATCACGCCGGAGATGCTGGCCGCTGTTTCCAAGATCATGCGGCTGCAGGATCTGATCGCCGTCGCCGCCAAGCGGCAGGTCGTCACGCGCTTTCGCAACACGCTCGGCCTGACCGGCCGATTGTCGACCCGCAACCAGCCGAACCATCCGACCGACGATAGCCGCGGCATTGCCGCCTCGGCGATCGATGGTCTTCTGATGGGCTCCGGCGACGCCGTGATCGGCGTCAATCCGGCGACCGACAGTGTCGAGGATTATGTGCGGATCGTTTCGCTGCTCGACGAGATCCGCGAGCGGCTCGCCATACCCACGCAAACATGCTGTCTCGGGCATGTTACCACGGCCATTCGCGCGGTCGAGGCGCGTGCGCCGGTTGATCTGATGTTCCAGTCGGTCGCGGGATCGCAGAAGGCCAATGAAGGCTTCGGCATCGATCTCGCGCTGTTGAAGGAGGCGCAGGATGCCGGGCGATCGCTGAAGCGCGGCATGCCGGGCGCCAATCTGATGTATTTCGAAACCGGGCAGGGGGCAGCACTTTCGGCCGACGCCCATTTCGGCGTCGACCAGCAGACGATGGAGACGAGGGCCTATGCCGTCGCGCGTGAGTTCGATCCGCTGCTGGTCAATACGGTCGTCGGCTTCATCGGGCCCGAATATCTCTTCAACGGAAAGCAGATCATCCGCGCCGGCATCGAGGACCATTTCTGCGGCAAACTGCTCGGCCTGCCGATGGGTGTCGACGTTTGCTACACGAACCATGCCGATGCCGACCAGGAAGACATGGACACGCTGTTGACGCTGCTTTGCGCGGCAAACGTCAATTTCGTCATCACGGTGCCTGGTGCCGACGACATCATGCTGAACTACCAGTCGCTGTCCCACCACGACGCCGTGTTCTGCCGCGAGACCCTTGGGCGCCCGCCGGCGCCGGAGTTCGAGGCGTGGCTTCGCGACGTGGGACTGACCAATGAAGCCGGGGCGCTGTCGGGTGCGCCTGCCATGCTGACCGATTACTTGTCGAGGGCCGCTCTTGTCTAAGTCCGACGCCGCCGAACTCAGAACCGATTGCCAGCCAGCCACCGTCGATCTCACCGAGATGACCGATGCGCGCGTCGCACTCGGGCGTTTCGGATCGGGCGCGCCGACCAGGGCGCAACTGGCCTTCCTGCTTGATCATGCCCGCGCCCGCGAAGCGGTATGGTCTACCGTCGACGAGAACAGGCTGAAGAGCGATCTAGAGGCGCTCGGGCTGGATGTCGTCTCGGTGGAAAGCATGGCCGAGGATCGCGGCAGCTATTTGCGCCGGCCGGATCTCGGCCGCAAATTGTCGCGCGCCTCGGTCGAGCGTCTCGCCGCCTTGCCGGCTGACGCCAAGGGGTGCGACGTTGTGATCACCATTGCCGATGGTCTGTCGTCGAGCGCAGTGGACATCAATGCAGTCGCGCTCGTGCGCGAGCTTTCGAGGCTTCTGACCAGTGCCGGCTTGTCGATCGGACCTGTTGCCGTCGCCCGCCAGGCGCGGGTGGCGCTCGCAGACGAGGTCGGCGAAATTCTCGGTACACGGATGACGATCGTGCTGATCGGAGAGAGGCCCGGTCTCTCCGCGGCCGATAGTCTCGGCGCCTACATCACCTACGAGCCGTCGGCCGGTACGCCGGATTCCCGGCGCAACTGCGTCTCGAACATGCGCGAGGGCGGCCTCTCGATGGAACAGGCGGCGAAGACCATCGCCGGTCTCGTCGCCGACATGACGAAAACAGGTGTCAGCGGCGTTGGCCTGAAGGAAGCGCTGGCCAGGCTCCCCGGCGCTTCGTAACAGACTTCACCGGATGCCGGCCCGTGCGCGGGGTCGCGTGTCGTTGCGCTCGTGCTCGAAGATGGCGCCGGGAAGCGGCAGCTTGCCGCGAACGATGTCCGAGCCCTTCTCGCCGACCATGATGGTCGGAGCGTTGGTGTTGCAGGAGGGAACGCGCGGCATGACGGAGGAATCGCAGACACGCAGGCCTTCCAGCCCGTGCACCTTGAGATCGAGCCCGACGACCGCGTCTGCGCCCGTGCCCATCTTGCAGGTTCCGACGGGGTGATGGTCGGTCTTGGCGTTGGCGCAACCATAGTCGAAGAGTTCGTCGTCGGTCATCACCTTCGGCCCGGGAAGCCGCTCGGCCAGCACGAAGGGCTTCAGCGCCGCCTGCTGCATGATCTCGCGCGCGATCTTCAGCCCTTCCAGCGACATTGCCCGGTCATGTGGATCGGACCAGTAGTTCGGATCGATGAGCGGGGCTGCCGCCGGATCGGATGACTTGAGCCTGACGGTGCCGCGCGAGCGGGGATGGAGATAGGCCGAGTTCAGCGTCACGCCGGCGTTCTTCAGCCGCTCCACGCCCGCCTCGATGCCGGAGCCGAGGCCGAGGTGGAACTGAATGTCGGGGGAACGCGCATTCGGGTCCGCATACCAGAAGCCGCCCGTCTCGAAGAGCGAGGACGCAACCGGCCCCGTGCGGAAGAGAATGTATTCTAGCCCCGCCCAGACCGTCCGGTGCAATTTGGCGACGCCGTCATAAGTGTGGTCGCCGGTGCATTCGCAAATGACGAAGAGATCGAGATGGTCCTGCAGGTTGCCGCCGACGCCGGGGAGATCGTGGCGAACCTTGACGCCGACGGATGTCAGATGATCGGCCGGGCCGATGCCTGATTGCAACAGGAGCTTCGGCGAGCCGATCGCGCCCGATGACACCAGGACTTCGCGCTCGGCGCGGATCACTTCGGAGCCTTTGTCCGTCACCACTTCGACGCCGACGGCCCGCGTTCCCTCGATCACGATCCTGCTCACGCGGGCGCCGGTGCGGATGGTCAGGTTCTTTCGGCCCTTGATAGGCGAGAGATAGGCAAGAGACGCGGACGAGCGGCGGCGGTTGCGCTGCGTCAGCTGGTAGAAGCCGATACCCGCCTGCTGCTTGCCGTTGAAGTCGTGATTGTAGGGAATGCCGAGCTCCTGGCCGGCGCGGATATAGGCGTCGCAGATCGGTAGCGCGGAGACGGGCATCGAGACGCCGAGCGGCCCGCCATAGGCGTGGTAGTCGTCGGCGAAGCGCTGGTTGTCCTCGGCACGCTTGAAATAGGGCAGGATCGAGCGGTAGTCCCAGCCCTCGCAGCCATCCTCGCTGGCCCAGAGATCATAGTCCGCTGCATTGCCCCTTGTGTAGAGCTGGGCATTGATGGA
The DNA here is from genome assembly GCF_030053015.1 of Rhizobium sp. AN80A. Taxonomy (NCBI): domain Bacteria; kingdom Pseudomonadati; phylum Pseudomonadota; class Alphaproteobacteria; order Hyphomicrobiales; family Rhizobiaceae; genus Rhizobium; species Rhizobium sp. AN80A. Next base: position 926,324 of record NZ_JASJPX010000001.1, on the reverse strand, counting down.
CGAGCCGCCGCCGATCACCTTTGCCTGCGTGTAGCGCAGCACGCGGCCTTTCATGTGCTTCTGCGGAACGGTTTCCCATCCCCAGCTCGCCACGCCCTTGGTCATCTTGGCAAAGCCGGCCGGCATGTGGAACAGCGGGTTCCAGTCGCCGCCACCGGCTTCCAGAAGCAGCACGCTGACATCCGGATCTTCGCTCAGCCTGCTGGCAAGCACGCATCCGGCGGGACCCGCACCCGTTATGATATAGTCAAAGCCCATTGGTTCTATCCTGTCACAAGCGGGGAATGGAAAGGCCGCCATCGGCGTCGATGACGGTGCCGGTCGCAAAGGCGAAGGCGCCGGAGGCAAGGGCCGAGCAAATCCGGCCGATATCGTCGGCCTCGCCCCAGCGCTTCATCGGCACGAGGCCGCCTTCTATCAGCGCGTCGTATTTCGAGGTCACGCCTGCCGTCATGTCGGTGCGGATGATCCCCGGCCGGAGTTCGAAAACGGAGATGCCGGATTCCGCCAGGCGCAGCGCCAGCCCTTGCGAAAAGGCGGCAAGGCCCGCCTTGCTGATGCAATAGTCGAGGCGCTCCGGAGAGCTCGCCTCGGCCGATACCGAGGTGATGTTGATGATCGAACGCGGGTGCGGCTTGTCGCCGGAAACAAGCATCGCCTTCACCACCGCCTGGGTGAAGAACACCGTGCCGCGCAGGTTCGTGGCCATGATCGCGTCGAAATTGTCGGGTGTCAGTCCAAGGAAATCGCCCCTGACCACGGCAGCCATGCCGGCATTGTTGACCAGGCAATCGATGCGGCCGAAGGCCTGCAGGATCGCGTGAACCGTTTCCTCGTGCTTTTCGACCGCGGAGATATCCGCCTGCAGGTAGATCGCATCGCCGCCGTGCTGCTTCAACTGCGCGACGGTCTCGTCCGCAGTCTCCACGGCGCCGACGCCTGTTATCACGACATTGAAGCCTGATTTGGCCAGCGCGCCGGCGATGCCCAGCCCGATGCCGCGACGGCCGCCGGTGACCACGGCGACGGGCTTGTCCGAATGCGTCGTCATGCTCTCAAATCCTTTGATGCGATGTGATCGGCAACGCGCAATGCCTGGCTCGCCACCGTCAGGGCCGGATTGACGGCCGCCGAGGTCGGCAGGAAGCTCGCATCGACCACGAAGAGGTTCTGGTGATCGAAGGCGCGGCAGTAGATGTCGAGCGGAGCCGACGCCGGGTCGCGGCCAATCCTGATGGTCCCGCACTGGTGCGACGGCGTGCGCTTGTCGAACGGCCGGCTGAGCACCAGCGGAAAGCCGATCGACTTCAGGATTTGTTTGAGCTTGGAGACGAGCGAGAGATGGGCATCCCAATTGGTGCGATGCCATTTCAAGACGATGCGGCCGCCATCCACCATGACCCGGCTTTCCGGATTGGGAACGTCTTCGCTCATGGCGTAGAAATCGATCGCATGGCCGGTGATCCGATTGAGCAGCCATTCCGGGACATTGGGTAGCGAGCCCTTCAATACCTTGCCGGAGATGCGGCCGAGCAGCTGGACATTGCCGAGCGGCGGCCCGCCATTGCCGTCGGAAAGGTAGAAATCGTTGAATGCGAATGTCTTCTGGTAGATCGAGGTGTTTCGATATCGCGGCGAGACGCCGATCACGGCCGAGGAGTTGTGGTTCATGAAGTTGCGCCCGACCTGGCCCGACGAATTGGCAAGCCCCTCGGGAAACCGGTCACTTGCCGAGCGCAGCAACAGCACCGCTGACTGGACGGCGCCGGCGCTCAGGATCACGAGCTTTGGATGCAGCGTGCGGGTTTCGCCCGCTTGGAGGTAGGTGACGCCGGAGATGCAACCGTCCGCATCCGCTTCCAGCTTGATGACGGTAGAGCCTGTCTGAAGGCGGACATTGTCGTGTTGCAGGGCCTGCGAAAGTGCCGCCGTTTCCGCATCCATCTTGCCGTCGTCGGAATTCGGATGCGCGTCCCAGGGGGTTGGCGCCTTCGCCAGCCATTTGTCGATGTCGACACCCAAGGGGAGCGAGAAGGGATGCAGCCCCTTCGCCTTCAGCCGTGCCCTGACGTCGGCGATGGCGGGTTCCTCGCGCACAGGCGGGTAGTCGTAAGGTGTCGAGTGAGACGGCTCCGTCGGATCGTCCCCGAGCGCGCCGCGCACGCGGTACAGCTTTTCGGCACGGCCATACCACGGTTCCAACTCCTCATAGGGGAACGGCCATGCGGGCGACACGCCTTCGCGGTGATGGATTTCCTCGAAGTCCTCGCGGCGGTAGCGTGAGAGGACGGCGCCGAAGAACTTCGAATTGCCGCCGACATTGTAGTAGTTGCCGGGATTGAAGCCGGTGCCGTCTGCCTCGTACCAGGTCTCCTTGGGGCGGAAATGGCCGCGCTGGAAGATCGCCCGCTGGTCGCGGTTGACGGGGTGGTCGGCGATCCGTTCGCCGGCTTCGAGAATAAGGATCTCGGCGCCGGTGGCGGCCAGCCCGGCAGCGACGGTCGCGCCACCGATGCCCGAGCCGATGATGACGATATCAGGTGTTCTGTTCATATTGCTGTCCCGCCGTCGGATCACGCGATCCGCGCCTGGCTCTGCGGGTCGAAGAAGACCACCTTGTCGAGGTTGAATGCCAGTCTGGCGTTCTGGCCGGGCTGAATGCGGGCGTCGGCGCGCAGGCGGGCGACCACCTCCTTGCCGCCGAGTTTCGTCACCGCGAAGGTATCGGACCCGGCCGGCTCAACGACGTCGATCAGGCAATCGCCCTCGGCAAGCATCCGCGCGTTGCGGTCCGCCCCGTCAGGATCGGTCAGCGCTTCCGGCCGGATGCCGAAGACGATCTGCCGACCGGCATGCGCCTGCAGCGCGTCGCGGCCCGGCGCGATCGGCAAGCGGATCGGCTCGCCGCTGGGGCGGGCGAGCGACACGGAGAGGCCCGTTGCGCCCTGTTCGATGGTGCCGGACAAGAGGTTCATGGCCGGAGAGCCCATGAAGTCGGCGACGAACATGTTGGCGGGGTTGTTGTAGATCTCGGCCGGCGTGCCGAACTGCTGCACCTCGCCGTCCTTCATCACGGCGATCTTGGTCGCCAGCGTCATCGCCTCGATCTGGTCGTGCGTGACATAGACAATCGTCTTGCCGGTCGCCTGGTGCAGGCGCTTGATCTCGATGCGCATGTCGACGCGCAGCTTGGCGTCGAGATTTGAGAGCGGCTCGTCGAACAGGAAGAGCTTGGGATCGCGCACCAGCGCGCGGCCCATGGCGACACGCTGTCGCTGGCCGCCGGAAAGCTGGCTCGGCTTGCGGTCCAGCAGATGGCCGATCTGCAGCACCTTGGCGACCTTGTCGATCGCGGCCTTGCGCTCGTCGGCCGGTACGCCGCGCATCTCCATGCCGAAGGAGATGTTTCCTGCAACCGTCATGTTGGGGTAGAGCGCGTAGCTCTGGAACACCATGGCGATATCGCGCTTCGATGGATGGAGATCTGAGATGCTGCGGCCATCGACGCTGATGTCGCCCTCGGTGATGGCTTCCAGCCCGGCGATGGTGTTGAGCAGCGTGGACTTGCCGCAGCCGGACGGGCCGACCAGCACCAGGAAGCCGCCCTTTTCCAGCTCAAGATCGATGCCCTTGAGGATTTCCAGTGCGCCGAAGCGCTTTCTGAGGCCTGAGATTTCGAGAAAAGCCATGGGATTATCCTTTGACCGCGCCCGCCATCAGACCGCGAACGAAATAGCGGCCGGCGAGGATGTAAACGAGAAGCGTGGGCATGGCGGCGATCATCGCGGCGGCCATGTTGACATTGTATTCGACCACACCGGTCGAGGTGTTGACGACGTTGTTCAGCGCCACCGTCATCGGCATGGACTCGCCGGTTCCCGCATAGGCGGATGCGAACAGGAAGTCGTTCCAGATGTTGGTGAACTGGTAGATGACGGTCACGACGATGATCGGCAGCGAATTCGGCAGCATGATGCGGCGGAAGATCTGGAAGAAGCTCGCGCCATCCACCTGTGCCGCGCGCACCAGTTCCGTCGGAAACGCCTCGTAGTAGTTGCGGAAGAACAGCGTGGTGAAGCCGAGACCGTAGACGACGTGGACGATGACGAGGTTGACCGTCGGATTGCCGAAGCCGAGCGACATGCCGATCTCGTTGGTGAGCGTGTTGCCGAACCGGCCGAGACTGCCGAGAATGGTCGCCATCGGCAGCAGCACAGACTGGAACGGAATGAAGCAGGCAAAGAGCATCAGCCCGAACACAAGCGTATGGCCGGGGAAGCGCCACTTGGTGAGCACGTAGCCGTTCAGCGCCCCGAGGATGGTCGAGATCGCCACGGCGGGGACCACCATCTTGATCGAGTTCCAGAAGTAGCCCTTGATGCCGGCGCAGGTGAGGCCGACACAGGCTTCGCCCCACGCCTTGAACCAGGCGTCGAACGACGGCGACTGCGGCAAAGCGAGCATGTTTCCGCCCTGGATCTCGTCCATCGTCTTGAACGAGGTGACCAGCATGACGAAGAGTGGCATCAAATAGATGATCGCGAAGATCGCCAGTATGCCGTAGATGAAGATGCGGTTGAACATCCGCATGCGTGCCATGCTGGAAGCATCCGATGTGACCGTGCTCATCGCGATTTCTCCCGCAGTTCCGAATAGAGATAGGGAATGATGATCGCGGAGATGGTCATCAGCATGATCACGGCGCTGGCCGAGCCGACAGCCATCTCGTTGCGCTTGAATGTGTATTCGTACATGAAGTTGGACGGCAGCCAGGCCGAGCCGCCGGGGCCGCCCGAGGTCAGCGCGACCACAAGGTCGTAGGACTTGATCGCCATGTGCGCGAGCACGATGAAGGCGGAGAGGAACACGGGCCTCAGAAGCGGGATGATGATGCGGCGATAGAGCTGCACCGTCGAGGCGCCGTCGATCTGCGCCGCCTTCATGATCTCGCTGTCGATGCCGCGCAGCCCCGCCAGGAACATGGCCATGACAAAACCAGACGCCTGCCAGACGCCGGCGATGACCACGGTGTAGATGACGAAGTCCTTGTTCTTGATCCAGTCGAAGTGAAAGCTCGTCCAGCCGAAATTATGCAGCGTCTGTTCCAGCCCGAGGCCCGGATCGAGGAACCATTTCCAGGCGACGCCGGTCACGATGAAGGACAGCGCCATCGGATAGAGGAAGATCGGCCGCAGGATGCCCTCGCCGCGGATCTTCTGGTCGAGCAGGATGGCGAGCAACAGCCCGAGCCCCAGGCAGATCGCGATATAGAGAAAGCCGAAGATCCCCATGTTGGTGATCGACGTGTACCAGGACGACGGCGGATCGCTCTCGAAGGTCCAGCGCCAGAGCCGTTGATAGGCGCGAGGCCCGGTCAGCGCGTAGGACGGAAAGGTCTTGGAATTGGTGAAGGACAGATAGACCGTCCAGAGGATGAAGCCGTAGACGAAGACCAGCGTGATGGCGAAGCTCGGCGCAAGCACGATTTTCGGCAGCGCGTCCTGTAGCCAGCCGCGCATGGAAAACGTCGTTCCGCGCCGCGCCGCGACTTCTGGTTTGGTGGTAGCGATAGTGCTCATAACATTCATCCCCCTCCCAAGGGTGACGTTGGCAGTCGACATCTTCCCCGCCGTGAACGGCGGGGAAGACCATGTTCGGAGCCGATTACTTGGCGTCGTCGATCGCCTTCACGAGTTCCTCGACGGCCTGGTCGGAGGTCTTGATCTGGCCGTGAACGAACTTCGAGACGACGTCCTTGTAGGCGTTGGCGACGGCCGGAGGCGCGCCATAGCCCTGTGCCAGCGAGCCGAACAGCGTGCCGCCTTCGTTGGCTGCCTTCAGGTCGGCGATGCCCTTCTTGCCGCAGGCGTCGAAGTCGGTGTCCGGCACGTCCGTACGGGCGGGAACCGAACCCTTGACGACGTTGAACGCCGACTGGAAGCTCTTCGACAGCGTGGCCGTCGCAAGTGCCACCTGGGCAGCCTTGCGATCATCGGGCACGTTGAACATGCCGAACATGTCGGAGTTATAGATCACGCTGCCGTCGGTGCCGGGGAAGCGGTAGCAAAGGAAGTCGGTGTCGGGCTTCTTCTTGGCGGCGACGAATTCGCCCTTGGCCCAGTCACCCATCACCTGCACCAGCGCATCACCCTTGATGACCATGGCGGTCGCAAGGTTCCAGTCACGGCCGGAGAAGTTCGGATCGACATACTTGATCAGCGTGGCAAGGTTGTCGAAGGACTTCTTCATCGTGTCGGACTTCAGCGACTCCCCGTCGAGTTCGTTGAAGGCCTTCTTGTAGAACTCAGGCCCGCCGGTCGACAGCACGACGCTGTCGAACATGGTGGCTTCCTGCCAGTTCTGACCGCCGAGCGCGAGCGGTGTAACGCCTGCAGCCTTCGCCTTGTCGAGCAGGGCAATCAGGTCCTCGAAGGTCTTCGGCTGCGTGCCGCCGATCTTGTCCATCACGGCTTTGTTGATCCACAGCCAGTTGACGGAGTGAACGTTCACGGGAGCCGCGACCCACTTGCCGTCATAGACGGAGAACTTCTGCAGCGCTTCCGGGACCGACTTGTCCCAGCCTTCCTTCTTCGCGGTTTCGGTGAGATCGCCCATCACACCGGCTTGCGCATAGTCGAGAACGGTGTAGCCGAGCATCTGCGAAGCCGTCGGATATGTCCCGGCCGCCACCATCGCCTTCAGCGCGGTCATCGCTGCGTCGCCGCCACCACCGGCGACGGGCACGTCTTTCCACGCGTAGCCTTCCTTCGCCAGGTCGCCCTTCAGCACGTTGAGCGCGGCGGCTTCGCCACCCGACGTCCACCAATGCAGCATCTGCACTTCCTTGACATCGGCAGCGCGCGCCAAACCGCCCACAGCACCAACCGCCAATGCGACCAAGGCGGTCGCCGTTAGAAATCTGCGCATTTGAAAACCTCCCGTTTTCAAGTTCGCGAAACGAGACCCATTCTCGTTCCGTATCCCCCGCCCTCCTCGAGCGTGGTTTCTGCAGACCGGCTCCCCGCCGGTCCTCAGCTTTTGGGCATCCACCAGTTGGTGCGGCTGCCGATATGCATGTTGAGCGTCTTCGTCTCGGTGTAATCCTCCACCGCATGGCGACCGAGTTCGCGTCCGAGGCCGGACTGCTTGTATCCCCCGAACGGCAACTCCGATGCGCCGTCCATGAATGTGTTCATCCAGACGGTTCCCGCGCGTACTCTACGCCCGATCGTCAGGCATGTATCGAAATCCTTGCTCCAGACGCCGGCCGAGAGGCCGTAATCGATGGAGTTGGCGATCTCGATCGCTTCCTCAGTGGTGTCGAAGGTGAGGACGGAAAGAACGGGTCCGAACACCTCCTCGCGCGCGACCGTCATCCCTGGCGTCACCTGGGAGAGAATGGTCGGCGCCATGAACTGACCCATACCAAGATCCAGCGCACCACCGCCATGGGCGACTTCGGCGCCGGCGCTCTTTGCCGCCGCGACGTAGCCGGCGATCTTGTCGAAGTGCTGCGGCGTGATGATCGCGCCGACCTGTGTCGTCGGGTCGAGGGGATCGCCGACCTTCACATGCTTGGCGAGCGCCGCCACGCGCGCCACGACATCGCTGGCGATGGACTTGTGCAGGATCAGCCGCGAGCCGGCATTGCAGCACTCGCCGGCATTGAAATAGGCGCCGAACACGGCCGCGTCGATGAAGGCGTCGAGGTCCGCATCCGGGAAGACGATCTGCGGGTTCTTGCCGCCGAGCTCCAGCGAGACCTTCTTCAGTGTCTGCGCCGCATTGGTCATCGTCAGCTTACCAACGCCGGTCGAGCCGGTGAACGAAACCATGTCGACGTCGGGATGCGACGTCATGATCGCGCCGACCTCGGCGCCCGTGCCGGTCACGATATTGACGACGCCATCGGGAACACCGGCTTCCTGCAGGATTTCACCGAGCACGATCGTCGAGCCAGATGTCAGCTCCGATGGCTTGACCACGCAGGTGCAGCCCGCGGCCAGCGCGAAGGGCAGCTTCTGGCCGACGATCAGGAACGGGAAGTTCCACGGCGTGATGATCGAGACGACACCGATCGCCTCGCGCAACACGACACCCAGTGTGCCGTCGCCGAGCGTGTTGTAGCTTTCGCCATGCAGATCGCGGGCAAGGGCCGCGGCATAGCGCCAGATATCGACCGATCCCGCGATCTCGCCCTTGACCTGAGAGATCGGCTTGCCGGCCTCGATCGCATCGAGATAGGCGAGTTCATCGGCCCTGGCGGCAATGAGGTCGGCGGCCTTGAGGAGGATGGCGGAGCGCTCGGATGCCGTCATGCGCGGCCACGGCCCGGTGTCGAACGCCCTGCGGGCCGCGGCAATCGCGCGCTCGGCGTCCGCTTTGCTTCCGGCCTGAAAGCGGCTGACGACGACGCCATGGCTCGGAGCGATACGCTCGATCGGAGCGGCATTGCCGGTGATCCATTTGCCGTCGATCAGCATCTTGAAGTCGCGGATCGCCTGATTGGCGAGCGCCTTCGGGGTGACCAGAACCGTCATTACCATTCTCCCTTGAACTGTGCCGGGCGTTTCTCGCTGAACGCGGTAACGCCTTCCTTGAGGTCGCCGGTCTTGGCGACCAGGATCGAGCCGAGCGCTTCCACCGCCGTGCCGTTGTCCTCGCCATTGGCCGACGCGATCATCAGCTTGGTGATCTCGAGTGCCGCCGGTCCACGCGTCGCGACGCGGCTGGCATAGTCTCGTGCCGCATCGACAGCTGTGCCGGTGGCGACGACCATATCGACCATGCCGAACTGGCGGGCTTCCTCGGCGGTGAAGATTTCGCCGCCCAGCGCCATGCGGCGGACGATCTGCGCACCGAACCGCTTGACGAGACGCTGCGTGCCCGACCAGCCGGGGATCATTCCGAGTCCCGTTTCCGGAAGGCCGATCTTGATCTGCTCTTCGGCGATCCTGATATCGGCAAGGCCGGCAAGCTCCAGCCCACCGCCGAGCGCATGGCCGTTCAGCGCCGCGATCAGGGGAACGCGAAGCGTGGCGAGCCGCTCGAAAACGCGATGGCCGTAGCGCACCCAGGCGTGCCCGAACTCCTGCGGCGCCATATGCCCCCAGGCCTTGATGTCTCCGCCCGCCGAAAAGGCCTTGCCGTCACCGGTGAGGATGGCGACGTGCACATCCGGATTGGCTTCCACTGCGTCGGCGGCTTCCGACAGAGCCTTCAGCATATCGAGGTCGAGCGCATTCAGCTTCTCGGGCCGCGATACGGTCATGATGGCAAGTGAGCCGTCGATATCGACGCGCACGGTTCCGCTAGTCATGGAAGGTGCCCTCCAGAACGCGGGCGCTTTTCACCGGCAGCGACAATCCGATCGGCCCTTCGGCAAACAGCCTGGCGTCCATCACCTTGAGATCCTTGGCGACGAGCAATGGGAATTCCGACTGATCCAGAATATGTGCCTGTAGGTCGATCCCGGGCGCGATTTCGGTCAGCACGATCCCGTCGGCGGTGAGTTTCATCACGCAACGCTCGGTCACGTAGGTGATGTCCTGCCCCTGTTCGATCGCCCGGCGGCCGGAGAAGGTCACGTGTTCGACCTCGTTGACCAGCTTCTTCAGCTTGCCTTCCTTCTCGATGACAAGCTTGCCATCGGCGATGCCGAGCTTGGCGCCGGCATTGAACATGCCGGAGAAGACAATCTTGCGGGCGCGTGCGGTGATATCGACGAAGCCGCCGGCTCCAGCCGTCACATGCGGGCGGAAGGAGAGCTTGGAGACGTTGACCGAGCCATCCCGGCCGATCTCCAGGAAGGACAGGAGCGATGCATCGAAGCCGCCACCCTGGAAATAGGTGAACTGGTAGGGCGATGGCATGTAGGCATCGGCGTTCGAGGCGCAACCGAAGGCGAAGTCGAGCAGCGGCACGCCACCGACCGCGCCTTGCTCGATCACCCAGGTGACGGCCCCGTGCTGACCCTCTTCCATCAGGATCCGTGGCACATTCGCCGAGATGCCAAAGCCGAGATTGACGCAGCTGTTGGCCTGAAGCTCCTGCGCGACGCGACGCGCGATCACCTTCTGGATGTTGAATTCGGGCACGCGGAACGTATCCAGCGGGCGGAAGATCTCGCCCGAAATCGCTGGGTCGTAGAGCGTCTGCGTCGTCTGCTTCTGTTCGGGATCGACGATGACGTAGTCCACTAGCATCCCCGGCACGCGCACATCGTGCGGTTTCAGCGAGCCCTGCTTGGTGATGCGCTTGACCTGCGCGATGACGATGCCGCCGTTGTTGCGCGCCGCGAGCGCCTGGTCGAGCCCGCCCAGATAGGCTCCCTCGTGCTCGTAGGTCAGGTTGCCGTGCTCGTCGGCGGTCGTCGCCCTGATGATCGTGACATCGGGCGTGATCGCCGGGAAATAGAGCCAGTCGTCGCCCTCGAAGGAGACACGCTTGACCACGGGCGTCTCTTCAGCGGCGGCGTTCATGGCGCAGCCCTGACGCTTCGGGTCCACGAAGGTATCCATCCCCACTTTCGTAAGCACGCCGGGCCGCTTGGCGGCAGCCTCGCGGTGCATGTCGAAGATCACGCCGGAGGGGATGTTGTAGGCCGGGATCTCGTTGCCTGATATCATCTGCCAGATCAGCGGCGGCTCGGCGGTCGACGGGCCGGAAGGGTAGGAGCCGCCGATGATCCGCTTCAGGAGGCCCTTGCGCGCGATGTGGTCGATGCCCTTGATCCCGCTCATGTCGCCGGCGGCGATCGGATGCAGGGTGGTGAGATCGCGCGGATGGCCTGTTGCCTCGAAGCGCTCACCGATCGCTTTCAGCATCAGATCTGGGCAGCCGAGGCCGCTGGACGAGGAGACCGAAACGACAGCGCCATCGGGGATCAGGTCAGCGGCTTGCGATGGGGTGATGTGCTTGTTCATCTCTCTCAGAGTCCTGTCTTGACCGGCACCGCGGCGCCCGTGCGCGCGGCTTGCGCAACCGCGAGACCTGTCGCCAGCGACCAGATGCCATCCTTGGCCGTTGCCGATGGCTTGCCATTACCGGCGACGGCGGCGTGAAAGGCGGTAAGCGCGGTCTCGTAGAGATTGCCGCCGCCAACCGGCAGCGACTGCTCGCCTTCGGCGGTCCGCAAGGTCACGGTGCCGTCAGGCCGCTGGGTCATGACGTTGCGGCCGATCAGCGAGCCCTCGGTGCCATGCACCTCGAAACCGGTCTCGGCGTATTTCGTGGTGAAGCCGTCGTGGAACTGCGCGATGATATCGTCGTCGAAGCGCATGACGCCCATGACGGCGTCCTCGAGGCCTTCCTTGCCCATGCCGCCGGCCTGCGAGAAGGCGATGACCTCGACCGGGTTACGTCCGAGCACGTAGCGTAGCGTGTCCGTGTCATGCACGGTGATGTCGAGAATGACACCACCGCCGGCCTGCGGCTTGTCCAGCCGCCAGCCCTGCAGGTGCGGCGGCAGGTAGACGGCATGAAACACGCGCGCCGAGAGCGGTTTTCCGATCTTGCCTGCCGCGATCGCATCACGCATCGCAGTGTGCGTCGAGGCATTGCGCAGGTGGTGGTTGGTGGCGAGAACGACGCCCGCCTCATCGGCGACCTTCGCCATCGCGTGGGCATCCTCGAGAGACAGAGCCAGCGGCTTCTCGCAGAGGATGTGCTTGCCGGCGCGTGCCGCGGCGATCGCCTGGGCGCAGTGCAACTCGTTGGTGGTCGAGATATAGACGGCATCGATCTGCGGATCGGAGACAAGAGCGTCGAGATCGGAGACATGCTTGCCTATGTTATTCTCGGCGGCATAGGAGCGGGCCCGCTCCAGGCTGGTGCTCATGACGGAGACGACGTCGCCGCCAGTGGCGCGAACTGCTCCGATCACCCATTCGCGCGCGATCGTGCTCGCGCCGATGAGACCCCAACGAACCGTCATGCCATTTTCCTCCCAGGCTTGTTCATCGCTGCGCCGCAGCTTTCGCGCACGATCAGGCGCACGGAACTGACAACGGATTCGGCCTCCGGCTTTCCGGCGTTTATCTGCTTCAGCAGCATCTGCGCGGCGCGCTGACCGATCCCCTGCGGATCGACCGATATGGTGGTCAGTGCCGGCACCGTGGTTTTCGCCTCGATCACATCGTCGAAGCCGACGACGGCGAAGTCCTTGCCGGGCTCGATGCGGCGTGCCCTCAGCCCGTCGCAAACACCGAAGGCAACAGCGTCGTTGAAGCAGACGGCCGCCGTCGGCGGCTCTGGCATAGCCATGGCGCGGGCAAGCGCATCGACGCCGCCGGCGCGCGACGGCGCGGACGAGACGACCAACTCCTCCTTGAAGCCGGTGCCGGTTTTCGACATGGCGTCGCGGTAACCGCTCAGGCGCTCGTCGAAGACGGCGGTGTCGGGGAAGCCGCCCACGAAGGCGATACGGCTGTGGCCCAGTGCCGCCAGATGTTCGACTGCGGCAAAGGTGCCTGCATGATTGTCGGAGACCAGCGACGAGACCTTGGCGCCGGGTATGTTGCGAACGACGAGCACGACAGGAATGCCGGCAACCACCAGCGGCTTCAGGTCGGTCGCTTCGGTGCCGCGCGCCGGTGAGATGATCAGGCCGGAGACGCCGTGTTCGCGCATCGACGCTATGACTTCGCGCTGGCGATCGATGCTCTCGCTGGTGTTGGAAAGGAATTGCACAAAGCCGGCCGACTGCACCACCGTATCGACGCCCACGGCGAGTTCGGCGAAGAAGCTGTTCGTCAGATCGTTGACGACGATACCGATGATCTTCGATCGCGCATTCGCCTGGCGCAGGTTCGCCGCGCCGCGATTATACACGTAGCCCAATTCCCGCATCACGGCGTTGACCTTCGTACGGGTGCTTTCATTCACCAGGGGCGAGGCCTGCAGCACCAGCGACACCGTCGACTTGGAAACGCCGGCAGCCTTGGCGATGTCGATGACGGTGACCCGTCCCTTGCCCATGAAAGTCCTCCCTTGGCCTGTGCCAATTTTCACTGTTAATAATTGGAACGTTCCAACTTTGTCAAGCGGAGTTGGTTGGTGGAGAACGATGTCCATGGACGAGTTTGCCGAAAGTATTGGTTGCGATGCAAAATAATATCGAAAAACAATGGATATCATCGTTCGCGCATCGGCAAGAGCGAGATGTTGCGGGCGGCTTTCATGGCCAAAAACATGCTTGCAATTTGGAACGATCCAAATTATTGCATTGGCCTCGTCTTGAGGAGGACCCCATGAGCTTGACTTTGAATCTGCCTGAAGCCGACGGCGCCGTGAGTGAATACCGCATGGTCGGAACCCCGATCGAGCGCCCGTCCAAACCACCGGTATTCAATCGGATTGCCTATGCGGCGGCCCACGTCGTCTCCGATCCGCGCCGGGATCTGGATCCCTGGGGCAAGCCTGCGATCGATTGGGATACGACGATTGCCTTCAGGCGCCATCTCTGGAGCCTGGGCTTCAAGATCGCCGAAGCCATGGACACCTCGCAGCGCGGGATGGGGCTCGATTGGGTGGGCGCGCAGGAACTTATTCGCCGTTCGCTGGAAGAGGCGCGCCATGTTGAAGGTGCCGATCTCGCCTGCGGCGCCGGCACGGACCATCTCACGGCTGCCGATGCACGCTCGCTGGATGATGTCATCAAGGCCTATGAGACGCAGATCGAATTCGTGGAAAAGCATGGTGGCCGCGCCATCATGATGGCGAGCCGCGCGCTTGCCCGCGTCGCTAAATCGCCTGACGATTACATCAAGGTCTATAGCCGCATTCTCTCGCAGGCCAAGGACAAGGTTGTGCTGCACTGGCTGGGCGACATGTTCGATCCCAACCTTGCCGGTTACTGGGGAAGCGCCGAGTTCGAGCCGGCGCTGGAATGCGCATTGGCGATCATCAAGGAGAACCGGGAGAAGGTCGAGGGGATCAAGATCTCATTGCTCGACAACGCCAAGGAAGTGCAACTTCGCAATCGGCTTCCCGAGGGCGTCATGTGCTTCACCGGTGACGATTTCAACTACGCGGAATTGATCGAGGGCGATGGCAAGCGCTACAGCCACGCGCTTCTCGGCATTTTCGACGCCGTGGCGCCGTCCGCCTCGAAGGCGCTCGCGTCGCTGGCTGCGGGAGACACCACGACGTTCCGATCCGTCATCGAGCCGACGGTGCCGCTGTCGCGCAAGATCTTCGAGGCGCCGACGCAGTATTACAAGGCGGGCGTGGTCTTCCTGGCCTGGCTGAACGGTCACCAGAGCCATTTCAGCCTGCCCGCCGGCATGCAGTCGGCGCGCGGAATCAATCACTACGCGGATATCTTCCGCCTTGCCGACAAGGCAAACGTGCTCGACCGGCCGGAGCTGGCAACCGAGCGCATGAAGAACTTCGTCGGTGTCTTCGGCGTGCGGTAAGCCAGGCGGCTGGTTCGACAATATCCGCTACCAACCAATAAAAGGACCGGCGTGGGGTGACGCCGGTCCTTCCGAACGCTAGGCCGCAGCGAAGGGAACGGCCACGAAGGTCTTGTTGCCGCCTCGCTGCACGAGGAGCAGTACGGACTTCTTTTCGGTCTTTGCTGCATCCGCCACAGCGTTCTTAGCTTCACTCGCGTCACGAACGGTCTTGTCGTTGACCGACAGGATGACGTCACCTGTCTGCAGGCCGGCCTTTTCGGCGGGTTTGTCCGGCGCGACATTGGCGACAACGGCGCCTTCCACCTTCTGCGACAGGCCAAGCCGCGCGCGAATGTCGGGGGTGAGGTCGGCCAGGGCTACGCCGATCCTGGGTCCGCTCTGCGCCTGCTTTTCGCTGCCGCTGGCGCTAGCGAGCTGCTGTCCGTCATCGCCTCCGCCGATCGCGACCTTCAACTCGACGCTCTTGCCGTCGCGCCACACGGTGAGGGTCTGCTTGTCGCCGGGCGACAGGTCGGCCACGAGGCGCGAGAGATCCTTCGGCGATGCGACGCTATCGCTTCCGACATTGGTGACCACGTCGCCAGCCTTGAGGCCGGCCTTGGCCGCGGGAGAGCCTTCGGTGACATCGGCCACGAGTGCGCCTTGCGGTTTCGCAAGGCCAATCGCGTCGGCGACATCCTGGTTAACGCCCTGAATCTGGACGCCGAGATAGCCGTGCTCGATGGAGCCGTTCTTCTGCAGCTTGGCGACGATCGTCCTGGCTTGATCGGAGGGGATCGCGAAGCCGACGCCAACGCTGCCGCCGTTCGGCGAGTAGATGGCGGTGTTGATGCCGACGACACGACCGTCGCGATCGACAAGCGGGCCGCCCGAATTGCCGTGGTTGATCGGCGCGTCGATCTGGATGAAATCGTCGTAGGGGCCGCTGTTCAGATCCCTGCCGCGGGCCGAGACGATGCCCGCCGTCACGGTCGTGCCGATGCCGAACGGGTTGCCGATCGCAAGAATCTGGTCGCCGAGCTTGAGCTTGCCGGAATCGCCCCAGGCGATCGTCGGCAGCGGCTTGTTGGCCTCTATCTTCACCACGGCCAGATCGGCCTTGGCGTCGGCGCCGATCAGCTTGCCGGGCAGTTCAGTGCCGTCGTCGAGCGTGACCTTGATGTTGGTGGCGTTCGCGATGACGTGGTTGTTGGTGACGATATAGCCATCCGGGCTGACGATGAAGCCTGAGCCGAGGGCCTGCGCGCGTTCGCCGGATCGCGGTGCCTGACGCGGGGCAGGGATGCCTTGCTGTTCGAAGAACTGCTTGAATTGCTCCTGCATCTCGGAATTGTCGGTGCCACTGTCCGCGTCGGCCGCCTTCGTCGTCGTGACGATGGTCACGACCGCCGGCTTGTCGGCGTCGACGATATCGGCGAACGAACCGCTGCCGTTAGGGGAGGTGGCGACCGCCGCCGGCGACGCAGCGGCCGACGACGTTTCGAAGGCATAGGGAAGCGAAGCGGCGCCAACTATGATGGCCGCGCCGAGCAGGGCTGCTGACCGGCGGCGATTGAGGATATTCGACATGATGTCCGTCCTGTGATGTGTTGCTCGATCGCGTGATGGCTTAACCAGAAGCAAACGCGTGAAATACATATCTTCCGGACGAGATGTATTTTCAAATTAAATATAAATTAGGAAATGGTTACGTTTAATTCATTTATTACAACAATTTAATGGTCGTAATAAAGTATAACTGGCGGCGATTGCGCGCGACTGCTTCGGCATCAAACGTGCCGCGCCGCGCTGTATTCGATTGGCTTTCAGGGGAGGTTTCTGCCGCGACCGGCAAGCTTGTCCTGAGGATGAAGCATGGCCGATCGCGGAAGAGCCTTGGGAGGCATTGCGTGGTCCGCCGCAGGGCTGGGACGCGGGGCTTCACTAGCCCGGTGGCACGGGCGCGTCGATACACACTAAAGTGACCCCCGCGTTGGATTTTGTTATGAACGAAAGTCGCAGCGGTCATTTTGCGCGCCAGCCTCAGCTCTGTTATGGCTGTCGGGGCAGAAAACGAAACCGAAGCGAAAGCACTCGCACAATGTTCCTGAGCGACCGTCAAACCGAAATCGTCGACATGGCCAAGTCGAAAGGCCGGATTTTCGTCGAGGATCTCGCCGCGCACTTCTCCGTGACGCCGCAGACCATCCGCAAGGACCTCAACGACATCTGCGATGCCCAGATACTGACCCGCGTGCATGGCGGCGCGGTGTTCCCGAGCGGGACGGAGAACGTCAAATACGAGGCGCGGCGCCAGATCGCGTCGAGCGAGAAGCAGGCCATCGGCGTGGCCGCCGCAAGTCTCATCCCCAACAATGCATCGCTGTTCATCAACATCGGCACGACGACCGAGGCGGTCGGCGAAGCTCTTATCAATCATCATGAGCTGATGGTGATCACCAACAACATCAACGTCGCCAACCGGCTGAGGCTGCTGCCGGCTATCGAGGTGGTGATTGCCGGGGGCGTCGTGCGCAGCGCCGATGGCGGCATCGTCGGTGAGGCGGCCGTCGACTTCATCCGACAGTTCAAGGTCGACTACGCCGTGATCGGAGCCTCCGCGATCGACGAGGATGGCGCGCTTCTCGACTATGATTTCCGTGAAGTGAAGGTGGCGCAGGCGATCATCGCCAATGCGCGCCATGTCATCCTGGTGGCCGACTCCACCAAGTTCGAGCGCACCGCGCCGGTCAGAATTGCCCAGCTTTCCCAGGTTCACACCTTCATCACCGATCACTGCCCGGTTCCATCAGTGCGGCAATTCTGTCTTGAAAACGACGTGCGGCTGGTCGAAACGCAAAGACAGTCGCAGACCGAACTGGCGTGAGACGTTTTTCCGTTATTCCCTTCAAGGATGATCGTTGCCCATGAGCCTAGAGACCGTCCGCGCATTTTTCAGCGCATCCGCTCCCGATATCGAGATCATCGAAACCGAGCTGAGTTCAGCGACCGTTGCTGAGGCGGCTGAAGCGCATGGGGTCGATCCGGCGCAAATCGCCAAGACGATCTGCCTGCGGCTCGGCGACGAACCGATCCTCGTGGTCGCGGGCGGTATGGCGCGGCTCGACAATCGCAAGTTCAAGGATACGTTTGGCACCAAGGCGCGGCTGCTGAATGCCGAGGAGGTCGTTGAGGCGACCAGCCATCCGGTCGGCGGCGTCTGCCCGTTCGGGCTTCCATCGCCGCTGCGCATCTATTGCGATGTGTCCTTGAAGCAGTTCGACGAGGTCGTTCCCGCGGCTGGATCGACGAATTCGGCCGTGAGGATCGCGACGGATCGCTTGGCGGAATTGACCCAGGCCACCTGGATCGACGTCTGCCAGTAGGTCGATGCACGAACAATTGAACGAGATTGAACGCAAGGCTTAAAACACAGAGAAAGAAACCTATATAAGGGATCGTCACTCAACTCTTGCCATTTAGGAGATTCCAGGATGCCTCGTGCCGTTTCACGTTTTGCCAAGGTCGCGGCGATTGCCGCCCTGACAGGCGTTACCGTATTTGCTTCCATCGGGGATGCGGATGCGCGGCGGGCAGGTAGCTCCGGTTTCGGCAGCCGCGGCACACGCACGTTTCAAGCGCCGCCGGTCACCAGCACGGCGCCGTCTCCCGCCGCGCCCATGCAGCGTTCCATGACCCAACGCCCTGAAACCAACGCCCCCGCCGCGACGCAGGCGGCCGGCGGGTTTCAGCGTGGCGGTCTCTTCGGCGGCTTCGGCCGGTCGATGATTGGTGGTCTGGTCGCCGGCGGCCTGCTCGGCATGCTGCTCGGCCAGGGGTTCGGCGGCGGCTTCGGCTTCCTCGGCATGCTCCTGCAGGTCGCTCTGATCGGTGGCGCCATCATGCTCGCCGTCCGTTTCTTCGCCAACCGTCGCCGGCAGCCAGCTTATGGGGCAGCCGGTCCAGGCGGCGTCAGCCCGATGGCATCGAACGGCAACTCGTCCTTCCGTATCCCGACCATCGGCTCGGACGCGGCCGGCTTTGGCCTGGGCGGCTCGCATGCCGCGCCGCAGCCCCCACGCAACAATCAGCCGAGCGATGAAATCGGTATCGAGCAGGACGACCTCGACCGGTTCGAGCAGCTCCTGACCGAGGTTCAGACGGCCTACGGCGTCGAGGATTACGGCACGTTGCGCAAATTGACCACGCCGGAAGCCATGTCCTATCTCGCCGAGGAACTGGGCGAGAATGCCACGAACGGTGTCCGCAACCAGGTCAGCGACGTCAAGCTCCTGCAGGGCGATGTCGCCGAAGCCTGGCGTGAAGACGGTTCCGATTACGCCACGCTTGCAATGCGCTACCAGTCGATCGATGCGCTCGTCGAGCGCGATGGCGGCCGGGTGGTCAGCGGCGACGTGCGTTCGCCCACGGAGAGCACCGAGGTTTGGACCTTCGTGCGCAAGTCCGGCACCGATTGGAAGCTGGCGGCCATCCAGGGCACGGAACAGCGCGCCGCCTGATCGCTAGTAGTTAAACCCTGCTTCAGCCCTCCTGGGCTGTGGCAGGCACGACCCAGAGCGGTCGATCTTCGCGCCGCGGCGCGGAAATTGTTGGAGCGGCCTCCTCTTCGGTCAGGAGGCCGTCTTCGTTTTCGCTGACATCGACTTCGTAAGCATAGTCGTAAAGCATCTCGCAGGCGCGCTCGCTGGCCTTGATCTTGGCTTCGGTTTCGCTGATCGCCGAGGCGATGGCCTTGACCCGGGCGCGCAGCATGGAGCCGAGAATATCGGTCGAAGGTCGTTTTTCCAGCCGTTCCAGGTGATGCTCGATACGCGCGGCATGGCGCTCCAGTTCGCGCTTGGAGAAGCGTGCCTTACGCATGTCTTCGGACAGATCATCCCGCATTCTCGCAAGCGGGTCGAAGCTGCCGGGTTCACGCTCATCCAGCGTCAGCTCGTTGACGAGTTTCTCGATCACGATCAGCGCCTGCAGATCGACGGGATCGGCGAGTTCGACATCATAACCGGTATCGTCGAATACCTTGCGGCGAACTGGGTCCAGCAGCAGCTCATAGGCCTTCTGCACCCGCCCGAACGCGTTCGGATCACCACCGGAATCCGGATGCGTCGTCTTCGCGCGCCTGCGGTAGGCCGATTTGATCTGGTCGTCGCTCGCGTCCCTGCGGACACCGAGAATCTCGTATGGATTGGTCACTGTCCCTCCGCTGCTGCCGGACATCGTCATGACACCCGTGAAGGGCATTCGTCTATCAATGTCGTTCTTCTACCATCACTGGGGCGGAGTTTGGACAAAAGAATGCATAAGTTTGCGTGAATGCCCGGATTGGCTGAAGGCATCCACCGCCTATCCACAGCTTGATGACGCGCGTCTGATTGCCACGTCTTTTTCACGCGGAAATCAATCCGATAGGAAAATCGGATGTCGCATGAATGCTTAATCGATATAATTGCGACACTTGCGTTGACGCTGCCAGTCAAATCGAGTTCTATCCGCCACCTTCTTGTGCCAGCCATTCTGGCGGGGAGCTTCGGAGGAGGGTTTCGTGCGTATTATCAAATCGATAGCGGATCTGAGGGCTTGTCTCGAGGTTCATCGGCGTGACGGCAAGAAGATCGGTTTGGTGCCGACAATGGGCTTTCTGCATGTCGGTCATATGGAACTTGTCTCGCGTGCCAAGGCGCGAAACGACGTCACGGTGGTCTCGATCTTCGTCAATCCGCTGCAGTTCGGCGCAAACGAGGATCTTGCGCGTTATCCGCGCGATCTTGAGCGGGATGCGGCGCTGCTGGAGAATGCCGGCGTCGATTTTCTTTTCGCGCCCGAGGTGACGGACATGTATCCACGCCCGATGCTGACCGTTGTCGACGTGCCCGACATCGGCCGGCAGCTGGAGGGCGAGGTGCGCCCGGGGCATTTTGCCGGGGTCGCCACAGTCGTCACCAAACTTTTCAACATCGTCCAGCCACATGCGGCCTATTTCGGCGAGAAGGACTACCAGCAGGTGGTGCTGATCAAGCGGATGGTCGAGGATCTCGCGCAACCGGTCGACGTGATCGCGGTGCCGACGGTGCGCGAGGCCGATGGCCTGGCTTGCTCCTCCCGAAATGTCTATCTGAGCGAGAAGGAGCGTGCGGCGGCGGTCATCGTACCGCGAACGCTCGACGAGGCTGCGCGGCTTTACGCCGAGGGTTGCGATGATCCCGCGCAATTGGAAGCGGCATTGGCGCTTTTCGTGGCATCCGAACCGCTCGCCACCGCCGAGGTTGTCGCCGTCAGGCATCCGGAGACGCTCGAACCGCTCACGTCGCTGCAATCCGGGCCTGCGCTCGTGGCGCTTTTCGTGCGCATCGGCAACACGCGCCTGCTCGATAACCGCGTCATCGGCCTGAGCCCGACTGCACGGTCGAGGGCCAGGTGATGAGTGCGCAGGGCAAGCAAAAGCGGCTGACCACGGCCTCGATCCGGTCGATGAAGGGCGACGGTCGTATCGTCTGTCTCACCGCCTACACGACGCCGATCGCGCGCTTGCTCGACCCGCATTGCGATCTGCTTCTGGTCGGCGATTCCCTCGGCATGGTGCTTTACGGCATGGAAACGACGGTCGGCGTCACGCTCGACATGATGATCGCCCATGGCCGCGCGGTCATGCGCGGAACGTCGCACGCCTGCGTCATCGTCGACCTGCCATTCGGCAGCTATCAGGAATCCAAGGAGCAGGCCTACCGCAACGCCGTCCGCATCCTGCAGGAAACGGGATGCGACGGCGTCAAGCTAGAGGGTGGTGAGGAGATGGCCGAAACCATCGCCTTCCTGACATCTCGCGGCGTGCCCGTCTTTGCCCATGTCGGGCTGATGCCGCAACTGGTCAACACGGCCGGCGGCTTCCGCTCACTGGGGCATTCCGAGCAGGAGGCGGCGAAGATCCGTCGCGATGCTGCGGCGGTTGCCGATGTCGGCGCCTTCGCCGTCGTTATCGAGGGAACGGTCGAGCCGCTGGCGCGCGAGATCACCGCCTCGCTGGCGATCCCCACCGTCGGCATTGGCGCCTCGGCCGCCTGTGACGGCCAGGTGCTGGTTTCGGACGACATGCTGGGCCTGTTCAGCGATTTCAAGCCGCGTTTCGTCAAGCGCTTCGCCGACTTGAGCCCTCTCGTGTCACAAGCCGTAGAGGCCTACGCTGAAGACGTGCGCGCCGGTCGCTTTCCGGGTGCCGAACACACCTTCCAGCCGCGCAAGTAAACGCCAGCGTCATTGATACGTAAGCGCGATGTTTGATCACGCGCCTTTCGTGGAAATTGCATCTTTTTGGAAGTACGCTACAGTCAGCTGGCTTCACATCAAAGTTGCGACCGGCTGATATCGATGGTCGGCGCCTCTTCTCGAAGTGGTGACGGTACTATGTCGATCCCGACGTATTCGCGGCGGTGGAAAGATTTCTAGGAGTGATTTGATTGCTGCAACCTCCGGCCATCGGCCGACAGGTCCGCAGCGCCGATAAGGCCTACTCAGCTTGTGTCAGTTATGGAATTCGGGGGAACTCCTAAAATGCACATCAAGACGTTCAGCCTGCTTCTCTTATGCCTCTCGTTAGCCTCCTGCCAAAAGCAGGGCGGTGAGCCCGCCGAAATCACCATTCCTGTTCGCGCCGAACCGGTCGCCCTTCAGGATTTCCGCTACAGCATCAAGCTCACCGGCGCGATCGCCGCGCATGTCGAGTCCAATCTCTCGTTCCGCGTCAGCGGCAAGGTCACCGAGTGGACCGCCGATGTCGGTGCGCATGTGACCGCCGGACAGGTGATCGCGCGGGTCGATCCGCAGCAACAGAAAGCCGATGTGGAGGCCGCGCAGGCAGCGCTTGTCGCCGCGCAAGCCGACGTCGAGCAGGCGACCTCTGAGTTCGAACGGCGCAAGACGCTGCTCGCCAGCGGTTCGATCTCCAAGGAATCCTATGATCAGGCGGCAACCGCGCTCGATACATCGAAGGGCTCGCTCGACAACGCCAAGGCGCAGCTCGGAACGGCACAGGATTCTCTCGGCTATACCGAGCTGAAGACGGATGCGGATGGCATCATCACTGCCCGCAACGTCGAGGTCGGGCAAGTCATGCAGGCGGCGCAGACCGCGTTTACCCTGGCGCAGGACGGGCCGCGCGATGCGGTGTTCTATATCTACGAGACGTTGCTGCAATCGAAACCCGACAGCCCCAGAATCGAGGTGGCGCTCGTCAGCGATCCCAATGTCACGGCCTTTGGCAAGGTCAGCGAGATATCGCCGACGATCGATACGTCCACCGGCACTGTGCGCGTCAAGATCACGCTGGAAGAGACGCCGCCGAGGATGACGCTGGGTGCGCCGGTGACCGGCTTCGCGCAATCGGCGCCGACGAAAATGATCATCCTGCCTTGGACGGCGTTGTTTGCCATCGACGGCAACCCCGCTGTCTGGGTGATCGATACGAAGGATGAAACCGCCAGTTTGAAGCCGGTCAAGGTCGCGACGTACGAGACCGGCCGCGTGATCATATCGGGCGGGCTCGATGTCGGCGAAATAGTCGTCACCGACGGTGGCAAGATGTTGCGACCGGGCCAGAAGGTGACGGTCGAGGGAGGGCAGAGCTGATGTGGCGGTCGTCTATCCCGAAGCTTCTTGTCATCCCCATGATCATCGCGCTTGGCGCCTGCAGCGAAGAACAGGAGACCGCTCCCCCGATAAGGCCGGTCCTGTCGAGCGTCATCGAGCTCACGAATTTGCCGACGCCAAGCTTTGCCGGAACGGTCGCGCCGAAGACGGAGACGCCGCTGGGCTTTCGCGTCGGTGGCTTGATGGTGGCGCGCGACGTGAATACGGGCGATGTCGTAACCAAGGGCGAGCTTCTGGCGTCACTGGAGCCGACGGCGCTGGAGCTTGCCGTCCGGTCGGCGCAGGCCGAGCTTGCCAATGCGCAGGCGCAACTCGCCAATGCGCGATCCACCGAGGAACGTGCCCGCGCGACGTTCCAGAGCGGAACGGCGACCAAATCCAGTCTCGAGAGCAGCGTCCAGGCGACCCAGACCGCGCAATCGGCCGTGGTGCAGGCGCAGACGGCGCTCGACAAGTCGAACGAGGATCTCTCGTACGCGCAGCTTCTCGCGACCTTCGACGGGATTGTGACCGCCACGTCCGTCGAGGTGGGGCAGGTGGTGTCGGCCGGCGAATCCGTGCTGACGGTCGCCATGCCGGGAGAGCGCGATGCGGTCGTCGACATTCCCGAAGGGGAGCTGATACCCGCAATGGGCGACGCCTATTCCATCCTGTTGCAGATCAATCCGTCGATTACGTCGATGGGTGTCGTGCGCGAGGTGGCGCCGACGGCCGATGCTGCGACCCGTACGCGCCGCGTCAAGATCGCCCTTCAATCCCCGCCGGACGCCTTCAGGATAGGCACGACCATCACGGCTATCAGGCAGGCTCGCGATATCAAGAAGCTCTTCCTGCCGGCTTCGGCGATCCTCAATCAGGATGGCAAGACCCTGGTCTGGGTGGTGGATGAGAAACAGGAGATCGTTCGATCCCAGGAGGTGAGGCTTCGCGACAAGACGTCGGCGCATCCGGAGGTCATCTCCGGCCTGGAGCCGGGGACGCGCGTCGTCATCGCCGGCGTCCATAGCCTGAAAGAGGGGCAGAAGATCAAGGTCGAGGGTGGTGCGCGCTCATGAACAAGTTCAACCTCTCCGACTGGGCGCTCGAACACCGCTCGATGATCTGGTACTTCATGATCGTCTTCGCGCTGTTGGGTATTTTCTCCTACATGAACCTCGGGCGCGAGGAAGATCCGAACTTCACCATCAAGACGATGACGATTTCGACCCAGTGGCCCGGAGCTTCCGCCGAGGAGACCACGCGGCAGGTGACCGAACGCATCGAGCGCAAGCTCGAGGAGCTGGATTCACTCGACTACACCAACTCGCTGACGATCGCGGGCCAGACGACCGTGTTCGTCTACCTCAAGGATTCCACCAAGGCGCGCGATGTGCCGGGGATCTGGGTCGACGTTCGCAACATGATCAGCGATATCGAGGGGCAGTTTCCCTCGGGCGTGCAACCGCCGACGTTCAACGACCGCTTTGGCGACGTTTTCGGAAACATCTACGCCTTCACCGCCGATGGCTTCACGCAGCGCCAGCTCCGCGACTATGTCGAGAGCGTGCGTCGCAGTATCCTCACCGTTCCCAATGTCGGGAAGGTCGATCTCGTCGGAGCGCAGGACGAGGTGATCTTCCTCGAGTTTTCGACGCGCCAGCTCGCCGCGCTTGGCATCAGTCAGGCCGATGTGCTCAACACGTTGCAATCGCAGAACGCGATCACGCCGTCGGGCGTGCTGCAGGCGCAGGGCGAGCGTGTCAGCCTTCGTGTCAGCGGCCAGTTCACCTCGGAAGACAGCCTTCGCAGCGTCAACTTGCAGGTCAACAACCGCTTCTTCCGGCTGAGCGACATCGCGACCATCACGCGCGGCTACACCGATCCCCCGACGGCGCTCTTTCGCGTCAACGGCATGCCCGCGATCGCGCTCGCCATCGGCATGAAGCAGGGCGCCAATCTGCTGGAGTTCGGCAAGGCGCTGCAGACCGAGCTGCGCAAGGTGCACGCGACGCTGCCGATCGGCATCGAGCCGCATCTGGTCGCCGACCAGCCCGTTATCGTCAAGGAGGCGGTGTCGGGCTTCACGCGGGCTCTGGCGGAAGCGATCGTCATCGTGCTTCTGGTGAGCTTCGTCAGTCTCGGCTGGCGGGCGGGGCTGGTCGTCGCCTTCGCGATCCCGCTGACCTTGGCGATCACCTTCGTCTTCATGGAATATGACGGCATCTCGCTGCAGCGAATCTCGCTCGGCGCGCTGATCATCGCGCTTGGCTTGCTTGTCGATGACGCCATGATCGCCGTGGAGATGATGGTCGCCCGACTTGAAGCCGGAGACCCGATCACCAAGGCGGCGACCTACGTCTACTCGCATACGGCCTTCCCGATGTTGACGGGAACCCTGGTGACCGTCTCGAGCTTCATGCCCGTCGGCCTCAACAACAGCGCGGCCGGCGAGTTCACCTTCTCGCTCTTCGTGGTGATCGCGGTGTCGCTGATCGTGTCGTGGATCGTGGCGGTGGTGTTCGCGCCGCTGCTCGGGGTGACGATCCTGCCGAAGACGATGAAGCGACACGAGGAGAAGAGCGGTTGGTTCGTCAACGGCTTCGCGCGGCTGCTCGATCTGTGCATGCGGTTCCGCTGGATCACCATCGTGTTCACCGTCATCGCCTTCGCCTGCGCCGTCTTTGGAATGCGTTTCGTGCAGGAGCAGTTCTTCCCGTCATCCGACCGGCTGGAGCTGATCGTCGATTTCGCATTGCCGAACAACGCCTCGATCAGCGAAACCGACAAGCAGATGGCGCAGTTCGAGAAGGAGAAGCTGCAGGGCAATCCCGATATCGAACGCTGGTCCACCTATGTCGGGCAGGGCGCGCAGCGCTTCGTTCTCTCCTTCGACGTGCAGCCGGCGAGCCCGTCGTTCGGCCAGGTGGTGATCATCACCAAGAGCCTCGAGGTTCGCGACAAGCTGCGTGTGGATCTCCAGGATTATCTCACCAAGACCTTCGTCGGCACCGACGCCTATGTGAAGCTGCTCGACATCGGTCCGCCCGTCGGTCGCCCTGTCGCCTATCGCCTCAGCGGTCCTGACATCGAACAGGTCCGCCAGCGCGCGCTGGAACTCGGCGCGGTCATGAGCCGCAATCGCTCGCTCGGCGATGTCGTTTACGACTGGAACGAGCCGCAGCGCGTCGTGAAGGTCGATGTGCTGCAGGACAAGGCGCGCCAGCTCGGCGTCACGTCCGAGGACATCGCGTCGGCGCTGAACGGAATCGTCGGCGGCGCGTCGGTGACGCAGGTGCGCGACGATATCTACCTGATCACCGTTCTGGCACGCGCCCAGGCATCCGAGCGGCGGTCGATCGAGACGTTGCGCGACCTGCAGCTGCGCACCAGCAACGGCAACTCCGTGCCCTTGGCGGCGATCGCGAACTTTCGTTACGAAACCGAGCCGCCGCGGATCTGGCGCCGCGACCGCCTGCCGACCGTCACCCTCAAGGCCGCCGTCATCGACAGCAAGCAGCCCGCGACGGTCGTCGATCAACTGACCAAGGACATCGATGCCTATGCAGCCCAGCTACCGCCGGGCTTTACGCTTGAGGTGGGCGGCAGCGTGGAACAGAGCGCCAAGAGCCAGGCGCCGATCGCCGCTGTGGTGCCGATGATGTTGTTCACGATGGCGACGATCCTGATGATCCAGCTGCAAAGCTTCTCACGGCTGTTTCTCGTCTTCGCCGTGGCGCCTCTCGCGCTGATCGGCGTCGTGATCGCGCTTCTGTCGAGCGGCGCACCGATGGGTTTCGTGGCGATCCTCGGCATTCTCGCCCTCATCGGCATTCTGATCCGGAACTCGGTGATCCTCGTCGTGCAGGTCGAGGAACTCCGACGAGAGGGGCATCATCCCTGGGATGCGGTGCGAGAGGCGACGCAACATCGCATGCGGCCGATCTTGCTCACGGCGGCGGCGGCGAGCCTTGCGCTTATTCCCATCTCCCGCGAGGTGTTCTGGGGGCCGATGGCCTATGCCATGATGGGCGGCATCATCGTCGGTACAGTGCTGACGCTGCTCTTCCTGCCCGCGCTCTATCTCGCCTGGTTCCGGATCAAGCGACCGGACGGCGAACATGTTCCGGAAAAGGAAGCGACTGGAGGCGCGGGCTGATCAGGCCCGTAGCCAGTCCGTGATGCCGCGCGCGGCGGCGCGCCCGGTCGCGAAGCACGCGGTCAGCAGATAGCCGCCGGTCGGGGCTTCCCAATCGATCATCTCGCCCGCGACGAACAGGCCGGGGTGCCGCTTCAACATGTAATGCTCGTCGATCTCGTCCCAATCAATGCCGCCTGCCGATGAAATGGCCTCGGCGATCGGGCGCGGGGCCACGACCGGGATAGGTAGCGCCTTGATCAGCCGTGCCAGCCGTGCCGGGTCGCGCAGGTCTGCATCGCCGCCGCATTCGCGAACGAGGTTCGCCTTGACGCCATCGAGGCCGGCGCCTTTGCGCAGCCGGCTGGCGAGGCTCGCCTTGGCGTCCTGCCTCGCAAGATCGTGTTCGATCCGCTCCAGCGCGCGACCGGGCATCAGATCGACGGAAAGTGTGGCGGGCTGCCCGGACGTCAGCGCGTCTCGCAATGCCGCGGCATGGGCGTAAACCAGGCTGCCTTCGATGCCGTGTCGAGTGATGACGAATTCGCCCTGCGACGATCCCGCCGACGAGGTCGCCACCACGGACTTTATCGCGGCGCCGGCGAAGCGCTCGCGAAACACCCCGCTCCAGTTGACGTCGAAACCGCAATTGGCCGGTTGGAAATCGTGAACGGCAATCGCCGCATCCCGCAACCAGTCGATCCAACGACCGTCCGATCCAAGGCGCGGCCAACTCTGGCCGCCAAGCGCCAGAAGGGCGGCATCGGGCCGGACAACATGGTTGCCCTCAGGCGTTTCGAACACACACCCGCCGTCTGAAAAGCCCTGCCAGCGGTGTCTCGTCCGTATCGTCACCCCTTGCGCGTCCAGCCGCCTGATCCAAGCGCGCAACAGAGGTGATGCCTTCATCGCCACGGGAAAGACGCGTCCGGAGGTTCCGACGAAGGTCTCGGTATCCAGGGTCGCGGCCCATTGCCTGATGTCATCAGGGCGGAAAGCGTCGAGCGCGCCGCGCAGGCGACCGTTCGCGCTGCCAAAGCGTGTCGCAAAGCGCTGATAGTCTTCCGAATGGGTGATGTTGAGGCCCGATTTTCCCGCAAGCAGAAATTTGCGCGCGACCGTCGGCATGGCCTCGTAGACGGTGACCCTGTGCCCGGCTGAAGACAGAATCTCCGCCGCCATGAGCCCCGCCGGCCCGCCGCCGATGATGGCTACCTCTTTGTCCGACATATATTCGCCCGCAATTGAACTCGCGAGCCCGTCATGACGCTTACGCCCAATATACGCAACCCCGCCAAAGCGGAACCGCGTACAATCACATCAGATCTGGGTGGTGAACAGATCGAGCTTACCCGCCGGCGAAGCCGCCTCAGTCCACGAAGCGCGGGGTAAAGCGCGGCTTTGCCGACGCTTCTTCCTCTTTCATGGCGTCCTCGTGGTACCAGCAGCTATCGTAGACACAGGGTTCCAGATCTTTTTCCAGGTCGACCTTTTGCCGAAGCGACGATGAAGCGAAACGCTTCCCCGGAAAAGCGTGGATCGTTGCCGACTCGTGATGCGCACCAGTAACCATGTCATGCCTCCAAATTGAGTCCGCCCTAAAGCGTTAAGAAGGACAATAGCATGGATGCACAGAGAATGCGCTATTTGATTGA
Source organism: Rhizobium sp. AN80A (assembly GCF_030053015.1). Taxonomy (NCBI): domain Bacteria; kingdom Pseudomonadati; phylum Pseudomonadota; class Alphaproteobacteria; order Hyphomicrobiales; family Rhizobiaceae; genus Rhizobium; species Rhizobium sp. AN80A. The sequence goes on along the minus strand of NZ_JASJPX010000001.1, from coordinate 897,495 downwards.
AAAAAGTGCAACAAATGTTTGAATCGTGGGCAATGGCGATTTGAGCAGCTTTATATCAGAAGTTGGTGCAATATATAAAATGTGCATTTGCATAATAAATGTTCACAGTGACCGTCGTGCGGAAAAAATTGACGCCTTCGCTGTTCAGTCTTTTCAGGCGTGGCAATTGATCTCGCGGTGACGTAACCGCTTGAGTCCGCTGGCAGTTCCGGACCGTTTTCGGTCGTTGGACGCTCGGGGTGTAGCCATACAATCGAGGCGTTTCCGACCAGCCGTTTCACCCCTCGTCGCGAACTGGCACGGTACATGCATACCCCTTTGCATCCCTCCATGGGCAAGGAAGCTTCGGCTGACGCGTTCCTGGGACCTGCTGACACCTTAGTTTGAGAGACTCGCAAATGACCAAGTATAAGCTCGAGTACATCTGGCTCGATGGATACACCCCGGTACCGAACCTTCGTGGCAAGACGCAGGTCAAGGAATTTGCAGAATTCCCGACGCTCGAGCAGCTGCCGCTCTGGGGCTTCGATGGTTCCTCCACGATGCAGGCCGAAGGCCGCAGCTCCGATTGCGTGCTGAAGCCCGTCGCCGTTTATCCGGACCCGGCTCGTACCAACGGCGTGCTCGTCATGTGCGAAGTCATGATGCCCGATGGCGTCACTCCGCATCCGTCCAACAGCCGCGCGACCATTCTCGACGACGAAGATGCATGGTTCGGCTTCGAGCAGGAATACTTCTTCTACGAAAACGGCCGTCCGCTCGGCTTCCCGGAGCAGGGCTATCCGGCTCCGCAGGGTCCTTATTATTGCGGCGTCGGCTCCAGCAATGTCGGCCCGGTTGCGCGCGAAATCGTCGAAGAGCACCTCGACCTGTGCCTCGCTGCGGGCATCAACCACGAAGGCATCAACGCCGAAGTGGCCAAGGGCCAGTGGGAATTCCAGATTTTCGGCAAGGGCTCCAAGAAGGCCGCTGACCAGATCTGGATGGCACGCTACCTGCTGCAGCGCCTGACTGAAAAGTACGGCATCGACATCGAGTATCACTGCAAGCCGCTCGGCGACACCGACTGGAACGGTTCGGGCATGCACTGCAACTTCTCGACCAAGTTCATGCGCGAAGTTGGCGGCAAGGCCTACTTCGAAGCTCTGATGGCCCAGTTCGAAAAGAACCTCGATGCTCACATTGCCGTTTACGGCCCGGACAACGACAAGCGTCTGACCGGCAAGCACGAAACTGCTCCGTGGAACAAATTCTCCTACGGCGTTGCCGACCGTGGCGCTTCGATCCGCGTTCCGCACTCCTTCGTCAAGAACGACTACAAGGGTTACCTGGAAGATCGCCGCCCGAACTCGCAGGGTTGCCCTTACCAGATCGCCTCCCAGGTTCTGAAGACGATCTCGGAAGTTCCGACGGCTGGTTTCGCTTCGGCTGCCGCCTAAGCGCTATGCTTGATTGAATGTGATGGCGCTGGTCGAAAGGCCGGCGCCATTTCTTTTAGATCGCGGCTGATGTGCCTCGCATTGGCACGGCGATCGACGGTCGCAGCGGTTCCTTCCCGCCGATCCCGATTTTTCTAAACCGTGTTTGAGATCGCTATCGTCTAACGGTTGAAAAACTCAACCGAGTGGCCGCATTCCTTTTGCGTTATAGTCGCTTTTCACTATACTTGTCTTGGATCATCCAAACGCGAGTTACCCTTGGTGTCAGTGGCTAAGCACAGCCTCCTGCTTCGCTTGCTCGGAAAGCCAGCGCTTTTCGCCAATGACGGCGAAATCGTGCTTCCGGAAAAGGCCTATCCGCTCCTGGCTTTCGTGGCTGCGTCGTCGCAGTTTTCGATGGAGCGCGAGACGTTGCGGGGTATGCTATGGCAGTCCGACGTGTCGAAACAGCGCGCCGGCAGCCTTCGACAGCTGCTTGCGCGGATCGATCGCAGCGTGCCGGAAGGGCTGCCGCGCCTGATCACCGCCACCAACACGTATATCACGCTCAATGCCGAGAACTGGGCCACGGATGTCCTGCTCTTGCGGGACGCGACGCATCCGTTGGCGCGGAGCGATTGGGGTCTGCTCGAAGGCGAGCTGCTTGAGGGCTTCCGCGCGCCGACGATGGAAGCCGATGAGTGGGTCACGATCGAGCGTCGCCGGATCGCCGAATGCCGCGATGCGCATCTGATGACGCTGCTTGATCTCGCCCGAAAAACTGACGCTTGCCGATATCGTGTTGCTGGCGGGGCTGCTTGTGGCCACCGATCCGGCGAACGAGGCGGCATGCCGCGCGCTGATGAAGGCGCATGCGACGGCGGGCGATCTCGCTTCGGCGCGGCAAGCCTATTTCCGCTGCCGCAACGAATTGAAGGCCGAGTATGGCGCCGAGCCGGATGCAACGACGCAGGCGCTCGCGCTGGAACTCGGCATCATCGCGCCGGCCGCGCCCGTTGTAGCGGAAACAGCATCCGTCCGGCCTGCGGCCGCCGATCCGCTCGGCCAGCCGCGCGTGCTCATCCTTCCGCCGGAGACAATGCTGTCGGAGCCGCTGCTGCAGCGTGTCGGCCGGGCGCTCCTAGAAGACGTCACGATCGGCCTCAGCCAGCAGCGCGGCTTCAAGGTGATCGCGGCGCATACCAGCGTCGAGATCCTGAACCGCAGCCTCGCCAGTGGCGAACTGCAGCCCATGCCGCCGGAATTGCGCTTCGATTACACCGTCTACGTGACCATTCACGGCCGCGAGGATGAGATTTACGCAACCTGCCGCCTGACGAAGACCTCGACCGCCGAGGTTCTGTGGGCGATCGATCTGCCGCTTGCCATGCAGAAGGTCAACCAGTCCTTCGGCCAATTGGCGCGGCGCATCGTCATGACGCTCGCCGATACGATCGAGCGGCGCGAACTGACGGATATGATGCACGATGTCTCGCCCTCCGCCTATCGGCTTTATCTCGAGGGCAAGCGGCTTGTATCGAAAACCGATCTGCAGCACCTGCGGCAGGCGCGAAAGTGGTTCAAATCCGCGCTGACGAGACATGACCGGTTCTCCTCCGCCCATGCCGGCATGGCCCGGGTGCTGGGCATGGAGTGGCTCGTTCGCGGCATGAAGGACACCGCACTCCTGGAAGAGGCGGATCGCTCGGCGTGGCAGGCGCGCGACAGCGATCCGAACAGCGGAAGAGCCATGCGCGAGCTTGGCTTCGTCGCGCTCTATCGCCGACGCTTTGCCGATAGCCTCGATTTCTTCGCCGAAGCGCAGATGCTCAATCCGAATGATGCGGATATTCTGGCCGATCACGCCGATGCGCTCTTGCATGACGGACAAAGTGATCGCGCGCTGGAGCTCAGCCACGCCGCGCTGAAGCTCAATCCGTTGCCGCCGGATTACTACTACTGGAACCTGGGCGGCATTCACTTTGTCCAGGAGAATTACGCCAAGGCGATCGAGGTGCTCGACCGTGTCAAGGACCGGCCGGCGACCTCCCGTCTGCTCGCCGCGGCGCACGCCAAGAATGGCGACAAGGCCACCGCAGCGCACTACGCCTCGGTTGTCCTCGAGAATTTTCCTGATTTTCGCACCGAAGATGTCTGGCGTTTCGTGCCGGATCGCAACCCTGACGATACTCGTCAGTTGATAGACGGACTCAGGATGGCCGGTCTGTCCTGAAGTGCGACACATCGCGATTTTGGCCGTTAATTAGCGAAATTTCCAGTCACACCGGAATAACGCCGGCCGTTCACAGTCTCTCCTGTTCGCAGCAAATGCTGCCACCAAAAGGAGAAAACAATGACCAACGCAATCAAGTCCACCGTTCGCCTCTCCGCTGCTGCTCAGGCTGTTCTGAAGCAGAATGCCGTTCAACTCGACACCAACGCGACCGCGAACATCGTTCACGCTCTGAAGTTCCGTTGAGGTTATTGCGGATGTCTGTTCAGGCAGCACTCACGGATCTGGCTGGGGATCTAAGTCTCTCCGCGGCGGGCGTCAGCGCCTACCACGACCGCTCCCTGACGCCTGGACAGACATTCGCGGCGATCAAGCCGCACTTCGCCGAGCTTGGAATAACGCGCGTCGGCTTGTTGACGGCGCTCGATCTTCTGGAAATTCCAGTTGCCTTCGCGACCCGCCCGAACAGCTACACGCTGTCCGTCTTCCAGGGCAAGGGCATCGACGAGGAAGCCGCGATGACCTCGGCCGCCATGGAGGCGGTCGAAACCCGCGTTGCCGAGATGCAGCCGGATGATCTGATCATCGCCACGCTCGCCGGCATGAAGGCCGAGCGTGCACCGCTCATCGATCTCGATTCCGTTGCCCGTTGCGTGCCGTCGGACATCGATGCCGGCCCGCTCGCCTGGAGCGAAGGCCTCGATATCATGAATGACAAGCCGGTTTTCGTGCCGTGGTCACTGGTCGGGCTCGATCACCGCGGCACGCGTCCTTCCGGCTTCGAGCAGTCCAGTGACGGCCTGGCATCGGGCAACCGGCCCGCCGAAGCCGTGCTGCACGGCCTTTGCGAACTGGTCGAGCGCGACGCATGGGCACTGACGCAGCTGCGCCCCTTCGATGAACTGCGCGGCGCTTGCATCGACCCGGCTGGGTTCGGCGATCCCGTCATCGACATTATCACCGACCGCATCGCCCGCGCCGGCATGCGGCTCCTGCTGCTTGATATGACAACTGATATCGGCGTGCCGAGCTTTCTCGCTGTCATCGTTCCCGGCGACCTCGGCGATCGCGTCGATGCGCGCTGGACGAATGTCTGCGGCGGCTGCGGCTGCCATCCTGATCCTGTCCGCGCGGCACTGCGCGCCATCACAGAGGCAGCGCAGAGCCGGCTGACGGCGATTGCCGGCAGCCGCGACGACTTTTCGCCGCGCGTTTACCAGCGCCTCGATGGCGACGGGCCGATGCAGCAGCTGATCGAACTCTGCGACGAGACGCCGGTCGCGCCGCGCTTTGCCGAGCCTGCCAAGCGCAGCATCCAGCAGACCATCCGTCATATCCTGGATCGGCTGCGGGCGCGGGGTATCGAGCAGGTCGTGGCCGTGCCGATCCCGCATCCGCGCCTTCCGGTCTCCGTCGTCCGCGTCATCGTGCCCGGCCTTGAGGTCGATGTCAGCGGTGAATTCATTCAACTTGGCTTGCGCGCCATCGGCGCCATGCAGGGAGCCCAGGCATGAGAGTAATTTTCGCAGGACCGAGCTTCGGCCGAGATCTCGACAGGCTTCAGGCCGAGCATCCGTCGATCGAGTTTCGCGGACCAGCCGCTCGCGGCGATATCCTGCAGGCGGTGCGCGACGGCGCGCGTGCCATCGGCATCGTCGATGGCTATTTCGGCGAGATGCCGTCCGTCTGGCACAAGGAAATCCTCTTCGCGCTCGAGCAGAACGTCGTCGTTGCCGGCGGCGCCAGCATGGGGGCTCTGCGGGCAGCCGAATGCTCGGCGTTCGGCATGGTCGGCATCGGCTCGATCTATGACGATTACGCCGATGGCCGTCTTGTCGACGACGAGGCGGTGGCGCTGGTTCACGCGCCGGCCGAGCTTGGCTGGCTGCCGCTTTCGGTTCCGTGGGTCGATTATCAGCCGACCATCGACGCGCTGAACAGGCAGGGCCTGCTCCTGTCGGGCGAATACAAGAAGCTTCTTTTGGCGGGCCGCGCGCTGCATTTCTCCGAGCGGACATATCCGAAGGCCGTCGAGCGTTGCGCCTTCGACAATGCCGCTCGCGCCAAGGAGATCGTGAGATTGATTCGCGCGAACAAGATCGAGCGGAAGCGCGCCGATGCCGATATGGTGCTCGCTTACCTCGGCAGCGTGAAATTTACCGCCGGAAAGCGCAACTGGGGCTTTGCCGCAACGTCGCATTGGGAGATGCTGCACGCGGAAATCAGCACCCCGGTAACGCCTGTAACGCTCTAATAACGCCACGCCTGAATGATGACAGCACTGGAGCCCCGGAAGTGGTGTTTGGGGCATCTCAGAGAGGCGGACGATATGAACATTCAGACGGTGGACGAGGGCAGCGGCAGCGAATATGCGAGGATATTCCGCTTGCTGTCCGCAGCAAAAGATGAAGCGCAGAAGCTCAAGCTGAACAATCTGACGCATCTTACGAACATGGCTCTGCTGCAGGTCGTCATCGATTGGGATGGAATCGACCCGGAGCGCGAGCTGGATGTGAACCTGGAGAAGCTGATCGGCACAAAGACGAAGCTGGCGATGAAAGACGCGCGAGAAAACCTCGTCGTCCTGGAGCGCCACTGACCGTCGATTGGATCCGCGAAAGCCGCTTTACTCGGCGGCTTCGCTTTCGATCTGCTCCATGCCGGCAATTGCCTGCACCAGCTTGACGATCTTCTTGCGGACCTGTTCGTTCTTGATCGACAGGAAAGCAGCGTTGAGCAGCACGCCATCGCGCGAGACGACGAATTCGTCGCTCGGCGTCGGATTGTCGTTGGCATTGGCCGAAATATCTTCGAAGAAGGAGCGAACATCGACATCGAGCGCGCCGGCGATTTCGACCAGCATGCTTGCCGAAACGCGGTTCGAGCCTTTTTCATACTTCTGAATCTGCTGGAACGTGACGCCGACGCGGTCGCCGAGTTCGGTCTGCGAAACCTTGCGCATCAAGCGCTTGATGCGGATCGTCTTGCCGACGTGTACGTCAACGGTATGCGGAGCTTCTTTCATGGCCTTATCCTTCTAACGCCAGTTGCGGCGTGCTTATTATTCCCTGCGGCAACCTTACCAAGATATTTGAACGGATCAATTGTGCCGTTCATTTTTATTCCCGCCAACTCATCTGCCTGAATAGCCTGACTTTCAACTGAAAAAGCCTGTAGATCAGCAAATTTGCGTGACGTCGAATGCAATCATAAGTAAGCATTTCGGTTCATTTCGGTCAAGCGAGGCTCATATACATCTTCCGGTAGATAAATCGCCGGATTTTGAGATTTGCATCGAAGGCCGTGATATCCACCTGGAGCCGCTTTTCGATTGGCTGTCCAGGCGATAACAAAGCGGTGTACGCTGCGGATCAAAGATTGGATTAGTGCCATCCGAACTTATTGTTGTGGCCTGGATTTGTTCGCGCGTACCTGCGGCAGCCCCTGCTGGTCAACGATTTTGACGTAAAGTGCCAACAGAATGTCGTGAAGCCGGCTATCTTTTTTCGCAAACTTAGCGCGCGAGCCGCGATGTTCCGATGCATGCGCGGCCAAGGGGACATTCGTCGAAAATTTCGGACGCGATCAACGATCAATTCTTCATTAGCGCACTACCGAGAGTGGATTATTTGTGTATCGGATCGATCCACCGGACGTGTTCCGGCTTTTCAACCGGTTCGATATCGAGATTGACGACGACAGGGTCCTGCCCGGAGCGAACGAGGACGCATTCCAGCGTCTCGTTTTGGCTCGCATTGATCTCCTGATGCGGCACGTAAGGCGGCACGAAAATGAAGTCGCCTGGCCCAGCCTCGGCGGTAAATTCGAGATTGTCGCCCCAGCGCATGCGCGCCTTACCCTTCACGACATAGATGATGCTCTCGAGATCTCCGTGATGGTGCGCGCCGGTCTTCGCGTTGGCGTGAATGGTCACCGTGCCGGCCCAGATCTTCTCAGCGCCGGCGCGGGCGTGGTTGATCGCGGTCGCGCGGTTCATTCCCGGTGTCTGAGCGGTGTTTGGGTCGAGCGCATCGCCGGGGATGACTTTGACGCCGTTCTCGCGCCAGTCGATGTGGGAATGATCAGCGTCATGACGGCCGTCATCGTTGCTCAAGTCGGGTCTCCTTGCCTTGTCCGATCGCGGGCTCCGCCCGCAGATGCCTAACCGACGTGCGCCGACGAAAGCGTGTCGAGCTTGCGGCGCAGCCGGCGGCGAACGTCGTCGTCTTGCTGCTCCATGGCGCCGAGCATGTCGCGCAGTGTGCCGCGCAGACCGTGTATCTGATCGACGAGATCCATGATGAGATCGACACCGGCGTCGTTGACGCCCATATCCCGGGTGAGGTCGAGGATCAGCCGCGCCCGCGCGACATCGTCGTCGCGAAATTCACGATCGCCGTCGTGAGCTTCGGGGATCAACCAGCCCTGCGCGACCCACACGTCCACCACGGTGACGTCGATCTTCAGGGTTCGGCGGAATTCAAGATCATTCATGGCTACTCCTCCATGCCCTTTCTCGGATTCTGCGGATTGGCCGGCACCCACGTGCTCATGAATTCGGCAAGCTTCGGCTCCGGTCCATCCGGCAAGACGACTTTCAGTGACACATAGATATCGCCGGCGCCGCCGCCGCGCTTCGGCGCGCCCTTGCCCTTCAGGCGCAATATCTTCCCGGTGCTGGAATTGGCGGGCAGCGTGAGATTGACCGCGCCGGATGGCGTCGGCACGCGCACCTTGCCGCCGAGCACCGCCTCGGGCAGCGATATCGGCAGATCGAGGCGGATATCGTCGCCATCGCGCACATAGAACTTATGCGGGCGAACGCGGATTTCGACCAGCGCGTCACCCGGCGGACCGCCGCCGATCCCGGGCTCGCCCTTGCCCTTCAGGCGCAGCGTCTGGCCGTCGCGGGTTCCTGCCGGGATCTGCAAATCGAGCGCGGGGCCGTCCGGCAGGCGTATCTGCGTCTTGGTGCCATTGATGGCGTCGAGAAAGTCGACCTCCATGGAATATTGCCGGTTCTGCCCCTGCGAGCGGAATTGCCCGCCGCCGCGTCCGCGTCCGGAGAAGAAGCTCGAAAATATGTCGTCGCTGTCGCCGAAGTCGGCGAACCCGGCATTGTTCTGGTAGCGGCCGCCGGCGCCGGCCTGCGAGGCGTAGTCGCGATAATAGTTGCGCTGCGCCTGTTCCGCGCCCGTCATGTCGATCTCGCCTCTGTCGAAGCGCTTGCGCTTGTCCTCGTCGCCGACGATCTCATAAGCCGCCGAGATCTCCTTGAACCGGTCTTCGGCCTTCTTGTCGCCGGGGTTCAGGTCGGGGTGCAGCTTCTTGGCGAGCTTGCGGAACGCGCTCTGGATCTCTTTTTGCGTAGCGTCCTTCTTGACGCCCAGAAGCTCGTACGGATCTCGGCTCATACATGTCTCCGTTCAGCCGGTACTGATCACCGACATCTCCGCATGTATATAGGTTGCAAAGCCGCGCGGGACGAGAGGCGCGATGTCGCGCCTTGAACTTCAGCCGACCGAGGGAGGGGCGTGTTACACGCCTGCTATCCTGCGAAGATCGTCAATGGCGCCGGGCCCGCGGCAAGCACCTTCGCGCCCTTGGTCAGCCCCTCGCCGTTGGTCGGGAAGGGGTGGAACCAGCCGCCTGCTTCCTTGACCAGGCAGTATCCTGCCAGGCAATCCCACGCGTGCATATAGGGTTCGTAATATCCGACGAGACGGCCGGCCGCGACATAGGCGAGCATGAGCGCGCCGGACCCGTTGCGGATGAAATTACCGCCCGCTCCCAGCAGTTCCTCGACCATCCTGGCGACCGTGGCGGGCGAGACGTGGCTGTTCGCGCCGATGCCGGTCACGGCGTTGCGGATGTTGCGCTTGGGGCTGAGCTCGAGCCGCTTGCCGTTCAGGGTGGCTCCCATGCCGAGCGCGGCGGCGTAGAGCTCGTCGTGGCAGGGCGAGGCGATGACGCCGACAACAGGCACGTCGTCGTGCAGCAGGGCGATGGATACGCACCAGTTCGGCATGCCGTTGACGAAAGGGCTTGTTCCGTCGATCGGGTCGATGACCCATGTGAAGCCCGAGGTGCCCGGGGTCAGGCCATATTCCTCGCCGAGAACGCCATCGCCGGGATAGACTTCCGCGAACCGCGCGCGGATCAGGTTTTCAACCTCCCTGTCGGCAATCGACACGACGTCCTGCGGATCGCGCTTCGTTTCGACAATGAGCGTTTCCCGGCGCTTGAAATAGTCGAGCGCCACGGCGCCCGCCTCGCGGGCAACGGCTTCGGCAAGGGCGAGACGTGCTTCGAGCCCTGGAATAACGCGCAATGTCATCGCAACATGTCCTTTGTTGGAAACGATGGCTGGAAACAGCCGCTGAAACTCGCGGTCGCAAGGTGCTGCAGCCGGGAAGGCCGCCGCAGGCATACTTGCAAGCGCGTGCAAAACGAACACTTCGCCAAGCCGGATGTCAATAATCGTCATGAAAACTTCATATTGGCCGAGGTCATTGCGGATTGCACGCAAGTGCAAGTCGATGCAAAAGTGCGTGCAACAAAGGGATCGTCATGCCGTCTAAATTATTCGTGAGCGCACAGGAAGTTGCCGAGAGGGCAGGGGTATCGCGTTCGGCGGTATCGCGAACCTTCACGCCGGGCGCCAGCGTTTCGGCCGACACCCGCAGGCGAGTGCTGGAAGCGGCCGAAGCGCTCGGCTATCACGTCAATCATCTGGCCCGCGGTCTGATGCGCAACGAGAGCGGCATCGTCTGCCTGATCGTCTCCGACGTTGCGACGCCGTATCGCTCGGCGCTTTTGCGGGAACTGACCATCCAACTGCAGAATGCCGGCAAGGTCGCGATGTTCGTCAACACCGACCGCTCGGATGGCAGTGTCGATCGCGCGTTGCAGCAGGCCATTCGCTACCGGGCGGACGCCTCGATCATTCTCTCCGGCCTGCCGGATAAGTCCATCACCCAGCTTTGCCTTCGCAGCGGCCAGCGTCTGGTGCTGATCAATCGCGATGACGATCAGCCGGGCACGTTGAAGATCAATCTCGACGACTACGAGTCCGGCGGTCGGATCGCCACCGCATTCGTCCGCACCGGGTGCCGGACGCTCGCATTCGCCAATTCCGAAGCGAGGACGCCGAGCCTGATGGGTCGCGAGCGCGGCTTCATCGCCGCCGCGGAAAAGCTCGGTCTCGAGGTCGTCGTCGAACGCTACGGATCGACGGGGTACGAGGCGGGAAGGGTGCTTGCACAACGCATGCTGACGCGCGCCGAACGGCCCGATGGCGTGTTCTGCGCCACCGATCTGCTCGCCTGCGGTTTCATGGATGCGGCACGCCATCAGTTCGGGCTGTCCATCCCGGACCAGCTCTGCGTCGCGGGCTTCGATGACATCGAACAGGCGTCGTGGTCATCCTTCGACCTCACGACATTCGCGCAGCCGGTCATGGCGATTGCCTCACAGGCCGTGAAATGGCTTGCCGGCGGCCATGAGGACGAACCGGAAGAGGCCCACTCGATCACGTTGAAGGCCGAACTGATCTGGCGTGGTTCCATCCGCAAGGGGTGAGCCTACCCGCACGGCCCTTGAAACCACAACTGTCCTTGAAACATGGCGTGCTTTTTTAACGCAGGATTGCCTTATCGTAGCGCTTGCCTTAAACATGACTTTCTTAAGAAGGTATAGTGCGCATCCTATCCATGACATTTCAGCCTCGCATGCAGAACAAGATCGAAGGTTTCTCCGTTGTCGGCGGCCTTCACAGGCGATCATGGAACGGCATCGTCGCGGACGTCTGGGATGTCGAATGCGCGCCCTATGCCGGTGGTTACTATGTCTCGAATGACCCCCGGCTTTTCGTTCTGCTCGATATGAACGGAGCCGGCCGTTCGACGATGAAGCTGACCTCGAAGGGCGCCGACGCCGCGGAGGATGGCGAAAACCAGCCGATCTCCTATGTGCCGGCGGGCATGGAGCTCTGGGCCGATCTGAAGAATGTCCAGTTTCTTCGTCATCTGGATCTGCATTTCGACGCCGAGATCGTGGCGCGCCGGTTGATGGAGGAGCTTGATCGGGACCGGTTGACGAGCGCACGGTTGCTGTTTTCCGATGATCGCGTGCTGACGCTGTCGCGCATGATCGCCGCCGAATGCATGAACCCGGCGCCGTTGCACGATCTCTATGGCGATGGTCTCGCGCTGGCGCTGATCATCGATGTCATGAAGCTTGGGAAGGCCGAGCCCCGCAAGCGCAGCAAGCTTGCCGCCTGGCAACTACGCAAGGCAACGGAGTTCATCAGCGAAAACTGCATGCGCAATATCCGGCTTGAAGAGCTTGCGACACTGGCGGGGCTCTCGCAATCCCACTTCAGCCATGCCTTCAAGGCTTCCACAGGCCTGGCGCCGCACCAATGGCAGATGAACGCCCGGCTGGAACGCGCAAAGCAGCTTCTGCTTCATGGCGACCAGTCGCTGATGGTCATCGCGGCGGAAACCGGCTTCTCCGATCAGGCGCATTTCACACGCGTGTTCCGAAAGAATGTCGGAACGACACCTGCCACGTGGAAGAAAGCCCGCGTTGCCTGAACGACACACCATTTGAGCGTTTGGCCGCGCCGCGAAAAATTGCCCAAAAACATTCAATTCGTCCGCGATCGGGACAAGCTGAACCGTTAAAACTGAGTTAATCACTCAGCTTATTCTTTGAGTTGGCCGGTCGTTGGGATGGCGGTGGCGTGAGTAGGGTGACAGTAAACATGGGTGTGAGAGCAGACCGCGTGATCTTCAGGGCAAGGCTTTTGGCGGGCGTCGCCATCTTTGGTGCGAGCGCCACGTTCGCTATCGCGCAGGACGCGACCGAGCTGAAACCGGTCGTCATTCAGGGCTCCGGCAATTCGGCCGATGGCTCCAGCGAAGCAACCGGCACGGGCCCCGTCAAGGGCTATGTCGCCAAGAAGACGACGGCTGGTTCGAAGACCGATACGCCGCTGAAGGAAATTCCGCAGGCTGTCTCCGTTATCGGCCGCCAGGAGCTCGACGATCGTGGCGTTGTCAACAAGGTCGACGAGGCTCTGCGTTATACGGCAGGCGTCGCCACGCAGACCTTCGGCACCGATCCGGATACCGATTGGTTCTACGTCCGTGGCTTCGATGCCGGACAGAGCGGCGTCTATCTCGATAATCTCAACCTGTTTTCCTACGGGTTCGGCAATTTCCAGATCGATCCCTTCATGCTCGAGCGTGTCGATGTCCTGAAGGGGCCGGCCTCGGTTCTCTACGGCGGCGCCAATGCCGGTGGCATTATCGACATGGTCCGCAAGCGCCCGACCGACGATCCGCTCTACTATACCGAGATCGGCATCAACTCGAACGGCAACGCCTTCACGGGTTTCGACTTCTCCGACAAGGTCGGATCGAGCGACACCATGACCTATCGGCTGACCGGCAAGATCGCCGGAGGCGATGGCTACACCGATTACACTCGTGATCTGCGCGGCTTCGTCATGCCGCAGCTCACCATTTCGCCGGATGACACCACGAGCCTGACCGTTTGGGCCTATGCCGGTGGTCTGGATCAGACCCATACGGGCAACGGCTTCCTGCCTTATGAGGGTACGGTCGTCGACCGGCCGGGTATCGGCAAGATCTCGCGCCGCTTCTTCCCTGGTGAACCGGATCTGGACACCGGCCGTTACGATCAGCAGATGATTGGCTATGAGTTCGAGCGCGAGTTCGAAGGCGGCTGGAAATACTCGTCGAATGCCCGCTACGGTCGTCTCGACAAATACGAGTTCCTTGTCTATCCCTCGCTCTATGCCAGCCAGACCGAGCTCCAGCGCCTGAACTTCGAGGGCGACACCTCGGTTGGCACATTGGCCTGGGACAATCGCATCGAAAACACGTTCGACCTTGGCGCCACCGAGCACAAGGTGATGTTTGGTGTCGATTACCGTCTGTACAGCATCGACAACGTGCAGAACTCCGTCTTCGGCGCCGGCGATCCGGCCCAGCCCTACAACGGCAATCTTGACGTGCTGAACCCGATTTATGGCCAGACACAGCCGACACCCGGAGCGCTTTACAGCGAAGACGTCAGAATGAATCAGCTGGGCGTCTATGCTCAGGATCAGGTCCGTTTCGGCAACGGATGGCTGGCAACGCTCAACGGCCGCTACGATTACGTCAACACCGACTTCAAGGATCGGCTGGATTCGTCCAACAGCTTCGACGAATCCGACGGCGCCTGGAGCGGCCGCGCCGGCCTCGCCTACGAGTTCGACAACGGGCTGACGCCTTATGCCAGCGCATCGACCTTCTTCAACCCGATGGTCGGCCGTGGTGGACATGGTCCGCTCAAGCCGGAAGAGGGCGAACAGTATGAAGCCGGCATCAAGTACGAGCCCACCTTCATGGATGCGTCCTTCACCGCCTCCGTCTTCCGCATCAACAAGCGCAACAACTCGGTTTCGATCCCGGTCGCTCCGTGGACGGACCAGCTTGGCGAAGTGGAATCGAAGGGCTTCGAACTGGAGGCCAAGGTCAATATCGACGATAACTGGAAGCTGCTCGGCGCCTTCGCCGCGACCGATGTCACCGTTGTCCAGAATGACCCGAACCCCGGCCTGATCGGCAAGACGCCTTATGTCGTTCCCGATTACACGGCGTCCATGTGGGTCGATTACACGGTGACGAACGGCGCGCTTGAAGGGCTCAGCCTCGGAGCCGGCCTTCGCCACAAGGGCCGTTCCTGGGCGGACGAAGCCAACACGCTTCGCGTTCCTGAATCGACCGTGTTCGACGCGGCCATCCGCTACGAAAAGGAAAACTGGATGGCATCGCTCAACGTCACCAACCTGTTCGACAAGCAGTATGTCGAGGCTTGCCGTACGGCCGGCGCTTGCGGCTACGGCGATGCCCGCACCTTCACCTTCAAGCTTGCCAAGAAGTGGTAAGTCTACTCTGATCGTGAAAACGGCCGGAGAACGGGTTGTCCCGTTCTCCGGCCGTTATCGCTTCCATGCGGCCGCTTCACGCATGCGACGCGCGCAATGGCCAGATCAGCCGGCGACCGTGAAGTAGATCCAGGCCGCGACAAAGGCCGCGATCACCGCGACGATCGAGATCAGTTTGCGCAGCCATGGGCGTGGCGGCTTCGGGGTCTTTTGCGGCGCGGGCTTGCGGAACTGGATGACGTTATCGCTCATCTCGCCTGTTTCCTCGTTCTAACGGACGACATCATGCTCCCATAGCAGCGTCAACTTAAATGAAAAAGCGGGTGATCGCGTCGCGTTTCTTTTTTCTGCGCGCGACAACCGAATTGCAACGCCGGCGGCCGTTGTCTCGCCTTCTTCGTATCGATGCCTGTCCGGCCACTTGTTCTGGCCGCTCGCCATGGACAGGACCAATCCTGTCGCCTATGAAACAGGAGAATTTCTGGTTCACTTGGTGGCTTTATGACATATCAGTTCACGTCCGGCCATTGGCCCATCGGCGGCGGCGAAACCGGAGAACTTGTTCGCGGTTTCGATTGGGCGGCAACCTCGCTTGGCCCGATCAGCGAGTGGCCGCAGAACCTGAGAATCAAGGTCAATTCGATCGTCAATTCGCCCATCCCGCAGGTGCTGATGTGGGGCGACGATCATGTGATGATCTATAATGACGGCTACGTGGAGATTGCCGGCAGCTACCATCCACGCGCGCTCGGCGCGACTGTCCCCGGCATCTGGCCGGAGATCTGGGACTGGAACAGCAAGATTCTCGAGGCCGGCTTTCGCGGCGAGGTCCAGTCCTACCGAGACCAGACGATGGTGCTGCATCGCCACGGGGTGCCGGAAGAAGTCGTCTTCGACCTGTTCTACACGCCGATCTATGACGACGACGGCAAGGTGAACGGTGTCCTCTGCACGGTGCTTGAAAACACCGACAAGGTGAAGGCGGTGGCCGAGCTCGCGGACAGCCGCGAGGAGCTGAAGCGGCTGACGGATGCGCTTCCCATCCTCGTCGGCTTCATTGATCGCGGCCATGTCTACCGTTTCGCCAACCAGGGCTACATGGAATGGTTCGGCCTCGACGCAGCCGACGTCGTCGGCAAGCACGTATCCGAGGTGATCGGTCAGACGAGCTACCAGGCACGTCTTTCCCTGGTCGAGCAGGCGATGGCGGGCGACCGTATCATTACCGACACGTCCATTGTCCGGCCGGATGGGGCGCATCGCAATGTCGAGATACGCTACGTGCCCCGGCGCACATCGACCGGCGAGATCGACGGCATCTACGTCGTGATGATCGATATCGAGGATCGCAAGCGATCCGAAGTCGCCTTGCAGCGGAGCAATGGCCGCTTCCGCGCGGCGGTGAACGCCGTCCACGGCGTGATCTGGACGAACGCCGCCGACGGACGCATGCTGGGTGAGCAGCCGGCATGGTCCGCACTGACCGGGCAGCCCTTCGAGAGCTATCAGGATTATGGCTGGGCGGAGGCCGTTCATCCGGACGACAAGGACGGCTCGGTCGAGAGCTGGAAGGCCGCGGTCGCCGCGAAGGCGACCTATGTCCACGAACACAGGGTTCGGCGCGCCGACGGCGTCTATCGAACCTTCGCCATTCGCGGCGTGCCGATCTTCGACGCTTCCGGTGAGATCGAGGAATGGGTCGGCGTTCACACAGACATCACCGAGCAGCGCGAGGCCGAGGCCAGCCTTCAGGACCACGCCACCAGCCTTGAGCGGCAGGTTCGCCACCGCGTGCGGGCGGAAGAGCAGTTGCGACAGCTGAACGAAAGCCTCGAGGCGAGGGTCGAGGCCGAGATCGCCGAGCGCCACCAGACCGAGCGCGCCCTGCAGCAGGCGCAGAAGATGGAAGCAATCGGCCAGCTGACGGGCGGCGTGGCGCATGATTTCAACAATCTGCTGCAGGTCGTCTCCGGCAACCTGCAACTCCTGTCGAAGGATCTGATGGGCAACGAGCGGGCGGAGCGGCGTCTGGCCAATGCGCTGGCCGGCGTCAATCGCGGCGCGAAGCTTGCCAGCCAGCTGCTCGCCTTCGGCCGCCGCCAGGCGCTGGAGCCTCGGGTTATCAATATCGCGCGCTTCATCGGCGGAATGGACGACCTGCTGCGGCGTTCGCTTGGAGAAGCGGTCGAAATCGAGGTGATCACCAGCGGCGGGCTATGGAACACCTATGCCGACCCCACGCAGGTGGAAAACGCGCTGCTCAACCTTGCCATCAACGCGCGCGACGCGATGAACGGTTCCGGTAAGCTGACGATCGAGATGGGCAACGCGGCGCTAGACCAGGAATATGCGCGCACCCATCAGGAGGTCATGCCTGGCCAGTATGTCATGCTCGCGGTCACCGATACCGGAACGGGCATGTCGCCGGACATATTGAACAAGGTGTTCGAGCCGTTCTTCTCGACTAAGCCCGAAGGCAAGGGGACCGGGCTCGGGCTTTCCATGGTCTACGGCTTCGTCAAGCAATCGGGCGGACATGTGAAGATCTACAGCGAAATCGATCAGGGAACGACGGTGCGCATCTACCTGCCGCGTTCTGTCGCTGACGAGGACCGCGAGGTAACCGTGCACGGCGGGCCGGTGGTTGGCGGTACGGAAACGGTGCTGGTGGTCGAGGATGACGAGGAAGTGCGTTCGATCGTCGTCGAGACACTGTCCGATCTCGGCTACAGCGTTCTGACCGCCAAGGATGCGCAGGCCGGATTGAACGTCATCGAAAGCGGCATGCAGATCGACGTGATCTTCACCGACGTCGTCATGCCCGGACCGCTGAAAAGCAGCGAGATGGCACGGCGCGCCAAGGAGCGGCTGCCCGGCGTGGCCGTGCTCTTCACCTCGGGCTACACAGAGAACTCGATCGTTCATGGGGGAAGGCTGGACCCCGGCGTCGAGTTGCTATCGAAGCCCTATACGAGGGAGGCGCTGGCGCGCCGGCTTCGTCACGTCATCGCGAACCAGAAGCAGATCAGCCAGGTGTCCTCGCCGCGAAGCGCGGCGCCGATCGACCAGCCCGTGGCGGCAGTCGGCGTGCGTATTCTGCTCGTCGAGGACGACTTCCTGATCCGCTCGAACACGGCCGAAATGCTGCTCGACATGGCGCATCAGGTGACGGAAGCGGCGGATGGAGCGGAGGCACTCGAGTTTCTGCGGGCCAACGAGATCGACGTGCTGATGGCGGATATCGGGTTGCCCGATGTCAACGGCGTCGATCTTGCCGCGGCCGTGCTCCGCGAGCATCCTGACATCGCCGTCGTGTTCGCGACAGGGGAGCACAGTCTGCCGGCCGGCGCGCCGCCCAAGGCGGTTCTGTTGCGGAAACCCTATTCCGAAATGGATTTGAAGTCGGCCGTCGAGCGCGCCGTGGCCACGAGGCGCTAGGCGCGACCGGCCAGCATTGTCGTTATCATCGCCTTTTCGCCGAAGCGTGAATGCCGGAACTGACCGAAGATCAGGATTTGAGTGAAGGGACTGAATTGAATGTCGATTGCGACTGAAATCTTGCCGGTGACCGAGGAAACGCGCACCCAGCGACTGAAGGCCGCAACACACGCAGCGCATGAGCGTCTGGACAAGCGTATCATGCAGGTCAATCCCTTCGCCGACAGGCAGAGCTACGCTCGCCTCCTGCACATGCAATACCTGTTTCACCGGGATCTCGATGCCTTGTTCTTCAACGAGCAACTCGATGCCCTGCTTCCGGATCTGGCCGGCCGCCGGAGACTGGCGCTCATCGAGCAGGACTTTGCCGATCTCGGCCTAGACACGCCGCAAACTGAGAGTGTTCCGACATTCGCCAGCGGAGACAAGGTCGCGATTGCGGAGGCTTTGGGATGGCTCTACGTGATCGAAGGCTCCAATCTCGGCGCGGCCTTTCTTCTGAAATACGCGGCCAAGCTCGGTCTCGACGAGAATATGGGAGCGCGCCATCTCGCCGGAGCGCCCGAAGGGCGTGGCCTGCATTGGCGTATATTCACCGCGGCGCTCGATGGAGTCGATCTGAGCGCTGAAGAGGAACGGGCGCTCATCGCCGGGGCGGATGCCGCATTCGCGCGCGTCTACGATTTCGCGGAGCTTGCCTTCTCCAGGCAATAAGATCGTCGGGCTTCACTGGTCCTGCCGGCGTGGCAACGTAGACCGATCAGGTCACTATCAGGAAATTGGCGCAACTCGCATCGACGCTTCCGATGCGGATTCGGTGTTCGGTCGCGGCGGCAAGCGGTCGGAAAGTAACGCGCTTGGCGGCCTTCGCCCGCCGCAGCAATTCTTCGCCGGCAAACAAGAGACCGTCTTTCTCGGTCATTTCGTAGGCAACATGGCCGTTATGCCCGTCGTCGACGATCGTGATCGTCCCCAAGCCTGAACGCATTATGTGAGTCTCCCTCGCATTGTGCATATCGTGCATTAGGGAGATAAAAAGTTCAATGCGCTGAACGGGTTGTCCACCTCTTGGCGAGCGAACGGCGGACAAAGAAAAAGCCCCGCGGAGTGCGAGGCTGAAGTTTCGGTCGCATCGGGGAAAGCGAATACGACCAAGGCGCTCATAGCCTATTGCCCGCGTCGTTAACAGGCCAGAATCTGTCGGTCTGGTACGCATCGCGAGAATATCTCGGCTGTCACCGCGCTTGACCGCGCTGAGATGTATAGACAAAATTCCGCATGAGAACTGGGTTGCCATCGGACCGATGCCCCGATTCAGGAACATGGGGTATCGGCATGCGAAATCGATTGAACCACGACGCAATGGCTGCCGTGGGGTTCATCGAACCCTGGAGCGTGAAGGCCGGTTCCGCCACGGGCGCCTTTCTTTCCTGCACCGATCCGAATGCGAGCGTCAGGGTCGTCACGCTTGATCGCGACGAAGCGCTCGAGGTCGATTGGGAGATTGAGAGGCATTCGAACGCGTTCTCCATCCGCGAATATGATCTCGGCTCCTGGGCCGAGATTCCGGCTGTATCTCGTCGGTCTGAGGTCTACGAGCTGTCCCTGGAAATTCTCTTCACCAGGAACGAGAGCACGAAGCCGGTCGTCGCGATCGGTCCGCTGCTCCTGAATCTGGTGCCCGATGGTGGTCTGGTTGCCGTTGTTGACGGTGAAAGCCATCCCGTCGCCGATGTCCGTAACGAGCGGTGGTATCAGCTCGACATCTCTTTTTCGCTGAGCGCGATGGGTTTCAAGGTCAGGCGTGCCGACCAGCCGGTCGTAGCGGAACGCACGATCCCGCTTGGCCTGGCGGATATCTCCGGACCGATTTGCATCGGCGGCGTCTCGGATCGTTCGCGCCGGACCTTGAATGCCAGACTCGGCCGCATCCGGCTAACCAGCGCCGACCAGACGACGGAATGGCGCTTTCCCAGGCGTGGCCCGGTAGGCAGCATTTCACCCGTGCAGCAAGGCGGCCCGGCGATCATCGTTCACAATGCGCCGACATTTGCGGTCGCCTCGCCGCGCTTTACCGGCGAGGTCCACGATCCCCGTCTGTGCTCGGATCAATTCGATGCCATTCATCTGCACGACGATGATTTCGGCGGCTTCGACTGGGCGGCGGATCTGACCGTGAATATCCCCGAGGATGCACGGTCCGGCGTCTATGCGCTCGAGATCGGGACGGATCGCGGAGTGGAGAGGCTGCCATTCTTCGTGCGCCCACGCGAGCCGCGATCGAACGTGGCGGTGCTGCTGCCGACCGCCACCTATCTCGCCTACGCCGACGAACAACTACCGCCGCATCGCTACCCCTGGCATGGCAGCGACCGCGCCCACCTGTTCGCGATCGACAACAATTTCCTCAGTCTCTACGACACGCACAGCGATCTCAGCGGCGTCAGCCTGACCTCGAGCCGGCGTCCGCGCGCGACGCTGAGGGATGACTATCATTACCCGCTGTCGAACTCGCCGCATCTGCTCCCGGTCGATCTGCAGCTGCTGAGATTCTACGCGCGGCGTGGCATCGCGGTCGACGTATTGACCGATCGGGATCTTCACGATGAAGGCTTGGCGAGCCTGTCGCCCTATAGCCTGGTGTTGACGGGCAGTCATCCGGAATACTGGTCGTCGGCGATGATGAATGGCCTGGATCGCTATCTCGGTTCTGGCGGCAGTCTCGGCTATCTCGGCGGCAACGGCTTTTACTGGGTGGTCGCTTTCGACGGCGACAAGATGGAACTGCGGCGCGGCAAGAACGATATCTGGAGCGGGCGGCCGGGAGAGATGCATCTCTCGATGACGGGCGAGCCGGGCGGAAACTGGGAAGATCGCGGCAACCGCCATCCCCAGGCGCTGGTTGGTGTTACTTATGTGATCATGAGCTTCGGCGCATCGAGGCCCTATCGCCGCTTGAAGGGGAGCTACGCCGCCGAATATGCGTGGCTGTTCGAGGGTGTCGGTGAGACCTTCGGCGATAGCGGCACCGTGCTTGGCGGAGCGGCGGGGTATGAGGTGGATGCGGTACTGCGCTCGGAAGAGACGCCTGCCAATCTGGTCCGGCTGGCGGTCGCCGATGGCTTCGACGACAGCTTTCAGGTCCGCCCGGACCTTTGGCTTGCCGATGACGAGGCGGAGCGGACGGCGATGCGGCGATCGGATATGACGATCTACCGGCACGAGGCTGGCGGATTGGTGTTTTCCGCCAGTTCCGTTGCCTGGATCGGTGCTCTACCGGCACCCGGAGAAGACAATGATGTTGGACGCATCATGCTCAATCTCGTCGGCCGGTTTATGGGTTAAAGCGCATCGTCCTGCTGCGATCCCGCTCGGATCGCCGCGAGCACTTCCTTCTGGATGGAGATGAAGTCCGAGGTCGAGATCATGTCCTGATGTCTCGGTCGCGCCAGGCCGACATGGAAGGTGGCGTTGATCCGGCCGGGATTGATGCTCATCGAAATGATGCGGTCGGACAAGTAGACCGCCTCCTCGACGTCATGGGTGACGAACAGCACTGTCAGACGATGCTCTTCCCAGATTTGCGTCAGCAGCTCCTGCATCTGATGGCGCGTCAGCGCATCCAGCGCGCCGAAGGGCTCGTCCATCAGCAACATCTTTGGCCGATAGGACAGCGCGCGCGCGATGGCGACGCGCTGCTTCATGCCGCCTGAAAGCTGCGAGGGGAAGGCATCGGCGAAACGGTCGAGCTTCACCAGATTGATATGGTGTCGCGCGACTTCCCTGCGCTCGGCAGCCGACAAGCCCGCCGCCTGAAGGGCGAACTCGACGTTCTGCTGCGCGGTCAGCCAAGGGAGCAGCGTGTAGGACTGAAAGACGACGCCACGGTCGAGACCGGGGCCGACGATCGGCGCGCCATCGGTCAAGAGCACTCCGTCATTGAACTTCTGCAGGCCGGCGACGATCGAAAGCAGCGTGCTCTTGCCGCAGCCGGAAGCGCCGACCAGTGACACGAACTCGTTGTCCGCCAGTTCCAGATCGATATCGCTGAGGGCGTGAACGCTTCGCTTGCCCGATCCGTACCACTTGTTGAGCGATTGGATCTTCAGTTTCGGTTCATTCATATCAATGTCTCGACGTATAACGGAAGAAAACACGCTCGAGAGCCTTCATGCTCTGATCGGTGATCAGACCAAGTATGCCAAGAAGCAGGATGTAGCCGATGATCGTCTGCGTCTGGAAATAGCGTTGGGACACCACGATGCGGTAACCAAGCCCCGAGGTGGCCGCGACAAGCTCGGCCAGAACAAGCCAAGTCCAGGCCCAGCCCATGCTGATCCTCAGCGTGTCCCAGATACCGGGCAGCGACGACGGCAGAACGATGCGCCAGAGGATCTTCGGTTCCGACAGGCCGAGCGTTCGCCCAAGCCCGACGAAGTCAGGCGGCACGCGCTTGACGCTGTCCATCACCATCAGCACCTGCTGGAAAAACGTGCCGATCCAGATGATGACGAATTTCTGGATGTCGCTCGTTCCGGCCCACAGGATCGTCAGCGGCACGAAGGCGACGACAGGCATGTAGCGCACGAAGTCGATGAACGGTTCGATCGCCGCTTCCCAGGTGCGGTAGCAACCGATCATGATGCCGATCGGGATCGCCATCAAGGACGCCAGCGCGAAGCCGACGAGCATTCTGTAGATACTGATGCCGGCATCGTTCAGCAACGTCCCATCGAGCGTCAGTTCCACCATCTTGGTCCAGACAGCCCCCGGGCTCGGAAGAAAGATGGGCTTGACCCAGCCGGTCGCGGTCGCCGCCCACCAAAAGGCAAATAGCAGCGCGAAGACGCACACCGCGATCAGGAGGAACGTTTTTGCGCCGAGCGGATCACCGATGCGGAATGCGCTGGGCGGTCGCCCGACACCCGCGCGCGAGGACGCGCGGGTGTCGGTGCTGGCAGACGAGGATTGTGATGCCGACATGGATGATCCGTCTTGAGAAGCGCGTTACTTGTTGGCCGCGTCGACGAAGGACGAATCGATCATCTGTTCGGCGGTCACGTCCTGGGTCAGGATCTTGGCAAGCTTGGCTGCCTTGAGCACATCGACGAAGGTCTTGGTCTTGAATTCGCCGGCGAAGGCCTTGGATGCCTCGGCGGTCGTGTAATATTGCACGCCGTCGAATGCGGTTGCGAGATCCTCAGGCGATGCGCCCACGGCCTTGGCGATGATCGCGCGGTCTTCGGCGGTGTTGGCCTTGTAGTCGGCGAGCGCCGCGTCCCAGGCCTTCAGCATGGCCAGAACCTGACCCGGCTTGGACTTCAGAACGTCTTCGCGAACAACCAGCACGTCGGATACGAGGCCCGGATCCTTGCCGGCTTCGAAGAGAAGCTTGATGGCCTTGTCCTGCGCACGTGCGGTGGAGATGTACGGCTCGTAGGTCACGGCCACGGGAACCCGGCCGGCGATCAGAGCGGAGCCAGCATCGGCGGCCGGCATCGGAACACGGGTGATGTCGTCGATGGTCATGCCGTTGGCGGCGAGCGCGTAATTGAGCAGGATGTCGCTCGTCGTGCCTTCTTCATAGGCGACGCTCTTGCCCTTCAGGTCGGCGACGCTGTTGATGTCGCTGCCCGCGAGGATGGCGTCGGCCGTCAGGCTGAAATCGAGAAGCGAGACGATCTTCACCGGCAGGCCGGCCGCGACCATGCCCATCGCGGTGTGGGTCGCGATGTTGGCTGCGTCCAGCTGGCCACTGGCAAGCGCTGCGTTCAGATCCTTGTCTTCGGTGAAGTTGACGAGTTCAACCTCTTCGAGGCCGGCCTTCTTGAACAGACCCTTGCTGGCCGCGACGTGCCACTGGCCGTAACCGAGCCACGGCTCGATGCCGAGCTTGAAGGTGCCGGCTTCCGGCTTGGCGGGAATATCCGCCGCCGCGGCCGGGCCGGCCTGCACCAGAGCGCCGATAATGCCGGCGACAATGGCCAGGCGCGACATGTGAGACTTGATCGATGCGTATGTCATGGTAACCCCTCTTTTCTACGATGATGTGTTCGCTAAGCTCGAAGCCAAGACGTCATTCGTGTGTTTGTATGTTCAGCCTATATTTTGGGCAGTCGGCTGAACGGCATTATGTATAGTCATTTGTTTGCCCGAACTTGTAAATCTGAATCTGCGCGGTATCGCCGATCGAGGCCTCGAAACCCCGTCGGCGTCTACCCCTCTATGAATGCGCATGACGATTTCGGCAATCGCCGATGTCGCGTCCTGGCGAATTCGTGATGTTTGAAAGCTCTCATCTCACGCATGCTCCGGATCGATCGCGTCGAGGAACCGGGTCACGATATCCGAGCCTTCCCTTGGCTCGCTGCCCACCATCACGGCGGTTGAAAAGCCGATCAGCGAGGAGGTCGGATTATGCGTGGCCGCGCCGGCGCGAAGGTTCATGACCAGCGTCGGGCAGAGGAAGAGCCCGAGCCGGATCACCGTTCGCCAATCCTGTGGAAGCAGCGCTCGACTCTTCAGCTCCGTAAGCAACGGCTTCCACAGCGCTGTCGCCTTGGCGTCGAGAAGGGCCTGGCGGACCGGGCTTGGCTGCCAATCGAAATCGGCATGCAGCGTGCCATTTTCACAGCGCGCACGGGCTTCGAATCTCTGCTCGGCAAGATCAGGCTCGTAGAGCCAGAGTGGGTGGGCGAAGATGTTGTGGAAGGTGGTTTTGACTTCGGCAAGCAAAGTCGGAATGTTCTCGCCGGCGAAAGCGGGGTCGAAGAAGGAGAGTGAGGCGCCGTTTTCGCTCTTGCGGTACCAGACGTTCGCGTTGTGGGCATCGCCATGGGCGGTGACGCCGCCGGCATCGGCAAGGCGAAGCGGCGCGAGCCGCTTGTGCGCATCGTCAAACAGCTCGCCGACCGTCTTTTCATAGGCAATGCCGTTGATGACGAAACGCGCCGCCGCGAATTCGTTCCAATCGAGCGAAACGCCGGGGAAGGCGAAACGCTTGCCGATGTAGAAGCTCTCGTATCGGCCACCCGGGAATGTAGCGCCGGGTTCGCTGACGAGACGGGCGGAAAAGAGCCGGTGCACGGGCTCCTCCGCCACCTGTTCCGGCGTCACCGGGTGCAATGTCTCAAGATAGACCTTCAGCACCGCCTCGCTGAGTTTGCGTTCGGCATCCACCGCCTCAGCGGCCGCGCCGGCATCCGGCTCGAGATCGATGGCGCGCAGCACGTCTGAGAACCTGGGGTCGAAGCGACGTTTATAGACGAGGATCTGTTCGCCCGGCAGGGTCGACATCATCACGGGCTGATCGACGGGAAGGCCCGCGCGTGTCAGGATATCCGCGCGGTAATACTCGCCGCCCATCTTCTCCTCGCCTTCCTCCTGGTGGAATTTGAAGAAGTATTTCTCCTCGCCGCTTTCGAAGAAGCCGTTCAGCGAGTTCAGACTGTACTGGTCGAAATTGATCGCGAGGTTCCGCGCATCGAGCTCGAACAGATCGAAAAGCAACTCGGCGAGAAGTGTCTCGGCCATGCCATCGCGCTTCTTGGCGTGATCGCGAATAATGGCGGTTCGGCTCTTGGTCTGGGTCATGAAATGCGCTTCTCGAATAAGCTGGGAGTTGATGCGTGTTGTCAGGCAGGCTTGTGGGTTGGGCGATACCGGCTGCCGAGGGAGTAGCGGCTGCCGACATGGGTGAAAGTATTGACGGTCGCGACCGTGGCGCCAGTCCAGGTCTTGCGGTGAAGAACGAGGCAGCTGTCGCGCTCGGGCATCTGCAGCAGCCGCGCCTGCTCCGGGCCTGCTGGTAGCGCGCTGATCAGGTGTTCGACTTCGGTCAGCGGCGTGCAGCGCTGCAGATATTCCAGCGTCGCGATCGAGGTGAAGTCCTGATCGAGATAATGCGGAACGAGCGCGGGGTTCACATACCGCTCCTCCAACTGCACCGGAATGTCATTTTCGAAATGCACGACGAGCGAGTGGTCGACGGGCTTGGTCCGATCGAATTCGAATGCGCGGACAATGGCGGGGGCGGGATGCTCGACGCGCTCGAGCAGGATGACACCGGCGCGGTGCTTGCCGCCGCGATCCCGGATCTCGTTGATGATGTTGCTGACCTCGATCAGCGTCGACTGCGCCTTGGGCGGCGCGACAAAGGTGCCGACGCCCTGGACCCTGCGAAGATGGCCCTCCGCGGTGAGTTCGCGCAGCGCACGGTGGACGGTCATACGGGAGACGCCCAGCGAATTTACGAGGTCGTTTTCGGAGGGCAGCCGGGCATTCTGCGCCCACTTGCCGCTGCCGATGTTCGCGAGCACGAAGTCCTTGACCTTCTCGTAGAGCGGCGATGCCGAATCCGAAAGTGCACTCAATGACAAACTCTCCAGTTCCTTCTCGTAAACGGCTATCGCGTGGCGAACCTCAATCCGCGATCTCGACGATGGTCTTAAGTTTCTGGCTCTGGCCTTTGAGCAGCCGCTGATAGGCATCCGGCACGTCGTCGAGCGATGCCAGAACCTCGCTGAATTCGATGAGCGCGGGCGCCAGCTCGGGCAGCAGGGCGATCGCTTCCGGCAGCTCGGATGCGAAAGCGTGGCAGCCGACCAGCGATATTTCCCGTTCCACCAGGATGTTCGGGTCGAGATCCAGCTTGCCATGGCTGATGCCCACAAGCGCCAAGGCGCCGCCACCGGCAAGCAGATCGAGGCCGGCGGCAATCGCGTGAACGTTGCCCGTCGCATCGATGGCATAGCGCAGCCGTTCGCCGTTCAGCGCGGCATCGATCGCGGCTTTGTCCAGACCGACCGCCGCCCCGCCGCAGATGCGCGCGACCAGCGCGGCGCGCTCGGCATTGGTATCGGCGAACAGCAGCTTGCCTTTGTGAAGCTTCGAGAGCAGCAGACCGCTCAAGCCGCCGATCGTGCCGCAACCGATGACGAGAACAGCGTCACCCTGTGTCGCGTTGAGGCGTCTCACGGCATGCAGAGCGACGGCGAGCGGCTCGGCCATAGCCGCGACCTTGGGTGCGAGCGATGGTTCATGCTTGAAGAGCAGCTTGGCCGGGAGTTGCACATGCTCGGCAAAACCGCCTTCGCATGCTTCGCCGACGAAGCCCAGCGCCTCGCATATGTTGCTGCGGCCCGACATGCAGGCCGGGCAGGTGCCACAGTAGACGCGCGAGTCGGCCGCCACGTAGTCGCCGACCTGAAGATGCTCGACACCTTCGCCGACATCGGTCACGCGACCGCAGAACTCGTGGCCTGCCGTCGAGGGGCGTCTGCTGATCCACTGGCCGGTGCGGTAATTGTGCAGGTCGGAGCCGCAGATGCCGGCGGCGCGAACCTCCACATTGACGAAGCCGCGGGGTGGGGCCGATGGCGGGTCGATCGCTTCGACCCGCAAATCCCCAGCATCGTGGAGGCGCACCGCTTTCAAGGGCTCAGCCTTTCGTCTTCAGGTAGGCGTCGCGCACGTCGGATACGGCGTTGGCGTGCGATGAGAAGCCTTCGTAGAGCGCAAGCTTGCGGGCGTGCGCGGCGAACTCGGGATAGGCTGGCGCCGTGACGTAGCCGATCGAGCTGCGCTTGACGAAGTCGGTCACCGAAAGCGGGCCATAGGTGCGCGCCCACCGGCTGGTCGGCAGAACGGCGTTCGGGCCCAGGCAGAAATTGCCGATGCTGACAGGCGTGTGCGGCCCAAGCAGGATCTCGGCGGCTTCGGTGATGTGGCCGAGATGCGCGAAGGCGTCCGTGGAGAGAATTTCGAGGTGTTCGGGCGCGTAGGCGTTCACGAAGGCGTAGCTCTCCTCGATCGAGGAGGTCAGCACGATCCCGCCGCATTTTCCTGTGAGCACCGTCTTGGAGAAGCCGACGCGCTGTTCCGTCATCCGGCCCCAATGCTCCGGAAGGGCGGCGATGGCTTCTTCGGCGACACGACGGCTGTGTGTGACGAGGTAGGCGGACGAATCCGGGCCGTGTTCCGCTTCGATCAGGAGATCGAGTGCCGCAAGACCGCCATGCACGGTGTCATCGGCGAAGATCATCGCTTCGGAGGGCCCGGCAGGCAGGCCGGTGTCGATCACGCCCGAGAGCAGGCGTTTTGCCGCCACGACCCACGGGCTGCCTGGCCCGACGATCTTGAGCGCCGGCTTGATCGTTTCCGTGCCGTAGGCGACGGCCGCAACGGCCTGTGCGCCGCCAACCTTGTAGACGGTGTCGACACCGGCAAGACGGGCCGCAACCAGCGTCGCGGCGTCCACGGTTCCATCGGGTGTCGGCGGGGTGACGATCGCAAGGTTAGGCACACCGGCAACCACGGCCGGAACCGAGGTCATCATCGTGACCGACGGGAAGGAGCCCTTTCCGCGCGGCACGTAGAGCGCGACGGACTGGATCGGCGTGACGCGGTCACCGGCGAATGCGCCCGGGCGAATTTCCTTCAGCCACATCGCCTCGGGCTTCTGCTCCTCGTGGAAGGTGCGGATGTTGGATATGCCGAACTTGATCGCCCCGATGACGTCGTCCTCGACAAGCTTGAAGGCGGCGTCGAACTCGGCCTCGGTCACCTTGATCGAGCTCTCAGACACATCCGCCTTGTCTAGCTCGCGTCCGAAGCGTGCGACGGCCCGGTCGCCTTCCGTGCGAACGGCCTCGAGGATCGGGCCTACCTTTTCGATAAAGCCGGAGATGTCGGTCTCCGACCGACGAAGCAGAGCCGATTTCTCGTCTGAAGAAAGCTTCGAATATTCGTAAAAGGAGACTTCAGTCATTGTGCACGTAACCTTGTTGGCGTCTTGGGCAACCGCCGGCGAAACCCATTGAAATGGGCACGGCTTCGCCGCCGATGTCCGTTCGATCGGCTGTCTACTCAAACCAGTGGCTCAGGTCGAGGATTGATGTTCCGCTTTATAATTTTCGTCGAATGAAACATGTATATACATGCCATGTCAACGCACTTCGCGACGAGAATTGTGCGTCGCAGCTGAAACGTGGTCATGCGTCAGATGGAGGCGAGGAAGCCGCCATCGACGGGAAGGCAATGGCCGGTGATGTAGCCAGCCGCATCGCTGGCGAGAAACACGACGGCACCCCCGAGATCGGCCGCTTCGCCGAAGCGGCGCTGCGGTATCCTCGTCAGCATGCGCGCCTGCCAGTCCTCGTCCTCATAGAAGCCGTCGGTCATCGCTGTCCTGAAATAGCCGGGGGCGATCGCGTTCACGCGAATGCCGGCCTCGGCCCATTCGGCGGCGAGCGCGCGGGTCATCCCGAGCAGGCCGGATTTGGATGAGCCGTAGGGAACGGCGGTGGGGACGCCGACAAAGGAGGTCAGCGAGCAGAGATTGATGATGCTGCCGCCGGTCTCCTGGTTGGACATCCGCTTCGCCGACGACTGCGACCAGAAAAACGCGCCCTTGAGATTGGTTCCGACAATGCGGTCCCACAGCGCCTCGTCCACATCCAGCGACGGTGCGACCTGCTCGATGCCGGCATTGTTGACGAGGATGTCGATCCCCCCCGTGAGCGTGCAGGCCTGCTCCAGCGCGGCATCGATAGAGGTCAGGTCGCTGACATCTTGTGCGACGGCGACGCACCGGACACCCCGGCCTTCGACCTTGGTCTTCGTATCCTGCAGCGACGCCAGCTCTCTCGCAGTGATGCAAAGGTCGGCACCCGCATCCGCCAGAGCCAGGGCAATCGCCTGGCCAAGGCCGCGGCTTGCGCCGGTCACGACGGCGACCCGCCCCTTCAGATTGAATGAATGTCCGGACATGTGATCCCTCCGATGTTTCACCGAGGAAAGCATCTTTCCGCGATCATATCTATACATGTAACGGTCGTGGCTGATGGCGCCGCCGTCACTGGCCCTCGTCGGGGATGTTCAGCAGATGTCCGCAAGCCTTGCAATGCACGGCATCGGCATCATGGCGCTGCAGGCCGCATTGCGGGCAGGGGAAGTTGACCTTGTAGGGCCGAACGACCGCCTGCGCGAGGCGAACGAAAAGCGAAATGCCGACGATCATCGTGACGATCGATGTCAGCTTTCCCATCACACCGGGCAAGGTGATGTCGCCGAAGCCCGTCGTCGTTACCGTCGCCACGGTGAAATAGAGGGCATCCACGAAGCCTTCCCAGCCGCCCTGGCCGTAGAAGAACGTCGTGTAGACAAAGCCGGTGACGATGAACAGGAAGACCACGAGGTTGACGCAGGCGCGCACGACATCCAGCAGATGCGCGCAGCCGAGCCGCCGCAATCCTTCCTTCAGAAACGGGCTGTTGCCGATCGCCCAGATCCGCATGGCGCGCAGGAAGGTGAAGTTGAACAGCAGATCCGGAAGCAGCAGGGTCGCAAGTATGAAGAGATCGATCCAGCTCATCGGCCGCTTCACGAAAGCCTTGACACTGCCGGCGAGAATGGCCTGGGCGATCAGTTCGATCGTCACCCACACGGCGATCATGTAATCGATGATAAGATAGGAAGGCCCCGTTCTAAGATAAGGACCGAAGAGAAAGAAGGCCAGGATGGCGAGATCGACGAAGGCAAGCAGACCCTGCAGCTGAAGCGAACGGACATCCCTTCCGCGTTGCAGCCAGTTCAGTTGTTTTCGGAGTTTCGTGACGATGCAGCCAGCATCGCCTGAATCGGTGTGCGCGTTGCTCATCCGCCAGAACTATCAACCGCTTTCAGCTTTTCAACCGCGAACCCGCCGCAGGGGCAAAATCCCGGCCCGACGCGGCCGCTTCCATGGGATGTCTGGCAACCACAGCGTGTCGCTTGCCTTGATCCTGCCACGCTGACGACATTTGCGTGTTACATCGGTGTAGTATTCCCCTTTGCAACAAAGGAGTGTGCCATGCAGGACATGACCATGTCGGAAGTCTTGAGGGATCCGATGATCCGCCAGATGCTGCGGGCCGATCGGATCAGCCTCGGCGTTTTCGCTGAACTGCTCGAAACGGCGGCCAAGAAGCGCGCCCATGCCTTTTCCACAAATGGAACAGCCGCGTTTTGCGCCGGAATGCTTGCCGAACAGGCCGAAACGCAGGGCAAATCGGCGCCTTGAGCCGCTGTTTGCCGGAGGCCGATCCTCGGGCGTCGAAGATTATTCAACAGAAGAATTAGATATAAGAACCCGTCCCCGCCCCGCGGGACGGGTTTACCGATCCGTAACCCCACGGACCACGGTGTTTGGGACCGCTGTCCTTTTGATGGCATTCCTTCATGTTGCCATGCAACTGAAAGTACGTTGCTTGGTTAGCTGGTAAGGTTACCAGCTAAGCGATGGGGACAATACCTGCGTTGAAGGCAATGCTGCCTGCCAAAGCTTGCATCCGCCGTCCCGACGTCGCTGGATGTAAGATCGGTTTCGTTGCGTCGCAGTCTAGATGCGCTGCTGTGTGGCCTTGTCGAAGAAATGCACGTTCGGCGATCTCAACGAGAGCCTGACGACCTGGCCCGGCGCAAGGTCGGCGCGCTCACGCATGACCCACGTAATCTCCTTCCCCTCGACCTCAAGCGCCACATGCGTCTCCGACCCTGTCGGTTCCACCACGCTGACGGTCGCCGGCACGCCGCCGTCCTGCGCGAACGCCAGGTCCTCAGGGCGAATGCCGACGATGACGTCGCGGCCATCGGCGTTCGCGGCACCTCGCGAGAGTTCGACCTGTTTACCCGATGGCAGCGTTAGCCGCGGCTTGTCGCCGCCCGTCAACTTGCCTTCGAGGAAGTTCATTGCCGGTGAGCCCATGAAGCCGGCGACGAAGACATTCTGCGGTCGGTCGTACAGCTCGAGCGGCGTGCCGATCTGCTCGACCTTGCCGCCCTGCAGCACGACGATCTTGTCGGCCATGGTCATGGCTTCGATCTGGTCGTGCGTGACGTAGACGATCGTGGTCTTCAGGCGCTGATGCAGTGCCTTGATTTCCGCGCGCATCTTGACGCGCAGCTTGGCGTCGAGGTTCGACAGCGGCTCGTCGAAGAGGAATACCTTCGGATCGCGCACGATGGCGCGGCCCATGGCAACGCGCTGGCGCTGGCCGCCGGACAGCTGCGCCGGCTTGCGGCCGAGCAGCGGCTGGAGGCCGAGAATCCCCGCGGCCTCGCCGACCTTCCTGTCGATCTCCGCCTTCTTCGCGCCGGCCAGTTCCAGCGCGAAGCCCATGTTCTGCGCCACCGTCATCTGCGGATAGAGCGCGTAGTTCTGGAACACCATCGCGATATCGCGATCCTTGGGCTGCAGATTGTTGACGACGCGACCGCCGATCGAAATCTCGCCCCCGGTGATTTCCTCCAGCCCGGCGATCATTCTGAGCAGGGTCGACTTTCCGCATCCGGACGGGCCAACGAGAATGACGAACTCGCCATCGGCGATGTCGACGTCCACGCCATGAATGATGTCGACGGCGCCGTAGGATTTCCTGACGTTTCTAATGGCCAATCCGGACATGGAATTCCTCCCTTTGAGACCTGCTCAACGCTTGCTGCGTACGCGAAGTGCCAGATATGGCTTGCCCGGCAGCTCAACGCCGAATGCGGCGTCCGCCTTGCCGCCGCGCACGATCGCGCCGTGGCGCGTCGGGTGCGGGATCGGTGCTTCCACCTTCTTCGCGGGCGTGATCGTCATGTTCCACGTGTCGATGATATCGACTTCATAGTTGTCGCCATCCTTCGGGAAACCCGAGGACCAGACGACGGGCTGATGCTCGCCGAGATAGATGTAGCGTAGGTCGGTGCTGCCATCGCGCACGCCGGAAACGCGGGTCCATGGCCACTCGCCGACGGCGCCCATTGGGTCGAGGCCGTGTTTTACGTCCTGCTCCAAGAGATCGCGGAAAAAGCCGATGCGCTTCCACGCTTCGCCGCGCAGTTCGCCGCCCTTGGCCCACCAGATCAGGTCGTCGGGATGCGAATAGGTCTCGCCATGTCCGGCATAGCCGCCGCGCGTTACGGTGATCCAGAAACGATGCACCAGTTCCTGTGCGGTCAGGTTGCCCCAGCACTGAACGATGTTGCCTTCATATTCCGGTTCGTCGTTGACGACGGGCTTGCCGTAGGCGTCGCGCCAGGTCTGCGTCAGCTTGACGTCGGGATTCTGGATGCAGGTATGCGTAACCCATGGCTTACGGTGATCGAAGTTCATCGACACTTCGCCGTTATGGATCGACTTCAGGTGCTGGTAGGGATCGTTTTCCTCCAGGATGTGGAAATAGCGGTCCCACTGCGCGACCGGCTTGGTGTCGAGCAGGAAGTCGTATTCGTTGGCGAGCGCCCACCAGACGTTACGATAGGCGGCAAGGCGTGCCGCGAGATAGGCGACATAGCGGAAGTCCTGCTCGGCCGACATGTCCGCGTAACCCCAGCGATCGTAGGGGTGGAACATGATGATATCGGCCTCGATGCCGAGCGCGCAAAGGGCGGCGACCTGCTGTTCGAAATGGCGGAACATGACAGGGTTCGGACGATCGAAATCTTCCTTGCCGTCGGCGCCCTTCTCGAAGGAGGGGTAAAGCGGTTCGTTGGTGTTATAGGGGTAATCCTTGGGGAACACGCCCATCCGGATCTTGTTGAAACCGGCGGTCTTCAGCGTCTCGAGCGTCTGCGCCTGCATGTCGAGCGGCTGGTGCGTCCAGGCGTAGCAGGTCGTGCCGAAAGAGAGGAACGGCTTGCCGTCGGCATAGGCGAAATGGAACTTGTTGCGCACGCGAACCGGGCCGTGGTTGCCCTTCAACGGTGCGGTCGCGACGAATGCGCCGGTCTTGCCGTCGAGTTCAGCCGTCCGTGAGCGCGTCTTGAACGACCATTCACCTTCGATATCAGGCATGAAGCGCACGCGGTAGACGCCATCGCCATCATAGAAGCCCGGCACGCGGACTTCGCGGCTCTTATGGCTAAAGACGGCGTCGAGGCTCACGTCGAGATAGGGATTGCCGCCGGACGGGCCGTTGAAGGCCGCTTCGAACACACCCCATTTTTCGACTGTTGCTGTGGACATGAAGGATCTCCTCGAAAGACTTTGAATTTCGGTCGCTCAGCCCTTGACCGCACCAGAGGTGAGGCCGGAGACGAAGTACCGTTGGAAAATGAGATAGACGAGCGTCGCGGGCAGCACCGTCATGACGATAGCGGCATTCAACTGGCCGTAATCGCTGGAGAACTGGCCCTGGAAGGACATCAGCCCAAGCGGCAGCGTCCACATGTGCTGATCCTGGAGAAGGACGAGCGCCATCGCGAATTCGTTCCAGGTGGAGACGAAATCGAGGATCAGCAGCGCGGCCAGAACCGGCAGGCAGACCGGCAGGAAGATGCGCCGGAAGATGGTAAAGTGGGTTGCGCCGTCGATCAGCGCGGCCTCGGACAGTTCCTTCGGCAGGCCTTTGAAGAAGCCGTGCAGGATGAAAACCTGGTAGGGAACGCCGAAGGCGATGTAGGGCAGGATGACGCCGGGATATGTGTCGATCAGGCCGAACGAATTGACCAGCGTGAACAGCGGCGCCAGCATAACCTGGAACGGGATCATGGTGCCGAAGACGACGACGAGCAGCAGGAGCTTGCTTATTCTCATCTTGATCTTCGCCAGCGCATAGGCCGCCATCGCCGAGATGGCGAGGCCCAGCGGCACCTTGACGACGGTGATGATCACGCTGTTCATCAGGGACTCGGCGAAATTGCCGCGGCTCCACGCACTGCTGTAGTTCTCGAAGGCGAACTCGACCGGCGGCATGAAGGCACCGGTGCTGGTGACCGCCGCCTTCGTCTTCAGCGATGTGAAGACGATGAAGACGAACGGGGCGAACCAGATCAAGGCGACGATGATCAGCGCGATCCAGAGGCCAATCAGAACCGGGTCACGGCCGGGCTTGTTCGTGGCGGCGATGGTTTCAGACGCAGAGATCGGTCCTGTCGATGTCATCGTCATTGTTCGGTGTCCTCATGCTTCTGTGTCCAGCGCAGGTACGGCACGACGATCGCGATGGTGATCAGCAGCAGCACGACCGAGATGGCGGCGCCGCGTCCGAAGTCGAAGATCTGCATTGCCTGCGTGAAGGCCCAGAGCGCCAGCATCTGCGTGGATTGTGCCGGTCCGCCGCCGGTGAGGCCGTAGACGATATCGAATGCCTTCAGCGACGAGATGATCGAGAGAACGAGCACGATGGTCATCGTGGTACGCAGCGCCGGGAAGGTCACATGCTTGAAGATCGCCCAGCGGCCGGCGCCGTCGATGCGGGCCGCCTCGACCAGCGTTTGCGATACGTTCTGAAGTCCGGCGAGGAAGAGAACCATCGAAAAGCCGACGGACTGCCAGAGATAGGCGACGAAAACCGAGTACAGCGCGATGTTCTTGTCGCCGAGCCAGTCCTTGATCCACATCTGCAGGCCCATATTGGTCATCAGCTGGCTGAACAGGCCGAAGAAGGGGTCGTACATCCACTTCCACATCGTCGCGACCGCGATCGGCGCGATGATGACGGGAAGATAAAAGATGGCGCGAAACGTATTGCGGCCGAAGATCTTCTGATTGAGCGTCAAGGCCAGCAGCAGGCCGACCATCGGCGGAAAGACCACCGACATGATGGTCCAGATCACCGTGTTCTTGAAGGCGACCCAGAACACCGGATCACGCGTGAAGATATACTGGTAGTTCGCCAGGCCAACGAATGGGCGCTGCGGATCAAGACCGTTCCACTTCTGGAAGCTAAGAACCACGACGTTCAGCATCGGGTAGAGCGCGAAGACCGCGTAGATCATCATGGCCGGCGCCAAAAGCATTAGTGCCTGGAAGCGCGGATCATGTGTTCGGTTTTTCAATGACATGGGTATCTGCTCCGCGCGACGTGTGTCTGGCGAGTGGCATTGGACGAGTGGTCGGTCCCCGACTGTGGGGACCGACCGATGTCCCGGGAGGACTTAGGTACGACCGGCTATGAACGTCTGCAGCTGCTTGGCTGCATCGGCCGGCGCCGTGTTGCCGGCGGCAACGTCATTGATCACGCGGAAATATTCGGTCGTGACGTCAAGCGGGAAGGCCTGGTCGCCGTTCATGTAGACCTTGCCGTAGGTCTTGAAGACGTCGAGCCATTCGGCTTCCAGCGGCTTCAGATTGGCATACTGGACGTTCTTGTTGACCGATGTCGAGCTGATCTGGCCGACGAGATCCTGCTGGACCTTGGTCGAAAGGAAGTAGTCGAGGAACTTCGCGGCGAGATCGGGATTCGGGCTCTTGGTGCTGATGTAGTTGTATTCGGCAAAACCGTAGAGCCGCTGCGTGTTGGTCGGGAACGGGAACATGCCGTAATCGTCGAGATTGGCGCCGCTGTTTTCCAGCTGGCTGACCAGCCAGTCGCCTTCCAGCATCATCGCCGCGCGTCCCGCCGTGAACAGGCTATAGGACTGCTTGTTGTCGATGCCCATGAAAGGCTGCAGCGTATAGTCCTTCGTCCACTTCGCGAATTCCGTGAAGGCGTCGGTGGCGCAAGCCTCGGTGGACCAGTCGGCCTTCATCGACTTCAGCGCATCGTGCTTTTCGGCGCCGCACTTCGTTTCCAGGATGACGTCCATCAGGCGCATGACGTGCCAGTTGACCGACCCGCCGAAGGTGAAGGCGGGAATGCCGGCTGCCTTCAGCTTCTCAGCGTCGGCGAGAAACTCTTCATAGGTCTTCGGCTCTTCCGTGATGCCGGCCTGCTGGAACAGCTTCTTGTTGTAGTAGACGGCTTCGCCCTTGAAGGTGAAGGGCACGCCCTGCTTGCCGCCGGCATAGAGGTCGGCGAAGGCGCGGCCGCGGCAGAAGCTCATCGTTCCACTTGTATTCGGTATAGTATTTGTCGAGCGGCGCCGAGAGGCCGGCCTTCACATATTCACCGCCGAGGCCAAGGCCTGCCCAGCTGAAATAGATGTCGGGACCCTTGTTCGAACCGGCCGCGACGCGCAACGCGGTCTTGTGCTCGTCGATGCCGCGCTGAACGATCTCGACCTTCGTGCCGGGATTGGCGGCCTCGAAGTCGGTTGCGACCTTCTTGAGCGCGACATTGGCGGCGTTGTTGTCGAAGTTGAGTGTCCAGAGTGTCAGGTCTTCCGCTTTCAGGCTCGTCGCGGTGATCGCGAGCACGGATAGCGTAGCCAGAAGTGTGGTCTTCATCGTCATTAAACCCTCCCTTGAGCGGTCCTCTCCGCTGATGGTTACAATTCCGAAAATTCCTGCGACTGTCAATACTTATTTCGTACTCGAACAAAGTCGATTGCATTTCCTCCTTCGTTTCGGCTTAATAGAACGAATTGTCCGATTTTTCTCATGAAACAGGCCGCAATAGTTTCCTTCTAGAAATATGTTGCGAGCAAGCGGCGAGTCAGGGCTATTGCACCGGGAGGAGCGATGAATGGTTGGCATCAGGGAACTTTTCGAGGATCAGGCTTCGCCGGCCGGGCGCATCGTGCGCGCTATCGCGGCGATCGGGTCCGCCACCGCCACGCAGCTGGTAAAGTCGACGGGGCTCGCGCGATCGACCGTATCCACGCTTCTCACGGAGCTGAAAGACGGCGGCATCGTCCTTGACATGGATACCAAGAGCAACGGTTTCGGACGGCCGTCGCAGCTGTTGTCGCTGAACCCGGCGGCGGGTCGTTGCGCCGGCGTGCTCCTTGGGCTCGGCGAAATCCGGATCGCCATCTGCGACCTCGCCCACACCGTGTTGTCCGACATCTGGTTCGCGATGGACAAGGACTATACGCCTCAAGATGCCGCCAGATGCGTGCGCTCCAGTCTGGAGGAGCAATGCGCCCTGCTCGGTGTCGATATGTCCGAGCTGCTGGGCGTCGGCTTGGCGATTTCCGCGCCGGTCTCCTATGATGGTGAAATTCTCAACGGCTCCATTCTGCCGACATGGTGCGGGACCAATATCGCTGCCGTATTTTCCGAGCAGCTCGGTTGTCCCATCCATGTCGAGAACGAGAGCCATTGCGGGGCGCTGGCGGAAATGACGTGGGGTGCTGCGGTGGGCGAACCGAATTTCGTCCTGTTCAAGTTCGATCTCGGCATCGGCGGCGCCATCGTCATCGACGGCACCGTGCAGCGCGGCGCTCACGGATATGCCGCCGAGTTCGGCCACATGTCGCTGGATCCGCGCGGACCGCCATGTCGCTGCGGCAATCGCGGTTGTCTGGAGACTTTCGCCGGCGGGTTTCAGCTGCTCAGATATGCCGAGCAATCCTTCGGAGAGACAATCAGCATAGAACAGTTCGTGGAACGTGCCCGAGATGGCGAGGCCGCCTATGCGCGGCTTGTCGATGATGCGGCCGAGATGGCAGGCTGGGGAATGGGGATCGCCTTCACCATCCTCAATCCGCCCCTGTTCATCATCGCCGGTAAACTGGCCGAAGTGGGCGAGAGTTTCATCAATGGTCTCGAGCGCAGCTTCGCCCGCCATTCCGTCGCTCCTCCCGCGCATTCGCCGGAAAAGCGCAAGCCTCGCTTCGTCGTGGGTACCTTCCGCGGTAACGACGACACGGTCATGGGCGCGGTGGCGCTCGTACTCAGGCAACACGGACGCATCACCAGCGAGGCCTCGCCCGCTTCCTGATTGCCTGGATGGGATTTCGGCGGGCGCTGGTTGCGCTGGCAACACGGCTTTCACGCCGGCCGTCCGGTTTGTCGGGTCTGGAAAGTTATCGCTAAGCTTTCCAGACATCGGCTCACTCCGAAAGCGCGACCGAGGTCGCCTGATAGGGTGAAAGCGTAAGAACGCCGCCCATCAGGGCGTCGGAAAGCCTCAGCGAGCCGAGATCGACCTCCTGATCGTTAGCGGTGATATTGATGATCCAGAGCGTTGCGCCTGCCGCTGTCTTCGTCGCGAACGCCAGAACGTGCGAGGGGTTGGAGGAGATGCATTCCCTCCATTCGGCGCCGGCGAGACCGGCGAGCGTCTTGACCGCGTTGAAGAGCGGTCGGCGCCCATCGGCGGCGAAGGGTTCATCCTTGCCGGCGAGAAGACCGAAACTTCCCGTTAGAGCCGAGAGTGTCAGGCATTCGAGCTCGGCGTCCAGCACCTTTGCGATATAGGCCATCGCGAAGGCTTCCGCGAAAAACCCGTTGTGGCGCGGGTCGGTGTTGGCCATCGGTATGCGGGCGCCCTTGGGATTGTCCATGGTTCGGCTGCCATAGGGATTTTGCCGCATGGGAATGGTCGATGGCCCGATGCGATAGGGCTTGTCGCCATAGATGGCGCGGACCGATCGCGTGATGAAGGGCAGGGCTTCCAATGTCTGCATGACGCTGAGGTCGTCGGCGGCGTGCACGATGGGATTGGTGCAGTGGCTGATGAAGGAAAGCGGCGCGGAAGGAACGCGCTTGCGATTGAGCTCGGTGAAATAGCTGAGCATGCCGCCGCCGACGCGGATATCGGTGAATGCCGCATGCGCGGCCGCGTAGACTTCTTCCAGCGGCGGGCATTCCGGCCATTTGCTGCCCGGTGGGGTGGATTGACGATCGACAGATGGCGAGATGATGATCGCGTCGGGTTTGAAGCCTGCATCGCGCATCTGCGTTGCGATCAGACTGGGCTCGTCGAGGAGCGGCTGCGTGCATGGCAGCGCGATCTCCAGCGTCGAAGTGCCGGAATGACGCTTGGCGACCTCGGCGAAGCGCTCGAAGGCCGCCGCCCCATGCCCCGCCGTCGGATCGAAATGGAAGAGAAGTTCCTGCGGCCTGATCTCGCCGAGCACGGCGCTTGCCCTGACAACGGCGTCCGCTTCCTCCGGCGTTACGATGACGCCGATCGCAGGCATCCGCCCACGCCGCTCGCCGAGCGTGAGCGTCGTCGGCGATGAGTGGCCGTTCGTGGTCGTGGCCGATGTATTCGGGCGCTTGTCGGCGATGTCGAGCACGATGCGCTGCTTGACCGTTTCGCCTGCGGGAATCTGGTAGGGCCAGGGCAGGGCGAGTGGTCGCACGTAGGTCTTGTAGGACGCATCCGACCAGTTGCGCTGGTCTTCCATCTCGAAGACGTCGCCTTCCATGCCGCACCGCGCCGTCACGTTGGTCATGACGGTGTGGGTGATCGCGCTCATGTTCATGAACGGCTGCCACGGTTCGATCAGATCCGGAAACCGGGTCTCGACGCGCCTTCCATCGGCATGCTCGACCGTGACGGGCGCACCCGCGACGCCGACGATCGGGTGGAGAATGCAAAAGCCGCAGCGGTTCGTTTCAAAACCGGTGCCGGAGAGCGCATCCGCCTCGAAGATCAGCGGCGCGCCGGCTTCCGCCGAGATGCGCACGCCGATCGCGAGTTCGGTCGCGTCGGGACCCTTGCAAACGGCGGTGTAACGGACAGAAAAGCCCTCGCCTTGCTGTTCGATGATCAGGTCGGCGATATCGGGCGCATAGGTGCCCCAATCGCGATCACGCACGAGATACGAGACGGCGCGCAGCACTTCCACGCCGTCATAGGCGATCGTGCGCAGATTGCCGTCGCTGAGATCCGCGGTCAGTCGGCCGGCGGTGAGGCGGATAGGCTTCTGTTCTAGCGCATGCGTGCCGTAGATCCTGAAGCTGTCGGACGACGTGCTCATCGCAGCATCGCCTTGACATCGACCGTCTGGCCGCTGGCGGCGCTGTCATAGGCAGCTTCGACGAGTGCGAAGGTCTTGAGGTTGTCGGCGCCCGAGGTCGAGGTCTCGCCGCCGGCGGCGAGCCGCTCGGCCCAATGCTGCTGGATGGCGTAGACGCTTTCCTGGATATTGTGCCACGGGCGGGATGCCCAGGAGAGCAGCGTCGGCGACACGTCCGAGACCTCGGTTCCGCTCTTCCCGGTTACTTCGAGCTTGTAGCCCTGCGACAGGCGGATGCTGCCTTCGGTGCCGTCGAGTTCGATCAGCGTCTCGGGGAAGGGTTCGGTCGATAGCTTCGAGGCATAGCTGACATCGACGATGGAAGTCGCGCCGTTTTTGTGGTCGAGCAAGATGGTTGCGACATCTTCGCCCTTGATCCTGGGATTGACCCGCTTCGTGCGGGCGCTGAGCGCCGCCACGTCACCCAGAATGTAGCGGGCGATGTCGAGCGTATGGATGCCGAGGTCCTCGATGATGAAACGCTCGCCTTCCGCCAGATAGGGCTGGCCGGAGAAGACATCGTAGCCCGAACGGAACGAGAAGCGGCCCCAGAACGGCTGGCCGATCGTGCCGGCCTCCAGAACCTTCTTCACGGCCTGGATCGGCGTCTGCCAGCGGAAGTTTTCGTGCACCATCAAGGGAAGTCCGGCATCGGCGCAAACCTTGACCATGGCCTTGGCGTCGTCGAGCGTCTTTGCGAATGGCTTCTGGCAGATCGCCGGCACCTTGTGCGCGGCGGCCATCTCGACCAGGGCGCGATGGCTCTGGACGGTGGTCGCGATGTCGACGAAATCGAAGCCGCCGTCGGCGAACATCTCGGCCGCATCGCTGTAGCGTCTGCTGATGCCGAACTGGTCGCCGACGATCCGCAGCCGCTCGGGATCGCGATCGCAGATCGCCACGATCGAAGCCCCGGCCACGTCCTGCCACGCATGCATCTGGTTGACCGCAAAAAAGCCGCAGCCGATGAGTGCGCCATTCAATTCCGTCATTGCTTAACCTGCCTTTGCCATTTGCATGAGAGTCACGCGCTGTTGCAGACGGCGCTGCGCCTGGTCCACGACCACCGCGATAATAATGACCAGCCCCTTGATGACCATCTGCCAGAAGGACGACACACCCATCATGACCAGTCCGTCCGACAGGATGCCGATGACGAAGGCGCCGATGATCGTGCCGCCGATCGTCCCACGTCCACCCGACATGGAAGTCCCGCCCAAGACCGCCGCAGCGATCGCGTTCAGTTCGAAGCTTTCACCGGTGGCCGGATGCGAGGCCATCAGCTGCGACGAGATGATGAGGCCGACGATCGCCGCGCACAGGCCCGAGAACATGTACACGAAGATCTTCACCACATCGACGCGGATGCCGGACATGCGCGCCGCGCGCTCATTGCCGCCGACCGCGAAGATATGCCGGCCGATCGGCGTCGAGTGCGCCACGTAGGCGGCAAGTAGGGCGAGCACGATCAGAATCCAGATGGAGACAGGCAAGCCCAGCACGCTGCCGGCGCCAAGCACGTCGAAGCCCGTTGTCGCGTATTCCGGACGACCGACGAGATTGGGGAAGGTACGGCCGTCGGAGGAGAGCAGCGCGAGGCCGCGCGCGATATAAAGCGTCCCGAGCGTCGCGATGAAAGGCGCGACGTTGAGCTTGGTGATCAACAGGCCGTTGATCAGGCCGATCGCCAGGCCGACGGCAAGCGTGATCAGCACGATCTCGTAGATGTTGAAGAAGATCGTGTAGCCGATCGGCAGCGCCACGCCATTGAGGATCAGCGCGCCGGCGACCATGCCGCACAGGCCGACGATCGAGCCGACTGAAAGGTCGATGCCGCCGGTGATGATGACGAAGGTCATGCCCATGGCCAGGAAGGCGTTGAGCGCGACGTGTTTCGACATCAGGATCATGTTGGCCGTGGAGGTGAAATTCGGCGCGAAAATCGCGAAGAAGATGATCACGGCGAAAAGGGCGATGAAGGTTCTGAGCTTCATCAGCGTGAGGAGAATGGAGCCGTTCGACCGCTTGGCCCCGAATGTGGAAGAGGTGTCCGCCGTCATGACGCGAGCTTTCCTTGGTGTCCGTGACCTTTGGCAGATGCCGCGATGATAGCCTCTTCCGTTGCTTCGCTTCTGTCGAAGACGGCGACCAGCTTGCCGTTGCTGAGAACGGCGATGCGGTCGGAAAGGGCCATGACCTCTTCAAGGTCGGAGGTTGAAAACAATATTGCGAGGCCCTTGGCGGCCAGTCTGCGCATGGTGCGGAACACGTCCGCCTTGGCGCCGACGTCGATGCCGCGGCTGGGCTCGTCCATCAGCAGAACCTTCGGATTGGTCATCAGCGCCTTACCGATGACCACCTTCTGCTGGTTGCCGCCGGACATCGAGGTGACCTCGAATTCCGGGTTTGGCGCCTTGATCGACAGATCGCGGATCATGTCGTTGATGCCCTGCTTCTCGGCATTGGCCTTGATGTGAAAGATCCGCGTGAAGCGATCGAGGCTTGCGAGCGTCAGGTTGCTGGCGATCGAGAGTACCTGCACCAGACCTTCACGCTGACGGTCCTCCGGTATGAGGGCAAGTCCTTTCTTGATCCGTCCGGTGGTGTCTTGCGCGCGCACCTCCTGGCCGTCGATGAAGATCTTGCCGGTGGAGTGCCTGTGGCTGCCGATCACGCATTCGAAGAACTCGCTGCGTCCCGCCCCCATCAGGCCGTAAATGCCGAGGATCTC
Organism: Rhizobium sp. AN80A; assembly: GCF_030053015.1. Taxonomy (NCBI): domain Bacteria; kingdom Pseudomonadati; phylum Pseudomonadota; class Alphaproteobacteria; order Hyphomicrobiales; family Rhizobiaceae; genus Rhizobium; species Rhizobium sp. AN80A. The sequence goes on along the minus strand of NZ_JASJPX010000001.1, from coordinate 854,113 downwards.
GCCCGCCCGCACCGAGAGCGATACATGATCGACAGCGAGCCCACCGGTTCTGCGCGGCAGGCTGATGTCCTCGGCGCGAAAGGCCTCCGGGCCGAATTCATGTTCCGCCGCCTTGGCGAAATCCTTGGCGTCCGAACCGATCATCGAGCGGACGATCCACTTGGTGTCGATGTCGCGAACCATCGCATGGCCGGTGATCTGGCCATCGCGCAGCACGGTGATGTAATCGCCGATGCGCATCAGCTCTTCCAACCGGTGCGAGATATAGACGATGGCGACACCCTGCGCCTTCAATTCGGCGATGACCTTGAACAGGATCTCGACCTCGGCGGCCGAAAGCGCCGATGTCGGTTCGTCCATGATCAGGATACGGGCGTTGAGCGACATCGCCTTGGCGATCTCGACCAACTGCTGCTGGCCGATCGGCAGATCCTCGACCATCGTCTCGGCGTTGATGCCGGCGTCCAGGCGGTCCAGAAACGCGTTCGCCTTTTCGATCTGCGCCTTGTGGTCGATGCCGCGTATGCCGCGGGTGATCTCCCGGGTGGCGAAGATGTTCTCGGCCACCGACATGTTGGCGAACAGGTTGAGCTCCTGGAAGATCATGCCGATGCCGTGCGCCTGCGCGTCGGCCGGACTGTCGAAGGTGACCGTCTCGCCATCGAGGATGATGCGGCCGAGTGTCGGCCGCTCGACGCCGGCGATGATCTTCATCAGCGTCGATTTTCCGGCGCCGTTCTCGCCGACCAGCACATTGACCGCGCCGCGCCTGAGTTCGAGGTCAGCGCGCTTGACGGCCACGATGCCGGAATAGACCTTCGACACCTCCTCGAGGCGCAGGATGACGTCGTGTTCGATCGTTTCGCCCATCGTTACGGCCCCACCGTCAGTTCGGCCGGCGTGATCAGCGGCAATTGTCCGGATGCCGGTAGCGGAAAGGCGCCGGTAACCGTCACCGTCTTGCCGGCCAATCCGTCGCGCGGCAGCGGCGCCAGAAGGGTGGTATTGATCTTCTCGTTGAACGCCTTGCCGAATTGCGCCCACTCGATCTGATTTTTGAATTCGTTGAAATTGACGAATTCAAGCGTGTCGCGCAGCGCCGTTCCGCGCACGGCGGGGCCGATCTGCACCTTCGCGTCGGCCTTGCCGTCGCCATCGGCGTCCACGTCGATCGTGGCCGCGCGCGAGGCGGTATCGGCCGCGACGACCTTTCCGCTCAGTTTGACCGCATAGGTCCACGGCGCGCTCGCCTGCTTGCGGGTGTTGCCGAATTTTTCGCCGGCCTGGTCCGGGCTGGACGCGGCAAGCGCCACGACATCCTTCAGCTCGCCGGCGCGCTTCTGCACATAGGGAATTGCCTGCGATTGCCAGATGGCCTCGACTTTCGCCGCGGGATCGAAAGCGTTCTTGGCGGTCTCCGCCGCCGTTTCTTCCGCCGTCGGCGTCTTGATGATTTTGCAGCCCGGCAGTGCCATCGCAAGCAATGCGATCACGACCGCGCTTCTGACCCTCGCCATCCACGAAACTCCAATCTTATGGAATAGGATAAAGAACGAAGAGCGCCGATGATCGCGCTCTTCGTCACTGGTCTCAAGCCGTTATTACTTGCTGAGCGCGAAGGTCTCGAGCTTGCCGGCGTTGTCAGCGTTGATGAGAATGCAATCCATCAGCTGCTTCTCTTCCTTGGGAAGAGTCTTGTTCTTGATGTAGGCGTCTGCCTGTTCGACAGCCATCTGCGCCTGTGCATAGGCGGGCTGCAGAACGGTGGCCTTGATGCCGCCGGACTTGATGGAGTCGCGGACGTCGTTGGAACCGTCGAAGCCGACGACGATCACGTCCTTGCGGCCGGCGGCCTGGAGCGCGGCGATCGCGCCCATGGCCATCGTGTCGTTGCCGGAGATGACGCCCTGGATATCCGGGTTGGCCTGCAGGATGGTTTCCATCTTGGCGTAGGCTTCCGTCTGGCTCCAGTTGGCCGACTGCTTGGCGACCGACTTCATTTCCGGATAGTCGCCGATGACGTCGTTATAGCCCTGTGAGCGGATGCCGGCATTGGTGTCGGACTCTTTGCCGACGAGCTCGACATAGTTGCCCTTCTCGCCCATCAGCTTGACGAATTCCTGCGCGCCGAGCTGGGCGCCCTGGTAGTTGTTGGAAACGATCTGCGCGGCGGCGACGCCCGTGGCGTTGATTTCGCGGTCGATGAGGAAGGACGGAATGCCCGCGTCCTTGGCCTTCTTCACGGCGGCAACGGTGGCGTCAGCGCCGGCGTTGTCGAGAATGATGGCCTTCGCACCGCGGCCGATGGCGGTGTCGATCATCTGGGATTGCTTGTTGGCGTCGTCGTCATGGGTCATGACGAGCGTTTCATAGCCCAGTTCCTTCGCCTTGGCTTCGGCGCCGACGGCTTCAGCCTTGAAGAACGGGTTGTCGTGTGCGGGGGTGATGATGGCGATCAGGTCCGCCGCGAAAGCGGGCATGGCAACGCCAAGTGCAAGCGCGCTGGCAAAGGCAGCGACGGTCAGTCTACGTGTCAGTCTCATGGTTTCCTCCCAAAAAGAGCCCTGTTCCCAGCAGGGCGGTGAAAGGGGAGGGGTTGCCCCCTCCCGGGATCGGTATCAGGTGATACGCTTGATGCTGTCAGCGATCTCCTGCGGTTCGAAAACGCGCTTCCAGTCGTCCTTCATCAGGGCGGGAATGCCGAATTCGATAGCCTTGTTGCAAGCGTCCGAGAACACGCCCTGGACTTCGCCGAAGATGACAGCGCCGAGAACGTTCAGGTGGCCGAGCAGGAAGTCGCGGGCAGCTTCTTCCGGAACGCCGCGTGCGACGCACTCATCCATGGCCTGCTTCATGACGACGAGCAGCGAGGCGGCAACGGTTTCCGACAGACCCGGCTCCAGCATCGCCATCTGCTCGACGGTGACGCGGTGCGAGCGCATGACCGGCGCCCAGATCGTCTTGGCGACTTCTTCGCCGACGGCGTAGGCTTCTTCCGGACCCTGCATCAGAGCCGAAACGATGTGCTGCTTGGCGAAGAGACCGCCGAAGTGGTCCTTCTTGGCCTGCATGTCGGTTTCATCGTTGAAGATCGGCGGATGGCACGGATGCGTGACGAAATACGTCAGATCAGGACGCTCCGGGAAGTGGCCAGCGAATGGCGCGGCCGCGTCGAGCGCGATGACCATGGTGCCGGCCTTGAGCTTGTCGGAGATGCCTGCGGCAACCTTGCCGATATGCGTGTCCGGAACGGCCAGGATAACGACGTCGGCGCCGTCAAGCGCAACATCAACGTCAACGGTCGAAAGACCGAGGTCGTCCTTCAGGCGTGCCTTGCCGACATCGCTGATTTCGACGTGGCGAACGTCGTAGCGCGAACCCTTGAGGTTTTTCGCAAGCCGGTAGCCCATTTTGCCGCCGGCGCCGAACAGAGCAATGGAAGTCATGTTTCCTCACTTCGTGTTTTGCTGGAATTGTTAACGTTGCTGGTATGATGAGTCAATCACCACGCCAGGATAAGTATTACTTAACCGCATCAAGCCTGTTGATGGCGTCGACGTTGCCTGCCGAAGCGCCCTGCGGGTCGAATTCGGAGGCAAGCCAGGTGTCGACGATCGACTTGGCAAGTTCCGGGCCGATGACGCGCGCGCCCATGGTGATGATTTGCGCATTGTTGGACTTGGCGGCGCGCTCCGCCGAGTATGTGTCGTGCGTCAGCGCGGCGCGGATGCCGGGAACCTTGTTGGCCGAAATCGAAACGCCGATGCCGGTTCCGCAGATGAGGATGCCGCGCTCATGCTGGCCGTCGACGATGGTCTGCGCGAGGTTCTGCGACAGGTCGGCGTAGAAGCCGGACTGGCTGAGATCGTGCACTTCGAGGCCCGCCTTGGTGGCGAGATGGGCGGCGATCACGTCAAGCAAGGGCTTGCCGGCGCTATCCGCTCCGATGGCGATTTTCATGGTCTGTGTCCTTTCAATCATTCGGGGGCTGGATGAGGGATTGGTCGCTGCGATCAGATGACCGCGGCGACGCGCTTCAGAATGTCGAGATAGCCTTCGACGGCCCAGGCCGAGCGGCCGATGAACAATCCGTCGATGTGTGGCTGCGTGATCAGTTCCTCGGAGTTTTGAGGATTGACGCTGCCGCCGTAGAGAACCGGAACCGCGCGACCGAGCGCCTTGGCGGCCACGTCGGCGATGCGCGCGTGGCGTTCGTCGGCGTAATCGGCGGTCGCCGGAATGCCGTTCACGCCGATTGCCCAGACGGGTTCGTAGGCAAGCAGAATTTCCGCGTCCTTGCCTGATGTGGTGACGCGCGCGAGCGCGCCTTCCACCTGGCGCTTGAGCACCGCGTCGGCGTCACCGGCGTTACGTTCGCTCAGCGTCTCGCCGATGCAGATCAGCGGGATCAGGCCGTGGTTGACAGCGCTCTCGACCTTCAGGCCGACTGTTTCGTCTGTCTCGCCGAAGTGCTCGCGACGCTCGGAATGGCCGAGTTCGACGATGTCGAGGTTGCAATCCTTCAGCATCGGGGCCGAGATTTCGCCGGTCCAGGCGCCGGCCGCGTCCCAATGCATATTCTGCGCGCCGACCTTCACCGAGCTATCGGAAAGGGCCTTCTTGACTTCACGCACCGCCGTGAACGGCGGGATGACGAAGCGCTGGATATCCGCGTGGCGATCGCCATCGGCGGCTGCGAGCTTTTCGGCGAAGGAGAGAGCTTCGCCGAGCGTCTTGTTCATCTTGAAGCTGGTGCCAACCCAGTAGCGCATGTTCAAGTCCTTCGTCCGTCGCGGATCTGTGCGAAATAGCCGTCGGTTCCGACCTGGCCGCCCTTGAGCGCGATCTGCAGCCCGTTGGTCGGCGCGTAGTTGCCGTGCGCGGTGCAGAGTGGCGAACCGGGGGTCTGTGGCAATGGCAGCAGCGTCGTCAGAGCATCGACGCGCAGTTCCTGCAGCGCGTGGCTCGATGTGTCGCCGCCGGCGATGACCGCGCGCGGCAACTTCTCGGTTTCGATCAACCGGCGCAGGATCGTGCCGAGAGCCGAGCCGAGGCGGTGGCGCGATCCGGGGATACGATCGATATCGGTGCCCTTGTCCGACGATGAGCCGAGCGCCGTGTGCAGGATGACGCTGCGGCCATCCTTCAGGCGCTGGACGCCCTCTGCCACCGCCGCATCGATGGCGCGATCACCGCTTTCGCCGACGAGATCCAGCGGATCGACAGCGATGCCGTCGAAGCCGTTTTCCGTCGCGTTGCGGATCTGCCGTTCGGTGGTGGGCGATACGCTTCCGGAGACGACGGCGAGGCGATCGACCTTGCCGGGCTCGGCGAAGGTTGTCGGTTCGCCGAGCAGGCCTTCGGCCTTCCATGCCTGCAGCAATGCGTATTCGACGCCCGAGGAACCGGCTGTAAACAGGCCGCCTTCGCGCTTCGCCCGCCAGATCTGACGGCCCGCCAAAGCCTGAGACGGGGCGCTATCCACGTCGATCAGCAGGATGCCGTCAAGCTCCGCCATCGTCTTGTCGACACGCTGGTCGGCATCGGCTGCCGATATCGTCACGAGATCGGCGAGCGCCACGGGCAGCGCTGTCTGCTTGCCGAGATGCAAGGTGAGATCCGCTTCCGCCATCGGTGTGACCGGATGGCGGCTCATGACGGGGTGGCGATCGATACGGTAGTAGCGATCCTGGTAGGCGGCGAAGAGATTGCCGAAAGCCGTGAAGCGCTTCAGCTGCGGCGCGCCGACGACGACAGGCACGACCGGCTGGCCGTAGAGCGCCTTGCCGATTTCGATCGCCTTGCCGATGTTGCCGATCGCGGGGCTGGAATCGAAGGTCGAGCAGACCTTGTAATGGCAGATGTCGGCGTCGAGCGCCTTCAGCCATTCGAAGATCGCCGGCAGATGCTTTTCCATCCATTCAGGTGTCTCGCTGCGGCTGGTGCCGGCAATGCCGAAGGCGCGGTAATCGGCGAAACGCTTGGCGGTCTCGGCGCTTGGGATGCCGAGAAAGAGCACGGTTGGCACGCCGTTGGAGGCGAGCGCCTCCATGACGTCTGCCGAGCCGGTGAAATCGTCACCGTAATAGGTAAGCAGAGGTTTGGTCATGGTCTCAAGCTGCCTTGCCGTCGCCGAATTTCGCGATCGAGGCCGCGAGTTCTGGATGATCCTTGGCGTATTCGTCGAGCGGGATGTCGGCGACCGCCGCCTGCCAGGCCTGTTGCACGGCGCGCACGCCAGCCGCCGGGCCGCCGGGATGGCTGACGATGCCGCCGCCGCATAGATAGAGCAGATCGGTGGTGCGACCGGTGCGCTGGTAGGTGTCCGGCGCCTGGCCACCCCACTGGCCGGAGCCTGCGACGGGAAGCGGGCAGTCGGCCTTGCTGAACAGCGGCGTGCTGACGGCCTTGAAGGATTCGACGAAGCTTTCGTCCGGCTCCCAATACTTGATGCGGATGCCGTTGATCTGGAACTGGTCGACGCCGAGCAGGCGCCAGAACTGCTGGTAGACCTTGAAATCGAGGCCGGCGCCCGGATCGCGGGTCAGGATATCCCAACCGTTGCGATGAGCATGTAGCACGAGGCCCGACCGCTTGCGCAGGAAGCTCATGCCGCCGAAGCCGATCGAGTTGATGTTGACGACGGCGCAGTTGCCGCCGGCCTTCAGGACGAGATCGTGATTGCGCATCATCTCGTCTGGATCGGCATGCGAGATGCCGAAGGCGTACATGACCTTCTTGCCGGTCTTCTGCTCGTGATCGAGGATCCTCGGCATGATCGCCTCGACGCGCTCCTTGAGCGGCGAATAGGCCGGGCTCATCAGCTTTTCGTCATCCTTGATGAAGTCGACGCCGGACTCGATCAGTTCGCCGACGAGTTCCGCGGTCTCATGCGGGCGCAGGCCGAGCGCCGGCTTGACGATCGTGCCGATGATCGGCCGACCCTCGACGCCGGTCAGCCGGCGGCTGCCGGGCAGGCCGAACTGCGGGCCGGGATGGGCGGAGGCGAACGCTTCCGGCAATTTCATGTCGACGATACGGATACCGGTCATGCCCTTGATCGAAAAGACGCCGCCGATCGCGATCGTCATCAGGGCGGAGAGATCGGTACCGATCGCGTCCATCGGGAAGGCGATATCGGCATCGGCGCGGTGAATGGGGCCGTGGCCGGGTGCTGCTTCCGGCCAGGTCGGATGCTCCGCATCGGGAAGGTGACGGATGGCGATAACGCGCGCCGCGACGCGGGCCTTCAGTTCTTCCGTCTCGCCGGGAACGGGGACGAACGTACCGGTCGACTGATCGCTCGCGATCTTGGCGGCCATGGCCTCGACGCTGCCGGTCGTTTCGATGCGGTAGGTGACTGTGATCATCATGAGGTTTCGTTGCTCCTCCTGCCTCGGCCGAAAGTTTGCCATGGCGTCAACTCGTGAACTGGTATAATGAGTATTCCAATTTCTGCAACGAAAATTTTTTGAAGGAACCACCGACCGATTTCAGACGACGGCCTTTCTTGCCGTAACGCTAGCATGCATAAAGGAGGGATATTGTGAGCCAGCGAGACACCATGAGCCAGCCAATCGAACAGATCGTGCGTCGTAAACTATCCGATGAGGTTTTCGATCGACTGGAGAGAATGATCACGTCGGGCGAGCTTCGCCCCGGCGACGAAATGCCTTCGGAGCGGGTGCTGATGGAGCGCTTCGGGGTCGGAAGGCCGGCGATCCGGGAGGCGATGCAGTCGCTGGCCAACATGGGATTGGTCAATATCTCGCACGGAGAGCGCGCCAAGGTTCTGCAACTGACCGCCAGGTCGATTTTCCGCCAGGTCGACCTGACGGCCAAGATCATGCTGGCGCAGTCCGCCGACTCGCTCGACCATCTGAAGAGTTCACGCATATTCTTCGAACGCGGCATGGCGCGCGAAGCGGCGGTCAAGGCCACGCCCGCCGACATCGATGACCTTCGCGACATCGTCGAGGAGCAGCGCCGTTCGCTCGGCAACGCGGAGGAATTCATCGCCGCCGACATGCAGTTCCATACGCGGATCGCGCAGATCTCGGGCAACCCGATCTTCGTCGCCGTGAGCGAGGCGATGCTGGCATGGCTGAAGGCCTACCACACGGACATGCTGATCTGGACCGGCAAGGAAAAGTTCACGCTGGTCGAGCATGAACAGATACTCGATTGTCTGGCCGCCAACGATGCAAACGGCGCGGAAGCGGCGATCCTGAAGCACCTCGAGCGCTCCAGCGCGCTCTATAGCAACCGCGACTGACGTTTCCGGCTGTCGGCGTCTGAAGAGGTACGCGGATGCGTTTGATCACGGCCGCTCAGATAGCCGCAATCATCCGGTCTGCGTCCATTCTCGGCTCAATGAAGCGTCAGCGTCTCGGGCCGATGCGGGTCGCGAAAGCGGAATTGCTCGATCAGTGTCATGGCTTGCTGCAACAGGAACTCGGCGGCCTTGAGATCGGTATTCGCAAGTCCATGCACGCTGCCACGAATGGTCAGCGCCAGGTTACCCGAGCTCGCGGCGAAACTCGCATTGCCCTCTATCAATGCCTCCTTGGCACTGGTTTCAAGTGCATCGGCAACGGCGGCCAGGATATCCTGCCGTTCGCGCACACTCATCTGCACAATCGTCTTCGATCCCTTCATATGGACGACCCCCTTCCCTGAAAGGTGCACGGCAACAGCCGCCGATAATGCTTGATGTAGGCGCGATCGGCGGTTCATCAATGTTCGCTTGTTTCTCTCTTACTCATGATCCAGAAGCATAAGTTCATGCCGAAATCATGATCTAATGCGGCCTTGGGCATGGTGTTAGCTTGCTGGCTCGGGCGTATCCGGCGTGCTTGGGAGATATGGGAAGCATCGCGACTTCCGTCCCAGGGTGCCAAAGTCACGTCCCGCTCATACCGACGCAAGACGGCGAGCGCCGTCCTCAAGGAGCATAAGATGCAGAAGCGAATACTTGGAAAAAGCGGACTTGAAGTATCGGCCCTCGGCTTCGGCTGCATGGGCTTGAACTTCAGTTATGGCGACGCGCTGAGCACCGAGGATAGCGTGACGCTGGTCCGGCAGGCCGTGGAACGTGGCGTGACCTTCTTCGACACCGCCGAAGTTTATGGACCCTACACCAACGAGGAGATTGTTGGTCAAGCACTCAGGCCGATGCGTGACCGGGTCGTGATCGCCACGAAGTTCGGCTTTAATATCGTTGACGGCAAGATGGCCGGCGTCAACAGTCGCCCCGAGCAGATCCGCAAGGCGGCCGAGGGGTCGCTGAAGCGCCTCGGCGTCGATGTCATCGACCTCCTCTACCAGCACCGGGTCGATCCCGCCGTGCCGATCGAGGATGTGGCTGGCACGGTCAAGGATCTGATCGCGGAAGGCAAGGTGAAGCATTTCGGCATGTCGGAGCCGGGCGCACAGACCGTACGGCGCGCCCATGCGGTGCAGCCGGTCGCCGCGCTGCAGAACGAATACTCGCTGTGGACGCGCGGGCCGGAGACCAACGGCATTCTCGAAGCCTGCGAGGAACTGGGCATTGCGCTGGTTGCCTATAGCCCGCTCGGCAAGGGCTTCCTGACCGGCGCGATGACCAGCGACACGAAGATCGGCGAGGGCGATTTCCGAAAGCTGCTGCCGCGCTTCACGCCCGAAGCAATGGCGAAAAACCAGGCATTGGTCGATCTCCTGAAGCGCATCGCCGAAGACAAGAAGGCGACACCGGCACAGATCGCCCTGGCCTGGCTGCTGGCTCGAAAGCCCTGGATCGTACCGATCCCGGGCACGAAGAAGCTGCACCGTCTCGAGGAAAACCTCGGCGCGACGGACATCGCGCTGAGCGTCGACGATCTCGCACGCATCGAAACCGCCGCGGCCGCCATTCAGGTCGAGGGCGAGCGTTATCCTGAGCAGCTGATGAAGACGACAGGTCTCTAGGATACGGACGTTGAGTTGAAACATGGAAACGGTGCGCCTCTTTTGCGCCGTTTCCGCTTGGTAGGCTGACTTTCTCGGCTAGATCCGTTCGGCGAGAAAATCGATGAGCGCCCGGATGCGGCTGGCGAGATGCGGGTGGCCGGGGTAGACGGCGTGAATATGCTCGATATCTCCCGGGTTGAACGCCTCCAGCACCGGTACGAGGCGACCGTCGTCGATGTACTCCTGCACGTGAAACCTGCCCACCCGGATAAGCCCGACGCCCGCCAGGCAAAGACTGCGAATGGTCGGCCCGTTGTTCACTTCGACATTGCCATGGACCGCCTTTGAGAAGGTCTGCCCGGTTGCGGGGTCTCGAAACGGCCACTCTTCCCATGTCTGCCGGAAGTTGAATGTCATGCAGTTGTGCCGGTCGAGATCGGTCGGCTTCTCCGGGTTTCCCATGCGCTCGATATAGCTCGGGGCCGCCACCACGACGCGCCGGCTGTCCATCAGCTTGCGGGCCTTCAACGACGTGTCTCGCAGATTGCCAGAGCGGATCGCGACATCGGCGCGCTCCTCGACGATGTCGATGATGCCGTCGGTCAGGGAGAGGTCGAGCTGGACGTTCGGGTAGCGGGCGAGGAACTCCGGCACCAGCGGCACGACATGGCGTACCCCGAAGGCCACCGAAGCGCTGACCCGCAACCGTCCGCGCGGCGCGACCTCGCCGCCTGTCGACACGATCTGTTCGGCCTCCTTGATATCCTCGAGAATGCGCTGCGCGCGCTCGAGATAGACCTCGCCCTCCGGCGTCAGCTGCAGGCTGCGCGTGGTCCGGACCGCCAGGCGGGTCTTGAGGCGCTCCTCCAGCCGGCTCACCAGCTTGCTGACCGCCGAAGGCGACATGCGCAGCAGGCGCCCCGCGGCCGAAAAGCTCTGCAGCCTCGCCGTATGCACGAAGACTTCCATTTCGCCGACGGTGTTGTCCACTTGCCTGTTCCTGTGAATTCAATTCATAACTGTTGAGGAAATGTAGCTGCTTATCGTGGTAATGTCATCGGGCCATATTCCAGCCATCCCAACTCGCCGCTTGTCGGCATCGTCAATGGATGGATTCACAATGCCCCTTGCCCTTTTTGCCTTGACGGTCGCGGCCTACGCGATCGGCACGACGGAGTTCGTCATCGTCGGGCTCCTGCCCACTGTCGCCAATGATCTGCAGATCGATCTGCCGCTTGCCGGCCTGATCGTCAGCGTGTACGCGCTCGGCGTCACCTTCGGTGCGCCGATCCTCACCGCGCTGACCGGTCGCCTTGATCGCAAGCTGCTGCTTCTCGGCCTGATGGCCCTTTTTATCCTCGGCAACACGATGGCAGCGCTCAGCCCTGGCTACGCACCTCTGCTCGTCGCCCGTGTTCTCTCCGCCTTCGCGCACGGCGTCTTTTTCTCGGTCGGCTCCACCATCGCCGCGGATCTCGTTCCCGAAGACAAGCGCGCCTCCGCCATTGCCATGATGTTCATGGGATTGACGGTGGCGATCGTAACCGGCGTTCCGCTTGGTACGCTCATCGGCCAGACCTTCGGCTGGCGCGCGACGTTCGCGGCCGTCGCCGGCCTCGGTGTCATCGCCTTCGCGGGTCTCTGGATCCTTCTGCCGACAAACCTCAAGAAGGCGCCTGCGGCGACGATCACCGAGCAGGTCAAGGTTCTCGGCAGCGGTCGTCTGCTTGTTGTCTTCGCCATGACCGCTCTCGGTTACGGCGGCACCTTCGTCACCTTCACCTTCCTGGCCTCGATCCTTGAGCAGGTAACCGGTTTCCAGGCATCGAGCGTCAGCTTGATCCTGGTGCTCTACGGCATCGCGATCGCCATCGGCAACATCATAGGTGGACGCCTGGCGAACCGCGATCCGATCAAGGCTCTTGCCTGGCTGTTCACGGCGCAGGCCATCGTTCTCGCCATCTTCAGCTTCACCGCCGTTTCGCCATGGCTGGCGATCCCGACACTTGCGGCCCTCGGCTTCCTGTCCTTCGCCAATGTGCCGGGCCTGCAGATCTATGTCGTGCAGCTCGCCGGCGTGGTTCGCCCTGCAGCGGTCGACGTCGCCTCGGCCTTGAATATCGCCGCCTTCAATCTCGGCATCGCCGCCGGCGCCTGGGTCGGCGGCCTCGTGGTCGCCTCGTCGCTCGGCCTGGGGGCCACGCCATGGGTCGGCGCCATCTTCGTCGTCGGAGCCCTCGTTCTCACGCTCTGGAGCGGCGCGCTGGACCGACGGACGCTTCCATCGAGCAAGACCGCTGCCTCCGCGGCCTGAGGCCATCAGCCTGTTGAAACAAGGAGCGGGGGGATCTTTGCCCTCCGCTCCGCATCTCGCCGGATCGGCGCTCCGAAACGCCATGGCAGCATACATCCCACGTTCACGATTGTGTCACGAAAGTGTCATTCGGCCTGACTATAAGCGGCTAAATTTTCTCCGTTGATTGTCATGACATCCACTTTTTCTGCACAACCAGCCGCCGTGTCGGTGTCGGGTCTCAGCCTGCATTTTGGCCAGAACGCGGTCCTCAAGAACGTCGATCTCGCGCTCGAAAAGGGCAAGGTTCTGGCGTTGCTCGGCCCGTCGGGCTGCGGCAAGACCACCCTTCTTCGACTGGTGGCCGGCCTGCTGGCGCCGACCAAAGGCAACGTAAGGATTAACGGAAGCTTGGTGGCCGATGCCGCGGGTGGCCTGTTCGTGCCGCCGGAAAAGCGCGGCCTCGGCATGGTGTTTCAGGATTATGCGCTCTGGCCGCACTTAAGCGTCGCGGACAACATCGCTTTCCCGCTGGAGATGCGCGGTGTCAGCCGAAAGGACTGCGAGCGGCGTGTCGCGACGGCCCTCGAGCGGGTTGGCCTCGGCGGCTTCGGCGCCCGGCGGATCAGCGATATGTCCGGCGGGCAGCAGCAGCGCGTTGCGATTGCCCGCGCGATCGTCGCCGAGCCCGCCATCGTCCTTTTCGACGAGCCCATGTCGAACCTCGACCGCGAGCTTCGCGAGACCATGGTGCGTGAGATCGGCGCGCTGATGTCGGATCTCGGTCTCACCGCCATCTATGTCACCCATGATCAGAGCGAGGCGTTTTCGCTGGCCGATCAGGTCGCCGTGATGCGTGGCGGTGTCATAGAACAGATGGCGGCACCCGAGACGCTGGTGAGCGCGCCGGCAACGCCCGAGGTCGCGGAATTTCTGCGCCTCGGCTGCGTCGTTCCGGTCACTCGCGGGGATAACGGTCTTCGTCTCAAGCAAACCGGCATCGTGCTGAAGGACGATACGGCCCCCGCTGGCGCGACGCATGTGCTGCTGCCGTCTCAGGCCGTACGCCTGACATCGGGGGAGGGGTTTTCCGCCGAGGTCGTCCACTCGCAGTTTCGTGGCGACGGCTATTTGACCACGGTCGCGCTTGGTGCGCGCCCCGATGCAAGCGAACTCACATTCCTGGCGCGTCAGCGCGTTGTCGCGGGCGAGGTGGTGAGCCTCGTCATCGATAGCGGGGACATGCGCTGGTTCACGCGTAAATAAAACATATCAACCACTTATGGAGGCACATATGAGCAGATCATTCTTCGGTGCGGGCCTTGCCCTCATCGCCGGCGTACTTACTGCAGGCGTCGCGCATGCGGACATCACCGTCTACTCCGCCGGCCCGGGCAGCCTGATCGAGAAGCTCGCCGCGGGCTTCACGAAGCAGACCGGCAGCAAGGTCGAGGTATTCCAGGCAACGACCGGCAAGATCATGGCGCGCATCGAAGCCGAAGCCGCCAATCCTGTCGTCGACGTCCTCATCTCGGCATCCTGGGATACGGCGACGGACTTCACCAAGCGTGGTTGGCTCGTTTCCTACACCAGCCCGAACGCCGCCAAGGTTCCTGATTTCCTCAAGTCCGAGACGGCCGTCGCACAGGGCGTGTCCGCGCTCGGCATCGCCTGGAACCCTGCAAGCAACACGCCGAAGCCGACCGAATGGGCCGACCTCGCCAAGCCTGAGTACAAGGATATGGTCAACCTGCCCGATCCTGCGCAGTCGGGTGCAAGCTTCGAACTGGTGGCTGCCCTCTCCGGTAGCCAGGGCTGGGACCTCTTCTCCAAGCTCGATGCCAACGGCGCGGTTGTCGCCGGCGCCAATGCCGAAGCGCTGAACCCGGTTCTGCAGGGTGCGAAGGCCGCCGTATTCGGCGCGGTCGACTACATCTCGCTCGCCGGCAAGGCAAAGGGCGAGTCGATCGACGTCATCTTCCCGGCTTCCGGCACCGTCGTCGCCCCGCGTCCGGCGATGATCCTCAACTGGTCGAAGCATCAGGATGAAGCCAAGCAGTTCATCGACTATATGCTGTCCGACGAAGGCCAGAAGCTGGTCGCCGCCACCTACCTGATGCCGGCCCGCAGCGACATCCCCGCCAACCGTCCGCTGGTTGCCGATCTCAAGGTTCTGAAGATCGATGCCGCTGCCGTCTATGGCAAGCGCGACGAGACGCTGAAGGAATTCGGCAAGATCTTCGCTGCCGGCAACTGAGACTGAAGAGTATGAAAGCGAACGGCGCAGCCGGCACCGGGCCGATAGCATGGGTGGCGACATCGGGTTTGATTGTCGTCGTGGCCGTGCCGTTCGTCTTCATTGTCCTACAGGCGATTTTCCCTGATCTGGGGCGGAGTTCTCTTGCCGCCCCTTTTCTGCATCTTCCGCAGATGCTGTCCGATCCCAAGCTCTTGCGGATGAGCGGCAACTCCGTCGTTCTCGGCATCTGCGTGATGTTGGCGGCAGCCCTGCTGGCGGTGCCGCTTGCCGTCTTCCGCGCCCTGTTCAAGGTGCCCTTCGCGATCTTCTGGGACGTGGCGCTGCTCGTTCCCTTCATGATCCCGCCTTATATCGCGACCCTCGGCTGGATCATGACGCTGCAGCCGCGCGGCTATCTGCAGCAGCTGACCGGCGTCCACCTCGCCCCCTTCCTGTTCTCACTGGCGGGTATGACGACGGTAATGGCGCTCAACACCTTTCCGCTTGTCTACTTCGCGGTTTCGCGCACGATCGAAGCGGTCGGTGCGCGCTATGCCGACGTGGGCCGCGTGTTCGGCGCTTCGTCCTGGCGTGCCTTCTGGCGCATAACGTTGCCGCTTTCGACGCCGGGGCTGGCCGCCAGCCTTCTCCTCGTCTTCGCCGCGGCGATCGAGGAGTACGGTACGCCGGCGGCGCTCGGTCGTCGCTCGGGTTTCGACGTGCTGGTGACCGAGATCGACCTGCGCATTTCCGACTGGCCCATCGACCTTGCCGGCGCCGCCGTCTTCTCGCTGGTGCTGGTCATTCTGTCGCTTGCTGCCTTCATGACGCAGCGTTGGATACTTTCCCGCCGCTCCTACGTGACCACGGGAGGCAAGCCGCAGGCCAAGGACAAGCGCCCGCTTGGCGTGATGACCATTCCGGTTCTGCTGCTCTTTGGGCTGGTGACGACGCTTGCCACCGTGATCCCGCTTCTGGCGATCCTGGCGACCGCGTTATCGAATACGATCTCCGGCGGCCTGGCTATCGGCAATCTCGGCTTCTCCAATTTCGCAGCGATCGCCGATAACAGCGCGGGGGCGTTGCGGGCGCTCGGAAACAGCTTCGCGCTCGGGTTGGGCACCGCCTTGCTGACCGGCATCCTCGGCGCCGTCTCGGCCTATGCGGTGGCAAAGACAAAGTTCCGCGGCCGCATGGTGCTCGATCTTCTGACGGCATTGCCGAATGCCCTTCCGGGTGTGGTCGTCGCCGTCGGGCTTATTCTGGCGTGGAACCAGCCGGTGCTGCCGATCACGCCCTACAACACCCCGCTTATCCTGCTCCTGGCCTATTGCTGCATCCTCCTGCCGCAAACGATGCGCTACACCACGGCCGCGCTGCACCAGATCGGCGACAATCTCGAAGCCGCCGCGCGCGTCTGCGGCGCCAGCGCCTTCACTGCATTTCGTCGCATCCTGCTGCCGCTGATCGCGCCGAGCCTGGTCACGGCGATGCTGCTTGTCTTCGCGGTCGCCACCCGTGAACTGGTCGCGTCAATCCTGGTCGCGCCTGTCGGCATGCAGACGATTTCGGTCTTTATCTGGCGGCAGTTCGAGCAGGGGTCGATCGGTCTCGGCATGGCGATGGCCTTCGTCACGGTGGTGCTGACGACGCTGATCCCCTTGGTGCTGCTCTCGCTCCTGCGGCGAAGCGGGCTCGTCGCGGAGTAGTTTTACGCTTCCGTGCCGGTGCTGACGTGCCGCCCGATCCCTTGGTTTTGTCCACAGCGTTTATGACCTCTGTGAGCGTTGGTGGTCTCCGCTTGCTGTTTATCCTTGCCGATCAGCTCGATTTCCCCATTGTTTTTACGGGTATATCCACTCGATTCGTTCGCTACGGCCGCGAAACGGGGACGACGGCAGAGATCAGGGATAATGGCAGAACAGTTCGACATGTTCTCGGGCGGCGCGAGCCAGTCCTCCGGACAAACCGCGCGCAAGGTGCCGCTGAAGAGGCAGCCTCCAGTCGAGGTCAGCGAGCAGGGCATGGTCGATTGCCTGCTTGAAACAGGTCGCTACCGGATCTTGAAGAAGCTTGAGCCACGCGCGGTCGCGACGACGAAGCGCGCCGGCTTTCCGCTCCGTGGCGTCATCCTCGATACCGAAACAACGGGTCTCAGCCACCGCAAGGACGAGATCATCGAGATCGGCGTCATCGCCTTCAGCTTCGACCACGACGGCAATATCGGTGACGTCACCGGCGTCTACGGTGGTATGCAGCAGCCGACGGTGACAATACCTTCAGAGATCACCAAGCTGACGGGCATCACCGATGCGATGGTTGCGGGCCAGGAGATCGATCTGACGGCGTTGAAAGCCCTGATCGAGCCCGCCGACCTCATCATCGCCCACAATGCCGGTTTCGACCGGCCGTTCTGTGAGGCTTTCTCGCAGATTTTTGCAGGCAAGGCATGGGCCTGCTCAAACGCGGAGATCGACTGGTCTGCCCGTGGCTTCGAAGGGACGAAGCTTGGCTACCTTGTCGGCCAGGCGGGCTATTTCCACGATGGCCATCGCGCGGTCGATGATTGCTTCGCATTGCTCGAGGTGCTCGGCCAAAGTGCGGGTGCCGGCACCGCGTTTTCGGAACTCTATGCGGCCAGCCAGCACGCGCGCATCCGCATTTATGCCGAAAACAGCCCCTTCGACATGAAGGATCACCTGAAGGCACGCGGCTATCGCTGGTCAGACGGCAGCGACGGCCGTCCAAAGTCGTGGTGGGTCGAAGTGGACGAGGGCGCGCTCGAGGATGAGCTCACCTTTCTCCGGTCGGATATCTACCGCTGGCCGGATGCCGACCCTCCAATCCGGCGCCTGACGGCCTTCGATCGCTTCCGGGCTTAACTCCGATATTTTCCTCGGCAGGTGGACCTCTGCATTTCACGCATGGGTGGCGTGACGCATTGTCGCTGTTTTGCTTGGACAGGAGCTCCTATATTAGCGACATCAAACGACGCTGGAGCCAATCACGGTTGCTGACGTCAAACGAACCTCAGGAAAGGGGATCACCATGAACGTAGCACGCAGCCTGAACAACTGGCGCAAGTACCGTCAGACCGTTACCGAACTCGGCCGGATGAGCAACCGCGAACTGAATGACCTCGGCATCGCCCGCGGCGACATTCGCGCCGTAGCCCGCGCTTCCGTGGCGCTGTAAGTCTTTCGCAAATCCATTTGCCTTGAGAAACGCCCGCTCGATCGCAGCGGGCGTTTCTGCGTTTCGGTCAGCAAAATACGTCATACATGCGTCGGGTTTTTATTCCATGCGCCTGATGCATGGCTGCACTGCACAATAACGCCTACAAAATGAACAGAAACCGGATATAGTCATTTTCAACGAAGCGATGCACCTCCTCCCGCAGAGCTTCGTGGTTCAGGCGCCCCACTCCTCCTCCCAGGGTCGCCTGAGGAACAACAGCACTCCTCCTCCCAGCTGTTGTTCGGTTCTTTTCGAAAGCCTGCCGCACCTCCTCCCGCGGCAGGCTTTTTCGATTCTGGACCATGCTTGTCGACGTGAGGCTGACGCTCGACGCGATGAAGCGTTGACACTGTGGTCACACACGCGAACCTGTATCCGCCGCCGGAACTGTGCGATGAAGCTACCATTCGTCAATCACGCTGCCACGGTGCTAAATCATGAAGAAAATCGGCTTCCTCTCGTTCGGACATTGGACACCGTCGCCGCAATCCGGAACGCGCTCAGCTGGCGATGCGCTGCTGCAATCCATCGATCTCGCGGTCGCTGTCGAGGAGCTTGGGGCTGATGGCGCCTATTTCCGCGCTCACCACTTTGCTCGCCAGCTCGCTTCGCCGTTCCCCTTGCTTGCCGCGATCGGCGCCAAGACCAGCCGTATCGAGATCGGCACGGGCGTCATCGACATGCGCTACGAGAACCCGCTTTACATGGCCGAGGACGCTGGCGCCGCCGACCTGATTTCAGGCGGGCGTTTGCAGCTTGGCATCAGTCGCGGCTCGCCGGAGCAGGTGATCGATGGCTGGCGTTATTTCGGATATCAGCCGCCCGAGGGTGGTTCCGATGCCGATATCGGCCGCCGTCATGCCGAAGTCCTGCTCGACGTTCTGCGCGGCGAAGGTTTCGCCCAGCCGAACCCGCGCCCGATGTTCCCCAATCCTCCCGGTCTGTTGCGTCTCGAGCCGCACTCCGAGGGTCTGCGTGAGCGTATCTGGTGGGGCTCCGGGTCGAACGCGACGGCGGTCTGGGCGGCGAAGCTCGGCATGAACCTGCAGAGCTCGACGCTGAAGGACGACGAGACCGGCGAACCTTTCCATGTGCAGCAGGCCGCGCAGATCCGCGCTTACCGCGAAGCCTGGAAGGAAGCGGGTCACGCGCGCACGCCGCGCGTCTCCGTCAGCCGCAGCATTTTCGCGCTGGTGGACGACCGCGACCGGGCCTATTTCGGCGGCAGCGGTCAGGGCGACGACAAGATCGGCTTTATCGACGAGAAGACGCGGGCGATATTTGGCCGCAGCTATGCCGCCGAGCCCGATGCCCTCGTGAAGCAGCTGGCCAAGGACGAAGCGATCGCCGAGGCCGACACCTTGCTGCTGACCGTGCCCAATCAGCTGGGCGTCGATTACAACGCGCATGTGGTCGAGCAGATCCTGACCCACGTCGCTCCCGCCCTGGGTTGGCGCTGAATCGCTTTGCCCCAACGGCTACCCGCCAACAGAGATGCCGGGCCTCGATGAGGTCCGGCATTTTCCTTCCGGATGCACAGGCCGGATCACTCGGCCGCAGCCGGCGGCACCGCCCCGCCGCCGAGTTGCAGCAGCGGAACCTTCGGTGAGAAGAAGCGCGGCTTGTGGAACTTGCGCGGCGCTTCGCGCCCGTTCAGCGTATAGGGCTCGATGTCGCCGATCAGAACCGCCGGCCGCGCGAACATGCGCTGCATCAGTCCCTGGACGGCGAGAATGGGGAAGGCCCGCGCCGGCATCACCTCGGGCATTTCGCTGAACATGCGCTGCACCATCTTGCGCCTGATATCCTCGGCGCCCTTCCTGATCTCGTAGTCGTCGCGCCTGTCGCGAACGGCGACGATGGCAAGCGACAGGCCGGCATTCGCGCGGTCCATGCTCGTGATCTGCCCGGCGACGTCGAAGTTGTCGAAGGGCGCGAAGATCAGGATGTCGCCGAGGCGCATCTGGCTGAGCGCGCTATCCTCGTTCATCGTGATCCTGGCGGTATCGACAGAGATCGTATCGATCATGCAACGTGACGCCTTTCCGCCGCTGGCGATCTGGCCTTCGCGTGCAAGCGAAAGCTCAAGCTTCTCCAGTGGCGCGCGGGGGAGTTCGATGCAGACGAGCATCGAGACGAAGGCGTAGACCATGACGACCATGCCCCAGGCGATGCTGAAGCCGTCGAGATCGTTGTAAGTGCTGAGCAACGGCCCGTTGAGCATGCCGATGAAGGTCAGCACGATGATGGCGAAGAACGTCGCGGCGATCGGGTACAGTATTTCCACGCGTCCACGATCCTCGCCCTTGGCCGTAACCTTGAAGGGGCGGCCGAACGGATGGAACAGGGCGTGGATAAGGGCGATGGTGATCGGGATCGCCGACACCATCTGCGACACCTCGGTAAACAGCGGCAGGCTGCGCCGTCCTGAAACCCAGGAATGGAACGTCCACATGGCCGCGACCATCGGCAGTGCATAGAGGAAGAACGCCTCCGGCTCCATCAGGATGGCGGGAAGGCCGAGGAAATAGAAGAGCAGCGGCGCCGCCATCAGGAGCAGGATGAAGGGACGGCAGAACCAGAAGAGCAGGCCGTGAAAATAGTGCAGCCGTTGCATCAAGGTGTAGCCGCGGCCAAGGAAGGGCCCATCCTTGAGCAGTGCCACCTGTATCGTGCCCAGGCACCAGCGGCAGCGCTGGGTGATATAGCCAGAGAGGCTTTCCGCCGAGAGGCCGACGCTCAGGCGTTCGTTGAGCCAACGCGTCTTCAGGCCCTTCTGCATCAGACGGTAGGTGAGGTGAATGTCTTCCGTCACCGTTTCCTGCGGCATGCCGCCGATCAGTTCCAGGGCATCGCGGCGCACGATACATGACGTGCCGACGCAGAAGGCGGCGCCCCAGCCGTCCTTGGAGGGTTGCATGACGTCGAAGAAGATGCGCTGATCGTCGACCCATGCCTTCGAGGCCAGCAGGTTATGCTGGACGGGATCGGCATTGTAGTAGAACTGCGGCGTCTGGATCAGGCCGATTTCAGTATCGATGAACTGGCCTACCGTCCGTTTCAGGATGCCGCGTTGCGGCGCGAAATCGGCGTCGAGAATGAGGATGAAGGGCGCGTTGGTCTCTTCGGCGGAACGCCTGACCGCGTTGTTGATGTTGCCGCCCTTGGCGCCGACATTGTCGCCACGCCTCAGATAGCGCACGCCGATCTCGTTGCAGTAGTCTTCCAGCCAGTCGCGGCGTCCGTCATCCAGGATCCAAACCGTGAAATTGCTGTAGTCGATCGCCTTGGCGGCGAGGATCGTGCGCTCCAGAATGGAGAGCTCTTCGTTGTAGGTGCAGATGAAGACATCGACGGCCGGGTGCCGCGAATGCTGCGCGATGAGCGCTTCGCTGGCGTCGGCGGCGTCGCTGTGGTCGGTCCGTCTGAAAAAGAAGACGATCGACAGCACCGTGTAGAAGATGACGACCACCTCGAAGCCGAGATAGAAGCGCGGCCAGATCGCGTAGGGGCTCCACTCGAAATCCGGCAGGGTCTTGGTGATGCGGAAATACAGGTAGTTCAGGAGCATCACGATCAGGATCGTGCCGAAAATGACCCGATCCTTGCCGCGACTGGCATCCAGCAGCCAGGCGCAGCCCACGATCAGGGCGATCGCCAGCAGTGAGAAGAGAATCGAGTCCGACAAGGTTACGACTTCGGGGGACATGGACTATCCTTGCTGCTGGTCGTCGCCTGGCCGTTGCGGCCGACGAAGGGGTTGATGCCGAGAGCGGCGAGAACGGCCCAACCGGTCGCACCCACATGCGGCAGTCGGTAGTATTTGAAGTCGCCGGGCGCGGAGTTCGGCCCGACCTGCAGGCCTGTTGTCAGCTGTTCGTTCGCCGTGGCGTAGACGAGGCCGTTGGGCGCGCGCTGCTTGGCGATCGTGGCGAAAAGCGGTTCGGCCCTTTCGGGCCGCCCGATCTCGCGAAACACCAGGGCCGCCTGCGCCGTGCCTTCGAGCCAGATGCCGTCGCGGTCGCTGTTGAAATCGTAGCCGCCGTCCACTCCGTGGTTGAGATCGGTCCATTCCATGACGCGGTCGGCCTTGGATTTGAACTCGGGAACCGCGATCAATGGCCAGAGTTCGGCATCGAGGCCCGACATGGCCACATTGGGTGCGTTGCTGTCGGGCGCGCTGCCGATGTAGAAGCGGCCCTCGGCCTCGTTCCACATGGCCTTAAGAAACTGCAGGGCGCTGTCGCCCTGATATGCCCAGTCGCCCCCGGATCCAGCCGGGCAAGCCAGCTGTCGGCGGCGTAGATATCGAGGTTATGCTCCGTCGATTTCCAGGTCATCCGCTCCGGCGTCGGTTCGTGACCGAAGAAGCCGCCGAGATAGCCGACATTCTTCGGGTCGGCGGTGTTGCGATGGATCCAAGTCATGATCTTGCGGGCGGCGTCGAGATAAGCCTGCTGGTTGGTCTCTTCGTAGGCCATCAGCATGGCGAGCGCGCCCCAGGCGGTGCTGCCGGTGGCCGTGCCGACCTGGTAGCCGTCCTCGACCCAGGAATTGCTGGCCGTGCTCCAATAGCCCGGAAGCAGCATGCCGTCCTTGCCCGGAATGACGGGGCCCGACCGGTAGCCGTTTCGCAGCCGCCCGTCGTTGTAGCGGCGGTCGGTCTCGAGCGCGACCACCAGCGCATCGGCAACCCGGCGGGCCTCGGCTTTGCGCTGACAGCCGTAGAGCGCCATCATCACAAGCGCGTTGTCGTAGGTGAAGCCCGTGTTCTCCAGCGACGGGTGCAGAGCCGAGCCGCCATTGGCCGGCTCGTAACTGCGGAACACGAAGGGCTGCTCCGGCTCCCCTGTCATCCTCGCCGCCAGCGCGTCGCACATCGAGCAGGCGAGCTGCTTGGTCTCGGTATCATCGGCCTTGGCAGCGCCGATTGCGATTGAAAGCAGCAGCGCGGCCAGCAGCGATGCGACCAACCCGCGCCAAACCTCATGCATTGACGAGTTCATGCCCTTCATTTTCGCCCCTCGCGATACGCAGGTAAACGTTCAGCTTGGCCCTTCAGGGTGTCGCGGTCTGGTCGGCCGGCAATCGCGGGCCGGTGGTCTTGTCCAGCGATGCGGATGCGGAGAGAATGCTGACCGGTGACGTCAGCCCGGCAACGACGGCCTTCGAGTACCGCGCGAGACGCGAGGTGATCGTCTCGCCGAGCGAGACAATGACCTCTTCGCCGACGTTGCAGCCGAAGAATTTGTCGTTGTTTTGCTTGGCCACGCTGCCGTCCTGCGCGGTCTGTTCATCGATCTTGACGAGAACATAGACCTCATGGCCCTCGGCCTCGGGAAATTTCGCGAAATAGCGGTTCTCTGGCCCGGAATTGAAGTATCGGACGATTTTGTAGATACGCCCGCTGCGCTTCACGCCAAGGCTGCGGAAGTTGACCATGGCGGGCGTGCCGATCTCGAGCGCGGTCACGTCGCGGCTTCGGTAAACGGCCGCGGCGAAAGCTTCGGTGCAGTCGAGAGACTTGGCAACGGGCTGGCCCTGCATGACGAAATCGCCGAAGGATGCGTCGACGCTGACGATCTGGCCGTAGCGTTCGGCGGTGACTTCGGCCGCGCCGGTCTTGCCCAGGCGTCCTTCCTCACGCGCGATCAGGTTTTCGACCTGTTGCTTGCGCTCCGTCATCTGGTTGATTTCGATATTGTCCTCGGCGATGTCGCCCGCGAGCTTCGTCCGCTGCATCTCGAGTGTCAGCAGATTGGCGGCGACGGTGCCTCCGGTATAGATGTCGCGGCCGACGAGCGACTGTACGATTTCGTTTCGACGCAGTTCGCCCTTGGCGGAATCGAGTTCGGCCTGGGCGGCGTTGCGCTTCTGACGCTGCGGCTCGAGGCTCGTGTCCGATATCAGGCCCTTTTTGAGCAGTGTCTGCTGCCGCAACAACAGCGCGTCCTGCTCGTTGAGGCGGGCCTGATAGGTCTGCACATTGAATTGGGAATTGACGATCACCGCCGACAACTCGCTCAAGACGCCGGCCTTGACGCTGTCGATTTGCGTCTTGACCTTGTTGAGCTGCTCGGTGCGCTCGGCCGCCACGCTGGTCGTGTTGTTGAGCTTTTCGGTCAGATCCAGCTTCTCGAGCCGCAACCCGGTCAGCGATGTCTGGTCCTGGTTGGGATTGGATACCGTCGCCATGACATCGCCAAGATTGACGACCTGTCCGACCTGCAGCGAAATCTTGTCGACCCGGCCATAGATGGGCGAGGCGATCAGCTGCACCGGTGCGTTGATCACCGCCCGTGTCGAGACGATGAAGAACTGGTTGGGGATCATCGCCATCGCGATGATGAAGATCAGCATAAATGCGAACGCATAACCTAGGATACGCGATACAGACAGTATCTTACGGTCCCTCGGATCGATACTCGTGGTTGCGGCCTTCATTTTCTTCAATCCTGACATCATCATGCTGCAGGTAACTTGAAGGGCGTTTCCGGGGTGGTGTTTTTTATTTTGAATGTCTTTTATAGCAGTAAAAATATTCAGGCAAATAAAATGTGTGCATTCAAAATGATGTATTGACTGAAAATTTCTATTTAATTCGGTTGCTGTTGCAATAATGACAGCAATAGTTGATGAAACTATTCATCCTTGTTCGTTTGGTGCTCTTTATTTGTGACGGTTTTATATCGTTTCTTTTACGACTCAATCAACGGTAGAATTTTCGCCACTGCTCCTTACCATGATATCCAGAACGGCGGTAGGCCGCCTCGATGTCGGCGTCATCGACGTGCCGGAGCAGGCGCAGGGCCGAGGCGCGGCCAGCCTCGTTGCTCCCGCGGGCGCTCGACACCGCGCTCGATACGGTTCGCGGCCCTGTTGCGTCGCCGGCGGCGATCCTGAAGGCGCTGGTCGGCCTGCGGCACAATCTGTTTCCCGACGCCGACCCACCTCACGATGTCGAGCCACCGACGCTGCGGGAAGCGGCGGAGTAGGGTCGTTCATCGGAAAGCCCTCCATGCATCTTGCATTCCACGACGGTGTCGTGAAAGGGATATTCAGTCCTCTATAAACCGGAAGATGTCTGTGAAACCCGGCCGCGTCACCTCCTACACTCTGCGTGCGGGATATTTCGTCCTTGGCATCCTGATGCTGGTCCTCGCGTTCATCGGCGCGCTGCTGCCGCTGATGCCGACGACCATCTTCCTGATCCTGGCCGTCTGGTGCTTCACGCGTTCGTCGCCGCGCCTCGAAGCCTGGGTGCTGAACCACCAGACGTTCGGACCGACGCTGCGTGCGTGGCATGACCAAGGGGCGATATCGCGGCGCGCCAAGGCCATGGCGCTGACCGGCATGGCGGCGGGCTACGTCCTGTTCTATCTCGCCGCCAGCCCCGGAATATTGCTCGCGCTTTTCGTCGGCTTCTTGATCGGATGCTGTGCTTTCTACGTCGGGTCGCGGCCACTTCCATCCGCACCACCGCCGCCGCCGTCGGACGCCAATCATGGCGCGGCGTCGGAAAAGCCTGGGGACTGATCTTGCCCTGATGATGGCGACCGCGGTCAGCGAGCCTTGCCGACGCTTGCATACATGCCCGTCGTCCGGAATTCCGTCGGGTTGGTGCCATAGACGCGGCGGAACACCTTGGAGAAGTAGTTGGCGTCCTCGAAGCCCGAGCGGATGGCGACCTCCTTGACCGGCATGTGAGCGGTCTTCGTCAGCAGCTTGACGGCGCGCTTCAGCCGCTTCTGCAGCACGTATTCGGCGGGCGGCAGTCCTTCGTTGGCGGCGAACATGCGCGAGAAATGCGCGCGGCTGAGGCCTGCCACCCTTGCGAGGTCCTCCACCGGCAGCGGCTTTTCCAGATTGTCGGTGATGTAGTCGATCACGTGCTGCATCGTCCGGTATTCCTCGCTGAACACGGGATGCGATCCGAACACGTCGTCATAGAGCGCCATGGCCGCCTCGTAGGCGATCGATGATGCCAGTCCCGGCGTTTCGGCGCCCGATATCAGGCGCAGGCTGCAATCGGCGAGGTGCTCGATCGTCTGCGGCTGCAGCTTCAGGATCGGACCCGTGACGGCGAGGATGGATCGGTGAATGCGCAGCGCCTCCTCGCCGTTCATCGATATCCAGAAAAATTCCCAGCGATCGCCGTCCTCCAGCCAGTAGCGGTGATTGTGCGGTACCAGCACGAGCAGCGTCTCGCCCTCCTTCACCCGCAGTTCTCGATTCTCGTAACGCAGGTTGCCCGCGCCGCTGATCGTATGCTGCAACACGGTAAAAGGCGTCTGCCCACGCTTGCGTCCGTCCCAGTCATAGGTAGCATTCTCACGCACCTCGTAACCGGTGCTTGTCGGCATGGTGTGCAGGGATTGTCGGCCGCGTGGCAGGGAAACCGTGCGCATGGACGGTCCACGATCGATCAATTCTCGCAGCACAGAATTACCCATGAAAGCATAATCCTTCTCTGGCGGCCCCGAAGATTTTACGCATAATCCGCCCCAAGAGAGAGAACACCGCCGGGCTTGAAGAGCGGCGGGGAGGAGAATAGGCCGGATTTCTGGCCTTTTTCGGCGCTGGACGCAAGCCCGCCGCCTATTCTTCTTCCTGTTATCCAATCCGGGCACTTTGATCGCATCGAGGTTAGGATCATGAGTTTCAAAATCGCTATCATCGGCGCAGGCAGCGTCGGTTTCACGAAAAAGCTGTTCACCGACATTCTGTGCGTTCCGGAGTTCCGGGACATAGAGTTCGCGCTCACCGACATGAGCGAGCACAATCTGCAGATGATCAAGCAGATCCTCGACACGATCGTCTCCGCCAACAAGCTGCCGACCAAGGTGACGGCGACGACCAACCGCCGCGAGGCGCTGACCGGCGCCCGCTACATCATCAGCTGCGTGCGTGTCGGCGGTCTCGAAGCCTATGCCGACGATATCAGGATTCCGCTGAAATACGGCATCGACCAGTGCGTCGGTGACACGATCTGCGCCGGCGGCATTCTCTACGGCCAGCGCAACATCCCCGTCATCCTCGACTTCTGCAAGGATATCCGCGAAGTCGCCGAGCCGGGCGCCAAGTTCCTGAACTACGCGAACCCGATGGCGATGAACACCTGGGCGGCGATCGAATACGGCAAGGTCGATACGGTCGGGCTCTGCCACGGCGTCCAGCACGGCGCCGAACAGATCGCCGAAGTGCTCGGCGCGAAGTCGGTTTCCGAGCTTGACTACATCTGCTCGGGCATCAACCACCAGACCTGGTTCGTCGATCTGAAGCTCAATGGTCGCAAGATCGGCAAGGACGAACTGATCGCCGCCTTCGAGGCGCATCCGGTGTTCTCGCAGCAGGAAAAGCTGCGTATCGACGTGCTGAAGCGCTTTGGCGTCTACTCGACGGAGAGCAATGGTCACCTGTCGGAATACCTGCCCTGGTACCGCAAACGGCCGGACGAGATCACCAAGTGGATCGACATGTCCGACTGGATCCACGGCGAAACCGGCGGCTACCTTCGCCACTCGACGGAAACCCGCAACTGGTTCGAGACGGAATTCCCGCAGTTCCTCGCTTCGGCCGAAAAGCCGATCGATCCGGCCAAGCGTTCCAACGAACATGCCAGCCATATTCTCGAGGCGCTGGAAACCGGCAGGGTCTATCGCGGTCACTTCAACGTCAAGAACAACGGCGTCATCACCAACCTGCCATCCGATGCGATCATCGAATCGCCCGGCTTTGTCGATCGCTTCGGTATCAACATGGTCTCCGGCATCACCATTCCGGAAGCGTGTGCCGCGACCTGCATGGCCTCTATCAACGTCCAGCGCATGTCGGTTCATGCCGCCATCAGCGGCGACATCGATCTTCTGAAGCTCGCCGTCCTGCACGACCCGCTGGTCGGCGCGGTGGCGACGCCGGAAGAGGTCTGGCAGATGGTCGATGAAATGGTTGTCGCCCAGGCGCGCTGGTTGCCGCAATATGCCGACGCGGTCCCGGCCGCCAAGGAGCGTCTGGCGAAGTCGACGGTGAAGACCCGCGAATGGGCCGGCGCGGCACGCCGCAACGTCCGCTCGATCGATGAACTCCGCGCCGAGAAGGCGGCGCTCAAGCAGGCCGTGTAAGCTTCCCCGGAGGACGGGTGGCTATGGCGTTCCAAGGAGGGGACGCCATAGCCGAAAGCCCGTTTCCGGATCGTTGAGGAGAACCGGGGCAGCCGACAAGCGCCTCGATACCAAAAAAGGGAGAGACGATGAGATATTACCGCAACCTTGGTATTCTGGCCGGACTGGCGCTGAGCGTCTCGGTCTCGGCTTTGAGCGCCTACGCCTCCGAGCCGACGACACCGCCTGCTCCGCCGCCGTTTCCGGCGGAAGGCAAGATCAATTACGTATCGAGAGACTCCATCGAGGAGTTCAAGGCGCTTCCCTCTTATAACGAGCCGGACTGGGTGAAGAAGAACTTCGTCGACACCGGCAAGCTTCCTCCGGTCAAGGACCGTCTTCCCAAGGAACCGCTGGTCTTCAAGACCGACAACATGGTCGATGGCACCGGCGTCTATGGCGACACGCTGCGCCACGTCATCGGCGGCCGGCCCGAGGGATGGAACTACGGCGCCGGCCAGACGCAAGGCTGGGGCGGCATCGACATCGGCCTCTCCGAATGCCTGACGCGCACCGCACCGCTCTTCCAGGTTCAGGCCAAGGATACCGAACCGCTTCCGAACCTCGCCAAGAGCTGGGAATGGTCTCAGGACGGCTTCAAGCTGACGATGCGTCTTGTCGAAGGCGCGAAATGGTCGGATGGCGTCCCGTTCACCGCCGATGACGTCATGTTCTATTGGGAAGACGAAGTTATCGATCCCAATGTTTCGCCGCTCGGCGGCGGCGCTTCGCCCGAAGCTTTCGGTGAAGGAACCACGCTGAAGAAGATCGACGACTACACCGTCGAATGGACCTTCAAGCAGGCCTTCCCGAAGCAGTATCTCTACACGATGGCCTATCCAAACTTCTGCCCGGGCCCGTCGCATATCCTCAAGCCGCAGCATCCGAAATATTCGAAGAACACCTACGACCAGTTCAAGAACGCCTTCCCGCCCGAATACATGAACATGCCTGTCATGGGCGCCTGGGTACCGGTCGAATATCGCCCCGATGACATCATCGTCATGCGCCGCAACCCCTACTACTGGAAGGTGGACGAGAAGGGCAACCAGCTGCCTTATCTCAACGAGGCGCAGTACAAGCTCTCCACCTGGGCGGACCGCGACGTACAGGCCGTGGCAGGCTCGGGCGACATCTCGAACCTCGAGCAGCCGGAAAACTTCGTGGCCTCGCTGAAGCGCGCCGCCGAAAAGACGGCACCCGCCCGTCTCGCCTTCGGCCCGCGCCTGATCGGCTACAACATGCGCATGAACCTTTCCGGCAACGGCTGGGGCGAACCGGATGCCCGCAGCCAGGCGATCCGCGAACTGAACCGCAATGTGGATTTCCGCAAGGCGATCACCATGGGTCTCGACCGCAAGGCGATCGGCGACTCGCTGGTCAAGGGTCCGTTCACCGCGATCTATCCTGGCGGCCTGTCCTCGGGCACCAGCTTTTACGACCGCAATTCGGTGGTCTACTATCCCTTCGACCTCAACGGCGCCAAGGCGTTACTTGAAAAGGTCGGCCTGAAGGACACCGATGGCGACGGCTTCGTGAACTTCCCGGCCGGCACGGCAGGCGGCAAGAACCTCGAGATCGTGCTCCTGGTCAACAACGGCTACGCCACCGACAAGAGCCTTGCCGAAGGCGTCGTGGGCCAGATGGAAAAGCTGGGCGTCAAGGTCATCCTCAATGCCCTCGACGGTCCGAAGCGTGACGACGCGCACTACGGCGGTCGCTTCGACTGGCTGATCCAGCGCAGCTCGCCGGAACTGGCTTCCGTGGTTCAGAACACCGAACAGCTCGCTCCTGTTGGCCCGCGCACCAGCTGGCAGCACCGCGCCGGCAAGGACGGCAAGGTGGATCTGATGCCCTACGAGCAGCAGATGGTGGATATCGTCACCAAGTTCCAGACGAGCCAGGACAACAACGAGCGCGTCGAGCTCATGAAGCAGTACCAGAAGGTCGCGACCGAAAATGTCGATACCGTCGGGCTCACGGAATATCCGGGTGCGCTGATCATCAACAAGCGCTTCTCGAACGTCCCCCAGGGCACGCCGATCTTCATGTTCAACTGGGCTGAAGACTCCGTCATCCGCGAACGACTGTGGGTGGCTGCCGACAAGCAGGGCAAATACGAACTGTTCCCCGAACAGCTGCCCGGCAAGCCCGGCGAAAAGGGTCCGATCAACTAGGTTCTCCTCCCGAAGAAACGGACCGGCCGCGCGTGATGCGCGGCCGGACAAGATCAACAGGCCGGCCGCACCGAAGGGCGCGACTGGCAGTAAGGAGAGACGAGCCCGATGTTACGCTTCCTGCTCGTGCGCATAGCGTCCTCTATCCCGGTCCTGATCATCCTGAGCATCGTGACGTTCGCGATCATTCAGGCTCCGCCGGGCGACTATGCCGACTACATCCGATCGCAGCTGATCAACCAGAGCGGCGCATCCTTCGAAGCCGCCGATGCGCAGGCCCAGGCCTACCGTGTCGCCAACGGCCTCGACCAGCCGATGGTGGTCCAGTATTTCGCCTGGATGAAGGGCATCATCACCGAAGGCGATTTCGGCTACAGCATGTTCTACAACAAGCCGGTCGCCGACGTCGTGGCCGAGCGCCTGCCGCGCACGCTGCTGCTCGCTCTCGTGTGTCACATTCTCGCTTCGCTTCTCGGCATCGGCTTCGGCATATGGGCGGCCACGCGCCAGTACAGCTGGATCGACAGCCTGCTCTCGGGCATCTCCTTCCTGGGTATGACGGTGCCGCGCTTCCTGATGGCGCTGATCATCGTCTACCTCCTCGTCTTCCAGTTCAACGTCTCGGAGATCGGCAGTTTCTTCTCGCCGCAATATGGCGGCGCGCCGTGGTCCTGGGACAAATTCGTCAACCTCGTCAGCCACGTCTGGCCGGTTGTCGCCATCGCCACCTTCGGCGGGCTTGCCTACAACATGCGCGTGATGCGCGGCAACCTGCTCGACACGCTGAACGCCCAGTATGTCGAGACGGCCCGCGCCAAGGGGCTGTCGGGCAGCGCGGTCGTGATGCGACATGCCGTGCCGAACGCGCTCCATCCTCTCGTCATGTACCAGGGTGTCGTGCTTCCCTACATGCTGACCGGCGAAATCGAAACGGCGATCATCTTCTCGCTGCCGACTGTCGGGCCCGCCATCGTCGGCTCCATGGCGATCGGCGACGTTTATGTCACCGCCACCTTCATGATGGTTCTTTCGGCGACGCTGATCGTCGGCAACATCATCGCCGACATGCTGCTTGCCATGCTGGACCCACGCGTCCGCCAGTACGGAGGAGCCTGATATGCTCGCCTTCGATCCGCTCCCCCGCCGCCGCACGAAGAGACCGTCAAAGGCCAGCAGAACGGCAATGAAAGCTACCTGTCGCTGGTCTGGCGTCGGCTCCGTCGGTCCTGGACCGGCATGATGGGCCTCGTTCTCGTCGGCCTGTTGCTCCTGATGGCCGTCTTCGCCGATTTCTTCGCGCCGATGGACCCCAAGGCCACCGATACCGGCTTCGCGCCGCCGCAGATGGTGAGCTTCCGCGACAAGGAGGGCAGTCTCACCTATCCGCCGCGTGTCTATGCGCTGGGCGAATCCGAAGAGCTCGACCCGGTCACGTTCCAGCCGATCGTCGGCCCCGATTACGACAATCCGCGCATGCTCGGCTTCTTCGTGAAGGGGGCGGACTACAAGCTTTTCGGCCTGATCCCGGCGAACCGTCACTTCTTCGGCTCGGTCGATGGGCAGCCGGTGCATTTCCTCGGTACCGACAAGTTCGGCCGCGACGTTCTCTCCCGCGCCATCATCGGCTCGCGCATCTCGCTCACCATCGCGCTGACCGTCGTCTTCATCGTCACCGTCATCGGCACCACGGTCGGCATGGTTTCCGGCTATTTCGGCGGCGCCTTCGATGCCTGGGTACAGCGCTTCGTCGAGATCGTCCTCGCCTTTCCGCAACTGCCGCTCTACCTGGCGCTGACCTCGCTGATTCCGGTGACGGCGCCGACCAACGTGTTCCTCGCCTTCGTCATCGTCGTCATGTCGGCGCTCGGCTGGGCACAGATGTCGCGTGAGGTGCGCGGCAAGACGCTGGCGCTCGCCCGCATCGACTATGTGCGCGCGGCGATGGCCGTCGGTGCGACCGACCGGCGCATCATCTTCCAGCACATCTTCCCGAACGTGATGAGCCACGTCATCGTCGCCGTCACGCTGCATATCCCGAGCGTCGTCCTGCTCGAATCCTTCCTCGGCTTTCTTGGCTTCGCCGTAAAGCCGCCGCTGATCTCCTGGGGGCTGATGCTGCAGGACACCGCCAATTACTCGGTGATCGGCACATACCCGTGGATTCTTGCCCCCGTCGGCTTCGTGCTCGTCACCGTATTCGCGTTCAACGCGCTCGGCGACGGTCTGCGCGACGCGGTCGATCCCTATTGAGTGAGGTGAAGAACATGGCTCTCGCACTCGTCAACTCGTTTGCCCCGCCCGTCCGCCTCGATCACGATGCGCACAAGGAAAGCCCCGTCATCGACGCCCGCAACATCGGCGTGAACTTCAAGGTCGAGCATGGCACCGTGGAAGCGGTGAAGGATATCTCCTTCCAGCTCTACCGCGGGGAAACGATCGCCATCGTCGGTGAATCCGGTTCGGGCAAGTCCGTCACCGCCCGCACCGTCATGGGGCTCCTGTCGAAGCGCGCCGTCGTCGCGCCGAAATCGACCGTCGAATATGACGGCGCCAATATCCTGAAATATCCCGAGCGGGAGCGCCGCAAGCTGCGCGGCGACCGTATCTCGATGATATTCCAGGAGCCGATGAGCTCGCTGAACCCGATCTACACGATCGGCAGCCAGATCGTCGAAGCCATCCGTGTCCATCAGAAGATGAGCAAGAAGCAGGCTCTGGCCAGGGCGCTCGAACTTCTGAAGCAGGTACAGATCCCAGATCCGGAAGCGCGCCTCAAGCAGTATCCACACCAGCTTTCCGGCGGCCAGCGTCAGCGCGTGATGATCGCCATGGCGCTTTCCAACAATCCTGACGTCCTGATCGCCGACGAGCCGACCACCGCGCTCGACGTGACGGTGCAGGCACAGATCCTCAATCTCATCCGCAATTTGCAGCAAGAGAGGCGGATGGCGGTGATCCTGATCACCCACGACCTGACGGTGGTGCGCCAGTTCTCCGACTACGTCTATGTGATGCAGCACGGAGAAATGCGCGAGCACAACACGACGGAAAAGCTTTTCGCCAATCCGCAGCACAGCTACACCAAGCATCTGCTAAGCTCGGAGCCGCGCGGTCAGGCAAACCCGCTGCCCGAGGGATCAGAAATCATCCTCGACGCCAAGGGCGTGCGCGTCTCCTTCATGATGCGGCACGGCACCTTCTTCAAGCCGGAGCTGAAGGAACTCGTTGCCGTCGACAGCCTCGGGCTGACGCTGCGCAAGCATGAAACGCTGGGGCTCGTCGGCGAATCCGGTTCTGGCAAGACGACCTTCGGGCAGGCGCTGCTCAGGCTGAACGACGCCGAGAATGGCGAGATCTATTTCGACCGCCAGCCGATCCATGGCAAATCTCGCGCCGAGATGCGGCCGCTGCGCTCGCGCATGCAGATCGTCTTCCAGGACCCGTTCTCATCGCTCAACCCGCGCATGACGATCGGCCAGATCATCGAGGAAGGGCTTGTGGTCAACAAGCTCGGCGCGACCAAGGCCGAGCGGCTGGACCGCGTGCGCGAGGCGCTGATCGCCGCGGGCATGCCGGGCAATATCCTGTCGCGCTTTCCGCACGAATTCTCGGGCGGCCAGCGCCAGCGCATCGCCATTGCGCGCGCCATCGCGCTCGAGCCCGAATTCATCCTGCTCGATGAGCCGACAT
The DNA here is from genome assembly GCF_030053015.1 of Rhizobium sp. AN80A. Taxonomy (NCBI): domain Bacteria; kingdom Pseudomonadati; phylum Pseudomonadota; class Alphaproteobacteria; order Hyphomicrobiales; family Rhizobiaceae; genus Rhizobium; species Rhizobium sp. AN80A. The sequence continues at coordinate 820,387 of NZ_JASJPX010000001.1, read as the reverse complement.
CGGCGCTCGACCTCTCGGTCCAGGCGCAGATCATCGAGCTCTTGCGCAAGCTGCAGGATGAACGCGGCCTCAGCTACCTCTTCATTTCGCACGATCTGAAGGTCGTGCGTGCCCTCTGCCACCGGGTGATCGTCATGCAGCATGGCAAGATCATGGAAGAGGGACCCGTCAACGAAGTTCTCACCAATCCCAAGACCGCCTACACCGAACGGCTCGTCAAAGCCGCTTTCGAAGTAGCCTGATTGCCAATGCCGGAGGATATTATGGCAAGAAACCCCAAGATCACCTTCATCGGAGCTGGTTCCACCGTCTTCATGAAGAACATCATCGGCGACGTGCTGCAGCGGCCCGCGCTGTCGGGCGCGACCATCGCCCTGATGGACATAAACCCGCAGCGCCTGGAAGAGAGCGCCATCGTCGTCAACAAGCTGATCTCGACGCTGGGCGTCAAGGCCAAGGCCGAGACCTATTCCGACCAGCGCAAGGCGCTCACAGGCGCCGACTTCGTGGTGGTCGCCTTCCAGATCGGCGGCTATGAGCCCTGCACGGTGACCGACTTCGATATTCCCAAGAAATTCGGCCTGCGCCAGACGATCGCCGACACGCTCGGCGTCGGCGGCATCATGCGCGGCCTGCGCACCGTGCCGCACCTGTGGAAGATCTGCGAGGACATGCTCGCGGTCTGCCCGGAAGCGATCATGCTGCAATACGTCAACCCGATGGCGATCAACACCTGGGCGATCGCCGAGAAGTACCCCACCATCAAGCAGGTCGGCCTTTGCCATTCGGTGCAGGGCACGGCGATGGAACTCGCGCACGATCTCGATATCCCCTACGAGGACATCCGCTACCGCTCGGCCGGCATCAACCACATGGCCTTCTACCTGAAGTTCGAGCATCGTCAGCCCGACGGTTCCTACAAGGACCTCTATCCAGATCTCGTGCGTGCCTACCGCGAGGGACGTGCGCCGAAGCCGGGCTGGAACCCGCGCTGCCCGAACAAGGTGCGCTACGAGATGCTGACCCGCCTCGGCTATTTCGTCACCGAAAGCTCCGAGCACTTCGCCGAATACACGCCCTACTTCGTCAAGGAGGGCCGCGAGGACCTGATCGAGAAATTCGGCATCCCGCTCGACGAATATCCGAAGCGCTGCATCGAGCAGATCGAGCGCTGGAAGGGCCAGGCGGAAGCTTATCGCTCGGCCGACAAGATCGAGGTCAAGCAGTCGAAGGAATATGCCTCCTCGATCATCAATTCGGTCTGGACCGGCGAACCCTCCGTCATCTACGGCAATGTCCGCAACAACGGCTGCATCACCTCGCTGCCTTACAATTGCGCCGCCGAAGTGCCTTGCCTCGTCGATGCATCCGGCATCCAGCCGACCTTCGTCGGCGACCTGCCGCCGCAGCTGACCGCCCTGATGCGCACCAACATCAACGTACAGGAACTGACGGTTCAGGCGCTGATGACGGAAAACCGCGAGCACATCTACCACGCCGCGATGATGGACCCGCACACGGCGGCCGAACTCGACCTCGACCAGATCTGGGCGATGACAGACGAACTGCTGGCCGCGCACGGCGACTGGCTGCCGGCATGGGCGCGCACCGCGCGCAAGGTTCAGGCCGCCTGACCAACTCTCTCCCGGTCACGGCCTCAAGAAGTCCGCGGCTCAGCCGCGGGCTTTTTTCATACGTGCATGGCCTGAACGCCGCGCGAATCCCCCGCGCCAGCGAATAATTGCATTTTTCGCAATTCAATCTCAATTATTGTTTCAATTGTGGCTGAGCGTAAATCCCGGCATTACTGCGTCATCAGAACAACACGCCGCCCCGCTAGACGGCAGCGGACGAGGTCGCAGGAGCAGACATGATAAACAATGAACTTTCCATTTCCCGGCGTGGTGTCCCGCTTTCAGGAGCAGCCCTCGCCACTGCGATAGCCCTTCCTGCGACCTCCGCTTTTTCCGCAGACCATATTTCCACAACCACTCACTTCAAGAAGGATATGACCATGAGCACTGTAACCACCAAGGACGGCGTCGAAATCTTCTACAAGGACTGGGGTTCGAAGGACGCACAGCCGATTGTCTTCCACCACGGCTGGCCACTGTCTTCCGACGATTGGGATGCCCAGATGTTGTACTTCCTCTCGAAGGGCTATCGCGTCGTCGCTCATGACCGCCGCGCCACGGCCGCTCCGCCCAAGTCGCCGACGGTCATGACATGGATCACTACGCGGCCGACGCTTTCGCCGTCGTCGACGCGCTGGACCTGAAGAACGCCGTTCATATCGGTCATTCCACCGGCGGTGGCGAAGTCGCCCGCTATGTCGCCAAGTTCGGCCAGCCCTCCGGGCGTGTTGCCAAGGCCGTGCTCGTCTCCGCCGTTCCGCCGCTGATGTTGAAGACCGAGAGCAATCCCGAAGGCCTGCCGATCGAAGTGTTCGATGGCTTCCGTGCGGCACTGGCAGCCAACCGGGCGCAGTTCTTCCGCGACGTTCCGGCCGGTCCGTTCTACGGCTTCAACCGGGATGGCGCCAAGGTTCAGGAAGGGGTCATCCAGAATTGGTGGCGCCAGGGCATGATGGGCGGCGCCAAGGCGCATTACGACGGCATCAAGGCCTTTTCCGAGACGGACCAGACGGACGACCTGAAGGCGATCACCGTTCCGACGCTTGTCCTGCACGGCGAAGACGACCAGATCGTTCCGATCGCGGATTCCGCACTGAAGTCGGCCAAGCTTCTGAAGAACGGTTCGCTCAAAACCTATCCGGGCTTCTCGCACGGCATGCTGACCGTCAACGCCGACGTCCTCAATGCCGACCTGCTGGCTTTCGTCCAGTCCTGATAAAAGTCCCGCGCGCGGCGAACATTCGCCGCGCCCGCCAATACGAACACTTGCCGCGAGGCGGATTGATAAGATGATGCAGCTTACGCCCGAACTGGTCGCCCTGACCATCAGAGACGTCCGCGATGACGGCCCGGAACCAGGCTGGACACCGATATCGGAAGCGGAAATCGATCATCTGGTCGAGTCGATCGAAAGCGATGCTGGAGGCGAGCCGATCTGGGTATTCGCCTACGGGTCATTGATCTGGAACCCGGAATTTGAGGCAGCAGGGCGCCAGCGCGCCACCGCCTATGGATGGCATCGGTCCTTCTCCCTCAAGATCGAGCGTTGGCGCGCCACCACCGCGCAGCCCGGCCTGATGCTGGCGCTCGAGCGCGGCGGCCAGTGTGACGGTGTCGTGTTTTTGTTATCGGAGGAGCGACGGCGCCAGGATCTGCGGGCTCTCGTTGCCCGAGAGATCAGGTACCGGGAGGTCACGGACATGGTTCGCTGGCTGTCAGTCAAGACACCCAATGGCATGCGCAAGGCCTTGACCTTCTGGGCAGGCGGCAAGCGGGCTGGACTGACGAAGCTGGTACCGCTCGACGAGGCCGCATCGCTTATCTCCGGCGCATGTGGAGAGGGCGGCTCCTGCGCTCAGTATTTGCGCAATACGATCGTGGACCTTCAGGCGGAGGGAATTCGCGATCGCAATCTTTGGCGTCTGCAGGCGCTGGTGGCGGCCGAGATAAGCGCGCGTCAAAGCGATGCGCCACGTTTTCACGAAGGCCGGCTGGCCAACGGCTGAAACGCTGTCGGTGGTCTTTCGGCCAGCGGACAGGAAGACATGGTCCTCCCGATGAAGCCGGTTCTTGCTGATTGCCGTGCAAATTGAGCCATGGCATTCATCCGGAACTTCCGGTATATATTAACAATCACTAAATAAGACGGATTGTGTTCCTTGAGGGAGGGCGCGATGGGGATGTTTGCGACCATTTCGGCGGTGATCTCGAGCGCCGGGTCCGGCCACTCTGGCGGCCGGCTGCATACGCCGGCCCTTGTCATCGTCACTACCATCTCGGCAATATGCGCCGTTCCAGTCCTGGCCGGCGCCCAGCAGCCGACCGATGCACAGCGCAATGCTATTCGTTCGGCCTGCCGGGCGGATTTCATCGCCCAATGTTCCGGAGTAACGCCGGGCGGCATGGAGGCTTTGAGCTGTCTTCAGAAGCATGACGCCTCGCTTTCCAAGCCCTGCCGCGATGCCATCTCCGCGGTGGAGGGAACGAAGAAGAGCTCCAACGATACGGCGCCTGCCCAAGCCCCCAGCGCACAGCAAACGACCGCTGCAACGCCGCCCGCCGCGCCGGGACAGGCTGGCCAGCCCACCGCGGCGCAGCGCGATGCGGTCAAATCGTCGTGCCGGTCAGATTTCATCGCCCAGTGCCCCGGGGTGACGCCCGGTGGCGCGCAGGCGCTTGCCTGTCTGCAGCAGCACAACGCAACGCTCTCGCCATCCTGTCAGGCGGCGGTCGGCGCGATCGGCGGAGCCGGGCCCTCCACGGCGGCAGGCGCCGGTAGCGCGGCGAGGGGTGCCGTGCCTGCGGTGCCAATGGCATCGTTCACGCCACGAGAGGAACTCATCGTCATGCGTCGCACATGCGGACCGGACTTCCGCGCCCTTTGCCATGCGGTCCCGCTTGGCGGGGGACGCGGTGTTGCCTGCTTGCGGGATAATTTCGCGCGGCTTTCGCCGCCATGTCAGCGGGTGTTGAGCAACGGCCTGTAGCCGCTGCAGCCATTCATATCACATTGAGTGCAACGTGCGCTCGCGCGGGCAGAATGCAAGCCGGCAAAGCGATCGCCGACCGGCCGCAAGCGATCATTGCTTGCCGCGTGGCTCGTCCGCCTCGTCGACGATCGAGGGGAGGTAGGATTGAACCTCGGCCCTTTCCCTTTCAGGCAAGGGTGCGATCTTGGTCTGCCAAAATCGCTCGGCTTCCGGCGTATCCTTGTCCCAGGCGCGAACCGAGGCCTTGTTGTCGTCGAACGCCGCCAGTCGGCGCCCGCCAAGGTGGCGATATTCATCGGCTGTCTGCTTGGCGTGATTTTGCATGATCGTCTCCTATTCCAGAACCCGACGGCAAAGCGCCCTGAACCAGGAACGCCTTGCCACAGGAGAATCTCGGGTAGGGTTTATTCCCGAGACATGGGCTTAACGGACGCCCGGGCCTGTTGTTCCGCCAGCGCCGCGTCCACGGCCGAGAACGGCTCCGCGAGGTTGCGACGGTCGCACTCGGTTTTTGCCCGTCACTGCCGTAGATGTCGTCGTCGGAGTGGATTGCCCGTCCGCGAAGTGTAAACGGTGGACGCCGCCGGAAACGTTCGCCCGGACCTCGTTGCCTTGAGGCGGAATGCCCGGAAGGCCGTGTCAGGCGCCGGAGGCGTCACACTTGCACGGATATAATAGTGTCGACCGAGACCGTTCCCTCGACGATACCTCTCCGCAGGCCGGCGCGTCCGTGTTCGATTTCGATCACGGTATAGAGCTTGTCGTCCCTGAAGGCGCTGGCATTGACTGTCGTGACGTCATCGGCCGGCGCGGCATCGACTTCCATGAAGTCCAGTTCCTTGGAAGCAGCGACAATGCGCGCATCTCCGGATGTCCGCGCAGCCACGATCAGCGTGCCGTGACCGGGCGCGTTATCCCAGCGCGGGTCGTCGGGGGCGGCCAGAGGTTCCAGCCGATAGAGATTTAACATCTCGCCTGAGCCGATATTGCTGGCGCCGGCCTGGGCTGCATCGTCCATCTGAGCTTGGCTTTCCACGGATTTTCCAAATGTGTTGGATGTCGTGGCATTGTTGACGGCGTTCTCACCGTTCCTGACGACGTTCGACATGACTTGTGGTCCTCCTGTTCATTCATGAAGAACGAATGGAGGCCGACGTCGTTCCGCTAGGAGCGCGGCTTTGCCGCTGGTAGAACGCTGTAAGCGAAGCACGGTCGTCCGCTCTCCGGGGGGCGCGCTTCAGCGCGATGTCTGTTCAGCGTGCCGTTCTCCCCTTAGTTCCCACACATCCACCTTGCTGGCGCGGCCTTTGAGCTGTACGGGCCCGAGCGAGCGAAAGTCGAAATGATCGGCGGTCGTATCCCTCACCGGCCCGCTGACGAGGATGGACGTATCGAACTCCTTGTTCAGTCCTTCGAGCCGCGATGCGACGTTTATCGTGTCACCCATCGCGGTGTATTGCTGACGAGAAGCCGCGCCGAAGCTTCCGACGACCGCCGGTCCGGTATGCAATCCAAAGCGTGTGAACAGGACAGGACGCCCGCTCTGGCGATTGGTGGCATTCATCGCGTCAACGGCGGCCTTCATCGCGAGCGCGCATCGGCAGCCCTGTTGCACGTGCTCGATGGCTTCTACCGGGGCGTTCCACATGACGAAAATGGAATCGCCCAGATATTGAACGACCGTTCCTCCATGCTGTTCGGCGATATTGTTCAGCAGTTCGAAATAGTCCGACAGCGATTCCACCACTTCCTCGGGTGTGTGCTGTTCGGAGATGGCCGTGAAGTCGCGGATATCGCTGAACAGCACGGTGACATCTTGTCTCTTCGCCTTGGCGATCCCCTGTCCGTCCGGGTTGACGATCCGCCGAACGACCTCGCGCGGCACGTAAAGCGCGAACTGGCCGATGGCATGGCGGCTCGCCGCAAGGGCGGTCGCCAGCGTGTTGATCTCGGTGATCCAGGAATGCGACATACCCTTTTCACGAATATCGAGATCGCCGATCCTGCGCGCCTCCTGTGCCAGCTGGTCGAGAGAACGGCTGACCATGCGCGACAGGAGCACAGAAGCAATCACGCCGGCGATGACAAAGCCGGCGGCGACAAGGAGATTGCGCATCAATAGTTGGTTTGCGCGCGCCACCAGATCCGAAAGCGGAACGACGATTACCGCCTCGCTTCCCGCAAAGAGGCCCGAAACGCTGATCGGCGCGATCTGCACGAGATAGCGTTCGCCTTCTAGCTCCAGTCTCGCCGAGCCGCCGGTGGCGAAGGCAGGGTTCCGCCTTAATGTGTTGACCGCGGCAAGGCTGGTATCGAAGTTGCGATCCGTCGCCTGGATACCCCCCGTGTTTCGCGACCACAGCTCCACCAGCTTGCTCATGACGTCGGAATCGGAATGGGCAACCAGGTAATCCGCGCCATCTATGATATAGGCGCGGGCGCGGGGTGAAATGTCATGTGCGTCCAGGAGGCTGCTGATCGTTCTCAGGTGGATATTGATGCCGACAACGACTTTGCCGTTGCCTTGCATTGGCGCGGCGATCGTCAACGTCGGTGCCTTGAGCGTTCCCGTGACATAAGGCCCGACCGAGACTGCCTTGCCGTCCTGAACCACCGCCCGATACCATGGCCGGTCCCGCGGATCGAAGGACGTATCTCTTATGGCACGCTCCTCGACCACGCCTGTGCGGGCGTCGAGAAAACGCAGCGTTGATATCACATCGGGCCGGTCCCGGCGTGCGATCGTGCGGATCGCGAAGGCCGCCTCCTTGGGCGCCGACAATACCTGTCGCACCTCCTCGCGCACGATACTGATCACCTGCAGATAGGAGCCGTCGGGATATCCCGCGTAGACGCTTGTCGCGTCGGGAACGTTGCGCAGGATCTCCATAAACAGCTTCTCTTTGCTCTCCATGTCCTCGGGAGGCGTCGAGACGAGTTGCGGCATGGTTGAGGCCAGCGCGACAGCTTCGTCGGCTTGCCGCAAGGTCGTGCGGTACCCGTCGATCAAGCGCAGGCTCATCTGGCGCATCTGTTGCGCGCCGGCTGTCACGGCGGCATCGGTGCCCTGACTGAAGGCCATCCAGATGATCGGCATTGACGTGCAAAGCAAAGACGCCACGACGAGGACGCCGAGATGCAGCCTCAGCGGCCGCGACCAGCCGATAACGTTCCTGGAGATGTTACCGCCTGCCATCGCGCTTCTCCCCGCCACGCTGCCTTGTCGATATCATACGATGTTGCGGCAGGGACCGGCTACAGAGACTGCGGCTCATCAGCTTGCGATGTGGTTGCAGGCCAATAAGGATCACTGCGGCTTCAAGTCGTAGACCTGATTGGAGTCCCTGAGGTCCTGGAGGGTTTTGCCGACGCAATTGCCGCCGCCTTCGCCACCGACGGCCTTGGCTCGGCCATCCAGCGAGATCGTGCCGGCGATGCGATCGGAGGCGACGTAAGTCGCGACGCCGGCGTCCGTGACCCTGGAGAGGTAGAAGGCGTGCGTCGTATCCTTCTGCTTGCAGTGGATGATCATCGGGAAGCTTTCGAACGGGTCGTCGGCAGCGTAAGCCGACCGTTCGACGCTAGGATAGAGTGGGGCGACGGAGGCGGCAATCATCGCCAAGGCCGGCCAGAGCCGTTTGGTTGCACGCCAGGATGCGATATGTGTCATCGGGACCTCCTGTTGTCAGCGGTTAACGTCGTTCGCGATCCGCCGTGGCGTTGCCGCGATCCGTTTAAAGCGCGAGCGCGGCGAGCGCGTCCCTGTCCAGCAATTGCACGCATCGCTGCAGCTTGCCCTTGAGGCGGATGATCCGCCTCTCTCGCAGCTTGGTGAAGGAGCGCGCCACCGTTTCGATCGTGAGGCCAAGATAGTCGGCGACATCGCTGCGGCACATCATCAGGTCGAATTCGCTCTCGTCGGGATGACGCTCGGCCATTTCCTGGATGAAGACGGCGACACGCTTCAAGGCGCTCTGCTCGATCATCGCCATCTGCCGCGACTGTGCCTTCGCAAGATTGGCAAGTGCGATGTTGAGGAGGTTGTTCGTGAACGTGCTGCTGCCGGTGGTCGCGAAGGGGCGTATCCGTGCCTCGCACACAGCTTCGGCGAAGTCGGCGCGCCGATCGCCCTGTTCGAGGCCGAACCAGTCGCCCTTCACGCAAAAGGACAATATGTGCCTGTGTCCATCCGGCATCAACCGATAGATCCGGATCGCGCCGGCTTCGACCTGGTAGAAGGCGAGCACTTTCTGGCCCTCGCTGTAGATCGTCTGATCCTGTTTCAGCCGGATCGTCTGGTCGGCGCGGGCGGCAGGTTCGAAGGCGCGCGGGCGCGTGGGAACTTGGATAGACTCCTGTCGCAGATCGTGAACGTGCAACATCGTATCTCCCTCCGTTCCCAGGAAGAATAGGCAAGTCCCGCGACGCGGCACATTCGAAATTCCCCTTACGTAGTCCTACGGAAGCTCTCTTCGCGCGGGCGGTGTATAACGCCCAAGCCCCACAGAACGACCGGGTCTTTCCGCAGGAGGGATCGATGGCATCGAGCGACGGCGAAGACCGCGACGCCGAACAGAACCGTGCCGAGATCATCGAACAGCTCGAGCGGATCTTGAGAAGTCGCGAGTTCCAGGCGCCGGATCGGGGGCGTCGCTTCCTGCGCCATATTGTCGAGGAGGCGATCGGCGGTCGAAGCGAGTGGTTGACCGCCTATAATATCGCGCAGGCCGTTTTTGGCCGGGGCCCCGACTTCGACGCGCAGAGCGATCCCGTCGTGCGGATCGAGGCCGGCCGCATCCGCCGCGCGCTGGAGCGCTATTACCTCGTCAGCGGAAGTGGCGATCCCGTTCACATCACCATTCCCAAAGGACATTACGCGCCGCATTTCGAGCGAAGAGCCGGGGTCGGCGGATCGGCAAATGGGCCTGCCGCCCGCTCGGGCGAGACGAGCGCAACGGCGCAGCCACGGCGGGGCGAACGCAAGCTTTCCTATCGGGATCTGCTGGTGCCGGTCGGTGTTCCCGCCATCTTCGCGGTGCTGGCCATGTTGGCTCTTATCCGTCCGCTCGAGGAATACCTCACGCCGGCGCCTAGCCGGCCTGCCGCAACCGAGGACCAGGCGGGCGGTGCGCGGATCGTCGTCGAGCCGCTCGCCACCCTCGGGGCTCCATCGGGCGGTGTGGAAATCGCCAGAGGCCTGAATGACCAGATCATCTCGCAGCTCACGAAGCTTGATGGCGTCGTGGTCCTGACCCCCGCCGGCTCATCTCCAGCGGCGACAACGGGAAACGCGGTGTTCGCGTTGCAGGGCAACGTCACCTTCGAGGACGACGCGCTTCACGTGCAGTTGCGGTTGATCCGTCGCGCTGACGGCCGCGTGATCTGGGCGAAGCGGTTCGACCACGACACGACGGGTCAAACCGCCTTCGATCTCCAGGATGCGATCGGGACACGTGTCGTCAAGGAGATTTCGGCGATCAGCGAAATCAGGGACGCGTCGCGACCGCGCTAGCGACCTCGCATGGCGGAAGGCCGACGCCTGTGGGCCGACCAATCATCAGTTTTCACTTCGGGTGGTCGATCCTGAGGTTGGCGACCTCGTTGCCGACACCCAGCACCCGCAAGCCGCCAAAAAAGCGGTCCTGATCTTCTGTGCGCTGGAGGCGACGGGAGACTTCCTCGCGGACGTTCTTCATCATCTCCGGCGCGTTGGCGTTCAGCCATACCTTCAGCTGAAGGGCTTCCTCGGTCTTGCCCTGCGCTCCGAGGATGGACATGAGGACCAGGCGGTGCATCGGGTTGTACTCCAGGTCAGACATACGCGACCAAAGCTCCGCGGCCTGCAGATCACCGCGCATGAAAGCGCAAAGCGCCATGCCGACTTCATAATATCCCTTCGGTCCCGCATCCTTGTTGACGGCGCGAGACACCAACTCGCAGCCGGATTGCCACTTTCCAGACATGGCGAGCCGCAACCCGTATTCGCCGGCAACCTCGGTATCGTTGGCGTTGGCGGCGTAGGCGGCGGCGCCGAGTTTCAGCGCCCTGTCGATATCGTTTGTGAAGAAGCTGACCAGCATTTGCGCCTGCAGAGCGCGGGTGTTGTTCGGATCGATCGCCGTCGCGCGCTCCGCCGCCTCCGTCGCCCGCGTCATGGCATCGGGAGAGGGCTGCGAGCCGAACTTGTAGCGAAACCGGATTTCATCGAGATAGACGAGGGAGAGCAGCGCCCATGACGAGGCGTTGGTCGGGAAGCGATCGGTCGCGCGAAGAAGACAGTCACGGGCAACGGCATGGCTTTGCGTATCCATTCCGCGGCGGTAGCTGTAGTAGGCCATTGTGCAGTCGTATGCCCCGCTCAGTTCGGTCATCGACGGCTCCGCGATTTTGTTGGTGCCAGCCGTGAAAATCGCGCCATAGGGTCGAGCCACCGCGACGGCAATATCCTGTCCGATGTCGGCTTGGATCTGCAGTATGCTCTTGGCCTCAAGATCGGCGTCGTAATTGTTCGCCCAGATTACGGCGGCGTCAGACCGCCGGATCAACCGGGAGATGGATCGCAGCTTGTTGCCGTCGCGTTGCACGCTGCCCTGCAGGGCAAAGCCGCTCGCGTTCCCATCATTGCTCCGAGATGGATCGGCGACGACGACGATGTCGTCGAACGTCGCGAGCTGACCGATGACCTCGTCTCTCAACCCCTGCGCGATGTCGACGGTCGACCCTTCGGCCCCATCCGATTGAAACTCGTCCACGATGATCATCGGGCTCGACGTATCGGCGAGCGGGGATTGCCGCATGCCGATGCTGCTCTTCAAGGAGCCCGCGGGCAACAGGAGATAGCCGGCTGCAAGCGCGATCATGAACACGGCGCCGGCCGCCAGCATGGAGATAAACCGTGTGTCCCGCGTCTTGCGATCGACCGGCAGGTGCAAGGTCTCGCGCTCCGACCGAGGCTCGGCATCGGCGGCTGCGCCGGTTGGCTCGGCATGATCGAAATGAGGAACGTACCCCCCCCTTCGGGATCGTGATCACGATCGGATCGGCCTGCCCGGCAACCAGATAATAACGCTCGAGGCCACGGCGAATCCGGCCGGCTTCGATCCTGACGACCGGGTCGTTCTGCGCGTCGAACGAACTCTGCCTACCGAAGATTTCGTTGGCGATCGTGAAGGCCTTGAGGAACTGGGCACGTCCCTCCAGCGTCTCGGTGACCACGAAGCGAAGGAATTTCCTGCCACGCTCCGGCGAGTGAAACTCGTCGCTGGCGAGAACACGCTCGAGTTGTTGGAGAATGTCTTCGGGATTAGGTCTCGGTTCGCCCGAAAACTCGACCTTTGCGTTGCTCATGATGCCCCTCCGACACGACCACGCAATTCTATTCAGTCCCTGCTAATTGAGCATAGCTTATAACCATGAGTGGTTTCAATGGCTTTGTTGAACGCAGCCTAGAGTAGGCGGACTGGAACGGCTGGCAGGGCCTGACTGCGTGCCGCAACGGGCTGCGGCATACCGCCCGAGGTCAACACCATTCGCAGCAATTCCGCAAGGTTGCGCGCTTCCATCTTCGCCATGACATTGGCGCGATGAACCTCGACCGTGCGGGCGCTGATGCCGAGATTGAAGGCGATCATCTTGTTCTGCAGGCCATCAAGAACGGCGGCAAGAACCTGGTGTTCCCGATCGGTCAACTGCCGCAGCCGATTGGCGACCATCTCGGTATCGACAGGCACTGGCGATGGAGGTGTTCGGCGTAACGCGGCCTGGTTGATCGCCGCGATGAGCGTCTGGTCCTCGAACGGCTTCTTGATGAAATCGGCGGCCCCGGCCTTCATCGCCTGCACGGCCGTTTCCACGTCCCCGTCGCCACCGACAAGGATCGTGGGAATGTTCGCGTTGAGCGCATTCAGCCGCTCCAGTAGCTGCAATCCATCGACGCAGGACATCCGCGTGACTTTGACGAGGCAGGCCCTGCCGGATAGGGGCAGCTGATCCAGAAACGCCGAGGCGCTTTCATAGGCGCGGACCGCGAAGCCGGAGGATATCAGCAGGAACGTCAACGATCGCCGCGGTATCTCCTGGTCATCGACAAGGTGCACGGTCAGGTCATTCGCCATCGAGTAAGCTCTCCCTCAAATGCAACGAAAGCGCGAGAGCGCGGTTCCCCAAATCCACCCTCTATCTAACTGTATATTACCACGTCGCTGCCCTGTGCAGGCGTAGCATCGCGTAAACTCTATGGTAGCTTGAGCGTTGAAAACATTGCTCTTGGGTGCATCGGCTCGACCTCGAGCGCCGGAATGCGTTGATCCCGCTCAATGCCTGGTGGCCACGCATGGCCTATGATCTCGGAACTTTCCCCAAGTTCTCGACGGAGCCCCTACGATGAGAAAGCTGGCCCTTGCGACAGGAATTGCGATCGCCGCCGTCATGGCGGCCCCTGTCGGTGCGCAACAGGATCGCAAGGAATACCGGCGCATGAACTGGGCCGAAAATCTGCCCGGTGCGGTCAAGGCCTACCACGGCAAACGGTTCTCGGTGGTCAGCTATCGCACGGCGATCGAGACTGGCGCGCTGCCTCAGCCGGGTACGGCGGATGAGGTAAAGGCGGTTCAGGCCGCGGCACGGTCCAACAAGTGGCTGGTCGAACAGCTGAAGGCGAAGAAACTGACTCCCAACGATATCGAATGGGTCACGCGGGCGCGCAACGGCAATCTCGTCTTCTATGTGGAATGATCCGGGCTTGCGGGTGGCGGCGGTCCCGGCGGCTGGCTCCGCCGGGACCGCCATTCCCGACGTCGCGCATGTTTGTCGCCGACACGGAATAGCGCGCGGCGGATTGCTTGCGATCAATGACACGGTCGAACCCGTCCCGTTAGGCTCATGCCATCCGTGGGTAGCAGGGCGATCGCTATCCCAAGCAGCTTGGAGGAGAGCTTGATGCGTGGTTTTGGGGTTCATTCGGAAGTCGGCAAGCTCAGAACGGTGATGGTCTGCCGGCCGTCGCTGGCTCACCAGCGTCTGACGCCGGGCAATTGCCATGATCTTCTTTTCGATGACGTGCTCTGGGTTCATGAGGCGCAGAAGGATCACTACGACTTCGTGCTGAAGATGCAGGAGCGCGGCGTCGAGGTGCTCGAACTGCACGACATGCTGGCGCAGACCCTGGTCGACAAGCCGGCGCGCGACTTCGTGCTGGATCGACGCATTACGCCGAATGTGCTGGGTTCGCAGATCGCCGAGGCGGTGCGGCCCTGGCTCGACGAGATGCCGTCGACACAGCTCGCCGCCTACATGATCGGCGGCATCGCCATTTCCGACCTGCCCGACGTGAAGGCCAAGGCGCTGATGCTGAGCGCGCTGTCCGAGACCGAATTCGTCATTCCGCCGATCCCGAACACGCTCTTCCAGCGCGATCCCTCGTGCTGGATCTACAACGGCGTCACCTGCAATCCGATGTTCTGGCCTGCGCGGCAGCCAGAGACGCTGATCCAGCGCGCGGTCTACAAGTTTCACCCGCTGTTCCGCGACGGCGATTTCAAGATCTGGTGGGGCGATAGCGACGAGGATTTCGCCAACGCCTCAATCGAGGGCGGCGACGTCATGCCGATCGGCAACGGCACCGTGCTGATCGGCATGGGCGAGCGCACCACCTACCAGGCGGTCGGCCAGGTCGCGCGCTCCTTGTTCAAGAACAAGGCCGTCACCAGGGTCATCGGTTGCCTGATGCCGAAGAGCCGCGCGGCCATGCACCTCGACACGGTCTTCAGCTTCTGCGACCGCGATGTCGTGACGCTCTTTGCCGAAGTCGTCGATCAGATCCGCTGCTACAGCATGGTGCAGACGGATGACGACGGCAATTTCGACATTCGTCCCGAGACGGAGCCGATGCTCGATATCGTCGCCAAGGCGCTCGGTGTCGGCAAGCTCAGGGTCGTGGAAACAGGCGGAAACGCCTACCAGGCCGAGCGCGAGCAATGGGATGACGGCAACAACGTCGTCGCCTTGGAGCCTGGCGTGGTGGTCGGTTATGACCGCAACACCTACACAAACACGCTGCTGCGCAAGGCGGGCATCGAGGTCATCACCGTTCGCGGTTCCGAACTCGGCCGCGGTCGCGGCGGCGGGCACTGCATGACATGCCCGATCTGGCGCGACCCCGCCTATTGACATCAGACATCCTGAAACAGCCCTACGGAGCAAGACCATGAGCTTCAATCTGCGCAACCGTTCGCTTCTGACCGTGCAGGATTATACGCCGCGTGAATTCCGTTATCTTCTCGATCTCGCGCGCGACCTGAAGCGGGCCAAATACGCTCGCACCGAGCAGCAGCACCTGAAGGGCAAGGAGATCTGCCTGATCTTCGAAAAGACCTCGACGCGCACGCGATGCGCCTTCGAGGTCGCCTGCTCGGACCAGGGGGCGAACGTCACCTATCTCGATCCGTCCGGCTCGCAGATCGGCCACAAGGAATCCTTCAAGGACACGGCGCGCGTGCTCGGCCGCATGTATGATGCGATCGAATATCGCGGTTCGGCGCAGCACGGGGTGGAGACGCTGGCCCGCTATGCCGGCGTGCCCGTCTATAATGGCCTGACCGACGAGTATCATCCGACGCAGATGATCGCCGACGTCATGACCATGCGCGAGCATGCCGACAAGCCGATCGCCGATATCAAATACGCCTATATCGGTGACACACGCTCGAACATGGGGCATTCGCTGCTGATCGTCGGCTGCCTGATGGGCATGGATGTCCGGATTTGCGGGCCGAAATCGCTATGGCCGGCCGAGGAATACATCAAGATCGCGAGGGAATTGCAGGAGCGATCCGGCGCGCGGCTGTTGATCACCGACGATCCGAAGGAGGCGGTGAAGGGCGTCGATTTCATCCACACCGACGTTTGGGTGTCGATGGGCGAGCCGAAAGACGTCTGGCGCGAGCGCATCAAGCTGTTGACGCCCTATCAGGTGAACGAAGAGTTGATGAAGGCGAGCGGCAATCCGCAGACCAAGTTCATGCACTGCCTGCCGGCCTTCCACGACACGGAGACGACATTGGGCAAGCAGATCGCCGAGGATTACGGCATGAGCAATGGCCTTGAGGTGACTGGCGAGGTGTTCGAATCCGAGGCCAATGTGGCCTTCGAGCAGGCGGAAAACCGGCTGCACACGATCAAGGCGCTGCTTGTCGCGACATTGGGAGACTAGGATGCGGATCGTCATCGCGCTTGGCGGCAACGCTCTTCTCCGGCGCGGGGAAGCGATGACCGCGGAGGTCCAGAGACGCAATACGCGGGTAGCGGCCGAGGCGATCGCGCCGCTGGCCGCCGAGCATCAGCTGATTATAACCCACGGCAACGGTCCGCAGGTCGGCTTGCTTGCGCTGCAGGGCGCCGCCTACAAGCCGGATGAGGCCTATCCGCTCGACGTGCTCGGCGCCGAGACCGAAGGGATGATCGGCTACATGCTGGAGCAGGAGCTCGGCAACGTGCTGCCCTTCGAGCAGCCGCTGGCGACATTGCTCACCATGGTCGAGGTCGATGCCGACGATCCTGGTTTCACGAACCCCACCAAGTTCGTCGGCCCGGTCTACGAGAAGGCGGATGCCGATCGCATCCGCTCGGAGAAGAACTGGGTGTTCAAGCAGGATGGCGACAAGTGGCGCCGCGTCGTTGCCTCGCCGCTTCCCAAGCGCATCTTCGAGATCCGCCCGGTGCGCTGGCTGCTCGATCAGCGCACCATCGTCATCTGCGCCGGCGGCGGCGGCATACCGACCATGTACGAGAAGGGCAAGGAACGTCACCTGGTTGGCGTCGAGGCCGTCATCGACAAGGACCTTTGCTCGGAACTCCTGGCGCGCGAGATCGGCGCCGATCTCCTGATCATGGCGACCGACGCGCCAGCCGTCTGCCTCGACTGGGGCAAGCCGTCGCAAAAGGCCATTCACAAGGCCCGCCCCGGTGACATGAAAGAGTTCGATTTTCCGGCGGGGTCCATGGGGCCGAAGGTCGATGCCGCATGTCATTTCGCCGAGACGACGGGCAAGGCTGCGGCGATCGGATCGCTCGCGGATATCGCCGGGATGGTGCGGGGCGATTTGGGCACGATCATCGATGGCCGCTTCGGTGGGCTTAGCTGGCACGGGTGAGCAGGCTGACCGGAAGAGGCAAAGGTTAGAGAGAAGCAGCGGGGCGTATCGGCGCCCCGCTTTGCGTTTCGACGCTTTCCAGCCGCGCGATATCACCGTTTCGCCGTTGCCAGACATAGACGGGAATGCCGAGCATCAGAAGCACCATGCCGTAGAGCACCGGCTCGGCGCCTGAGCCATAGAGCGTGAACATGGCGAAGAGGAAGGCGATCAATTCGATGATGGTGACGCGGGGCGTTTTCTGCCCGTTGCTCAGCCGCGAGGCGACAAGGGTGCCGGCAAGCGCGCAGAAGGCGTAGGGGACGACGGCCGTCATCGTGCTCAACCCCACCATCAGCCGGTAGACCGCCGCGAAACTGTCCGATCCGACTGCCTGGACGAGGACGAGCAGGGTCGCGAAGGTGGCGGAGACGACCATGCCGATCGCCGGCACGCCGCGCGTGGAGAGGCGGGCGAAGAGCGGCGGAAACAGCCCGTCGCGGGCGGCGGCCATCGGCACCTGACCCATCAGCAGCGTCCAGCCATTGAGCGCGCCGATCGAGGAGATCACCACCGCAATCGAGATTGCCAGTTCGCCGCCTCGCCCCCACATCAACCCCGCCGCTTGAGAGAAGGGCGCGACGGAATTGACAAGCTGCGCGCGCGGCACGACGCCCATCACGACGACGGTGCCGAGGACATAAAGAGCCGCGGCGATGGAGATACCGAGCACGGTCGAACGGGGGATTGTCCGGCGCGCGTCCCGGACATCGCCAGCGGGAACAGTGGCCGATTCCAGACCCAGATAGGCAAACATGGTCAGCGGCGCCAAGGCCGCGAAGGATTGCAGCAGCGATTGGCCGCTCGGGTTGAATTCGGCGAAATGAGAGGTGTCGATGTAAAGAAGGCCGATGATGGCGACGGCGCCGAAGGGGATGAGCTTGGCATAGGTCGTCACCTGCGCGAAGAGCCCGGCCGCGTGGACGCCGCGCAGGTTGACGAGAACGATAGCCCAGATGACGCCGAGCGTCAGGATCGTTGCGGTGAGCCGGTTGCCGAAGACAGGGAAGAGATCGACCATCACGCCGGTGAAGGCGATGGCGATGACCGGCAGCGACGACCAGATCGATATCCAGTAACCCCAGGCGATGAGAAAGCCGGCGAAATCACCATAGGCAAGCCGCGTATAGGCGTAAGGACCGCCGACGGCCGGCACCATGCCGGCAAGTCGCGCGAAGGTCAGCCCAAGGCAGATCGCGCCGGCACCCATGATCATCCACACCAGGATCGCCAGATTGCCGTAGGGCGCCACCGCGGCCGGCGAAAGATAGAAGCCGGACCCGACCATATTGCCGACGACGATCGCGGTACAGGCGGCAAGCCCGAGGCTTTTCCCGTTCTGCGAGGTTGTCATGAAATCCCTCCCGAAGATCGGTTTCCGCTGTGGGCGATAGCCGTGAGACGTTGGCCGTGACACGCGTTGGATGGTCTCCCTTGTCGTGTGGCCACTCGCATCCTCTTCCCAATCCACTGGCCTCGCAATCCGGATCAATGCGTAGTCCGCGACCCCTCGTCACGCCTTCACCAATCGCTTGAACGCGCTAGAATGCGATGGGGAGCTCAAGCGGAGACGACGATGCGGAACGAGCAGCGCTTTTTGACCATATCGATCGCAGCAACGGTGGTGGTGGCAGCCCTCGGCATCGTCTTCGGCATTGTCTCGGGCTCGTTTTCGATCGCCTTCGACGGCGTTTATTCGCTGGCGGATGCCGCGATGACCGGGCTTGCGCTCTGGGTATCCAGCCTGATCGTGCGGTCGGCGCAGAATAGTGAGAAGGCTCGCCGCATTCGCAATCGCTTCACCATGGGATTCTGGCATCTGGAACCCATCGTTCTGCTGCTCAATGGCTGCCTGCTGGTCACGGTCGCCGTCTATGCGCTGATCAACGCCGTCATCAGCATCATCAACGGCGGGCACGAGCTGTTTTTCGGCGCCGCGATCGTCTATTCCGGCGCCACGCTTGTCGTCTGCGTGGTGATGGCATCGATCGGCATCGCGTTGAACCGCAGCCTGAAATCCGATTTCATCGCGCTCGACATCAAGGCCTGGATCATGTCGGGCGGTATCGCCTTCGCACTCCTCGTCGCCTTCGTGATCGGTCTCGCGGTGCTGCCGACGCCAATGGCCTGGATCGCCCGCTACGTCGATCCCGTGGTACTCGGCCTCGTATGCCTGGTGATGATCCCACTGCCGATCGGCACGATCTGGAAGGCACTGAGCGAGGTGCTGCTGATCGCGCCAGTCGACCTGCAGGAACATGTCGACCAGGTGGCGGCTGAGACCGTCGAACGCCTTGGCTTCCTCTCGTACCGCGCCTATGTCGCCCGCGTCGGAAGGGCGACGGAGGTCGAGCTCTACTTCATCGTTCCGCAGGGACTACCCGCCAAGACGATCGAGGAATGGGACGCGTTGCGCGACGACATCGGAGAGCGGATCGGCGGCGAGAGCGCCAATCGCTGGCTGACGATCGCCTTTACCGCCGATGCCGAATGGGCCGAGTAGGCGTCTTTTCGCCTCGCCGTCTGCTTTTGCCCTCACGTTGACTGCAATCAACGACGGTCCTCAACCTGCCGTGTACCATCCGCCCAATTCGAGACGCATGGGGCTGCATGACAGCCGTTGTCCAAACTTGGGTTCTGGAGGGGCGCATGGAATTCCACAAGTCATTTCCGATCGCCGTCATCGACGAGGATTTCGACGGCAAGAGTGCCGCCGGCCGCGGGATGCGCGCTTTGGCGGCCGCCATCGAGGCGGAGGGGTTTCGTGTCGTCTCCGGCGTGACTTATGAGGATGCGCGGCGTCTGGTGCATATCTTCAACACGGAGTCGGCCTGGCTGGTTTCCGTCGATGGCACGGAGGACAAGGCGTCGCGCTGGCAGGTGCTGGAGGAGGTCCTGAGCGCCAAGCGCCGCAAGAACGACCGGCTGCCGATCTTCCTGTTCGGCGACGACACCACGGCCGAGGACGTGCCGGCCAGCGTGCTGCGCCACGCCAACGCCTTCCTGCGGCTTTTCGAGGATTCCGCCGAGTTCATGGCCCGTGCCATCGTGCAGGCGGCGCGTAATTATCTCGACCGGCTTCCGCCGCCGATGTTCAAGGCGCTGATGGATTATACGCTGGAGGGGGCGTATTCCTGGCATACGCCTGGCCACGGCGGCGGTGTCGCCTTCCGCAAGAGCCCGGTCGGGCAGCTCTTCTACACCTTCTTCGGCGAGAACACGTTGCGGTCGGATATCTCGGTGTCGGTCGGCAGCGTCGGGTCGCTTTTGGATCACGTCGGGCCGATCGCGGAGGGGGAGCGCAACGCGGCGCGCATCTTCGGCACGGATGAGACCCTGTTCGTCGTCGGCGGCACCTCGACCGCCAACAAGATCATCTGGCACGGCATGGTGGGGCGCGGCGATCTCGCGCTTTGCGATCGCAACTGCCACAAGTCGATCCTGCATTCGCTGATCATGACCGGCGCGACGCCGATCTATCTCATTCCGTCGCGCAACGGGCTCGGCATCATCGGGCCGATATCCAAGGATCAGTTCACGCCCGAGGCGATCGCCCAAAAGATCGCGGCCAGCCCCTTCGCGGGGGAAACGAGCGGCAAGGTCCGGCTGATGGTGATCACCAACTCGACCTATGACGGCCTCTGCTACAATGTCGATGCCATCAAGGCGTCGCTTAGGGATTCAGTCGAGGTGCTGCACTTCGACGAGGCCTGGTATGCCTATGCCAACTTCCACGAGTTCTACGACGGTTTCCACGGCATCTCGTCGACGCAGCCGGCGCGCTCGCAGAACGCCATCACCTTCGCCACGCATTCGACGCACAAGCTTCTCGCCGCCTTCTCGCAGGCGTCGATGATCCACATCCAGCACGCCGAAAACAAGAAGCTCGACGTCACGCGCTTCAACGAAGCCTTCATGATGCACACCTCGACCTCGCCGCAATACGGCATCATCGCGTCCTGCGATGTCGCCGCGGCGATGATGGAGCAGCCGGCCGGCCGCGCGCTGGTGCAGGAGACGATTGACGAGGCCATCAGCTTCCGCCGGGCGATGAACGCGGTGTGCGGGCAGATGGGGCACAGCTGGTGGTTCGACGTGTGGGAGCCTACGATCGCCGAGGAGACGCCGAGCGATACGCATGCGGAGTGGGTGCTGAAGCCCGGCGACGCCTGGCATGGCTTTACGGGGCTTGCCGAAAACCATGTGATGGTCGATCCGATCAAGGTCACCATCCTGTCGCCCGGGCTTTCGGCGGATGGGACGATGCAGGAGCACGGGATACCGGCAGCCGTCATCACCAAGTTCCTCTCCTCCCGACGGATCGAGATCGAGAAGACCGGGCTCTATTCCTTCCTCGTGCTGTTCTCGATGGGGATCACGCGCGGCAAGTGGAGCACGCTCGTTACCGAGCTCATCAACTTCAAGGATCTCTACGACAGCAACGCGCCCTTGACGCGGGCGCTGCCGGCACTAGCCGCCGCTCATCCCGAGGCCTATGGAAGCATGGGCCTGCGCGATCTCTGCGAGCAGATCCACGCCATCTACCGCAAGGACGATGTGCCGAACGCGCAGCGCGAGATGTATACGGTGTTGCCCGAGATGGCGCTGCGGCCGGCCGACGCCTATGACCATCTCGTCAAGGGGCGGATCGAGAGCGTCGAGATCGACAAGCTGATGAACCGCATCCTGGCGGTGATGATCGTTCCCTATCCGCCGGGTATTCCGCTGATCATGCCCGGCGAGCGGATCACCGAAACGACGAAATCCATTCAGGATTACCTGCTTTACGCGCGCGATTTCGATCGTAAGTTCCCGGGCTTCGAGACCGATATTCACGGCCTGCGCTTCGAGGCCGGCAGCAACGGGCGACGCTATCTGGTCGATTGCGTGGCGGATGGAGCGGTCCAATGATCCCGCGCGACGTGAAATC
Organism: Rhizobium sp. AN80A; assembly: GCF_030053015.1. Taxonomy (NCBI): domain Bacteria; kingdom Pseudomonadati; phylum Pseudomonadota; class Alphaproteobacteria; order Hyphomicrobiales; family Rhizobiaceae; genus Rhizobium; species Rhizobium sp. AN80A. The sequence continues at coordinate 798,645 of NZ_JASJPX010000001.1, read as the reverse complement.
CCCGACGGTTGCGATACCGTTCAACAAGATGCTGAAGATCGTCGCCGTCGTCGATCGCGATAACCGCCAGGTGCAGGAACTGCTGGCGCAGCTCGCGGCAGACAATTTCGAGGTCGAACTCCGCGATGATTACACGGCCGACGTTTCGGAAGACGCCTCGGTGGGCGCCTATATCGGCTCCGTGGAAGGCGGCCTGCTTCCCTATGCGCGCGGCTTTCTCCGCTCGTTGCGCGAGGCGGGTTTCCGCACGCCGGTCTGGGCGATGGCGGATACGCTCAGCATTGCCGACATGGATGTCGTCGAGATGGCGGGCGAGGTGGATGGCTTCGTCTATCTCGGCCAGCAGACGCCGGCCTTCTACGCCAAGCAGATCGTCTCCAGCCTGATCAATTACGGGAAGTCACTGCTGCCGCCGTTCTTCGGGGGCATGATGGCCTATGACGGAGAGGCCAATATCGCCTTCGATTGCCCCGGCCATCAGGGCGGGCAGTTCTATCGAAAGTCTCCGGCCGGCCAGCTGTTCTTCAAGTATTTCGGCGAGAGCATCTTCCGCAACGATCTGTGCAACGCCGATGTCGATCTCGGCGATCTCCTGATCCACGAAGGCCCCGCCGTCGAGGCGCAGAAGCAGGCGGCGCGGATTTTCGGGGCGGATCGCACCTATTTCATCCTGAACGGGACCAGCACCTCCAACAAGGTGGTGACCAACGCGGTGCTGCGCGCCGGCGATCTCGTGCTCTTCGATCGCAACAATCACAAGTCGCTGCATCAGGGCGCGCTGGTGCAGGCGGGTGCGATCCCGATCTATCTGCCGACGGCGCGCAACTCCTTCGGCATGATCGGCGCCGTCGATTGGGCGGCATGGGACGAGGGCTGGCTGCGCCAGCAGATCGCGGCCCATCCGCTTCTCGCGGACAAGAGTCGGGCCAATGCCGAGCGTCCCTTCCGGCTCGCCTGCATCCAGCTCGCCACCTATGACGGCACGATCTACAATGTCCGCCAGGTCATGGAGAAGATCGGTCACCTCTGCGACTACGTCCTCTGGGACGAGGCCTGGATAGGCTATAACGCATTCCATCCGCTGTTCGAGGGCCATAGCCCGATGCGGCTCAAGGACCTCAAGCCCGACATGCCCGGCCTGTTTTCGACGCAGTCGGTGCACAAGCAGGGCGCAGGCTTCTCGCAGGCGTCGCAGATCCACAAGCGCGACGAACATATCAGCGACCAGCGCCGTTTCATCGAGCACAAGCGCTTCAATGAATCGCTGCTGATGCACGTCTCGACATCGCCCTTCTACCCGCTGTTTGCGTCGCTCGACGTCAATGCGAAGGTGCATGAGGGCAAGGCCGGAGAGATGCTCTGGGACCGCTGTATCGGTCTCGGCATCGAGGTTCGCAAGAAGCTGCGCGGCTTCGTCCAGCACTATGAGAGCAAGGCGACAAGCGCCGAGGAACAGTGGTTCTTCGATCCCTTCGTGCCGGACAAGATCTCCGTCACGGGGTCCAAACATACCGGCGATCTCGCTGGGATCAGATGGGAAGACGTGCCGACCGATGTCTTAAAGCGCGAGCAGCAGTGCTGGCGGTTCGACCCCGAGGCGACATGGCACGGCTATGCCGGCTATGCGCCCGGTTACACGATGGTCGATCCCAACAAGCTGACACTGCTGACGCCTGGTATCGACCGGAAGACGGGTGAGTATCGCGATTTCGGCATCCCGGCGACCGTCGTTGCTAACTATCTGCGCGAGCAGCGTGTCGTGCCGGAGAAGTGCGATCTCAACAGCCTGCTCTTCCTGCTGACGCCGGCCGAAGACGAGAGCAAGCTCAACACGCTGGTCGCCAAGCTGGTGAAGTTCAAGAACCTGTGGGATCGCGACGCGCCGCTGCAGGATGTGTTGCCGACGGTCTTCGCCGCCAATCGCGAGCGTTATCAGGGTTATACCGTGCGGCAGGTCTGCAAGGAGATGCACAGCTTCTACCGCTCCGCCGGCGTCAAGGAGCTGCAGCGCCTGTGCTTCCGCTCCGAGAGCTTTCCGGAACCGGCGATCTCGTCGAAGCAGGCTTACGAGGCGCTGGTTGCCAACAATGTCGACTACGTGCCGCTGTCGGAAGCCGCCGGGCGCATCTCGGCGACGCTGGCGCTGATCTATCCGCCCGGCATCGGCGTGATCGTGCCCGGAGAGCGCTGGGACAACAGGGCGCGACCGATGCGCGATTATTTCCTGGCCTTCGAGGAGTCCTTCAACCGCTTCCCGGGCTTCAACTACGAGGTCCAGGGCGTGTTCCAGGAACGGATCGATGGGCGCATCAAGTTCCATACATATGTCGTGCGCGAGTAGGGCGAGGGGAGAGTGCCATCATGACCGATCACACAATGCATGCTGCGGCCGATACCACGGCCAAGAAAAAGATGAACCTGATGCAGCTGACCTTCATCGTTGCCGTCAACATGATGGGGTCGGGGATCATCATGCTTCCGGCGAACATGGCGCAGGTCGGCGCCATCTCGCTGCTCTCCTGGATCGTCACGGCGCTCGGCTCGATGGCGATCGCCTACGGTTTCGCGCAGGCCGGGCTGTTCAATCAGCGGCCCGGCGGCATGTCGGCCTATGCCGAGGATGCCTACGGCAAGGACGGCTATTTCCTCGTCTTCTTCCTGTATTTCCTGTCATTGGCGATCGGTAACGTCGCGATCGGCATCTCGGCGGTGGGGTATCTCGCCGGCTTCTTCCCGGTGTTGACCTCCACACCGGTCATGACCTGCGTCGCGCTGATCGCCCTCCTGTGGCTGACCACGGCGGCCAATTTCGGCGGCCCGCGCATCACCGGGCGGATCGGGTCGATCACCGTATGGGGCGTCATCATCCCCGTCGGTCTGCTCTCGATCATCGGCTGGTTCTGGTTCAGCTCGAGCACGTTTGACGCTGCCTGGAACCCGAAGGGGTTGACGCTGGCGCAGGGCATGGGATCGAGCATCTCGCTGACGCTGTGGGCGTTCCTCGGCATGGAGTCCGCGGCGCAGAACTCAGATGCTGTCGAAAATCCCAAGCGCGACGTGCCGCTTGCCTGCATGTTCGGCACGCTCGGCGCTGCCGTCATCTACATCCTGTCGACGACTGTGATCCAGGGCATCGTGCCGAATGCCGATCTCGCGGCGTCGACCGGTCCTTTCGCGCTTGCCTATGCGACCATGTTCAATCCGACGATCGGCTCGATCATCATGGCGCTCGCGGTGCTTGCCTGCGTCGGGTCGCTGCTCGGCTGGCAGTTCACCATCGCGCAGACGGCGCGCACGGCGGCCCAGGAGCGGATGTTCCCGGCGATCTTCTCGCGCGTGAACCAGATGGGCGCGCCGGTGCAGGGCATGATCATCCTCGGCATCGTGCAGACCGGCCTTGCCCTGATGACAATCTCGCCGACGCTCAACGAGCAGTTCTCGGCCCTCGTGAACCTCGCCGTGGTGACCAACGTGCTGCCTTACATCGTGGCGCTTTCGGCGCTCTTCGTGATGATGAAGAAGGCGGGCGTGCCGCCGGGCAAGTACCGGTTGAACTCCATCATCGCCACGCTCGGCATGCTCTACAGCGTGTTCGCGATCTATGCCTCGGGCAAGGACGCGGTGCTTGGCGGCATGCTGGTCACGGGCATCAGTTTCATCATTTACGGCCGGATTGCGCCGCGCTTTGCCACTGGGCTGAACCGTGTCGCGGCGGCCGAATAGTTCCGGGGAGGATGTGTCATGCAACAGAAAAGTCGTTTGAAGACATTGCTGACTGCGTCGATCCTCGCCGGCGCGACCGCCTCCACGGTGCTATCGCCGGCCGAGGCGCAGACGCTCGATCGCATCAAGACAAGCGGTGCGCTGAAGCTGGGCTATGAGCCGGATGCGCGGCCATTCTCGTTCAAGACCGAGCAGGCTGAGCCCGGCGGCTATGCGGTCGCGCTTTGCGGCAAGATCGCCGACAGCCTGAAGACGGCGCTGAACCTGCCGCAGCTAAATGTCGAGTGGGTGCCGCTGACGGATAAGGGGCGGGAGCCGGCGATAAAGGATGGGACGGTGGATCTCGTCTGCGGTGCCGCGCCGATCACGCTTGCACGTCGCGCCGAGGTGTCCTTCTCGCTGCCGATCTTTCCAAGCGGCACCGGAGTGGTCCTGAGCAAGAGCGCGCCATTGGCGCTGACGGAGGTGCTGGCCTACGGGCAGCCCAGCAGCCGGCCGATCTGGCGCGGCTCTCCGGCCCGAACCGTGCTCGAGCACAAGACCTTCTCGTCGATTGCGGGAACGACCAGCGAGGGCTGGCTGGCTGAACGGATCAAGACCTTCCAGCTGGCGGCCACATCGGTGCCCGTCGAGAGCTACACGATCGGAATCGAGCGCGTCGTCGACGGCAGCTCGGCCGCGCTGTTCGGCGACATGCCGCTTCTCATGGACGCGGTCGCGCGTAGCGACAATGCGGATAACCTCGTGGTGCTCAGGCGGCACTTCACCTACGAGCCGCTGGGGCTCGAACTGGCGCGTGGTGACGAAGACTTCCGGCTCGCCGTTGATCGCGCTCTCAGCCAGACTTATGCCTCGGCCGATTTCGCGGGACTTTTCACGACATGGTTCGGTGTGCCCGACGAGGCGATCGTCACCTTCTTCCGGCAGACCGCGTTGCCTGAATAAGCACACGGTTACGGCGCCGGCAGCTCTGCTCGCCGGCGTGCACGGCCGTCGTGGCAGACGCCTGCATTTCGCGAGCCGCGGCACTTCTTTCTTGAAATGCTTAGTCGGGCACCGATCGGAGCCCGCGTCGTCACGCTTTTTCCGTTGATAAATATCATATTTGCTGCATCGCGGAACAATCCGACCCTCGAGCGAATTCGTACAAGGAGTGATGTGAATGCGGAGGTAATCCATGAACCGGGAGCGCGGAAGGAGGAGGCTGATGCTCAGACTGCCGGACATCCGGCATGTCCTGTCGGGCGTGCCGACGGAAGCGCTCGGTGACATGTTCGAGTCCTACGCCTTGGCCGCCGATGCATTGGACCGGTTTCGCAGTGAAAGACCGCTACAGGAGAGCCTGATAGCCGAATATGCGCAGTTGTGCCATGAGATAGAGCAGGAGGTGATCCTCTATTGCTCCGGCGGGTTGCGATCTCGCGGCTGACGACCTTCATCTTTCTTGCTTTTATAGTTCAGCTAGCCAGGGGCTTGCTGAAGCGGCGTCGCTTCGGTGCTTTCGCGCGGGGGCCACGCCCAGGCGCGCAGCAGTTCGTAGAACACGCTGAGCACGATCGGCCCGAGAAACAGGCCGAGCAGCCCATAAGATAATGTTCCGCCGATCACCCCGATCAGGATCACCAGCATCGGCGTCGAGAGGCCTTTCGCCATCAGAATCGGCTTCAGGACATTGTCGACCAGCATGATGGGCACCGCCACGACGGTAAGCGCGAAGGCGACCGAGGTCGGCCATGAGAACCAACCCCAGATGACCGCGGGCACGAGGACGAGCCCGGGACCGAGCTGCATCACGCATAGGATGAAGATGATGAAGGTCAGCGCTCCGCGCGCCGGCAGGTCGAAGAAGGCGAAACACAGGCCGCACATCAGCGTCTGCAGGAAAGCAACGCCGATCACCCCGCGCGAGACATTCCTGACTGTCGTTCCCGCCAGCTTCGCGAAGCCGACGCCCCGCTCGCCGGCAACGCGGCTCGCGAGAACCCGGATCGCCTCGGCAAGGCGCGTCGACTGGGTGAGGAAGAAGCCGGAGAGGATGACGGAGACGACGAAGCTCAAAACGCCGCCGCTGATCGAAGCCAGCTTCGCCACCACGATGCCCATCACGTTCAGGATCGGCTTTTGAAACTCTATGATGTTGGAAGCCAGATCGCCGGCCACCTTGTTCCATGCGGCGTAGGCGCGTTCGCCGATAACAGGCCATGCGCGAATGCTTTCAGGCGCGACCGGTAGTGCGAAGCTCTGCGTCTGGAGTTTGCCAACCAGCCCTTCCACCGCGTCCGCGAAATTGACGGCAACAAGCGCCAGCGGCGCGATGATGAGGACAAGGCAGGCGAGGACGATGGCTGTCGCGGCAATCACCGGTCGGTTTCCGATCAGCCGCGACAGCGCGTTGAACATCGGGTACAGCGCGACGGCAAGGATGGCCGACCAGACGACGATCAGCGCGAACGGCGCGATGAGAAGCATCGTCCAATAGGCGAACAGCCCGATGATCCCAAGTCGCACGAGGTCGCTGACCCTCGCCTCGATCGAGATCTGTCCGGCGTCTTTCGCTCCAATGCCCACATCGTTCGTCTGGTCCATCGTCATATCCCGCGCAACGCGTTCCAGTGCGAACCCGACATCACTGCGTCATGTCGGGCACGACGTGGCGGACGCTGCCGTCCTCGACGAAGTCCGACGGCCGCTTCTGGCGCTTTCCAAGGTCTGGCTCCTCGAATTTGATGCGCTCGTAGGGGATGGATTGCAGGATGTGCGAGATGCAGTTGATCCGGGCACGCTTCTTGTCGTCCGAGGGAACGATCCACCATGGGGCGTGATTGCTGTCGGTCATCCTGAGCATCTCGTCATAGGCGCGGGTATAATCCCACCAGCGCTGATAGGACTCGACGTCCATCGGGCTGAGCTTCCACTGCCTGACCGGATCGTCGATGCGGCGCCGGAAGCGACGCTCCTGCTCCTCCTCGCTGACAGTCAGGAAGTATTTGAGCAGCGTCACGCCGCTTTCGACGATTGCCGCCTCGAAACGCGGCGCGAGCTCGAGGAACCGCTGCACCTTCTTCTCGCTGCTGAACCCCATGACTCGGTCGACGCCGGCGCGGTTGTACCAGCTGCGGTCGAAGATCACGACTTCGCCGGCCGCCGGCAGGTGGTTGATGTAGCGCTGCATGTAGATCTGCGATTTCTCGCGTTCGGTCGGCGCGGGCAGCGCGATCACGCGGAAGACCCGCGGGCTCACCTTCTCGGTGATCCGCTTGATCATGCCGCCCTTGCCGGCGGCGTCTCGACCTTCGAAGACGATAACCACCCTGGCGCCCGATTTCTTGACCCATGCCTGGAGATGCGCCAGCTCCACCTGCAGGCGGGCGATCTGCTTGTCGTAATCCCACGACTTCTTTTTCTTCTTGTCCTTGCCGTTGGATTTTGCTGATGGCTCCGGGTCGTGACCCTTGGTTTCCAGTATCTCGTCCATGGTTCTCCCTCCGTGCTTTTAAACCGTACGGCCTGCCGACGCCGTGCCTGTCTTGTCGTAGTTTCCGACCAGCGCCCGCAGCGCTTCTTCCCTGCCGTTGAAGATGTTTTCCGGGCCGATCGTCCTGATCACGTCGGCGCGGCTCAGAATGCCGCGGCTCTCCTCGCTGAGATCGGCGATCGAGAAGGTGATGTTGCGCTTGTCAAGGATGTCGGCCACGGCCTCGAGCGCCGTGGCGCCGGTGCTGTCGATATGGGTGATCGCGCTGGCATCGAGCACCAGGCATCGGGTCTCTGGGGCAAGGTTTCGCGCCACCGAGGTCAGGCGGTTTCTGATGTAGTCGGCGTTGTAGAAGAGGATGCTGCCCTGCACCGCGAAGACGGCCGCGCCATCGACCGGGCGTGCCTCGGGGTAGCGGGCAAGGTCGAAGAAGCCGTGCCGGCCTTCGATGCGGCCGAGCAGGCCATCGGGCGGAAACATCGTCTGGCGGAGCAGATAGACCAGCGTCGCAGCGACCGCGACGATGACGCCATTGAGCACGCCGAAACTGATGGCGCCCCACATGGCGATCAGCGCGAAGATGAATTCCATGCGGCTGATGCGCCAGATCTTGCTCAGTTCGTGAACGTCGATGAGGCTGATTGCCGCCATGGCGAGGATTGCGGCCAGCGCCGGGATGGGAAGGATGCGGAGCGCGCTGTGGAGGAAGACGAGGGCCGCGATCAGCGTTGCGGCCGACACCAAGCCCGCAGCCTGCGAGACGCCGCCGGTCGACAGGTTGATTGCCGTGCGGGAATCCGAGACGCTGATCGGGAACGAGCCGAAAAGGCCGGGCGCGATGTTCGCCGCGCCGAGGCCGATCAGTTCCTGGTTCGCATCGACCTCTTCGCCGGTGCGCGAGCCGAAGCTGCGGGCCGCTACGATGCCCGCGCCGAAGCTTACCAGAAAGATCGCGGCGGAGCCGAGTATGATCTTGTCGAGCGGCATCTGATGGAGCGGGGGCAGCGAGAAGTTCGGCAGGCCGCTCGGGATGTCCCCGACGACGGAGATGCCGCGCCCTTGGAAATCGAAGACGGCCGAGAGCACCACCGAGAGGACGACGACCAGGACCGGCCCTGGAATCTTGAGCTGGAAGGCTCGGACCAGCCAAAGCAGCGCGAACATGAACAAGCCGAGAAGGAGCGAGGGCCAGTGGATCAGTCCGCTTTTGCCTGCGATTTCGACCAGCGGCGGGACGAGCCCGTCGGACTCGATTTTCACGCCGGTAAAGCGGCCGATCTGGCCGACGAGGATAGACAGCGACACGCCGGCGAAAAAGCCGACGAGGATGGGGCGCGACAGGAAGCTTGCGAGAACGCCGAGACGTAGCAGCTTGGCGGCGATGCAGCATAAGCCGACACCAAGCGCAAGCGCCGCCGCGATGCCGACCCGATCGACCGGCGTACCGGCAGGGTAGGCGGCGACGATCGTTCCCATCGCCGCCGCAAGCACGGTCATGGTGGCGGCATCCGGGCCGACGACGAGTAGTCGCGAGGGTCCGAAAATCGCGTAGGCGATCGGCGCGACGATGCTGGCGTAGATGCCCGTCTCCGGCGGCAGGCCGGCAATGGCAGGATAGGCGATCGCGCTCGGCAGGCCGACCGCCGCGATCGACAGCCCGGCTGGAATGTCACGGCGCAGCCAGTCTCGATTGAAACCGGCCAAGCCGCGCAACATCGGAATGCTGCCTATCACCGTTCGCTCCTCTTGCTCTCCGCGTTCTCCCGACATCGCCTCCCTTGCGGGCGGTCAGTGCTCGAGGAACACGTAGTTCATCCAGCTGTTCATGCGCAGAAGCACTTTCCGGAGAATGGCGACCTGGCGCCAGTATTTCGAATAGACGGCGACCTCGGCGACCACACCGCCGGGCAGCTGATAGCCCTCGGTGCTTTCCAGCAACTGGATCTGCGCCAGCGTCTGCCCCGGCGACAGGCGCTCCGGCGATTGCGGGTCTATCAACGCTCCGCTCGGCTGCAGCTGGCCCTGTGCCATCACGTCGATAATGCCTTGCACCTTGGCCTTGAAGATCTTGCCAGGGACGGCCTTGAACGACACCTCGGCTTCATCGCCGACGCGTACGCGTTGCAGCGAGTTCTGAATGAAGGCCGCGCCGAGCATCTGGTCGTCGCTGTTGATGAAGACCATCACCGGTCGCAGCGGCAATGGGTTTGCCATCATGCCCGGGCGAAGGAAGACCTGCGTGACGTAGCCGGCGCTCGGCGCACGCACGACCGTTTGTTCGAGATCGTATTCGGCATTCCTGAGTTCGGCCTGGAGGCGTGCGACGGTCGGGTTCGTGCCGTTGATCTCCGATTCATAGGCGAGCTTTGCCTGGGTGGCTTGCGCGCGCGCCGTGTCTACCGCTGCTTCCGAGGTCAGGTAGAGACCGCGCCGGTTTTCGACTTCGAGTTCGGAATAGACGGCTCCCCTGCCGCTCGACTTGGAGTTCTCATTCGATTGCTGAAACTTCTCGAATGCCTGCAACGAGCGATCGCGCGAGGCTTCGGCGCCGGTGACGGCGGCGTTCGCCGCATCAAGTGCCGCCTTCAATTGCAGCACCGTCTGCTCGGCTTCGGCAAGCGCCGCCTTTTTCTGGTCGACCGTGAACTGGTAGGGTCGAGGGTCGATGCGGAAGAGAACGTCACCCTTCTTGAGCGGCGCGTTCGGGATCACCGGGACCTCGACGACCTGTCCGCCGACAACCGGAATGACCGGGGCCGACGTGAAATAGACGCGCGCTTCGCTGGTATAGGGGTGGTTGTAGCTCATCAGCAGCAACAGGGTCGCGATCAGGAATATCCCGCCGAGAACCGCTGTTCCCAGCGTCCACTGGTTCACCGGGATGCGGAATATCTTGAAGATGGCGTAGCAGATCGCCGCGTAGATCAATATGAGAAGCAGGTCCATCAGGCGTTCTCCTTCTCCGGCGCTTGGCCTTCAAGTTCGGCGATGCGCGCATGCAGTCGCGCGATTTCAGCGTTGGCTTCCTGCGCCGGCGACAGCTTGCCGTCCGTGCGCATGCCCCAGCCGCGATCCTCGCGGTAGATCGTCGCCCAGATGAACAGGAACGGCCAGATGACGTGGAGGGTGAACAGGCTCACCCATCCCGCGATGTGGATCGCATCCTGATGCGGATGGTTTCTGGCCTTTGCGATCAGGTGCGGGATGTCGTGGATCGCGATCACCGCGTAGAACAGTGTGATCACGACGAAAAACAGAACGCCCAGTGCGAAATAGTCGAGGAACACGGTCTTTGCCTTTCGACAGCGAATGGTCGAACCTTGCGGGTGTGATGAATACGCAAAAACAATAGACCTGCGCCGACGGCGACGCCCGTAGCATCACGTAACATCTATCGGATCAGCGGCTGTCGATTGGCTGCGCGCGCCATGAAGGCGCGTCGCCGATCGACGGTCTCAAGCCGAGAGACGGCGCCGCCATGCCCGGTGCAGCCGCCATGGATCGCCATTCACCCGGATCGGAGGCGCCGCGTATCTTCGCGTATCTTACGTCTGCGGCCATCCGAACCGCCCTATAATCAGCTCGTCTTCCGGGGGGGGGATCGGCGGTGGGGGGTGCGATGAGCTGGAGAGAAAGCAATACGCCGCGACTGTCCGCTCTCGCCGTCGCCGAGGTCCATTTCCCCGATCAGGCCAGCAGGGTCCGGCATTTATACCAGGTCAGCGACGCGTTTCGCAGCATGTGCGACGACCTCGCGGTGATCCTGGAGACGCTGACGCATCTCGATGATCTGCCACGCGCCGAGCGGGAGGCGCGCAGGCAGGAATACAAGGAACTGGAGAAAGCGCTTCTCAGCGAGATCGGCGAGGCGCTGTCCCAATCGAACGTCGTATCACTCAAGCGCTCCTGAGCGCTCGGACACGGATCGTGTCGCGCAGCAGCATTCATCGCCATTTGCACGGAAAGGTCGATGCGTCATGAAAGCAAGATCGTTCAAACTAGCCAACAGCCTGACCACCGGACTGGCGGCGCTGGCTCTTGTCATGCAGCCGGCGCCGTTCGTGTTCGCGCAAACGGCGGCTCCCGCTGCCGCGCCGGCCCCAACGGCACCGGCGGCTGCCGCGACCGCGCCGGATCTTCTGTCCGAGGACGAGCTGGAAATCCTGGTCGCCCGCATCGCGCTCTATCCCGACGAGCTGGTCGCCGCGATTTCGGCCGCGTCGCTCTTTCCGCTGCAGATCATCGAGGCGCAACGCTTCCTTGAAGCGAAGAAGAAGAACGCCGATCTCAAACCCAAGGACGATTGGGACGGCAGCGTGATCTCGCTGCTCAACTACCCCGACATAGTGAAGATGATGAGCGACGATCTCGACTGGACGCAGTCGCTCGGCGATGCGCTTACCAACCAGCAGAAGGATGTGCTCGTTGCCATCCAGCAGCTGCGCGACGAGGCGGTGGCGAAGAATATCATCAAGACGGACGACAAGGTGACAGTCGTCACCGAGAACAACAATGTGGTGATCCGCCCGACCGATCCGGAGAAGGTCTACATCCCGCAGTATGAGCCGCAGATGCTCTATGAGCCGGGTTACGCGGTCGAGCCGATCTCCTATTATCCGAGCGCCTACGACAATTATTATTATCCGGGCGCCGCGTTCTTTGCCGGCGCGGTCACCGGCGTGGCCTGGGCGGCGATCGTCAACTGGGATGATTGGGGGGTATGGGGTGGCCGTTGGAACGGCGATGTCGATATCGACTGCAACAATTGCTTCAACGACCGGAATTTCAACGGCAAGGTCAAGTGGAACGACGTCGACTGGACGAAGGTCGATCGCAGCAAGCTGAGCATGGACAAGAGCCAGCTCGCCAATCTCGACCGATCGGCGATCAGGTCCGGCCTTGAAGGCGACAAGCGCAACCAGCTGAAGAACCAGGTCGGCGATCGCCGACAGGATTTGGGGGCAGGGGGACGCAACACGGCCGCACGCGCAGACGACATCCGCAAGGGCACCGTCAACGGCCTCAAGGCCAACGCCAATCCAGGCGCCGCGAACAGGGCGGCGCAGAACCGGCCGAATGCGGCGAACCGTCCCGCGAATGCGTCACGGCCGGACGCCCGTCCCGGCAATGCCGGGGCCAATCGTCCGTCGAAGCCGTCAGGGAATGTGAAAAAAAGTCCTCGGCGCCGAAGATGGCGGCAAGACCCGACAACCGCTCGCGGCAGCCGAGCGCGCTCGGTAACCCGCAATCCGGCCGCCGCGAAGCCATGGCGTCGCAGCGTGGCGGCCAGAGCATGGGAGGCGGTCAGCGCGGCGCCCCGCGGGCCAGTCGCCCACCGCCCCGATCTTACGGTGGTGGCGGCGGCGGCCGTGGCGGCGGTGGCGGTCGTGGTGGCGGCGGAAGACGATAGGATCCGACGAAGTTTATCGAGCCAATGGAGGCAACCATGGCATTGCGATTGAAGTTGATGCGTTTGCTGGTTGGCGTGGTGCTGCCCTTGACGTTCGCAAGTTCGTCCGTGGCGCAGACCGCCCTATCGGAGTTCATCGGTACGGCATCGCCGCCGTCCTTCGACACGCCGGAACTGGCGCTCGACCGGTTGAAGGCGGTGCTTGCATCGAACGACGTGGACGGGCTTGCGGGGCTGCTCGGCCTGAAGGCCGACAAGCTCAGGGGAAACAATGCGGCAATGATCAGCTACGGGCTGATCCGCGAAGGCGCGTCACGGCTGATGAGGCTGGAGGACCTTGATGGCCGCAAGATCGTCGCCATCGGAGACAGGCTCTGGCCGCTGCCGTTTCCGCTCACGAAGGGTGCCAATGACAAATGGTCGTTTGACACCCGCACCGGACTGGAGGAGATCGTCAATCGACGCATCGGCGAGAACGAGCTCGCGACGATCGAGACCATCCATAATTTCGTCATCGCCCAGCACATCTATGCCTCTGAGGATCGGACCGGCTCGGGCATATACGAGTATGCGCAGAAGCTGATCAGCGCTCCCGGCAAGCGCGACGGTCTGTACTGGCAGGCAAGCCCTGGCGAGGAAGACAGCCCGGCCGGCCCTCTGGTCGAGACCGCCGCCTTCGGCAAGGCCAAGCGCGGTGACGGCTATTTCGGGTACCGCTATCGGATATTGACCGCGCAGGGCGATAACGTGCTGGGCGGCAAGCAGAGCTATATCGTCAACGGCCATATGACGGCCGGGTTCGCGGTGATCGCGTGGCCGGTCAAATACCGGGTGACGGGTGTCCAGACATTCATCGCCAACGGCACGAGCGTGATCTACCAGCGCGATCTCGGGCCGGAGACGGAGAAGAAGGCGGCCGCGATCAAGACGTTCAATCCCGATGAAAACTGGTCTGTCGTTTCCGAATAGACCGGAACGGGTTCGGGTGGCGGTTGTCCGAAGCAACCGCCACCCGTGAAGTCGATCAGCCGAAATCGAGAAGCCCGACGGGGCGCTATTTTACCGGGGGCTCCCAGGTCAGGAACAGGCCGACATCGCCGGGGATGCCCTCGGGGAAGTTGATGATCATGGCCTTCAGACCATAGCCTTGTGGTTTGGCCAGTTGCTCGAACATGTCGAGAAGTTCCTTCGCCTTGCCCTGAAGCGTCTTCTGCCATCCGGGCAGGTTGTTGTTGATGGCGCGGCCGCCATCGTCGCAGAAGCTCGAGGGGAAGCTGTAGATCATCGCTTCGTATTTTCCGTCCGCCGCGGCCTTCATGACGAGGCGCTTGATCATAGCGCGTTCTTTCTCGTCGATATGCTTGCGAAAGAAATCCTCGACGAACTCGGCGTGCTTTTCAGCCTCCCGCGCCTTGATCCTCTCGTCGCGCTCCATCTCGGCGATCTGGAGCTCAAGGGCGCGTTTGCGCAGTTCTTCGGCGCTGGCCATGGAATGGGGTGCGGATGTCTGCGTCGATGTCATCTCTACGTCCTCCAAGTTCATCCTCAAGGGATGATAGGGCCTATGGAGAAGCGAAGGCAGTATGATACGCGGGGGTGGCTGTAAGATACGGTATGTTACGGCTTTGGCCCGGATCGCCCCGGAAAACAACGAAAACACCGGCTGCGGCGACCGATACCGCCCCGCTTCCAGCGGCCTGCCGCCTGCGCTTGCCGACCGACGAAACGAATGTGCGTTACGGTAATATACGCTCCATTCGCGCGACATCATGCGATCGTCCCGCCCGTCGATCTAACCAGCCGGGGACGGACAGGATGAAAAAGATAAGACGAGGGATTTTGATAACGGTCGTTGCGTGTCTCTCCATGGGTCTTGCCGGGGAAACATCCGCGCAGACGATGAGCTACGCGGATGCGGTGACGAAACTCGCAAGCGATTGCGGCGCCGACATCCAGAAGCTGTGCAAGGGGCTGAACCTTGGGAATGGACGCATTGCCGACTGCCTGCAGCAGAACGCGGCGCAGGTCTCGCCGAGCTGCAAGGCTTCGCTGAGCACCGTCTTCCAATCGATCACCCAGCGCGAGCAGGCGCAGACGGCCTATGAGCGTGTCTGCCAGCGCGACATGTCGAAGAGTTGCTCCGGCATCAAGGGCGACGGGTTCGTGCTCGCCTGCCTGATCAAGAAGCAACCGCGTGTCAGCGACGAATGCAATCAGGCGATCACCAACGCGGGCTGGAGATGAGACGATGAAGCGGTTTCTTTCGAGAGCAGTCATTTTCGCCGCGGCGGCAATCCTTTCTCCCGCCCTTGCGTCGGCGCAGGAGGTGTCGCAGGAGCGCATCATCAACGGGCTCGGCAAACTGACATCCGCCGCCCCGACTATCGATCTTGAAATCCTGCGGCAGGAGGCGATCAGCGGTGGCGACAAGCCGATGTCGGCGCTGCCGAACTGGAAACGGATCGCCAAGCTGCCGCAGATGGTCGTCGAGATCAATTTCGAGAACGATTCCGTCGCGATTCTGCCGAGCTCCTACCGCACGCTCGGGCTGCTCGCCGATGCGCTGCACCATCCGAACCTCTGGGACTACAAGTTCCTCGTCGTCGGGCATGCAAGCTCGACCGGCGATGACAAGTACAATCTCGACCTCAGCGAAAAAAGGGCGGCCGCCATCAAGGAGGCCCTGTCCACGACCTTCGCGGTCGATCCGCAGCGGCTTTACGCGGTCGGCGTCGGCGAATACATGCCGATCCCAGGGACAGATAGCACGGGATCGAACAACCGGCGCGTACAGCTCATCAATCTCGGGGTCTTCAAGAAGAAGTCCTGAGCGAGCCGGGCAGGGCAGGGGACGTCCCGTGTTTCGCTCGTTATCCCATGGCCATGTTCAAGCCGTCCCGCCGACAGGCAGCGGGACGGCTCGCGCCCCGCGTTCATGAAGCCGTTCGTCGATGCGATTGGTACGAACTGCGAGACCCATTCCCGGCCTGCTGCTATCTTGGCTGTTGCGCGCACCCCTTGCCGATGGTCACGGAACCGGTAGCGCTAACAAAAACTTAACAGGAATAAAACTAGATCGCCGTCTGCTGCGTATAGCTTGCCAAAATGGCATGAAATGACGTGGAGCAGCAGTTGCGTCTTTTAATAATGGTGCTTGGTATACTGGCAATACTCGCCTGGATTGTGACTTTCTATCTCACTTCAGCCTATTATTAGCATTGGTTGAGCAGTCGCTGGTTCCAGCCGCACTAAATTTCGAAAGTGGGTCTAGCCTGCCGCTCAAGCAACAGGCTAGACGCTTTAAACGCCCAATCAGAGGACAGAGACGTTCTCAGCCTTCGACTTGCCGGTCTTGCGATCCTGGCCGAGTTCGAAGCTGACCTTGTCACCTTCGCGGAGCGAGGCGCCGCGCGGGAGCGCGGTGATATGAACGAAAACGTCGGTTCCGCCGTTTTCTGGCGTGATGAAACCGAAGCCCTTGTCCTCGTTGAAGAATTTAACAGTACCCTCAGGCATGGATATTCCCTTTTAAGTGTTTTGCTTGCAATGGCGACGCGAACCTATAGTGCTGCGGCGCGTCCATCAACTAGAAGCATGCGTCGAAGCCGCTTCATTTGTATGAAATTCGGATTTTTGCCGGTGCGAGGCCCGATTTGGCGTCTCTTCAAGCGCCGTAGCGCCAAAATCGACAAAGTCCCGTTGCACCTTGCGCGGCGTGTCCTCTGGAAAAGAAAGCGACGATGACCATTCCAGCTGATTTCGATTGCCAGACCTGCGGCGCCTGCTGTTCGTACTCATCGAGCTGGCCAAGGTTCTCGACCGAAACGGATGCCGAGCTCGACCGCCTGCCCGCCCGCTTCGTCGCGGATGACCAGGCGGGCATGCGCTGCCATGATAACCGCTGCTCGGCGCTGGACGGCACGGTTGGTTCCGGCACTTCCTGCCTGGTCTACGAGATCAGGCCGCAAGTGTGCCGCGACTGCCTTCCCGGTGACGGCGAATGCCTCGAGGCGCGCGCCGCCTATGGTTTCGTCTAGCCCGCTCTTCTATCCAGATACCGCCGCATCGCATCGAAGGAAAAAGCGCCGATCGGAAGCTCGCTTCCGCCATCAAGGGCGAGATCGGCGAGGATTTCCCCGACCACGCTGGTAAACTTGAAGCCGTGTCCCGAGCAGGGCGAGGCGATGACGACGTTGGCGCTCGATGGGGCGATGTCGAGCAGGAAATCCTCGCTGGGAAGCATCGTGTAGCGGCATGTCGTGGCATTGGCCCGCACGCCGGCCGCAGCCGGCAGGCGCTTGCCGATGAAGCCGTCCAGCAATGCGGTGTCTTTATCGTTGACCGGCGGGTTCGGCTGGTTGGGGTCGATCGGCTCGCGGAAATGCGCATGTCGGCCGACCTTGACGCCGTCGACACCGATGGCCGGGAAGCCGAAATAGGAGCCCTCGTCACCCTCGTCGCGCAGGAAGCACGGCATGCGGCCGGGTTGCGTGACGAAGCCGTCTTTGGGCTGGTACCAGGCGACGACCTGACGGATGGGAACGGCATGGCCCCGCAATTCCGGCAGGAGTTCGGCAATCCATGAACCCGTGGCGACGATCACCCTGCGAGAGCGGTACGTTCCCTCGGCGGAGCGGATGGTGACGCCTGCGTCGTCGTGGTCGATCGCTGTGACGCGTTCGCCGAAATGGAGCACGGCGCCATCTTCGGCCGCGAGCTTCAAATAGCCCGAAACCGCCGTTTCCGGCCGCAGATAGCCGCCTTGCGGGTCGAGTACGGCGATATCGTCCCGGTCGAGCTGGAACACGGGAAAGCGGCGGGCCGTCTCGTCGCGATCGAGCACCTCGTGCGCCAGTCCATGCATGGCGCAGGACGCCCGTGTTCCGCTGACGATCTTGCTGTCGGGAGCTCCGATCTGCAAGACGCCCGTTATCTCGAGCACGTTCGCCCGCAGCCTGGCTTCGAGCGCGCGCCAGTTCCGATAGGCGCGTTGCAGCAGCGGCACATAGGAGGGGTCTTCGAAGTAGCCGAGCCGGATCAATCGGCTGTCGCCATGCGACGAGCCAAGGGTATGGGCGGGATGATAGGCATCGATGCCTATCACCTTCACTCCTCGGGCGGCGAGGAAAGCCAAGGCGGCGCTCCCCATTGCTCCAAGGCCGACAACGGCGACGTCATATTGAGCAGTCATGGCTTTTCCTTCAGGCGATGGGAGGCGGCGTGTGCCTGATCAGCGCCCGCGCGTGCTCCATATCGAGCGATAGCGGTCTGTCGTCGGCGTAGTGGGGGACGACGCTGCGAACGGCGACGTGGAGCCTGTCGGTGCCGACCGCGCGTCGCGCCGTTGACGACAGAAAATCGTGCGCCTGGGCCGCCGCCATCAATTCGATGGCAAGTATGTATTCGGCGTTGTCGATGATCGAGAGAAGCTTGTTTGCGGCCGCCGTCGGATGGGCCAGGAAATCTTCCTGCAAGGCCGATGTCAGTCCGCCATCCAGCGACGCCGGGGCGGCAAGCCGCCGGTTTTCGTTGCTCAAGGCGGCGGCCGTGTACTGGGCGATCATGAAGCCGGAATTGCTTCCGGCATCGCTTGCCAGAAACGCCGGCAGGCCGCTGACAAGCGGATTGACGAGACGGTCCATGCGGCGCTCGCTCATGGCGGCGATCTGCGCAAGCGCGATGCCAAGGCTGTCGGTCGCCTGGCCGAGCGCTGGCGCAACGGCATGCGCTTCCGATGAGACGATAGGCGCATCGGGTGTGCCGGATACCGCGGGGTTGTCGGTGACGGAAGCGAGTTCGCGGTCGACCACGGCACAAACCATGTCGAATACATCGCGCGCGGCCCCATGCGCATGCGGGACCGATCTCAGGCTCAGCGCATCCTGCGTACGCTTGCCGCGCGCGGCCTCGATCAGGCCGCTGCCCGCGAGATAGCGGCGTAGCCGTGCGCCCACGTCCTGGATACCCTTCGAATGTCGCAGCGCCAGGACCTCCGCGTCGAAGGCTGCCATCTGGCCGCCGACGGCCTCAAGCGTGAGGGCGGCGATGGCGTCGGCCCAATCGAGCAATCGCTCCGCCCGCGCCAGCGCCACGCTGGAAAGGCCGGTCGCGCAGGCGGTGCCGTTGACGAGGCTCAATCCTTCCTTGGCGCCGAGCACCAGTGGCGCGAGATCGAGCGCTGCAAGCGCGTCGCGGCCGGACATGGATTTCCCGGCAACATGCGCACTCCCCTCGCCAAGCAGCACGAGCGCCGTATGGGCGTTGTGCGTGAGATAGCCGGCCGAGCCCTTGGAGGGCACATCGGGAATGCAGTCGCGTTTCAGGAATGCCAGGAGATAGCGAAGAATATCGGGCCGCACGCCGGAGTGACCGTGGCCGAAATTGGCGATCTGGGCGGCGATGATGGCACGCACCTCGCGTGGTGCGAGCCTGTCTCCGACCCCGCAGGCATGGCTGAGGACGATGTTGCGGGACAAACGGCTTTGCGACTGGCGATCGACCACCGTATCGGAAAGCGCGCCGACGCCGGTGTTGACGCCATACGCCCGGACACCGGTCTCGACGATCCGCTCGACGATGCGGCTGGCGTTTTCCACGCGCTGCCAGGCGGCTTGCGAGAGCGCCAGCGTGTCTCCCCCGGCGACGCGGGCAATATCCCGCCAGCCAAGGACGTTATTGAGGACGACTGTCATTGCCCGGTTCCGAAGTGACCGATGAACTGGCGGAACGCCGGTGAGCCGCCACCGCCGAACATTTCGTCGGGCGTGCCGCTGCTGTCGACAACGCCTTCGCGCATGAAGACGACCCGGTTCGAGACGTTGCGGGCAAAGCTCATTTCGTGGGTTACGACCAGCATGGTCATGCCTTCTTCGGCAAGCGCGCGCATGACGCGCAGCACCTCGCCGACGAGTTCGGGATCGAGCGCCGACGTCGGTTCGTCGAACAGCATCACCTTCGGCTTCATGGCGAGCGCGCGGGCGATCGCGGCGCGCTGCTGCTGGCCGCCCGAAAGATGGGCCGGATAGGCGTGGCGCTTGTCGGCGATGCCGACTTTCTCCAGCAAGGCTTCGGCCTCCGCGATGCATTCCAAGCGCGGGCGCTTCAACACATGCACCGGGCCCTCGATGATGTTCTGCAGGATCGTCATGTGAGACCAGAGATTGAAGGACTGGAACACCATGCCGAGTTCGGAGCGGATGTGGTCGACCTGCTTCTGGCTCGCCGGTCGGCTCTTGCCGCCCTTGTGGATCATCCTGATCTGTTCTCCGTCGACCCAGATTTCGCCGTCGGTCGCGGTTTCCAGCAGGTTGATACAGCGCAGAAAGGTCGATTTGCCGGAGCCGGAAGCGCCGAGCAGCGAGATGACATCGCCATCCTGTGCATCCAGCGAGATGCCGCGCAGGACTTCATGGATGCCGAAGCTCTTGCGGATATTGCGGACCGAAAGTCGGGTTACGCCGGGCATGGGTGCTCCATCGGTTTGGTTCTGCTCTTATGCCTTCAACGCGGGCGGCGCGGCGCGGCGATGTCGCGAAAGCGAGTATTCAAGCAGGGCCATGGCCTGCAGGATTATGAAGTTCAAAACGAGATAGATGATGGCCGCGCAAAGGAAGACTTCCATCGTGCGATAGGTCTGCGAGATCAACCTTTGCGCGACGCCGGTTACCTCCCAGACGGTGACGAGGCTTGCGAGCGCCGTCGATTTCATCATCAGCACGACTTCGGTGGAATAGGCAGGCAAGGCGTGACGGAACGCGATCGGCGCCAGAATGCGGCGCACGAGCAGGAAGCCCGACATCCCGATTGAGCGCGCCGCTTCGATTTCGCGCGGCGAGACGGCGCGAATGCCGCCTCGGAAGATCTCGGCCGAATAGCCGGCCGTGCACAGTGCCAGCGAAAGCACGGCGCAGATGAAGGGCTCGCGCAGGAAGGGCCACAGGAACGAATAGCGGATGAAGCCGAACTGGCCGAGACCGTAGAAGACCAGGAACATCTGGATCAGCAAGGGCGATCCACGAAACACGAAGATGTAGCCCTTGGCAAAGGCGGAGAGGACTGGGTTGCCGCTGACGCGCATCCACACGATCAACAGCGCAAGCAGGCAACCCGAGACCACCGATACCGAAAACAGCGCCAGCGTGGTGGGGACGGCCTTTAGCAGCGTCAGCATGGTCTGGGTGAGAAAGGCGATATCCATGGGCTTGTCCTTATGCCTTTCCCATCGCCGCCGTCGGCATGCTGCGGTTGGCGCGTCGCTCGGCGCCGTTGAAGACGCGGTCGGACAGGCTCGTCAGGATCAGATAGAGAATGCCGCCGACGATGAAGAAGAGGAAATACTGCCGCGTCGAGCCCGCCGCCACCTGGCTGGTGCGCATCAGTTCGGCAAGGCCGGTCACGGAGATCAGGGCCGAATCCTTCAGGCTCAGCTGCCAGACATTGCCGATGCCGGGGATCGCGAAGCGAAAGACCTGGGGCATGATAATGCGACGGAAGCGCAGGGCGCGATGCATGCCGATCGCCGACGCCGCCTCGAGTTCGCCCTTGGAAATCGCCTGGAAGGCGCCACGAAAGACTTCGGCCTGATAGGCGCCGGAGATGATGCCGACAGCCAGCGCGCCGGCGATGAAGGACGGCATGCCAAGGAAGCCCTCGTAACCCATCGCCTTGCCGATCGCGGTCACGGCCGAAGAACCGCCGAAATAGATCAGGTAGATGATCAGAAGCTCGGGCACGCCGCGAAAGACGGTCGTGTAGATATTGCCGAGCGTGGCGAGCGCCAGATTGCCGGATAGCTTCGCGGCCGCGACGATCGCGCCGATCACGGCGCCGATCGCGAGCGCTGTCGCCGTTACGCACAGCGTGATGAAGGCGGCAAAAAGCAGAAGCGCGCCCCATCCGCCGGAGCCGAATCCAATCAGTGACAGTGATGCCATGGCGCGTTCCCCGCGTGCGTCGCTCGATCGACGTTGTCAGACATGCGGTCCCCGGCGCGAGCGCCGGAGACCGGGCCGTGTTCGCCTCAGGCCTTACTGCTGCGGGCTGACGTCGACCTTGAACCACTTCATCGACAGGTTCTTCACGGTGCCATCGGCAAGCGCCGACTTGATCGCTTCGCTGAACTTGTCGCGCAGGTCGGTATCGGCCTTGCGGATGCCGAGCCCTTCGCCTTCGCCCCAGATCGGCCCGATGATCTCCGGACCGGTAAAGGCGAGCGCGCCGCCCGCGGTTTCGAAGGCGCTGTTGAAATAGACGGCGTCATCGAAGCCGAGATCGATACGGCCGTTCTGCAGATCGAGGTCGCGATCGGCGCCCGTCTTGTACTCGCGAATCTGGGCGATCTCGCCGAAATTGTCGTAGACAAACTTGGCATAGACGGTGGCGGCCTGGATGCCGATCGTCTTGCCCTTGAAGGCTTCCTTCAGCGCGTCGATTTCCTTCACGCCGGTCTGGCCGGGCGTCATCTTGATGATTGCGCCGGTGCCGGCGGCATTGGCGAGCGGGCTGTCCTTGGCGGTGGCGAAAGCGGCCGGCGTCGCGGCGTAAGGCACCGTGAAGTCGATGATCTGCTTGCGCTCCTCGGTGATCGAGAGTGCGTCCATGATGACATCGAACTTGCCGGCGTTGAGCGCCGGGATCATGCCATCCCAGTCCGAGGCGACGAGCGTGCATTCGATCTTGGCGCGTTCGCACAGGACCTTCGCCAGTTCGGGTTCGAAGCCGCCGAGCGTGCCGTCGGCATTCGTCATGTTCCACGGCGCATAGGCGCCTTCGAGCGTGATGGTGGCGGTCTTCCAGTCCTTGGCGGAAACGGGAGCGACAAGCGCCGAAAGCGCGACGGCGCTGGAAAGAAGAATGGCTGCGAGTTTCATAGAGATCTCCTCTGAAGTTGTTGGTGGCCCTGCGGCTGCGTAATGCCGATCTGCGCCGGCTTGCCTGTCGTCCTTCGAAGAGAAGTTGATCAGGTAGTTGTATAGGGTACCATATGAGATAATTTATGATATGCAAGAGGAAAGTCGATTGAATGGGCGGATTTCATTCGTGCAAAAGGAATAGGCAATGAAGCATTCCAGCGAGATGAAGCGTGAACTGGCGCAGAACGATAGCGCCCCGCTCTATGTCGGTGTCAAGCAGATGATCCTCGACCGTATCCAGAGCGGCGAATGGCCGCCGAAATTCCGCGTTCCCTCCGAAAACGAATTGGTCACCGAGCTCGGCGTCAGTAAGATGACGGCGAACAGGGCGCTGCGCGAATTGGCGGCGGAAGGGGAGCTTGTTCGCATCCAGGGCGTGGGCTCGTTCGTGGCGGAGCGCAAGGGCTATTCACCGCTGTTCGAAGTCAGGAACATCGCCGAGGAAATCGCCGAGCGCGGGCATTCGCATGAGGCATCGGTCATTGTTATCGCTGAAGAACCGGCCTCTCCGGAGACCGCGGACGCGCTCGATCTGGACATCGGCGCGCCGGTCTTTCATTCCTTGATCGTTCACAGCGAGAACGGTGTCCCGGTTCAGATCGAGGATCGCTTCGTCAATCCGGCCACTGCGCCGGATTATCTCAAGCAGGACTTCTCATCGCAGACGCCGAACGCCTATCTGGTGGAGGCGGCGCCGCTCAGCGGTTCCGAGCATGTGGTCGAGGCTGCCATGCCGCAGGCCTGGGAGTGCAAGCTGCTGACGATCCTGAGAAGCGAGCCTTGCCTGACCATTCGGCGCCGGACATGGTCGGGCCGGCAGGTCGTCTCGACGGCCCGGCTCGTCTATCCCGCGCACCGCTATCGCCTGGAGGCGAGAAGCGGCAAGGTTTTTGAAGAGCAATAGCTTATGTTGTATATGGTACTTAGGGTATAGGCGCGATGTTACCAAGCGTCACGCGCTGCGAGCCGGACCGGTCGAGGACGCGGTCAGTGACTTTGCTCGGTGGGAATCAGGCCGATCCGTACGGTTTCGACGAAGGGGAAAGAGCTTTGGGATTTGCCGTATCGGCGCCATGCTCGCCGGCAATCCACCTGACCACGTTGGGTCGAGCTGCGCGAACCGGCGCTTCCTGGCTTGCAGGCAGCGCCGGACATATGCGCGTGAAAGATGGCGCCATCCGCTGGCGCCGTCCTTATGCTTAGAAGCTTACGTTGAGACCGGCCTTGAGCGTGTGGTCGCGGACGTTGCCCGTCGTGCCGACGCCGTTGGAGTAGGTGCGCACGCTGTTGGTGATCACGTAGTTGTATTCGACGCGGGCCGAAACGTTGGACGTCAGTTTCTGCTCGACGCCGGCGCCGAGGATATAGCCTGGCTTCCAGCCATCAGGACCGGCAACATTGCCATTGTCGCGGAAGTTGGTCATTGCCAGGCCGGCCGTTCCGTAAATCAGCGTCTGGTCGATCGGCGCGCCGACCTTGCCCTTGGCGCTCAGGCGGTGACGCTCCTTGATCCGGCCGCCTTCCACCTTGACCCGGCTGTCGCCGAGATAGGAGGCTTCGACTTCGCCACCAACGACCGCGCCGCCAACGGTGGTGTTGTAGCCTGCCTGTGCGCCGACGCTCAGGCCCTTGTTGCCGGAAAACGGGTTGAGGTTCGGCGAGGACATGCCGCCGCTAGCACCGACATAGGCGCCGTCCCATCCGCCCGCGGACGGCTGGTCGTAGGAACCCAAATCGGCGGCGAGAACCGGCGTGGCAAGAAGGCTGATGGCAAGGGCTGCCGCAAAGGGATTGATACTCATGATTACGCTATACTCCATACGCATTGCTACGCACCTTGTCGCGCGTGAGCGTTTACTCGTTAAACCACGTCATTTGGATGCAATGCGCCCGGAATTTCGCCCCGGAACGTAGCATTGCCACGATCGTCCATCTCTAATTTTCACGATTTCATAAATAGTTTCTTAACTTGCTGACCAATCTCGCAGATGTGAACGGCTCTGTATTTCCGGCGTTCGATGGCTGAGGCAAGCGGTACTGTGGACGGATTCTTCTGCGCCGCAGCATGAATTCTCGGTCCGGCGATTGCCAATTGCAATGTATTGCAGCATGGTGAGTATGAGCTTTAACTTATGATCCAGCCGCGAAGGTGATGGATTTGATGAGTGATGCATCGAAAGGACCGGTAAAAGTGCCGTTGCGGAACAATATCCGCAGATATACCCGGTCGGTATTCTTGTTTCTCTTGCCGTGCCTCGCGGGCACGGCGCTGTTTCTTGGCGATCCACAGCGGTTTGAGAGCGTCGCTCGCTATTTCGGAGTTCAAATATCCGAAAATTCACCGCCTCGGCCCGTGTTGGTCGAGCCTGCCGCCGTGTCCACGCCGGCGCCGCCGCGATCGACAGATATCCCCGTTCGCCTCATCGAAGCTCCGGAGCCAGAGGTTGCAGGCCAGTTCCTGCGCATGTGGCGCGTGTCCGGGCCGGTGATCTGCAAGGCGCTTCGTGACGCCGGTATCGAGACAAGCGAGTGGCGCGCGCCGTCGATGCGCAGCACCAGTCGCGAATGCTATTTCCAGCGCATATACAGAAGGAACGACGTTCGTCCGCTGAGTTCGGTTTTCCTGCGGGTCAAGGGTAGCGCAAGCGGCGACATTGTCGATATCAGAGGAAAACTTGTCGGCCCGCCGATGGACGCGGAAGGACGGCTGGATGCCGGCCATATGAAGATATTCGAAACCTTGGTGCGGCAGGCGGGATGGAGTGACTTTCAGGATGCGCTCGCACCCATTCGAAGTCTTCGCGACTTCGAGAACGAGCGGTTCGGTGCCTATTTCAGTTTCAAGCGGGATGCCGCGAGCGCGGATAGCTACAATTTCATGCTTGTGGTCGCTGCCGGCTCGGGACCGCAGACGCGAACCAAGGCGTACTTCTCGGCAGAGCGTTGGGTCGAGGCGCCCGATCCCCGGATCACGGAACTCTCCGTGCCGATAAGCCAACTGGCGTCGAAACAGGGTGCGTATCGGCAACAAGGCGTGGCGTCCCGTTGACCGGGTGCGGTCACCGGCTCCAAGCGCCGCAGATCGCCCGCATCATCCGCACGATCGCCTGGTCGAGGGCCGGGTCGACCGGCAAGCGCTGCGAAGACAGCTTGACGATCACGGTTTCGCTTTCAGGGTGAATCCAAATCCACTGGCCATGAATACCGATCGCCGCCAGTTCTCCGGCGCCCGTCTCATACCAGTAATTGCGATAGCTGCCCTCCGGAAACAGATCCAGCTGATCTCCATCCTTCCATGCCTCACGGCGCTTGCGCGACCAGAGGTCGGCG
Source organism: Rhizobium sp. AN80A (assembly GCF_030053015.1). Classification (NCBI taxonomy): domain Bacteria; kingdom Pseudomonadati; phylum Pseudomonadota; class Alphaproteobacteria; order Hyphomicrobiales; family Rhizobiaceae; genus Rhizobium; species Rhizobium sp. AN80A. The sequence continues at coordinate 772,796 of NZ_JASJPX010000001.1, read as the reverse complement.
ATGAAATCCGCTGAAATGATCCCGGCGCCGCGCCTGCGAACGAGGTCGCCCGTCAGGGCCAGATCCCGCGCGGTGGCCGAAATGCCGCCCGCCGCGCGTGCTGTGCCGATACGGTCAACGGTGACGAAGGCGTCCGTCGCGGCACCGACGACCTTCCAGAGATGCTCGCTGAGAAGCGATGCAAACCGCGTTCCCGCGGCCCGTTCGAGAACGATGCCGGCAAGGTCGGTGTTGGGCGAGCGATAGGCGTGCCTCTCGCCGTGTTGTCCGGCACCCTTGCCGATGCCGCAGATAAAGCGCTTCAGATCAGGCGCGGGATCGCCGGGCTTTTCGGGGTTCCAGCCGGTGGCGCGACGATAGCGCTCGAAGCCGCCGGATGTATCGAGATAACTCTCCACGAAATCGACGCTGATCTCCATGTCGAAAAGCTGCTGCACCGTTGCATCCGCATAAGCGGAACCGATGACTTCGGGCACATACACGCCGATCGGCTTCTCAAAGGAGAGCAGGCCCTTGTCCGCCAGAATTCCGGCGAGCAGTCCGGTCAGGGATTTGGAGACGGAGAATATGATATGTGGACACGTTGGATCGGAATGCGGCGCCGACCAGTCGGCGATGACGCTACCGTTTCTCATGACCACGAGTTCATCTGTTTCGCTCTCGGCCAGAAATTCCCGTAGCGATGAAGGCGCATCCGTCACACCCGCGAACGAAATGCCTGATAGCGCGTCGAAGCCGATTGGCCCGGCGTGTTCTGCGCCGCGCGCACACGGTATCGTCGCCGAGGGAACGATCTCGCTGACATGCTCGAACGACCAGCGGCTGTGGGGGGCGGTGCGCCAGTTGGCGAGCGTCACATCCGCGCGATCGAAGGTGGTCACGGGCTTATCCTCAGGCATTCGATTTTCATCCCAATCGGCAATCAGGCGCCTTCGAAACCGGTGAGCACGCTCACCACGTTGACGCCGATCTCCTCGACGGCATAGCCGCCTTCCATGACGAAGAGGGTCGGAAGCCCGAGCTTTGCGATCCGCTCGCCGATCTTCGGGAAATCCTCGGTTCTGAGCTTGAACCTGCTGATCGGATCCTTCTCGAACGTATCGACGCCAAGCGAAACGACCACCACGTCTGGGGCGTAGGAAAGCAGTCTGCCGCAGGCGTCCTCCATCGACTGGCTCCACCTCGTCCAGTCGGTACCGAAGCGCATCGGGTAGTTGAGGTTGAATCCCTCGCCGGCGCCCACTCCCCGTTCGTCGGCATGGCCCAGAAAATAGGGGTACTCCTGCATCGGATCGGCATGCAGGTTGATGACCTGGACATCGTCGCGCGCGTAGAAGATCTCCTGCGTGCCGTTGCCGTGGTGATAGTCCACGTCGAGGATCGATACCCGCTTGGCGCCCTTGTCGCGCAGCCATTGCGCGGCCACCGCGGCATTGTTGATGTAGCAATAACCACCCATGAATCCGGCGCCGGCATGGTGGCCGGGCGGGCGGCAGAGCGCGAAAGCGGCGCGTTCTCCTGATTGCACCAGGCCGGCTGCTGTCAGCGCTACGTCGTAGGAGGACTTGATCGCGTCCCAGGAACCCTGGACGATGCCGCAGCCGGCATCGAACGAGTAGTAGCCGAGCAGGCCATCGATGAATTCGGGTCGCACATCGCCGCGCAGGCCGCGTGTCGGCCAGGTAAACGGCAGCGCGGTTCCAGAGCGTCCCTCCGCCGTCCAGCGGTCCCAGATCGTCGGCAGGAAGTCGAGGTAATCCTTGCGGTGAACCCGCGCCGCCGTCGTCAGGTCATGCTCCACGGGCTCGATGATCCTACCGAGCTTGGTCGCCGTGACGCGGGCGGCGATATACTCCGCCCGCGACGTCAGCTCGAAACCGGGAACAATAGCGCCCGCCACCAGCTCAAGCTGGTCGGCATGCCCGCGATGACGGGGAGAAAAGACGGTCTTCATGCAAATATCCGTTGTCTGGAAAGGATTGCACCCCGCGCGATCACGGGCGGGGTGCGCGACCGGGCCTATTTCTGCAATTCGGTCCAGATCTTCGTGTAGAGCGCCTGAACTTCAGGCGGGCAGGTCTGGGAAGGCACGCCGACTGGCGCGAATTCCGCCGGAATAGTGATCTCCGGCGCGTCCTTCATGTCCGCCGGCATGAACTTGTCGGAGCCGGCGATGCCGTTCGCGTAGCGGTGGAAACCGGAGTTCATACCCGCGTTCTCCGGGTCCATCATGAAGTTCTGGAACAGCTTGGCGTTCTCGACGTTCTTCGCGTCCTTGAGGACGGCGAGGTTGTCGCTCCAGTTGACGAAGCCTTCCTTGGGGTACCCGAACTTGATCGCGGGGTTCTTGAGGCGCTGGCGGAAGGCCGAACCGTTCCAGTCGCTGGACGCGGCGAAGTCGCCCGAGCCCATCTTCTCGATGGTGCCGTATTCCATGGCGACCCAGTCTGGCTTGGCCTTCAACAGCGTGTCGCGCACTTTCTTGAGCACGGCAAGGTCGCCTGTGCACTTCTTGCCGCCGTTATAAAGCACCGCCGCGTCGATGACGTCGATCATTTCGGGGACGACGTTGACCTTGCCCTTCAGCTCCGACGGCGTGTCGAAGATGATGCCCCAGGTGTTGATGTCACCCTTGTAGACGTCGGTATTCACCACGGTGCCAACGATGCCCATCGCCCAAGGAACGGTATATTTGCGGCCGGGGTCGAAGTCGGGATTGGCCCACTCCTTGGCCACGTTCTTGAAATTTTCCATCTTGTCCGGATCGGTCTGGAGCAGCAGGCCCTCGGAAATCCAGATCGGAATGTAGTTCTGCGAGGGTACGACCATGTCGAAGCCGGAGCCGCCCTGGCGAACCTTGGCGAGCGCCGTGTCGTTGGAATCGTAGTCGGTGATCGTCACCTTGACCTTGTATTTGTCCTCGAACTTCTTGATCATCTCAGGGCTGGTGTAGTTGCCCCAGTTGTAGATGTTGAGCTCACCCTCGGCGTGCGCGAGGCCCGCGGTACCAAGGAGTGCCGCCACCAGGGCGATTGTCGAAGTCATCCGTTTCATGCGCATGTTCCCTCTCTTGTTTTCAGGCACGTTTTCGATTGACGACAAAGAAGATGGAAACGACGAGGATCGACAGGCCGAGAAACAGCGTCGAGATCGCATTCATTTCAGGTGTGATGGAGCGGCGGATCTGTCCGAGCATATAGGTCGGAAGCGTGTCCTGGCCCGCGGACTTGACGAACTCCGTGATGACGACATCGTCGAGCGAGATGACGAAAGCGAGCATGAAACCGGCGAGAATGCCCGGCCACAGCAGCGGCAGGGTGACATGGCGGAACGCCTTCCATGGCGTGGCGTAGAGGTCGGCCGCCGCCTTCTCCAGCGTCAGGTCCATATTTTCGAGCCGCGCGCGGATCGGCAGATAGGCAAAGGGGATGCAGAAGGCCGTATGCGCGGCAATGAGGTAGCCGAGGCCGGAGTAGCCGGTCCAGATCTTGATGCGGGAGAAGAAGATCAGAAGCGCCACGGCCGTGACGATTTCGGGGATCATCAGCGGTTGGTTAATGAAGGCGTATTTGATCGTCAGGCCGCGATAGGGCGCGGTTCGCGTGGTCGCCAGCGCCGCCATCGTGGCTGCGATCGTCGAGACGACGGCGGCGATCGTCGCGATCTGCAGCGAGCGCAGCGAAGCATCGATCACCTGCCTGTTCTCGAAAGCCTTCTCGAACCAGCGCAACGACACGCCGTCGAACGAGGCGAGCGACTCGCCGGCGTTGAACGAATAAAAGACCAGCACTCCAATCGGCAGATAGAGCGCCGCGAAGCAGACCATGGCGATAGTGGTGAAGCCGCGTTGGCGCCTGACGGAAAAGGATCTAGCCATGCCGGTTCTCCTGCGCCCCGGCGTTGCGCACATAAAAGAGCAGGGCGATCATCACGATCATCATCAGCGTGATCGACAATGCCGATCCCAGCGGCCAGTTGCGCCCCTGCCCGAACTGCAGTTCGATCAGATTGCCGAGCATCAGGTTCTTGCCGCCGCCGAGGATGCTCGGCGTGACATAGGCGCCCAGCGCCGGGATGAAGACGAGGATGGAGCCTGCGATGATGCCCGGCTTGACCAACGGAATGATGACGCGGCGCAAGACCTTGGACGGCGTGGCGTAAAGATCATATGCCGCCTCGACCAGCCGGAAATCGATCTTCTCCATGCTGGCATAAAGCGGCAGGACCATCAAAGGCAGGTAGACATAGACCATGCCGGCGAGAATGGCACCGTCGGTAAAAAGCATCTGGATCGGCTTCGAGATCATCCCGAAGCGAAGCAGCAAACTGTTGATCAGCCCTTCGTTGCGAATGATCTCCAGGATCGCGAAGGTGCGGATCAAAAGATTGGTCCAGAAGGGGATCGTGATCAGGAGCAGCCAGAGCTCGCGCGTCGTCTCCCGGCGGGTGGCGATGAAATAGGCGGTCGGAAAGCCGATGGCGAGCGTCAGAAGCGTGGTGGCAAGCGACAGGGTGACCGAGCGGATGAAGATCGAGACATGGGCATCCGCCAGCGACAGCGAACCGTCGAAAATGTCCTGCTGCAGCGCGACGCTGATCCATCCTTCGATGGATGGCAACCAGACAACGTCGCCGTAAGGCCCTGGCGTCAGAAACGAATAGGCGACGACGATCAGAAGCGGGCCGCTCGCGGCGGCGAGGATGATCAGCAGGGCGGGTAGCGAAAGAAGCCAGCGTGTCCGGATATCCCGGCTCTTCTCCGCCTCAATCACGTCCGCCACATCGGTCATGTCAGTTCCTCAGCACCCTGGCGGCATTGGGCTCTATCGCGATGCCGACCCTGTCGCCCTCCGCGTACCGCGCCGCCTGCAGCGGCTTGTTCTGCTCGCGCAGCGCGAACAGGGTTTCGTTGTCGGCGAGGCGAACGTGGTAATGCGTATCCGTGCCGAAATAGACGATCGTCTCCAGCGTGCCCGTCATCTGGCAGCGTGCATGATCGGTCGGTGTGCAAAGGGCGGCGTGTTCGGGTCGCAACACCAGGGTGACCTCTCCATCCTCGCCTAGATTGCTGGGCATTGTCGCCGAAATGCGGCCGGCAGCGGCGGTGTCCACCTCCGCGATCCCTGAATTCACCGCGTGAATGCGGCCCTTCAGGAAATTCGTCTCGCCGATGAAGTCGGCCACGAAACGGTCGGTCGGCGCATCGTAGATCTCGCGCGGATTGCCGACCTGCAGGATCTTTCCCGCCGACATCACGGCGATGCGATCCGACATGGTCAGCGCTTCTTCCTGGTCGTGGGTGACGAAGATGAAGGTGATCCCGGTTTCGGCTTGCAGGCGCTTCAGCTCAATCTGCATATCCTTGCGCAGCTTGTAGTCGAGCGCCGACAGAGGCTCGTCGAGCAGAAGCACCTTCGGCTGCGGTGCGAGCGCGCGGGCAAGCGCCACACGCTGCTGCTGGCCGCCGGAAATCTGGCTGGTGCGCCGGTTGGCGAGCGCTTCCATGCGTACCAGCTTCAACATCACCGCGACCCGGTCACGGACCTCCTGCTTCGGTCGGCCCAGCATGGTCAGGCCGAAGCCGATATTCTCGGCGACCGTCATGTGCGGGAAAAGCGCGTAGCTCTGGAAGACCGTGTTGATCGGCCGTTTGAACGGCGGCATCGCGGCGATGTTATCGCCGTTGAGCATGATCTCACCCGACGTCGGATACTCAAAGCCGGCGATCAGGCGCAGCAGCGTTGTCTTGCCGCATCCAGACGGCCCCAGAAGGGTGAAAAACTCGTTCTGTCGGATGGAAACCGATGCGTCGTCTACCGCGGAAAAGGCGTACTCACCAAAGCCGAATACCTTGGAAACACTGCGAATCTCAATCGCGTTCAATCCCGCCATATGCGGCCTACTCATGGTTGCTGATGGTGCTGTTCCCGCCTTTTCGGCTTTTGGCTAGGTGACCACACGCGTTCTGCGTTGACAACCAGATTTTACGCTTCCGGTAGAAAATATTTATCAGTCGGAAAAACTAATGTAGCCGCCGCAGATGGTCGTGACCGGCTTGATGGTATCGAGATCATCGGGCTCGATCGCCTCGATATCGCTGTCGAGAATGACGATGTCGGCCAAGTAACCCTGCCTGATCATGCCCTTGCGATCCTCCTTGAACTCGGCATAGGCGCCTTCCACGCAATAGGCGGCGAGCGCCTCCGGCAGCGAGAAGGACTGGTCGGGATCGCTGTCGCTCCACCGCTTGCGCGTGACGGCCGCCTTGAGGCCGACCAGTGGGTCAATCGGCGAAACCGGCCAATCTGAAGCGAAGCAGATATGAGCACCTGCGTCCTTCAACGTGCACCATGCATAGCTGACCGGCCAGCGGTCCCTGCCGATGCGTGATATGGTTGGCTCCAAGGGCAGGCCGGCGCAGCCGGGTGGATGAGGAGGCTGCATGGAAGCGATGACGCCGAGTTCGGCGAAGCGCTTGATATCATCAGGGTGCACCACTTCGATATGCTCGATGCGATGGCGGCTGTCGCGCGCACCGTTCTCTTCGCGCGCCGCCGCGTAGCCATCAAGCACTGCCCGGACGGCGCCGTCGCCGATCGCGTGAACGGCGATCTGCAGGCCTCGCCGATCGGCCTCCACTGCGACCGCGCGAAACGCTTCCGGCGTGAAGAGGCCCTCGCCACGGTCACCCGGCTTGTCTGCGTAGGGCTCGACCATCACGGCGGTGCCGCTTTCGATCACGCCATCGTAGAACAGCTTGACGAGGCCGGACGAGAGCCAGTCGCTCTTGTAGGTCGCCATCATGCTTGAGGCTTTCTCCAGCATGTCGAGCGACATGAAGTTCTTGAAATGGAAGGGGATCTGCACGCGGCAGGGAAGGTGGCCATCCTCTTTCTCGATCGCGGCGAGCAGCTGCAGCTGATAGAGATTGCCATCCATGTTCTGGACCGTAGTGATGCCGTGGCGGGCACAATAGGCAAGGCCGGTGCGCATCACGGCGATGTCCTGCGCCCACTGGGCGGCATCCGGATAGGGCTCGGGCTCACCGCCCGTAGACAAGCCCAGCCGATAACGATCGAAACCTCCGGCCGCCTGAAGCGGGCTGAAGGCTTCCATCTCCCTGAGTTCGCCGGTAGCCAGACCGTCGGCGCCTACCACAACCTCGTTTCCGGGTCCGAGATTGGCGCCGTGAAGAATGCCGACCAACTCGAGTGCCGCGGTATTCGCCCAGGCCGTGTGATGATCGGGTGCGAAGAGGACAAGCGGCTGAGCCGGCAGGATAGCATCCAGGTGCTGGCGGGTCAGCGGCTCTGCCTCGCCGAGAATGTTGTAGTCGGCGCCCTGCGCGAAAAGCACCTTCTGCGCTTGGCGGCCCTGCGCGTAGTTTTCGATGGCGTCGGTTAGCGCGACCATCCCTGTCACGCCCTTCAGCTGCAGATGATCCAGCTCGGCCGCGCCGGAAAACAGGTGCATGTGATTTTCCGAGAAGCCTGGCAGAACCGTGTTCCCGCGCGCGTCGATGATGCGCGTGTCGGGGTCGCGATGTGCTTCGATCTCCTCGTTCGTGCCGACGGCGATGATCTTTCCATCGCCGAGTGCTACCGCCTGGGCGCGCGAATGTTCCGGATCGAGGGTGAGAGTGCGGGCGTTGATTACGATGATGTCGGCCGTCGATGTCATGGGATGCTCGCTGCTGAAGGAATACATGCGAGCTAAGCCGATGCCGGGATCGAATTCAACCGGCTTTCGCGCGGAACCGATTTGCGGACCGCGGCTAGTCTCGATGGAAATTAGCGCTGGCGATATCGATAACCGAGATGTTAAATTCCGCGCGAACTTATGCGATGGATTCATGGATGAAGCGCGATGAACTCGGAGATCTTGCCGCCTTTCTGATGGTGGCTGAAGAGCGGAGCTTTACGCGCGCGGCGGCACAGCTCGGGACATCGCAATCCTCCCTCAGCCACACGGTTCGCCGCCTCGAGGAGCGGATGGGTGTGCGCCTGCTGACGAGGACGACGCGAAACGTTTCGCCGACGGAAGCGGGCGAGCAGCTCGTCGAAACTTTGCGGCCCGCCTTCAATGATATTCGCGGCCGGATCGACGCCTTGAGCGCGATGCGGCAGAAGCCTGCCGGTACGATCCGCATCACGTCGAGCCGGCATGCCGCGGAGACCATTCTCATGCCGGTCGCAAAGCGGCTGATGGCGGAGTATCCCGACATCAGCATCGAGATTTCGATCGAGCAGAGGCTGATCGATCTGGTGGCCGAACGCTACGACGCCGGCGTTCGGCTGGGGGAGCGGGTCGAGAAGGATATGGTCGCGGTCAAGATCGGACCGGAGTTGCGGATGGTGGTCGCCGGATCGCCAGACTATTTCAAGCGACATCCAAGGCCGGTGACGCCACATGACCTGACGCATCATACCTGCATCAACCTGCGGCTGCCCACGCTCGGCGGCCTCTATGCCTGGGAATTCGAGAAGGATGGGCGACCGCTCAACGTGCGCGTGGACGGGCAATTCATCTGCAACGACGTGCCGATGATCATCGACGCGGCGATCAGCGGCCTGGGGCTGACCTGCCTGCCGGATGATCACCTGGGTCCATTGGTTCAAGAGGGGAAGCTGACAGCGGTTCTGGAAGACTGGTCGACGCCATTTCCCGGCTATCATCTTTATTATCCGAGCCGCCGCCTTGCTTCGCCCGCTTTCGCGCTTCTGGTCGATGCCCTGCGCTATCGGTGACGACAGGACGCAAGCCGTTTATGAACCGCTCGCATAGCATCATGCGGAACGGCGCACCTAGTCCTCGGCAATTGCCTGGCCTATTTCGTCTCGTGAGACAACAGGTGAAACGCTCATAGGAGTGCGACGGTGGAGATTAAAAGAAGCGGCGCGCTGGCGTCGGCGAAGGGGCCGGATGACTATTTCACCGGTTCCGTGCGACTTGATGCGCGATTTAGCGGTAGCGGAAATCTGAGCGGCGCGACCGTCACCTTCGAGCCCGGCGCGCGCACCGCGTGGCATACGCATCCTCTCGGGCAGACCTTGATCGTGCTGTCGGGGCTCGGCTTGGCTCAGCGCGAGGGCGGAGCGATCGCGGAAATCCGCCCCGGCGATATCGTCTGGTTCGAGCCCGGCGAAAAGCATTGGCATGGCGCCGCGCCCAACTGCGCCATGAGCCATCTGGCGATCGCGGAAATGAAGGACGGGTCCGCTGTCACCTGGATGGAGAAGGTCACGGATCTGGAATACGAGGGTCGGGATGCGCCATGAAGCCTTACATCGTCTGCCACATGATCACCTCGCTCGACGGCGGTCTTCATCCGAGCCGCTGGACGGCCAGCCCGGATGGCAACCGGGCAATATGGTCGGCCGCCTATGAGGCCATACACAAGACGTTTGGCGCCGATGGCTGGCTGGTCGGCCGTGTCACGATGGCCGAAATGTCGAAGGCTGGTCCACATGCGCCAGCGGGACCATTTGACGTCGACCGCAAGGTGCATGTTGCCAGGCCCGATGCCAGGAGCTTTGCCATTGCTGTTGATCAGCACGGCAAGCTGCATTTCAACGGCGGTGATTTCGATGGCGACCATGTGATCGTCTTGCTCGGCAAGCAGGTTTCCGATCAGCATCTCGCGGAGCTCGTCGCCGACGGTGTGTCCTATATCGTCTCCGACGGCCAAGAGATGGATCTGGCCCGCTTGCTGGAAACTCTGGGACGCGAATTTAACATCCGCCGTCTGCTTCTGGAAGGCGGTGCCGGCGTCAACGGTTCGTTCTTCGCGGCCGGGCTGGTCGACGAGTTGAGCCTGCTCGTGGCGCCGGCCGTCGATGCGCGCAAGGGAAGCGACCGTGTCATCGAATACGAGCAGGATGGCCTGGCGGGAAAATGCGAACTCTCGCTACTCTCCTGCGACAAGCTGGATGACGGGCTTCTGCACCTGAAATACGCGGTCAAGGCGTCGAGCTAGCAGCTTTCAAGCAGAGCGTCGCGCCGAGCACGGCGCAACGTCTTGCTTGCAGCCGGGGATTATTTCAGCGCTTCGGCCATGAACGAGACGGCCCGGGCGGCGCCTTCAGCCGAAATCGTATGACCGAGCCCGGGAACGATGACCGTCTCCACGCTCATGCCAAGCGGCCGCAGGGCCGCTGCGGCGCGGGTCGTTTCAGCAGCCGGAATGACCGGATCGGCGCTTCCGTGCACCAGCAGCACGGGCGTCCCGACCGCTGGCGCAAGCGGAAGCGGCGAGGCGAGGCGGCCGGAGAAGCCGACGACGGCGCCGACTGGCCAGCGTCCCGACGCCACGGCGTCGAGCGCCATGATGGTGCCCTGCGAGAAGCCGACCAGAACGATCCGATCCAGCCGGTCGGCAAAGCCGTTCTCGTTGATGATCGCCGATATGGTTGCGTCAAAGGCCGGGCGCGCCTCCTTGATGCGCCCGCTTCTGTTCTCCTCGGTCACGCCGGCGACGCTGAACCACTGATAACCCGCGCCGAAGCTGGACGGGCTTGGCGCATTCGGCGACGCGAAGATGGCGCCGGGCACGGCGTTTTTCCAGAGATCGGCCAAGGGCGCGAGATCGGCGCCGCTCGAGCCGACGCCGTGGAGCATGATAACGAGCATAGGAGATGCGGTTGTCGACATGACTATTCCTCTCGGATCGCGAACGGAAGCAACGGACCGACGGGCACGATCCCTGTCGGGTTGAGCGCCTTGATCGAGTAGTAGCCGTGCTTGATGTGATCGATGCTGACCGTCTGGCGGACGCTTGGTATCGCAAGCATGTTGTCGACGTAACGCGTTAGGTTGGGATAATCCGCCAGCCGGCGCAGATTGCACTTGAAGAGCCCGTTATACGCCGCGTCGAAGCGCACCAGCGTTACGAAGAGCCGGACGTCGGCCTCTGTCAGTCGCGTGCCGAAGAGGAATGGTCGCTGCCCTTCGAGGCGTGCGTCCAGTTCGTCGAGCATCGCGAATACGTCGGCGAAGGCTTCCTCGTAGGCGACCTGTGTGGTCGCGAAGCCGGTGCGATAAACGCCGTTGTTGAGCCGTGGATAGATACGCTCGTTGAGAGCATCGATCTCGGCGCGCAGATCTTCGGGGTAGAGATCCAAAGCGCCATCGGCAAGTGCGCCGAAGCCGGAGTTGAGCATCCGCAGGATATCCGCCGACTCGTTGTTGACGATAGTGCGGCGTTCCTTGTCCCAGAGCACGGGAACGGTCGCACGACCAGTGTACTGCGGGTCGGCGCTGGTGTAGATCTCGTGCATGTAGGTGGCGCCGTTGAGCTCATCGCGATTGGCGCCCGGATAGTCGCCGAAGCGCCAACCCTGATCGGAAAGAGCCGGTTCGACGACCGAGACCGAAATCACATCTTCCAGCTTCTTCAGCGCGCGACCGATCAGCGTACGCGAGGCCCAGGGGCAGATCAGCGCGACATAGAGATGGTAGCGACCGGCCTCGGCCTTGAACCCGGCCTCGCCGGTAGGCCCGGCGCTGCCGTCGGGGGTGATCCAATTGCGGAAGCCCGAAATTTGCCGGACGAAGCCGCCCTTGGCGTCGGTCGCCTGCACGGGATGCCAATCGGCGGTCCACTTTCCATCCACGAGCATGGCTGAACTCCTGATCTGTTCTTGCGCGTTGTCGGATGGAGATATGGCCCAGTTCCAGACTGATGATTATCCGGTCACGAAGATAATATTTCCTTCCGAAATGGAAACAATCATGTCCAGTCCTTGTCCCACACCGGTTGGCCACGAAAGGCGTTCGCCAGGAAGTCGACGAGCACTCTGACTTTCGGCGCCAGATGCCGGGCAGGCGGATAGACGGCGTAAAGGCCGCGCGGTTCATCCTCGAAGTCAGACAACAGAGGAAGCAGCGCGTTGAGACGAAGCCGCGCGCCCGCAACGAAACTCGGTACGCGCGCGATGCCCAGTCCCGCTTCGGCCGCCGCGACGCAAGCCTCGGCGTTCGAGAACTGTATGCGTCCGCGAACCTCCGCCACCAGCGACCGCGATCCGGCCTTGTCGCGGAACCGCCAGCTCAGCGGATCGCGGAAATTGGTGTCGATGATGCAGTCATGAGCCGCCAGGTCCGCCGGCGTCACAGGCACACCACGGCGGTCGAGATAGGACGAGGCGGCGACCAGCACGATGCGCGCGGGGCAAAGCTTGCGCGCGATCAGGCTGCTATCGTCGGGTCGCCCGATGCGCACGGCGGCATCAAATCCTTCGTCGACGAGATTGACCGTCCGATCGGAGAAGCTGACGTCGAGATTGATGTCGGGGAAAGCCGTCGCGAATTGACTGAGCACGGGGGTGAGTTGCGTCGTGCCGAAGGTGATCGGCGCGGTGATCCGCAGCCGGCCGGATGGCGCGCGCGAGGCATTGCGTACCGATGCATCGAGCGCGTCGAATTCTTCGAGAAGCGATTTGACGCGTTCGTAATAGGCGCGTCCGGCCTCCGAAAGAGACAGCGCGCGCGTCGTTCGCATGATCAGTTGCACGCCGAGGCTTGCCTCGAGCCGCGAGACCAGCTTCGAAGCCTGGCCGCTGCTGGTGCCGAGACGGATTGCGGCGGCGGCGAAGCTTCCCGTATCAATGACGGCAACGAACATCCGGTCGCATTCGAGACGATCCAAGTAGTTGTCCCCCTACCAACTCGCCGTAACGGTCATCCAATGTTGACTGCCTGACATGTGGCTGCCGAGGCAAAGAATAACGGCGGCGCATGGCGCCGCCGGAAGACGTTGTCAGCCGAAGACCTTGAAGCGATCGCTGTCGTCCATGAACGCCTTTTCGCCGAAAGCGGCGGAGTTGGCGCCGAACGGCATCTGGGCGCGCAGCTTCCACGAGGCCGGAATGTTCCATTCGGCCGCGATCTCGGCGTCGGCCAGCGGGTTGTAATGCTGCAGGCTGGCGCCGATGTCGGATGCGGCGAGCGCCGACCAGACGGCGAATTGCGTCATGCCGCTCGACTGTTCCGACCAGACTGGGAAGTTGTCGGCATAAAGCGCGAACTTTTCCTGCAGGCCCTTCACGACGTCCTGGTCCTCGAAGAAGAGAACGGTGCCGGCGCCGGCGGCGAAGCTGTTGATGCGCTTTTCGGTCGATTCAAATGCGTCGGCAGGGACGATCTTGCGCAGTGCGTCCATCACGAAGCCCCAGAGCTTGTCGCTCTCCGCGCCGTAGAGAACCAGAACACGCGAGCTCTGCGAATTGAAGGAAGACGGCGTGTGCTTGACGGCTTCCTGGATGAGCTTGGTGGCTTCGTCCTGGGAGATCGGCAGGGTCTTGCCGAGCGCATATTGGCTGCGGCGCTTCTTGATGGATTCAATCAGTGTATTGGTCATGTGGGGCACTATCCTCTTATGTGGATGCGGCCGCCCTACCGCTGGGAGGAGCAGTGAAACGCGGCCGACAAGAAGGGATAGTCCATACGGGCGACGATGCATATTGCGTTGCACCAAGCGCTGAAGATTTTTTTGGCTACGGTTTCCACGGCATTTCGTCGCGCGCCAGTCGCTCCAACTCCTTTTCGTCCCGCACGCCGAATTCGAACCAGTCGATCAGCGCTTTGGCGGTCGCCTGGCCACGGTCGCTGGTCACGTCGCAAGTCTGTTCCGTGCACCATTGTCTCAGAACACGATCCAACATCTCCATTGCTTCCGATGTCAGCGCTTCTTTCGGCCAGTCCGTCTTCGTCATCATACCCGCCCTCGTTTCGCACCACCGTAACGCGTATTGGATGCCGCGCTATGACCGCCGAAGCACAGTCGCTCAAAATCGTCTATGATCGTCCGCTATCGACCATGACGTTGAAATATTGGAACGCCACAACCGCGCCCGCGTTTACCCGTATCGGAGGTATTGCGTTATGGACCCGAAACGATGGAGCCGGCCGATCTACTTCCAGGCGAGCAGATACGGCGAATTTCGAACAGTGACGAATACGAGCGAAGCCGCGACGGCGCTGAATACGGCGTGGCCGATTTCGCGCGGGCGCAGTCTGAAGACGGCCAAGCGCACCTGCCAACAGGTTCTGAGCGGCAAGAGACCACCTTCGGAGGCGCGAAATGCGTTCATCGCGGCCGCTGTCGAGGCCAATGTCTACGTGAAAGAGCGATAGCCAGAACGGACACAGCGTCGTCAATTCCTGGTCCCGTGGCTTGAGACTAAAAATCAGGAAAATCTTATTTAGATATGGCGCAAGGATAGAATTTTAACGATGCATTCAATCCGATCTGAACGAGCACATGCCACTGTGGGTTTCGTAATCTCGAGTGGGACAATCATGCTGACGCTGCAGAACGCCATTCTCGAAATGATCGCCAAGGGCGAGCCGGTGAGCGCCGTCGTGCATGAACTGTGCACGCGCGTGGAGGCTGCGATCCCATGGACCGTGTGTTCTGTGCTGACGGTCAAGGACGGGCGCATGCATCCGCTCGCAGGGCCATCGCTGCCTCCCGCCTATTCGCAAGCCATCGACAACATGGCCATCGGCCCGCTCGCCGGCTCCTGTGGAACGGCGGCCTATCATGGCGTGCCTGTCACGGTGACAGACATCGAAAACGATGCTCGGTGGCAGGACTTCAAAGCCATGGTGATGCCTCTCGGCTTCAAGGCCTGCTGGTCGACGCCGATCATGAGTGGCGACCGGGTTCTCGCGACCTTTGCCTTCTATTTTCGCGAACGACGCGGCCCGAGCCAGCTGGAGCGCGATATCGTGGACGCATGCGTCCATCTTTGCGCGATCGCGCTGGAGAGAAACGAACGCGCACTCGAGCGTGAGGCGCTCACCTATACCGACGCCTTGACGGGTCTGCCCAACAGGGCACGGTTCAACGAGGTTCTCAAGCAACAGCACCGGTCCGCCGATCGGAGCTGGGGCATGCTGCTTGTCGACGTCGATAATCTGAAACTGGTGAACGATACATTCGGTCATGGGGCGGGTGACGCGCTCATTCAGGTCGTGGCGCGCCGGATGGCCGCCACCATGCCCACCGAAACGACCTTCCGATTGGGTGGCGACGAGTTCGCGGTCATTCTGCATGACGGCCCGGAACCCGACCTCGCCGCGAAGGCCGAGGACATCTTGCGGGAGATCAAGAGACCGGCCCAATGCGATAGCCACGTCATCTTTCCGGCCGCCACCGTCGGCGGTGCGATTGCCGCGATCGACGACACGCCCGATCAGGTCCGGCACAATGCGGATGTGGCGCTCTATCACGGCAAGGAGCGCAATCGTGGCCAGTATTCAGCCTATCATGCCGGGCTGGGCACCGCCCTGACGCGGCGCTTCCGCGCC
This sequence comes from Rhizobium sp. AN80A, assembly GCF_030053015.1. Classification (NCBI taxonomy): domain Bacteria; kingdom Pseudomonadati; phylum Pseudomonadota; class Alphaproteobacteria; order Hyphomicrobiales; family Rhizobiaceae; genus Rhizobium; species Rhizobium sp. AN80A. Next base: position 757,484 of record NZ_JASJPX010000001.1, on the reverse strand, counting down.
ATTCGCGATGTCAGTGTGGCGCTGGCGCAAAACCGCATCGATGCCCACTACCAGCCTATCCTGCGCCTCGACACGCGCGAGGTCGTTGGCTTTGAGGCACTCTGCCGGATGACCACGTATACAGGCGATGTCGTCTCGGCCGCGAACTTCCACGACGCGACGCTGGATGCCCAGGTCGCGTCAGAGTTGACCGAGCGCATGCTTTCGCGCGTGGCCGCCGATGTCCGCCGCTGGCTCGATATGGGCCTGCCGTTCCAGCATGTCGGCATCAACCTGTCGGCGGCGGATTTTCACGCCGGGGACCTGCAGGAGCGGCTGTACAGCGCCTTCGCGGCGTCAGGTGTACCTTTGAAGCACGTCATCATCGAAGTGACCGAATCGGTCTATCTCGGCCAGGGCGATCATGTCGTGGCAAGCGAGATAAAGGCCATGCGCTCGAAGGGGCTACGTGTGGCGCTCGACGATTTCGGCACCGGCTTCGCCTCCCTGACGCATCTGCTGACCGTGCCTGTCGATATCATCAAGATCGACAAGTCCTTTGTCGATCGCCTGGTGCCCGGCGATGCGGGCGCCGTGATCATCGAGGGCCTGATGGGGATCGCCGAGAAGCTTGGCATCCGTGTCGTCGCCGAAGGAATTGAAACGGAGATGCAGGCCGAACACCTGCGCGCGCTCGGGTGCATGCTCGGGCAGGGCTATCTGTTCCACAAGGCGGTCGACCGCCACTCGGCCGCCTGGCTGTTGCAGGAGTTCGGCCAGTGTCTGGCGCCTGAGGAGCAGGCGATGTCACGTCAGGCGTAAAGACTGAGATCAGGCCGCAAGCCTGAGATCCTGCCCGTGGAAATCCGCGAGTGTCACCACGACGTCGTCGATTTCGCTTTCCGTCCGCGCCGTATCCCAGCCGAGCGCTTGAGCCGCAACCCTTGCCATGTCCTGCAGGCCCGCCATCGTCAACGCGCCCTCGATCGCAATCGTTGTCCGGCGAAGAACGATATCGGAGAGGTGGACGACGAATTCCCGCCGGGCGATCCAGTCGATCTCCAGCAGGCTGTAATGCCCGGCATCGGAAAGCCGGTCGCTGTCGCGATAGGGTGACGTTGCAGCGTGATCGAGGATTTCGGATGCCGTGGTGCCGTATCGCGACAGCAGCGTTTCGGCGCGCGTGACATCGATGCCGCTCTTTCGCGCCGCTGCCTCTATCCATACTCGACGCTGAGCGGGATCGGCTGGAAACTGCCGGCCGCCGCCGATTGCCAGTTGCTGGGTCGACTGGCGACGCTGACGCTGCAGGCGCTTCAGCACGAGATCGGCGACCTCCTCGGAGAAGCCACGGAACGTCGTCCACTTTCCCCCGACCAGCGAAACGACGGGGAAAGGACGCTCCGCCGTCGCTTCCATCACCGGTGCCGAGTGGTCGCGGCTGATGAGGCCCGGAGAGGAGGCATCGGAGGCCGGCAGCGGACGGATGCCGCTATAGGTGTAGACCACCTGATCGCGGCTTAAGCGCAGCGAAGGGAGAAGGGAGCGCACACTCTCGAGGAAATACTGGATTTCCGGCTCCTCGCAGCGCACCGTCTCGGGATCGTTCGCCGGTATGTCGGTCGATCCGACCATTGCGAGACCGAGATAGTCGTAGACCAGGCAGATGCGGCCGTCATCGGCCTCGAAGTAGATCATGTGCCCGTTAAGGCTTTTCACCAGTTCCGGATGATCGAGCAGGATATGCGAGCCCTTGGTACCGCCGATCAGCTTCGAGGGCGCGTCGAGCGATGCGTTGGCGTGATCGATCCATGGTCCGGCGGCGTTGATGACCAGCTTCGGGCGAACGGAAAACGTCTCGCCATTCGCGCGCCTGAAGGTGAGAACGCCGTTTTCCGACGAGATCAGCGTCGTGAAGTTGGTCGCCAACGCATTGTCGTTGGCCTGAAGCCCGTCCGCCACGAGTTCGTAGACCAGGCGTTCCGGGCGGCTGATCTTGGCGTCGTAGTAGATGCCACCCGCGACGATGGCGGGCGTGACATGCGGCATCTCCTTCAGCGCCTTCTTCTTGAACAGAAAGCGATGGTTCGGCATCACCCGGTTGCGGGCGCCGAAGAAGTCGTACATACGCAGGCCGATCTTCACGAGAACGGCACCACGGCTGCGCGGTGCCGTGGTCGAGCCCGTCAGCGTCCTCAGCGCCGCCCAGATGCCGCGCGTCCAGGAGAACACGGGAATGAAGGTCGGGAGCGGCTCGACGCAATGCGGGGCGTTGCGCAGCAGTAGATTGCGCTCCAGTGTCGATTGCGCGACCAGCCCGAACTCGCCGGTTTCCAGATATTTCAATCCGCCATGGATCAGGCGTGACGGCGCTGAACTCGTGCCGGAGCCGAAATCCGCCTTGTCGACGATCAGGCAGTCGACACCCTGCACGCAAAGGTCGCGGAACGTTCCCGCACCGTTGATACCCGCGCCGAGGATGACGACGTCAATGTCCTTGATCGCGCCGAGGTCTTGGAAACGAAGCGTGTTGGCGGCGGAAATATCGATCATCTGAAATCGTCCTGCTGAATGTCGTCTGCGAACCGTGCCCGGCGGGCGCGGTTCATATCTCAAGCCGATGCCTTGTCCGCCGTGAGCTTGCCGATCTTCGGCCAGATCGGCGCCATCGCGTCGGCGACCTCTCGGAAAAGATCATAGCGTTCCTGGTATGCGGCACTTCGCGCCGCATCGGGATAGCAACGGTGCGCGATGGCCGCCGTATCGCGTGGATCATGTCGAGGGCTTGCATAGAGGCCAGCACCCGCGCCGGCGCAAAGGGCGGCACCCCAGGCGGCCGCTTCGTCGGTTTCCGTGACCGTTGCCGGCATGCCGAGAATGTCGGCGAACATCTGCACGACGCGCTTGTTGCGCGAGATGCCGCCGGCAAGCCTCGCCTCACTGAAGGTGAAGCCATCCCGCAAGGCGTCGACATGAATGCGGTGGTTGAAGGCGATGCCCTCGAGCACGGCGCGCAGCATGTCGCCGCGATTGTGCCAGCCGCCGAGGCCGAAGAAGCCGGCGCTGGCGGCCGCCCCATAGGGTGAGCCGAAGAGATAGGGGTGAAAGAGCGCGGTCAGCGGACGCTCGAAGGCGGCCTCGATCTCCGGCGCGAGCAGCGCGTGAACCGAACCGCCGGATGCCTCGACCCTCTGGCGTTCGCTGGCGCAGAGCGTGTCGAGAAACCAGTCGTAGTTGGCCGTCGATGCCGGCGAAATCGACATGTTGTTCCACTGGCCCGGTTCGATGGCGTTGCGGCAGAACCAGCGGCGGTCCATCCGCGGATGAGGCGACAGCGTCTCGTTGATGGAGTAGGTGCCGGCGATGACGGCGACGACGTCATCGGCATAGCCGCCGGAACCGAGCGCGGAGGCGGTGACGTCGTGCAGGCCGGCAACGACGGGTGTTCCGACGGCCAGGCCGGTACGCTCCGCCGTTTGCGCGGTCACGTAGCCGATGATCTCGTCCGAGCGGGAAATCGGCGGCAGGGCCGACGCCATCTCCTCGATGTCGAACAATCTCAGGGCATCGAGATCGTAGTCCTGCGTCCTAACATTGGTGAACGAGGTGCTCGCCTCGGTGCGATCCGTGCCGATCACGCCACTCAGGCAAAAGCGTAGCCAGTCCTTGCACGACAGGATATGGCCGATCTCTCTGTAGCGCGCCGGCTCGTGCTTTTTGATCCAGGCGAGCAGTGCGGATGGTGCCGAGACATGTGGGACCTGCCCGGTCAGTTCAAGCGCCTCGTCGGCGAGCGGACTGGCAAGCCAGGCCTCGACGATATCGACCGAACGGCTGTCGAGCGACAGAAGCGCCCGGCCGAGAGGGGCATTGGTCTTGTCGGTCAGATAGATGCCGTCGCCATGCGCGGTGGCCGCGATCGCGGCGATGTCGCCGGCGGGACGTCCGCTGAGTTCGATGGCCTCGCGGATGGCGTCGGCCGTCTGTGTCCAGAGTTCGTTCATGTCGCGCTCGACATGGCGCGCATGCGGCATGAACTGGGTCACGCGGCGGCGGGCAACCGCGATCGGCGTTCCGTCGACGTCGAAGATCACGGCCTTGGTGACGGTGAGGCCGCTGTCTATTCCAAGCAGACTTGGCATTCAGGCTTACTCCGGCTGATGTGGTCGCGGACGCGCCTTGTCCTCCCGCGCGATGATCACGTTGATGTCTCGTGATCGCATGCGGTCGATATGGACGGCGGGCGTCTTGTCGTCGACGATGATGACGTCGAATTCGCTGAGGGCGGCGAAGCGATGCAGGGCGCGCCGCTCGAATTTCGTGTGGTCGGCCAGAAGGACGCGTTTGGCGGCGCAGTCGAACATGGCGCGTTTCGTGTCGACCATTTCCGGCGACTGGTGAAACACCAGATCGTCCGTGATCGCAGACATGGAAATAAAGACGACGTCGGCACGCAGACGGTGGATCTCGTTGACGGTGGTGCGGCCGACGAAGGCGTTGCACCAGTTATAATACTGCCCGCCGAGCGCCAGCAATGTCAGGTCCTGCATGCCCTTCAACGCGTTGATCAGCGTCAGCGAATTGGTGATGGCGGTGATCGGAACCTTCGCGGGAAGGTGATCGGCCATGGGCAGCACGGTGGTGGAATCGTCGAAGAAAATGGCCTGGCCCGGCTCGACGAACTGCATGGCCGCCGCGGCGATCATGTTCTTCTCCACCGACTGGCGGCCAGAGCGATAGACGTCGCTGGATCCGATTAGGCTGGAAGCGGCGGCGGTAACGATGCCGCGCGTCTTGCGAAACAGTCCGCGGCTTACGAGGTCGTCCACGTCACGATGGGCGGTCATCAGGCTGATGCCGAAGCGGTCGGTCAGATCCTCAATCCGCATCTGTCCTTCCGCCATGACGGCCTCGGCGATCATTTGCCGGCGCACCAGCTGGCGCGTCTGGCGGCTGTCGCTCGGGAGTTCGTCGATGGGGAGCGCGCCTGCGCCTATCTTCTGTGTCACGATGGCCTCTGCGCTCGAACGACGGATATGCGCGTTGTATCGCGAAGATACGCAACTGTGGAGGAAAAAGGGGGCGCCTCGGCGAGGCGTCCCCTTGCTGTCTTACTGCTCGAGAACGAAGGGAGCCGTGTACTTGTCGACATTGTCCTTGGTGATCAGCAGGCAATCGAAGAGCTGCTTTTCGCTCTTGGCGCCGGTGCTGCCGGTCTTGATGACGTTGTCGGCCTGCTTGACGGCTTCTTCCGAGAAGACGGCGACCGGCTGGAGGACGGTGTACTGCAGTTCGCCGGCCTTGATCGCGGCAACCGCGTCGGGCGAACCATCGAAACCGCCGACCTTGACGTTTGCCAGCTTGCCGGCCTGCTTCAGAGCTGCGATCGCACCGAGAGCCATTTCGTCGTTGCCGGAGATGACGCCGATGATGTCAGGATTTGCCTGCAGCATCGACTGCATCTTGTTATGGCCTTGCGTACGGTCCCAGTTGGCGACTTCCTTCGCGGACTTCACCAGATCGGGATACTGGGTCAGGACCGACTCGTAGCCGTTGGAGCGGGTGGCGGCGTTGTTGTCGGACGGAGAGCCGAAGAGCTCGGCATATTTGCCCTTGTCGCCGACAGCTTCGACCCACTGCTGCGCGCCGAGGGCCGCGCCCTGGGCATTGTTGGAAACGAGCTGCGCCTTGGCGAGGCCTTCCTGGTTGATCTCGGCGTTGACGAGGATAACCGGAATGCCCGCAGCAACGGCCTTCTTGACGGCGCCGACGGAGCCATCGGCGTTTGCCGGGTCGAGGATGATGGCAACCGACTTGTTGGTGATCGCGGTGTCGATCAGGTTGCTTTCGGTGTTGGTGTCACCCTTGTGCGCGCCGACGGTTGCGGTGTAGCCGAGCTTTTCAGCGGTCGCCTTGGCGACGTTGCCTTCGGTGAGCCAGTAGGGGTTGGACGGGTCGTTGACGATGATCGTCATCAGGCCCTCTGCCCATGCGGAGCTTACGAAGATCGGCGCTACGGTAACTGCCGCCAGAAGAACGCGCATGCCCTTTTTAAACATAGTCTCTCTCCCATTGATGAGTTCGTGTGGTGCCGGCTTCCCGGCGGTGCTTTCCGCGTCGTTGCGGAGAAGGTCTTGAGCGTGCGTCAGGAAGATTTGACCCGACGCCCGTATTGGATGCTGTTCATGAGAACGGCGAGAACGATGACCGCGCCGGTGAAGACCGTCTGCCAATAGGCCGACACGCCGATGATCACGAGGCCGTCGGACAGGAAGCCGATGACGAAGGCGCCGAGCATGGTGCCGCGTACGGTCCCCCGTCCGCCGGTGAGCGCGGCGCCGCCGATGACCACGGCCGCGATAGCCGTCAGTTCATAGGTGGTGCCGGCGGTCGGACCGGCGGACGTCAGCTGGGAGGAAAGGACCAGGCCGGCAACGGCCGCGCAGACGCCGGAGAACACGTAGACCAGGATCTTGACGCGCTTGACGGGTACGCCCGAGAGTTCGGCGGCGCGTTCGTTGCCGCCGGAAGCATAGAGCCAGCGGCCGAAAGCGGTCTTGCTGAGCACGATGGCGCAGATGATGGCGATGGTCGCGAGCACCAGAACACCGATCGGAATGCCGCCGAGGCTGTTGAAACCGAGCCAGTCGAAGCCGGTGTTGCCGAGTTCGGGGCGGCCGCCGAGACTGTTGTAGGTCAGGCCGTTCGTCATCAGGAGCGCGATGCCGCGGGCAACGTAGAGAACGCCGAGCGATGCGACGAAGGCGGGCACCTTGAGATAGGCGATCAGCACGCCGTTGACGGCGCCGACCAGCGCGCCCATCGCGCAGGTGATCACGACCACGGCCCAGACCGGCGGATAGAGGATGACGCCGAAGGAGGAGAGCGTAACGCCCTGCATCAGGAAGCCCGCGATACAACCGGCGAGGCCCAGCGTCGAGCCGACCGAAAGGTCGATGCCGCCGTTCAGGATGACGAGCAGCATGCCGATCGCCAGAATCCCGAAGATCGCCACGTGCGAGGCCATGACCAGGAAGTTGTTGAGGCTGAAATAATAAGGCGACAGGAAGGAGAAGACCGCGATGATGACGATCAGCGCGAAGAACGCGCGACCTTCCAAGAGCAGGCGTACGATATTGAAATCCCGCCGTGGCCCGTTCGAAACTGTCTTTTTGTCGTTTGCTTCAGTGACTGACATAATCAGTGCTCCATAATTCCGGGCTAGTGCGCGACCACTGCTTCGCCAGAGGCGGCCATGATCTTTTCCTTGGTGACGTCAGAGCTGAACTCGGCGGAAATCTTGCCGCGATGCATGACGATGATGCGATGTGCGATGCTGAGGCATTCGGCGACTTCCGAGGTGGAGTAGATCACCGCCAGCCCCTGCTTGGCGCGTTCGGCGAGAAGCTTGAACACCTCGGCCTTGGCGCCGATGTCGATGCCTCGGCTCGGCTCGTCGAGCAGGATGACCTTCGGATGCGTCGCCAGCATCTTGCCGATAACGACCTTCTGCTGGTTGCCGCCGGAGAGCGAGCCGATGGCAGCCGCGCCGCCGTCGGTCTTGATGTGAACCTTGCGGATCGAATCCGTCACCAGCTCGCGCTCGCGGCCACCCGACGTGAAGAGCCCCTTGGTGAAGGCGCCGATGCTGGCAAGCGACAGGTTGGAGCCGACGGTCATCGTCTGCACCAGGCCGTCCCGCTGGCGATCCTCGGGAACAAGGCCGAGGCCGCTTGCGATGCGGTTGGCGATGCTGAGGCCGGCCACGTCGCGGCCTTCGAGAAGGATGTGGCCGCCGCTTGCGTGCAGCCGACCGGCGACGCATTCGAGCAGCTCGGTGCGGCCGGCGCCCATGAGTCCGTAGATGCAGACGATCTCGCCGGCGCGCACGTCCAGCGACAACCGGTCGACCGCGTTGTAGGCGGCGCCGGAGGGGCCAGGAACCGTGAGTTCCTTGATCGAGAGGGCGACCTTGCCCATCTCGTAGCCGGTCGGCGGGCTGCCGAGGTCGAAGTTCTCACCCACCATGTTGCGGACGATCCATTCGAGATCGATGTCCTTGCGCTCGGCATAGGCGGTCATGGTGCCATCACGCAGGACGACGGCGTGGTTGGTGATCTGCAATGCTTCTTCGAGGTGGTGCGAGATGTAGACGATCGATACGCCGCGGCTGGTCAGATCACGGATGACCTTGAACAGCACTTCCACTTCGGTGGCGCTCAGCGCAGACGTCGGCTCGTCCATGATCAGGATACGCGAATTGACGGACAGCGCGCGGGCGATTTCGACGATCTGCTGCTGGCCGAGGCGGAGATCCTCGACGGGGGTGAGCGGATCGATATCCTCTTCCAGCTCCTCGAGCAGGGCGCGGGTCTGGCGCTCTTCCTCGGCGAAATCGACGGTTCCGCCGGTGATGATCTCGCGGCCCATGAAGATGTTGTCGCGGACGCTGAGATTGGGCGCGAGGCTGAGTTCCTGGTGGATGATCGAGATTCCGCATTCGCGTGCATGCGTCGAGGACACGAAGTTGACGGTCTGTCCGTCCAGCACGATCTCGCCCGACGTCGGGCGCACGACGCCCGACAGGATCTTCATCAGCGTCGACTTGCCGGCACCGTTCTCGCCGAACAGCGTGGTGACCTGGCCGCGATGAATGTCGAAGTTCACGCCCTTGAGCGCTTGCACGCTGCCATAGGTCTTGGCAACGTTGCGGGCGCTGAGCACGACCTCACCGATCTCGCCTTTGATCTGGCGTTGGCTTGCCTGGCTCATTTGACTTCAACCTTGACGGGGGTGACGAGCCAGTTCTTCGGGTTGATGAGCTTGAACACGCCGGTGACGGTGACCGTCTTGCCGGTCAGCTGCGTGGGGTCGATATTGCCCAGCACCGCCTTCTTCATCTCGTTGTTGATTGCCGAACCGGCATCCTGATACTCGATCTGATTGGTGAACTGGCCGAATTCGATCGTGCCCGTGGCATCGCGAAGATCGGTGCCGTTGATCGCCGGTCCGGTCTGCATGCGAATGACGATTTCGGGCGGCAGTCCATCGACCTGTACCGCGTTGATATTGCCCTTGCGCTCGCCGACGACGCCGGAGAAGGACACCGGCAGAACCGGGCCGGTGGTCGTCGCGATGCCATACTTCTCGCCCGCCGCCTTCTTGTCGGCGATGACCGCGGGTGCAAGCTCGGCCGCCGCGACGGCGCGCTTCTCGACATCGGCCGCGATCTTCGGAAACTGCTCCACACCATAGGTGTCGGAGGAGAAAACCTGTTGGCGTACGTCGCTTTCGGAACCGATGTTGACGACCTTCGTGTCCAGCGCGATCGCGCCGACGACAACCACGACCGCCGCTATGCCGACCGCGATTTTCAGTTTGCCGCTCTTCGGCTGGGAAGCCGCGTAGTCCGTTTCTATGCTCATTTTCTGACAACCTTCGGCGCGGGGCCGGATTTCCTGTTGAGGGAAAGAAGAAGGGATGAGGGGATTATCGACGTCGCGACCGGTCAGTCAGGCGAAAATCGGGAAGGTCGCCGGCGAAGTCGCCAAGCGTCGATGGGGCGCCGGAGCCGGAGTGCTGGCGTGACGCCAAGCCATGTCTGGAAACAGAAATTCGCACCGTCGTGATCCTCCTCAATAACCCGGCGCTTGTTTCTCCTCCAACCGCCGGGCGTGTCACGCAGATACCGTATTAGCCGTGAGCTATGGTATCGCCGTGTTATCAATGGCAGTAAACATGTTATAAAGATCTCCCCTTGTCAATCGACCATTCGGCTGCGTTTTCGATTTCGGACCATGCTGGCGGCCGCTGCGCGTGATCGGGTCTGCCCCTGACGCGGGTGGCTGCACGACAACGTTTTGTAATTCATCGCATTCCGGGTGCGCGCCTGATCAATCAGGGTAGTTGATCGCAAGTTATTGATAATAATGTTTTATTTTGATTTCGCGACGTCGTGTGCGTTGGCGCCGTATGGCGTCCTCGCCTCGGTCGCATAACGGCACCCAATTTGGCGTTTTGCCGATCGGGTCAATTTGATGAGTTACATTATAGCTGAAAAAAATTGCGACGACAGAAAAAAAATTCATTTGCGGTGATAAGTTTGTGTTATATTCTACATGAGACGAAAATTCGGTGATTGCCGGTTTCCGGTTGCTGCCCAAGGCGAGGTCTTTCAGTCTGATCTTGCGAGGAGCAGTCGCAATGCGACGTATTTGCCTGAACGGCGGCGCTAGGCGCGGGTCCGCGGCGGTCGTCTGGGAGGAGTGACCATGAGTGGGATGAGGATGCCGTATCCAGCGGCATGGATTATCGTGGGCGGCGAGGCTTTCGATGTCTGAACGTGGACAGATCATTATCGGCATCGATGCCGGGACGTCGGTGATCAAGGCGGTCGCCTTCGAGCTCTCCGGGCGCCAGATCGCGTCCGCTTCGGCGCGTAATCAGTATCATATGGGCGATGACGGTTCGGCGACTCAATCATTGGCGCAAACCTGGGCCGACTGTGTGACGGCGATGCGTGGCCTCGGCGAGAAAGTACCCGGTCTTGCGGAGCGCACGGCTGCGATTTCCGTGACGGGACAGGGCGACGGCACATGGCTGGTCGGCGCCGGCAACCAGCCGGTTGGCGATGCCTGGCTATGGCTCGACGCGCGCGCAGCCCCCACCGTGACGCGGCTTAGCGCGGGAGCCGGCAATCGCGCGCGTTTCGAAGCGACCGGGACCGGCCTCAACACCTGCCAGCAGGGCGCTCAGATCGCGCATATGGATCGCAATCAGCCCGAACTTCTCGATCACGCTGAAGTCGCGCTTCATTGCAAGGACTGGCTCTATCTCAATCTCACGGGCGTCCGCGCCACCGATCCATCGGAAGCGAGTTTCACCTTCGGCAATTTCCGCACGCGGCGATATGACGATACGGCGATCGATGCCCTCGGGCTGTCGCGCCGCCGGTCGCTGCTGCCGGAGATCATCGACGGTACAGAGGTCACCCATCCGCTCTCCGCCGACGCGGCGCGGGCCTGTGGTCTTCTTGCCGGTACACCTGTCAGCCTGGGTTATGTCGATATGGTCATGACCGCGCTCGGCGCCGGCGTGCGCAGCGCGGGTCAGAACGCGGCCTGTTCGACCGTCGGTTCCACCGGCGTCCATATGCGCGCGAAGGCGGTGGCCGACGTGCAGCTCAATGCGGAGGGAACGGGGTATGTGATCGCCTTGCCGATGCCCGGCATCGTCACCCAGGTGCAGACCAACATGAGCGCCACCATCAACATCGACTGGCTGCTGCAGATGGCCGGATCTCTGATGGCGGAGGGCGGCAAGACCGTGTCTCATGCCGATCTGATCGCCCGCATCGACAGCTGGTTCGCCGAGAGCCGTCCAGGCTCGGTACTTTATCATCCCTATATCTCCGATGCCGGCGAGCGCGGCCCCTTCGTCAACGCCGCTGCGCGTGCCGGCTTCACGGGCCTTTCCATGCGTCACGGCTTTCCTGATCTGTTGCGCGCCGTCGTCGAGGGTCTCGGCATGGCGACGCGCGATTGCTACGCGGCGATGGGCGACATGCCCGAAGAGCTCCGGATCACCGGCGGCGCGGCGCGTTCGCGCGCGCTTCGCGGTTGCCTGTCGGCGGCGGTCAATGCGCCGGTCAGGGTATCGCGGCGCGAGGAGGCGGGCGCCGCCGGCGTCGCAATGATGGCGGCGGTCGCGATCGGCGCCTATCGCAACATGGACGATTGCATCGCCGAATGGGTGACGCCGCTGCTCGGCGAGGCCGAAGCGCCCGACAGCGAGCAGGCCGAGCGATCTCGAGCGCCTGTTCAAGGCCTACGTAATGGTGCGCCAGGCGGTTGCGCCTGCCTGGGATCAACTGGTCGCCACGCAATAAACGGAAACGCCGCGCTGGGCCGCGACGTATGCGCGGTCGCGCTGACTGAATTTGTTGATGCAAAGAGCATCCGAAGGAGCATGTTGATGACTGAGTCCGGAATGGTGGATCTGTTCGTGATCGGTGGCGGGATCAATGGCGCCGGCATCGCGCGCGACGCGGCGGGCCGTGGCCTTAAGGTCGTTCTGTGCGAGAAGGACGACCTGGCGCAGGGAACGTCGTCGCGCTCGGGCAAGCTGGTGCATGGCGGCCTGCGTTACCTGGAATATTACGAATTCCGGCTGGTGCGCGAGGCGCTCATCGAGCGCGAAGTGCTGCTCAACGCCGCGCCTCACATCATCTGGCCGATGCGCTTCGTGCTGCCGCATTCGCCGCAGGATCGCCCTGCCTGGCTCGTTCGCCTCGGCCTCTTCCTCTATGATCACCTCGGCGGCCGCAAGAAGCTTCCGGGCACTCGCACGCTCGATCTGCGCCGCGACCCCGAGGGCACGCCGATCCTCGATCAATACACCCGCGGCTTCGAATATTCCGACTGCTGGGTCGACGATGCGCGCCTCGTCGTGCTCAACGCGGTCGATGCCGCCGAGCGCGGCGCCGAGGTTCTGACCCGCACGGCCGCCGTCTCCGCCCGGCGTGAAAACGGCGGCTGGAGCATCACCACCAAGAACAGCGTCACCGGCGAAACCCGCAATTTCCGCGCCCGCTGTATCGCCAACGCAGCCGGCCCCTGGGTGTCCGACGTCATCGGCCGTGTGGCCGGCGCCAACAGCAGCCGCAATGTCCGGCTGGTCAAGGGTAGCCATATCATCGTGCCGAAGTTCTGGGCGGGCTCCAACGCCTATCTGGTGCAGAACCACGACAAGCGCGTGATTTTCATCAACCCCTATGAGGGCGACAAGGCTTTGATCGGGACGACCGACATCTCCTACGAAGGCCGGGCCGAGGACGTCGCGGCGGATGAAACGGAAATCGAATACCTGCTCACGGCCGTCAACCGCTACTTCAAGGAGAAGCTCCGCCGGCAGGATGTGCTGCACAGCTTCTCCGGCGTGCGGCCGTTGTTCGACGACGGCAAGGGCAATCCGTCGGCGGTGACGCGCGATTACGTCTTCGATCTCGAAGAGACCGGCAACGCGCCGCTGCTGAACGTGTTCGGTGGAAAGATTACCACCTTCCGCGAACTCGCCGAGCGCGGCATGCAGCGGCTGAAGCATATCTTCCCGCAAATGTCCGACAATTGGACGGAGCACGCGGCACTTCCGGGCGGCGACATGCCGAAGGCCGATTACGAGACCTTCTTCAATGGACTGAAGGAAGCCTACCCCTGGATGTCGCGCACGCTCGCCGGTCACTATGGCCGTCTTTACGGCACCCGCACCCGCAAGATCGTCGGCGATGCAAAAGGCGTCGAAGGCCTCGGCCGTCACTTCGGCGGCCATCTCTACGAGGCTGAGGTTCGCTATCTCGTCTCAAGCGAATGGGCGCTGACCCCTGAGGACGTGCTGAAGCGGCGCACGAAGCACTATCTGCACCTGACCGAGGCCGAGCAGACCGCCTTTGCCGACTGGTTCGCCGGCGCGAACTTCGTTGCGGCCGCCTGAGGACACCGATCATGGCATTGACCCTTTCCTTGAACACCAATCCGCTCGTCAATCGCTTCGCCGAGCCGGATGACCTGATCGAAACCGTGGCACGGGATCTGCGCATTCGCGACCTGCAACTCACCCACGAGTTCATCAATCCAAGCTGGCAGGCGCCCGTCATTCGCAGGCTGACCCGCAACATGTCGGCGGCGCTCCAGCGCACAGGCGTGCGGGTCACGTCGGGGATGACCGGCCCTTACGGCCGGCTCAACCACTTCGGCCACCCCGATGCCGACGTTCGCCGCTATTATGTCGACTGGTTCAAGACCTTCGCCGATATCACCGCCGATCTCGGTGGGACGTCCGTCGGAACGCAGTTCGCGATCTTCACCTACAAGGACTTCGACGATCCCGCGCGCCGCGAGGAGCTGATCAAGATCGCCATCGATTGCTGGGCCGAGGTTGCCGATCACGCGAAGTCGGCGGGGCTCTCCTATGTCTTCTGGGAGCCGATGAGCATTGGCCGCGAGTTTGGCGAGACGATCGCCGAATGCATGAAGCTGCAGGACCGCCTGACCGCCGCCAACATGGCCGTGCCGATGTGGATGATGGCCGATATCGACCATGGTGACGTGACCTCGAGCAACGCCGATGATTACGAACCCTATGCCTGGGCGCGCGCCGTACCCAAGGTCTCGCCTATCATCCACATCAAGCAGAGCCTGATGGACAAGGGTGGGCATCGTCCCTTCACGGCCGAATTCAACGCCAGGGGGCGCATCCAGCCACCGGAGTTGCTCAAGGCATTTGCCGAGGGTGGGGCGAGGGATAACGAGATCTGCCTCGAACTGTCCTTCAAGGAGCGCGAGCCGAACGACCGTCAGGTGATCTCGCAGATCGCCGAAAGCGTCGCGTTCTGGGCGCCCCACATCGACACCGGCATCGCCGACCTGCATATCTGAACGAGAGGCGAATCAAAAACAGAGGCGGGATATCCGCCTGGCCAAATCGGGAGAGACTGTCGATGAACGATCCTGAAGAATCGCTCGCGGTGCGAGCCGCTTGGCTTCACTACGCCGGCGGCTTGACTCAGTCCGAGGTGGCCAAACGCCTTGGGCTGCCTTCGGTGAAAACGCACCGCCTGATCGCCCGGGCGGTCGCCGAAGGCGTCGTCAAGATCAGCATCGAAGGCGATATCATCGAGTGCGTGGCATTGGAGAACAGCCTCTCCGAGCGCTTCGGTCTGCAATATTGCGAGGTGACGCCGTATGTCGGCGAAGACGAGTCGATCTTTCGCACACTTGGCCTTGCCGGCTCGAACTTCCTGAAGCGCGAGATCGAGCGCGGCGACAATTCCGTGATCGGGCTCGGCCATGGTCGCACGCTGTCGACGGCAGTCCATCTCCTACCGCGCGTCTCGGCCCGCGACCTGCGCTTCGTCTCGTTGCTTGGCGGCCTTACGCGCAATTATGCGGCCAACCCCTACGACGTCATGCACCGCATCGCCGAAAAGACCGGCATGCCGGCCTACGTAATGCCAGTGCCCTTCTTCGCCAACACCGCGGAGGATCGCGAGGTGCTTTTGGCCCAGCGCGGCGTCAAGGAGGTGATGGATCTCGCCAATACCGCCACGCTGAAGCTCGTCGGTCTCGGCACGGTCGATACGCATGCGCAGCTGGTGCAATCGGGGATGATCGAGGCGCGCGAGATCAAGGAAGTGGCGGCTGCCGGCGGCGTCGGCGAAATCCTCGGCTACTTCTTCGATTCCAACGGCCGCATCCTCGAGACGGCATTGACCGAGCGCACACTTTCGGCCGCCTTGCCGCAACCGAGAACCGAGCGGCTAGTGGCGCTCGCCGGTGGGGTGGGGAAGGTGGAGGCGATCCGCGCCGTGCTTCGCAGCGGTAGCCTGCATGGCCTGATTACCGACGAAAACACCGCCGAGGCGCTTCCTGCAGTAGCGCCGCGACAGATTGAAGACGAGATGGAATAGGATTGCACATGGCAAAATCACCGCGTTTCTGGATCGGCACCAGCTGGAAGATGAACAAGACGCTTGCCGAGGCGCAAAGCTTCGCCAGCGGGCTCAAAAATGCGGATGGCGCGCGCGATCCGCGTATCCAGCGCTTCGTCATCCCGCCCTTCACGGCGGTGCGCGAGGTCAAGTCGATGCTTGCCGACACGTCGGTCAAGGTCGGCGCGCAGAACATGCACTGGGCCGATGACGGCGCATGGACCGGCGAGGTGTCGCCCGTCATGCTCAAGGACTGCAATCTCGACATCGTCGAGCTCGGCCATTCCGAGCGGCGGGAATTCTTCGGCGAGACCGACGAAACCGTCGGCCTCAAGACCGAGGCGGCCGTTCGTCATGGTCTGGTCCCGCTCATCTGCATCGGCGAGACGCTGGCCGACCGCGAAAGCGGCCGTGCGGCCGAGGTGCTGGCGACGGAAGTTCGCGGCGCTCTCTCCAAGCTCACCGGCGCGCAGAAGGATGCCGAAATCCTGCTCGCCTACGAGCCGGTCTGGGCAATCGGCGTCAACGGCATTCCGGCGACGGCCGAATATGCCGATGCGCGCCAGGCCGAAATCATCGCCGTTGCCGAGCAAGTGCTGGGTCGCCGCATTCCCTGCCTTTACGGCGGCTCGGTCAATCCCGGAAATTGCGAAGAACTCATCTCGAGCCCACATATAGACGGGCTCTTCATCGGCCGATCGGCCTGGAACGTCGAGGGCTATCTCGACATCCTGGCGAAATGCGCCGCCAAACTTGACGCAAAACTCGAAGGAGAAAAAGCATGAAACTGGCAATCGCAGGAGACAGCGCGGGCGAAGGTCTCGCCAAGGTTCTCGCCGACCATCTGAAGGATCGCTACGAGGTGTCCGAGGTCTCGCGCACGAGCGCGGGCCCGGATGCCTTTTACGCAAGCCTTTCGGATCGCGTGGCGTCAGGCGTGATCGACGGCACCTATGACAAGGCGATTCTCGTTTGCGGCACCGGCATCGGCGTTTGCATCTCCGCCAACAAGGTCCCCGGCATCCGCGCCGCGCTGACCCATGACACGTACTCGGCCGAGCGCGCCGCACTGTCGAACAACGCCCAGATCATCACCATGGGCGCGCGCGTCATCGGACCCGAACTGGCCAAGGCCATCGCCGATGCGTTCCTGGCGCAGACCTTCGACGAAAACGGCCGTTCCGCCGGCAACGTCAAGGCGATGGACGAACTCGACGCGAAATACAATCAGCGCTGATTGTTGTCGGCGGGCGGTCTGCGATCAGCAGGCCGCCTGCATTTCCGGCATGTCTCCGGACGCAAGGCTATCTCGTTGGTCCGACTGATGGTGATCTGCGGTGTCGATTTCGCCGCCCGAAATTCCCGTCCGATCAAGCGTCGATTGCGATTCTCGGATGCCTCTTATGCAAATTTATCTCTGCTCATTATCAGGGCAATAAGATAAATAATTGGGCATTCAAAAAGGAGATATGCAATGAAAATCGCCAACAGGATTGTCGAATACTTCCAGCTCGGCAAGGCATACCGTGAACTTTCCCGCCTTGACGACGCAGCTCTCAAGGACATCGGTGTTAACCGCGCCGATCTGAAGCGTCGCGTATACGGTCGCTGATCACCTCACTACCTGATTGCTTCCGATGGGCCTGCTCAAGCGGGCCTTTATCGTTTCTAGGGCCTTTTCTCAGCAAAAAAACGAGCGCGTTCGATACTGTGTATCCGCTCTCGAAAATGCCCGGTCATCGAAGCCGCTCCCTGCCGGCTGAAGCACCCGCGTTAACCTTTTGTTAACCAAATCATCGTTAATAAATCTCAACGATTTCTTAACGTAGATGACCAAATTGCTAACAGATGCCCGCTCCATCCGTATCAAGGGCCGCTCGTTTCTGGCGGTGATGCTGTCGCCGGACCTGCCGCTCGATGACTGGCTGGTGCGGCTGGATGATCTGGCCGCGCGTTCGGCCGGATTTTTCCTCGGGCGTCCCGTCGTGCTCGATATCAGCGATCTGGAGATCGATCGCGCGCAATTGAAGGAGCTGATCGCGGCGCTCGGCGAGCGCAATGTCAGCATCATGGGCATCGAAGGCGGCCGTCCTTCGCTCGTCGGACCGGGCATGCCGCCGGCGCTCAAGGGTGGGCGTCCGGTTTCCGATTTCGAAATGCCGCAGAACGAGCCTGTTCTCGAAGCGCCGCGCAAGCCTGACGCAATCGAGACGCGGCAAACTCCACAGTCACTGGTTATCCGGGAGCCGGTTCGCTCCGGGCAGTCGGTGATATTCGCGGAAGGCGACGTGACGATCATCGGATCGGTCTCATCAGGCGCGGAGGTCATTGCTGGCGGTTCGATCCATGTCTACGGCACTTTGCGCGGACGAGCGATGGCGGGATCGTTGGGCAATGCGTCTGCGCGCATCTTCTGCCGCAAGCTCGAGGCGGAACTGGTTGCCATCGATGGCATCTACAAGATGGCGGAAGACCTGGAGCCGGGGCTTCGCGGACAAGCAGTCCAGCTCTGGCTGGAAGACGACGCGATCAAGGCCGAGAAACTTAGCTGAGCCCAGGTTGGCCAGGAATTAGGAGAGAAAGATGGGGAAAGTCATCGTCGTCACTTCAGGCAAGGGCGGAGTTGGAAAGACAACCTCCACCGCGCCCTCGGAGCGGCTCTTGCACAAAGAAACGAGAAGGTTGTCGTTGTCGATTTCGACGTCGGACTTCGTAACCTCGATCTGGTGATGGGCGCCGAGCGCCGGGTCGTCTACGACCTGATCAACGTCATCCAGGGCGATGCCAAGCTGTCGCAGGCGCTGATCCGCGACAAGCGTCTCGAAACGCTGTTTCTCCTTCCCGCCTCGCAGACGCGCGACAAGGACAATCTGACGGCCGAGGGTGTCGAGCGCGTCATGGCCGACCTGAAGCGTCACTTCGACTGGGTCATCTGCGATAGCCCTGCCGGTATCGAGCGCGGCGCGACGCTTGCCATGCGCCATGCCGATGTCGCCGTCGTCGTCACCAATCCCGAGGTCTCGTCGGTTCGCGATTCGGACCGCATCATCGGCCTGCTCGATCTGAAGACGCTGAAGGCGGAGCGCGGCGAGCGCATGGAGAAGCACCTGCTTCTCACCCGCTATGATGCGAACCGCGCCGAGCGCGGCGACATGCTCAAGGTCGACGACGTGCTGGAGATTCTCTCCATTCCGCTGCTCGGCATCATTCCTGAGAGCATGGACGTCCTGCGCGCTTCCAACATCGGCGCCCCGGTCACGCTCGCCGACAGCAAGAGCGCGCCCGCCATGGCATACTTCGACGCCGCGCGCCGACTGGCCGGCGAAGAAGTGGCGATGACGGTCCCCGGCGAGAAGCGCGGTATCTTCGGCAAGATTTTTGGAAGGAAGGCCGCATGAGCATTTTTCGGCTTTTTGGAAAACAGAGAACCGCACCGGCTGCCCGCGAGCGCCTGCAGGTGCTCCTGGCTCACGAGCGGTCCTCGACCGGCTCTGATCTGATTTCGGTCCTCCGCGAGGAAATCCTCGCCGTCATCGCCAAGCATGTGCAGGTCGACAACGACCGCGTGCACGTGAAGATGGACCGCGATGAGCACATGTCGATTCTCGAGATCGATGTCGAGATCCCGCTGAACGCAGCCCGCGCAGCCTGAGCGAGAATAGGGGAGGCGGCACTCATGGTGCCGCTCTTCCATGGCTAGATCGCCGGCTCAGTCTCGGCTCATTGGCAAGCTACCAGTTGTTCTTTGCCAGTTCCCACTCGCCGTCGGCACCGATTTCGACGCGCTTGTTGCCGCGATAGAAGACCGGCTTTCCCGACTTCTTGTCGATGGCGAAGCGGCTGGGCGAAAACTTCGCCTTTTCCTTGCCGTCCAAGGCAAGCGTCAGCGCTTCCTTGAACTTCCCGTTTTTGCATAGTGCCATGAACTGGGCTTCATTCATCGGAGCACTCCTTGGTGACGCATGCCGTTGTTTGACCGACATACGCGGTCGCAATGGTTGAGAGCTGTGACCTACTGCAGACGCATGGCATCCCGCAAGCCGAATGTCACCTTAGCGTCCGCCTGCGATCATACGCCGGGCCGGCGATGAACGGGGCGGATGTCTTCGCCCCATCACCGCTCTGCCGATGCCCTGTCCCTATAAGGGCATGCGAGGTGGCCCTGATCAACCGGCCATCAGCCCGGTCGCGCCTCGCCTCCAGTAGCCGGCAGCCAGCGTCTGGTCACGACCATAGGACAGGGTATCGCGCCAATACTCGCGGATCTCTTTGGTGGCCTCGTTTTCGGAGGCAAACCAGCCGAAGCTCGAGATGCCCTCCGGCCATTCCACCGCACGGATGGCGCGGACCAGTTCGCCGTGCTCGCCGCCGGGAACGCCGTTGCGGTGGATCCAGCGAAGCTCGATACCCTTGGGGTGGGTGATCGGCTGTTCGTCTGTCGCCTGCGCCACTTCGACGAAGGCGTGGCCGCGCGCATCGGGCGGCAGTCGCTCGAGGATGCGGCTCAGCGCCGGCAATCCGGTCTCGTCGCATCCCATGATGTACCAGTCCGCGGGTCTGACCGGGCGGCCGAGAGGCCCCATGATACCGACCTGATCGCCCTCCTTGGCATGCATGGCCCAGTTGCAGCCGACGCCTTCGTGCGAGCCATCGCCATCGCCGTGAACGACGAAATCGACGTCGACATAGCCAGCCTTCGCATCCATCTCGCGAATGGTGTAGACACGCGCGGCCGGCTTGCGCTCCTCCGACGGCCAGAATGTCAGGCCGTTCGGTCCGGCGATCGGCCACACCGGCTCGGGGACATCGGCTGTCGGAAAATACATGCGGATGTGCATGCTGCTGGGGTTGTCGAAGCGCTCGAGATTGCTGCCCGTCAGGCGCACACGTCGCATGCCCGGCGTCACCTGCCAGGCGCGCTCGACGCGCATCAAGCGGAACGAAGAGAGTGTCGTGTCGCCGGCGAGATCGCCAGTCCAGACGAATTGCGGCTTTTCGCTCTTGGCATAGAGTTCGACGGCGACGCCGAGAAGCTCCTTGGCGCGGCGAAGGCCCTCTTCATCCGCCGACGAGGCTTCCATCGTCAGCCGCTCGGGCGTCATGTCGAAGCGCGCGGAAGCGAAGGGGAATTCGAAGGTTATGCTATCATCGGTCTGCACGACGGCGGCATCGAAGCTCGCCAGCCGGTCGACGATCAGGTGCAGGTATTCAGGCAGCTTCAGCAGTCTAATTTCAGCGCTGCAGCGCAATCGTGTGGGTTC
Source organism: Rhizobium sp. AN80A (assembly GCF_030053015.1). NCBI lineage: Bacteria > Pseudomonadati > Pseudomonadota > Alphaproteobacteria > Hyphomicrobiales > Rhizobiaceae > Rhizobium > Rhizobium sp. AN80A. Next base: position 736,760 of record NZ_JASJPX010000001.1, on the reverse strand, counting down.
GGTCATCGGGTATCACCTCGGGTAAACGACCGGGGAATGGCAAACCATCCCCGATGGGACATCGGACACCCCGATCCCGCCCGTGGAATGATCCCGAAGCTCGTGTTGCTGTCATCGCCTGTTGTATCTGCCCTGAAGTGCGCATGTAGGCAACGGTATAGGCGACGTCTCTCCGGTTTTCTACACCCATGCCGATGTTAGACGCCCGCAAACTTGGCAATTCGCAAAAAGACGGCTGAATTCGGCCGATCGATCGGTGATGGCGGCTGCCGTCGATGGGGCGCTTCGTGCAACCAGGCGTATTCTTGCGCGGAGCCCGGGATCCCTGCTAAAGCCGCGTGCGACAGGCTGCATCCGGAAACGCGAGAAGACGATCCATGGCGACACTGCGCCAAGTTGCTGAACGGGCGGGCTGTTCCACGGCGACGGCGAGCCGCGTTCTGAACCACAGCGGACCGGTTAGCCCCGCGATGGTCGGCAAGGTCCGCAAGGCGGCGGGCGAACTCGGCTATCGCGCTTCCGGAGCAACTGCCAGGGGCGGCCGAAGGCCCGTCATCGGCGTGCTCGTGCCCAGCCTGACCAACCCGGTCTTTGCCGCTTCCTTGTCCGGTATCCAGAACCGCATGCTGACCGCAGGGCATAGCGTGCTGATCGCGCAGTCCAACTATGACCCGCTGCAGGAAGCGGACGCCGTGTCCGGCCTGATGAGCGAACGCCCGACCGGCTTGATCCTGACCGTCTGCAACGGCCTGAACAGCCAGGCGCTGTTCGCGGATCTGCCGCCGACGGTGCTCTTGCACAATCTGCCGACGGATCGCTTTCCAGCCGCCGTCACCGTCGATAATTTCGCGGCCGGCCGTGATCTCACGCGCTATCTGCTGCAGATGGGGCACGAGAGGATTTTGTTCGTCTCCGGCAGCTTTGTCGCGTCCGATCGCGCCGCGCGCCGTTACCGGGGGTATCTCGAAGCATTGCGGGAAGCCGGAAAGCAGCCGCTCGACGCGATGCAGATCTCGTTCGTGTCGGAGTATGATCAGATAGACATCCTGGCGGCGATCAGGGACGGTCGCCCGACCGCGATCATCGGGTCGAATGACCTTTTGGCACTGGGCGTGATCGCGGCCTTGCGGCGCGAGGGACTGGCAGTTCCCCAAGACATGTCGGTGGCCGGGTTCGATGGGATCGTCATCGGCAAGCTGATCGATCCGCCTTTGACGACCGTGAACATGCCTGACGCCAGCATGGGCACGACCGCGGCGTCGCTGCTCCTCGACATTGCCGAAAACGCCGCGCCCGAGCGGCATCTCGAACTCGCCTACTCGCTTCACAAGGGCGGGACCGTTCGCGATCTGAATCGGCCGTCCCGATAAAAAAGCCGCCGCACCAGGGTGCGACGGCTCGGTATGATCATCGGCTCGCGCTTAGCTGCGCGGCAGCATGCCTTCGACGTCGGCGGCTGCATCGTCGAGCGCTTCCTTCGGCGCTGCCGACTGGTCGACGATGCGCGAGAGGTTGTCGACGATCGTCTGGGTGACGCGAACGCCGTTGGAGCCCGGGAAGGCATACCATGGAACCATCAGCGGCATCTGCTTCAGGCCGGCCTGGAACAGCGGGTTCTTGGCGTAGAAGTCGCCGAGATAATCAGGCGACTTGGCGGCAAGCTCGTTGTTCGGAACGTAGCCCGTGCCGGGTACGACAACCGAGGCGCCGTAAGGCCCGGCCGCGAACTTGGCGAACTTCCAGGCGGCTTCCTGCTTGGCGGCGTCCTTGGTGAGGATGACGACGGCGTTGCCGCCGGTCGGCAGGCGACCCTTGGCGGGGTCGAGCAGCGGCAGCGGCGCGGTCCGCAGATCGAACTTGTCGCCGACATTCTTGATGGTGTTGCGCAGCGCGCCGGTGGTCTGGAACTCGAAGCCGACCTTGCCGGCCGCGAATGCCTGCTCTCCAGCGGACTTGGTGAATACCGGCAGACCGCCTTCCTTGACCATGCGCTCGATCACTTCGCCGGCCTTCTGGCCTTCCGGACCGTTGAACGTCACCTTGCTTTCGTCTTCGCTGAGCATGGTGCCGCCGGCGCCAAACAGCAGCGCGGAGAACATCCAGTCGTCGCCCTGCCAGCGGAAGTCGATGCCATCGACGCCGTTGCCGAGCGCCTTGATCTTGGCGCCGAGCGCGATGACTTCGTCCCAGGTCTTCGGCGGGTTCTCGGGGTCGCCACCGGCGGCCTTAACGAGATCGGCGTTGTAGTACATGATCGGGGTGGAGGTCGCGAACGCGAGGCCGATCTGCTTGCCCTTGACCTGGGCGAGCTTCAGGATCGTGTCGGAGAAGCCCTGGGCGGCCATGTCGCCGTCCTTCTGGACGAGCGGGCCGAGATCGACGGCGACGTCGCGCTCGTCGATCATGCGCAGGCGGTTCAGGCCGATGAAGGTCAGGTCCGGCATTTCGGAGGTGCCGACCTGGCGAAGGATCGTCTGTATCCCTTCTTCATAGGTCGCGGACGGGCTGGCGAACTGGATCTTGATGTCGGGGTTCTCTTCCATGAACTTCTTCGAGATCGTGTCCATCACGTCCTTGAAGAAGCCCGGCATCGGATAGTGGACCGTCAGCGTCGTCTCGGCGAAAGCCGGCACGGTTGTCGCCATCGAGATGGCCGCCGCGGCGAGAAGCTGGGTGATACGTTTCATCGCTCGTTCTCCTGTTGATGCGACCGGTCAGCCTTTGAGACCGGTCATGGTGATACCCTCGACGAAGCGCTTCTGCGCGAGCAGGAATGCGGCGACGAGGGGAATGGTAATGATCATGGTGGCGGCCATCAGCGCGCCGTAGTCGTCACCGGCCTCGGCGGCGCGGAAGTACATCAGGCCGAGAGGCGGCGTGGCGTACTCTTGCCTGGTGATGACGACGAGGGGCCAGTAGAGGTCGTTCCAGTGGGCCACGACCGAAAAGATCGAGAAGGCGGTGACGGCTGGCCAGGCATTCGGCACGATCACACGCGCCACAATGCCAAGCTCGGACATGCCATCCAGGCGCGCCGCATGGATGAGGTCATCCGGCATGGCCCGGAAGAACTGCAGGAACATGAAAATCGCGAAGACCGAGATCGAGAACGGAGCCACCAGCGCGGTATAGCTGTTGAGCAGCGACAGGCTGTTGAAACCGACATAGAGCGGCAAGGCGGTCGCATGGATCGGCACCAGCAGGCCGAGCATGACGAGAACCATCATCAGCCGCGCCGCGCGGAACTTGAGCTTCGCCATGGCGTAGGCGCACGGAATGGCAACCAGCACCTGGAAGAACAGGATCATCGCGCAGACCAGAATGCCGTTCAGGAGCAAGGTGCCCATCGGCACGCGGGCCAGCGCCTTGGTGAAGTTTTCGATGTAGTAGAAATTCGTAGGGATCAGCGACAGGGCGGAGGTGAAAATTTCACTCTGCGCCTTGCCTGCTGTCGACAGCATGAAGACATAGGGCGAGAGGAAAAGCAGGGCGCCGAAGGAAAGCAGAGCCAGGCGGGTGACGCGGCCCAGGGTCCACCGGTTGGCGATCATCGTGTTCGAGCTCATGAATAGTGCACCCGGCGGTCGAGAACGTTGTACTGGAGGAAGGTGAGCACCATCAGGATGGCGATGAACACCACGGTCATCGCCGAGGCGTAACCGACGCGCAGATAGACGAAGCCTTCCTGGTAGATGCTGAAAAGCAGCACCTCGGATGCGCGGTTCGGCCCCCCTTGGGTCAGGGTCTGAACGGCTTCGAAGACTTTCACCGAGTTGATGATGCTGATGGTGGTGACGAACAGCGTTGTCGGTCCGAGCATCGGCCAGGTGACAAGCCGGAACCGGTCGAATGCCGAGCGCGCGCCATCGACCTCGGCAGCCGCGTAAAGTTCACGCGGAATTGCGGTGAGGCCCGCGAGGAAAAGCACCATGTTGAAGCCCACCGACTGCCAGACGCCGATGATCGACAGGCTGTAGAGCACGGTGCTCGACGCGGCCAGCCAGTTGGGACCGGGGATGCCGACCAGCGCCAGCAGACTGTTGATCGGCCCGATTGTCGGGTGAAAGAGATATTGCCACACGGTCGCCATGGCGACGATCAACGACGCCACCGGCAGGAAGTAGACGGTGCGGAAGAAGCTGCGGGCCGTCCTTTCGCCTTCGATCAGCAGAGCGACCACGAGGCCGAGAACGATGGAGACCGGCGCGACGATCGCGGTATAAAATGCAGTGTTCCACAGCGCCTTGCGGAAAGTGCGGTCGCTCATCAACTCCGCATAGTTCTCGAAGCCGACAAAGCGAAACTTGCCCATGCCGAGTTCGAAGTTGGTGAAGCCGAGCAGCGCGACGGCGACGATCGGCAGAATCACGAAAACAAAGATCAGGATGATGGCCGGCAGCGCGAGAAGCCAGGCCATGCGCTCTTCGTTGCGTTCGCGCGCAGCCGCGGTCTTGCGGGCGGCGGGTGCGCCAATGGCGATGCTAGCCATGAGCCTTCTCCAGCGTCGCGTCGATCGTAAGCGGGCTTGCGCGCAGGCGGCTGCCATCCTCGGCGAAGACCAGGGCCTTGTCCGGCGACAGCGAGAGGGCAACGGGCATTCCAGCCGAAATGCCGCCGGCGTCCGCCGGCGAAAGCTTCGCGATCATCATCTCGCCGATCGCATCGAGCTTGCAGTAGAGAATGACCTCCGAGCCGAGGAACTCGATACGCTCGACCTTCGCCGCGAGGCCGTCCTGACGGCTGTCCGCCAGACGCACGAATTCGGGGCGGATCGCCAGGCTCACCGGCGTACGGGCCGGAACGGAAGTATGCAGGCCGAGCCTGATGCCGCCAAAGGACACCACGCCGCTCTCGGCGAGCGCCGGCACCACATTGATGCGCGGCTGGCCTACGAAACGGGCGACTTCGACGTGAGCGGGGTCGTCGTAAATGACCTGCGGGCTCGCCAGTTGGAGAAGATTGCCGCCGATCATCACCGCCATGCGGTCGGCCATCGACAGGGCCTCGGCCTGATCGTGGGTGACGTAGACGGTCGGCACCCCGGCGCGCCGGTGCAGCTCGACGATCTCGCCGCGGGCGTGGACACGCAGGTTCGCATCGAGGTTGGAAAGCGGCTCGTCCATCAGGAACACGCTCGGATGGCGCACCATGGCGCGCGCCAGGGCGACACGCTGGCGCTGGCCGCCCGACATCTGGCCGGGCTTGCGGTCCAGCAGATGATCGATCTTCAGCGACTTCGCCATTTCGGTGACATCACGCGCGATGGCGCGGTGATCGCGCGCTGGCCCGGCAGCAAGGGGCCGATGAACGGGAAGCGCTGCGCGCCGGAGAGACGGCGCATGGCGAGCGGAACGGCGATGTTCTGGCTGGCCGTCAGATGGGGATAAAGCGCGTAGGACTGGAAGACCATTGCGACATTGCGGTCAGCGGCCGCGATGGCGGACATGTCCTCGCTGCCGATGATGATCTCGCCCTCGTCCGCGTGATCGAGGCCGGCGAGGATGCGCAGCAGCGTGCTCTTGCCGCAGCCCGACGGGCCGACGAGCGCAATGAACTCGCCCGGCTCGACGTCGAGGCTGACGCCCTTGAGAATGGCGTTGCCGGAGAAGGATTTGGTGATGCCGCGAAGGGAAAGCGCGCTCATTCCGCCTGCTCCCGCTGCTTCTTCGGCGTTGCCCGCGGATAGACTTCCTCCAAGACCTCGTCGAGGAAGTAGGCGGTCATGCCCGGCACGGCCACCAGTTCGGTCCTGACGTCGTCACCAAGTTCGTGCACGGCCGCGCCGACAAGACGCTCGCCCGGCATTTCGCGTTCCATCTCGCCCAGGATGAAGGCCGCCGGAGGCGCCCACACGACGGATGTCTGACCGAACGCGCCCTTCCACGTCCAGTGCAGGTGGCCGCTGCCGAAGAGCGCGACGTCGTGGGCGGCGATCAGGTCGTAGAGCCGGCGGCGCTGCGTCGGGCGCACGCTCCAGTAGCCGGTATCGCCTTCATTGGCGTCGTCCACGAACAGCGGTTTGTGAGCGAAGATGGCGACGCGGCGCTCGCCCCGCTCGGCGAGCGTCTTCTGCAACCAATCGAACTGCGCCTGTTCTTCCGCATCCTCGAAGCCCATCAGCAGGCTGTTGAGACCGATGATGCGCCACTCGCCGATGTCTTTCGCCCAATAGTCGGGACCGACGAGATTGCGCCAGCGCGCCAGACGCTCCGGATTGACCGGCTGAGCCGAACCGGGGAGGTGACCGACGTCGTGGTTACCGGGAACGATCAGCATCGGGATCGAGACTTCGCGCATCAGATCCATGGAGAAGACCAGATCCTCGTCCTTGTCCGCGCCGTCAATGCTAAGGTCACCCGTGTGGACGATGAGATCAGCGCCGGTCTCTTCGATCCAGCGGGCCAACGGCGCCCAGTTGCCGTTGAAATGCGGCTTGTTGGGGCTGAGATGTGTATCGGTGATGTGGATGATCTTCACGGCGCTTCTCCAGTTCCAAGGCGCCGACCGAACTCAGGCCGTCGACTTCTTCCGGCGCCTCTTTAGAGCCATCATGTGTCGTGGGCGTAACACGGCTTTCCAACCGCGTTTCATTTTCGTCATCGAATTGTCACCGCATATCCGGGCGGCATTCAGCCCTCTTGATTGCAGCTGAAATGGAGCCACGATCATCCATTCGATGCAGACGACCGCGATAACGCGCGGACCGTCATCTAACTGTAAAGGAAACATTCTAACTAGCTCCTGGACAGATTGCACAGCTGTGCAACGGGAGTTTGAAGATGAGCCAACGAGCGTTTCTGGAATTGCGGTCGGTTGCCTGCAGATATGGCAACACCCAGGTTCTGGAGGACATAGACCTGAATATCGAGCGTGGCGAGTTCGTCGCCTTGCTCGGGTCTTCCGGTTGCGGAAAGACGACGCTGCTGCGTGTTCTCGCGGGCTTCGTAACGCCGTCCTCGGGCTCGGTTTCCGTACGCCACCGCGAGGTGACGCACCTGCCGCCCGACAAGCGCGGCATGGCGCTCGTTTTCCAGTCCTACGCGCTGTGGCCGCACATGACCGTGGCCCAGAACATCGGCTACGGCTTGAAACTGAAGAAGGTGCAGCGGAGCGAAATCGACAGCCGCGTCGCCGCCATGCAGTCACTTCTCGGGCTGGATGGGCTTGGAGCAAGAAAGCCGGCGGCCTTGTCCGGCGGCCAGCGCCAGCGCGTCGCGCTGGGCCGCGCGCTGGCGGTCGATCCTGAGATCCTGCTGCTCGACGAGCCGCTTTCCAATCTCGACGCACGCATCAGGCTCAGCGTCCGACACGAGTTGCGCGCCTTGCAGAAGCGCCTCGGCATTACCGCCGTTCACGTGACGCATGATCGCGAAGAGGCGATGGTGATGGCCGACAGGATCGTGATCCTGAATGCAGGCCGGATCGCGCAGCAGGGCACGCCAGAGGACGTCTACAACCGGCCGGCCTCGGCCTTCGTCGCGGCGTTCATGGGCGCCGAGAACGTGATCTCGCTGAACGGCGCGCCGCAGGACAGCGATTTTCTCATCGAGGCTGGGCCCTCGAATGCCGCGGCCGCGTGGCACTGATGGGGCGAGGTCTCGCGCAGGGCATCGTCGAGGCGCGCTTCCGGCCGGAAGCGGCTCAGATCCACCCCGCCGAGACCGCCGTCGTCGGCCCGGGCGTCACACTCGAGGGCGAGATCGCGGCCGTCAGCTACCCCGGTGGTCACTGGCGCCATGCCGTTCATGTCGGTGATCGCGAAATCATGGCCGACGCGACCCGCGCCTTCGAGCCGGGCGAGCGCGTCCGGGTACATGTCCCCGCCGACGCCCTGTTTCTTTTCAATTCGCCGGGCTCGCAGCCGGCAAACGCCATTTCCCGGGTTTCGCCCGGGAAAGTCCACGCCTGACCCTTTTGATTGCCTGACTTTTAGAACCTCACCTTTTCATAACAAGGAGAAGCCTGATGCAGAGATTGACGTATGCCGCTATCGCCATTGCTCTCGCGACGTTGCCGGTAAAGGCCGCAGAGCTGACGGTCGCCACCGCCGGCGACCAGAACATGGTCGATTACATCAACCAGTATCTCGGACCGTTGTTCGAGAAGGCCAATCCGGGCGACACCGTTCGCGCGGTCGGCACCGGCCCCGGTGATGCGGGCTCGCAGAAGATCCTCGAGCGCTTCGACGCGCAGGCCGCGGCCGACAGCAAGGTCTGGGACGTCGACGTTGCCGTGGTGCACGAAAAGTTCGCGGGCCCAATGGTTCAGAAGGGCTACCTCGAGAAGTATCGCGGCAACATCGAAACCGGCAAGCTCGTGACCCGCGGCAATGCGAAGAACGCGCTCGGCTCGGATGTCGATGGCTACGTGATGCCGATGTTCAACAGCCAGACGGCGATCGCCTACAATCCGGCGCTGGTTCCGAACCCGCCGAAGAGCTACGCCGAACTCGCCGAATGGGCAAAGGCCAATCCGAAGCAGTTCGGCTACAACGGCATCAAGGGCGGCGCGTCAGGCGTGAGCTTCGTCATGGGCTGGGTCTATGCCTTCGGCGGCGGCGATGCCAACAACCTGATGACGGGTCCGTTCAAGCAGGACGAGACCACGAAGTGGGATGGCGCTTTCAAGAGCCTCGCCGACTTCACCAAGAACGCCACGCTGACGCCTGGCAACGCCGGCACGCTCGACCTTCTCAGCCGCGGCGAAATCGCCATGGGCCCAGTCTGGGTCGACATGTTCTACAGCTGGCAGGCCAATGGCCAGCTGCCGCCGGAAATGAAGCTGGTGCTGCCCGCACCTGGCATGCCCGGCCAGCCGATGCACTATGTCGTTCCTCAGAAGTCGGGCAACAAGGCGCTTGCCGAGAAGTTCATCGCGCTCGCGACCAGCCCGGAAGTGCAGGCCGAAGGCATCGTCAAGCGCTTCAACTGGTATCCGGGTATCGACGCCAACTTCGTCAAGCCGAAGCTCGACGAGGCGACCTGGAACAAGCTGTTCGTCGATATCACGCCTGAAGACCTCGCCAACAACGGCAAGCCTTTCCCGATCGCGCCCTACAACACCGCGATCCTCGAAGCCTACGAAAAGTCCGTAAAGTAATCCTGCGTGCCGCCTTCTCCTCCCGGGGGAGGCGGTTCGACGTGCTGGATGAGAGGTAGCACACGGTGTCGCCGTCGTTCGCTCGGAGGCGCCGGTCTCTGTCACCGTTATCTCTCATCCGCCTCGCTCGCGCTTCAAGGTCATGAAATGTCGAAACGCTTACTCGGTCTCCTGCTCGTCCTGCCCGCGCTGGCGGTCATCGCGGCGCTGTTCATTCTTCCGCTGATCATGTCGGCGGTGGGCGCCTTCAGGGTGGAGGGCGGCGCCTTCGGCCTCGACAATTTCGCCAAGACCTTCGATCTCTATACCAAGGATATCATCTTCACTGTCGTCATCGTCAGTCTCTCGACGGTGCTGATCGGCATCGGCGCTGTCGCGATTGGCGGTTATCTGACGCTCGGCGAGAATCCCAAGGCCGTCGCGATCCTGCGTTGGCTCTATCGCTGGCCGATGTTCATTCCATTCATCGTCGTCGGCCAGATCCTGCGCACCTTCCTTTCGAAGAACGGAATGATGAACAATACCGCCGTAAGCCTGGGTCTGATCACACCGCTCGATGCCCGTCAGTTTCCTCGACTGGCGCGGCATCGTCATCGCCTTCGTCTGGAAGCAGACGCCGTTCGTGGCGTTGCTCGTCGCCGGCGCGATGGCCTCCATCAACCGCGATACGATCGAGGCCGCCCGCAATCTCGGCGCCTCGAAATTGCGGCTGCTGTTCGAGATCATCGTGCCGCAGGTCGCCGTCACGCTCACCGTCGGCCTCATTCTCTCCTTTGTCACCATGATGTCGGTGCTTTCGGTGCCCTTGATGATCAATGCGCAATCACCAACGATGCTTACCGCCGACATCGCCTTCCGTGTCAACGCCTATGGCGATTATGGCGTCGCCAATGCGCTTGGATTGGTATCCCTGGTGCTGGCGTCTTCCGTGGCATGGATCTATCTCCGCCAAAGCCTCAAGGAGCGCGCATGATGACGACGGCTTCTTCTTCGCGATCGCTTCTCGCCGCGCTGTGGTGGGTACCGCGCGGCATCGTCTTCGGACTGATGGCCTTCTTCATCTTCGGCCCGCTCGCCAATCTTGTTTTGTGGACGGTCGCCGAGAAATGGTACTTTCCCTATAGCCTGCCTTTGGAATACGGCTTCAGCTCATGGGCCAAGGTCTTCGCGCCGCGGGGGCGGTGCGCTGGATTCGTTGCGCAACTCGCTCGTTGTCGCCGTCTTGACGGTGATCGTCTCTCTCATCCTCGCCATTCCGGCGGGATATGCGCTGGCGCGGCTCAAGCTGCCGCTGCGAAGCGCCATCCTGCTTGCCTTCCTCATTCCGCAAGCCTTCCCGAACCTCACGGTCTACGTGAACGTGGCGCGCATCTTCTACGAGATCGGCCTCAATGGCACGATCCCGGGCGTGGTTCTGGTGCACGTCTCGCATGGGCTCGTCTATGCGGTCTGGATCGCCACCGCGGCTTTCTCGGCGATCGATACCGAGCTGGAGCAGGCCGCGCGCGTGACCGGGGCGGGGGCGTTGAGAGCCTTCTTCGATATCACGCTGCCACTGGCCGCTCCCGGCCTGATGGCAAGCGCGATCTTCGTCTTTCTGGAAAGCCTCGACGAATTCACCGGCAGCTACTTCGTCGGCGCGCCTGATGTGAACATGCTGCCGCTGTTGCTCTATACGACGGCCTCCGGCGGCAACTATCAGATCGCCTCGATCACGGCGCTGCTGCTGCTGATCCCGTCGCTCGTCTTCATGCTGATCGTCGAACGGTTCCTGAAAGCAGACGTGCTCTCGCGCGTCGGCCACTGAGGCGCATGCGCTCGGCGGCGGCTACGCTTTCGCCGCCGAGATTGCAGGAACGATCTTGTGGACGTCGTCTCCGACGAAGACGATGACATAGCCGCCATCATCTGCAGCCGCGGTCGCCCATGATCCGAGCTGGGCGGCGTACGGTTCCTCGCGCCACGACAGCGGATGATCGGGATCGACGAGCACCGTCAGCTGCTTGCCCTGGCCATAGACCATCATCTTGGCGACCGTCGGGTCCCATTCCGCACCGAGCTCATCGTCTGTCATCCACGCGCAGAGAAAGTCCCGGCATAGATCCGGGCGGTCGTCGTAGATGCGACAGCCCTGTCCCGTCACGCAATTCACGCAAGGTGCGTTCGCGGGCTTCGAAAGCAGCTCGATCTCGGGCAGCCGGCAGCACAAAGTGCAGGCGCCGCAGGAGCGGGTCTCCATACCGGATGTGGCCATTCCTATCATCGTACGCAGCAAGGGTTTGGAGGTTCGTGGGTCATGTCTCGCTCGCTTCCGCAGTGCCGGGTTTCGGCGCGATCGTCACCTGCGCGCCATAGGCCTCGCGCATGTCACTTTCCTCGCCCGGCTGACGATCGGCGGCGTGGTGAAGCAGTCTTGATGCGTATCCCGCCGCGTCCGATCCCTCGATCAGGGTGACGTCGGCATTGCCGGGATTATAGGAGCGCTCGAACCAATCGACGGGTTGCTGCAGGAAGTTCATCTCGAATGCCCGATTGGTGACGCCATGGCCGACGATGATGACGTTGTCGCTGCCGTCGCGCGTGCCGTGCAGCGTTGTTTGGAGAAACAGGCGCATTCTTTGCGCGACATCGGCGCGGCTCTCGCCATCCGGCGGTCGTGCATAGAACTTTCCGCTGTTGTTGCGCAGCCTTGCCCATTTCTCGAATTCGTCGGGAAACTTCTGCCGCTGTTCCGCGTGGTCGTAGATCTCGGTGAAGAGGCCGAAATCCTGCTCACGCAACAGATAGTCTTCCCTGACCTTGCCGATCAGGTGCCGCGGCAGAACGGCAAGTAGTGCATCCTTGGTCTGGCGCGTTCTCAAGAATGGCGAGTACCAGATATGAAGCTGAACGCTGGCGTCGTCCAACGTATCGAGATAGCACGCAATCGCGTCGGCCGCGCCGATAGCCTGCTGGTGTCCCCATCGCGTCAAGGGAACATTGTGATCGCCGAACTGGCCGTAGGCCCGCTCATCGAGATTGCCGAGGGATTCGCCGTGGCGAACGAGAAAGATGCGCATCATGCGGCCCGGATTGTCCGAAATGGAATCGCCATATCATGAACGCTGCGCCTGCCGGGGGCAACGGCGGGCACGCGGTGTCCGCGCGGGGCCTATCCCCGCTGGCGTAGCTCGCTTCGCAACACGTAAACCAGAAGGCCGGCCAGCATCGCGGCCAGCGCGAACCAGGTGAGCGCATATTGGAGGTGGTTGTTCGGGAAACTCACCTGCGTCAGTCCGCCGACCGGAAGGCCGCCCGGATTGGCGGTCGCGTCGGCGTCGATGAAATAGGGGGCGATGTCGGCCACGCCACGCTTTGCCGCCATCGCGTCCACGTCGCGGGAGTACCAGCGGTCGTTTGCCGGGTCGTTCGACCTGATGAAGGTGCCGCCCGGCTCGTTGAGGCGAAGCAATCCGGTAATCTTGATGGGGCCGGAAATCCGGCCGTCGCTGCGGGAGTTCACGTCGCGTTTGTTCGTCGGCACGAAGCCCCGGTTGATCATGACGGACGTGCCGTCGGCAAGCGTCAAGGGCGCGATCACCCAATATCCGGCGCCGAGCTCCGTTGCCGAATAGACAAGGCTTTCCTTGTCGCTTTGCAAGGTGCCCTCGGCGGTCACACGGCGATATTCGTCGTTTTCTTTCGTGATGCCTTCCCACTCAGCACGGGCCGGAGCCGCGGTGGGTTCTGCATTGATGCGCTGATCGATGCGAGCGATCAGGTCCAATTTCCAGGCGCGGCGTTCGAGCTGCCAGACGCCAAGCGCGAAAACCGCGCACATGACGACGAAGAGCAGGCCGCAGAAGATCGTCAATGCGATCGTGGAACGATGTTTGGGAGCTTGTTCTGCTGTAGATTCCGTCAATGTCTCATACCGTAACGGGCGGCGTTGTCGCCGCCCGACTATTGTGCCGTTCAGGGCATGCTTTTCATCATTTCCGGGCTCATGGGCATCATGTTTGTGTTCAGATGATGCATGACCCACATGGAGCCGGAGAGAGCGATCACTACGAGGAGAAGCGTGAAGATCAGAGCCATCAGGGTCCAGCCGCCCTCGGAGCGTGCGTTCATATGGAGGAAGAAAATCATGTGCACGACGATCTGTATCACGCCGAAGCCCATAACCAAAGCCGCCGTGACGGCTTTGCTGTCGAATACACCTGCCATGACCAGCCAGAACGGAATGGCGGTCAGGATCACCGACAGGATGAAGCCGATCATGTAGCTCTTGAAGGAGCCGTGCGCGGCCTCGTGCCCATGGCTGTGCCCATGATGGGCTTCGTGAGCATCCTCGTGTGTTGGGGCGTGCGAACTCATCCGAGAACTCCCATAAGATAAACGATCGAAAATACGCCGATCCAGACGACGTCAAGGAAGTGCCAGAACATCGAAAGGCACATCAGGCGACGCCGGTTTTCGGTGGTCAGGCCGTGCATGGAAACCTGCACCATCAGCGTAACCAGCCAGATGATGCCGAAGGTGACGTGCAGGCCGTGCGTGCCGACAAGCGTGAAGAAAGCCGACAGGAACGCGCTGCGGCTCGGGCCCGCACCCTCATGGATGAGGTTCGCGAACTCATAGAGCTCAAGCCCGATGAACACCGCGCCCAGGAGGCCGGTGACACCGAGCCAGAACAGCGTCTCTGCCTTCTTGGCCCGTTCCATCTGCAGCATGGCAAAGCCATAGGTGATGGACGACAGCAGCAGCATGGACGTGTTCACGGCCACGAGCGGCAGTTCGAACAAGTCCGCGGGCGAGGGACCGGCCGCGTAGTTGCGGCCGAGAACGGCGTAGGTTGCAAACAGGATCGCGAAGATCAGGCAGTCGCTCATCAGGTAGAGCCAGAAACCCAGCATGGTGCTGTTTTCCGGGTGGTGCTCTTCCTTCATGTAGAATTCTGGCTTTTCAGCCATGTCGATTGCAGTGTTGCTCATGGTCTTATGCCTGTCCGGCAAGCAGCTTGGTGCGCTTGTCTTCCGTTTCCACGACTTCCTCTACGGGGATGTAGAAGTCACGCTTGTAGTTGAAGGTATGACCGATGCTGACGACGAGCAGCGCAACCGCGGAAACCGCGACGAGCCACCAGATGTACCAGATCATCGCGAAACCGAAGACCACGCTGAGCGCGCCGAGGATGACGCCGGTGCCGGTGTTCTTCGGCATGTGGATCGGCTGGAAGCCTTCCGTCGGACGATCGTGGCCGCGGGCCTTCATGTCGTACCAGGAGTCGTGATCGTAGACGATCGGCGTCTTCGCGAAGTTGTAGCTCGGCGGCGGCGACGAGGTCGACCATTCGAGCGTGCGTCCACCCCACGGATCGCCGGTGGTGTCACGCAGCTGGTCGCGCTTCACATAAGTCATGACGAGCTGCATCAGGAACGAGCCGATGCCAAGCGCGATCAGGAACGCGCCGAACGCGGCGATGATGAACCAGATCTGCAGCGACGGATCGTCGAACTGCGACATGCGGCGGGTGACGCCCATCAGGCCGAGAACGTAGAGCGGCATGAAGGCGAAGTAGAAACCGATCAGCCAGAACCAGAAGGACATCTTGCCCCAGAACGGATCGAGCTTGTAGCCGAAGGCTTTCGGGAACCAGTAGTTGACGCCCGCCATCAGGCCGAACACCACGCCGCCAATGATGACGTTGTGGAAGTGTGCGATCAGGAACAGCGAGTTGTGCAGCACGAAGTCGGCCGGGGGATAGCCAGCATGACGCCGGTCATGCCGCCGATGACGAAGGTGATCATGAATCCGATCGTCCACAGCATGGGCACTTCGTAGCGGATGCGGCCGCGGTACATCGTGAACAGCCAGTTGAACATCTTCGCCCCTGTCGGGATGGAAATGATCATCGTGGTGATTCCGAAGAACGAGTTGACGCTTGCGCCGGAACCCATGGTGAAGAAGTGGTGCAGCCAGACGAGGTAGGACAGGATGGTGATGACCACGGTCGCGTAGACCATCGAGGCATAGCCGAACAGGCGCTTGCCGCTGAAGGTCGCGACTACCTCGGAAAAGATGCCGAAAGCGGGCAGCACGAGGATGTAGACTTCCGGGTGACCCCAAATCCAGATGAGGTTCACATACATCATCGGGTTGCCACCAAGGTCGTTGGTGAAGAAGTTGGTGCCGGCGTAACGGTCGAGCGACAGAAGCGCGAGCGTTGCCGTCAGGATCGGGAAGCTGGCGACGATCAGCACGTTGGTGCAGAGCGAGGTCCAGGTGAAGACGGGCATCTTCATCATCGTCATGCCGGGCGAGCGCATCTTCACGATGGTCGCGATCAGATTGATCCCCGACAACGTCGTTCCGATACCGGCGACCTGCAGGCCCCATATGTAATAGTCGACGCCGACGCCGGGGCTGTACTCGATACCCGAGAGCGGCGGGTAGGCCAGCCAGCCCGTACGGGCAAACTCACCGACGAACAGCGAAATCATGATCAGGATCGCGCCGCCAGCCGTCATCCAGAACGAGAAGTTGTTCAGGAAGGGGAAGGAGACGTCGCGCGCGCCGATCTGCAAGGGAACCACGAGGTTCATCAGGCCGGTGACGAACGGCATGGCCATGAAGAAGATCATGATGATGCCGTGGGCCGTGAAAATCTGGTCGTAGTGGGACGGCGGGAAAACGCCGGGATTGCCGTTGAAGGCAATTGCCTGCTGCGTGCGCATCATCAGCGCGTCGGCAAACCCGCGCAGAAGCATGATCAGGGCAAGAACGACATACATGATGCCGATCTTCTTGTGATCGACGCTCGTGAACCATTCTTTCCAGAGGTAGGTCCAGAGCTTGAAATAGGTGATAAGACCGAGGACCGCGATCCCGCCGAGCACGACCGCGCCGAATGTCGCGACGAGAATCGGCTCGTGGTAGGGAATGGCCTCGATCGTCAACCGTCCGAAGATCAACTTCATTAGGTCAGGATTGGAAAACATGGAATAACCCGTTCATTGGTGTCTTTTGGGGGCAAAGCACCTAGCTTGAACTATTCGCTAGGTGTGGACGTGCTGGTACCGGGTGCCGGCTTGGTCTGGCTGTCATGCTGCATGGTGGTGCCGGACATGTTTTCCATCCCGGGCATATTTTCCATGCCGGGCATGTTCTCCATGCTGCTGGCGTCGTTGGCCGGCGCATCGCTTGCGCTGACCGGTGTCGGCGGGGCAGCGCCATCGAGCGGCACGCCTTCGAACTTCAATTTGTCGCGGTTCTCGAGGCTTTCCTTGCCGGCGCCGCCCATCATGTCGATGTGCATCATTTCGCTCATGCACATCTTGCCCGGCGTCGCGCACATGTTCAGGATCGCGCTATAGAGATCCTTGTCCGTGGTCGCGTAGTAACGAACCGGCTCGCGCTCGCTTGGACGCTCGAGCTTGAGATAGGTGTCGCGATTGAGCGTGGTGCCGACGTTCTTGACCTGAGCCACCCAGCTGTCGAAGCCCTGCCGGTCCATGCCGCGGAACTTGAAGCGCATGTTGGAGAAGCCGGCGCCGCTGTAGTTCGCGGAAAAGCCGTCGTAGGCACCTTCCTTGTTGATGACCGCATGCAGCTTGGTTTGCATGCCTGGCATCGCATAGATCTGTCCGGCGAGCGCGGGGATGTAGAACGAGTTCATCACGGACGAGGCGGTGATCTCGAAGTTGATCGGAACATCGATGGGGGCAGCCAGTTCATTGACGGTGGCAATCCCGAGATCGGGATAGAAGAAGAGCCATTTCCAATCCAGCGCGACGACCTGGACCCTGAGGGGCTTGGTGTCGCCGGGTATCGTGCGTTCCGCATCGATGCGGTCGAGCGGGCGGTAAGGATCGAGCTTGTGCGTGGTGATCCAGGTGATCGCGCCAAGCACGATGATGATGGCGAGCGGAGCGGACCAGATGACCACTTCGAGACGCGTGGAATGATGCCATTCCGGATCATACGTGGCGGAGGCGTTCGACTGGCGGTAGCGCCAGGCGAAGAACAGCGTCAGGAACATCACCGGGATGATGATCAACAGCATCAGCAGGACCGATACGATGATCAGGTCACGTTGTTGCATGGCGATGTCGCCCGAGGGCGACATGACCACCAGATTGCATCCTGCGAGCATGAAAAATAGCGGCAGAATGACGAGGTGGCGGGAAAACTTTGACAGCTTTTGCACGTCGTTATTGCTCTTTTTGTTTCGTCACATCCGCGACTAAAGCACACAAACGTAAAGTAACATGAGGTTTTTGGTCGCAGTGCAGCAGAATTGCGGCGCTGCGGGATACGACGGCCCACATGCGATGTCAAAAGTTGGTGCGACGAAGAGACGCATTTAATGCGCCGCGCCAAATTCCTAGCCGACGCGGCGTCGCATTCGTGCAACTATATATCCTCGAAAGGCCGCTCGGCCACCGTTCACGACCTTATTTTAGCGCTCTCACGCACGATTCTGCAGGCCGCTCGAATTTTCGAAGGTCGTGATAAACTATTTCTGCATTCCGCCCTTGATAAGCACGCCAGTTAGTTCAAACTCTTACGTGAGGCGCTTTGCCGCAGCGCCTTAACGAGGGAGGCGTTTTGAATATGGCTAATGCGACTAACTATGGTCCTTCGTCCACGTCTATGGAGCGTGACGCGAGACAAATTCATGCTGACAAGCCGGTGTCGCCGAACAGCATTGCAATCGGTGTCGTCATTGGACGGACATCCGAATTTTTCGATTTCTTCGTCTACGGGCTAGCGTCGGTGCTGGTCTTTCCGCAGCTTGTCTTTCCGTTCGCGCCAGACAGGCTGACGGCCACTCTTTATTCGTTCGCGATCTTTTCGCTTGCATTCATGGCACGTCCCGTCGGCTCGGTGGTCTTCATGACTATCGACCGGCTATACGGCCGCGGCACCAAGCTTACCATCGCCCTGTTTCTGTTGGGGGGATCCACCGCATCCATTGCGTTTCTACCGGGCTACAACGAGATCGGCGTCTGGTCGATCGCGCTTTTGGCACTTTTCCGACTGGGGCAGGGATTCGCTCTCGGCGGGGCATGGGACGGCCTGGCTTCACTGCTGGCGTTGAACGCGCCGCAGAGCCAGCGTGGATGGTACGCGATGATCCCGCAGCTGGGTGCGCCGATCGGCTTCGCGCTGGCAAGCCTGCTGTTCGGCTATTTCGTCGCCAACCTTTCGTCCGAGGACTTCCTCAGCTGGGGCTGGCGTTACCCGTTCTTCGTCGCCTTCGCCATCAACGTCGTCGCGCTCTTCGCGCGCCTGCGCCTCGTCATGACGAAGGAATTCGGCACGGCGCTGGAACAGCATGAGCTCGAGGCCGCGCCTATCCGCGACGTCGTGCGCATTCACGGTCGCGACATCCTGATCGGCGCTTTCGTGCCGCTGGCGAGCTTCGCGATGTTCCACCTCGTGACGATCTTTCCGCTTGGTTGGATGAGCCTTTACGGCAATCAGCCGATCGGCGCTTTCATGCTGGTGCAGACGGTCGGCGCCATGGTCGGGGTTCTGGCCATCGTCGCCTCCGGCTTGATGGCTGACCGTATCGGCCGGCGCGGACAGCTGGCGGTTTGCGCGGTGCTGATCGCGATCTTCAGCTTCGTCGGCCCGATCATGCTCGGCTCGGGTTCGAACGGGCACGATGCCTTCGTGATCATCGGCTTCGGCGTCCTCGGCCTGTCCTTCGGCCAGGCCACGGGCTCGATCTCGTCGCGCTTCGGCCGCGGATACCGCTACACCGGCGCGGCGTTTACGTCCGATCTGGCCTGGCTCGTCGGCGCCGGCTTTGCGCCGCTCGTCGCGCTCAGCCTGTCCAGCCGCTTCGGTCTGACCTTTGTTGGCTACTACCTGCTGTCAGGCGCGATCTGCACGCTGGCGGCGCTGGCCTTCAGCCGGGCGCTCGAGCAGCGCGACTGACTGATCGCCCAATAAGAAAAGCCCGCCTGAACTGATGTTCGGGCGGGCTTGTTGCGTTTATCTACACGGCGCTGCGGGGACGCTTAGAGCCTTTCCTGGTTAGATTGAAGCATTCTGCCGGAGCAGGTTTTCGTCAGGGCAAAGGCGATTGGCGAAGGGCATACCCCAGGTACGGTCGAGCCGATCGCCTTTGATCCTGGCGGAAAGATGCCCGGCCCCAGCCGGTTTGCGAAGCAAACCAGCGGGGTTGGCTGAAACGGGCCGCCTGATCGTCCGGCCGGCTTGGCCGTATGCGTGGGCTACGACGCGCGCCTGCCGGACGACCATCCGACTCCGTTTGAGCCAACAGAATGCTTCAATCTAACCAGGAAAGGCTCTAATTCACCGGTTCCGGCTTTTTTGCCGCGCGCGCGGCGGTCAGTTCGGCGGTCGTGTGGTTCAGGCGGTCTGCGAGAACACGCATGATCTCGACCGCCATCTCTGGAAAATCACTCAGCAACTTCAGGAAATGCTCCTTGCTGATCCGGAGCACTTCGAGCGCCGAGGTGGCGCGAACGGTTGCGGTACGGGACACGTCGCAGAGGATCGCGATCTCACCGACGATGGAATTGGGATCGACATCGGCAACCTTGATGTCGCCGGCAGGCGAGCGAACAAGAATGTCGGCCGTACCCGAGAGGACCACATAGGCTGCATCGCCCGGGTCTCCCTGTCGGAACAGGTCCTGACCTGCGTTGTATGTCATGCGGTCCGAGGTGAAGGCCAAAAGCTTGAGCTTGGCCGGTGCTATCCGTGAAAAGATCGGCACTCGCCGCAGCATCTCGACTTCGTCTCTAAGCAGCATGAGCTTATTTTCTCCCTGCGCGCCCATGGCGCGCTTGCTAGAATGACGCGCGTCCTTTTGGCAGGACGTCGCTTTTGTAGCCCCTGTAGAATATTACGATAACAGTTCCTTGAACATACCGTTCTGTTCGGAAAGTTCCGGAAAATTACCGGCTTCGACCAGGCTTCCGCGGTCGAAAAGCAGGATTCGGTCGAAAAGCGCGGCCAGTCTGGCGTTCGAGAGAACCCACACGATCGCCGGGCGCTCGCCCTCGTGATGCAGGTCGTTGACGAGATTGTTGGTGATCTGGTCCTGCACCCGCTGATCCAGCGCCGACAGCGGCCGGTTGAGAATGATGTAGTCGGAACGCCTCAGCAGCGTTCGCGCGAGGTTCAGTTTCTGGCGCTGAACCATCGTCAGCCGCTTCCCGCCGGAGCCCACGTCGAACTCGAGCCCGATCGAAAGCACATCGTCGAAAAGATCGAGAGAATCGAAGAGGCCGACCATGAGCGATCGGATGCCTTCGGAAGCGTCGGCGCGCTGGTAGGCGATACGGCCGAACAAGACGTTGTCCATCAGGCTTGCCGACGAAATGAAGTGCTCGGGATCGTAGCGCTCGATGACCGCCGAGAGATCATCGGGAATGTTTTCGTGGAACTGCTTGCGCGCGCTGACGATCTTGGCCGTCAGCTCGTCGGTGAGGAGACCGAAGCGGTGGCGGGGTTCGATGTAGGCGAAGCTCAGCCGAATGATGGCCGAACGGTCTTCCGGCGTGGCGTCGTCGAATTTCCGGCTGCTGAGCTTCTGCAGCAGAGCTTGATAGGTCGGAATGTCGTCCGCCGTCATGAAGGTCAGCTGCTGGAAGAACGGATGGTCCGGCGGCAGGTCGTGGAAGAGTTCGATCGCGTTCTCGGCGATCTCCAGGCCCATGGCGTAGAGATCGTTGCTCAATCCCGTTTCTCGGAAGAGTGCTTGAAAATAGGGATGGGCGGCTAAGCGCCGGTTGTTCATGATCGGCCGCTTCATGGAGCCGAAAAGCAGGTTCTCGCCCACCGTTGCCTGGGCGTTGTAGCTGTCGAAGTCGAACGGAACGACGATGTCGCCCAGTTCCGACTGCTGCATTTTCTCACGCAGGGCGGCCCGGAGGTCGACGATATGCTCGGCAAGCTTGGTGTGGATCTGCGTATCCACCGTCGAGCGAAGCGCGAGGTCGAGAATATCCTCGGTGATCAGCACGGCGTCGAGAACCGGGCGCATGGCCGTCAGGATATCGGCTGGACCGGTGGCGCCGGCAGCGCGGTAATCCACCCAGTCGCTGTTTGGATCGAGCGTCGGATTGCCGGCCTTTATCGCTTCGGCGGCATGCCACTTCGCTTCCTGCGCCGTCTGCTCGTCGTAATCGGGCTCGGTCAGAGGCGCGTGTTTCAGACCGTAAAGAAGGTTGTCGCGCAGCGTCCCTTGGAAAAAATAGAGATCCGAAGAGGCATAGGAGATCCTGCGGCCGGAAACCGATTCCGGCAGTTCCAGCAGATCCTTCCCGTCGATGGTGATGCGACCAGAGTTTGCCCAGACCACGCGGCCGAGCGCTTCGGCGAATGCCTCCGCGCCGCTCGAATTGGGGCCGACGACGGCGACCGTCTCGTTCGGCTTGATTTCGACCGAGACGTGGTCGATCAGCTTGGCGCCACTGTCGTCGCTGACGGCCAGATTGGTGACGATGATGGGAGCCGCCAACATGGCGACATCGTCCATGGCAACCTTGTGAATGCTGTCGTCGATCAGCGGCTCGACGTTGAACTGCTCGTAGACCTGCTGGTATTTGACCTGCACGTCCTGGCGCATCTGGTCCCAGTCGATGAGTTCCTTCAGCGGCCCCGGCAGGTCCTTGTAGGCGCTGATGACGGCCACGAGCTGCCCGATATCCAGGCGACCCTGTAGCGCCAGATAGCCACCGATCGCGTAGAACAGGAACGGCGTCACCTGCGCGAGGAAATTGTTGAGAAACTTGACCAGGAATTTCCACTGATAGAGATCGTAGCGGATCGAGAAGATCAGCCCCAGCCGGGCGGCGATGTCGGCCCGTTCGAGGTTCGACGTGTCGTTGCCATGGATCGTGCCGATGCCATCGACGATTTCGCCGACACGGCCGGAAAGTTCGCGTGCCGTCAACTGGCGCTGGCGACCGAGTTCCAGCAGCCGCTTGCGCATGCGGGGGATGACGATCGCCTGAACCCCGACGATCGCGGCGGCGATCATTCCCAGCCAGAAGTTCTGCACGATGATGAAGGCAAGCGCCGTCAGCGCCTGGCCGCCGAGGAGCGCGGGCGAGACGAAAGCATCGCCCGTGAAGCCGCCCATGGGCTCGACTTCGTCCTTGATCATGGTGGCGATTTCGGCGGACTTCACACGCTTGAAGTGATTGGGCGGGAAGCGCAGAACCCGGTCGATCAGCTGAAAGCGGATGCGCCGCAGCATGCGCTCGCCGAGCCGGCCCTTGTAGGTGTTGATGTAGAACTTGAAGAGACCGTTGAGGACGACAAGCGCCAGGAAAACCAGGCTGAGCGCCATCAGCATCTGCTCGCGGCCGAGCTGGAGGCCCTGGAAGATCTCCACTTTTCCGATCAACGGAAACGTGTAGGAAAGCTCCATAAAGGTCTGTGTCGCACCCTCACCCTCGAAGCCGGAGCCCTGAATAGGTCCATTGACGATCTGCTTCGGCAGGTCGAACGACAGGAAGTAGGGCACCATCGAAAATGCGACGACCGCCAGAATCCAAAGCTGCTGCAGCCGCGTGTTCGACCAGATGTAGCGCGCGAGGCTTTTTTCCATTGCTAACCGTCGATTGTCTGGAAAATGTGAGACATCAATCCTGCACGAGAGGGCGGTGGTACCGAGAACAGGATCATGCTACCGGATCGCTCAACAAAAACAACGCGAAGCGGCGTGCATTGCTGGATGCCGATTCTCGCGGGAGTCTGTTTTATATCACATGATTTTCATAAAGCGCGAGAGTTTCACGCGAGCATGGCGCGAATGATTTCCGTTGTTCGTCTTGCGCCCTCAAGGTCGATATCGAGCTCGGCGGTGGTTCGCTTTGGAGCCGCGAGCGCCGCGCTCACCGTCGCCGCCACATGATCCGCCGTCAAGCCTTTCTCGGGCAGCAGTTCAGCGAGGCCCAGCTTGGCAAGGCGCTCGGCCCTGACGGTCTGTTCCGTCTCTCCACCGGCCACGAACGGGATCAGGATCGGCCGGCAATCGGTCCGCAGCAGGTCGCCCACCGTGTTGTATCCCGCCTGCGAAATGGACACGCGCGCGGCGCCGAGAAGCGACGGGAAATCCTTGCGGAACCGGACGAGCGTGACGTTCGGTGGTATCGCCTGCGACAGGGTCTCGAAATCCACCTCCGGCAGGTTCGGGCCGCTGATCAGCAACCAGCGCAGGTCAGCCGGCAGCATCTTCGCGGCCTGGGCGGCGGCATCAAGCAGCTCCATTCCAACCGCGCCGCCACCGGCGGATGCAATGATGTCGAATGTCTCCGACGCCTGCTCGGGCGGTGGTGGCGCCACGATCCCGGTATAGGTGATCTTGTCGGCGATATCGTGTGTCAGCGGGAATGTGTCCTCGAGGCGCACGAAACCAGGGTCGCCGTGAACAAGAACGCTGTCGAAATGCGCCTGCACGAGGCCCACGGTTTCGGCGTCGCGGCCGGCCTTGCGGTTTTCCTGCAATATGTCGCGTACCGAACTCAACAGTTTCGGTCGCGGGTTCGAACCTTCGATCGCTTCGATGAGAGGCAGAAGTTCGAAGCGCATCTGCCTGCGCCCGAAAGGAAACGCCTCGATAATGACGACGTCCGGCCGCGTGTCGTGAAACGCCCGCAGCAAGAGATCGCGGCGTCGATCGAGAAAATCCTGGTCGACCGCAACACCGCGTTCGTCGGCAAGGCCTGAAAAGCCGGCGTTGCTTGCCACCACGGGCGGCAACGCAACCGTCTTCAACCCCGCCGCCGGGAAGCCCGCGACAGGCAGGCCTCCGGTCACGACAGTGACGTCAAATCCATCGTTCTGCAGGGCATTGGCAATGCGGCTCGCGCGCGCGATGTGGCCGATGCCGAGCAGATGCTGAACGTAGAAGAAAACACGCGGAGCGCTCATGATGCCTTCTGCCACTCCTGTTGGAACAGCTGGCTGAGCTGGTCGATGCTGGCGTTGTAGTCGAAATGGCTGCGTACGCGCATTTCGGCGGCGTCTCCCAGCCTCCGCCGCAAGCCGGGATCGCGAATGGCCGTCTCCAGCGCCTTCGCCAGGGCCTTCGGATCATCGGGCTCGACCAGAAGGCCGTTTTCACCGTCCACCAGCAGCTCCGGAACGCCGGACACGGAGGTGGAGATGCAGGGGAGGCGCTGGCTCGATGCCTCGACCAGAACGTTCGGCAACCCGTCGCGATCGCCATTGGCGGCGATGCGGCAGGCGAGCGCGAAGAGATCGGCGCGGCGGTAGTGATCCAGGACCTCTTCCTGGGCGAGCGCGCCTTTCCAGATGATGCGCTCGGAGAGTTTGAGCTCGGCTGCCAGTGCTTTCAGCTTCGCAAGCTCGTCACCGCCGCCGATATGCTCGAAACGCCAGTGCAGATCGCCGGGCAGGAGCGCCAGCGCACGCAGCAAGGTGTCGTAACCCTTCTTCTCGACCGCCCGCCCGACACTGAGAAGGAAAACGGGTTTCGTGGGATCGCTGCCATCCTCTGCGGATCGCTCGCCGGGGAAATGGCCGAAGCGCGCGAGGTCGAGGCCGTGATAGCTGAGATGCACGGCGTCCTTGCGCGATGTCAGTGTGCGCATGTGCTGGTAGCCGTTGCGGGTGCAGGTGACGGCCCACCGGGCACTGGAAAGCTTTTCCGTCAGCTCCCAGTCGGGCGATGTCCAGATGTCCTTGGCATGTGCCGAGCAGGTCCAGGGCACGCCGGTCAAAAGGCTCGTATATTCGGTGACGGAGGCGGGCGTGTGGATGAAGTGCGCGTGCAGCCACTGGCCGCCATCCGGCCATTCGCGCGCGAGCACCATCGCCTGGCCAAGCCTGCGGAAGCGATTGCGCGAGACGTCGCGCGGCAAGTCCTTGAAAAAGCGCTTGATCAGCGCGCCGAAGCCGGATTTTCGGAAGCTTGAGAACAGCCCCTTCAGTACCCGCAACGGCTCCTCGTGCAGATATTCCGGCAGATAGACGACCCGCGCCTTGATCTCGTCATGGACGGGATGGCGCTTCTTGTCGGTCGGGCGACGCATCGAGATCAGGGTCAGGTCGAACCCGGCCTTCTCCAGACCGAGCAATTCCTGCGCTATGAATGTTTCCGAAAGGCGTGGGTAGCCCTTCAAGACGACTAGCAGTTTCCGGCGTGGCGGCAATGATACGACTTTCACTCGGCGCCGACGACGGAGAGGTGGCGTCCACGGTTGTCGAGCCAGCTGCCGACTGTCTCGGAGATATGGTTCAGGCCTTCAAGCCGCATGTTGGAGCCACTCATCGAGGGCGGCTGGCGGTGCGGCAGGCGCTTCAGCGCGTCGGCCATTACCGTCGCGTCGGCCGATGCTTCCGGCAGGAGCATCTCGACAAGGCCGAGTTCGCTGGCACGCCGCGCGCGCAGGAGTTGCTCCTCGCGCGGTTTGACACGCGGCACGATCAGCGCGGGTTTGTCGAAAGAGAGGATTTCGCAATAGGTGTTGTAGCCACCCATCGCCACCACGCCCGAAGCGCCGGCGATCAGCTCCTCCATGTTGTTATCGAATTCGATAACCTGGATGTAGGGGATCTTGGCGCCCTTCTGGACCAGCGCGGTGCGCTCGGCGACCGGCATGTAGGGGCCGAGCACGACGAGCGCCTTCTGCTGCAACGTCGGGTCCTGCTCGTAGGCATTCATCACGTCGTGCACCAGATCGGAGCCGTCGCCGCCGCCACCGGTCGTGACGAGGATATAGTCGTCATTTCGCGCATTGATCGAGGTCTTGTTGGCCGAGACGCTGCGCTGCAGGAAGCCTACGAAGTCCATCTTGCGGCGAACGCTGGCGGGCACGTCGAGGCCGACCAGCGGGTCGTAGAAATCGGGCGGGCCATAGACCCAGATCGAATCGTAATATTGATCGATCTTCTGCATCACACCGTTCTTCTTCCACTCGGCGTCGAGCAGGTGAGGGGCGTCCATGATCTCGCGCAGGCCAAGCACGAGTGTCGTGCCGCGCGCCTTGAGATAGGCCAACGTCTCCTCGACCTCGCCTTTCAGGCCCATCGGTTCCTTGTCGACGATAAAGATGTCGGGCTGGAACGTCTCGGCCGTGTGGCGGATGATCGATCCGCGCATCTTCAGCGTATCCTGAAGATCGATATGGCTTGCCATCGACGTATATTCGCCGTTGCGCAGCTTGATCACGCTCGGCACCTTCACGAAGTCGACGCGGGCGCGGTAGTCGAAAGCGCCGGCGATCGTCGCGCCCGAGATGATCAGGATGTTCAGGCCGCGATAGTCCTCGACCAGCGCATGCGCGATGGTGCGACAGCGTCGCAGATGGCCGAGCCCGAACGTGTCGTGGCTGTACATCAGGATGCGTGCGTCTTCCAGGCGCCGGGCCATGGACATTCCTTCCGGGCTACTCATCATCTAGCACCGCTGCTTCCAACGACGCTGGCGACCGATCGGGGGAGGATCAATCGTCGGCCGTTATTTGTAGGGATCTGCCGCATCGCGCAAGCCGTCTCCCAGAAAGTTGAACGCCAAAATAACCAAGACCACCGGTATAATTGGGAAAAGCAACCACGGATAGAACGCAATAACACTTACGCTCTTGGCCTCCGTGAGCAGGATTCCCCAGCTGGTGATCGGCGGACGAAGGCCGAGCCCGAGGAAGCTAAGCGCCGTCTCGCCGAGAATCATGCTGGGAATGGAAATCGTCGCGGAGGCGATCAGATGCGACATGAAGCCCGGCACGAGATGCCGGCCGATCACGCG
The DNA here is from genome assembly GCF_030053015.1 of Rhizobium sp. AN80A. Lineage (NCBI taxonomy): Bacteria > Pseudomonadati > Pseudomonadota > Alphaproteobacteria > Hyphomicrobiales > Rhizobiaceae > Rhizobium > Rhizobium sp. AN80A. The sequence goes on along the minus strand of NZ_JASJPX010000001.1, from coordinate 709,918 downwards.
CGGCGTACTGGCGCCCATCAGCTGCGCCGCCTGCACATAATCCTCCTCGCGCAGAGCCAAGAGCTTTGAGCGTACGGCGCGCGCCAGACCCGTCCAGTCGATGATCCCGAGAATGATCGTAATCCCGAAATAGATCACGAGCGGGCTCCACGTCACTGGCATGATCGCCGCCAGCGCCATCCATAACGGCAGGCTGGGAAGCGACTGAAGCACCTCGATCAGCCGTTGGACGATCAGGTCGAATACACCACCGCGGTATCCGGCAAGCCCACCGATGACAATGCCCAGAAAGAAGCTGATCGATATGCCGATCAGCCCGATGGTCAGGGAAATACGGGCGCCATAGAGAATGCGCGACAGCACGTCGCGTCCCAGGCGGTCGGTTCCGAGGAGAAACATCTGGCCGCCCGGCGCCGGGCAGACGACGTGGACATTCGATTGCACGAGACCCCAGAACTTGTAGGAATCGCCACGGCAGAAAAAGCGGATGGGCTGAACATCGTCGGGGTTGTCGGTGTATGTCCGCCGCAACGTGTCCATATCGAGCGACATGGTGCGTCCATAAACGAAGGGTCCGACGAATTTTCCCTTGTCGAACAAATGGATGCGCTGCGGCGGTGAATGAATGAAATCCACGTTCTTGGTGTGCAGGCTGTAAGGCGCCACGAATTCCACGATCAGGATCATCAGGTAGACGGCGATGAGGAAGACCGCCGATGCCACCGCCAAGCGGTGCTGCTTGAATTTCCACCACATGAGCTGCTTTTGCGAAGCAAGGTGGATGCGTGATTGCGCGGCCGTCATCGTTTCGGTCGCCATCGGATCGAATGGCGCTGTCGAAACGAAGTGCGGCAGCGGCGCGCCGGGTGGGGGCAAGGGCGACATTATTTGGTGCTCCTGCCTTGCAGGCGAATACGTGGGTCGAGGAAGCCGAGGGCGATGTCAGATATCAGCACGCCGATGACGTTCAGGAACGCCAAAAACATCAGGAAGGAGCCTGCAAGATACATGTCCTGGCTCTGCAGCGCCTTGATAAGCATCGGGCCGGTGGTCTCGAGCGACAGCACGATGGCGACGATCTCCGCCCCCGATATGATCGACGGCAGGATCGAGCCGATGTCGGCGACGAAGAAATTCAGCGCCATGCGCAGCGGATACTTGACCAGGGCACGCAGCGGATGAAGGCCCTTGGCGCGCGCCGTCACGACATATTGCTTCTGCATCTCGTCGAGCAGGTTGGCGCGAAGCCGCCGGATCATCCCGGCGGTGCCGGCGGTGCCGACGATGATGACGGGGATCCACAGATGCGAGAGGATCGATCTCGCCTTTTCCCAGCTCATCGGCTCGGCGAGGAATTTCTGGTCCATCAGGTGGCCGATGGTGACGCCGAACCAGATATTGGCGAAATACATCAGGATCAGCGCTAGCATGAAATTTGGAATGGCAATGCCGAGCAGGCCGAACAGTGTCAGGCCGTAATCGCCCCAGCTGTACTGGTGGGTCGCGGAATAGATGCCGATCGGAAACGCGATCAGCCATGTCAGCAGGATGGTTGAGAACGATACCAGGATGGTGAGCCACAACCGGTCGCCCACGACCTCCGAGACCGGCAACTGGTACTCGAACGAATAGCCGAAGTCGCCCTGCAGCATGCCGCCGACCCAGTAGAAATAGCGGACCACGGCCGGCTTGTCGAAGCCGTACTGTTTGCGGAGTTCCTCGATTTCCTGAAGGTTGGCGCTTTCACCCTGCGCCCGCAACTCGGCGATCTGGCTTTCGAAGAAGTCGCCGGGTGGTAGTTCGATAATGGTGAAGACCAGCGCAGAGATCACGAACAGCGTGGGCACCATGGCGGCGATGCGCCAGAGAATGTATCTCAGCATCGCTCAGGCCTCCTTGAACCAGAAGGTGTCGGGCATGTAGATGCCGAGATAGGATGTCGGGTCGAAGCCGTAGAGGCCCTGCTCCGGCACGTTTTGCAGTTTCGCCGACTTCAAAATGGGCTGCAGCGTGCTGTTGATCAGGCCGATGGAAAAGACCTGCTGCGTGTAGAGCGACAGCATCTGGTGCCAGATCGCCTGCCGTTCCTCGAAGCGCGAGGTCGCGCCCCAATGGCTGAGCAGGGCTACAAGCTGCTCGGCTTCCGGCAGGTCGGGCGCGGTTCCGCTCTGTCCGGCGGACAGATGGTACATGCCCCAGAGAGGCCATTGCAGCTGGTCATCCATGGTCGGTGCCAACTGGCTGGGCGACATGTCGGCGGTCGCCACCCCGTTGTCGATGCCGAACCAGATCGACATCATGATGCGGCCGCTCATCGCGCGGTTCTGGAAGATGTCGCGTTGCGAGGTGCGGGTATAGAGCGCAAGCCCAACCTGGCGCCAGTGATCGCGCACGAGTTCGAGCACGTCGGTGTCCAGATTGCTCTCGCCCGCGGTTTCCACGGTGATTTCGGCGCGGCGTCCATCCGGCAACAGGCGGATGTCTTCGCTGTCGCGCTCGGTCAGCCCCAGTTCATCGAGCAACCGGTTGGCCTCGTCGGGATCATAGGCGATGAAGGCGTCGGCATATTCCTGCTTGAACAGCGGACTATCCGGCAACACTGTATCGGCGCTTGGCTTGCCGAGGCCATAGAACGCCACCATGTTGATCTCGTGCCGGTTGACGGCGAGCGAAAGCGCGCGCCGGAAGCGCGTCTCCCGGAAAAGCTTGCGCCAGGCATCGTCGGCGCAGTTGAGGTTCGGCAGCAAGGCCACGCGCGAGCCGCGTATCTGCTTCCAGAGATTGACCTTCACCGGGAAGCGCTTCTCGGCGTCCTTCAGGTACGTGTAATCGGTAAAGTCGACACCCGTCGCCTGCAGGTCGGATCTCGCCCGCGCCAGCCTTGGCGGCGATGATCGAGGACGAGCTGACGTTCATGATGAACCGGTCGATATAGGGCAGTTGCACGCCGTTCTCGTCGATCCGATGGAAGTACGGATTGCGCACGAAGACGAACTGCTCCGCGGGCGGCGCAGTCGTGTTGACCCATGGGTCGAGCGATGGAAGGCTGGGGTTTTCGGGTCGCGAGGCGCGCGACATCTTGATGTGCAGATCGACCCACTTCTTGACCCGGTTCTCCTTCATCAACGCGGAGAGACGAAAGTCGTCCTGATACTTCTTGTGGAATTGCTTCAGATAGTGGCCGGGCCCGTAGATGACCAGCGGCAGCGGGCCGGCGAGCGCCGGCATGAAATTCGGGTTCGGTCGTTCCCAGGTGTAGCGCACGGTCAGGGGATCGAGCATCTCGAACCGCGGCAGATTCCCGTGAGGACGAAGTTCCAGCGCGCCGCCGCCCGGCGTCAGCTCCTTGTTGAGGATGACGTCTTCCCACCAGTAGCGGAAATCGTCGGCTGTGAACGGCGATCCATCGGACCAGCGATGCCCTTCCCGCAGATAGAAGGTGAAGACGGCGTCGTTTTCCGAGGTGAAGCCCATGAGGATGTCGGGCTGGATCTGCAGCTTTTCATCATAGCCGACGAGCCTCGAATAACCGTAGACCGTCATGTAGCGGATGTCCTTCGCGCTGCCGATAATGGTGCGCACGGTGCCGCCGTAGACGCCGGGCTGTAGCCCGGCCTTCTTCATGTTGATGATTCGCGGATGGGTCGGCAGGCGGTCCACCATCGGCGGAATGCGGCCCGCCCGCAGCCAGTCACGCAGGAATTCGGGCTCGATGTCGCGGTCGCCGACCGCCTTTGCCAATGAGGGGGCGACGGCCGCTCCAACCAGTCCCCCGATGAAACCACGACGCGTTACCATGCGCGCAACTCCTTCACGTCGGCGCCTTTGCGCGCACGCACGAAATGCCCGTTGCCGAGGTCGGCATAGGCGAGTTCCGATGCGTCGTCGTGCTCGGCGGTAAAGGTCACGCCCCAATTCTGCTTGTCCGCCGCGCCGTTTTTGCGAAGCGCTTCGAAGTCGAGCGGCCGGTCGAGATCGGGGAACGGCACGGCTGCGAGGAGCGATTTCGTATAGGGGTGAACGGGATCGCGCAGGATGATTTCACGCGGAGCGATCTCGACGATACGTCCCTTGCACATGACCGCGATGCGATCGGCCATGTAATCGACCACGGCCAGATTGTGCGAAATGAACAGATAGGTCAGCCCGAGTTCCTTCTGGAGATCCTTCAGGAGATTGAGGATCTGCGCCTGCACCGAAACGTCGAGTGCGGAGACGGGCTCATCAAGAATGATGAGTTTCGGCCCGAGTGCCAGCGCGCGGGCGATGCCGATGCGCTGGCGCTGGCCACCGGAAAAGCTGTGCGGATAGCGGTTGAGATAGCGCTTATCGAGCCCGATCGCGCCCATAAGCGCCTCGACCTTGCGATTGCGTTCGGCGCCGTCGCCACGATCATGGATCTCGAGCGGCTCGCTGAGGATGTTGCGCACGGTCATACGCGGCGACAACGACGACACAGGGTCCTGGAAGACCATCTGGATATTGGTGCGCAATTGCTGAAGGTCGTCGCCGGTCACCGACAGGACATCGACGGCATCCTTGCCATCGTTGAAGACCACCGAGCCGCCATCTGGCGCCATCGCCCGCATGAGGATCTTGCTGACGGTCGTCTTGCCGCAGCCGGATTCGCCCACCAGTCCAAGACACTCGCCACGGCGGATATCGAAGCTGACATCGTCGACCGCTCGAACGCCCGCGTGATCGCGCATGCCGAACAGGCCGCGGTTGCGCGTCTTGAAGGTCTTTGTGAGATTTTTCACCGATAACAGGACGTCCGGCCCCTCGATCTCGACCTTCTTCTTCTTGCCGACGAGGGATTCGAGATTGACGGGCACGTCGCGCAACGCCTTCAGCCGCTCGCCTTCGCGCATATCGAAGTGCGGAACGGCGGCCATCAGGCCTTTCAGATAGGCGTGCTGCGGATTGCGGAAGATCGATTCCACCGGTCCGGCCTCCATGATCTCGCCGTGGTAGATCACCACCACTTCGTCGGCCATGTTGGCGACGACGCCGAGATCGTGGGTGATCAGCAGCATCGCCATGCCGAGCTTGTGCTGCAGATCCCGCAGAAGTTCGAGTATCTGCGCCTGGATCGTCACGTCGAGCGCAGTCGTCGGCTCGTCGGCGATCAAAAGGGCAGGTTTGCAGATCAGCGCCATGGCGATCATGGCGCGTTGGCGCATGCCGCCCGACAGTTCGAAGGGGTACATGTCGAATGTCCGCTTCGGATTGGCGAAGCCTACGAGGCCAAGCATCTCCTCCGTCTTCTGCCGCGCTTCCTTTTTCGTCGCTTCCGTATGGATCAGCAGCGATCCGCTGATCTGGTTGCCCACGGTGTGCAGCGGCGACAGCGACGTCATCGGCTCCTGGAAGATGGTCGCCATCCGCCGGCCGCGCAAATCCCGCATCTCCTCGCTGTCGCGCGAGTATTGCAGGATATCGGTGGCTTTGCCATCCAGAGGGTCGGTGAAGACAATGCTTCCCGATGCCTGAGCCGGGTTTGGCAGGATGCCCATGATGCTCTGGCTGATGACCGATTTGCCCGAACCGGACTCGCCAACCAGCGCCGTCACTTTGCCGGGCAAAATGCGCAAATTCGCGTTCTTTACGACACGCAGCTTGTCGCCGAAAACCGAGAAGGAGATATCAAGATTTTCAATGCGCAGCAGATCGGACGCGGACGCCATACCAATGAAATTCCCCAGTTTTCTTCGTTCCCTTTACGACGACACTAGCGTACGGCAATCAGGGTGTCCAGTTGATGACGAACACATTGAAATTGGGGACATTTCTGCATTTTATTCGGCCAGGCCCAGGCCGTCGGCCCGGGGTTGTTATCGCATGAAGCTATCCGCGGTCGCGGCACGTCGCACAGCTTGCCCTCAGCATCCCGAAATTCCGCTTGTCGGTCAAACGTCCGGCAAGCGGCGAGATGTTTTCACAATACCCTTATGCACGGCCGTCGGAGGTGAATCTCGCGGTCACGTTCGCGTCAGTTTTCCAATATGGCTTTTGGCGGGTTTAATTCGCCGCGCTCTTACACTAGATCAGAGATCCTTTCTGTTTTAGGCGAGATCCGCTTTGCAAAGCACCTCTGTATTCGACGCTCTTTCAAACAAGATCGAGACTCGCACGGCGCGCGCCGGTATCATCGGCCTTGGCTATGTCGGCTTGCCGCTTGCCATGGCGATTGCCCGCAGTGGCTTCTCGGTCACCGGGTTCGATGTCGATCCGAAGAAGATCGTCGCCATCGATGCGCGTCGCTCCTATATCGACGCGGTCACCAGCGCCGATCTGCAAATCGAGATCGATGCCGGACGGTTTGCCGCGACGACCGAGTTTTCCGGCCTTGCCGATTGCGATGTCATCGTCATCTGCGTGCCAACGCCATTGACCAAGCACCGCGATCCGGATTTGTCCTTCGTTGAGGCGACTTCGCGCACGATCGCCGAGCATCTTCGCAAGGGCCAGCTCGTCGTGCTGGAATCGACGACATATCCAGGGACCACCGACGATGTGGTGAAGGTGATCCTCGAGAAGACCGGCCTCAAATCCGGAACGGACTTCTTCGTCGGCTTCTCGCCGGAACGTGAAGATCCCGGCAACCAGCATTTCAACACGGCCACGATCCCCAAGGTCGTCGCCGGCGACGGCGCGGAGGCCCTGTCGCTGATGTCGGCCTTCTATGGCGCCGCCGTGAAGACGGTGGTTCCAGTGTCGTCGAATGCCACCGCCGAAGCGGTCAAGCTGACGGAAAACATCTTCCGGTCGGTCAACATCGCGCTCGTCAACGAGCTGAAGACGGTCTACGCGGCCATGGGCATCGACGTCTGGGAAGTGATCGATGCGGCAAAGACCAAGCCGTTCGGCTACATGCCGTTCTATCCGGGTCCGGGGCTGGGCGGTCACTGCATCCCGATCGATCCCTTCTATCTGACCTGGAAGTCGCGGGAATACGAGTTGCCGACGCGCTTCATCGAACTCGCCGGCGAGATCAACTCGGCGATGCCGCGTTACGTGGTCGGCAAGCTCGCGGAAGCGCTGGATATCCGCGTCGGCAAGGCGCTCAGCCGTTCGCGTGTTCTCATGATCGGCCTCGCCTATAAGAAAAACGTGGCGGACATCCGCGAAAGTCCGTCGTTGCGGCTGATCGAGGTGATCGAGGAGCGTGGTGGCCGCGCGGATTATCACGATCCGCATGTGCCCGAAATTCCATCCACGCGGGAGTATCAGGCTCTGAAGGGGCGTCGCTCCGTGGCGCTTACCGACGAGGTGCTGGCAGGCTATGACGCGATCCTGATCGCAACGGATCACGACGGCGTCGATTACAAGTGTCTTGCCGAAAGTGGCGCGCTGATTGTCGACACGCGCAACGTGTTCGCGCGGCTCGGGATCGCCGCCGACACGATCGTCAAGGCGTGACCTCGTCGATCGACAGCGTCTTGCCGGTGATCTGGCTGGCGGCGACGGCGTAGCCGCCGCTTGCTCCATCGATGAAATGCATATGATCGCGCGAAAGCGGCGTCGGCACGAAGCAGGTCATGAGTGCCGATGTCTGGCTGTGAAGCCCATAGCGCGCGATGCCGTCGGCCTGCGCCTTCTCCAGCAGCGTACGGATGAGACCGAGACGATGTGCGTCGATGTCGAGCGTCATCTTCAGGCCGTCGTCGAACTTGCGAAAATCGGAGTTGCCGGCGACATCTCGCTTGTAGAGCCGGGCATCGAAGCTTCCGAATTTCAGGTTCAGCTTGTGCAGGACAACGGTGAGCGCGATCTGCAGCATGATGATGATACGCTGCCGCAGCCGCCCCGCGTGCGGCGCCGTCGCGCGGACCTCCCGGTTGATGCCTTTCAGCGAGAAGCCAAGCGCCGGCCCGTCGGCCGGCACCGGATGCGCATCGCGGCTCTGCTCCGTGGAGATGGCGACCACGTCGCTGACCAGCTGTCGGAATTCCGGCGTCACGCCACGCTCGCCCGGCACCGCGATGATCGAAGCGATCTCGCCGTTGCTGGATCTCGATCGGGTTCCAGCGGCAGGAAAGGCCGGTCAGATCCGGCCGCGCGCCTGCCGGCGCCGGTTCGATGGCATAGTTGCCCTCCTTCATCTGCTTCTCTGCCCAGCTGCCTCCGCCGCCCGCGAACATCGCGTAGCTGACGAACGGGCTCGCCGAATAGCGCGCGACGCGCACGTCCAGTCCCTCGCGCCGGATGTCGCTGATCGGCACCAGGGCAATGCGCAGTGTCAGCTGCAGATCTTCCTCGGCCCATCGCTGAGTCGCGGCAAGCGCGTCACGCGCAGCCGCTTCCATCGAGCCGGGCAGGGCGACGATCGCCCCGTCGCCGCCGAAAACGAAGGGATAATCGCCCTTTCCAAGCGCATTGAGCACGGCGGAGATGACGCTCGCTCCCGCCATGTTCACGTCCTTGTAGCGGCCATCCATGATCGCCTGCGTCGAGCCCACGATATCGGCGACCGCCAACACCCAATCATCCGGCAGGCGCCGATAGTTATTGGTATCGGTGACGCCCTCGAACTGATCGAAGACCGGCACGCTGGCGAAGAAGCTGTCGTTCGAAATGTCGTTCATACCAGAACTTAGAACAGACAGCCCGACCTGCGGCAATGCATTTTCGGCTCGGGCCGGTCTTGCCCGTTTCCAATTCGACATGCGGCCGGCGACGACGATAACCTTCATGTGAGTTTGCCGCGTGCCGGCGCATGCCTGCTTGCGCGGTCGAACCTTTGCCGCTAGCTCTGTCACCAACGCACATGCCTGCAACGCGGGCTTGCATCCTTCCTTCCCACGAACGCGATGTCCCGACATCCGCTTTCAAGACTTACGAACGGACACAGTCGCAGATGAGCCGCCTCGACAGCTTCATTCGCCGTTTGACGGCCCAGCGTGATATTCTGAACTCCATCGTCGATCTGGTTCGGACAATCGAGGGCCCGGTGCTGGAATTCGGGCTTGGGAACGGCCGAACCTACGATCATCTGCGCGAGCATTTTGCCGATCGCCGCATCATCGCCTTCGACCGCGATGTGCGCTCCTATTCCTCCTCGACGCCGCCTGCCGAGAACATGGTGACCGGCGAGATCCGCGAATCTGGCCAGGCGTTCGTCGGTATCGGTGCTGCTCTCGCGCATGCCGATATCGGCACGGGGCATGACGAGATCGATGCGGTGACGCTGACGTGGCTACCGCAACTGATGGTCGGCGTTCTGGCAACGGGCGGCATCGCTGTCAGTGGTCTGCCCATTGAACGGCCCGAGCTCGAGCCGCTGCCGCTTCCACCAGGTATCAAGGAAGGCCGCTACTACCTTTACCGTCGGCGCTGATCAGGGCAGGAACAGCACGTCGTATTGCTCGATGTCGCCGGGCAGATCCTTCACGGCCATTTCCTTCTCTCCATCTTCGAAGAAGACAAGGCAGCGATCGTAGAAACCGGCAAGGGTGGCGATGAACTCGCCTGTCTGCGTGGAGCCGTAGAAGCTTGGCGTGAACTCCATGTAGAGCGGCACACGGCGCGACAGGAGCGGAACCATGGACCGGCAGGCGACCGGCTCGTATCCTTCGATATCCATCCAGACCAGGCCGATCGCGGCGGGGTCGATCGAAAGGTCGGCCAATATCTCCGTTACCGGCCGAACCGGGACGCTGATCTTCGTGTCGCTCGGGCTTTGTCGGATCGCGCTGCTCTTGCCGTGATTATTGGCATTCATGAAGAAGTCGATCTCGCCCGACATGTCGCCGGCGGCGCAATTCACCGCGGTCACTTTGTCGTCGAGCCGATTTTGCCGCAGGTTGAGCTGCAGCAGCGGAAAGTTGCGTGGATCGGGCTCGATGGTGACGATGTGCCGATAGGCGCCGCTGAGCGCGAAATACACCGTCTGCGTGCCGATATTGCCGCCGATCTCGAGCAGATGCGTGTCGCCTCGCAACAGGCCGCGTTGGCGCAGGATCGTCAGCAACCGGTCGACGTGATCGCGCTCGAAATGACCTTTGCGGAACACCTTGCGACCGATGTAGTCGGCGGGAGAAAAGGTCATCAGGTGGTCGCCGGCATCGACCGTCATGGAGACGACGCGCGGCCCGATGCTTTCGATCAGAATCCGGCGGCCGGTGCGCGTGTCAAGCAGCCTGCGCGCGATCGCGTTGCGCGCCTTGCGCCAGCGTTTTGTCCAGTATTTGGCGGTCAGCCGCGATTGGCCGGGCATCAGGTCTGTCCTTCGAGCAGTTCGATCGCCTTGTCTCGCGGAATGACATAGACTTTCAAGGGCAGCGCGCGGCCCCTGACGCTGATTTCACGACTTTCTATGCCGCCCATGTCGGCGCCGGCGAGCGCGGCCACCGGTTCGGAGACGACAAGCGCGACCTCGAATTCCTTCGCGGCCGCCTCCAGGCGACTGGCGACGTTCACCATGTCGCCGATCGCCGTCGTGCTGCGGGCGCGGCCAAAGCCGAGCGTTCCCACCACCGCCGGGCCTGTATGAATGCCGATGGCGATGCGCAGCGGCATCGACAGTTCGTCCGACAGTTCCTCGCTCAGCTTCTCGATGTCGCGCGCGATCGACGCCGCGGCCGTCAGTGCTTGCCGGCAGGCTTCCTCGGGCGAAGTGCCGATGCCGAAGAGCGCCATGGCGCCGTCGCCGATGAATTTGTCCACCCGGCCACCTGCCTTTTCGACAGCATTGCCGACCAGCGCGAAATAGCGGTTGAGCAGGAAGACGATATCGAAGGGCAGGCGGTCCTCGGTGAGGGCGGTGAAGTCGCGAATGTCGCAGAAGAGGACGGCGATCTCGCGTTCTCGACCGGGCGCCGTTTCCTGCGTGTTGATGGGGAGGGCCGCTTCGGCCGCGCGAAGAAGCAGCGGCACGACCGTCACGTCGTGGGTCGGGCGCAACTGGCAGGCAAGCCGGACGTCGGGCGCGGCATTGATCCGCTTCAGCGTCGATTGTTCCATCCGGTCGGGTGCGGGGAGGGCGTCGAGATTGCTCAGCACCTGCACCCGACAGGTAGAGCACTGACCCTTGCCACCGCAGACGGAATAGTGCGGGATACCCCCAAGCCGGCTCGCTTCGAGAACCGTGGAGCCGCGCGGAACACGCACCAGTTCCCCGCCTTGATAGTGCACGGTGATCTGGTCGGCGCGCTCCTTCCAGCGGCGATGCGTCCTTGCCGCGAAGACGAGAAACAGAGCGCCCGCGAACGACCCGTAAAGGCCGGTGCGGATCATCGTGACCTGCGCGACCGCCTGCGGATCCTTCATGTAGCGCGAATTGAGATTCTGCTTCGTATCTGCCGACATTGGCAATTCCCTCATAGGCTGGCTCGGCAATGGTGCGGCCCATTTCGATGAAGCCGAGGATGGCGAGCACAGGCAAGAGGATGGCCACGACCAGCAGAGACGCCTGTATATTGCTGTACCAGGTGCGATAACGTAGCCAGTAATGCAGGCCGATGCAGGCGTGGAACCACACGACAACGAGTGCTACGACCTGGCGCAACCCGTTGCCGGGCGCGGTGATCCACAGCGTGCGCACGACCGTTTCGTAATTGTCGCGGTATCCGTAAAGCGCGCTGACGACACGCGTGCCGACGACATGGTCGATCAACAAAATGGGAATTGCCAGGCCAAGAACGATCTGCGCAAGCTCGCCCTTCGGCATGACAAGGCTGCGCCGGACGTAGATCGATCGCATGACGAGTGCGATATGGGTCAAAATCGCGCCGTACAGAAGCAAGGTACCGACCGGATTTCGCCACAGTGCGGTGAAAAGCCGCCTGCCTTCTTCCGCCGCGGTAACGGAAATGAGGCCGAGCGCATGATTGGAGAAATGCAGGAGCACAAAGGCGAACATGACAAGGCCGGAGCCCAGCCGTGCGCGCCTGATCGAGCGTTCCGAAAAAATGCTGCTGCCTGCCGCGACGCTCGCCATTCAATCCCGTTCTTGAAACCCAAATCACATTTGCACTAGTGATAGGGCAATTGAGGTTTTATTGCCGCCTTTCGACCGTCCGTGCACGTCACATGTTCGTCAGCAAGCCGTAAGGATGAAGACCATAGCAAACTTTCGCCCGGCGGGCACAGGGGCCGGTTTTGAACACTGCGTCTCAATATGGATGACCTCATGCGCATAGCATTCTACGCGCCGCTGAAGTCGCCCAACCATCCGGTGCCATCGGGGGATCGGCTGATGGCGCGGCTGCTGATCCACGCCCTGCAGATGGGTGGGCACACGGTGGAAATCGCGTCCGAATTCCGCAGTTTTGCGTCGACACCGGCAGCGGCGGTCGGCCTCGAAGGCGAGATGGCCTGCGAGCTGCAGCGACTGCGGGCCAAGTGGTCGAGCGCGGGCAAGGCTGATTTATGGTTCTGTTATCACCCCTATTACAAATCGGTGGACCCTTTCGGGCCGGCGCTATCAGCGGAATTCGGGGTTCCTCTCGTCACCGCGGAAGCTTCCTACTCTCCCAAGCGCGATCAGACCGACTGGGCGCCGCACCAGGCGCGGGTCGGCGCGATGGTCAGGGATGCCGCGGTCAATATCGCCTTCACGCGGCGCGATCGATTGGGCCTGGAGCAGGCGATCCCTGAAGCGCGCATCGCGGCACTTGCCCCCTTCATCGACACCACGGCATTTGAGGAGCTGCAGCCGGTGCCGGAGCCGACGCGGCTGATCACCGTTGCGATGATGCGCGCCGGCGACAAGATGCAAAGCTACACGATGCTTGCCGAGGCGCTTGCCGCGATAAGGCACAAGCCGTGGACGCTCGCCGTCGTGGGTGATGGTCCGATGCGCGGTGAGGTTGAGCGTCTCTTTTCGACATTCGAGCCTGGAAGGATCGATTGGCTTGGAGAGCGTGGCGCGGATAGCATCGCTCAAGAGCTCGGCAAAGCGGGCGTCTACGCATGGCCGGGCTGCGGCGAGGCTTATGGGCTTGCCTATCTCGAGGCACAAGCCGCGGGCCTGCCGGTCGTCGCGCAGAATACGGCCGGGGTTCCCGAAGTCGTCCAGGCTGGCTTGACCGGATTGCTGACAGCGGAAGGGGATGTTGCCGCCTACGCTTCGGCGATCGACGCATTGCTCGACGATCCCTCCAGACGCACGGCGATGGCGCGCGCCGCGCGCCGCTTCGTCTTGAGCGAAAGGTCGCTTGATATCGCGGCCAAGGTGCTCGACGACATTTTATGCAGATACACGGGAAAACAACGATGACGGCTCATGATATCTGGACGCCATTGCTGACCGAGCTTGACCGGTGGCAGGCCGCTGGCAAGGTCGCCCGTTTCTGGCTTCGCGACGACGACGCGATCGAGCCGACGCCAGCGCTGGAGAAGCTGTTGGAGCTAGCCGCCAACGCCGGCCTGCCCTTGACGCTCGCCGTCATTCCGGCGTCCACGGGCGAGGCGCTGGCAACGCGGCTGGCTGACGAGCGGCACGTGCTGGTGGCCCTGCATGGATGGTCGCACACCAACCACGCGGGACCTGACCAGAAGAAGCAGGAACTTGGCGCGCATCGCGCGCCGGATATCGTGCTTGGTGAACTGCGCGACGGTTTTGCCATTCTGCAGCGGCTGTTCGGGCAGCGGTTCATGCCGATGCTGGTGCCGCCCTGGAACCGGATCAACGGCGCGCTTATTGCGGAATTGCCGACGCTTGGTCTTAAGGTACTGTCCGTCTACGGGGCTGCCAAGGCGGATAGCCCGATCAAGCTGCTCAACACGCATGTCGATATCATGAACTGGCACGGCGTCCGTGGCGGCAGGCCGCATGCTGAGCTGGTTGCCGATGTGGTAGCGGAACTGCGCACTCGCTTCGATGATGACGCGGAGCCGATCGGCATTCTCACGCACCATCTGGTGCATGACGAGACCGCCTGGGCGTTTCTCTCCAACCTTCTGACCGAGACGAGCGCCCATCCGGCGGTCAGATGGGCATCGGCAACGTCACTGGTCGAGAGCTAGCTAGTCTAGTCTAGAGTTCGAGAACCTGGTTGTCGCGGGCCGCGAACGAGGCCGGGAAGGCGGCCTGGGCCTGCTTTTCCATGGCTTCCAGCTGCGCGTCGGTGCGCGAGGGAGCGTGGTGGAAGAGCGCGAATTGCTTGGTGCCCGCCATCTTCGCCAGTTCGATGCCATGCTCCCACGTCGAGTGGCCAAAGCCCTTGAAGCGCTGCATTTCGTCTTCGTTGTAGGTGCAATCGTAGACGGCGAGATCGACGTCCCGCATCATTTCCAGCGCGACCGGATCATGGTGACCGGGCGTATGCTCTATGTCGTAGATCAGCGCGATGGAGCGGCCCTGATACTCGATTCGATAACCGATCGCCCCACCGGGGTGATTGAGCATGAAGGTCTTGATCCTGACGCCCGGATGAGGCTCCAGGACCTGTCCGGCGTGAAAGTCGCGGAAGCTCATCGTCGCCTGGCAGATGTCGGTCTTCACAGGGAACCATGGGGGGCTGATGAATTGCTCGATCATCTCGCGCGTCGTCATCTTGCCGTCGAGATGACCGGACCAGATGCGCAGATCGATCGCCGGATAGTAGATGGCCTTGAAGAACGGCAGGCCGATGATGTGGTCATAGTGACAGTGGGTGAAGAACAGATCGACGTCGCGGACCTGATCGTTGAGCATGCAAAGCCCAGCTTCGCGGGCGCCAGAGCCCGCGTCGAAGATCATGCGGTGTTCGCCACAGCGAATCTCGATGCAAGAGGTGTTGCCACCATAACGATCGAACTCAGGTCCGGAGACCGGGATACTGCCGCGAACGCCCCAGAACTTTACTTGAAAGAGATCTTTACTCATCGCTTTTTCAAAATGGTCCGACCCCACCGCGCTAACGTGATCCTCATTGGAACCTGATGCCAAGCGTGGCATTCCACAAGCCGTCTTGTCTTACGTACCGTATCCACACTATCAACCAAACCGGTGGAAATTCTTAAGCAACCGGGTTTTGTCGCAGAAAGCAACAGCTTATGGTTCGATTTCGGTAAATTACGGTGCGCGATCTGCCAGCTCACGGTGCCGAATCCTGATTTTCCTGAAAAATATATGGGAATTCGAATACGGGAATTCAAATGGCGCAAGGCCCGACTTAAGTCGAAGGATTCGGCTGACAATGCGCGCGCAGAAATCAGGCCAAGGCCTCCCAGCCTTGCCTGATTTCATCTGCCGCTGCTTTCGCTTTCGCAGGCTTCGCCAGGAAAAACACTGACTAGGCCATGATCAAATGGTTTCGCTACCCGCGCGGAGGCTTAGGCGCCTTTCGGCACAAACACAGCCACACTTTCGCGGTCGATTGTCAGCGGTTCCCTGACATCCAGTTCAGCGAACGGGTCATCGGCCCCGGTCGCAAGCACACGGCTCCACTCGTTGATCCCGTTCACCGCAGGAAAACGGATCTCGCAGTCGCCGCCGGCGTTGAACACCAGGAACAGACCGGCCGCCTTTTCGACGTCGGGCGTATTGGCGCTGTAGGACATGTAGACACTGAGCAGGCGAAGTTCCGGATCGCTCCAATCCTCTTCCCCCATCTGCTCGCCATCGGGCCGATACCAGGCGATTTCGGTTCGCTCATCCTCGCCGATGGCGCCGGTCAGAAAGCGCTCCTGGCGAAGTTCGGGATGATCCTTTCGCAACGCGATCATCTTCTGGCAGAAGGTGAGGAAGGGGTCGTCCAGGCCCGACCAGTCGACCCAGCCGATCTCGTTGTCCTGGCAATAGGCGTTGTTGTTGCCGCCCTGGCTGTTGCCGACCTCGTCGCCGGCGACGATCATCGGTACGCCCTGGCTGAGAAGCAGCGTCGCCATCATGTTGCGTCGGCGCCGCGAGCGCGCATCGCGGATGCCAGCGTCGTCGGTTGCGCCCTCGGCTCCCATATTGTCCGAGTGATTGTCCGAATGGCCGTCGCGATTGTCTTCGCCGTTCGCCTCGTTGTGCTTGTCGTTGAACGAGACCGTGTCCATCAGCGTGAAGCCGTCATGGGCGGACAGGAGATTGACCGATGATGTCGCCGCGCGGTCGGAGTGGTTGAACTGCAGCTGCGAGCCGGTGAGGCGCGAGGCGATATCCGGCGCCATGCCGCCATCGCCCTTCCAGAAGCGCCTGGTGTCGTCGCGGAATTTGTCGTTCCACTCCCGGAATGGATGCGGAAAGCCGCCGACCTGGTAACCACCTTCGCCGACATCCCAAGGCTCTGCGATCAGCTTCACGCCTGACAGGATCGGGTCCTGGCGGATCGCGCCGAAGAAGATGCCCTGGCGATCGAAGTCGAGATCCTGGCGTCCCAGCGTGCTGGCGAGGTCGAAGCGGAACCCATCGACGTGCATAACGCCGACCCAGTAGCGCAGGCTGTCGAGCACCATGCGCATGACCATGGGGTGCGCGACGTTCAGCGTATTGCCGGTGCCCGTTGTGTCATAGGTGTGGCGCGGATCGTCGGGCGAGAGGATATAGTAGCTGGCATTGTCGAGGCCGCGGAAGGAGAGTGTCGGCCCGCGCTCGCTGCCCTCGGCGGTGTGGTTATAGACCACGTCCATGATGACCTCGATACCGGCGGCGTGGAACGCCTTCACCATGGTCTTGAACTCGGTGATCTTGCTTCCGGACAGATATCGTGGCTGCGGCGCGAAGAAGCCCAGTGTCTGGTAGCCCCAATAATTGGTGAGGCCTTTCTCGAGAAGATAGCGGTCGTTGGGAAAATGCTGGATCGGCAGCAGCTCGACCGCCGAAATGCCAAGCTTCGTCAGGTGATCGATGATCGGCTCGCTGCACATGCCGAGAAACGTGCCGCGCAGTTCATCCGGTACGTCGGGATGCGTCATCGTCATCCCGCGCACATGCGCCTCGTAGATGATCGTGTCCGTCCAGGTGCGGCGGATTGCTTGATCGCCGTCCCAGTCGAAATCCGGGTCCTGCACGATCCCCTTGACCATGTAAGGGGCGCTGTCGCGGTCGTCGAAGGAGAGATCGTCATCCTTCGCGCCGATCGTGTATCCGTAAAGCGCGTCGTCCCACTTGAGTTCGCCAAGTACCTGCTTGGCATAGGGGTCGAGCAGCAGCTTGTTCGGGTTGAACCGATGACCAGCCTTGGGGTCGTAAGGGCCGTGGGCGCGGTAGCCATAGACGGTCCCCGGGCCGACGCCGGCGATATAGCCCGACCAGATGTCGCCCTCGCGCTTTGGCAGCGCCATGCGCGCAACCTCCTCCTTGCCGTCGGGCGAGAAGAGGCAGAGCTCCATCTGTTCGGCATGGGCGGAAAATACCGCGAAATGCGTTCCCTGGCCGGTGTACTCGGCACCGAGTTCGGGCTTGAGAAAGTCGAGTTCTGAAAACGAAAAGCTCATGGAACGCCCCCGGCTTGATTGTTGGCCTGCAGGGAACGTTGTTGCGCTGCAAAGGTTCCTTGGATCAAGGCGAGGGCGTATCGATTTGCGCCACCGCAATCACGGCATCAGCTGTCCGCCGTTGACCTCGATGATCTGGCCGGTGATGTAGCCGGAAAGTGTTGGCGATGCGAGAAACAGGTAGGCGCCGACGCAATCCTCCGATGTGCCGACGAAACCCATCGGTATCGATTTGCGCTGCATCTCCATCTGCTCGTCATTGGTGTAGCGCTCATGAAACGGCGTGGCGATCACGCCCGGAGCTACCGCGTTGACGCGAATGCGGTCGGGAACGAATTCCTTCGCATGGCCACGGGTGATGGTCGACACGAACCCCTTGGCGGCGGCGTAGAGAATGGCGCCGCCACCGCCACCGTTTCGGGCCGCGATCGATGTCGTGTTGATGATGAAGCCGCCCTGCTTCTTGAGCCACGGGTGCGCCGCGCGGGTCGCGGCGAGCACCGAGCGGGCGTTCAGGTCCATCACCTTCTGGTAATGCTCGTCGGTGTATTCCGAGGTCGGCTTGCGGCCGAGCATTCCGCCGGCATTGTTGATCAAGCCATCGAGATGGCCGAACGTCTTGGCGGTCTCTTCGACCACACGCTCGGTCTCGCCCTCTTTCGACACGTCGCCATGCACGAGATGGACGTGGCCGCCTGCTTTCTTGATCTCGTCGGCCAGCGCTTCGGCCTGTTCGCGGCTGGAGTTGTAATGAATGCCGACTTTCATTTCCTGGGCGGCAAGCGCCCTGGCGAGCGCCGCGCCGATTCCTGTCGAGGCGCCGGTGATAAGAACGGCCTTGCCGGCCAGGTCGGGAATTTTGATTGCCGCAAGCGATTGCGCAAGATGTGCCATGAAAACGATCTCCCAGTTCTGTCGAAAGGCCGGCGTTCGTCCGGCCAAGATGTGCCCGCCGGATTAGATTGGAGATCAGCTGGCCGCGTCAAGCTCCGGATAGTGACGGAAAATGCCGTCTTCATTGAAGGCAAGGCGGCGAGGGGAGGCGAGATAGGCGGCGATCCGGGGCCGCTCGCGCACTGCCGCATGCAAGCCAGCCAGGGCATGGTAGCGGTGCTGATATCCCTTCATCGCATTGGGAAATGCATAGCAAAGCCCCTCGATCACCTGGAACAGCGACAGATCGACATAGGAAAGGTCCGAGCCAACGATATGCTCAGCACCGCTCGGGTTCTGCTTCAGCATGCGCTCGAAATAGCCGAGATATTTCGGGATGCGGTCATCGATGAACGCCGTGGAGCGCGCCTTCGCTTCTGCCTTCTGATCTTCGTAGTAAAGTCCCGTCGATATCGGATGGTGGGTGTCGTGCACTTCGCAGACGAAATCGGTAATCGTCAGCTGAAGCCCGTTCGCGACGTGGCGCGGGCCTTCATCGGAAGGAGCGAGGCCGAGCTTCGGGCCGAGGTAGAAGAGAATGTTGGCGACGTGCGAGACCATGAGGTCGCCGTCTTGCAGAAACGGCGGGGCAAATGGGATGGTTGAATTCAACCCTTTATCCAGGATTTCCAGCATGGCATCGGTGCCCAGCCCGGGCTGGTCGTGTCGCGCGACATCGACGTAGTCGGCGCCTGCCTCTTCGAGCGCGAGACGCACGAACTCGCCCCGTCCCTGAATGCCGTTCCAGTAGTAGAGTTGATACGCCATCCGCGCCTCCGTGAAAGGCGCCTGGGCGTTCTATCGTCGTTCAGGCGCCGCCTGTTGAAATATATCGGCGATTGGCATCGCCGCCAGCTTTCTACTTGCGGCCATAACGGCGTGAAACAGCCACGATACGTTCAAGCGCCGACCGGCGCACCGAAATTGCAGCCGATTTTTCTCGGAAGAAGAAGGCCACGAGATTGTCGACGACGACGACAAGCAACATGGCGAGCGCCAGATAAGCCGTTGCAGCTAGGACCAGGGTCGGCATTGTCTCTCACACGGGAGCGATGAACATGTAGCAACCTGCTACGATGAGGGAAACGAGAATTGCGTCGAAGTAGCTGCGGTTCATGACCATTCTCCCAGTTTTGCAGGACAACCGTCAAACGTCACTTTTGTTCCATCCAGAACAGTCACCGCCACACTTTTAAGCAAAGCTGAAATTGCGCTGCGACTGAAGACTTTCCGGCATTCATTCAATACGACTGAATTAATGCAGAGATATGACTGAAATGAAAACAGGGCGCCTTGGGAGCGCCCTTTTAAATCAATAATTTGCGGAGATCATGCCGACTTTCGAGCCGGCGATTTCTTAGGCGCGGCCTTCGTCGCCTTCGCCGCGCCGCTCACCTTGATCTCGGGAGCCGCGCGCTTCGTTCTTGTCTTTACTTCCTTGCCGTCGGAAGACGCAGCCGATCCCTCGAGCGCGGCGCGCTCTTTCATCGCCTGTTCCCAATGCGCATGATCACGCCCGGTGGGGCGACCTTCCTCTTCCCAGAGCGCATACGCGCGCTTCTGAACCCACTCTCTTTGAGTTTCCGTCATCGCCGATCTCCACTGCAGGGATGCCATCGTTCAAACGCGATACTAATTGAAGAGTTCCAGACGAATCGCATTGTTTCAAGTCATTTCTGACACACTGCAAAAATATATGCGGCGTTGCAGCACGATGATTAAGCTTAGGTGCCGCTCATGCTCCAAATACGGACATATCGAGCTTCAGATAGCGCCACTATACTATCTTCGGACCATGGACGCTATCCGCCGAACGGGGCCGGGCGTTGCTGCCGAAGGCGTGATTGAACAGTGCCGAATTGCGACTATATCTTGCCTGCATGTTTTATCTCATATCGACCTATTGGCCGCATATCCTGTTCGTAATTTCGTTGCTCATGGGCGCCGCCGCGGCGATCCATGCGACCATGACGAAGGTGGAGGTGCGCGCCGCGATCGGCTGGGTCGGCGTGATCGTCTTGTCCCCCATCATTGGCGCCGTGCTTTACGCGATCGCCGGCATCAACCGCATCAGGCGTGCCTCCTTGAGCATGCGCCGCGACGCGCTGATGCCACAGGCCGATCTCGATGAGTTGGAAACGTTCGACGCGGAAGCCGAGATCGTCATCAGCGGTTTCGGGCGACGTTTCGCAGCCCTGCAGACGCTCGGCGACCGCGTCGCCCGTAGTCCGATCTCGACCGGCAACACGATCGACATACTCGACACCGGCGATGAGTGCTACGCCGCGATGAAGGCATCGATCGACAGTGCCGAGCGAAGCGTTCTTCTCGAAACCTACATCTTTGATCGTGATCCGATCGGTCTCAGGATCGCCGATGCATTGATCGCGGCGACAAAGCGTGGCGTGCTGGTTCGCGTGCTGATCGACGCCGTCGGCGCCCGCTACTCGGTACCGAGTATTCTGGGTTATCTGGAGGAGGGCGGCGTTTCCGTTTCCGTATTCAACGGCAATGTCATCATGGGGTTACGCCTGCCTTACGCCAATCTTCGTACCCACAGAAAGATCGTGATCGTCGATGGCCGGGTGGCGCTGACGGGCGGCATGAATATCCGGGCGGGCTTTACACGCGAGATCGCCGGCGAAGACTTCGCGCGAGACACCCATTTCATGGTCACCGGGCCAATCGTGGCCGATCTGTTCGACATCGCCGCGGAAGACTGGCGGTTCACGACGGGCGAGGCGCTTATAGAAGACGAGTGGCGCATCGCCGCGCCGGAGCGGGAGCCGGGCGATCCCGTTTTCATGCGCGTGGTCGCTTCCGGTCCCGACAGGCGGGTGGAGACAAACCACAGGATGCTGATGGGTGCGTTTTCGGTTGCCCGTAAATCGATCAAGATCATGTCGCCCTACTTCCTGCCCGATCGGGAACTGATCAGCGCGCTGGCGACCGCCGCACGCCGGGGTGTGGAGGTCGATATCGTGGTGCCGGCCGCCAACAATCTCGTTCTTGTCGATCGGGCGATGACCGCGCAATTCGACCAGATCGTCAGCAACTATTGTCGTATCTGGCGCGCCAGCGGCTCCTTCAGCCATTCGAAACTGCTGTCGATCGATGGCGTCTGGTCCTATGTCGGGTCGTCCAATCTCGATCCGCGCTCGCTGCGGCTGAACTTCGAGATCGATCTCGAAGTTTTGAACGAGGGGTTCGCCAACGAAATAGAGGAGCATATCGACGAGGCCATCCGCTCGGCGTCGCCGGTCACGCTGGAGGGGTTGCGGTCCGAGCCTTTTGCAGTCCGTCTGCTGAACAAGGTTCTCTGGCTCGGCTCACCCTATCTGTGACCGTTTTTCGCGCTTCAACATGGCAACTTCGGACAGAGCGCCTATACTGAAACCAAGGGAACCATTCGCTTCACGGAGAACCGGAAAACAACGATGCATGCCAGGAACAACAATCTGCCAGCAAGCATTCTTGCTTCCATAAGAAACCACAGGAAGCGCATCGAACTGGCTCCTGACAGCCCGATGTCACGGCCCGAGGGCACGCTGATTGCCTCCTACAACGTGCATAAATGCGTTGGCAACGACAGGCGGTTCGACCCCGATCGGACCAGCCGCGTCATTCACGAAATCGGTGCCGACGTCATCGCCCTTCAGGAGGCCGATACGCGTTTCGGCGAGCGTACGGGCATTCTCGATCTGCCCCGGCTCGAACGGGAGAGCGGGCTGCTGCCCGTACCGATCAGCGGCGTCAACAAGGCGCATGGCTGGCACGGCAACGTGGTGCTGTTCAAGAAAGGGCTGGTCAGAGACGTCCACCAGATCAAGCTTCCAGGCCTAGAGCCGCGGGGCGCGCTTGTCGCCGAACTCGACCTCGAGCGGGGTGGGGCGCTGCGCATCATCGCCGCGCATTTCGGCCTCCTCAGACATTCCAGGGCGCAGCAGGCGAAAGTGCTGCTCGAATTGATGACGGACAAATCCGACGTTCCGACCATCCTGCTCGGCGACCTGAATGAATGGCGGTTGGGCGATCGCTCGTCGCTCCACTCGTTTCAGTCGGTCTTCGGTCCGCAGCCGCTGGCCGTGCCGACCTTTCCAGCGCGTTTGCCGGTACTTGCGCTCGATCGCATCATGGCCAATCGCAAGGGCGTGCTGACCACGGTCGAGGCTCACGATACGCCACTGTCGCGCGTTGCGTCCGATCATCTGCCCATCAAGGCCTTCGTCAATCTGCGGCGAGCGGCCGAGCCCGCCTGATAAGAATCTAGCCGCCAGGTTTACAATAGGCGTCTCGCGCATCTTGACAGAGTTTGCAGTCGTGCGAGGTTCGCGCGGACCGGCATGGGGGCCGGCGCGGAGAGTCCAGCTATGCGAAGCGCACACCATTCTGGAGATGCGGTCGGCCGGTCGATAGCGGCCGCGCTGCGTGCGGCCGTATCAGTCGCCTTGCTCTTGCTCTGTCTCGCGGCTCCCTCGCTTGCCGCAGAAGAGCCCGTCCAGACGGAGGCCTCGAAGGCACAGGTCGCGAAGCTGCTGGACAAGATGGGCGAGTATTATTCCAAGGCCGGTACCCTTGCCGAGCGCCGCGCCGCTTTCGAACAGTTGATGCAGGAGACGCCGGGCCCGTCGAAAGTGCAGATCAGGCAGGTCGATGCCGGCGGCGTGGCCGCTGAGTTGATATGGCCGGCGCGGGTTCACTACGCGCTCGGGAAAAGGGCCATCCTCTATGTCCATGGCGGCGGCTTCTACAGCGGCTCCCTGGATACGCATCGCGCGTCGGCGGCTTCGTTCGCGAAGGCGGCATCGGCGGATGTGCTTCTGATCGACTACCGGCTGGCGCCTGAATATCCCTATCCCTCCCAGATCGACGATACGTTGACCGCCTATCTGTGGCTCCTCGATTCCGGATACGAGAGCGACAACATCGTGGTGCTCGGCGATGCCGCCGGTGGGAACCTCGCGATCCAGGCGGTGCTCCGGCAGATCAAGTTGCGCGGGCCGCCGCCAGCGGCAGTCATCGCCATCAGCGCGGTTACGGATCTTGCGGCGACCGGCGCGTCGATCACGACCAACGCCGCCAATGATCCGTTCGGGAATGCGTTACAGATCGAGGCGGCGCGAACGGCCTATCTTGGAGACCGTTCGCCGACGGATCCGCGCGTGTCGCCGCTTTATGCCGACATGAAGGGATTTCCGCCGCTCCTGATGCAGGTCGGCTCCAGGGAGATCTCGCTCGACGACACCTTGCGTCTCGCCGATAGGGCCAGGCAAGCCGGTGTCGATGTGACGACCGAGGTGCTGCCGGGAATGGTGCACCAATGGCACCTGTTCCCGTTCTGGCTCGATGACGCCCGCAAGTCCAACCAGCGAGCCGCTGAATTCGCGCTCCAGCATTTCGCCGACAAGCCGCGACCGTAGAAACGACAATTGGAACTCACCCGGCCGCCAAGCGGCACCGTGGCCGGGTCGATCCTCAGGCCGACCGGAACAGCTTCCAGCGGGTCGGACGAAATGCGACGCCGCCGTGCTCGAGGCCGCCCGCGGCTACCGGCGGCAGCTCAAGCTCGATCGGCGGATGGCCGTGTGCGATGTCGATCTCGACATGGCGCGTTCCGGCAACGCGGCGGCTGCTGGTCACGACACCTGCGATGCCCTCGGTGCCATCGCGAATTTCGATGTCGTGCGGACGGAAATAGAGGCTCGCTTCGCCATCGGCCTCACCCTCGGCGCGGATGCCGAGCGAGCGCCCGTCGAACCAGATGTCGCCGTTTGAAATCTTGACCTTCAGACAGTTCGATTGGCCGACGAAGCCGAAGACGAATGGCGAATTCGGGTGATCATAGACATCATCCGGCGTGCCGACCTGCTCGATCGCGCCCTGGCTCATCACCACGACCCGGTCGGCAAGCTCCATCGCTTCGTCCTGGTCGTGGGTAACAAAGACGGTCGTGTGCCCGGTCCTATCGTGAATCTCGCGGAGCCACTTGCGCAGATCCTTGCGGACCTGCGCGTCGAGCGCGCCGAACGGTTCGTCGAGCAGCAGTACATTCGGTTCCACCGCCATGGCGCGCGCCAGCGCCACGCGCTGCCGCTGGCCGCCGGAGAGCTGCGCGGGATAGCGCTTTTCAAGGCCGGGAAGCTGCACGAGATCGAGCAATTCCAGCGCCCTTCGGCGTATCTCGTCCCGCGGGGGCGGCGTGAGGAATGGCGGACCTTGAGGCCGAAGGCGACATTGTCGAGCACCGTCATGTGGCGGAACAACGCATAGTGCTGGAACACGAAGCCGATATTCCGCTCCTGAACGCTCTTGCGTGATGCATCCTCGTCACCGAAGTAGATCAGCCCCTCGGTGGGGCTCTCCAACCCGGCGATCAGGCGCAGGAGGGTCGTCTTGCCGGAGCCGGACGGACCGAGCAGCGCGATCAGTTCGCCGGAACGGATATCGAGCGAAACGTCATGCAGAGCCGGAAACCGATCGAATTCCTTGCGTAGGTTTTGAACACGAACTTCCATTCTAATTCCTCAGTGCCGCCGGCTCGCGGCGATTTCATCGCTGTATCGCATTTCCAGCAAGGTCTTCAAAACAAGGGTGACGAGCGCGAGCAGCGCCAGCAAGGTGGCCACGGCGAAAGCACCGGTGAAATTATACTCGTTGTAGAGGATTTCCACCTGTAGCGGCATGGTGTTGGTCTGGCCGCGAATGCGACCTGAAACGACCGAGACCGCGCCGAACTCGCCCATCGCGCGAGCGTTGCACAGCAGTACGCCGTATAGCAGTCCCCACTTGATGTTCGGCAACGTCACGTACCAGAAGGTCTGCCAGCCGCTCGCGCCAAGCGAGATCGCCGCCTCCTCGTCGCCGGTTCCCTGCTCCTGCATGAGCGGGATGAGCTCGCGCGCGACGAAGGGAAAGGTCACGAACATGGTTGCCAGGATCAGTCCTGGAACCGCGAAGAGGATCTTGATGCTGTTGGCGCTCAGCCATTGCCCGAGGTAGGTGTTGGCGCCGAGCAGCAGCACGAACACAAGACCCGATATGACCGGCGAGACCGAGAAGGGCAAGTCGATCAGCGTTGTCAGGAAGGCCTTGCCCTTGAACTCGAACTTGGCGATCGCCCAGGCGGCCGCCACGCCGAAGACGATGTTCAACGGCACGCTGATGCCCGCGACGATCAGCGTCAGCCTGATCGCCGAAAAGGTTTCCGCGTCCTGCAAGGCCGTGAAGAATGCCGCCGGCCCCTTTCGCAACGCCTCGACGAACACGGCCGCCAGCGGCAGGATCAGGATGAGCGTCAGGAACACCAGTGAAATGGCAATGAGCGTCCACCGCGCCCACCGATGCTCGGTGACTACGGATCGGACTTTCGCCGCGGGAGCATTGGTCTCAAGCGCCATTGCCATACCTCCTTCTGCTCCAGCTCTGGATGAGGTTGATCACGAGAAGCATGGCGAAGGACAGAACCAGCATGACGGCGGCGATGCCGGTGGCGGCCGCGTAATTATACTCTTCCAGCTTGATGACGATCAGCAGCGGGGCGATCTCCGATTTGAACGGCAGGTTGCCGGCGATGAAGATGACAGATCCGTATTCGCCGACGCCTCTGGCGAAGGCCAGGGCGAAGCCCGTCAAGACAGCCGGCGCCAGGCCGGGCAGCAGCACCCGTGTGATCGTCTGCAGGCGGTTCGCGCCAAGCGTGGCCGCCGCCTCCTCGACCTCCTTGTCGATCTCCTCCATGACCGGTTGCACCGTACGCACCACAAAGGGCAGGCCGACGAAGACCAGAGCGACCACGATGCCGACGGGTGTGAAGGCGATCTTGATGCCGAGTGGCGTCAGGAACTGCCCGAGCCAGCCATTGGGGGCGTAGAGCGTCGCAAGCGCGATACCGGCGACGGCGGTTGGCAGCGCGAAGGGCAGGTCGACCATCGCGTCGATGATGCGCTTGCCGGGAAAGCGGTAACGCACGAGAACCCAGGCAAGTACGATGCCGAAGAGGACGTTGACGCAAGCGGCCGCGAACGCGGTGCCGAAGCTGATCCGCAGGGCGTTCACCGTGCGGGGGTCAATGGCGATCGACCAGAATTTCTCCCAGCCGAGTTCGCTCGAACGCCATGCGAGGCCCGAAAGGGGTATCAGGATCAGAAGGGTGAGCCAGATCAAGGTAAAGCCGAGTGCCATTCCAAATCCTGGAATGACACTCGGCCGCCTGAACCGCCACCGCGTGGGGCTATGTGCTCTCATGCGATGTATTATTGTGCCGGCTTGTAGATTTGGTCAAACACGCCGCCATCGCCGAAGAATTTCGGCTGCGCTTCCTTCCAGCCGCCGAAATCGTCGATCGTCGCGAGCGTCAGCTTCGGGAAGCGGGCGATATCGGCAGGATCGGCTGCTTCAGGCTTGATCGGGCGGTAATAGTGCTTGGCCGCGATCTTCTGGCCCTCGTCGGAATAGAGGTAGTCCAGATAGGCCTCGGCGACCTTGCGCGTACCCTTCTTGTCGACATTACCGTCAACCACCGCGACCGGCGGGTCGGCACGGATCGAGAAGCTCGGGGTGACGATCTCGAACTGGTCCGGGCCGAGTTCCTCGAGCGACAGATAAGCCTCGTTTTCCCACGCAAGAAGCACGTCACCCAGTCCGCGCTGGACGAAGGTGGTGGTCGCGCCGCGTGCGCCTGTGTCGAGGACGGGAACGTGCTGAAGCAGGCTCGTCACATAGGCCTGAGCCTTCGCGTCATCGCCGCCGTTGGCCTGCTTGGCCCATGCCCAGGCGGCCAGGAAGTTCCAGCGCGCGCCGCCCGATGTCTTCGGGTTCGGCGTGATCACCTGCACGTCGTCCTTGACGAGGTCGGCCCAGTCCTTGATGCCCTTCGGATTGCCCTTGCGCACCAGGAACACGATGGTCGAGGTGTAGGGCGTCGAGTTGTTGGGGAGCTTGCTCTTCCAGTCGGCTGGGATCTTGCCGGTCTTTGCGGCGATCGCGTCGATGTCGCCTTCAAGAGCAAGTGTCACGACATCGGCATCGAGGCCGTCGATGACCGATCGCGCTTGTGCGCCGGAGCCACCATGCGAAGCCTGGATTGCCACCGTCTCGCCGGTGTCCTTCTGCCACTTCTGTGCGAAGGCGGCGTTGAAATCCTTATAGAGTTCCCGGGTCGGATCGTAGGACACGTTGAGAAGCGTCTGGTCGGCAAAAGCCGGTGCGACAGCGCCGATGGCGAAACTGCCTGTCAGAACCGCGACCGCGAGAAGCCGGGTAATCCGTTGTGCGTGCATGGGAACCTCCTTCGTTGTGATCAAACTCTACCAACTTGGTCGTATAATGAAACGAAGATTGTTTCTGTTCCATACGGCGGTTTCGGAATGACGTGCCATTTCGTCCGCCGTTTTGAAATGAATGTGCTGTGATGCGGGGCTGCCGGCATCCGACGGTCTGACTCGTGCGGCGCCAGAATGTGGGAATTTCGCGAGTGCCTTGCGTGGATTCATGAGCATTTCATCGAGGCGGGAGCAAAAGCCTCGGGACGGAATTGAAATCCGCCTTGTTCGGCGATTATAGTCCGCCGACGCCGCGCTCGACTCGCGCGCGGGGAGGCAAGGGAAGGAACGCTTAGATGACCAAAGTCCGCGCACTGGTGCTGGAGCGCCAGCATGAACTCGCTATCCGCGAAATCGATCTGCCGATGGAAACCGGGCCGGGCGAGGTCAAGATCAAGATTCACACGGTCGGCGTCTGCGGCTCCGACGTGCATTATTACACGCACGGGAAGATCGGGCCTTTCGTCGTCAACGAGCCGATGGTTCTGGGGCACGAGGCGGCGGGCACCGTCGTCGAGGTCGGCGCGGGGGTCTCGCATCTGAAAGTGGGCGATCGCGTCTGCATGGAACCGGGCATCCCCGATCCGAATTCGAAAGCAAGCCGGCTCGGCATGTACAACGTCGATCCCGCCGTCAGCTTCTGGGCCACGCCGCCCGTTCACGGCGTGCTAACGCCCGAGGTCGTGCATCCCGCCAACTATACGTTCAAGCTGCCTGACAATGTGAGCTTCGCCGAAGGCGCGATGGTCGAGCCTTTCGCCGTCGGCATGCAGGCCGCCACCAAGGCGAAGATCGCGCCCGGCGATACCGCCGTCGTGCTCGGCGCCGGTCCGATCGGGACGATGGTCGCCATCGCGGCGCTCGCTGGAGGTTGCGCGCGCGCGGTCGTGGCCGATCTTGCCCAGCCGAAGCTCGATATCGCCGCCCAGTATCAGGGCGTGATCCCGGTCAATATCCGTGAAGCGAACCTCGTCGAAGAGATCTCGCGGCTGACGGACGGGTGGGGAGCCGATGTGATCTTCGAATGCTCCGGTTCGCCGAAGGCCTGGGAAACGATCATGGATCTGGCACGCCCCGGCGGCGTCATTGTTGCGGTTGGTCTGCCGGTCAACCCTGTTGGCTTCGACGTATCGACCGCGTCGACGAAGGAAATCCGCATCGAAACGGTGTTCCGCTACGCGCATCAGTACGAGCGGTCGATCGCGCTGCTCGGTTCCGGTCGCGTCGATCTGAAACCTCTGATCTCCGAAACCTTCGGCTTCGAGGACTCGATCAAGGCTTTCGACCGCGCGGTCGAAGCGCGGCCGAGCGACGTGAAGCTGCAGATCGTGATGGAATAGGCTCTAGGATCGGCCGGCGCTGAGCGTCGCCTTTCTGAAGATCCTCCTGAAGACGAGGGCCGCGCCAGCCACGATGGCCGCGGCCCCGATCGCCATGACAAGATGATGTTGCAGCGGCAGACGGCCGAGCATCCGTTCGATACCTTGCCCGAAGAGATAGCCGAGCGCCGTGAACAGCTGTCCCCATATGAGAGCCGCGACCGCGTTCAGCACCACGAACTTTCCGGTCGAAATGCGCGTCGTGCCGATCACGATGGGGCTGATCGTTCTCAGGCCGACGAGAAAGCGGAACGCGAGGATGAAACCTGTCGGGTAACGCTCGAGAAGGGACGTGACCTGCGTCAGCGTCGGCGTCTCGGTCAACTTGCGGACGACGCGCCAGCGCACCGCATAGCGGCCGGCGAAGAACCAGATCTGGTCGCCGGCGAATGAACCCGCCGAGGCCATCAGCGAGGCCGACAAATAAGAGATCAGCCCGCGATGGGAGATGATACCGCCGAGAAAGGCCGCGGTTTCTCCCTCGATTGCCGTGCCAAGGAAGATCGCGACGATCCCATAGTGTTCGATCAGCTGCTCTATGGACACGATTGACACCTCGGCATTTTCGGCCCGCCGCCGCGAAGGCTACACGCTCTTCAGGTCGCCGAGCAATGTCGGGATCAATTCGGAGACCGTCGGGTGGATCGGCACGGCCCATTTGAGTTCGGGATAGGTCGTCTTCGCGTTCATGGCGTCGATGAAGCCATGGATCGCCTCGTCGCCCTCAATGCCGAGGATCGCCGCGCCGAGAATCTGCTTGCTTTGCGCATCGGCGATCACCTTCATGAAGCCCTTTGTCTCGCCCCGCTCCTTGGCGCGGCCGACCCTGGTCATCGGCCGGGTCGAGATCATGATCTCGTGGCCGGATGCGCGGGCCTGCCTTTCCGACATGCCCACGCGACCGAGCGGCGGATCGATGTAGAGCGCATAGGCAAGGATACGGTCGCTGAGCTTGCGATCCTCGCCGTCGAGCAGGTTCGCGGCCGCGATCTCGAAGTCGTTGTAGGACGTATGCGTGAAGGCGCCGTGGCCATTGCAGTCCCCGAGCGCCCATATGCCATCGACATTGGTCGCCAGCTTGTCGTCAACCGTGATGTAGCCTCGCTTGTCGGTAGCGACCTTGGCTCGTTCAAGGCCGAGATCATCGGTGTTCGGCACGCGGCCGGTTGCGACCAGTACATGGCTCGCGGTGATGTCGGCGATACCATCGCCGACCGCGACCACGATCCCATCGGAACTGTTTTTGAAGGCGATGCGATCGGCGCTGGTGTGGACCGCAATTCCTTCCGCGCGCAGAATGTCGGCGATCGCGTCCGAGATGTCGTCATCCTCGCGCGAGGCGAGCTTGGGGCCGCGCTCGATGACCGTTACCTCCGCGCCGAAGCGGCGATACATCTGGGCGAACTCAAGGCCGATATAGCTTCCGCCGATGATCACCAGATGCCGGGGCAGTGTGTCCATCGCAATGATCGATGTGCTGGTCAGGTAATCGATGTCGCCGATACCCGGCATATCCGGAATGGCCGGTCGGGCGCCGACGTTGAGATAGATGCGCGGCGCGGTCAGCAATTCGCCGTTAACGGTGATCGTCCGCTCGTTTTCGAAGCGGGCATGACCGTAGATCACGGTGATGCCGTCCATGTTGGCAAACCACGAGAGCAGACCATTGCGGGCCTCCATGATAACTGTCTCGGCTCGTTTGCGGACGATTTCCATGTCGACGCCGATCTCGCCAGGGATGGTCACCCCGTAGCCGCCGGCATTGCGCGCGACATGGGCGGCGCGGGCGCTGGCGACGAGCGTTTTCGTCGGCATGCAGCCCGCGTTGACGCATGTTCCGCCGAGAAACTTGCGTTCGATGAGCGCGACCTTCATGCCCCTCTCCGCCATCCGGGCGGCGAGAAAGGGGCCGGACTGGCCGGCGCCGACAACGATTGCGTCGAAGCTGCGCATCAGACCGCAGCCACGATCAGGATCGCGCCGACAATGGCGACCGCGTCCTCGATGATTGCGGCCGGCGGATCTCTCTGAAAGGCGCCAGCCAGCCTGGCGCGCGCCGCGGCGCCACCAAGCGTGCCCGCAACCGCGCCGAGAATGCCGGCGGCGAGCGCCGCGATCATCGAGCCGCCGGCGGCGCCGATGGTGGCACCTGACAGCGCGCCCATGATCAACCGCGCGCCGAACTGCATGGGCACCTTGCGGGAAGGGGTGGATGGCAACTGATCGGTCACCAGTTCGACCAGCGCCAGCAGCGTGAATATCCATGGGGTCCAGCGGTAACCCATGAAGGACAGCGGTGTCTGGGACACATCGAACCAGCCGAGCGCCGCGCCCCATGCGACGGCCGCGGGCGCTGTCAGCGCGCGCAGCCCGGCGATGATGCCGATCAGAAATGCGAGAAACAGAAGCATGCGCAATCCCCCATCGCAGCGCAGGCTATCCCCGCGGTGAAGCAAGGCTTGCACATTGTCGGTTCGGTTGCAATTTGACGGCGAAGGATTTCTCTCAGTTCGAGAACGCCGCTATCCCCGTTATGGCGCGACCGAGGATCAGGGCGTGAATGTCGTGCGTGCCTTCATAGGTGTTGACCACCTCGAGATTAACGAGATGCCGCGCGACGCCGAACTCATCGGAAATGCCGTTGCCGCCAAGCATGTCGCGTGCCATTCGGGCGATGTCGAGTGCCTTGCCGCAGGAGTTGCGTTTCAAAATCGAGGTAAGCTCGACCGGCGGGTGGCCGTCCTCCTTCATCCGGCCGAGACGCAGGCAGCCCTGCAGGCCAAGGGTGATCTCGGTCGCCATGTCGGCGAGCTTCTTCTGGATCAACTGATTGGCGGCGAGCGGTCGATTGAACTGTTTCCGGTCGAGCGTGTATTGCCGCGCCTTCGCGTAGCAATCCTCGGCGGCGCCGAGCGCACCCCATGCGATGCCAAAACGGGCCGAGTTGAGGCAGGTGAACGGACCCTTCAGGCCGGAGACATCGGGCAACAGGTTCTCTTCCGGCACGAAGACGCCGTCCATGACCACTTCGCCGGTGATCGAGGCGCGCAGACCGACTTTGCCGTGAATGGCTGGCGCTGTCAGGCCCTTCCAGCCCTTTTCGAGGATGAAGCCGCGGATGACGCCATCCTCGGTCTTTGCCCAGACCACGAAGACATCGGCGATCGGCGCGTTCGATATCCACGTCTTGGCGCCGGAAAGACTATAGCCGCCGTCGACCTTCCTTGCGCGCGTCGCCATCGATCCCGGATCGGAGCCATGGTTCGGCTCGGTGAGGCCGAAGCAGCCGATCCATTCGCCGGTGGCGAGTTTCGGCAGATACTTCTGCTTCTGCGCTTCCGATCCGAAGGCATCGATCGGTACCATTACCAGCGATGACTGTACGCTCATCATCGATCGATAGCCGCTGTCGACGCGTTCGACCTCGCGGGCAATCAGCCCGTAGGCAACGTATCCGAGGCCCGCGCCGCCGTATTCGGGTGATATCGTCGGGCCGAGCAGACCGAGTTCGCCCATTTCGCGAAAGATATGCGGATCGGTCTTCTCATGGCGAAAGGCTTCGAGCACACGCGGCGCGAGCTTGCCTTGCGCGTAGGAGTGCGCGGTGTCGAGCACCATGCGCTCTTCGTCCGTCAGTTGCTCGACGAGCCGGAACGGATCGGACCAGTCGAAACTCTCGCGGGTGTGCTGCATGGTTCATCCTCCTCGATCCATCGGCATTCAGCGGACCCTATTGGGATACCGCCGGGGCGAGGGAGCGTCAACACGCGCCGCCGTCTGCGTTGCTCTCGACTGTGCGCGTTCATGACATAGCTATTCCTCATGGGATCGTCTCGATAATGGGAGCAGGACATGGCAAAGATCGCGTTTATCGGCCTCGGCAACATGGGTGGGCCGATGGCGGCAAATCTGGTCAAGGCGGGCCACGCGGTCGCTGGCTTTGACCTGGTGCCGGCATTGCTTGAGGCGGCCGAAGCGACGGGCGTGAAGCCGGCAAGCGATATCTCTCAGGCCGTGAGCGGCGCCGACGTTGTCGTGACCATGCTTCCGCAGGGCAGGCACGTGCTGGCGGCGTGGACCGATATTCTCGGCGCCATTCCCTCGGGAACGCTTGTCATCGACTGCTCGACGATCGACGTCGCCAGCGCGCGCGAGGCGCATGATATGGCAAGGACGGCCGGTTGCCCGTCACTCGATGCACCCGTCTCGGGCGGAACCAGCGGGGCGGCGGCCGGAACGCTCACCTTCATGGCGGGAGGAACGCCGGAGAGTTTCGCCAGGGCGAAGCCTGTTCTTGAAGCGATGGGCCGGAAGATCGTTCATTGCGGCGAGGCAGGCGCGGGGCAGGCGGCGAAGATCTGCAACAACATGATCCTCGGCATATCGATGATCGGCGTTTGCGAGGCTTTCGCGCTGGGCGAAAAGCTCGGCCTCTCGCACCAGGCCCTGTTCGATGTCGCCTCGACGTCATCGGGCCAATGCTGGTCGATCAACACCTACTGCCCGGTTCCCGGTCCGGTGCCGACATCGCCCGCCAACAATGATTATAAACCCGGCTTTGCGGCCGCCTTGATGCTGAAGGACCTCCGGCTGTCGCAGGAGGCTGCCCTCGCAACCGGCGCCTCGACGCCGCTCGGCGCCGAAGCCGCGCAGTTGTTCGCGCTCTTCGAAAAGCAGGGCAATGGCGGTCGCGACTTCTCGGCGATCATCGAGATGTTGCGCGGCTGACGCCGTCTTTACGGCAAACGCAGGTTTGTGCCGCCAACCCAGGCGGTTGAGATGTTGGGCTTCGAGGCGGTGTTGATAATCTTCTGCAGGATCTGTTCGCCGCTATCGAACTCATCGAACAAGCGCACCGATCCCTTCGGCGCCTTGGTGTCGATAACGATCGCATCGAAGAGATAGCCGGGCGTGAACTGGCCGATCGGCAGATCGAGCGCCACGCCGCCCCCTGCTGTTGCGATATAGAAGGCGTCGCGAAAATCGATCTGGGCCGGCCCGTAGCTCGCGCGCGCCTCAGCGTCGCGATTGGGATCGACACCGCTTTCCAGCGCCCGCGACATAAGGATCGCGCCGCGGCAGTTTTCCAGCATCGAGGCGCTCGGTCCGCCAGAGATATCCGTGCCGAGGCCAACGTGGACGCCTTTGTCGAGGGCGGCCTTGAGCGGGAAGACGGCATTGGCGAAATAGACGTTGGAGAGCGGGCAGTGGGCGACCGCCGCTTCGCGCTCCCGCACCTTGTCCATGTCGTCATCCGTCAGGAAGTTGGCATGCGCCAGCACCGTGCGTCGACCAAGCAGGCCGAAGCGGTCGAGCGCTTCGGTATCGGTCACGCCATAGCGCGACAGCACGTAACCATGCGCCCAATCGCTCTCCGAACAGTGGGTCTGCACGTGGCAGCCGCACTCCCTGGCCAGAGCACCCAGCCCTTCGAGCGTTGCGTCGGTGCAGGATGGAACGAAGCGCGGCGTGATGACGGGAAGCACCCGCTTCTCGCCATTCTCGGGGTGGGTATTGATGTAATCGATCAGCGTCCGCGTGCCTTCAATGGCGTCATCCGGCGTTGCGTCACGGTAATAATCCGGGCACTCGTCGGCATTGTCCATCGCCACCTTGCCGATCAGCGCCCGCTGGCCCTTCTCCAGGCAAATGTCGGCGAGCGATCGCGTCGCATCCTGGTGCACGGTGGCGAAATAGAGCGCCGTGGTCGTGCCATTGGCGAGCATATCGTCGACAAGCAGGCCATAGCTGCGCTTGGCGAAGGCGAGATCTTGGTAGCGGGCTTCCAGCGGGAAGGTATATTTCTGCAGCCATACTTCGAGCGGCACATCGAGCGCACTACCAAGCTGGGGATATTGCGGAGCATGGACGTGAAGGTCGACGAAACCAGGAAGAAGATAGGAACCAACGGGCAGCGTGACCAGTTCGCCGCTTTCCTCACGCGCCTCACGAATGGTCCGGTAGTTCGGATCGCTCGGACGATGCATGGCGGCGATCGTGCCGTCCGCGCCGATATCGATCAGCACCTCGTCCAAGATATCGATCTTTCCGCGCTCCGGTGCGTGAAATCCGGAGGCGCAGAGCGTTTTATTCCGCAGGTCCAATGCTGTATTCCCAGTTCAAGCGATGCGTCGGTATTCGCGCACGTATACGCGAATACAAATCTATAGCGAATAACCGGCCGGTCCATTCCCCGAGCCGTGCGTTTTTTGGGTGGCTGCCGTGCATTCGCGGGACGCTCGACACGATTGATGGCCGGGCGGCGCGCCGCGTGGCCTATCGCGAAAGAAGGTGCCGGCCGGCATGTTGAAGCAGCCACGCCCTGACCTTGGCGACCGATTGGGCTTGCCTCGGCTTGCGCAGCGAGACGACGTAAAAGTCCGACTGCGCGTGCATTGTTTCCTTGAATGCCGGCACCAGTCGTCCGGCGGCGATATCTTCGTTGACGAATACCCCGCTTGCCAGTGCGATCCCCTGGCCTGCGAGGGCGGCCTCGATCGCATGGGACGTCTGGTTGAAGCGAACGCCCTTGGAGGCCGCAATCGGCCTTTCACCCGCGATCGTGGCGATGAACTCGGGCCATTGATTGTGGGTGTCGTGGAGCAGCACGAAACGCGCGAGATCGACAGGGTCGAGGCCGTCGGCCGTCGGCATCAGTGCCGGGCTGCACACCGCGACGAGCTCCTGCTCGAAAAGCAGATCGGCCTCCAGCGACGCCGGAAAGGGCGGCCGCGCCAGACGGACGGCGATATCCACGTCATCCGATTGGAAATTGGCCACGCGCTCGCTGGCGAGAATGCGCATGTCGAGATCCGGGTGCGCGGCCAGAAAGTCCGGCAGCCTCGGGATCAGCCATTTCGACGCGAAGGTCGGCGTGACGCTGATCGTCAGCCGCAACGGCTCCGGCCGCAATGTCACGGTGGCATCGGAGATCAGTTCGAAGGCGCGGCGGATGCTTTCGGCATACCCGCGTCCGGCCTCGGTCAGGGCAAGCGTGCGGGGGAGGCGTTCGAACAAAGCGAGGTTCAATTCCTTCTCAAGGCCGCGAACCTGCTGGGCCACGGCCGCCTGGGTGACGCCCAGCTCCTCGGCGGCGACGCGAAAATTCAGATGGCGGGCGGCTACCTCGAAAGCGCGCAGGCCATTCAGCGGCGGAAGGCGGAAAAGCGGGTCTTTCATGCGATAGATTTTCTACTGAATGATGCCAATCGAATTGGCTCGAAGCTATGTCTTCCTGATGGTATCATCTCGCATCAGAGCTGAAAACATGCGCGATGAACAAGAAAAATGACGAAAGGGTGGATGTCATGACAGTAGAAAAAGTGGCATTGGTGACGGCAGGCGGCAGCGGCATGGGGGCGGATGCCGCCAAACGTCTGGCGGCCGATGGCTTCAAGCTCGCCATCCTATCCTCTTCGGGTAAGGGTGAGGCGCTGGCCAAGGAACTGGGTGGCGTGGGTGTCACGGGTTCAAACCAGTCGAACGACGATATCAGGCGACTTGTGGATCTGGCCATGCAGGCCTGGGGTCGCATCGATGTGCTGGTCAACAGCGCCGGGCACGGCCCGCGCGCACCGATCCTCGATATCACCGACGAGGACTGGCACAAGGGCATGGACGTCTACCTGATGAACGTCATCCGCCCGACGCGGATCGTGACGCCGATCATGCAGGCGCAGAAGTCGGGCGCGATCGTCAATATCTCGACCGCCTGGGCCTTCGAGCCGTCTGCCATGTTTCCAACATCGGCGGTCTTCCGCGCCGGTCTCGCGTCCTTCACCAAGATCTTCGCCGACACCTACGCGGCGGACAATATCCGCATGAACAACGTTCTGCCGGGCTGGATCGACAGTCTGCCGGCAACCGAGGAGCGCCGCAGAATCGGTGCCGATGAAGCGCTATGGCACGAGCGAAGAGATCGCGGCGACCGTCGCGTTTCTGGCGTCGGAAGGTGCCGGATATATCACAGGGCAGAACATCAAGGTGGACGGCGGGCTCGGTCGATCGGTTTGATCGCGCAGGCCAAATTTTGCCAGATCAAGCGGCTGGTTCGCGGGCCGCTTGATAAACATCACTTAGAAGATCGCCGATAGAGATTACCTATCGAAATATTTTTCTTTATCTATTTCATTTATCGCCGGCCCCTGTTTATGTTGCGCCGCGAAAGCGGGTTTTCGCTTCGCAGCAATTTTACAGGAGCCTTCATGTCCCTTATCAACACATCCATTAAGCCCTTCAAGGCGCAGGCCTTCAAGCAGGGCAAATTCATTGAAGTGACCGATGCCGACACCAAGGGCAAGTGGGCGGTATTCTTCTTTTATCCGGCTGACTTTACCTTCGTTTGCCCGACCGAACTCGGCGATGTCGCCGATCACTATGCCGAGCTGCAGCGCCTTGACGTCGAGGTCTATTCGGTCTCGACCGACACGCACTTCACCCACAAGGCTTGGCACGACAGCTCCGAGACAATCGGCAAGATCCAGTACACGATGATCGGCGACCCGACGGGCACGATCAGCCGCAACTTCGAAGTCATGCGCGGATCCGAAGGCCTTGCCGATCGCGGCACTTTCGTCGTCGATCCCGATGGCGTCATCCAGGCGATGGAAGTCACCGCCGAAGGCATCGGCCGCAATGCCGTCGACCTGCTGCGTCGCATCAAGGCAGCTCAGTATGTGCGCGCGCATCCGGGTGAAGTTTGCCCGGCCAAGTGGGAAGAGGGCGAAAAGACGCTCGCTCCGTCGCTGCACCTCGTCGGCAAGATCTGACGTTCAAATGACAAGCCGCCTTCCGGTGAATGCCGGAGGGCGGCAGCCAATGCCATATTCAGCGCCCCAGTGGCGCGGCCATCCATTTTTAGCGGAGTGCCCCATGCTCGACGAGAACCTGAAGTCCCAGTTGAAGGGCTATCTGGAGAGGGTCGTTCGCCCGATCGCGATCACTGCTTCGGTCAATGACAGCACAAAGTCCAAAGAGATGTCGGAGCTTCTCGGCGAACTGGTCGCGCTTTCCGACAAGATCTCGGTCGTGGAAACGCGCGATGACGGAGAGCGTGCACCCTCCTTTACGTTGACCAGCCCGGGCCACGACATCAATCTGCGTTTCGCCGGCATTCCGATGGGCCACGAGTTCACCTCGCTTGTGCTGGCTCTGCTGCAGGTCGGCGGCCACCCGCCGCGCACCGAGCAGGCGATCATCGATCAGATCAAGGATCTCGACGGCGATTTCCTCTTCGAGACCTATTTCTCGCTCACCTGCCAGAATTGCCCCGATGTCGTGCAGGCGCTGAACCTGATGGCCGTGTTGAACCCGCGCGTGAAGCATGTGGCGATCGATGGCGGCGTGTTTCCGGCCGAGGTTCAAAGCCGCCAGGTCATGTCGGTCCCGACGGTCTATCTCAATGGCCAGCTGTTCGGTCAGGGGAGAATGGAGGTCGAGGAGATCGTCTCGAAGCTCGACACCAATTCCGCGGCCCGCGCCGCGGAAAAGCTCAACAGCCGCGAAGCCTATGACGTTCTCGTCATCGGTGGCGGGCCGGCTGGCGCTGCGGCAGCAATCTACGCCGCGCGCAAGGGCATCCGCACAGGCGTTGCCGCCGAGCGCTTCGGCGGTCAGGTGCTCGACACGATGGCGATCGAAAACTTCATCTCCGTCCAGCACACCGAGGGTCCGCAGTTCGCGGCCTCGCTGGAAGCGCATGTGAAGCAATACGACGTCGATATCATGAACCTGCAGCGTGCTGAGAAGCTCGTTCCCGGCAAGGACATGATCGCGGTCGAGCTTGCCAACGGCGCGACACTGCGCTCGAAGACGGTGATCCTGTCCACCGGCGCGCGCTGGCGGCAGATGGGCGTTCCCGGCGAAGACCAGTATCGCAACAAGGGCGTTGCCTATTGCCCGCACTGCGACGGTCCGCTGTTCAAGGGCAAGCGCGTTGCCGTCATCGGCGGTGGCAATTCCGGCGTCGAGGCGGCGATCGATCTTGCCAACATCGTCAGCCATGTGACGCTGATCGAGTTCGACAACAAGCTGCGTGCCGACGACGTTCTGCAACGCAAGCTGCGCAGCCTTCCGAATGTCGATATCCTGCTCTCCGCCAAGACGACGGAAGTGCTGGGCGATGGCCAGAAGGTGACCGGGCTCGTCTACGAAAATCGCGTTGCCGGTCAGCGGCACACGCTCGGTCTGGAAGGGATCTTCGTTCAGATCGGTCTGCTTCCGAACACCGAATGGCTGAAGGGTGCCGTCGAGCTTTCTCCGCGCGGCGAGATCATCGTCGATCATCATGGCCAGACCTCGGTTCCCGGCGTCTTTGCCGCCGGCGATTGCACCACGGTGCCTTACAAGCAGATCGTGATTGCGCTCGGCGAGGGCGCGAAGGCATCGCTTGCGGCCTTCGATCACCTGATCCGCACATCCGCGCCCGACGAGGATGCAGTGAAGGCGGCCTGAAGCCGGCCGACACGGTCCTGCAATGACGCTGCGCGAGCTGGAATACCTGATTGCCTTGGCGGACCACCGGCATTTTGGCCGGGCCGCCGAAGCGTGCCTGGTCAGCCAGCCGACGTTATCGACGCAGATCCGGAAACTGGAGGAGACGCTAGGCGCTCCTCTGATCGAGCGCACGCCGCGCACCATCATGCTGACGCCGTTCGGCGAGGATACCGTCGAACGGGCGCGGCGCATCATGCGGGAGGTCGCCGAGATCAGATCCTCGGCGCTGCGCAGCCTCAATCCAGAGGTCGGCACGCTGCGTCTCGGCATCTTCCCGACACTGGCACCTTATTTCCTGCCTTATGCGGTGCCGCGCATCCACAGGCAGTTCCGCGGCTCGAGACGCTGCTGATCGAGGAAAAAAGTGACGCGCTCCTCGCGCGCCTCAGAAGCGGCAATCTCGATGCCGCGATCCTCGCTCTTCCCGTCAACGACGATCACCTGAAGGCCGAGTTTCTCTTCGAGGAAGACTTTCTGCTTGCCGTTCCCGGCACGCATCCGCTCGCAAGACGGCAGTCGCTGGTGCTTGGGGACCTCGATCGCTACGACCTTATGCTACTCGAAGAGGGGCATTGCCTTCGTGATCAGGCGCTCGATGTGTGCCGCTTATCGGGTGCGAGCGAGCGCACCTCGTTTCGCGCCACCAGCCTGGAGACGCTGCGCCAGATGGTCGGCGCCAATGTGGGGATCACGCTTCTGCCGGAGCTCGCCGCGCTGCATCCGGCGTCCGGTGATATCAGGCTGCTTCGTTTCGAAGGCATATCGCCGAACAGACGGATCGGCATCTGCTGGCGCACGGGTTCGGCGATGGGCGCTTTTCTGGAAAGTATCGCTGGTCTCCTGCGCGACGTTGCCCAGGAGCTGCTTGCCGACATCAGCCGTTCGCCTGCCACCTAAGGCGACTTTACTTCCACTCCCACAGGAGCTTGGTTGAAAACGGCCGTGTATCGATCAATAGCTCGGGTTGCGTCAACTTGGCTTCGAAAGTCGTGGCATCAGCGTCGCCATTCAGCCCGACAAAGAGCATCTTCATCGAAGCGCCGCGCGGCTGGCCTTTCTTTCGGTAGGAGAACTGGACCGCGCAGGTGGGATATTCCCATCCCGCCGTCAGCGTCTCCGCGAACGCTTCCTCGCCGAGCCCGTTCGCCCGGCCCGTCGACGCCAGGAACTGGCCTAGTCCGAAGAAGCCGGAAAACACCCGGTACGCCGTCTCCTGCGACATCTGCGTGCCTTGGCCGCTCGCCGTGTCGCGCCGATAAAACAGGCTGTCGACCTGGCCCTGCTTGCGGCTCATGGCGTAGCTGATGAGGTTCTTCTGGGCCAGCAGCTCCATCGCCAGATCGTAGGTCTGATAGGAGGCGGGGTCGCTATGCAGATCGTCCAAGCGTGCCTTCAGATCGACAACGTAATCACGATAAAATGCGGCGCTCATCGGCGTTTCCTCATGGCTTTTGGCGCGTGGTAGCAGAAAACGCGGAGATTCCAAGGGGTAGTACGACCTGCGCCGCAACGGCCACGAGGCGCAAATCTGCGACAGAAGCCGCGCGCCACGCGCATAGCGCATAGCTGCGCTGCAGAATTGTGCCTATGATTTGAGCGTGCTTGCTGTATAAACAAATCATCGAAGCGATGCACCTCCTCCCGCAGAGCTTCGAATTGCAGGTGGCCTTATCCTCCTCCCAAGGGCGCCTGCGGGAATGACAGCACTCCTCCTCCCAGCTGTCATTCGGTTATTTTCGAAAAGCCTGTCGCACCTCCTCCCGCGGCAGGCTTTTTCGATTCTGGCCT
This sequence comes from Rhizobium sp. AN80A, assembly GCF_030053015.1. Lineage (NCBI taxonomy): Bacteria > Pseudomonadati > Pseudomonadota > Alphaproteobacteria > Hyphomicrobiales > Rhizobiaceae > Rhizobium > Rhizobium sp. AN80A. The sequence goes on along the minus strand of NZ_JASJPX010000001.1, from coordinate 668,652 downwards.
GCGCGTTCTTCAGCTTTCAGTTTTCCGGATCACACGGTAGCGCCAGCGCGCAAACCATTCGGCTTGCGCGCCTTTCGTTCAAGCAAGCGTCAGCTGATGCCGCCGAGGCATACGTATTTGATCTCGGTGAATTCCTCGATGCCGTATCGCGAGCCCTCGCGGCCGAGACCCGAGAGCTTCACGCCACCGAACGGCGCTTCCGCCGTCGAGATCAAGCCCGTATTCACGCCGACCATCCCATATTCCAGCGCTTCCGCCACACGGAACACGCGCGCGAGGTCCTTTGCGTAAAAATAGGAGGCGAGGCCGAATTCGGTGTCGTTTGCCTGTTCGATCACATCCGCCTCGTCCTTGAAGCGGAAGAGGGGAGCAAGCGGGCCGAAAGTCTCTTCCCGCGCCACCGCCATGTCCCTGGTGACGTTGGCGAGAACGGTGGCCTCATAGAAGGTGCCGCCCAGCGCATGTGGCTTGCCGCCGCGGATGATGTTGGCGCCCTTGGCAAGCGCGTCGGCGACATGTTCCTGCACTTTCTCGAGCGCCAGCTTGTCGATCAGCGGCCCGAGGATCACGCCCTCGTCGAAGCCATTGCCGGTCTTCAGCCTGCCGACGGCTTCCGCGAGTTTTTCGGAGAAGGCGTCATAGACGCCATCCTGCACATAAAGCCTGTTGGCGCACACGCATGTCTGGCCGTTGTTGCGGAACTTGGCGATCAGCGCGCCCTCGACGGTGGCGTCGAGATCAGCGTCGTCGAAGACGATGAACGGCGCATTGCCGCCGAGTTCCAGCCCGAGCTTCTTGATCGTCGGCGCGCTCTGCTTGTAGAGCTCGGCGCCGATTTCGGTCGACCCGGTAAAGGTGAGCTTGCGCACGGTCGGGTTCGAGGTCATCTCCGCGCCGATCGCGGCGGCGGACCCCGTCAGCACCGAGAAAAGCCCAGCCGGCAGCCCGGCGCGCTCCGCGAGCACGGCAATGGCGATCGCCGAGAACGGCGTCTGTGATGCCGGCTTCAGCACCATGGCGCAACCTGCCGCCAGTGCGGGGCCGGCCTTGCGGGTGATCATCGCGTTGGGGAAATTCCAGGGCGTGATCGCGGCGACCACGCCGATCGGCTGCTTCATCACCATGATGCGCTTGTCGGGCTGGTGGCCCGGAATGAGGTCGCCATAGACGCGCCGTGCTTCCTCCGCGAACCATTCGATGAAGCTTGCGCCGTAGACGATCTCGCCGGTCGCTTCGGCAAGCGGCTTTCCCTGCTCAAGCGTCAGGATGCGCCCGAGGTCGTCCTTGTTCTCGATCATCAGGTCGAACCACTTGCGCAGGATGCCGGCACGCTCCTTCGCCGTGCGGGCGGCCCAGCCCTTCTGCGCGACACGCGCGGCCTCGATCGCGGCCTTTGTCTCCGCGCCGCCGAGCTTGGGCACGCGCCCGATGATCTCTCCGGTTGCCGGATTGTTCACCTCGATTGCATTGGCGGGGTCGGCGTCGGTCCATTTTCCTCCGACGAGGGCGGCTTGGCGAAAAAGGGAAGGGTCTTTCAGCTGCATCGCATTCATCCTGTTTGACAAGCCGCCGGCACTGATCGGGTCAGCGTTTTCTGGTGCTGAGGATAAACTGGTCTCCCGTCCGGCAACGTCAAATTGGCCGAATTGCCGAGGACTTGCAACCGAAGCCGCCGACGGTCTTGCATGGTGTCGGTATCGCACGGACGGAAGGCCGTTTTAGGGATGTCTTGACTGCGCGCGGCAAACGAAATGGTATGCGTCCTGATATCACCCTACGGCGGTGCCGCCGGCGCGGCACCGGGAGCAAATGATCGCGATCAGGCGGCGCAGCATCGGTGTATTCGTGGCTTGGGGCTTCCGCGCCGCCCTTTGCACGACGCTGACCGGCATCGCCAGCGCGGCCGAGATCATCGAAGCCGCGCCGCCAGCGGCCTGCCTCTATACGCGCTCGATCACCGGTTCGGCGGAGACGCTCTGCATTCGCAAGGACAGCTTCAACCGCGATCTCTGCGGTGCGATCGAGCGGACCGCGACGGAGCACGACCTGCCGCCGGATTTCTTCGCTCGGTTAATCTGGCGCGAGAGCCGGTTCAGGCCGGACGCCCTGAGCTACAAGGGTGCGCAGGGCATCGCCCAGTTCATGCCGGGCACCGCCAAGCTGCGTGGCCTGCAGGACAGCTATGATGTCTTGGAAGCCTTGCAGAAGTCGGCCGAATATCTCGATGAACTCAGGGATCGCTTCGGCAATCTCGGCCTTGCGGCGGCAGCCTACAATGCCGGCGAAAACGGGCTGTCGAACTTCCTCAATGGCGGCGGCCTGCCGACGGAAACCCGCAGTTACGTGATGGCGATAACTGCGCATAGCGTCGAGGAGTGGAAGTCCTCGGTACCCGAAAAGGCGGCGGGTCCCCTGGCGGAGGACCAGCCGTTCATCGAGGGCTGCGTGGCGCTTGCCGATCGCCGCAAGATGGCCGAACCAGCATGGCGGTCTGAAGGAAACTGGGCGCCCTGGGGCGTGCAGATCGCGGCGAGCGCCAACCCCGACGTCGCCCGTCGCCTGTTCTTCGAGGCGGTTGCCCGGTTTCCCGCGCCGCTCGACCAGGAGCAGCCGCTGATCCTCCGGCAGCGCGACCGCAGCTTCGGTTTTCGGCCGCGCTATGTGACGCGTATCGCGCGGCAGACGAGGGCGGAAGCCAATGACGTCTGCAAGCAGATCCGCCAGAAAAACCCGATCTGCCTGGTTTTCAAGAATTGAGATGTTGCGGTCAGTGACATTGGGATGTGCCGCGAGCAGTCGCGGCCATTCGGAGATTTAAATTGCACGGGTGTGCAAAAAATGAAATCCGGCCCTATTTTGTCATGTCACTGTTACGCGTCGGCGATAGCAAAACCACAGTCCAGAGGGCAGAGCCCCAAACCGAATGGAGACGGTCATGAACAGACGCGAGTTTCTTGTCACATCATCGGCGGCAGCCGGTGTGCTGGCCCTGCCACGCTTCGCAATGGCTGCGGATGCGACGATTAACCTCTACAGCGGCTCTGACGCCAACATCATCGATTTCTGGAACAACACCGTGCGTCCGGCCTTCGAAAAGGCCAATCCGGGTCTTGCCCTCAAGATCACCGATGCCGGCGACAACACGGGATTGCGTGCGATTGCAGACCGTGCGCTGGCCGCGCTGAAATCGAAGGCCGATCCGCAGTCGGACATCTTCGAACACTTCGATCCGCGTCTGCCTGCCGGCGGTATCGACGCCGGCCTCTGGGTGAAGTTCTCGGCCGACAACATCGATGGCTTCGCGAACGTCAATCCGCTGAGCGTCGACAGCGAATATTCGCTGCCTTACCGCGGTTCGCAGGTGCTGCTCGCCTACGACAAGACGAAGCTCGACCCCAAGGATGCGCCGAAGACCTGGGAACAGCTGACGGCCTGGATCAAGGCCAATCCTGGCCAGTTCATCTACAACCGCCCGGACAAGGGTGGTTCCGGCGGAAACTTCGTTCGCCGCGCGATTCACGAGGCCAATGGCCGTGATCCCAAGAAGTTCACCACCGATAACTACACAGCCGAACTCGGCAACAAGATGCTGACCCCGGCCTGGGCGATCCTCAACGATCTCGCGCCGTCGCTTTATGAAAAGGGCGCCTACACCGCCGGCAACACGCAGTCGATCCAGCTACTTGCCCAGGGTGTCGTCACGATGACGCCGGTGTGGTCCGACCAGGTGCTCCAGGCCCTTTCGCAGGGTGTTCTGCCGGAAACCACCGGCCTGGTGCAGTTGAGCGACCTGGCGCTTTGCGGCGGCTTCTCGCGCATGACCGTGTTCTCGAACGGCGCCAACAAGGATGCCGCTCTCAAGCTCGCGGCATTCATGCTGACGAAGGAGATCCAGGAAGCGATCATCACCGAAATCGGCGGCTTCCCTGGCGTTTCCTGGGATCATATCTCCGACGAGCTCCGTCAGAAATACGCCGACGTCATCCCGACCACGATCCCGACATTCCCGTCCGGCGATTGGGAAACCAACATCAACGATGGCTGGTACCGCAACGTTGCTCCGGGCATCAGCCGTACCTGATGCGTAGAGGCATGACATTGCCGCTGCCGGCGCGGGGAACCGCGCCGGGCAAGGCGCAAAATCCGGTGGGACTTCTTCTGGTCGCCCTGCCGGTGTTCCTGCTCGGATGGCTGATCGTCTACCCGATCTTCTCGGCCGTCATCACCACCGTTTTCGTCCGCCAGGCGGATGGGACGATGTCGGTATCGCTGGCCTCCTATGCGTTTTTCTTCAGCGATTCCTACAGTCGTGCCAATCTCTGGATAACCCTGTGGACGACCTTTGTCTGCGGCGTCTTGCTGCTGGTCATCGGGTTGCCGATCGCGCTCTATCTGCGCTTTTCGCAGGGGCGCCTTCCCGCCTATGTGCAGGGACTGGCGATTTTCCCGATGTTCGTGCCATCGATCATCCTGTCCTATGCGCTGATCCGGACAATCGGGCCCAACGGCACCGTCGATCTGCTGCTGAATGCGGTCGGGCTGCCGAAGCTGCCGTCGCCCTATCTGACGCCATGGGGTCCCGTCATCGGCCTGGTATGGGACAATCTTCCGCTAACCGTGCTGATGCTGACAGCCGGACTTGGTAACATTCCCACGAGTTCCGTCGAGGCCGCGCGCGATGTCGGCGCGTCACCGCTCAGGGTTTTCGTGTCGATCATCCTGCCGCGCATGGGCAATTCCTTGCTGGTCACGGCCTCCTTCGCCATCCTTGGCATCTTCTCGTCCTTCACGTTGCCATATGTGCTCGGGCCGGCATCGCCGGAAATGATGGGACCGTTCATGCAGCGTACCTTCTCGGATCTCAACGATCCCCAGAATGCATTGACGCAGGCTGTCATCGCGTTCGGCTTCTGCCTGATTTTCGGGATATTGTATGTGCGTTCCATCGCCAAAAATCGGGGGGCGTCACGATGAGAGTATCGAGCACCGTCAAGGGTTCCGGCATCGATTGGACGGGCATTGTCTTCGCCGTGCTTCTCACCCTGTTCATCGCCGTGCCGCTGATCGTGGTCGGCACCTGGGCGTTCACGGAGGTGTGGCGCTACCCATCGGTCGTTCCGCAGCAGTTCGGTTTGCGTTTCTGGTCGCAGACGCTGTCGCGCTCGGATGTGTGGGATGCGCTCTTCCTGAGCCTGAGGCTGACCACGACGGTCACGCTTCTGTCCGCCATCATCTGCCTGCCGGCGGCTTACGCTTTCGCGCGCATGTCGTTTCCCGGAAAGAACGTGCTGTTCCTGTCGTTTTTGTCATCCTACGCTTTTCCGAAGTTCGGCCTGCTGGTGGCGATCGCCGGCATCTTCCTGAAGCTCGGGCTGATCAGCACCTTCTGGGGCGTGGTCCTGATCCAGCTGGTCGGGACGCTGATGCTGATGATCTGGATTCCCGTGGCGGCGTTCCAGAATATCGATCGCCGGATGGAGGAGGCTGCTCGCGATGCGGGCGCCGGGCCGCTGCGGGTGTTCTGGTCGATCACGCTGCCGCAGGCGGCACCGACGATCGTCGCCGCATTGCTGCTGACCTTCGTCGGCACATTCTATGAAACCGAAGGCGCTTGGCTGATCGGCGCGCCCGAGATACGCACCATGCCGGTGTTGATGATCACGTTCATCAACAACCAGATCGTCGTGCAGTATGGCGCCGTTCTGTCGGTGATGCTCTGGGTGCCATCATTCATCGCGCTGATGTTTGCCCGCCGGGTCGTCGGAACGGGTTCTTTTGCGCGTGGCTTCGGCGCGTGACGTTGGGATCGGGCTCTGCCCGAGGAAAGGCTTGATATGGCACGCTTGACGATCAGGAACGTCTCCAAGACGTTCGGCACTTCGTTCGCGGTCCGTGACTTCTCGCTCGATGTGGAGGATGGCGAACTCGTCTGCCTGCTCGGTCCGTCCGGATCAGGAAAGTCGACGCTGCTTCGCATGATCGGCGGCTTCGAGCAGCCGACTGGTGGCTCGATCCTGATCGATGCCAAGGACGTGACGGCACTGCCGCCGGAAAAGCGCCCCACGGGCATGGTCTTCCAGAGCCATGCGCTGTGGACCCATATGGACGTGTTCAACAACATCGCCTTCGGTCTCAAGCTTCGTCGGCTGGCAAAGAACGAAATCCGCGAACGTGTCGAAAACGCTCTGGCGCTGGTCGGTCTTGCCGATTACGGCCGACGCATGACGACGCAATTGTCGGGCGGTCAGCAGCAGCGCGTGGCGCTCGCCCGGTCGCTGGTCCTGGAACCGAAGATCCTCTTGCTCGACGAGCCATTCGCCAGCCTCGACCAGCACTTGCGGGAGCGGCTGCGCGAGGAAGTGCGCGATATCCAGCAGCGGGTCGGCATCACCACCCTGTTCGTCACCCACGGGCAGGACGAGGCCCTGGCGCTCGCCGACCGCATTGTCGTGATGCGCGACGGCAGCACCGAACAGATCGCGCCGCCCGATATCGTCTACCGGGAACCGCAAACGGAATTCGTGGCAGGCTTCATCGGCTCGATGAATTTCGTCAGGACCAGCATCCGCGGCGGTATTAGCCAGCATCCGGCCTTTCCCGTGGCCGTGCCGATCGAGGATGGTGATGTCGTTCTCGCGTTTCGCCCCGAGGCGCTGTCGCTGCAGCCGTCGAAGACGCTTTCGACCGCCATCGTTCATCGCAGCATCGATTTCGGCACCCACAAGATCGTGGACATCGACCTCGCCGATGGTACGCGCTTGAAGGCGATGACCGCGCCGGATAGCAATTGGAGCAAGGGCGTGGGCATCGAGCCGAGGGCCTCCGCGTTCCGTGCCTTCCGCGACAACCGGCTGGTCTATCAATCGACAACCTCAGGCGAACGGCATCATGATCGAGATCCTTGGCAACGCTTGATCGCAGCGGCATCGCGATCGATCAGGCAGGCCACAAGACCTGGCTGAAATGGCATCGCGGCCATCGCTATGCCGGTGATATCTCGTTTACGGGGCAACGCATTGCCGAGGCGATGGCGCTGGGCGCCAGCGTCGAGATCGATCTGGTGCGTTTCAATGGCGCCGGCTTCGCCGTGTTGCATGACGAGACACTGAACATGGCGACAACGGGCGAGGGGCGCGTCATCAAGGCGACGGAGAGCGAGTTGCGCGCGCTTCGTTTGCGCGACCCTTTTGGCGAGCCGACGGCCCATAAGATCATGCTGATCGATGATCTCGGTCATCTCCTGCAAGGGATCGACCGCGAGGGCGGCGCCGTTCTGCAGCTCGATCTCAAGGAAGATTCCCCTGCCATCCGCGATGAGGATATCGCGGCCTTCGCCGCGGCGATCTCGCCGGTCGCGCAGTCTGTCATTCTCTCGGCGGGGGATCCCGAGGCCGTGGAACGCCTGTCCCTGAGCGTGCCGGAGATGCCGATTGGCTACGACCCGTGCCATCACGGCGCGATCGAGCGGCTGAAGGAAAGTCGTGACTTCGACGGCTTCGTTGCCGATGCCGTGGCGGCGTCGCCGCGAGCGCGGATGATCTACCTGCATCACCAATTGGTACTGTTTGCCGAGGACGCCGGATACGACCTAGTGGCGGCCTTCCATCGCGCCGGGCGCAGTATCGACGCCTACACCATCAATTCGGCAATCCCGGCCGCACTGCCTGTCGTGCGCCGCCTCCTGGCGCTGAAGGTCGACCAGATCACCACCGATGACCCGGTCGGCCTGGAAACACTGCTCCTCGGCTAGGCCTGCTCGGCTTCAAATCCTTGAACGAGCCAGGGGTGGAGCGCGGTGTTGGCGGCGAGAATGTCGCCGTTCGCCGTCACGTCGCCACCCTTGAAGGCCGAGACCTTGCCGCCTGCCTCGGTCACCAGCAACGCGGCCGCGCCGTAGTCATGCGGCGATAGCCCGTCCTCAAAGAAACCGTCCAGACGGCCGCTTGCGACATAAGCGATCGACAATGCCGCCGAGCCCAGACGTCGCACGCCGGCGGTGTTGCCCATCAGCCTCTTCAGCGCATGGAAATAGACCTCCGGTGCAACGGCCTTGACCTGACCGGGAACGGGCAGACCGGCGCCGACGACGACGTTTTCGATATCGGCGTTATCGACGCAGGAGATGCGCTCGCCGTTGAGATATGCGCCGCCGCCGAGCTCCGCGCTGAACAGCTCGTCCAGCATGGGGTCGTAGACCACGCCGGCAACGATCCGCCCGCCTTCGGCGATCGCGATGGTCATGCCGAAATGCGGAATGCCCCAGGCGAAGTTGGTCGTTCCGTCGATCGGGTCGATGTAGATGATGGGCGCGTCCGTTCCCGCCACCCGGTTGCCGACATCTTCCTCACCCTTGATGGAATAGGAGGGGAATGCCGCGATCATATCCGTGACGATGATGCGCTCGACGGCAACATCGATCTCCGTCTGGTAGTCACGCGGCGCCTTTGACACCACATCGCTGATGCGCCGACGCTGCAAGGAACGGCGCGCCGTTTCGCCGGCTTTCACGACCGTCGAGGCGAGAGTGATCAGGCGCTGGGAGGCTGTCGGCGAAAGGCGTGAGGATATGGGAGAGGATGTCATCAGGAACCCGGATAATGAAACTGCAATACGGCCGGAACGCATGGCAGAGCTGCATGACGCTTTCGTGACGTGTATACGGCTTTTCGAGGATCACGCCACGCGGTTGCGCGACCCTGGTTTGCTTTTTAACCACATGGTCAATTCAATGCGAGCCGCAGTGCGTCATGGCCCGCCTGCAACGGGTACGACGCGCCATGCGTCTAAGGGCGCTGCGCGGCTGCGCGTTCGGTCTCGCCCTCACGTGTGCCGATGAGCAGATCCCGCGCATCCGACAAGGTTGTGGCGATCGAACGCGGCTTTAGCGAATAGAACACGGATTGCGAGGCGCGCCGCGTCGAGACGAATTCGCATGCCCTCAGGATGGCGAGGTGCTGCGAAAGCGCCGATTGGCCGAGGCCGAGCTTCTTGGCGAGCACATTGACCTGGATCTCGCCCTCGGCGAGGTTGGTCAGGATGGCGAGCCGGTTGGCGTTTCCGAGAACCGCGAGTTGATCCGCCAGAGCGGCAATGCCCTGCGGGTTCCGATTGTCTTCCTGCATATGATTTTCCCAATGAAATAAGCGGGAAAACGCCGCCCACGATGTGACGCGGTCCGTCGTCCCAGGATGTTTAAGTACGAAACGTAACGACTAGCCCGACGCGGCGGGCAGTCGCTGGAGGGTCGACGGATGAATGGATTGGAAGCCAATGTGGAAGCCGACGGAACAAGGCCGTGGCGGCAACAGCGCATTTTCCGCCATATGGGGCGGCTGGCCATGCTGTGATGGAATAGTGGACATCATGTTCACCCGGTTGAAGTTACCCTGCCACAATCGTTCACAGTGTTGAAAAGATGGTTAACGACAGGCCTTCAAGCCTATGAAAAATTTGGCTTACCGATGTCATCAGTGGTTGCGTTCCGCTCACGGTTTCCGTTCGGTGCGTTGGTGGCGAGCCATCAAAAGCGCGCGGTTGTCGATCGAAGGTAATATTTTTTTTGCTGAAGTACGGTATCTGCGCTGATGGCCTTGGTTGACGCGCACGAAAGCTGTAAGACCTCGGCTGATGAACACTGCCGTTCGGTGGCGCTGCGCGTCGGCGCCCCATAGACCATGACGTTGGGATTGCGATGAACCTTTACCTGGAATACCTGGCCGAGATCAAAAGCAGAGAAACTCAAGGGCTCGCCCCCAAGCCGATCGATGACGGCGCGCTGACTGGCGAAATCATTGCCCTGATCGAGGATGCCGGTAGCGAATACCGCGCCGATGCTTTGAAATTCTTCATCTACAACACGCTGCCGGGCACGACGAGTGCTGCCGGCGTCAAGGCCGCCTTCCTCAAGAAGATCATTCTTGGAGACGTCATCGTCCCTGAAATTACGCCGAAATTCGCCCTCGAGTTGCTGTCGCACATGAAGGGCGGCCCTTCGGTCGAAGTGCTGCTCGACGTAGCACTCGGCAGTGACGCCGAGATTGCCTGTCAGGCCGGCGACGTGCTGAAGACCCAGGTCTTCCTCTACGACGCCGACATGTTCCGCCTGCGCGATGCCTACAAGGCCGGCAATGCCGTTGCCAAGGACGTTCTCGAGAGCTACGCCAAGGCGGAGTTCTTCACCAAGCTTCCCGATGTCGACGACGAGATCAAGGTTGTGACCTTCATCGCCGCCGAAGGCGACATCTCGACCGACCTTCTTTCTCCCGGCAACCAGGCGCATTCGCGCTCCGACCGTGAGCTGCACGGCCAGTGCATGATCACGCCCGAGGCGCAGGCCGAGATCGTCGCGCTTCAGAAGCAGCACCCGGACAAGCGGGTGATGATGATCGCCGAAAAGGGCACGATGGGCGTCGGCTCCTCGCGCATGTCCGGCGTCAACAATGTGGCTTTGTGGACCGGCAAGCAGGCCAGCCCCTACGTTCCCTTCGTCAACTTCGCGCCAGTCGTCGCCGGCACCAACGGCATCTCGCCGATCTTCGCGACCACCGTCGACGTCACCGGCGGCATCGGCCTCAACCTGAAGAACTGGGTCAAGAAGCTCGACGAAAACGGCAAGCCGATCCTCAACAACGAAGGTAACCCGATCCTCGACCAGAAGTTCTCGGTCGAAACCGGCACCGTGCTGAAGATCGACGCGAAGAACAAGAAGCTGCGCGACGAAGCCGGCAACGAACTGGTCGATGTTGCGTCGTCCTTCACGCCTCAGAAGATGGAGTTCATGAAGGCCGGCTCGTCCTACGCCATCGTCTTCGGCAAGAAGCTCCAGACCTTTGCCGCGCAGACGCTCGGTGTCGAAGCAACACCGGTCTTCGCGCCGAACAAGGAAATCGCCATCGATGGCCAGGGCCTGACCGCGGTCGAGAAGATCTTCAACCGCAACGCGGTCGGCGTCACGCCTGGCAAGGTGCTGCATGCCGGCTCCGACGTTCGCGTCAAGGTCAACATCGTCGGCTCCCAGGACACCACCGGCCTGATGACCGCGCAGGAACTGGAAGCAATGGCGGCCACCGTCATCTCGCCGCTGGTCGATGGCGCCTATCAGTCCGGCTGCCACACGGCATCCGTCTGGGACAAGAAGGCCCAGGCCAACATTCCGAAGCTCATGTCCTTCATGAACAACTTCGGCGTCATCACCGCCCGCGATCCGAAGGGCGTCTATCACTCGATGACCGACGTCATCCACAAGGTGCTGAACGACATCACCGTGGATGACTGGGACATCATCATCGGAGGCGACAGCCATACCCGCATGTCCAAGGGCGTAGCCTTTGGTGCTGACTCGGGCACCGTGGCGCTGGCGCTTGCCACCGGCGAAGCCACCATGCCGATCCCGCAGTCGGTCAAGGTCACCTTCAAGGGTACGATGCAGCCTTACATGGACTTCCGCGACGTGGTCCACGCCACCCAGGCGCAGATGCTCAAGCAGCACGGCGACAACGTCTTCCAGGGCCGCATCATCGAAGTCCACATCGGCACGCTGCTCGCCGACCAGGCCTTCACCTTCACTGACTGGACGGCAGAAATGAAGGCCAAGGCCTCCATCTGCATTTCGGAAGACGAAACGCTGATCGAGAGCCTTGAGATCGCCAAGTCGCGCATGCAGATCATGATCGACAAGGGCATGGATAACGAGGCTGAGACGCTGAAGGGCCTTATCGCCAAGGCCGATCGCCGCATCGCCGAAATCCGTTCGGGCGAGAAGCCGGCGCTGATGCCTGACGACAACGCGAAGTATTTCGCGGAAGTCGTCGTCGATCTCGACCTCATCGACGAGCCGATGATCGCTGACCCAGACGTCAACAACGCCGACGTCTCGCGCCGCTACACCCACGACACGATCCGCCCGGTCTCTTACTATGGCGGCACCAAGAAGGTGGACCTCGGCTTCGTTGGCTCATGCATGGTGCACAAGGGCGACATGAAGATCGTGGCGCAGATGCTGAAGAACATCGAGAAGAACGAGGGCAAGGTCGAGTTCAAGGCGCCGCTCGTCGTCGCCGCGCCGACCTACAACATCATCGACGAGCTGAAGGCCGAAGGCGACTGGGAAATCCTCCAGAAGTATTCGGGCTTCGAATTCGACGACGTGAAGCCGAAGACATCGAACCGCACCGAGTACGAAAACATCCTCTATCTCGAGCGTCCGGGCTGCAACCTGTGCATGGGCAACCAGGAGAAGGCCGAGAAGGGCGACACCGTTCTCGCCACCTCGACCCGCCTGTTCCAGGGGCGCGTCGTTGAAGATACGGCGGAAAAGAAGGGCGAGTCGCTGCTCGCCTCCACGCCGCTGGTCGTGCTCTCGGCGATCCTCGGCCGCACGCCGAGCATCGAAGAGTATCGCGTCGCCGTCGAAGGCATCAACCTGACGAAGTTCACCCCGCCGAAGACGACGCCGATCGACAGCCGGTCCGTCCACTACTAAGGCAGTGATCCGACAAAAACGCCCCTCAATGCGATCCATTGAGGGGCGTTTTCTATTTTTGAACGACGTTCCTTCGATAGACGCCGGATGGGCAGCCGCCTTTCGGGGCCGAAACGAGACTATCGGGCTCGAATTAGGCAGCGACGGACGGGGACAGCGAAGTCGCGGTCATCCCCAGCGCCTTTGCAATCCGCGTCACGAGCCGCTGATCTCCCTCATGGCCGGACTCGACCTTGGCAATTTCCGTTTCCGTCAAACCACAAGTCACGGCCACTTGTTCGATGCTGTAGCCAGCCAGGTGCCTTGCCGCGCGCACCGCTTCGCCCAGGTCGGTGGTCAGAGATGTGGGAACGTTCGAGTCCTCGATATTGCCGTAGTATCGTGACATGTGCGCTTCTCCAGATGCGTCTACTTTCGGACGCAATTTAGATGCTGCGCTAACAATTGCAATGCCATTGAATTCACTATTCGTTGTATGGAATAGTTCGCTCTGTAGCCCAGTGGGTCTACGTCAGCTTGCGGTCTTTTGAGAGTTCTGAGCCTGCGCACCTTCGGTGTGCTGAAGAAGGAAGACGGCCTCGCCGAAAATCTCCCGCCGCCGTTGGTGGCGAAGCTTGTAAGCGCGCTCCTTGTCGTCCGCCCTGATGTCGAGTTGCGAGGCCGACGCTTCGTTCTCCACCATGTCGATCAGCAGATTGCGCATGACGGCATTCATCTCCCGGATCTCCTGCATTTCCGTCAAAATCGGCGATGCGCGAAGTTTGCGAGCGATGGCCTCATCAATTTTCTTCTCGGCGAGGCGCGTTCTCGCCGCAAGATAGCGCATGACGGAAAACGCGCACAAAGCGATACAGAGCACGATGATGATCGACGTCATTGGCAGCCTCCTGATGCCATGTAGATCGTGGTTCGCGGCGGCAATTTCAATATTCACCAGCGATGCGTCAGAAACAGAACCTGTCTAGTACATAGTTTGCATGGGCGGACGATTGTTCAGACAATCTCGCGAGCTCTTTTTCGTCTTTGTCGGCCAGGATTCCGGTGCGTACCAGCACGGAGGCCAGTCCGGCGGTGTTCGCGCCGAGGATGTCGTGCTCGATGCTGTCTCCGATGCAAATGACACGACGCGGATCTTCTACCCCGGCAACGCGCAGGGCGTGCCGATAGATTTCTGGAAACGGCTTGCCAAGCCAAGCCACTTTGCCGCCCATTTCCTCGTAAAGCCTGGCAATGCTTCCGGCTCCCGGGGCGACCCGACCCTCGTGCAGCTTGTGGATGTCCGGGTTGGTGCAATAGCAGGGAATCCGGCTCTCGGCTGCCGGCCGGAGCATCTCGCGGTACTCCTCCATGGGGATGCGCTCGGCTTCGCTGCCGGAAATGATGATGACATCGGCGTCGCGCGCGGCATCTATCGAGAGCAGTCCCAGGCGATCCGCCAGATTGCGATCGCCGCCGCTGGAAACGGTGAAACAGCGGCGGTGTTTGGCGATACTCGATTGCGCGCGCGAAAGAATTTCGAACGCGACATCGCCCGAAGTGATGAAGTGTTGGAAACTGGTCGGCGCGAAGCCGAGTTTGATCAGTCGTTCGGCGTTGTATTGGCCACTTCGCCCGGAATTCGAAAGGATTATGATTTGCTTGTTTAGCGCTGCCAGCTGAGACAAGGCGGATATGGCGCCGTCATAGGGTCCGACGTCATCGCGGAGCACGCCGAACTGATCGACGAAGAAGACATCATAGGCTCGCGCCAAGGCCGCCAGATCGGCGTGAACAGTATCAGACATCGTTGCCTCGATTGGCCAGAACCAGCGCGGCTGTCCCCACGGCAGCCTCAACCGACTTCGCGGGCAGTGGCTCGACGCCCATCGCACGCGCTCTCATGGTTGTCCATACCGGGTTGCGCGCGCCGCCGCCGACCGTACGCAGGCTTCTCAGCTGCGGTGAGCCAAGTTCGTGCAGACGCTGGTAACCCAGCCGTTCGATGTCCGTCATTCCCTCCAACAGCGCCTGCAGGAAGATGGCGTCGTCGGCGGGCCTTGGATCGAGCCTTGGCTGGTGGTGCGGATCGTTGATCGGGAAACGCTCTCCCTCCCGCAAGAGAGGATAAAACCCCAGCCCGAGCGGACGGTCCGGATCGATCTTACGTGTGAGATGGTCCAGGCGGTCATCTCCGATCAAAGCACGCAGGACGTTGCCGCCGCTGTTCGATGCCCCGCCGACCAGCCAGAAATCACCGACGCGGTGCGAGTAAATTCCGTACTCCGGTGCATTGATGGGGTTCCTGGACGCCAGCTTCAGCACGATCGTGGACCCGAGTGCCGTCACGGCGTCGCCGACGGCGGAGGCGCCGGTCGCCAGAAACGACGCGCAGCCATCCGTGGTGCCGGCGTGATACCAAGCTGTTTCAGGCAACCCAAGCTCGCAAAGATATCCTGACACGCGCGCAATCTTCGCGCCGGCGCTGTGGATACAAGGAAGCTTCGAGATATCCATGCCCGCCGCTTCGATCCATCTCGGCCAGTCCCGCGCGTCGAGGTCAAACCCCGACTTGAGTGCGTTGTTCTCGTCGCCAGGACGCCCGGGGCATCCCAGTTTCATGAGAATCCAGTCCGCCTGATGTACGACAGCGTCGACGCCATGCCCATGCGACAGATGAATGGCGCGGGCTAAACCCGAATTCGCGCCGACTGCCGTCGCGCCTGTTGGCGCGTGCTTCGAGATGCGCGCGACGATGGCTGCATCGGGGCACGGCTCATTGTACATGAGCACCGATCCAGTCGCTTCGCCGGAGGCGTCCAACGAAAGGACAGTGCCGGAGGTCCCGTCAACGGCGATACCCTCGATTGCACCGAGATCGGTTGTCGCTGCGAGGTGTTCGATCGCCTCCTTCACCCTCAGCCACCAGAAAGCCGGCTCGCGCAATTCGTCACTGGACCTGAACGGCGCGGCGGCGAACGCCACGGTGTTGCCATCGGCATCGATCGCGGCCGCGCGCGCGCCCGATGTCCCGATGTCGATGCCGAGGGCAGCGGCTCGTCGCGAATGCGCGATCACGCGGTCTGCCTCGCCGACCCGCGATCGAGCGCCTGGCGATATTGCTCGGCCTCCCAGTGCGTCAGCTCGTATTCGTCTTCCTCGGACAAATATATGACCTTGCTTCCATCAGGAATGCGGCCAACGACCTCGGCCAGGCAACGCGCCATAACCTCGCCGCCAGCAGTCAGCGAACTCGACAGCAGGACACCCTTGTCGGGAACAATCAACATTTTGGGAGGCGCTCGTCCCGCGTCGTGCAGCGCGGCCTGGAAGTCCACCGCGCTTTGGCCTTCCGACAGAACGCCGATCTTGGTTCCGAGGAAGATGACGTGGTCGGGATACAGCGAACCGCCCAATGCGAGCTTCCGGTTGACTTCGGACAAGGCGACGGCGTGACTTGCGGGGTCTCGCGCGGGATGGAAGCCGGACCCTTCGGCAATCTCTTCAAGTGCCGCGACATCCGCCTTGATCGTCTCGCGCGTCTCGCGAGACAGCGCTTTCGTGACACGTTCGATCCTGTCGGCGACCTGTTCGAGAGTGTCGCCGCATACGATGATGCCGTGATTGAACAGGATCAGAACATCCGGTCGGGCCGCGGCGGCCTTTTTCGATCTCGCCCGCCAGTGGTGTTCCAGGGCGCCGGTAGGGGATGGTCACCCATGTCAGATCCGGAACTGTGCTCATTCGAGCGGCGAGCTCGCTGTCGCGGCTTTCGAGCACGGCAAGGGCGATCGCGTTGACACAGTGGTAGTGAGCGACAACGGGACTGTTGAGTGCCGCATGAAAGCTCGTTTCGATCGAGGGTCTCAGCCCACTCGAGTTCAACTCGCTGACGATGAAATCCGTGGATTTTTCCGCGCGCGAGTCGCCTTCGCGCAACGCGGACACGAGTGGATCGACAACCACCGGTACCATGATGTCTTCGGCCTCCGCCTTCGCGAGCCAGGTGCCCGACGCCTTCACCCACATGACGCCGTCCTGCTTGAAGGAAGTGTTCCCACCGGCGCCTTGGGTTTTCAGGATGTCGTTTCCGATTTCGCTCGAAAGCCGGAGGAAACCCTTGAACACGTCGGTTTCCCTCAGGTCTGGTTTGCCCATGAATGCCTCCTCCCGCTTATTGACGCCCATCGAATGAGCGAACTCTGGCGCAATCATATGAATGTGATTGAATATCGTCAACAATGAAGATTTTCGATCTTTATCGGTTGCGGATCGCAATTTCGTGTGATTATAGTTTGTCATGGACGTTAGGGAGAAACGTCAGTGGAGGTCAATAGTTGAACGATTCCGATCGCCATCGCCTGATTACGGAGATGCTTCAAGAGAGGCCCTTCGCATCCGTGCGCGACCTCCAGGAGCGGCTCGGTGTTTCTCCCGCCACCATTCGGCGTGACATCGACAAGCTCGATGAGATCGGCGTCGCCCGCAAAGTCTACGGCGGCATTTCGGCGAACGAAACTTCCGCCTCGGGCCGCCTCTCGGCGCGTCCATACGATGAAAACCGCGATATCGCGGTCGATGCCAAGCGTGCGATTGCGGAGAAAGCGGCAAGCCTTGTGCGGGACGGAGATTCGATCATCGTCCATGCGGGTTCGACATGTTATCAGCTTGGGCTGCAGCTGGCCCGGCGTAATGTCCGGCTCTATACCAATTCCATGCCTCTCGCCGCATATCTCGGCGAACACGGCACCTGTAGTCTGATTTTGGCTGGCGGCGTTCTCTACAGGGAGCCCGGCATCATTCATGATGCGTCGGCTGGCGCCCCTGATTTCTTCGCGTCTCGCTTTTTCCTCGGCACGCAAGGGATCAGCGCTGAGGGGCTCCTGGAGTCGCATCCGCTGCTGACGAAGGCGATCGGTGAGCTGAGCAGCTGCGCGGACGAGATCGTCTTGCTGGCGGATAGCCGGAAGCTGTCGATCCAACCTCGCAACGTCGTCCTGCCGCTTTCTCGTATCGGGACGATCGTCACCGACGATGGCTTGTCGGATGCCGGTGCGAAAATGCTCGAGGACGCCGGCATCACGATCATGATCGCAACGGTCGGGGGGCAATGATGACGTCCCCAAACGCCGTCGCTGTCTTCGATCTGGGCAAGACGAACTCGAAACTCTTCGTGTTCGGTGCTGACGGATCGATCCTCGCGCAAACCCGGACCAAGCCGCAATGGGTCGAGCACGACGGAATTCGTGTCCTCGATGACGAAGCGCTGTTCGAGTGGATGACGGCTACATTGCGGCAGGCCGTCGATGATTACGCGGTGGGCCACGTGATGTTTTCCGGACACGGGTGCACCTTCGCGCTTGTCGGCGGCGATCACCTGACGCATCCGATCCTCGATTATGAGCAGGATCCACCAAAGGCGCTTGCGCCGCGCATCGACATGCTGGCGCCTGTATTCAGCGAGACATACTCACCCAAGCTGCCGCTCGGCTTCAATTATGGCCGGCATATCCTGTGGTTGGAAACGACCAGGCCGGACAGTCTGTCCAAGGCTGACGCGATCCTCGCATATCCGCAATTCTGGTCATGGAAGTTCTCCGGCCGCAAGGTGTCGGAAGTCTCCTACATCGGTTGCCATTCTCATCTCTGGGCGCCGCTCAAGCAGGATTTCAGCAGCCTGGTCGATGGTCGGGGCTGGCGGGCCAAAATGCCGGAGTTCGCGCGTGCGGGCGCTGTGATCGGAGGCTGGAGGGTGTCGGAGGGCAAAAGCGCCGAAGTCAAAGTCCACAACGGTGTCCATGACAGCAACTCGGCGCTCCACTACTACCGCTCGCTGGGATTTGACGACTTCACTCTCGTATCGACCGGCACCTGGGTGGTCATCTTCAATTCGGCTTGCCCGCTGGATGCGCTCGACGAGCATCGCGACATGCTGGCTAACGTTACCGTGGATGGAAAGCCTGCTCCTACGATCCGCTTCATGGGCGGCAGGGAATACGATCTGGCGGGCGGCGGATGGGCCAAACCGGTCAGCCTCGAGGCTCTATCAAGGGTGATCGCAAAGGGTGTCTTCGCTCTCCCATCCTTCGCACCAGGCGGCCCCATGCAGGGGGTCGAGGGTCGCTTCGTCGGGCCACAGGTCGAGGGCGAGGAGCGGGCCGCCGCCGCACTCCTCTACGTCGTCATGATGACGGACCTGTCTCTCGATCTGATCAGGTCCGAGCATTCGATCGTCATCGACGGCGGCCTGGTGAAAACTGGTTTGTTTGCCGAGCTTCTCGCCGAACTGCGTCCTACGCAGGAAGTCTATTCAAGCACGACCGCGGAGGGGAGTGCGTTCGGCGCGGCGGCGCTGGTCTTTGAAACCGTCGGGCAATCCCCTTTCGAAAAGGAAACGAAGCGGGCAACGCCATTGCCGCTTTTTGGGCTCCGCGCCTATCGTCAGGCCTGGAGGTCGTTGGCCGAGATCGAAGAGCCGGATGTCGCGCGGCCACGCAAGGAGTTCCACGCATGACGACCGCAGGAACCGTCGAGCACGTCCCCCTTCTCGAGATGCGCAACATCAGCAAGACTTTCGGAAGCACCCGGGCGCTAACCAATGTATCGCTCACGGTTTACCCGGGAGAGGTCCACGCGCTGATGGGGGAAAACGGTGCGGGCAAATCGACACTGATGAAAGTCCTGTCCGGCGCCTACATAGCCGACCCGGGAGGTGCTGTTGTCGTGGAGGGCAGGCCGATCGTGGCGGGGGATCCGATCAAGGCGAAGGCAAACGGAATTTCCGTCATCTATCAGGAATTGTCGCTCGCTCCTAATCTGACCGTCGCCCAGAACATGTTTCTCGGAGCCGAGCCCTCCCGTTATGGCGTTGTGGATAAGGCGGAAGCGCGTAGCCGCGTCGAGCCGATCCTCAAGCAACTCGGCATTTCCTTCGGCCCTTCGCAGATTGTGGCCGCCCTCTCCCTGGGCGAGCGCCAGATGGTGGAGATCGCGCGTGCTCTGACAACCAACGCGAAAATCATCGTGATGGACGAACCGACGACCTCGCTGACGTCAAGGGAGACGGAACGGCTGTTCGAGGTGATCGCCGGGCTGAAGGCGCGCGGGATCGCGATCATCTATATCAGCCACCGCATGGAAGAGATTTACGCGCTGGCCGACCGGGTGAGCGTTCTGCGCGACAGTGCCTATGTCGGCACGCTCGAGCGCGAAGACCTGTCCGCCGAGAAGCTGGTGGCGATGATGGTGGGACGCGATCTGTCGTCATTTTACAAGAAGGAACACCGCGCACCGCTTCAGGCGGCTAAGACGGTCCTGGCCGTCCGGGATATGGGAGACGGCCGTCGCGTTCACGGCTGCTCATTCGATGCAAAGGCCGGCGAGGTCCTGGGTATCGCCGGTCTCGTCGGCTCTGGTCGGACAGAACTCGCACGCCTGATCTTCGGTGCGGACGGAAAGACATCGGGGACAGTGGCCCTCGACGGAAATGAGCTGGCGATCGGCGGGCCGCGCGACGCCATGGATGCGGGCATTGCTTACCTCACCGAGGACCGGAAGGGGCTCGGGCTCTTTCTCGATATGACGATCAACGAGAACATCAATATCGGCGTTATCGGCAAGGACGCGGCGCGCGGCGGCATATTGAATTTCGCGGCTGCAAAAGAGCGGGCGAGCCGGGCTATCAAGGCACTCTCCATTCGCACCCTCAGCGCCAGCATCAATGTCGGAGCATTGTCCGGCGGCAACCAGCAGAAGGCCTTGATCGCGCGTCTTCTCGAGACCAAGCCCAGGGTGATCATCTTGGACGAGCCAACGCGCGGCGTCGATGTTGGTGCCAAGTCGGAAATCTATCGGATCATCGACGAACTCGCGCAGAGCGGGATCGCGATCGTGGTGATTTCAAGCGATCTTCCTGAGATCATCGGCATCGCAGACCGTGTCCTTGTCATGCGCGAAGGCCGCATTGCGGGCGAGGTCCAGGCGACGCCGGAGCATCCGATAAGCCAGGAGGCCGTCATGGCCTTTTCCACGGGATCGGCATCGAAAGTAGCCTGAAGCCTGAAACCATAGACGACGGGATGATACCATGACCTCGACATCGACCGACCAGACAAACGTCAGCAAGGCAAAATTCAGGTCGACATTGACCGCGCTTGGGATGCTGCCGGTGCTTGTCATCCTGGCGATCGGCTTTCACCTTCTGAGCGGTCGCTTCCTGAGCGTCAACAATCTGTCGATCGTCACCCAGCAAGCCTCGATCAACACCGTGCTTGCCGCGGGAATGACCTTCGTCATCCTGACCGGCGGCATCGACTTGTCGGTCGGCTCGATCCTGGCGGCCTCGGCGATGGTTGGCGTCATCGTTTCGCTCTATCCTGAGATCGGCATGCTGGGCATTCCGGCTGCAATTGGCGTCGGCCTCGCCTGCGGCGTGGTCAACGGGGTCATCATTTCGTTTCTCAAGCTGCCGCCGTTCATAGTGACGCTCGGCTCGCTGACGGCGATGCGCGGCATAGCCCGTCTTCTCGGCAATGACACGACGGTCTTCAACGCCGACCTTCCGTTCGATTTCATCGGCAACGGCTCCCTCTTCGGCATCCCGTGGCTCGCGATCATCGCGCTCGCCACCATTGTCATCTCCTGGTTCATCCTGAAGCGAACCGTGCTCGGGACGTGGATCTACGCGGTGGGCGGCAATGTCGAGGCGGCACGACTGACGGGCATCAAGGTGCCGCTCGTCCTGCTCTTTGTCTATTCGATGTCGGGGCTTCTGGCCGGCGTCGGCGGCGTGATGTCGGCGGCGCGCCTTTATGCGGCAAACGGGCTGCAACTGGGGCAGGCTTACGAACTCGATGCGATCGCGGCGGTCATCCTTGGCGGTACCAGCTTCGTCGGCGGTGTCGGGTCGATATGGGGAACGCTGATCGGGGCTCTCATTATCGCCGTGCTGTCAAACGGTCTCATCCTCGTCGGTGTCTCGGACATCTGGCAGTACATCATCAAGGGGCTTGTCATCATCGTTGCCGTGGCGCTCGACCGCTACAGGCTGAAAGGGCTTAGCCGCACATGACGTGCGGCTCAAGAAACCGGGTTTACCGGGTCACGGGCGCGGGGAGCGCCAAAATGGAGGAAAGTATGCGTCTGTTTTCTAAACTGCTCGTCGGTACCGCACTCGCGGCGGCCATTGCAATGCCCGCTTCTGCCAAGGACCTCCAGAAGATCGGTATTTCGGTCGGTCTTCTCGGAAACCCCTTCTTCGTCGCGACGATCAAGGGCATCGAGGACCGCGCCAAGGAGATCAATCCGAACGTCCAGGTGACCTCCGTTTCAGCGGACTACGACCTCAACAAGCAGGTCTCGCAGATGGATAGCTTCGTCGCCGCCGGCGTCGACATCATCATGCTCAACGCTGTGGACGCGAAGGCAATCGCCCCGGCGGTAAAGAAGGCCCAGGCCGCCGGCGTGATCGTAGCGGCGTTCGACGTCTCCGCGCCGGGCGCGGACGTCACCGTCATGACAAACAACATCAAGGCCGGCGAGGAAGCGTGCAAGTACATCGTCGATCAGCTCAAGGGCAAGGGCGACGTCGTCATCATCAACGGCCCGGCATCGTCCTCGATCATCGACCGCGTTCAGGGTTGCAAGAACGTCCTGAGCAAGAGCCCGGACATCAAGATCCTGTCCGACGACCAGAACGCGCAGGGCTCGCGTGACGGTGGTCTCGCTGTCATGCAAGGCTTGCTGACCCGCTTCGACAAGATCGATGCGGTCTTCGCGATCAACGATCCGACGGCGATCGGTGCGGAGCTGGCGGCCAAGCAGCTGAACCGCAACGAGTTCTTCTTCACCGCCGTTGACGGCGCACCGGATATCGAAAAGTCGCTTGCCAGCGGCAACTCGATGATCAAGGCGTCGGCATCCCAGGACCCTTACACGATGGCGGGCGACTCGCTGAAGATGGCGGTCGATCTCTTCAATGGCAAGAAGCCAGCCGAAGCTACGGTTCTTCTCGATCCTCAGCTGATCACGGCTGATAACATCAAGGACTACAAGGGCTGGACCGCGGCTCGCTAAAGTCTCCTCCCGGTGCTCCGTCGGAACCTTCGGGTTTCGGCGGGGCTCATTCCGCAAGAAATCAGGAACTTGATGTCATGTCCAAAATCGGCGTCCACTCGTTTGTCTGGAGTGCAGGGTCTTCGAAAGACGAGATCGAGAGGACCCTTGCGCGGTCTCACGAGCTCGGCTTCAAACTGGTTGAGTTCTCCTATCTGGATCCGGAACAGGTCGATGTTAAATGGCTTGCGTCCCGCATTCAGGAGCTTGGACTGGATGTCGCTGTCAGCATGGGGCTGCCGGCGGAAGGCGATATCTCCAGCGATGATCCGTCGGTTGTCGCCAACGGTGAAGCGATCCTAGACCGCGCCGTGGCACTGGTTCGCGATCTCGGCGGCTCAAAGCTCGCGGGCATCTTGAGTTCGGCCCACGGCAAGCAGGAACATGCGCTGTCGCGAAAAGGTTGGGACCAAAGCGTCGGCACGCTTTCGAAGGTCGCGGACCGTGCAAAGGCTGCGGGTGTGACGCTGAACCTCGAAATCGTCAATCGTTTCGAGAGCAACATGCTCAACACCGCGGCTCAAGGACTGGCCTATATTCGCGATACGGGCGCTTCGAACGTCTTCCTGCATCTGGACACCTTCCACATGAACATCGAGGAGGCGGATGTCGGCCTCGCGATACGAAACGCTGCTGACAAGATCGGCTATGTCCACATTGGTGAAAGCCATCGCGGCTATCTCGGAACCGGTAACATCGATTTCGCTGCGATCTTCGACGCTCTCGTCGCGATCGGGTGGAACGACTTCGTCACGTTCGAGTCGTTTTCGACGACCATTGTCGATAAGGACCTCTCGCTGAAAACCGCTATCTGGCGAAATCTCTGGCAAGACAATGTCGCGCTCGCAAAACATGCGCGTACATTTATCGAACTTGGTCTGGAAACGGCGCGGCTGAAGGCCGATCTGGTGAAGGCGGCCCATATGCCGACGGCCTGAAGCGTAATTCGAGATTTACGTTCGGCGGTGTTTCATGCCGCCGGCAAGCATGAATCGCGTCGGGCTTGCCGGAGGCCCTTTCGTTTGAGTTATGCGGCGATGGCTGAGTATCGGCCTCAGTCTTCCTCACCCATCGATCAAACGCGGCTGGCAAGCCGCCGATCGTAGCCGCTGAATGACACAGCTTCCTCCCGCGACGAATGCTCGGCTTCATGATTGCAGCACCATACGGATCGCACGCCCAGGGACTTGAGGTGAAAACTTGTTCCTTGGCCACCGCCGATCTGAATCCTCATGTCGCTCACAGCACATTGCTGGTGCCCTCTAACACTGTCCTCGCAAAAATCATCAA
Source organism: Rhizobium sp. AN80A (assembly GCF_030053015.1). NCBI lineage: Bacteria > Pseudomonadati > Pseudomonadota > Alphaproteobacteria > Hyphomicrobiales > Rhizobiaceae > Rhizobium > Rhizobium sp. AN80A. The sequence goes on along the minus strand of NZ_JASJPX010000001.1, from coordinate 644,792 downwards.
GCCATTGGAATCCTTAATCTCTTCTTTGGAGGCTTTGCTCACCAGATGACGGCTGTTTCCCTGAAATGGTGTCCCCAAGCAGAGGAGAGCTTGTCGGGGAAGAAAATTGACCGCATTTGGCAGGGGAGAAAAGAGTTGGCCACAGGAACATCGGGGGTCCTCTAGAGAAGGCTTCAACAACCTTAATCAGGTTGTTGGTACGGCTGGCGAGACGAGTATCAAAATTGTGGTAAAAGCCCCGCGTAGCGACCTTATCGTCACGGCGTATCCCGTGCACTAGGTTAGGAGAGGGAATTTGTCACATAAGAAATGGTGCCCACGATGTGACCAAGGCTGGGTTGTGCCCGTTAGGGTCATCAAGAACGGGATCATTATCCAATTTTGCTTGGAGTGTGACGCGATCTGGCCGAGTGAATTGACGGAACTTCAAGCGGAGCGGTATAGCCCAGATTTCGAGCCTGATACCTTTTGGAGCCTCTCTCCGTTCTTGGATAGTCAGGGAATACATGAAGAAATCGGATCGATAGAAAACGTCTGGCCAGACAATGAGCATCTCTGGCGCGCTTGAAGGAAGTAGTCTTCGATGAGTTTTCTACTTCGGGCTATGGTGTAGGCTGGGCGTTCTGTTGCCGTGGCTGCGCGATCGGGCGAGGTCTTGGCGTGCAGATCGCAGCGGGCTCGGCGGAATTTCCGCAGGACGAAAATGTGCTTTTGTAAGCGGCGCTCACAACCCACTGCTAGCGATCCCAGGTGAGCGAGCTTGCCGTCATCATTGCGGCGTCTTGACGAGTCGTTAATTTCTATGAAATGCTAAGATGTCAGACCAATTCAGAGGTCGGCTGCCTATAAGAATATTGGGGAACCATGAGGGCATCAAACAGCGATAGGCCGGTCATCCGGCCGCTTCCGGCGATGGATCGCGCGCGTCAGGTAACGGATGCGCTGGCGGACTATGTGGAAGCCGCGCGGCTGCAGGCCGGCGAGCGGTTGCCGGCGGAGCGCGAGCTGATGGCGAACCTCAGGGTCGGGCGATCGACCATTCGCGAGGCGATCCGGCACTTCCAGGCGCTCGGCGTGATCGAGACACGCAAGGGCAGCGGAACCTACCTGCTGAAGCCGATCTCCAAGGCGACCATTCATATGCCGCTGTCGCTGCATGCGACTGATCTGCGCAATGCATTGCTGCAAACGCTGGAAGTCCGTCGCGGCATCGAGTGCGAGGCGGGCATGGTGGCGGCGAAGAAGCGGACGGCGCAGGACCTGATCGTCATCGAAGAAAAGCTCGACGAGATGGAGCGGGTTCATCTGGAGAAGGGCACGTCGGGTCCCGAGGACCTGGCCTTCCACCTCGCCATCTATGACGCCAGCCACAATCCGCTGTTTCGCCAGTTGCTCGAGCAGATGCGCGAGACCTTCTGGCAGTTCTGGCAGCACCCCTTCGAACGGCAGGATTTCGCCCGCCGTTCCTTTCCCTTTCACCGCACGCTGTTCAACGCGATCGCCGCGCGCGATCCCGAGGCGGCGCGCGAAGAGACACTGAAAATCCTCGCCGTCGTCGAGGAAGACATCAAGGACATGTCCCAATGAGCAACGGTTCAGACCCGTTCGAGTTCGCATCCCTCATCACCGCGCACGACGAAGGAAATTTCGCCGAGGCCGTGGTGCCGCCGATCTTCCAGACGTCGCTGTTCACCTTCTCCGATTACGACGACATGATTGCCTCCTATCGCGGTGAAAAGGTGCGCCCGATCTATACCCGCGGCCTCAATCCGACGGTCAGGATGTTCGAGGAGATGCTGGCGAAGCTCGAGGGTGCTGAGGACGCGCTCGGTTTTGCCAGCGGCATGGCGGCGATCTCGTCGGCGGTGCTCGCCTTCGTCGAGCCGGGGGACCGTATCGTCGCGGTCAAGCATGTCTATCCCGATGCATTCCGCCTGTTCGGCACGGTTTTGAAGCGGATGAAGGTCGAGGTGACCTATGTCGATGGCCGCGATGAAGAAGCCGTTGCCAAGGCGCTGCCCGGCGCCCGGCTGTTCTACATGGAAAGCCCGACGAGCTGGGTGATGGAGGCGCACGATGTCGGCGCGCTCGCCGCGCTGGCAAAGCAGCATGGCGTCATCTCGATGATCGACAACAGCTGGGCAAGCCCGGTCTTCCAGCGGCCGATCACGCTGGGCGTCGATCTCGTCATTCACTCGGCCTCGAAATATCTCGGCGGCCACAGCGATGTCGTCGCCGGCGTCGTGGCGGGATCGAAGGAGATGGTCGCCCGTGTCAAGGCGGAATCCTATCCCTATCTCGGCGGCAAGCTGTCGCCCTTTGACGCCTGGCTCCTGATCCGTGGCATGCGCACCTTGCCGATCCGCATGAAGGCGCACGAGGCGGCGGGCATGACGATCGCCAAGCGCCTGCAGGATCTCGATGTCGTCGAGACTGTCTGCCATCCGGGCCTGGCCAACCGGCTGCCGGCGGGTCTCAACGGCACGTCCGGCCTGTTCTCGTTCATATTCCGCGAAGGTGTCGATATCCGCGCCTTCGCCGATCACCTCAAGCTCTTCAAACTGGGAGTGAGCTGGGGTGGGCATGAAAGCCTGATCGTACCAGGCGAGGTCGTCCTTCAGCAGAAGGCACAGCCCAATTCCGCGCATACCTTCGGGATCCATGCGCGGTCCGTACGCCTCCATGTCGGCCTCGAAGGAACCGAGGCCTTGTGGAGAGACATCGAGGAGGCGCTTTCCGTCGCTTCGTAAAAGTCCAGAAACCGAGGAAAAACCTGGAAGGGGGAACTGAGCATGAAAAGACTGATAACCGCAACGCTGCTGGCCACGTTGATGGCGGGTACGGCCATGGCCGAAACGACGCTGAAGCTCGTGGAGGTGATCACCAGCCCCGAGCGCACAGAAACGCTGAAGTCGATCGTCGCCAAATTCGAGGCCGCCAACCCCGGCACCAAGGTCGACATCATCTCGCTGCCCTGGAACGAAGCGTTCCAGAAATTCGCGACGATGGTATCGGCGGGCGACACCCCTGACGTCATGGAAATGCCGGACACCTGGCTCTCGCTCTACGCCAACAACGGCATGCTGGAGAGCCTCGAGCCCTACCTCGAAAAATGGGAATACACCAAGGGCCTGACGCCGCGCGCGCTCGAGCTCGGCCGCGACGTCAAGAATACCGCCTATATGCTGCCCTACGGCTTCTATCTGCGCGCGCTCTTCTACAACAAGAACCTCTTCAAGCAGGCCGGCGTTTCCGAGCCGCCGAAGACGATGGACGAATTCGTCGCCGCTGCCGAAAAAGTCTCCAAGATTCCCGGCAAGTCCGGCTACTGCCTGCGCGGCGGACCGGGCGGCCTGAACGGCTGGGTGATGTTCGGCGCGACCATGGCCGGCTCCAACAAGTTCTTCAACGACGACGGCACTTCGACCATGAACAGCGAAGGCTGGACCAAGGGTCTCGAATGGGTGGTCGATCTCTACAAGAAGGGCCTGGCGCCGAAGGACAGCGTCAACTGGGGCTTCAACGAGACGGTGGCCGGCTTCTATTCCGGCACCTGCGCCATGCTTGACCAGGATCCGGACGCCCTGATCGCGGTCGCCCAGCGCATGAAGCCCGAGGATTTCGGCGTCACCAAGATGCCGGTTGGACCGAGCGGCAAGGGCTTCACGACCATCGGTTTCGCCGGCTGGTCGATGTTCACCACCAGCCAGAACAAGGATCTGTCCTGGAAGCTGATCGAGACGCTTGAATCGCCCGAAGGCAACATCGAGTGGAACAAGCGCACCGGCGCGCTGCCGGTTCATACTTCGGCGGAGAAGGACCCCTTCTACGCCAGCGAGCAGTTCAAGGGCTGGTTCGACGAACTGGCCGACAAGAACATCGTTCCAACAGTGATGCCGACCTACCTCGAGGAATTCGCCTTCTTCAAGGATTCGCTGGCTATCAAGACGACGCAGCAGGCGCTTCTCGGCGATATCACGCCGAAGGAACTGGCTGACCAGTGGGCGGACTACCTGACCAAGGCTCAGCAGAAGTACCTCTCGAAGAAGTAAGCGGGCTCAGAGCAGGCAGCCCCCTCATCCGACCCTACGGGCCACCTTCTCCCCAAGGGGAGAAGGGAACGGAGGCGTCGCGGCAAATCCCTTCTCCCCAACGGGGAGAAGGTGCCGGCAGGTCAGGTGCAACTTGTTGCACCGGGGATGAGGGGGCTACCCCCGATCGGGGTCCTATAGTCGAACCATGAAAGCCGCCAAAGATGACCATGACCGCCGATACGCTCGATAGTCGCCGTGACCGAAGGTCGTGGCTGAAGCGCGTCGCCGATGCCTCGGAACCCTATCTCTACAGCGCGCCATCGCTCGTCCTCATCATCGCCGTGATGCTGGTGCCGCTGGTGATCGGCGTGTCCTACGCGTTCCGCGACGTCCAACTGCTGAACCCCTTTTCCGGCGGCTTCGTCGGCCTCGATCAGTTTCGTGCGCTTTCGAAGGACGCCGCCTTTTATGGGGCGCTGAAGAACACGCTCTGGTGGACCGGCGCGTCGGTCGTCCTGCAGTTCATCTTCGGGCTGATCCTGGCGCTGCTGCTCGACAGACCGTTCTGGGGCAGGGGGCTCGTTCAGGCGCTGGTGTTCCTGCCCTGGGCCGTCCCATCGTTTCTCGCCGGCCTCAACTGGGCCTGGCTGTTCAATCCCGTCATCGGACCAATTCCGCACTGGCTTTACGCGATCGGCCTGATGAGCGAGCCGCGCAACATCCTGTCCGATCCCCAATACGCCATGTGGGGACCGATCATCGCAAACGTCTGGTGGGGCATTCCCTTCTTCGCCATCACCCTGCTCGCCGCCCTGCAGGCAATTCCGCGTGACCTCTACGAAGCGGCGTCTATCGACGGTGCCACCTGGTTCCAGCGGTTCCGCTCGATCACGCTGCCGTTTCTGGCGCCCACCATCGCGATCACCGTTCTCCTGCGCACCGTGTGGGTGTCGAACTTCGCCGACCTCATCGTCGTCATGACCGGCGGTGGTCCGGCCGATCGCACGCAGATCGTTGCCAGCTATATCTTCACCCAGGCCTTCAAGCGGCTCGATTTCGGATATGCCTCGGCCATTGCGCTTGTGCTGCTGGTGCTGCTGCTCGCCTATTCCATGCTGATCATCCTGCTGCGGCAGACCCTGCTGAACAAGGATTGAGCCATGAGACGATCCATCATCCCCACCATCGCGCACCGTCTGGCGATCCTGTGCTACATCGCTTTCGCGCTGTTTCCGCTGTTCTGGCTGCTCAAGGTCTCCGTGACGCCCAACGACCTTCTCTATTCCGAGGGTGTCCGGATGTGGCCGTCGCGCACGACATGGGACCACTATAGCTTCGTGATCCGGAACAGCGCGTTTCCGACCTTCTTCAAGAACAGCCTGATCGTTTCGGCCTCGACCGCCGTCGTCGTCACCATCTGTGCCTCGCTTTCGGGATATGCGCTGTCTCGGTTCAATTTCCGGGCGAAATACTGGATCGTGGCGCTGATGCTGCTGACGCAGATGTTCCCGCTGGTCATGCTGGTCGCCCCGATCTTCAAGATCCTGACGCCGTTGCACCTGACCAACAGCCTGACCGGCCTTGTCGTCGTCTACACCGCCTTCAACGTGCCCTTCGCGACCTTCCTGATGCAGTCCTTCTTCGACGGTATCCCGAAGGATCTGGAGGAGGCGGCGATGATCGACGGCGCGACGCAGTTCACCGCGTTTCGCCAGATCATCCTGCCGCTGACATTGCCGGGGATCGCAGCGACGCTCGGCTTCGTCTTCACCGCCGCCTGGAGCGAGTTGCTCTTCGCGCTGATGCTGATCAACGGCAACGATGCCGCGACCTTCCCGGTCGGGCTGCTGACCTTCGTGGGCAAATTCTCGGTTGATTTCGGACAGATGATGGCGGCGGGTGTCCTCGCGCTCATCCCGGCCGGTCTCTTCTTCCTTCTCATCCAGCGCTACCTCGTCCAGGGCCTGACGGCCGGCGCGGTCAAGGGTTAATCACATGGCATCGATCGACATCCAGAACGTCAAGAAATCCTTTGGCCATGTGCACGTCCTGCAGGACGTCCAACTCAAGATCGAGGATGGCGAGTTCGTCGTGCTCGTCGGGCCGTCAGGCTGCGGCAAATCCACATTGCTCCGGATGATCGCCGGCCTCGAGGAGGTGACCTCCGGCGAGATCCGGATCGCCGGAAACCGGGTCAACGAACTGCATCCGAAAGACCGAGACATCGCCATGGTGTTCCAGTCCTATGCGCTCTATCCGCATATGAATGTCGCCGGAAACATGAGCTACAGCCTGAAGCTCAGGAAGACGGCCAAGGACAAGATCGCCAGCGTCGTCGGCGCCGCGGCCTCCAAGCTTGGGCTCGATCCGCTTCTCGAGCGCCGCCCGAAAGCTCTATCGGGGGGCAGCGTCAGCGCGTCGCCATGGGCCGCGCCATCGTGCGCCAGCCGAAGGCGTTCCTGTTCGACGAACCGCTGTCGAACCTCGATGCCCGTCTGCGCGAGCAGATGCGTGCCGAGATCAAGAAACTGCATGGGGACCTGAAGGCGACCTCGATCTACGTCACCCACGACCAGATCGAGGCAATGACGCTGGCGGACCGGATTGTCGCCATGTATGGCGGGGTGGTACAGCAGGTGGGCAGTCCGCTCGAACTCTATGATCGCCCCGCCAATCTCTTCGTCGCCGGCTTCATCGGCTCCCCGGGCATGAATTTTCTCGACGCAACCTACAGGAACGGCGGCGCGCAGCTGAAGGACGGCACCGTTGTCTCGCTGTCCACTCCGCTCAAGCTTGCCGTTGGCGACAAGGTGACGCTTGGAATCCGTCCCGAGCATGTCGTCATGACATCGGAGGAGACCGGCATGAAGGCAAGTGTCGAGCTGATCGAGCCGACCGGCTTCGGGATCATCCTCCATCTCTCGCTGCATGGTTTGCCGTTCAAGATATTCACGCTTGATCGGGCGGCACTGACGGCGGGGCCGGATGTCAATGTCAGCTTCCCCGCGCAGCATCTTCATGTGTTCGACGCGAAGGGCGAGAGGGCGAGCTGATCGCGATCAGCCTTAAGCCTCGAAGATCAGAAGGAAGTAGGCCACGAACAAAACGAGGTGCACCGCCCCCTGCATCAGATGCGTGCGACCGCTTGAAAAGGTGATGATGCTTAAGGCAAGCGTGAGCACCAGCATGATCGGGCTGCTGTGATCGAGGCCGAGAATGACGGGATTTCCCGTGAGATGGCTGATCACGAGCATGGCGGGGACGGTGAGGCCGATGGTCGACAGCACCGAGCCTAGAAAGATGTTGACCGATCGCTGCAGGTGGTTGGCGACCGATGCGCGCACCGCGCTTATCGCCTCGGGCGTCGCTACCAGTATGGCCATGATCACGCCGCCGAGTGCTGGCGGCGCGCGCAGCGTTTCGATGAAATAGTCGATCGGCGGCGCCAGCTGCTCGACAAGAAACACGACCAGCGACATGTAGACGAGGAGCATCACGATCGGCCACCAAAGCGGTCCCTGATGAGCCGCGTGACGGCTTTGAGGCATCGCCTCTTCCGTATCGTCGATGAAAAAGCCCCGGTGGCGTCCGGTCTGCAGCATCAGGAACACCCCATAAAGCCCGACCGAGATGAAAGCCAGCACAGTCTGCTGGACAGTCGAGTAACCCGGTCCGCCGCTGGGGTGAGTGAAGTTCGGCATGATCATGCTGAGCGTTGCCAGCGGCACGATCACGCCCAGATAGGCATTCGCGCCTTGCAGGTTATGCCTCTGCTCATGTCGCCGCCAGGCGCCGAGCAGCAGCGAGAGCCCGACCATCCCGTTCAGGATGATCATGACAACGGCAAACAGGGTGTCGCGCACCAGCGTCGGGTTGTTCTCGCCGTGCTGCATCACGGCGGTGATCGCCACCACCTCGATCGTGGTGATCGAGAGCGTCAGTATGAGCGTCCCATAGGGCTCGCCCAGGCGCTCCGCGAGATGATCGGCATGCCGCACGACCGCCAGCGCGGAGCCGAGAACGACGGAGAACAGCCATAGAAAAATGAGCGTGAGCAAGAAGGGGTTGGCAAGCAGCGCCAACAGCTTCGGACCCTGAAGCAGGAAAATGACGCTCGTCAGCGCGCTGATCGCAAGGAACCACTCCCGCTGCAGCATGCTGCCGGTGGGCGGACGATGCAGCGTTCCCGCATCTGCTGTCACGTCGCGTTTCTCCCGCGGCAGGTTTCCGTAGCCAGGCAGCACGTCCCATGAGAAAGGCCCGGCGACCCCATGTGATGAAAGCACGGGGCTTGCTCGGCCTCAAGATCAAATCAACCGAGCGTTTCGCGCAAGGCGCTGCGTTTTTGCTCAGAGGTTGCGTTTGCTGTGGGCGATGAACGCCCGAACAGCCGGAGAGGCTTCCGTTTTCCTGTAGGCGACGACGAGGTCGGAGGTTACGTTGGTATGAGGCAGCGGGACGTAGCGGATACCCGGTAGCCGAACGCATTCGAGCGATTTCGGCACGACCGCGACGCCTGCTCCGATCGCCACCATGCTGCCGATGCCGGTGAAGTCCCAGGAGGTGGAATCGATATTCGGCTCGAACCCCGCCTCCTTGCAGGCCGCGTAGGTCGTGCCGTGGAAGCCGACATCGCGCGGTTGCTGTGGCGTCAGAAACATTTCACCAGCGAGAGCCGCGAGATTGGCGGTGCTGCGTTCCAGTGTGAGCGGATGCCCATCCGGCACCATCAGCATGATGGGCTCGCGGCGGATGATGTGGGTTGCAAGGCCGTCGGGGATAGGCGCGGGGCCGCGGATGAAGGCGAAATCGAGCAGTCCTTCGACGATGCGGGCGAGCTGCTTGCGCAGTTCCATCTCGGTCAGGTCGATCTCGACGCCGGGGTGGTCGCGCTTGTAGGCCTTGATCGACTGCACGACGGCGCCGGAATAGGCTGCCGACGCCACGTATCCGATGGAGACGCGTCCCGTTTCGCCCCGGCTGATCCTGTTGACCGCCGCCATCGCGACATCCGCCTGCGCGAGGATCTTCATTGCCTCGTCGTAGAGCACCTGGCCGGATTGCGTGAGGTGCACGGATCGTCGTGTGCGATCGAGAAGCGACGTTCCCAAGATCTCCTCGAGTGCCATGATCTGCTGGCTCAGGCCCGGTTGGGCGATGCCGAGCCGGGCGGCGGCGCGCTCGAAGTTACGTTCCTCGACAAGGGCCACGAAGTATTTGAGGTGGCGCAGTTCGAAGGTTGGGTTGCGGGAAGACCGTCGTGAATTCAGGTTCGTCATGCGGGGGGCTGCTTTAGAATAATCATAAACTATGAGCGTTGAAAGTTATCATAACTACGACTGATGAAAATACCCCCTGTTATTTATTGGATGAATCGGGATAAGGTGACTAAACAAGTCCAGTTTTCGGATCGTGACTGGATTGGGCGGTAGAGTGGCAAGACACCTTAGTTTCATGGAAGCGCTGGCGGCAACGGCGGTGGTAGGCGTATCGGTATCGGCTCCGGGCCAATTGCGGGCGCAGGATACCGACGCTGCGACGGTTCTGGCGCCGATCACCGTGCAGTCCAAAGGCGCCGATGATCCCAAGGCGCCCGTGAAAGGCTTCGTCGCCAAGACCAGCTCGACGGCGACCAAGACGGGGACGCCGCTCCTGGAGACCCAGCAATCCATCTCCGTCGTCACCAACGATCAGATGCGCGCGCAGGGTGCTGAAACGGTCGGGCAGGCGGTGGAATACACGCCGGGCGTTTCCGGGACGCCCTACGGCTCCGATCCGCGCTTCGATTCGCCGAGAATCCGGGGCTTCGACGGCCGCCAGTCGCAATATCTGAATGGGCTGAAGATGATGCGCACCGCCGGCGCGCCGGCGATCGATCCCTATCAGCTGGAGCGCATCGAGGTTCTCAAGGGGCCGGCGTCGGTGATGTATGGCCAGGGAAATCCGGGCGGCATGATCAATCTGATCAGCAAGCGGCCGGTGTTCGAGCGCTTCGGAGAGGTCGGCCTGCAGGCGGGAAGCTATGATACCTACGGCTCGTTCTTTGACGTCGGTGGTCCCGTCGGCGACGGTTCGGATTTCGCCTACCGCGTCACTGGCCTGGTGCGCGCCGCCGGTGCCCAGACCGACAACCTCGACAACGATCGCTACTTCATCGCCCCCGCCCTGACATGGCAGCCCGATGACGATACGAAGCTGACGATCCTGACCAGCGTCCAGCGCGATAACCCCAGCACCCCATCCAGCCTGCCGGCCCAGTTGACGCTCAACGCGAAGGGCAATCGTCTTTCCCGCGACTTCTTCGTCGGCGACGAGAGTTTCGACAGTTCCTCTCGAACGCTGACAAACCTCGGCTATGAGTTCGAACAGCGTCTGAACGACGTCTGGACCTTCCGGCAGAATGTTCGCTACTCGAATTTCGACTGGAGTTATCAGGCGCTCGGTATGGCCACGTCAGGTCTGGCGGCCGATGGTCGGACCATCAATCGAAACGCCACCTTCCAGGACGAAAACCTCAACACGTTCAACATAGACAACAATTTCCTGGCTGAGTTCGATACCGGTGAAGTCGACCACAAGCTGCTGATGGGCGTCGACTATCGATACTTTTCCAACGATGCCAGCACGCAATTCTGGAGCGCTACGCCGCTTGATGCGTTCAATCCCGTCTATGGTGGTCCGATCAGGCTCACGTCCAAGACGACGGACGCGCATGTCGTCTCCGACCTGCAGCAGCTTGGCATCTATATCCAGGACGAGATGGCCTACAACAACTGGCGCGCAACGCTTGGCCTGAGACAGGATTGGGCGAGCACAAGCGGCACTTCCTTGAATGGAAAGACCAATGTCGAGCGGTCGCTCGACAAGGACGACCAGAAGCTGACCGGTCGCGCCGGCCTCGGTTATGTCTTCGACAACGGCATCGCGCCCTATATCAGCTACGCGACGTCGTTCGATCCGGTTCCGGTGCCGACGACCGGCCAGCTTCTGGAACCGACCACCGGCAAGCAGGTGGAAATCGGCGTCAAGTATCAGCCCGAGGGCTGGAACGGTTTCTTCTCGGCCGCCGTCTTCGATCTTCGCCAGAAGAACGTATCCAACACGGTCGCTCTTCCGGGCGGCGGAACGACGATCGCGCAGATCGGCGAAGTGCGCGCCAGGGGCGTCGAGCTCGAAGGTGTGGCAAGTCTCACCGACGGGCTGGACCTGCGCGCCGCCTACACGTACATGGACACGGAAATTCTGGGGCGCGCGGACAATGGCAAGCGGTTGGACAACGTCCCGGCAAACGCCGCAAGCCTCTGGCTCGATTACACCTTCCAGGAGGGAAGCGAGCTGGATGGCTTCGGCATCGGCGGTGGCGTCAGATATGTGGGACAGCGTTATGGCGATACGGCCAATACATTCGATCTTGCCGGTGTCGCTCTCCTCGATGCCGCGATCCGCTACAAGAAGGACGGCGTTACCGCGTCGCTCAACCTCAAGAACATTACGGACAAGAACTATGTCTCAAGCTGCTCCTCGTTCGGCTGCTCCTATGGTGATGGCCGCACCGTCATGGCCAGGTTGAGTTTTGCCTGGTAGGCGGCGGATAAAGTGGGCGCATGATTTCAGACAAATCCAACAGATCGGCTCTGATCGGGCGGCGGCAGGCTCTTGGCCTGCTCGCTGCCCTTGCCGTTGCATGGGATGCGAAGGCGGCAGATGCGCCAGGCCGCATCGCCGCGATCGACTGGGCGATGCTCGAAACGCTGATGGCGCTCGGCGTGACCCCGATCGCGGCGACCGAGCTCATCCAGTTTCGCAATGATGCCGTCGAGCCGGAGATTCCGTCTTCCGTCGTCGATCTCGGCTTGCGCGGCTCGCCCAATTTCGAGCTTCTCTACCTGCTGAAACCCGAGCTCATCCTGATTTCGCCGTTCTACGTCAGGCACCAGCCGGCGCTTGAGGCCATCGCTCCCGTCTACTCGCTGCCTTTCTACGTCAAGGGCGAGCCGCCCTATGCCAAGGCGCTGAACGCCGTCTCGCAATTGTGCGCTCTGCTCGGTCGCGCGGATATGGCGGCCAAGGTGCTGGCAGATCAGGGAGGCGCTGCTGGCGAGCCTTCGCCGGCAACTCGCACCGTTTTCGGCGCGGCCGACCTACATCGTCAACATCGGCGATTCCCGCCACTTCCGTGCCTTCGGCGCCGACAGCATGTTCGGAGACATCCTGCAACGACTCGGTCTGCCGAATGCCTGGACGGACCGGTCGCGCTTCACCTTCGCCGCACCGGTGCCCATGGAAAACCTCGCCGCCAATCCCGAGGCGCGTATCGTCATCGTCTCCGACATTCCCGTCGAGGCGCGAAGCGGCCTGCGCAACAGCATGATCTGGAAGTCGCTCCGGCCGGTACGGGAAGGACGCGTCGTCACCATCGGCAACGTCAACCCTTATGGCGGCATCACCGCCGGTCTTCGCTTCGCGCGGCTGTTGAGCGAAGCGCTCGCCAACAGCGGAGAGACGCTTTGACGACACGCACAGCCTTAATATTCTTCGCCGCCGCAACCGCGCTTGCGGTCCTGCTCTTCCTGCAACAGGCGCTGTCGTTCCTGCCGTTCGCTGCCTGGCCATCGCTGCCGCTGGCGCCGGATGGCATGAGCACAGAGCAGATTATTCTGGCCTACGGCGTCTTTCCAAGAGCCGCCGTCGCCATCCTGGCGGGTGCCGCCCTCGGCCTCGCTGGCGCCTTGCTGCAGCGGCTGCTGCGGAACCCGATCGCCGATCCCTCGACATTGGGCGTTTCGGCTGGCGCCCAGCTCGCCATTGTCGCGACGACGCTGTTTTATCCCGCGGTGCTTGACGGCTACCGCGCGCTCGTCGCGCTCGCGGGCGCCGGCGGCGCAACGGCGCTGGTTTTCCTGCTCGGCTGGCGCCGCAGCTTCGATCCCGTCACCATGGTCGTCTCAGGCCTGCTCGTCGGCATCACATGCGGCGCGCTGTCGGCCGCGATGACGCTTTCGCAGGGCGAATATCTCATGTCGCTGGTGACATGGAACGGCGGCGCTCTCGGCCAGCAGGACTGGTCCGTCGCCTCGACGCTTTCGCTCGAACTGCTCGCGGGCCTTGCCGCCAGCATCCTGCTGCTGCGGCCGCTGGCGCTGTTCGGCCTCGGCGACAGCGGCGCGAAATCGCTCGGCGTCGGGCTCGTCGGCATACGCGTGGCGGTCGCGGTGATCGCGGTGGGTCTGGCCGCGGGTGTCGCGGCGAGCGTCGGGCTGGTCAGCTTTGTCGGCCTCGCCGCGCCAGCCCTGGTGCGCGGTCTCGGCGTCAGGAAGCCGCATGCCATCATCCTTTTGTCGCCGGTTGCGGGCGGTCTGTTGCTCTGGCTCTGCGATGGCCTTGTGCAATTCCTCGGCTCCTCCACCAGCGAGACCTTTCCAACGGGAGCGATGACGGCGCTGATCGGCGGGCCGCTGCTGCTCTGGCTGCTGCCGAAGGTGAAGCCGGTGGAACTGCACGAGGAGCGTGCGCATGTGGCCGGTGCGAGGGCGCCGCGCAGATGGCTGATCCTGCTTCTCGCTTTCTTGCCGGCGATTGCTTTGGTCGTGCTTTTCCTGGCGCGGACCCCTGCCGGGTTCACGCTGCTGTCGACACAGGACTTCGCCGACCTTCTGCCCATGCGCTGGCCACGGCTGCTGGCGTCGGCCGCCGCGGGCAGCCTGCTCGCGATCGCCGGCACCATTCTGCAGCGGTTGACCGGCAATCCGATGGCAAGCCCCGAGGTGCTGGGCGTCAGCGGCGGCGCCGGTGTCGGCTTTGCGGCGGCGATCACCATCGTGCCTGCCGCCGGTATCGCCGAACTGTTCGCCGGCGCCGGTATCGGCTCGATGATCGTGATGATCATCGTCGTCGCATTCGCCAGCCGCCGGCAGCTCTCGCCCGAAAGGCTGTTGCTGGCGGGCATCGCCGTCAGTTCGCTGACATCGGCCATATTGTCGGCGCTGCTTGCGATCGGTGACCAGCGCTCATGGCAGATTCTTTCATGGCTCGGCGGCTCGTCGAACACGGCAACGTCGGCCTCGTCGACGGTTCTGGCGGTTCTGGCGCTGGTCAGCACGGGCATCGTGCTTTTCTTCACGCGCTGGCTGACGATCCTGCCGCTCGGCAGCGCTGTGCCGGTTGCGCTTGGCGTGCCGGTGCGCTCGGCTCGCACCACGATGATCTTCGTTGCCGGGCTTGCGACCGGCGCGGCGTCGCTACTCGTCGGACCTTTGAGTTTCGTGGGGCTGATGGGGCCGCACATCGCCCACCGCGCGGGCTTCATAAAGCCGGCGCACCAGCTTCTGGCATCGTCGGCGATCGGCGCTCTGTTGATGATCGTCGCCGATCTGGGTGCGCGCACGGCGACCTTTCCCTACGAACTGCCGCTCGGCCTGTTCGCGGCGCTCGCCGGCGCGCCCTATCTCGTCTGGCTCATCGCGGTCAGGCGCTGAGCGTCAAGCCAGTGCCGATGGCATCGCGACGCCCAGCCGCTCGGCATGGCCACGTAGCGAGTCGATAATTCCGGGAAACAGGCGCACACCGTTGGCCAGCGCGCCGCGCTTGCGCGCGAGCCCGTTCTCGCCCGGAAGGCGGACACGCTCGACGCCGGGGCGGGGCGGATTGTCGTGGCATGCATCGACGAGCCATCCCGTCTGGCGCAGGAAGGCTTCGCGACCGCCGAACGCGGCCGGATCGAATACCTGTACGGTGACCGCGGCATTGGTCCCCTTCGGCGCATCCGCGCGGCCATAGCCCGATAGCGCCTGGGTGAAGGCTTCGACATGCAGCGCCATGCCGTATCCCTTCTGGCCGTGGTCGAGCCCGCCGGTCGGCAACAGCGTCCCGCCGCGTTCGATGACACCAGGGTCACGGCTCGGGTTGCCGTCCGCGTCCATCAGCCATTCGTGCTCGTACTGGCGACCTTCGCGGATCAGGCGCTGCGCCATGTTGACCGTGGTGATCGAGGCGCTGATATCGATTAGGATCGGATCTCCCGATGTCGGGATGCCATGCGCCACGGGGTTGGGCGTGTAGACGCCCTTGCGGCCGCCGAATGGGGCGACCTGCGCGCCCGAAGGGCTCGAACTTGCGATGCTCACCATGTAGCCGCGGTCGGTCGCGATCGGCAGATAGGCGGCGAGGCAACCGATATGGTGGCTGTTGGCGATGGTTATCGTCGCCGTCCCGTATGTCTCGGCTCTATCGCAGCCAAGTTTGACGGCCTGCGATGTCAGCCATGCGCCGGGCAGGCGCTTGCCGCCCCAGGCGACGGCGGGGCCGCGGTCCGATATGACATCGGCGCTGCCCTCGCGCATCATCACGCCATCGGCGATGCTCTGCAGATACCAGCCGGCAAGTGCAAGGCCATGGGTCGTGTGCCCCATCAGATCCGCCTCGACGAGATAGAGGGCCACCGCCTCCGCTTTGTCTTCCTCCAGGCCGGCGGACATAAACAGGTCCTTGGCAAAGCCGCGCAGTGCCTCGGGCGCATATCGGATATCGGCGGTGTCGCTCATGGGTTTCTCCGTCGTTATTGAAAGTGCGAGCCGTTCAGCGCGCGAGAAAGCGCGCTTCGAGCGGCTTTCCATCCAGCGCATCCAGGACATTGCGTGCCGCCATCACCGATACCGCGCGCTTGGCATCGAGCGTGACGCCCGCCACATGCGGTGAGACGAGCGTGTTGGGGAGCTGGAACAGCGGATTGTCGGCGCCGGGCGGCTCCTGTTCGAAGCTGTCGAGACCGGCGCCGGCGAGATGGCCTTCCTCCAGCGCGCGAATAAGCGCGCCTTCGTCGACGACCTCGCCGCGCGCGGTGTTGATCAGAAGTGCGCCCGATTTCATAAGCGCGATCCGGCGCGCATCGATGAGCTTGTCGGTTTCCGGCGTCAGCGGACAGTGCAGGCTGACGATATCCGATGAAGCGAGCAGCTTGTCCAGGTCGGTCTCGCGGCGAACGCCTCCGGCAAACGCGCTTTCCGGCGTATGCGGATCGAAGGCGATAATCTCCATGCCGATCGCGCCGGCCATCTTCGCGAGCGTCTGGCCGATGAAGCCGAAACCGACGATGCCGAGCGTCTGGCCACGCAGTTCCCGGCCTTGATACTGGTTCTTGTCCCAGATGCCGTCACGGATCAGCGCATCCTGCCGCGGCAGGTCCTTGGCGAGCGTCATGATCATCGCCAGCGCGTGTTCGGCAACCGAGTGACCGTTGCTGCCTGTCGTCATCGAGACCGGAATGCCGAGCGCGGTGGCGGCCGCGACATCGATATCATTGGTCCCGACGCCATGCTTGGCGATATGCCGGAGCTGTCCGCCAGCCTTCATCTCCTCGGGGCCGAGCTTGTCGGCCAGCAGCCGGATGATGGCGGCATCCGGCTTGTGGGTCTTCATGATGTCGATCACCGCCTGCCTGTCGATATAGGGCTCGGTCGATACGACCGTGACGCCGGCTTCGACCAGCAAGGAGAACCCTTCCGGCGCCAGCTGGCCGCCGAGAACGATAACGGTTTTGTTCATTGTTCATCTCCTCCCGCGAGAATGACCGGCCATGGCGCGTGGTGACACCGAGGCGTTTCAGATCTCGTTCCGGATCAGGCCGCCTGACGTCGCGGCGAGCGGGCCATCAGTCTGGCATAGGCGATCGCCGAGAGCATGTTGACGTGATTGGCCTTGCCCGTGCCGGCGATATCGAAGGCCGTGCCGTGATCGACGGAGACGCGATCGATCGGCAGGCCTAGCGACACGTTGACGGCCGTGTCGAATGCGACGAGCTTGATCGGGATATGTCCCTGGTCGTGGTATTGCGCGATCACCAGGTCGAAAGCGCCATTATAGGCGCGGGCGAAGACGGTATCGGCCGAAATCGGCCCGACCACGTCGATACCCTTGGCCTGTGCCAGTTCCACGGCGGGCGCGAGGAATTCGGTGTCCTCGGTGCCAAACAGGCCATTCTCGCCGCAATGCGGGTTGAGGCCGGCAACGGCAATGCGAGCATTCTTGCCCAGCCGCAGGAAATGCTGGTGACCGGCTTCGATCGTGGCCAGCACGCGCTCGGTGCGTGCCCGTTCGATCGCCCCCTTCAGCGAGATGTGCGTGGAGACGTGAATGGTGTTGAGGCGCTCGGAGGCAAGAAGCATGAACGAGCTCTTCGATCCGGTCAGGTGCGCCAGAAGCCCCGTGTGGCCGTCGAAGTGATGGCCGGCAAGGTTCATCGCCTCCTTGTTGATCGGCGCTGTCACGATGACATCGGCCTCGCGCGACATCGCAAGCTCGACGGCGCGGCTGATGTAGCGGACCGAGGCGTCGCCCGCGACCGGGCTGACCTTGCCGATTTCGGGCAGGGCGGCGCCGAGATCCACTTCATCGACGGCGATGCTGTCCTCACCCGACGACCCGGCAAGCGCGAACCGCAGGCCCGTTCCAGCTGAACGATTGGCACGCTCAAGCGCTTCGGTGTTTCCGACGATCACGAAATCGCGGCGCTCGATCTCAGGCAAGGTTGCCAGCGCCTTGACGATCACCTCGGGGCCGACGCCGGCCGGATCACCCAGAGTCACCGCGACTTTTGCATTTCTGTCCATCAGTCACATTCCCTTATTGGATCGAAGGCACTCAGTAGGCGGCTTCGTATATCGAACGTATGTCGGCGCGCGCGAGATCGCGCGGGTTGTTGTCGAGAAGACGGCGAATGGCGAAGGCATCGTCGGCCATGGCGTCGAGATCGCTATCCGGCACGCCGAGCGCCGAGAGCTTCATCTCGATGCCGAGATCGGCGCAGAAGGAATAGGCCGCGTCGAAGACCGACTGCACGTCGTCCGATGTCTTGCGGCCAAGCGCGTCCATCACCGCGCGGGTCTTTTCCGGAACCGACGGTGTGTTGAACGCCAGCACATGCGGAAAGATCAGCGCATTGGCGGCGCCATGGGCGATATGCCAGCGCGTGCCGAGCGGATAGGCCAGCGCGTGACCGCCAGCGGTGTTGACCGGCCCGAGACAGAAACCGCCGTAAAGCGAGGCGAGCGCCAGGCCGGCGCGGGCCTCGGCGTCGGCGCCATCCTTGACGGCGCGGGCGAGATACTTGCCGACCAGTCGGGTTCCCTCGATCGCGTAGAGGTCGATCATCGGATGCGCCTTGCGATTGGTGAAGGCCTCGACGCAATGCGCCATGGCGTCGACACCCGTCGCCGCCGTCGTGCGCGCCGGAACGGTGAAGGTCAGCGCCGGGTCGATAACGGCGATATCGGCGAGCATGTGGATGCTTTCCACGGCAAGCTTGGCCATCGTCTCGGGATCGGTGACCAGCGCGCGAATGCCCGCCTCACTGCCCGTTCCAGCCGTCGTCGGCACTTGCGCCAGCGCCACACGGCGTGGGCCGTGGACCTTGTTGGGACCGACGACTTCGCGCAGCGTCTGCGACGAGCCGGCAAGAACCGCGGCCAGCTTTGCAAGATCCATGGCACTGCCGCCGCCGAACCCGACGACCAGCTGCGCATCGGCGGCATTGGCGGCCGCAAGCACCTTGTCCAGATTGGCGGTGTCCGGCTCTGGCGTCACATCGGCGAAGACCGTGATCTCACCCTTCAGGCCGAGTGTGTCGACGCGCGTGGAATTGAATGCGTCGGAAATAACGAGGATCCGGGCATAGCCCTTGTCGCTCGCCCATTTACCCAGGCGCTCCGCCGTCCCCACGCCGAACTCGATGATATCGGGCCTGATGATTGTGATAGGCGAATCCAAGCTGACCACCGGATTACTCCTCCCCTGCGGTATCGCGGCATCTTTCGGTGCCGCCAAGATGTAAATTTGTTATACCAGCTCTGTCGTGTTGGCAAGCTTGGAGAGTATATTTGTTCGGAAAAATACAATGCGCTCCAGCTGGGTGCCGTCGTGTTTGCCGGAAATGTCAACTATCTGTTTGATAATGTTGTATTATTGCGCAGAGCAGAAAAGTTTCCGCACGAAGCGACCCTTTGCGTGGTGCACTGGCCAGCGGCCGACTAATTTGTAAATTCCAATCAATGCGGCGCCAGATCGACGCGCCAAGCTGGTCCGCTGGCGCGTCGATTTGACAAGCGGCGTGAGGCTCGGCCTCAGCAGAGCGCGTCCGGAGACAGCCGCACATACTTGATCGCGCGGCGATAGTACGTGTAGGCGATATGCACCGTGCCATCGGCCCCTTGGGTTATCGACGGGTAGGAAAACTCGCGGTTGACGGCATCCTTCGAGTTGTTGCTCAAGCAGTAGCCATCGCCGGTATCGAGGTCGATCCGGCGCGGAAAGCTGTGGCCGCCATCCGTCGAAAAGGCGAGGCTAAGCGGCGCGCGCGGCACGCCCCAGATCGCCTTGCGTCTTTGGTGCGGTTCAGCTGCGGCGGACGCGGTTTCCTCGTCGCCTTCGATCTCGTCATAGAGCGACAGACGCCGGGCGTCGGACATCGAGGCATTACAGTGGTTGTAAACCATTGCAATATCGCCATTTTTCAGCTTGACTGCCTGGATGGACGAATTGTTGTTCGGCAGGTCGATCGGCTCCGGCGCGCTCCAGCTTTCGCCGTCACGCGAGCGGCTGGATAACACCGATTCGGCGAAGCGGTTGCGATAGAAGGCGACGAATTCACCGTTCGGCAAGGGCACGATGTTCATGTGAACAGCGCCCACGCTGTCGGGCACCTCGGTCATCGCCCAGCTTTTCCCGGCGTCGCGCGAGATCAGCACGCCCGCGGTATCGGCGTCGCCCGTCCAACGCTCGCCGGACAGTCCGACGCAGCGAAAGACGGGTAGAAGCCAGGTGCCGGCGCCGTTCACGACAATGGGCTGCCTCACGAACGTGCCGGGAAGATCGCACAGCACGCGGACCTCGCCGAAGGTAAGGCCACCGTCTTTGGATATCCGACATTTGACAACCGAGCCGTCCTGGTTTCCAGATGTCTGAGAGGTGTAAAGCAGCCAGACATTTCCATCAGGAGCATTGAAAATCAACGGATTTTGCTCGGACTTTGCAGGATCGTCGGACATTTTCTCCGGTTGCGACCATTGCGTGGCGCCGGGCGCCAGGCGCGACATGTAAATCGAGATGTCGCCCATGCCCTCCATCGTGCCGCCGAACCACACACAGGTCAGCGTCCCGTCCGGCAGGAAGGCGAGATTGGCCGCATGGTTCTGGATGCAGGGGGAGAGGAGGTAGGCGTCGAAACGTCCGCTTTCGCTGCGATTGGCGGTAATTTCGCCCGTCATAAGGGCCGGAACGGCATCCGGCTGCAAACCCGTGAAGGCCATGTCGTCCTCCTTACGGCAATGTCTTGTAGGCTTCGGCAAGCGATGCGTAATCCGCGTCGCTGATCGGCATCAGCGGCGCGCGCGTACGCTTCCAGGCGGGGTTGCCGGTCTTCAGGCCGACCATCGCCTTGATGGTCGGGATCTGGACGTAGGAATTGGACAGCGTGCGGTAGGCGTTGATGCGCGCCTGCGCGGTTTCGACTGCG
The DNA here is from genome assembly GCF_030053015.1 of Rhizobium sp. AN80A. Lineage (NCBI taxonomy): Bacteria > Pseudomonadati > Pseudomonadota > Alphaproteobacteria > Hyphomicrobiales > Rhizobiaceae > Rhizobium > Rhizobium sp. AN80A. The sequence goes on along the minus strand of NZ_JASJPX010000001.1, from coordinate 624,254 downwards.
TCGGCGCTGCTTTCGTCGTGCACCTTGTCATAGACGGTGCGCAGCGAATCCGCGACGAGGTTGGAGGTTGCCGTGATGCAGCCGGCGCCGCCGGCCTTCAGCAATGGCAGCAGCAGCGGATCGGCGCCCGCAAGAACCGAGAAGCCCGGGTAGGCGGCGATGATTGCCTGCATGTTGTTGAAATCGCCCGCTGATTCCTTGATGCCGGCGACCGTGTCGGGGAAGGCTTCGATCAGCCGTCCGATCAGCGGCACCGACAACGGAACGCCTGAAACCTGCGGAATATGATAGAGGATGACTGCAATCTGTTGTCGGCGATCTTCTCCAGGATCTGGGAATAGGCGGCAAACAGGCCGTCGTCGGAGACACCCTTGTAGTAGAAGGGCGGCAGCATCACGACCTTTGTCACGCCGAGCGACAGGGCATGCTTGGTCAGTTCCACCGTCTCCTGGATGGCGACGACGCCGGTGCCTGGCAACAACTTGTCCGTAGGGATGCCCGCCTTCAGTGCCGCCTCGAGGATCGCCTTGCGCTCGCTCGAGGAAAAGGAATTCGCCTCGCCCGTGGTGCCCAGAAGCGCCACGCCGTGGCATCCTTCCGAAAGCAGGCGCTGGCAATGCTCGGTAAACAGGCCGAGATCCGGGCTTCCGTCGGCATTGAGGGGAGTGGCGGCTGCACTATAGACACCGGTGATCTTGTGATTGTTCATGTCGTCCTCCTCGGATGAACGCCGCAAATGGCGGCAAAAGGCGGGAAGTCCAGCCCTGCAAGATGCGGGTTTTCTCATCCTCGTTCCGTATGTTGTCAATATGACAAAGCGCATTTCAATCGATCGAATTTTTTAAGTATTTGAAATTTAATAAGAAAAATTTTTGTGCGTTTTGCCGACGTGTTGTTGAATTAATTTCTGTTGACATATTTACATTATCGAGCGAGTGTCAGCGCCACGTCATGACGCACTTTCGGGATGGAGCGAAAGATGGAGACGTCATCGATTTTGTCATGGGAGGATGGAATGACTGATCGGACTAATAACGAAAATAAAGGAATGTCGCGTCGCGAGGCGTTGAAGCTCAGCCTGGCCGCGGGTGTCGGCCTGACGATTTTCGGCCTGAATGCGCGCATCGTGCTCGCCCAGGACGGCCAGGTTCTGAAGGTGGCCAACCCGGCGTTCAACCAGGATTGGTCGCCACTGCGCGGCGGCGGCGTTCCATTCCGCTGGAACTCGATCTGGTGGGCCTCGCCGATGTATTTCGACAGCGAAGGCAAGATCAAGCCTTACGTCTTCACCAGCTGGGAATCATCGGACAACAAGGTCTGGACCTTCAAGATCGACCCCAAGGCCGTCTTCTCGGATGGCAGCAAGATCACCGCGGCCGACGTCAAGGGCTCCTGGGAAGTCGCTTCCATGCCCAACACCAAGAGCCAGCGCGCCGACCAGGTGCTGAGCAAGGTTCAGGGCTACAAGGAAATCGGCGCCGGTTCCGGCAACGAGCTGACGGGCGTTGCCACGCCTGACGAGGGCACGGTTGTCGTAACGCTGACGGAAGCCGACCCGATCTTCTTCATGCGCCTTGCAAACCACATCGCGCCGATCACCAAGGCCGCGCAGTCTCGCGGCAGCGACGGCGAGGAAGTGGTGGATTGGTACAAGCCCGACAGCAGCGCCGTCTATTCCGGCCCGTTCAAGCTCACCAGCATCGATATCGACGCCGGCAAGCTGGTGTTCGAGCCGAACGAGAACTTCTTCGGCCCGAAGCCGAAGCTGGCGCGCATCGAGATCACCTCGATCGAGGACAACGTCACCGCGACGTCACTGATCAAGTCCGGCGAGTTCAACGCACACACCGAGCTGGTCACCTCGACGATCATCCAGGACCTCGGCCCTGAATTCTCCGCCGGCCCGCTGATCCCGACCAGCCAGCACTTCTGGTTCAACGTCACCCGCGCGCCGATGGACGATCCGAAGGTTCGCCAGGCGCTGATCATGGCAATCGACCGTGACGGTCTCTTCAAGGCTTCCTATCCCGATGGTCCGCACAAGAAGGCCGATCAGATCCTGAACTCGGTGCCCGGCGCCGACAATTCCGGCTTCGAGCCCTATCCTTACGATCCGGCCGCCGCCAAGAAGCTGCTCGCCGAATCCAGTTACGGCGGGCCTGAGCGCCTGCCGAAGATCCTCTTCGTCGGTATCTCCGCTCCGGCCATTCAGGCCGCGGCGCAGTTCATCGCCGAACAGTGGCGCCAGAACCTCGGCATTACCGCCGTCGACATGAAGCCGCAGCAGGACTCCTACGCCGGTCCGGACCAGAACTCGGTGCAGATCTTCCGCGACGACGTCGGCACCCGCGTGCCTGACGCCGTATCCTACCTCGCCGGCTGCATTGCCTCGACCTCGTCCAACGCCCAGAACAAGCTTGGCGGCTACAAGAACGAGAAGGTGGATTCCGCTCTCGCCGAAGCCGCGACCAAGGCGGCCGACGATCCCGATCGCATCAAGCTCGCACAGGATGCCCAAAAGGCATTCCGCGAAGATTGGGCTTTCATTCCGTGGTACTCTCAGGCGATGTCGCGCTGGGCCACCAAGGAGGTCAAGGGCATGGAGAAGAACCTCGACTGGCAGGTCGTGGCGCCCTGGGACATTTCGATCGGCTGAGCTGCTCAGAAACCTACGAACAGATAGCCCGCCCGTAATCGGATTCTGGGCAAATTAGCAACCGCGCGAAGACCGCAAGGCCTTCGCGCAAGTTTCAAGAAGACATCGCATGTCCGCATCGCCGCGGAAACGTGTCTACCAACCGGTGGGAGGTGACCTTGTTACGCTACGTGCTAACCCGGTTTGCCATCTGGATTCCGTCAGTCCTGATCGTAATGCTGGCCGTCTATGCGCTGGCTTTCTATGGTGCTGGCGATCCGATCAAGCTGATCTTTCTGCGTGCACCCGGCGATGTCGCCTATAATCCGCAGCGCATCGAAGCCATCCGCGAAAGTGCCGGCCTGAACAGGCCCTTCATCGAGCAGTTCGGCCTTTACATCTGGAACCTCCTGCATGGGCAGTTCGGCAATTCGCTGACCTCGGGCCGCTCGGTCTGGGCGATGGTCTCCGCCGCCGCTCCCGTTTCCTTCAAGCTGGCGCTCTGTTCCATCATCCTCACGACGGTCATTGCCATTCCGCTCGGCATGATCGCCGCGATGAACCAGAACAGCCGCCTCGACTATGCTATCCTCGGATCGGCGCTCTTCCTCTGGGCGATCCCGGCCTATGTTGCGGGCCCGCTGCTGATGGTCGGTCTCATCGTTCTCCTGCCTGGTGTCAGCGTTCCCTATGGCTGGGGCGGCGTCTTCGACGTGCGCATCCTGCTGCCGCTGATCGTCCTATCCTTCCAGCCGATCGCGCTGATCGTGCGCCAGACGCGCGCGGCCGTCATCGAGGTGCTGTCGGAGGATTTCGTCCGCACCGCCCGCGCCAAGGGTGTGCCTGAAATGGTGGTAGCCTTGCGCCATATCCTGCGCCCGGTGCTGACACCCGTCGTCACACAGCTCGGCCTTATCATGATCACCATCGTCAACGGCGCGATCTTCGTCGAGCTCGTCTTCGGTCTGCCCGGCCTCGGCCGCCTGACCGTGCAGGCGCTGACCAATTCCGACTATCCCGTCATTTTGGCGATCACGCTCATCGGATCCTTCCTGGTGATGATGTCGAACCTCCTGGTCGATGTTCTCTATCCGCTACTCGATCCGCGTGCCAACGATGCAAGAAGGAGCCGCTGACCATGTCCGCTATCCCTCTCTCTCCCGTCGCCCAACAGGAAGAGGCGCCCGTCAATCTGTGGCGCGACGCCTGGTATCGACTGAAGCGCAACAAGCTCGCCGTCTTCGGGCTGATCGTCGTGGCCATCCTCGCCTTCACCGCGATCTTCGGCCCCTATCTGACACCCTATGACTATCTGAGCCAGGATCTGCAGGCCCGCAACGCCACCCCGTCGCTGACGCATCTTTTCGGCACCGACGATCTCGGCCGCGACGTCTTCAGCCGCGTCGTCTTTGGCACCCGCACGGCCTTCCTGGTCGCGGTCATCGTCACCGTCATCGCGGTCTTCATCGGCACGCTGCTCGGCGCCATCGCCGGCTTCTTCGGCAATCCGTTCGATCGCGTGATCATGTGGCTGACCGACATGACCATGTCGGTACCGAATCTGCTTCTCGTCGTCGTCATCAACGCCTCGCTGAAGGCGCCGATCGCCAAGTGGATGGAAGCGCAGTATCTGGCGACCCTCAATCCCTTCTATCGCCAGACCGTGTGGGTCGACTTCATGCTGGTCTTCGGCTCGATGGCGCTGATCTCCTGGCCGCCCTATGCGCGTCTCGTCCGCGCCCAGGTCCTGTCGATCCGCGGCCGTCCCTATATCACCGCCGCCCAGGCGCTGGGCCTGTCGAACTGGGTCATCATGAAGCGCTACGTCATTCCGAATGCGCTTGGCCCATTGATCGTTTCGGTCAGCGCCGGTCTCGGCACGGCCATGGTTCTGGAAAGCGCCTTCAGCTTCCTCGGCGTCGGCGTCAATCCGCCCACACCCAGCTGGGGGCAACATGATCTCCGACGGCCTGCGTGTCTGGCAGCACTATCCGCACCTGCTGGCCGCCCCGGCCGCCGTCCTCGGCCTTGCCTCGGTCGCCTTCAGCTTCCTCGGCGATGGCCTCAACGACGCACTCAATCCGCGGGGTTCCAAATAATGAACACGACGCGATCCAATGAGAAACTGCTCGATGTCCGCGGCCTGACCGTCGAGATCGACGGCAGAAACGGCCCGGCGGTCGTGGTCGATGGCATCGACCTGCACGTCAACAAGGGCGAGACGCTCGGCGTCGTCGGCGAATCCGGCTGCGGCAAGAGCCTGACCATGCTGAGCCTGATGCGGCTTCTGCCGAACAAGATCAAGGTCACCAAGGGCTCGGCGAGCTTCGATGGTCACGACCTGCAGAAGATGTCAAACAGGGAACTGCGCAAGGTGCGCGGCGGCGATATCGGCTTCGTCTTCCAGGATCCGATGACCTCGCTGAACCCGGTCATGCGCATCGGCGATCAGATCTGCGAGCCGCTGATCTACCACCGCGGCATGAAGAAGGCCGAAGCGCGGACCCGCGCCGTCGAACTGCTGCGCCTCGTCGGCATTCCCGGTCCCGAAGAGCGGCTGCAGGCCTATCCGCACGAACTCTCCGGCGGCATGCGCCAGCGCGTGATGATCGCGATCGGCCTTGCCTGCAATCCGAAGCTTCTGATCGCCGACGAGCCGACGACGGCGCTCGACGTCACCATCCAGGCGCAGATCGTTGACCTGGTGAAGGACCTGCGCGCCAAGCTCGGCATGTCGGTCGTCTGGATCACCCACGATCTGGCACTGATCGCCGGTCTCGTCGATCGCGTCGCCGTGCTCTATGCCGGCACGGTGGTCGAGGATGCCCCCGTCGACGAACTCTACGCTCGCCCGAGCCACCCCTACACGCGCGGCCTGCTCGCTTCGATCCCGAAGCTGTCGGATGCGCCGGCAAGCCGTCTGAGCTCGATCGGCGGCACGCCGCCGGAACCCGGTCGCCGTCCCAAGGGCTGCCCATTCGCTCCGCGCTGTCCGTTGGCGGAAGCCGTTTGCCACGAGCGCGTGCCGAAACTCGAGCCCATTTCAGGCGCCGGAAACCACCGCACCGCCTGCTTCGTCGTCCAGAAAATGCAGGAGGCCGCGTGATGGGTGCCCAACCGCTGCTCAAGGTCGAAAACCTCGTCAAGCATTTCCACGTCAAGCTCGGCGCCTTCGGCGAACGCTCGGCCACCGTCTATGCGCTCGACAACGTCAATCTCGACATCATGGAAGGCGAGACGCTCTCGCTCGTCGGCGAATCCGGCTGCGGCAAGTCGACAACAGGCTTTACCATCCTCAACCTCTACAAGGCGACATCTGGCAAGGTCGTCTACAAGGGGCAGGACCTGGCGACGCTGGATGAAAAGCAGATGCGGCCTTTCCGTCGCGACCTGCAGATCGTCTTCCAGGACCCATATTCCACGCTCAACCCGCGCATGACGATCGGCGAGGCAGTCGGCGAGCCGATCCTCTTCCACAAGCTCTGCACCAAGGCCGAGTTGAAGGGCCGCGTCGCGGCACTCCTCACCGACGTCGGCCTGCCGACCCGTTTCGCGCAGCGTTATCCTCACGAGCTCTCCGGTGGTCAGCGCCAGCGCGTCGTCATTGCCCGCGCGCTTGCCTGCCAGCCGAAGTTCATCGTCTGCGACGAGGCGATCTCGGCGCTCGACGTGTCGATCCAGGCGCAGATCATCAACCTGCTGCTCGACCTGCAGGAAAAATACGGCCTGACCTATCTGTTCATCGCTCACGATCTCGCGGTCGTGCGCCATATCAGCACCCGCGTCGGTGTCATGTATCTCGGGCGTTTGGCGGAGCTCGCGACCCGTGAGGAGCTGTTCGAAAACCCGCTGCACCCCTACACCAAGGCGCTGCTTTCGGCCGTTCCGGAAACCGATCCGGAGCTTGAACGCACCCGCACACGCCAGATCCTCCAAGGCGACGTGCCGAGCCCGCTCAACCCACCCAGCGGCTGCCGCTTCCATTCGCGCTGCCCGATCGCCATGGATGTGTGCAGCAAGGTCGTGCCGGAGTGGAAGGAAGCCAAGCCCGGCCATCTCGTTGCCTGCCACGCGGTGAACACGGGACAGGCTGCATGACGCTGAAGGTCGCGATCATCGCCGACGATCTGACCGGCGCGCTCGACACGGGAACCCCGTTCGTCGACGCCGGTCTTTCCGTTGTGGTGGCGATCGATGTCGAGGCAATCGACGATGCTCTGGCGACCGGTTGCGAGGTGTCAGTTGTTAACACCGCCTCGCGCGCCCTCCCGGAGGGGGAAGCGGCGAGAAGGGTCGGCCTCGCGGCCAGCGCTCTTCTTGCCGCACATCCCGAGATCGTCCTGAAGAAGATCGATTCCCGGCTGAAGGGCAATGTCGCGGCCGAAAGTGCCGCCATTGCCGCCATCTTCGGCCATCGCGAGGTAGCGGTCGCCCCCGCCATTCCCGACCAGGAGCGTTTCACCCGTGATGGCCATGTGGTCGGACGCGGTGTGGAGGCGCCGTTGTCGGTTGCCGCCCTTTTCGACGGCAGTGACGATCGGGTTGTGATCGCAGATGCAAGCAGCGATGCGGATCTCGACCGGCTCGTCTCGGCGCATGATTGGACGACGACGCTAGCCGTCGGAGCTCGCGGACTCGGCAGCGCTTTTGCTCGTCATCTTCGCCGCGGACGTGGCGCGGCGACGGCGTTCGACCCGACGCGCAATACGCTCTTCGCATTCGGCTCGCGCGACCCGATCACCGGCGCGCAAATGGCCCGGCTCGAGGCGTCGGGGTTTCTGCGTGCCTCGATCGCGGCGCCGATGGGTGCGCTCGACCAGACTGAAGCGCTGGACCTGCCGGCACTGCTATGCTGCACCGGCGACATATCGGAGGACGCGGTCGCCGTTGCCGATCGCTTCGCCAAGGGCGTGAAATCGGCGATCGAACGGACGCATCCCGATATGCTGATGGTTGGCGGTGGCGACACGGCTCTGGCGGTGTTTAGGGCGCTCGGCGTTCGCACGCTGGTGCCCAAGGGGGAAATAGAGGCGGGGATACCCTGGTTCGACGTGACAGCCGCCGATGGTCGCCATTTCCGTTGTGCGGTAAAGTCGGGGGGCTTTGGGAAACCCGATAGTTTGCTAAGACTGATTTCTCAGAATCAGGCGGCCTGAAACAATGCCTGCGGGGAGAATGGACGTGGATGAAGCAAACGGTGCGCCGGCAACGCCGGCGCCGAAGCCGGAGCGCGGCAAGCCGATGAAGCTGGTGGACCGTGTGTTCGATCAGTTGCAGGAACGCATTCGTGCCGGGAATTATCCGCCGGACTCGCGGCTCCCGGGCGAGCACGAGCTTGCCTCCATGCTCGGGGTTTCCCGGCCGATCGTCCGCGACGCGCTGGCCAAGCTGCGTGACCAGGGCATGGTCTACGCCCGCCAGGGCGCCGGCACCTTCGTCAGCGCCAACAGTTCGCCGACAACCCATCTTTCCTATTCGCCGGTCAAGACGATCGCCGATATCCAGCGTTGCTATGAATTCCGCCTGACGATCGAGCCGGCCGCGGCCTTCTTCGCCGCCAAGCGCCGCGATGAGGCCGCGATCCAGAAGATCGCCTCGGCGCTTGCCGATCTCCGGGAAGCCACGAGCCATCAGCTGCACAGGACCGACGCGGATTTCAATTTCCACCGCGCCGTGACGGAAGCCGCCAACAACCATTATTACACTGCCTCGATCGATGCGCTCAAAGCCCATATCGCGGTCGGCATGCATCTCCACGGGTTGTCCTTGCTGGGGCCGAGACCCGGCCTCGAGCAGGTCTTCCAGGAGCACAACGCCATCTACAAGGCCATCGCGGACGGCCGCGCCGAGGAGGCGCGCGACCTGATGCGCTCGCATCTCGAAGGGTCTCGCGACCGATTGTTCGAGGGCAGGGCGCTCGATCTGTCGTTCTGATGCGGTGCTGATGTCGATGGCGTTCGATGATCTGGCGCAAGCAGGACTTGCCGCATCGGCGTTTCGCGCTCATGTAGACCGGATCAGGCTGCATGGAGACCCGGCATGACATTCCCGTTGTTCGACCTCACAGGCAAGCGCGCGCTGGTGACCGGATCGTCGCAAGGCATTGGGCTGACGCTGGCGCGCGGTCTGGCCGAGCACGGCGCCTCGGTCGTGATCAACGGCCGCGACGCGAACAAGCTTGCCGCGGCGGCGCGGGGTCTGTCGGATTCCGGGCATGATGTTCATGTCTCTGCCTTCGACGTCACGGATCATGACGAGGTGAAGAGCGCGGTCGATAGGCTCGAGCGCGATATCGGGCCGATCGACATCCTCGTCAACAATGCAGGCATGCAGTTTCGCGCGCCGCTCGATGTGTTTCCATCGGACAAGTGGGATCAGCTGCTGCGCACCAATATTTCCAGCGTGTTTTACGTCAGCCAGTCGGTCGCAACGCACATGATCGCGCGCGGCCGTGGCAAGATCATCAACATCGCATCGGTGCAGAGTGAATTGGCCCGCCCGGGCATCGCGCCCTATACGGCAACCAAGGGCGCGGTGAAGAACCTGACGCGCGGAATGTCGGCCGATTGGGCCAAGCACGGCCTGCAGGCAAACGCCATCGCGCCTGGCTATTTCGATACGCCGCTCAATCAGGCCTTGGTCGATAGCAAGGAATTCACGGCATGGCTGGAAAAGCGGACGCCCGCCGGACGCTGGGGCAATATCGACGAGCTGATCGGCGCCGCCGTGTTTCTGGCAGCGCCGGCATCCTCCTTCGTCAACGGCCACACCCTTTATGTCGATGGCGGCATCACCACCTCTCTGTGAGAGGTGAAGACGCTTTCGTCAGGTCGGCGGCGCGCCCAGTGCGTGCAGGATGCCGCGAAGCTCGGCGAGCCCTCGCAAGCGACCGATCGCCGGATAGCCCGGCGTCGTGGTCTTGGTGAGGTCGTCGAGCATCCGGTGGCCGTGGTCGGAGCGGAAAACGATCGTCTCGTCTGACTTGCGATTGCGGTCCTCCGCGACCAGTTCCTTCAGCACGGCAACCATGTCGACATCGCCTTCGAGGTGAGCGCTTTCGTGGAAGCTGCGGCCGTCCCCTTCGCGTTTGGTCGCACGCAGATGCGCGAAGTGGATGCGCGAGGCAAACCGGCGCGCGATGGCGGGCAGGTCGTTATCTTCGCGTACGCCGAGACTGCCGGTGCAGTAACACATGCCGTTTGCCGGCGATGGGACGGCATTGAACAGCGCTGCATAATCCTCGGCGGTGGACGCGATGCGCGGCAGGCCGAACAGGGACCGGGGCGGGTCGTCGGGATGAAGCGTCAGCTTGACGCCACGGGCTTCCGCCACCGGCGCCACAGCTTCGAGAAACTCGATCAGATGCTGGCGCAGTCGTGCCGCATTGATGCCGGCATAAGCGGCGAGCCTGTCGCGAAATTCAGGAATGGTGAGCGGCTCTGTCGTCGAGCCCGGCAAGGCCGAGGTGATGTTACGGGTGATGTCGGCGATGTCGCTCTCCGACATGGCCTCGAAGGCGATGCGGGCGCGCGCCTTGTCCTCCTGGGAGTAGGCCGCATCGGCGCCGTCGCGCTGCAGAATGAAAAGATCGAAGGCGGCGAACTTCTCGTGGTCGAAACGCATCGCCGTCGCGCCGGTGTCGATCTCGTGGTCTAGGTCGGTTCGTGTCCAGTCGACGACGGGCATGAAATTGTAGCAGACGATCGGGATGCCGCAGGCCGCGACCGCCTCAAGGCTGGCGATCCATGCTTCGATCTCCACCGTGGCCTGCCCCCCCTTGCGCTTCACCGCGTCCGGAATGGGAATGCTTTCGACGACCGACCAGGTGAGCGGCGAGCGCCCTGACGGCGTCGTCTCGATCATCGCCTGCCGCTCGCGCACTTCGGCTTCGGTCCATGCACGGCCGATCGGCACCTGGTGCAGCGATGACACGATGTTGGTCGCCCCGGTTTGTCTCACCTCGTCGAGAGCGACCGGCGCATCCGGTCCGAACCATCTCCAACCCTGCCGCATCTGTTTCCTCCTTCAATGCCTTTTGTTTTGCTGTTGCTGTTCGTCAGCAGAAATAATCGGGATAGCGCGTGCGCAGCTCCGCCACGTCGGGGATGACGGCGCTCAGATGATGCGTCATCGCCGCGCGCGCGGCTTCCACGTCATGCGCGGCGATCGCGTCACGGATGACCGCGTGCTCGCCCACGACATTCTCCATGCGGCCCAGCACCGGTAGTGTCAGCCGCCGAGCACGGTCGATCTGTACCTTGACGGACTTGAGAATGCCCCAGATGCCGGGATAGCCGGCAATCTGCGCGATCGCCTCGTGAAAGGCCTCGTCCTCTTCGTGAAAGCCCGAGGTGTCGCCCAGGATGGAGAGTGCTCTCTGGCGCGTGATGATGGCGTCGAGGCGGGACAGATCGGGCGCCGAGGCTATTTGCGCGGCGCGCTCGACCGTGGTGCCTTCCAGCGCCTTGCGCACCACGACCGCCTCGGGGATCGCCGATACCGGCACGCGCGACACGACGGTGCCCGACTGCGGATAGATATCAACCAGCCCACCTTCCGAAAGCCGAAGCAAGGCCTCGCGCACGGGCGTCCGGCTGACCGCGAAATCCTCGGCGATCCGCTTTTCCTGCAACGCCATGCCGGGCGGCATCTTCAGGGAGACGATGTCGTCGTAAAGCCGTTCGAAAATCGCGTCCGCCGTCGTAACGCGCCGCAGCTTGGGCGGCCGCTCGGCCTGTGCCGAAAGGTCGGGAGTGGCGGTGGCTGCGGCTGGATGCATGTAGTGCCCTAACGTTGACTTGAACGTGAATACTAGTATATCAATTGAACATGGCTGCCAAGATCCACCGCGGAGGAACGGTGTTTTTGGCAGGGAATTCAGGAGGTTCCAAAAAAGCAGGCCAGAAAATCCGACCGCGAAAATGGATCAGGATACGCAGTTGCACGGATTTGTTGTGCTCCGTGCGGCCACAAGAGGAGGAGAGACAGCATGAAATTTACCCGCAGAACATTCGTCGGAACCGCGGCAAGCGCTGCCGTTGCCGCCATGCTTCCCGTCAAGGTCTGGGCGCAGGCCAAGAAGCCCGCGAGCCCGGTGACCATCACAATCGCCGACGTCGCCGGCAATCTGGCGCTGACGCAGGGCATGTTCGAAGCCTATGCATCCGAAAAGTCCGACTGGGTTTCGAAGTTCGCATTCACCAAAGCGCCGGCCCCCGAGCTTCCCGGCAAGATCAAGGCGCAGCAGGCGGCCGGCAAGGTCGATATCGATCTGGTGCTGACGGGAACCGATGCGCTTTCGGCTGGTCTCGACCAGGGCCTCTGGCTCGACCTCTCCGCGCATAAGGCGGCCCTTCCCGACTTCGAGAAGATTCTGCAGCCGCAGGCATTCAAGATGCAGGCCCTCGCCAAGGATCAGGGCGTCGTCATCACCTATTATCCCTCGGGTCCGCTGATCGAATACATGCCCGACAAGGTCGCCAACCCGCCGAAATCGGCGCCAGAGCTGCTGGAGTGGGCAAAGGCGAACAAGAACCGCTTCATCTATGCCCGTCCGGCGAATTCCGGCCCAGGCCGCACCTTCCTGATGGGGCTGCCCTATCTGCTCAAGGACAGCGATCCCCGCGATCCAGTCAATGGTTGGGCGAAGACCTGGGAGTATCTGGCGGCGCTTGGCGAACACATCGAATACTATCCGACCGGCACCGGCCAGGTGATGAAGGAGCTCGGTGAGGGGACGCGCGATATCGTTGTGTCCACCACGGGGTGGGATATCAACCCGCGCGCGCTCGGCATCGTTCCGGCCGAAGCGAAGGTGCAGAAGCTGGAAGGCTTCCATTGGGTGACGGATGCGCACTACGCCGTTATCCCCAAGGGCGTCTCTGACGAGAAGATCGCGGTGTTGATCGACGTCTTGAACTACATCCTGCAGCCGAAGCAGCAGGCGATCGCCTATGACGCCGGCTATTTCTATCCCGGCCCCGCCGTCAAGGACGTGACGATCGAGATGGCACCACAGGAAAGCCAGGACACGATCAAGGAGTTCGGCCGGCCGGAATATGCCGACTGGATTGCCAACAATCCGCTGGAAGTGCCGCTCGAGCCGAAGCAGCTCGTCGAAGCCTTCCGGATATGGGACGAAAAGATCGGCTCCAAGAAGGGTTGATCCAGCCTGTCGCCGGCGCTGGCTGCGATAGCCGGTGCCGGCCAATTCCATCCTGACACGGAGAGTGGTTTGAACTCGGTAGCGAATACGGTGGCCTCTTCGCGCGGCACCGCGCGTCTTGAACTCGATGGGCTCAGCCGTTCCTTCGGCGCTTACAACGCGCTCGATGGTATCGACCTTGCGATCGAGCCCGGCGAATTCGTGGCGCTGCTCGGCCCGTCGGGCTGCGGCAAGTCCACGGCGCTCAACTGCATCGCCGGCCTTCTGGGGCTGTCGGGTGGGGAAATCCGTCTCGGAGGCAAGCGCATCGACCAGCTGGAGCCCGAACGCCGAGGGTTCGGGATGGTGTTTCAGAGCTACGCGCTCTTTCCGCATATGAGCGTGCGCAAGAATGTCGGCTTCGGCCTTGCCATGCAGGGCATCAAGGGACCGGAGGCCGACAAGCGGATCAATGATGCATTGGCGCTGGTGCGGCTGGAAAGTCAGGCGGAGAAGCTGCCCGGGCAGCTCTCCGGCGGCCAGCAGCAGCGCGTGGCGATCGCGCGCGCCATCGTCATCCGCCCGCCGATCGTGCTCATGGACGAGCCGCTGTCCAATCTCGACGCCAAGCTGCGTCTGGAGATGCGCGCCGAAATACGCGGTATCCATGATCAGATCGGCTCGACGACGATCTACGTCACGCATGACCAGGACGAGGCGCTGTCGCTGGCCGACCGTATCGTCGTGATGAGCCAGGGGCATATCGAGCAGATCGGCTCTCCTCAGGACCTCTATCAGCGCCCCGTCAATGTCGGCGTTGCCGACTTCATGGGGTTTCGAACCCGCGTTTCCGGGAAGGTCGTCTCGGTTTCAGGCGAGGAGGCCGAGATCGATGTCGCGGGCGCGCGCATCACCGGCACGATGCGCACGCCGCTCAAGACCGGCGACGCCGCCATCCTGTCCGTGCGCCCCGAGGATCTGGTCGCCGCGGACGAGGGCATCGCCGCCACCGTTTCAAGCATGGAATACCGCGGCCGCGCCTTCTTCGGGCTGGCACGTTCCGCCGATGGGTCCGACCTCTATTTCAGGGCCGACGACGCCTTGCCGCGCGGAACGGCGACGCGGCTGAAGCCGGTCGCGGGCAGGGCGCTCCTGTTCGGGGATAGCGCACGATGAGCGCGCCATCGCTTCGAACGCGGCTGGCCGCCCGTGGCTTCGACGGCACCACCATGCTGATCATCCCCGGCCTCGGCTTCATGATCGCACTGTTCGTCTATCCGTTTCTCTACGGCGTGGTCGACTCGCTCACCCCGAAGGACGGCGCGTGGTACGCCAACTACGCCAAGTTCTTCAGCGATCCCTTTCAATACAACACGATCGGCGCGACGCTCTGGCTGGCGCTGCCGGTCACGATCATCAATCTCGCCTTCGCCGTGCCGGTGGCCTTTCGCGTCCGGCTGATGCGCCGGCAACGCCTGCTGACGACCATCCTCGTGCTGCCCATTACGCTCGGCACGGTCTTCGTCGCGGAGGGGTTGCTGACATTTCTCGGGCCGCGTGGCTGGTTTAACCAAACGCTGTTGATCATCGGCATCATCGACAATCCGATCAAGCTGACCAACAACTACTGGGGCGTCTTCGCATCGCTGCTTATCACCGGTTTTCCCTTCGCCTTCCTGCTGACGCTGTCTTACATCACCGGCATCGATCCGGCGATCGAACAGGCAGCCGCCACGCTTGGAGCGGGCCCCCGGCAGCGCTTCCTGCGCGTGTTCCTGCCGCTGCTGGTGCCGGGGCTTGCGGTGACCTTCTGCCTGGCTTTCGTCCAGGCGTTTGCCGTGTTCCCATCGGCCGTGCTGCTCGGCGCGCCGGCGGGCCCGACCCGCGTCATCTCGATTGCCGCCTATCAGGCCGCGTTCGAGCAATATGATCATTCTCTGGGCTCGGCGATCGCGCTCATCATGGGCGGCGTCGAATTGGCTGTAGTGCTGGCCGTCCTCGGCGCACGCTCATTCTTCTACCGCGGCCCCGCCGGCGGCACGAAAGGCTGACCATGATCCGCGACCAAGGCCTGACCTCGAGGATCTGGCGTTTCGCCATATGGGCGCTGGCTACGCTCTTCGTCCTCAATCTCCTGGCGGTCATCGCCGCCGTCGTCGTCAATTCCTTCGGGACACGATGGCTCGGCACCTGGCTGCCGGCCGGCTGGACAACCAAGTGGTACTTCAGCGCCTGGAAGGAATTCCAGCTCTCCAGCGTCGTCCTCGTCACCTTCGAGATCGTCTTCACCGTCGTCATCATCTCCGGCATTCTCGGCGTGATGACCGCCTACGCCCTGGCGCGCCGCGACTTCGCCGGCAAGCGCGTGGTCATTCTGCTCTTCCTTCTGCCGCTGCTCATTCCGCCGCTCACCTACGGCATCCCGCTGGCGACGGTGCTCTACCAGCTCGGACTGGGCGGAACCTTCTGGGGCGTCGTGCTGATCAACGTGGTGCCGTCGCTTCCCTTCGTGGTGCTGGTGATGATCCCCTTCATCGAGCAGATCGACCCGCGCATAGAGGCCGCCGCCCGTGTCTTCGGCGCAGGCACCACCAGCCTGTTCCTGCGCATCCTGCTGCCGCTGCTCTTGCCGGGAATGCTGGCAGCGCTGCTTTTGGTGCTGGTTCGCACGATCGCGATGTTCGAGCTTACCTTCCTCATCGCCGGGCCGACCACGCAGACCCTCGTCGTGTCGCTCTACTATGCCGTCTTTGCTTCCGGCGTGCGGGCTGGCCAGTCGATCGATGCCATGGCGGTCGTCTATATGGTGACGACGCTGTTCTGGCTGGTGATCGCGCTGCAGTTCGTCAACCCGACGCAGATCGTCGCAAGGGCAAAGCAGCAGCCCGCGCACTGAGCGGAGTGTGTCCGGCGCGCGCCGCGGTTCCGATATTTCTGTTAACAGAAAACTTATTGGGTAGGGCGGGTGTTCTTGACTATCGGCAGGTGGCTGCCAAGTATTGTGGGCGTGACGGTCATTTCTTGAGGAACTTGATCATGGCGCAGTACAAAGAGACCAACCGCTTTCACTGTGAGAGCAGTTCGGGCGCGCATTACGTTGTTATCGAGCAGATCCTGACGTCGCGTTTGGCGCTGGATGTCGGCGAAAGCCCACGTACCGATTACGTGACAGATACCGGCGAGATCGCCGAGCGGCTTGATGACGATACCTTCCTTCTGCTTCTGTCGGCGGAAGTCCTGCACGTTGCCTGAGGCGGCCGTGAGCCGGTCGCGGCTGGAAATCTCCGCCGGATGGCTTTAACTGGACAGAGCTGCTCCGGGCGATTCCGTGAGCGATCCGGAACGCCATGGCCGACCAAGACACGCAATCCGATATGCCCACCACCCGCATGCAAAGCTGGGCGCGCAACTCGACCATCTACCGCCTTGGGCGACAGATGATGACCGAAAAGCAACTGGCGGACGCGATCTCGCGCAAGGCGCGGCAGAAATTCGAGGACATATCCGAAGCTCAGGTCAAGGCGCTCGCCGATCTCGCGGTCAAGTTCGGCCATGAACAGGGCGGATTGAACGATACCGTCTATGCCGAGATCAGCGTGCGCTCCGGCGTGCGCAGCGGCCGGTCGAAGCGGATCATGGCGCAGAAGCTCGCGATCAAGGGCATCGACCGCGAGACAGCCGTCATGGCGCTCGAGGAGAGCGACGACCTCGTGGCTGCGATCAACTTCGCCCGTAAACGCGCCTTCGGCCCCTTCCGGCGCGAGGAAGCCGACGACAAGCGATACAACAAGGAAATGTCCGCCTTCGCCCGCAACGGCTTCGGTTTCGAATTGGGACGTTCTGTTCTCCGCATGAGCCGCGATGAAGCCGAGACGGTGCTTGACGAGCGACGGTCGTAGGCGCAGGCGACAGCACTCGAATTTCGGCCATGCCTCGTGTCACATGTGCAAGGCATGCCCAAGCGCCTTCAGCGCCGCTTCCTGAACCGCTTCGCTGCGGGTTGGATGGGCGTGGATCGTTCCGGCGATATCCTCGAGGCGAACGCACATTTCGATCGCCAGCGCGAATGCCGCCGACAATTCGGAGACGCCACGACCGACCGCGTGCAGGCCGAGCACGAGATTGGTGTCGGCGCGCGCCACAACACGCACGAAGCCATCCTCGGATTGCATGGTCATGGCGCGTCCATTGGCCGAGAACGGGAACTGTCCGACCCTGATCTCATAGCCCTGCGCGCGTGCTTCCTCGGGCGACAGTCCGGCGCTGACGATTTCCGGATCGGTGAAGCAGACGGCGGGAATGCAGCGCTTGTCCCAGCTTCGCGGTCGGCCTGCGATGATCTCCGCCACCATCTCGCCTTGCGCCATAGCGCGGTGCGCGAGCATCGGTTCGTCGGTGATGTCGCCGATGGCATAGACGCCGCGCATCGACGTGCGACACTGGTCGTCGATGCGCAGATACGGCCCGGCGCGATCGAGATCGAGTTCTTCCAATCCCGCGCCTGTTGTTGGCGGCCGACGCCCGACGGTCACCAAAACGCGGTCCGCCGGTAGTTTCATCTCGCGGCCATCGGCTTGCTCGACGATCAAGCTTTCCTCGACATCGGACAGCGCCTTTGCCTTGGCCATCAGATGGAGGTCGATGCCGCGTTCCTTCAGCGCCTTCGCAACAGGGCGGACAAGGTCAGCATCGTAGTGCGGCAGGATCTGGCCGGTGGCCTCGACGATGGTGACGGACGAGCCAAGCTTGGCGAAGGCCGTGCCGAGTTCCAGGCCGATATAGCCGGCGCCGACAACCACCAGTCTCTCCGGCACGCTTTGCAGCGCCAGCGCTTCCGTGGAGGAGATCACCCTTCCACCAAATGGAATGCCAGGCAGTTCGACTGGCTCGGAGCCGGTCGCGATCACGATGCTCTCCGCGCGGATGAGCTGTGCCCCGGTTTCCGTCTCGACCTCGACTGTCTTTCCGTCGCGAAACCGCGCCCGGCCATGGACCTGCTTCACCCTTGCCTTCTGCAGCAGGGCGGCAACGCCACCGGTGAGACGCCCGACAATCCCATCCTTCCAGGCGATGGTCCTGGCGAGATCGATCGTAACGCCTTCGGCTCGAATGCCGATGGGATCTCGACCGCTCGCCATCCGGCGTGCGGCGTCGAATTCGTCGGCGGCATGGATGATCGCCTTGGAGGGAATGCAGCCGATATTGAGGCAGGTGCCGCCGGGCTTTTCCATTTCGACGATCACGGTGTCGATGCCCAGCTGACCGGCGCGTATCGCGCAGACGTAACCGCCGGGTCCGGCGCCGATGACCAGCAGTTTGCAGATGATCTCTTTCATCGCCTTCAACCTTCAATGAAAATCAGCGCCGGCGTTTCAAGCAGCACGCGGATGCGCTGGATGAAGGTCGCCGCGTCCCAGCCATCGATGATGCGATGATCGAAGCTGGAGGAGAGGTTCATCATCTTGCGCGGCACGAATTGCGTCCCATCCCAGGCGGGGCGCGTGGCGATCTTGTTGACGCCGATGATCGCGACCTCCGGGTGGTTGATGACAGGCGTCGAGACGATCCCGCCAAGCGCGCCCAGTGAGCTGATGGTGATGGTGGAGCCTGTCAGTTCGTCGCGCGTTGCGGTTCCGCTACGCGCCGCCTCCGCCAAGCGCGCCATCTCGCCGGCGCAGTCCCAGATCGTGCGTGCCTCGGTGTGGCGCACGACCGGCACGACGAGGCCGGCGGGCGTTTGCGCGGCGATACCGACGTGAACGGCGCCGTATCGGGTGAGGATGCCGGCATCGTCGTTGAAGGTGGCGTTGAGATCCGGCTGGTCGGCGACGGCCTTGACGATGGCCCGCATCAGGAAGGGAAGGATCGTCAGCTTCGGATGCTCCGGCTTGCGATCCCGGTTCATCGTCGCCCGAAGCTCTTCCAGCGCCGTCATGTCGATTTCCTCAACATAGGTTATGTGCGGGATGCGCGAAGTGGAGAGCGACATCTTCTCGGCGATCCGCCGCCGCATGCCGGTCAGTTTGACGTCCTCGGTCGTCGTATTCCTCGCGAATTGGGCTGGTGCGGCAAGCGAAGAAGCACCGCGCGCGAGATATTGCTCGACGTCCTCGCGCAAAATGCGTCCATCCGGACGGTTCGGTGAAACTTGTCTGAGATCGACCCCGCTTTCGCGGGCGAACAGGCGCACGGAAGGCGACGCCAACGGCTTGTCATGCGGTACGATGCTTGCTGGCTGGGAAAGCGGTTGCTTGTTGGCCTGCGCCGGCTGCGGCTGAGCAGGCGCTTCGCTTTCACTGGCAGCGGCGGACGGGGTCTCGGTCATCGATGGCGCCGGCAGAGCGGGCGTCGGAGCATCATCTCCACCTCTGTCGGCTGTCTCTATCCTCACCAGCGGCGCCTTCACGGCTACCGTGTCGCCCACTTCGGCGCCGAGCCAGGTCACCGTGCCGCTGACCGGCGACGGGATTTCGACCGTCGCCTTGTCGGTCATCACGGCCGCGATCACCATGTCCTCGAGGACCGGATCGCCGGCCTTCACGTGCCATTCGACCAGTTCCGCTTCGGCCACACCTTCGCCGACATCGGGCATCTTGATCGTGAACTCGCCCATCCTCACGCCTCCATGACTTCGCGAAGCGCCCGTCCGACACGCGCGGGGCCGGGGAAATAGTCCCACTCCTGCGCATGCGGATAAGGCGTGTCCCAGCCCGCGACGCGCACGATCGGCGCCTCCAGATGGTAGAAGCAATGCTCCTGGATCAGCGACACGATCTCGGCCCCGAAGCCCGAGGTCAGCGTTGCCTCATGGACCACGACGCAGCGGCCGGTCTTCGACACGGATTGCACGATCGTGTCGAGGTCGAGCGGCAGCAGGCTGCGCAGATCGATCACCTCGGCGTCGACGCCGGTATCCTCGGCCGCCGCGAGCGCCACATGCACCATCGTGCCATAGGCGATGACCGTGACCCCGCTTCCGGCGCGGCGGATTTCCGCCTTGCCGATCGGGATCGCATAGTGGTCTTCGGGCACCTCGCCGAGTTCGTGTTTCGACCATGGCGTGACCGGGCGCTCGTGATGGCCATCGAACGGGCCGTTGTAGAGCCGCTTGGGTTCGAGAAACATCACCGGATCAGGGTCCTCGATCGCGGCGATGAGTAGCCCCTTGGCGTCATAGGGGTTGGAGGGGACCACCACCTTCAGGCCGCAGACATGGGTGAACAGCGCTTCAGGGCTCTGGCTATGCGTCTGACCACCGAAGATCCCGCCGCCCGTCGGCATCCTGAGCACGATCGGGCATGTGAAATCGCCGTTGGAACGGTAGCGAATGCGCGCCGCCTCCTGGGTGATCTGGTCGTAGGCCGGATACATGTAATCGGCGAACTGGATCTCGACGCAGGGCTTCAGCCCATAAGCCGCCATGCCGATCGCCGTGCCGACGATGCCGGATCTCGCTGATCGGGGTGTCGAAGCAGCGCGTCTTGCCGTATTTCGCCTGAAGCCCATGCGTGCAGCGGAACACGCCGCCGAAATAGCCGACATCCTCGCCGAACACGACGACGTCTTCGTCCCGGGCCATCGAGATATCCATGGCGCTGCGCACCGCCTCGATCATGGTCATGCTCGCCATATCAATACCCCGCTTTCTGCCGCTGCCGGCGTATATGCGGCGGCATCTCGGCGTAGACGCCCTCGAAAATGTCCCGCACCGAAGGCTTGCCGCCGGCATGCAGCGTTCCGTGTTCCTCGGCGCGTTTTTGCGCGTCTATCACCTCGTCGAGGATCTCGGCCTCGGCCTGCACGTGACGCTCCTCGGACCACACACCCTTGAGGATCAGATGCTTCTTCAGCCGCAGCACGGGATCGCCAAGCGGCCATGCGTCGGACTCGGTCTTCGGCCGGTAGGCGCTGGGATCGTCGGAGGTCGAGTGGGCGCCGACGCGGTAGGTGACATATTCGATCAGCGTCGGCCCCAGATTGCGCCGCGCCCGCTCCGCCGCCCAGCGGGCGACCGCATAGACGGCGAGATAGTCGTTGCCATCGACGCGCAGCGCCGGGATGCCGAAGCCGAGCCCGCGAGCGGCGAACGTGCCGGAACCGCCGCGCGCGATCCCTTGAAAGGTGGAGATCGCCCACTGATTGTTGACGATGTTCAAGATCACCGGCGCTCTGTAGGTCGAGGCGAAGACAAGCGCGGAGTGAAAATCGGACTCGGCGGTTGAGCCGTCGCCGATCCAGGCGGCCGCGATGCGTGTATCGTTCTTGATCGCCGATGCCATCGCCCAGCCGACGGCCTGGACATATTGGGTGGCGAGGTTGCCTGATATGGTGAAGAAGCCATGCTCCTTGGAGGAATACATGATCGGCAGCTGCCGCCCGCGCAGCGGATCGTTCTCGTTGGAGAAGATCTGGTTCATCATCTCGACCATCGGATAGTCGTCGGCGATCAACAGGCCGGCCTGCCGATAGGTCGGGAAATTCATATCTCCCTTGTTCAGCGCCTTGCGGACCGCGCAACTGACAGCCTCTTCGCCAAGATGCTGCATGTAGAAGGATGTCTTGCCCTGGCGCTGCGCCATCAGCATGCGCGCGTCGAAGGCGCGCAGCTTCATCATGTTGCGCAGCCCGGTCAGAAGCGCCTCGTCCGAGAGCAATCCCGCCCAGGGGCCGACGGCTTCGCCCTGCTGGTTGAGCACGCGGATGATCGAGTAAGCGAGATCGCGGATGTCTTCGGATGCGACATCCACCTCCGGGCGTGGCACGGCGCCGGCCTTGGCGATCTTGACGTTGGAGAAATCGGGTAGACCGCCAGGGCGAACGGCGGGTTCGGGGACGTACAGGCTCAGTCGTTGACTGTCTGGCATTTCCTATCTTCCTCCTCCGCTCGCATCGATCCTCTCCTCAGGATCGACACGGCGTTCTCCCTATAGATTGCGGGCGATCACCATGCGCTGCACGTCACTCGTTCCCTCGTAGATCTGGCAAATGCGGACATCCCGGTAGATGCGCTCGACGGGGTAATCGCTCATGTAGCCGTAGCCGCCGTGGATCTGGATCGCATCGGAACAGACGCGCTCGGCCATTTCAGATGCGAAGAGCTTGGCCATCGACGCCTCGGAGAGACAAGGCAGTCCCGCCTCGCGCAGGCCTGCTGCATGAAACACCAGTTGCCGCGCCGCCTCTATCTGTGTCGCCATGTCGGCGAGACGAAAGGCGACGGCCTGATGCTCGATGATCGGTTTGCCGAAAGCGGTCCGTTCGCGAGCGTAGTCGCGGGCCGCTTCATACGCCGCGCGCGCCATGCCGACCGCCTGTGCCCCTATCCCGATCCGACCGCCTTCGAGATTGGCGAGCGCGATCCTGTAGCCGTCGCCTTCCTCGCCGAGGCGAAGGTCCGCGCCAATGCGCATGTCGTTGAAGGCGATCTGGCAGGTGTCGGAGGCGTGCAGGCCCAACTTGTGCTCGACGCGAATGACTTCGTATCCCGGCGTATCCGTCGGCACGATGAAGGCGGTGATACCCTTCTTGCCGGCCGCCGCATCCGTCACCGCGAATACGATGATGACCTGCCCGTTCTTACCCGAGGTGATGAACTGCTTGGCGCCGTCAAGCACGTAGTGATCGCCGTCACGGCGCGCGCGGGTCCGCAGATTGGAGGCGTCGGAGCCTGCCTGCGGCTCCGTCAGCGCAAAGCCGCCGATCCATTCGCCTGCGGCAAGCCTGGGAAGGAAGCGCTGCTTCTGCTCTTCGTTTCCGAATTTGAGGATGGGAACGCAGCCAACGGAGCTATGGACGCTCATGATCGTCGAGCAGGGGCCATCGCCGGCGGCGATCTCTTCGAGTGTCGCGGCGTAGGCGACCGTTCCCGTATCGGAGCCGCCATACGTTTCCGGCACCAGCATGCCGAGAAGGCCGAGTTCGCCCATCTCCTTCAGTTCGTCACGCGGAAAGCTGTGGGTTCGATCCCGCGCGGCCGCACCCGGCGCCAGTCGTTCGCGTGCGAAATCGCGCGCAAGGTCCCGGATTTGGCTCTGCGTGTCGGACAAGATCATCAGCGCGCCTCCCTGTCTGCGCTCACGGACGCTCGATCGCGATGGCTGTCGCCTCGCCGCCACCGATACAGAGCGCCGCCATCCCGCGCTTCAGCCCGTATCGCTCAAGTGCTGCCAGCAGCGTGACGATGACACGGGCGCCGGAGGCGCCGATCGGATGCCCGAGCGCGCATGCGCCGCCATGGATGTTGACCTTGTCGTGGGGGATAACGAGATCGCGCATCGCGGCCATCGGCACGACGGCGAAGGCCTCGTTGATTTCAAACAGATCGACGCTCGAAAGCGGCCATCCCGTGCGCTCGGAGAGCTTTCTCAAGGCACCGATCGGCGCGGTGGCGAATTCGCTGGGTGCCTGCGAGTGTGTAGCGTGCCCGACGATCGTCGCACGCGTTTCCACATCGTTTTGGTCGGCCCGTGACCGGCGCATCAACACGAGTGCGGCTGCTCCGTCGGAAATCGAGCTCGCATTGGCGGCCGTCACCGTGCCGCCCTCGCGGAAGGCCGGTTTCAGGCGGGGGATTTTGTCGATGCTGGCCTTGCCCGGTTGCTCGTCCTCGAGGATCGTCGTTTCGCTTTTGCCTGATATGACCGACACCGGCACGATCTCGCGATCGAAATAACCCGCCTCGATCGCCTTCTTTGCCCGGGTGAGGGAGGCGATGGCATAGGCGTCCTGCGCCTCGCGCGTGAATTGATAGGCCTCGGCACAGTCTTCCGCGAATGTCCCCATCAGGCGCCCCTTGTCATAGGCATCCTCGAGCCCATCGAGGAACATATGATCGACCACGCGCCCATGGCCGAGCCGATAGCCGCCACGGGCACGATCAAGTAGATAGGGCGCATTCGTCATGCTTTCCATGCCGCCCGCGACCACCACCGAGGCGCTGCCGGCGGCCAGCAGATCATGGCCGATCATGGCGGCCTTCATGCCGGAACCGCACATCTTGTTGACGGTGCTTGCGGCGGTGGAGAAGGGAAGGCCGGCGCCAATCGCGGCCTGCCGCGCCGGCGCCTGCCCCTGGCCGGCGGCGAGCACGCAGCCCATGATGACCTCGTCGATGCTCTCGGCCGGTACGTTGGCTTGCGAAAGCGCCGCCGCGATCGCCGACGCCCCGAGCTGTGGGGCGGTCGCCGCGCTGAACACGCCCTGAAAGCCGCCGATCGGCGTGCGGGCAGCGCCTGTGATCACGATCGGATCCTGCATCGTCATTGCGACCTCCTCCTCGAAGCCGGCATCGGGCTACACCGCAGGCCACAACACAATTGCCCCTCCGAAAACGGAAAGAGCATGATGTCGTCGATCGGCACGGTTCTCCTCCCATGCGGCATCTCGCCGATTGCACCGCGCCGCAACCTCCCACGGCACGTCAGGCAATCAAGATGAAGTAAAGTCTATGCGCGCTCGGCGTTGAAAGCGATGGCAAATTGTTGCGATGTTCTTCCGCGCCGGGCAACGATGTTGCCGGACATGCGCCTGCCTTGGACCGATCGTTGCGACGCGGCTCCATCGCTGACGCTGGACCGCGACGGTGTTTCGAGTCCAGCGCCTTTGGGGTGGTTGCGTCGGCTATCGGCCGTATCGGGCGAGCGACAGATCGCTGACGTCGATATCCGCTTTTCGGCCACTGACGATATCCGTCAGCACTCGCGCTGAACCGGTGCTCATCGTCCAGCCGAGCGTGCCGTGGCCGGTGTTGAGGAAAAGATTGCGGATATTGGTCGCACCGATGACAGGCGTGCCATCCGGCGTCATCGGCCGCAGCCCCGACCAGTAGTTGGCAGCCTTCAGATCGCCGCCGGGGAACAGATCACTGACGGAATGCTCAAGCGTTTTCCGGCGCGCCGGGCCGAGATCGTTGGTATAGCCGGAGATTTCCGCCATGCCGCCGACGCGGATACGGTCGCCGAGACGCGTGATGGCGATCTTGTAGGTCTCGTCCATGACCGTGGACTCTGGTGCGCGCGACGCGTCCGTGATCGGGATGGTCAGCGAATAGCCTTTCACCGGATAGACGGGAAGCTTGATCCCGAACGGCTTCAGGAGCAGTGGAGAATAGCTGCCGAGTGCCACCACGACGGCATCGGATAGAACGGTGCCGGTATCGGTCACGACACCCTTGGCTTGTCCGGCCTCGACCACGAGCCCCTTGATCTGGCGCCCATAATCAAACGCAACGCCCATCGATGCGCACTTGGCGGCCAGCGCGTTGGTGAACTTGAAGCAATCGCCCGTTTCGTCCTTCGGCGTCAGCAGGCCGCCGACGATCTTGTCGCTGACGTGGCGCAACGCCGGCTCCATGCGGATGCAGCCCTCGCGGTCCAGCACGTCATACGGAATGCCGTCGGCGGCCAGCGCCTTGACATCCTTGGCCGATGCGTCGAGCTGCGCCTGCGTGCGGAACAGCTGCAGCGTGCCCTGCATGCGTTCGTCATAGGCGATACTGGTCTCGGCGCGCAGCTCGGCGAGCGATACGCGGCTGTAATCGGCAAGCCGCAGCATGCGTGACTTGTTGATCGCATAGCGCTCGGATGTGCAGTTTAAGAGCATCCTGACCATCCATGACAACATGGCGTAGTCGACCTTCGGTCGGAGAACCAGGGGCGCATGCTCCATGAACAGCCACTTCAGCGCCTTCCGCGGGATACCCGGCGCGGCCCACGGAGAGCAATATCCGAACGATACCTCGCCGGCATTGGCGAAACTCGTTTCGAGCGCCGGGCCGGACTGGCGATCGATGACGGTGACCTGATGCCCGGCTTTCGCCAGATAGTAGGCGCTGGTAACGCCGATGACGCCGGCGCCGAGAATGGTCACTTTCATGATTGCCCCTGCTATGAATTATCGTGCCATATCGACAGGCGTTGGAAGCGCCCGCGATCGCCCTTTGCGCGCCCGCCTCCCCGTGGAAGCGTCTTCGCGAAGATACCGAAAGAATCGAACAATTTCCCGCCAATCATCGCGCAGGCATTGCGACCGATGGGAGTATGAGACAATAATGACGCGTCAAGAGAAGGAATATTGCGCATGCTTCTGGACGCGATCGATCGCAACATCGTCCGGCATCTCAGGTTGAATGCGCGGATCGCCAATACCGCCCTTGCCGCCGAAGTCGGTCTTTCGCCATCGGCCTGTCTTCGCCGCATCGCGCGGCTTGAAAAATCAGGCCACATCAGGGGCTACACCGCGTTGATCGGCAGGGCGGATGACGACGACGCGCTGGCGGTGATCGTCAACATCACGCTCGATCGGCAAACGGAAGAGCATCTGAACCGGTTCGAAGCCGCGATCCGCAAGTACCCTGAAATTCAGGAGTGCTTCCTGATGACCGGCGGTTCGGACTACATCCTCAAGGTCGAAGTCGAAAGCGCCCGCGATTTCGAACGAATACATAAGGATATCCTGTCGACCTTGCCCGGCGTGGCGCGGATACACTCAAGCTTTTCGATCCGCGATGTTCTGAAGAGCGGGGTGAGGCGCACATAATTGCCGTCGGCATCGCGTTTCGACCCGCGCGGATTCGCGGTAAAACGCCGTGCGCGCTTGGGTAGATCCTTGCATGGCCACCGCATACATATTAATGCCTGTCGTCGTTGGCTGCGTTCGACATTTGTCCGGCGGCGGAAACATTTAGCAATCTTTGGCGGTTCGACGGAATGCCTGAGGAGACGATTGTGCGTGAACCCCAGCAAGCCGGGAGCGGTACCGATGCCTTTGCCGCCCAGCGTTTGACGGCGGAAAAGATCGTCTCCTACGTCATCAACCTCGACCGGTCCATCGAGCGTTGGCAGCATATTCAAAGCCAGGCCGAGGGCTTCGGTCTGGACGTGCGCCGCATTTCCGGCGTTGAAATCGACCCGGCGAGCCGCAAGCCCTGGCCGCATTATGACCATGCGGCATTCGTGCGCGGCAGCAGTCGTCCGATGTTGCCCCAGGAGTATGGTTGTTATCTCGCCCACGTCAAAGCGCTGAATGCCTTTCTGGCAAGCGAGGCGGAATGCGCTGTCATCATGGAAGACGATGTCAGTCTGAGCGCGGATCTTGTGTCTCGCGCCTACAGCGCCCATGAGGCTGCGCCATTCGCCGAGGTCATCAAGCTGTTGAACCACCGCACGGTACTCTTTCGCGCGGTCGCGACATCCGTCAACGGTGATGAGATCGGCAAATGTCTGTTCGGTCCGCAGGGATCGGCGGCATGCTACCTCGTTACCCGCGACGGCGCGCGGAAGCTTGTCGATGCGCTCAAGATCATCACCTGTCCGTTTGACGTGGCGCTTGAGCGCGGCTGGGCCACTGGTGTGCGGGTCTACACCGTGAAAGACAATCTGATCGCTTTGTCGGTGCGCTCGAAAGAAAGTCAGATCGCCGATCGCGCACGCTATCGATCGATCAAGCTGCGCGGACTTCGCAAAATTCCAACGCATGTCTGGCGCACGGTGGAACTCTTTCGCAGGGTGCGGTACGCAGTTTCATGAGCCACGCTTCCCAATCTCTTTCCTGCCATGGCATTGCATGTCGGCTGCTATCGCTAAACCCGCCACGATCGAGCCTGCCTTATGTTTGAAAGCTACGTTCAGCAAGTTCTTGCCTTGCCGCGACCGGCCAAGCGGGTCATCGCGTTGCTGTTCGACGCCTGCCTGTGCATCATCACCGTGTGGCTGGCCTTCTGCTTTCGCTTCAACGACTGGTACCTGCTGACGGGTGCTCAATTCTGGACGATTCCGGTATCGCTGGTCATCGCCCTGCCGTTGTTCATCACCTTCGGCCTTTATCGCGCGATTTTCCGATTCATGGGCTGGGCAGCCTTTTCGACGGTCATCAAGTGCGTGCTGATCTACGGCGCGGTCTACATGGTGATCTTCACCGTCATCAGCGTTCCGAGCATACCGCGAACGGTTGGCATTTTGCAGCCGATGCTGTTGCTGCTCGCCGTTGGCCTGTCGCGCTTCGTGGCGCGCTACTTCCTCTATGATGCCTATAGCGAAATTCTGAGCGAGGCCGCGCCGATCCGCACCCTGGTCTATGGCGCGGGGTCACAAGGCCGGCAGTTGGTCAGCGCCCTTGGGCACTCGGCCGAGTTCAAGGTCGTCGGCTTCCTCGATGACGATCGTGGCCTGAAGGGCATGTCGCTCAATGGCGTGAAGATCTACAGCCCTCTTAACATAGAGAAGGTTTGCGCCGATCTCGAGGTCAAGACCGTTCTGCTCGCCCTGCCGCAGATCGATCGCGGCCGGCGCAACGAAATTATCGAACGTTTGCGCTCCGCAAGGGTCGCCGTGCGCACGGTTCCCGACATCAGCGCGATCGCAACCGGCCAGGCACAGCTGACCGACCTTCAGGATCTCGACGTCGAGGACCTGTTGGGCCGCACCGCTGTCTTGCCGAACAAGGGGTTGCTGGAGCAGAACGTGCGCGACCGGATCGTGTTGGTCACGGGCGCTGCCGGCTCCATCGGAAGCCAGCTGTGCCGCGAGATCGCCAAGCTGAGCCCGAAGGCGCTCCTGCTGCTCGACCAGAACGAATTCGGCATCTACGCGCTGCAGGGCGAACTCGCTGGCGAAGACGCGGAGCCGCCGTTTCCGATCGTCCCGCTGCTGGCGGATGTCTACGACGAACATCGCATCGGCACGATCCTGCAGACCTGGAAACCCGCGACCGTCTATCACGCCGCCGCCTACAAGCATGTGCCGCTGGTCGAGCAGAACCCGGCTGAAGGCGTCAAGACGAATGTCTTCGGGACGCTGACGGTATCCAGGGCTGCCCTTGCGGCGGGTGTCGAGCGCATGATCCTCGTCAGCACCGACAAGGCCGTTCGCCCGACCAATGTCATGGGCGCCACGAAGCGGCTGGCCGAGATGATCCTGCAGGCGCTCGCCGAGGAGCGCAGGAACACGACCTTCTCCATGGTCCGCTTCGGCAACGTTTTAGGGTCGTCGGGGTCCGTCGTGCCGCTCTTTCGCCAGCAGATCGGGCGGGGCGGTCCGATCACGCTGACGCACGAGGAGATAACGCGCTTCTTCATGACGGTGCCGGAAGCAGCACAGCTGGTTATCCAGGCGGGCGCGATGGCGACCGGCGGCGATGTGTACCTGCTCGACATGGGCGAGCCGGTGAAGATCATCGACCTTGCGCGCCGCATGGTCGAACTATCTGGTCTCACGGTGCAGGACGAGCAGAACCCGGGCGGCGACATCAGCATCGTGACAACCGGTCTGCGGCCGGGAGAAAAGCTCTACGAAGAGCTGCTGATCAACGACAATCCTGAAATGACCGACCACCCGAAAATCCGCCGCGCCCGCGAACAATTCCTTGGCTGGCCGCAACTGTCGGCCAAGCTCGATGAACTCGCAGAGCTTGCACGCGATGGCGACGCAAGGCGCCTGAAGGCGGCGTTGAGCGATCTTGTGCCGGGATACAGCCCGATGGAAGGTGTCGTGGATCTTGTCGCTCTCCGGCAGGAAGTATCGCAATGACCATGTCCGCTTCGCGAAACAACGCTTTCTCATGGAGTCCGCCATGTTGCTGGTAACCGGGGCGTCAGGCTTCGTGGGGCGGGGCCTCATGAGAACGCTGCGCCAGCATGGCATGCCGTTTCGGTCGGCGAGCAGACAGGGTGGAGACGAGCTCTTCGCGGTCGGCGAGATAGACGGTCGCACGGATTGGTCGGCCGCGCTCGCCGGCATCGACACCATCGTTCATCTGGCGGCGGTCAACCAGAATGTCGTCGAGGGATCGCCGGCTGTTCTGGCGCAATACCGGTCGGTGAACGTCGAGGGAACGATCAATCTGGCACGTCAGGCCGCGATGGCCGGCGTCAGGCGGCTGGTGTTCATCAGCTCCATCAAGGTGAACGGCGAAGCGACGGCGAGGGGCAAGCCCTTCACCGCCGCGGACGCGCCCGCCCCGGAAACCGACTACGGCCGGACGAAGCTGGAAGCCGAGCAGGGGCTGCGGGCGCTGGCCGACAGCACCAAAATGGAGATTGTCATCATCAGGTCTCCGCTGGTCTACGGCCCCGGCATGCGCGGAAGCTTCCAGGCCCTGGTTCGGCTCGCTCAGCGCGGCCTGCCCTTGCCCTTCGCCTCGATCGATAACCGCCGATCGATGGTTTATCTCGAAAACCTGACCGATCTCATCGTCACCGCCGCAAGACATCCGGACGCCGCCGGCGGGACGTTCATGGTTGCCGACCGGACGAGCCCATCGACGCCGGCACTGGTACGCCTGATTGCTTCAGCGGTCGGATCATCGACATTGCTGCTGCCGTTTCCGCCCGCGCTTCTGGAACTTGCGGGTCGCGTCACCGGAAAGCGGGAACTGGTCAATCGTCTGACGCGGTCGCTCGAGGTGGACATCTCCGACACCAGCCGGCGCCTCGGCTGGACGCCCCCATTCGACATGAGCGACGGTCTGTCGCGCACGCTCGGCACGACACAACCCGCGAAGGACTGACATGACATCGACACTGAACCGGGGGATGAAGAGGACCTTTGATTTTTGCGCCGCCTTGGGCGGGCTGGTCGTCCTGTCGCCCGTGCTGCTCGTGCTCACCATCATGGTTCGGCGCTCTTCGCCCGGCGGCGCATTCTTTCGGCAGCTGCGAGTGGGGCGAAACGAAGTGCCGTTCACCTGCCTGAAGTTCCGGACGATGGCCGCGGGCACGCCGAATGTCGGCTCGCATGACGCCGCGGAAGCCTGGATCACGCCGATCGGCAAGACGCTGCGCGCCTACAAGCTCGACGAGCTTCCGCAGCTGGTCAATGTGCTGAAGGGCGAGATGAGCCTGGTCGGACCCCGCCCGTGCCTGCCGACACAGCCGGATGTGATCGCCGCCCGCAGGGCCAAGGGTGTGTTCGCTGTTCGCCCCGGGATAACCGGCCTGGCGCAGATCGCGGGCATCGACATGTCGACGCCTGAAAAGCTTGCGACCGCCGATGCCGAATACGTCAAGACAGCCAGCCTCTGGAACGACATCGCGATGATCCTTGGATCCGTCATGGGCAAGGGAAAAGGCGACGCCGCGCTGAAGTAGACCCGTTGTTTCTTCGCGGCTTTATGCCGCCGCCGGCAAGGGCGATGCTTCCCTTGCGGCCGGCCGTAAACGGAGATTGCACCAGCAAGCGAATGCCGATGTCACGAGAGCAAGGCTCTCGCCGATCGCCAGCCTGTTGTTGGAATTGCTGAGCAGCGTCAGCGCGAAGAAGAAAATGCAAACGAGATAGGTATGCATCGCGGCGCGGGGAATGAGGCCCCGACGATACGCCTTGACGACGGATACGACGAAGCTCGCCAGGATAAGGGCCATGACGAAGGCGCCGAAGAGGCCGAATCGGACCAGTATTTCCAGATAGCCATTGTGAAGCAGCGTATAGGCCACGGTGGCGTAGCGTGTCTGCTGCCAGCGCTCCAGCCATTGGTTGCCCCAGCCGAAGACCGGCGCCGATGAAAACAGCTCCCAGCCGTTGGACCATAGCTGCAGTCGTTCGTCCATCGCGGTCGGTGTCTCTCCCGACTGAATGGCCTGCGTGATCGCGTCGGCGCCGTTCGAGCTGCCCCATATGCCGCCGATCATCGAAGCCGTTGCTCTTACAGTCGGACCGGCTGTCTGGTCGAGGTTCTGACGCACGGCATATATGCCGCCGACGAGCAGGATCGCGGCGCACGCGATCATCAATCCGCTGCGGGCGCGTATCCTGATGTAGCGCATGCCGAGCACGGCGATGACGGGCAGCGTGAACGCCATCGCCAGCCACACGCCCTTGGACTTCGCGCCATAGATGGCGATGAGACAGAGAACAAGGATAATCGGCGCGATCATCTGCGCGAGGCGTGCAAAACGGGGATCGGCGTTTGGTGTGGTCACGTAGTGCAGGAGCCAGAACGTCGTCGTCACGAAGATCAGGCCGCAGGCGACCGCGCCATGGATCTGGTTGTTCATGATCAGCGGGCTGACCGCGACGCCGGTGGTGATCGTGCCGATGGTTCGGGATACGGTGACGGCGAGCATGATCAGAGCCACGATGAAAAAGGCGGCAATGATCTTCTCCATCTGGTTTTCGTAAAGCGCGAACGCTATGCCCAAAATCGGGAAGAACAACGGGAACGCAAAGAGCCAGTCGGATGCTCCGAGGTCGTGATTTTCCGTCGTTATGTAGATGTAGGCGAAGCGCGCCAGAACATACGCCGCCCACCCCATGCAGAGCCAGCCGAGCCAGTTTGTGCGTGGGCGCGAAGGC
This sequence comes from Rhizobium sp. AN80A, assembly GCF_030053015.1. Classification (NCBI taxonomy): domain Bacteria; kingdom Pseudomonadati; phylum Pseudomonadota; class Alphaproteobacteria; order Hyphomicrobiales; family Rhizobiaceae; genus Rhizobium; species Rhizobium sp. AN80A. The sequence continues at coordinate 592,189 of NZ_JASJPX010000001.1, read as the reverse complement.
TCCTTCACATAGTAGACGAGCGCGATGATGGCCAATATGCCCGAGGCGTAGCGGTATGTGTCGCTTTCCACGAGAAGCGCCGACGCCGCTAGCAGCCAAAGAAAACAGCCGAACATTCGAAGGGCAAGGCTCATGGCTGCGCTGGACGCGCGGAACGAATTATCCAACACTTTTACTTCTGCTCGCGCGCGTTTCCATGCGTCTTTATCGACGGCCGCTCTCTTCGTCGACATGACCCGTCCCGCGTCTTCTCGGAGCACGGTACGGTTGTTTGATGAAATCCATATTTACGAAAATAGTAAGGCCGACAAGCCGTCATCGGCGTCGTCCAGATCAAAAGTCGGGCCGTGGACGCAAAAAAAGCGTGGGAGTGACATGATCGTCGCGCCCTGCGAAATCCACCACCGCATGACCTTGCCGCGTCGGCTAGTGGGTGGCGCGGTTCTGCTTGGAAAGCGTAAGGATATAGTCGTCCGCGATATCGGCGATCGCCATCGCGATCTCGGCCGGGGAGAAATCCATTTGCTTTTCCCCGAAGATCAACTGATGAACCGCTTCCTCGATCTGCTGACGGCAAGCCAGCAATCGGTCGGCGTGACTAATTTCAATGGCAGGTATCTGCATGGCATCTGTCCCCAATGTGCTGCGCCTGAAACGAAGTTCCGTGTCCAGATTGCTCCGGCGCTGACGGTCGCCGACGCGACCATGGCCACACGCATGCCCCGATCTTCGCATGCCAGTATAGAGAGTAAGTCCAACGATTTGCGTGAAATCGCTGTGACACCATTTAAAGTGGTTCTTTTGAATTCGCTAACCTAAAACGGTAAAAGAGCCTCGGCGTTGCTATGTGGCGGCCGCGGCCTCTTTTCTGCAACGTTCGAGATGGAGCGAAAAGAATTTTCGCCGCTTCTTTACTTTTAGTTGCATTTTCCTGCGACGGCTTCATTATATGCCGGTATTCCTAATATTGCAGGCGAGGGACGCCATGAAGGCGAAATCGACGAACGCGATCGACGGCTATGTCGGGGAGCGAGTAAGGCTGCGCCGCAAGATGCTCGGCATGAGCCAGGCCAGCCTCGCGGAGGCCCTTGGCATAACTTTTCAGCAGATTCAGAAATATGAAAAAGGCATCAACCGCATCGGCGCCAGCCGGCTTTTGCGGATGGCCGAGATATTCGGTGTAGCGGTCGGCTATTTCTTCGAGGACGGCCTCGTAACGGCGGGCGACGACAACATGCGTCCGGAAACGGACGCTGTCGCTGCCTTCATGGCGTCGAAGGAAGGCCTGGCGCTCGGTAAAGCCTTCATTGCGATAGAAGACCCGAATGTGCGCCAGAAGCTGCTGGCGTTGACGCGCAGCCTCGGCTCCTCCGGTATCGTCATTGCCGACCGTGACGGCGCCGACCAGACATAAAGCGATTTGGACGAGAGCAATGATGCGTTTTGATCGATCGCCGACAGAGCCTTCGCGTCGCGCGCGACCAATGGGTGAACGGTTCTGACGGATTTCTCTCAGCATCAAAGCTATTCGGATCGGATCATTCCCGCATCCGAAACGCTCACGCGCGTAACCCCGTTGCTCGGGCGTTTCGGCATTACCCGCGTCGCCCGCCATACCGGCCTTGACCACGTCGGAATACCCGTCTGGTGCGCCTATGCGCCAAACGCGCGGTCCGCCGTGATCGCCCAGGGCAAAGGGCTGTCGGACGAGGATGCGAAGGTTTCGGCGGTCATGGAGGCTCTGGAAAGAGCTGTTGCCAGCCGCCCGGCGGTATCGTCCTTTCAGACCACGGCGAGAGACCTTCAGGAGCAAGGGCATCGGTTCACGACTCTGAAAGAGCTGATCGGTCTGCGCAAGGCCGATATCGGCTTGGACGATACGGTGGAGTGGGCGACGGCCCGGGAGCTTATATCCGACACGCCCATTCATCTTCCGCTTGAGGCCGCTGTTCTCGACCGGCGGCATGAGGGTCGGTTCTGGGCGTCATCGGACGGGCTTGCTTCGGGAAACAGCCTTGATGAAGCGATCCTCCATGGCATGCTGGAGCGCATCGAACGTGATGCCTTCGTTCTGTGGCAGATCGGCAGCGACAGCCATCGGCACGCGACATGTGTCGACCCGACCGCGTTCGGCGATGAGGTCCTGAACGGACTGGTTCAAAGGATCAATGCCTCTGGCCTTGTGCTGAAGCTGTTCGACATCGGCAGTGACATCGCCGTTCCGTGTTTCACCGCCCTGTTGGGACCAAGGACGGTTCTATCGGGTGCAGAGGTGCGCTTTACCGAAGTCACGGGCGGAAGCGGGGCGCATCCGTCGCCGGTAAGGGCGATCATCCGGGCCGTGACGGAAGCCGCGCAATCGCGATTGACCTTTGTCAGCGGCGCGCGGGACGACATCTCGCCCAAAATGTTCCAGGCGACACTGCCCGACCAGCTGCGCCAGAATTTGCTCGCCTTGCCGGTCAAAGCGCCGGCAATCGTCGCTCGCACCGAGCGATCACTCCAGCAATGTCTGGCTTTCACGCTGGATGCGCTATGCAGGGCGGGCATCACTACGGTCGCGGCGTTACCGCTTGGAGATCCCGATCTTCCGTTCAGCGTCGTTAAGGTCTTCATACCGCAGCTGGAAAACCCCGAAGGCAAGAGGGCGCGTCGGTTCGGTAGCCGTGCTCTATCGAAAGCGTTCGTTTCGTGACGGTCCTGCTTTCGCAGGCTCGAAAACGTCATGCGTTTCAGCACCTTAAAGTTGTTTCACGCTTTATTCACGGGCGCGAACCGGCGGGCTGTCTTATGTTGCAGCCAGTTGGCGGAGAAGACATATGAGTGCTATGCCCAAAGGCGACGGGGACGATCGACGCGGTAATGCAAGATCGGATGAAGAGATGAAGGAACTCGCGGCTCTCGCGCGTCTGATCAGCTATGCGCGGTGCGCGGCGGAAGATGTGGAGCTGGTCGGCGCCATGCATTGGCTTGAACTTGCCGTGCAGGCCGTGAATCGCGAGATACTGGAATCGCCGAACGTCGAGATGATCACGCCATATCTCGGTACCACGACCGACCGTCGCAACACCCACTGACCAACGGATAGATCTCGAGCGTCTAGGCGACCTGCGAAGCCGCCTTTTCCTCGATGATCTTTGCATAGACGCAAAGGTTTTTCGACTGATCGTAGCCATTGGCGCGATAATAATCCGCAACGCCGCCGGCTTGGCGGGACACCAGCCATATCTGCTTGTAGCGCAAGCGGATCGCTTCGCGCTCGATGTGAAAGAGGAGCGTGGTCCCTATTCCCATTCTCTGATGCGATGGCAGGACGGCGATCTCGGCGACATACAAGCCCGTGCCGATGGCCGAGGTATAGGGCGACGCGAACACGTAGCCGACGATCCGGTCTCCGTCGAAAGCGGCCAAGGATATGGTATCGGCCGAAGAGCACAGTTCGGTCAGCCGTCGTCTGGCGTTGTCGAGGTCCCAGCGTTCCTCCCAGGGAGGAGCGGCGTATGCCTTGACGATAATGTCCGCGCTGGCCAGCGCCTCTGCCTGATCAATTCGCTTTACGCTGAACGTCATACGAACCTGCTACCGACCGGTGCCCCGTTTGTTTCAACCGACGCAATAAAACATACCTATGCCTGCAGATGTTGTGACTTCGATGTGACACACCTTATGGGTGAATTCGAGGCATAATACGTACATCCCGAATGCAAGTGGGTCGAGCGCGAGCATATGATCGCTTCGAACGGATCGTGGCGGGAAGCATCGCCCATCGACCGCCTATCGCGCGTCGAGACCTCGTGCAGATGTTGACTTTCACATTCAGCATTCCAGATGACTTATCTTGAACTGTTGCGCGCTGACGTTTGGAGGAAATGAATGGCGGAACTAGCAGTTTTTATCGGATGGGATTCCCGCGAAGATATTGCCTACCAAGTTGCGAAGGCCACCTTGCTCGATAAGGCCTCCATCGACGTCGAGGTGCACCCAATCAAATTGCAGGAACTGGTCGATCGGGGTGTTTATACCCGTGAAGTCGATCCCCTTGCTTCCACGGAATTCACCTACTCCCGTTTCTTTACGCCGTGGCTTGCCGATTATAAGGGGTGGGCGCTGTTCTGTGACTGCGATTTCCTGTTCTTCGGCGATGTCGCGGAACTGCTGCGCTACAAGGACGACAGCAAGGCCGTGGCCTGCGTCCATCACGACTACACGCCCAAGGAGGGGGTGAAGATGGATGGCAAGGTGCAGACCAATTATCCCCGCAAGAACTGGTCCTCGTTCATGCTGTTCAATTGCGAACATCCCTCCACCCGCCAGCTGACGCCCGAGCTCGTCAATTCTCAGACCGGTGCCTATCTTCACCGCCTGCAGTGGGCCAGGGACAGCGAAATCGGTGAAATTCCGGAAGAATGGAACTGGCTCGAGGGCTGGAGCACCAAGCCGTCCCAGGGCTTTCCGAAGGGGGTTCACTACACCAACGGCGGCCCATGGTTCCATAACTGGCAGGACGTCGAATACGCGGACGTCTGGCTTGAGAAGGCACGGGCGCTCGACCCGCAGTTCGCCCCCGTGTGACCCGTGAACCTCGGCTTTCTGGTCCGCCTCCGCGCGGCCTTGTCGGGCGGAGCGCTGCGGATCGGCAGGAGCCCGAACATGCGGTATCTGCCAAGGCTTCGTTATCGGGACGGTACGATAGAAATCGGCGACCGGCTTTTCACCCGATGCGGCGTCGTCCTTGATGCGCAGAGCGGTATGATCGAGATCGGCAACGATGTTTCGGTAAACGATTACTCAATCCTGTTAGGACATGGCGGTGTCAGGATTGGAGATAATACCCGGATCGCGGCACACGTCGTCATCGTCTCCTTCGAGCACAGCTATGAAGACCCCACGATTCTCATCAGGGATCAGCCGATCAAAAAGGGCAGGGTGGTGATCGGCAAGGACGTCTGGATCGGTGCGGGCGCAAAGGTGCTTGCCGGCAGCAACATCGCCGATGGCTGCGTCATCGGTGCGAATAGCGTGATCAAGGGGACGACGGAACCGTTTGGCGTCTATGTCGGCTCGCCAGCGCGGCTCATCAAAAGGCGCGCCTTGCCCGACATGACAGGGAGAGATCAATGATCGGCAGAGATGAGGGCGTCGGCTTCGAGACCAGAAACTCCGCCGCCGCCGAGGAGTGGAAATCCCTGCTAGCGGGATATAGCGATGTTGTGCTGGTCGCCAACAGCGATGAAGTGGACATCGAGGAGCTGAAAGCGCGTTTTCCGGAGACCACGCTTTTCATCTTCTTCAACAAGGTCTTCAAGGTTCTAAGGGAGCCGTTCACCCGCCAGGCTATCCTGCTGTCGAGAAGCGGAACGCTGGGCGCGAACCTCGTCAAGAGCGGCAAGGTCGACAAGGTGCTGCCCTATTTCGACATGCGCACCTTCCACGGCGTCGTCAACATGAAGGCGGGGCCGAACGAACAGCTCAGCCCGGCATCGGACTTCGGCGACGTTCATGTCAGGCACCTCGATCTGACCGAGGTGTTCACTCCGTTCTACCCGCGCGCCAGCGTGCCGACGACGGGATTTGCGCTGTGCTTCTGGCTGACGACGCTCGATCTTGGCGTCAGGATCACACTGGCTGGCTTCTCGTCGAAGCGGAGCGAGCGCTACAAGGTGTTCGATGTTCACGACTGGACATTCGAACAGGTGTTTCTGCGTCTGATGTTCCGCAAAGGGAAGATCGATATCATCGGGCGCGAGGCATCCAACGCCTATGCTGACCTTTCCGCGTACTTTCCCGAATACACGCCCGCGGATATTGCGCTCACCGCCAACGAGATCATCGGAGAACGCCTCTCCAACCTGAGCTCGATCGTCGACCGCCTGATGGACGTGACCCGTTTTCTCCGCTTCCTGGATCGGACCTGGAAGAGCATAAAGCCAAAGTCTCGCAAGCAGCGGCGATGGGATGCGATGGAGAAAAAGGGAGGCTGATCGATCGGCGATCGGAGCCTGCCCGCAAAGCCTGCCCGCTGACCATTAATCGATGTTTTTTTCCAGTTGTTCAGCCGCGATATCGGGCGGCGTCCAGCCACGCTCGGCCTTCTCGCCGAGCGCGCTTCGGTCTCCCATCATCGCCTGCTCCAGCAGGTCGGCGATTTCCTTGGCCTTGGCGACATATTCCTCATTGTCGTACACCTCGACGTCCTCCCGCCACAGGGGCGCAAGTTTGCGAAGGCCTCGGACGTCCTGCCGGACAAACACCGCCTTGCTCTTCTCGACGTCGTAGGGATGCATGCCGAGCCCCTGCAGCGCGTAGCCGGCGGCGCGCACGGAGCTGTCGAAGACCTCGCGAACGATGTCGTGCGCGCCGGCCTCGTAGAGCCGGTAGACGGTGGTGCGGTCGAAGGCGCGGGCGATGATGCGGATGTTCGGGTTCTCGCGACGTGCATGCTTGACGATCTCGATCGCCCGTTCCGGATCGTCGATCGCCACCACCAGGACCTTGGCCTCGTGAAGTCCGGCCGAATGCAACAGGTCAGGGCGGCTGGCGTCGCCGAAGAAAGAGCGGACGCCGAACTTGCGCAGGCCATCGATGACCTCGGCCTGGTGGTCCAGCACGATCGTCTTGTAGCCATTGGCGAGAAGCATGCGGTTTACGATCTGCCCGAAGCGGCCAAGGCCGGCGATGATGACGGAACCCGGTTCGGGTATCTCGTCGGCCTCTTCCTCCTGCCGCCGGTCGAAGCGCGGCACGATCAGCCTGTCGAAGATGATGAAGAGGGCCGGCGTGAACAGCATGGAAACCGCGACGACGAGCAAAAGGATCGCCGCCAGATCGGGCGGTATCACAGCGCTTTGCACTGTGAACGAAATCAGCACGAAACCGAATTCGCCGGCCTGCGCCAACCCAAGCGCGAAGAGCCAGCGATCGGGCCCGCGCAGTTTGAAAACGAAGGCCAGCGCGAAGAGCACGATGGCCTTGAGGAGCATGACACCGAGCGTGATCCCGAGCACGGCCCAGATTTGTGCGTAAAGCAGTGAAAAGTCGATGCTGGCGCCGACGGTGATGAAGAACAGGCCGAGCAGCAATCCCTTGAATGGCTCGATATCGCTCTCGAGCTCGTGGCGGAATTCGCTGTTGGCGAGCACGACGCCGGCGAGGAACGTACCGAGCGCCGGCGACAGGCCAACGACGGTCATCAGCAGCGCGATGCCGACGATCAGTAACAGCGCCGCGGCGGTGAAGATTTCGCGCAGCCTGGAGCGGGCAATGAGGCGGAAGATCGGCCGCGACAGATAGTGGCCGGCGGCGATGACGAAGGCGACGGCGACGATCGTCACCAGCGTTACCTGCCAGCCGGGCAGCCCATCGACCAGGCTGAGCGATCCATGGCCGCCGCCCTCGGCATTGCCGGCAAGCGGGCGCCGCGCGAGCTCCGGCAGCGCCAGAAGCGGGATGAAGGCCAGCATGGGAATGACGGCGATATCCTGGAACAGCAGCACGGAGAAGCTACACTGTCCGCCCGACGAGCGCAGCAGGCCCTTTTCGCCGAGCGTCTGCAGCACGATCGCGGTCGAGGACAGCGAGAAGATGAAGCCGATGGTGAGCGCGACGCTCCAGACCTGGCCGAGAAGCATGGCGCCGCCCATGACCACGAGTGCGGTGACGACAACCTGCAATCCGCCCAGCCCGAGCAGCTTGGAGCGCATCTCCCACAGCGCGCGCGGCTGCAGCTCGAGGCCGACGAGAAACAGCATCATCACGACACCGAACTCGGCGAAACGCTGCAGGTCCAGCGTTTCGTTGCCGACCAGATGCAGGGCCGGGCCGATGACGATACCGGCGATCAGATAGCCGAGCACGGAACCAAGCCCCAGCCTCTTGGCGATCAGCACGGAGACGACGGCGGCCAGCAGATAGATGAAGGCCTGGAAAATGAAGCTATTCATGGGGTGTGCTCTCACGAAGCGGAAGCGTTTCGGCGCTCAGCAACTCCATTCGGGCGGCGGCGTCGATGTCGAAGGTTTCGTCGCGCAAGGCTTGGAGCAGCCGCCCGTATCCCTCCAGATGCGGATCGGCCCGGCCGTCGCCGCGCGCATCGTGCGCGGAAAACAGCGCGTATGGCGCGATGAAGCGCATCCGGCAGAGATTTGCCGTCTGCTCCAGCGGCGAAAGCAGGGCCCGTAGACGGAAGTGGTTGCGGCCTTCTTCGGTGTAGGCGTGATCCGGGCCGCCGGAGGTGATCACGGGCAGGAACACCTTGCCCGCCAGCTTGTCTCCCGTGTGACCATAGGCGAAACCGTATTCCAGCACCAGGTCCTGCCACTCCTTCAGAATGGATGGCGTCGAGTACCAGTAGATCGGAAACTGGAAGATGATCACATCGTGCTTCAAAAGCCGGTCCTGCTCCACATCGATGTCGATATCGAGCTTTGGATAGTCGGCGTAGAGGTCGACGAAGGTGACGCCTTCGATGCCGCCGGCGATCTTGGCCATCAGGATATTGACGCGCGAATGGCGCTGTCCGGGGTGAGCGAAGAGCACGAGCACCTTGGCCATGTATGGGCTCCCATCTGAATTCGAAGTGCGTGAGATCCGGGGCCGGATCGGCTCTACCTGTTCAGTTTGGTCTGGCAAGTCAACCATGATTTCATCGGCATGGCACCAGCCCATCGTTCGGGCGCTCAAGGAAAAAGCGCCGGACGTGTTCGCGGCCGGCGCTTCCAGTTTTTCCAGAGTGAATGATCAGCTTTCGATCTGAAGGTTGGCGTCCCGCGCCGCGGCGATCAGGGCCTGCCTCGCATGGCCGCCGCCACGTTTTCCCTCCATCACGGCGGCGCACGCCCTGAGCGCGCGGACGAACGCGTCGCCTGTCAGCACCGGCCATTTGTCGGCAAGCAGCCAAGCCGCGTCGCGTGCGCTTTTCACGACGTATTTCACCGAGCCGATCGCGATTGTCAGCGGTCTTTTCCAAAGCTTTTCATCAGTCATGCATCACCTCATCGGCGGCCTTAACGCCGGCCGGCGGATTTGGTTCCGCTCGCTACGTCAGATGAGGTGGTGCTCATAAAGCATCTGCTGGACGAGCATCGTGCCGCGCAAAAATCACGGCGCGACGCATTGGGGGCGTTTGATGGCGTTTTTGTTCATCGCACACGGCGTCGTTTTGAGTGAAGATCAGCTCTTCTCTTATTGGTGGTGCAGATCGATGGCTTCGCAGGATCCCCTACTTCAACCATTCCAATTGAAACATCTCGTACTGAAGAACCGGCTGATGTCGACCGCGCACGAGCCGGCCTATTCGGAAGACGGCATGCCGACCGACCGCTATCGGCTCTATCATCTCGAAAAGGCCAAGGGTGGCATCGCCCTGACCATGACGGCCGGCTCGGCGGTGGTCTCGCCGGATTCTCCGCCCGCCTTCGGCAACCTGCACGCCTATCGCGACGAAATCGTGCCATGGCTGAAGCGGCTGTCCGACGACTGTCACGAGCACGGTACGGCCATGATGATCCAGCTTACCCATCTCGGCCGCCGCACCGGCTGGAACAAGGGTGACTGGCTGCCGGTGCTGGCGCCAAGTCCGATCCGCGAACCCGCCCACCGCGCATTCCCCAAGGAGGCCGAGGATTGGGATATCGAAAGGATCGTCGACGACTATGTTTCGGCCGCGCAGCGCATGCAGGCCGCGGGCCTCGATGGCATCGAGTTCGAGGCCTATGGCCACCTGATGGACGGCTTCTGGTCGCCGGCCACCAACATGCGCGAGGACGAATTCGGTGGCGGGCTCGAGAGCCGCATGCGTTTCTCGACGATGGTGACGGAGGCCGTGCGCAAGGCCGTCGGTCCCGATTTCATCGTCGGCATCCGTCTCGTCGCCGACGAGCAGTGGGACAAGGGGCTGTCGCGCGAGGAAGGGGTGGAGATCGCCAGAAGGCTGGTGGCCGGCGGATCGATCGACTTTCTCAATGTCATTCGTGGCCATATCGACACCGACGCCGCGCTCAACAACGTCATCCCCATCCAGGGCATGCCGTCCGCGCCGCATCTGGATTTCGCCGGCGAGGTCAGGGCGGCCACCAAATTTCCGGTGTTCCATGCCGCCCGCATTTCCGACGTGGCGACCGCGCGCCACGCGATCGCCGAAGGCAAGCTCGACATGGTCGGCATGACGCGTCCTCACATCGCCGATCCGCACATCGTCAGAAAGATAGAAGCCGGCGAGGAGGCGCGTATCCGTCCATGCGTCGGCGCGACCTACTGTCTCGATCGCATCTACGAGGGCGGCGAGGCGCTCTGTATTCACAACGCGGTCACGGGCCGCGAAACGGAACTGTCGCACGAGATCGCCGCCGCTGCGTCGCCACGGCGGGCGGTGGTTGTGGGGGCAGGGCCGGCCGGGCTTGAAGCCGCGCGCGTGCTGGCAGAGCGTGGCCACAAGGTCGACCTTCTGGAGGCGAGCGGAGAGGCCGGTGGGCAGATCAATCTTCTGGTCCGCAATCCGAGGCGGCGCGAGATGGTCGGCATTGTCGACTGGCGCCTGGAGGAACTCGAGCGTCTCGGGGTCGCGATACACTACAACGTCTTTGCCGGCGGCGACGACGTCCTGGCCTTCGAGCCGGATCTGGTCGTGGTGGCGACCGGGGGCATCGCGCAGTCGCCGACGCTCGATGCCGGCGACGGGCTGGTCACCTCGTCATGGGATATCCTTGCCGGCTCGACGAAGCCGGGCGACACCGTGCTTCTGTTCGACGACAATGGCGGCCATCCCGGCATGTCGGCAGCCGAGGTCATCGCCGCGACCGGCGCGGAACTTGAGCTGGTGTCGCCGGAGCGCTTCTTCGCGCCTGAGATCGGCGGCATGAACCATGTGCCCTATGCGAAGGTCTTCGCCGAAAACAACGTCAGGGTGACGATCAACACCCGGCTGAAATCGGTGCGCCGCGATGGCAACCAGTTGGTGGCCGTCCTCGGCTCCGACTACGCCGAAGCCACGGAGTGGGAGCGTCGGGTGTCGCAGGTCGTCGTCGAGCATGGCACGATGGCCAATGCCGATCTCTACTTCGAGCTGAAGCCGCTGTCGCGCAATCTGGGCTCGGTGGACTACGGCGCGTTGATCGCGAGACGGGCGCCGTTGCCGCGGCGCAATCCGCAGGGGCGTTTCGATCTCGTTCGAATCGGTGATGCCGTGGCGAGCCGCAATATCCATGCCGCGATCTACGAAGCCTTCCGTTTCGCATCACTTCTTTGAGATCAGGTGCGACAAGGATGATCTTATTGCGACTGCCGTTCCATCAGAACATTGAAAGAAACCTCCAATGCGCCATTTTTTGACGCAATCGGAATGGCGCATGCCGAGCCAATGACGGCTCAATGGGGAGGCTGGCGGACGCGGTGCTGCCGGCGCCCGGGTTCACGTTGCACCGCGACCAGAGGGAACAAGAAAATGAAAATGCTTTTGGCTTCCACCGTCCTCGCCGCCGGCCTGCTTGGCCTTGGCGGCGCTGCATCCGCCGCCGAATGTGGTGATGTCACCATCGCCAACATGAACTGGCAGTCCGCTGAAGTGGCGGCGAACATCGACAAGCTGATCCTCGAGGCGGGTTATGGCTGCAAGGCCGAACTGGTTGTCGGCGATACCGTCCCGACGCTCACCTCCATGGCCGAAAAGGGCCAGCCCGATATCGCGCCGGAGGCTTGGGTCAGCCTGCAGCCCGAGATCGTCAACCGCGGTCTGACCGACGGAAAGTTCATCAAGGCCGCGAAGATCTTGTCCGACGGCGCCATCCAGGGCTGGTGGATCCCGAAGTATTTCGCCGACGCCAATCCCGACATCAAGACGATCCCGGACCTGATGAAGCGTCCGGATCTCTTCCCGGCGCCTGAAGACAAGAGCAAGGGTGCCGTCTTCAACGGTCCGCAGGGCTGGGGCGGCACGGTCGTGACCGCGCAGCTCTTCAAGGCATACGGCGGCGACAAGGCCGGCTTCACGCTTGTCGATACCGGCTCGGCCGCCGGCCTCGACGGCTCGATCGCCAAGGCCTACGAAGCCAAGCAACCATGGGTTGGCTACTACTGGGCGCCGACAGCGCTTCTCGGCAAGTACGAGATGGTGAAGCTCGGCTATGGCGCGGAATATGACGCCGCCGAGTGGAAGCGTTGCACCTCGGTCGCCGATTGCGCCGATCCGAAGGAAAACGCATGGCCGGCCGACAATGTCGAGACGCTGGTCACCAAGACCTTCGCCGATCGCGCCGGTCCCGATGTCGTCGGCTACCTCAACAAGCGCGCCTGGACCAACGATACCGTCAACAAGCTGATCGCCTGGATGTCGGACAACCAGGCCAGCGGCGAGGAAGGCGCGAAGTATTTCCTGAAGAACAATGAAGCGCTGTGGACCACCTGGGTTTCGCCCGAGGTCGCAACGAAGGTCAAGGCTTCGCTCTAAGCGCCGCATCGACAGCGGGCGGCCCCGATTGTGGGACGCCGCCCGCCTACACACCGGCGAGACGGCCAACAATAATCAAAGCCGCCGCCGATTTTGTCATGGGGAACCGACATGGATTGGCTCTGGAAATTTCCGTCGATGGACGAGGACATGCTGCGCGCCTTGAAGAAGAGCGTGGACGAAGGCTTTCGCGCCTTCACACGCGGCTATGGCAGCGGCATCGAAAACCTGTTCAGCCCGCTGCAAAGCTTTCTGATCTGGGCTGAACGCCTGATGACGGGCATGCCATGGCCGCTGGTGATCGCGCTCATCGGCGCGATCGCGTGGCTTGCGACGCGCAGCTGGCGGATCGTCGTCGGCTGTATCGTCACGCTGCTGCTGATCGGCTATTTCGACATGTGGGACGACACGATGAAGACGGTCTCGATGATCTTCGTCTGCACCGTGCTCTCGATCGCGATCGGCATTCCGATTGGCATCGCCATGTCGCGCTCGGATCGGCTGCAGAAGATCATCAACCCGATCCTCGACGTCATGCAGACGATGCCGAGCTTCGTCTATCTCATTCCTGTCGTCATGCTGCTCGGCATCGGCCGTGTGCCCGGAGTGATCGCCGTCGTCATCTACGCGCTCCCGCCGATGATCAGGCTCACCAATCTCGGCATCCGCATGGTCGATCGCGACGTGCTTGAAGCCGCCGACGCCTTCGGCTCGTCCAGCTGGCAGAAGCTTCGCAACGTGCAGCTGCCGCTGGCACTGCCGACGATCATGGCCGGCATCAACCAGACGATCATGATGGCGCTCGCCATGGTGGTCATCGCCTCGATGATCGGCGTCCAGGGTCTCGGCCAGCCGGTCTTGAAGGCCATCGCCAACCAGTATTTCACGCTCGGCGTCTTCAATGGCCTCGCCATCGTCGGCATCGCCATCATCTTCGACCGCATCAGCCAGGCCTACGGTCTGCGTCTGCAGAAGCACCGGGAGGTCGTCCATGGCTAGCCAGTCGATCAATATCCGCAGCCTTTACAAGATCTTCGGCCCACGCGCTCGCGATTTCGTCGAACCCGTCATGCGCGGGATGTCGAAGACCGAGCTCAACCGGGAACACGGTCATGTCCTCGGCCTGAAGGACATCAACATCACCATCCCCGGTGGCGGCATCACGGTCATCATGGGTCTGTCAGGCTCGGGCAAATCCACGCTGATCCGCCACATCAACCGCCTGATCGATCCGACCGCGGGCGAGGTTCGCTATGGCGACGTCGATGTCTGTCGCATGGACAAGGAGCAGCTGCGCCAGTTCCGCCAGAAGAAGACCGCCATGGTCTTCCAGAAGTTCGGCCTGCTGCCGCATCGAAACGTGTTGCAGAACACTGTCTACGGCCTTGAAATTCAAGGCGTCGGGAAGGACGAGCGCGAGGAGCGCGCGCAGCACTGGATCAAGCGCGTCGGCCTCGAAGGCTTCTCCAATCACTATCCCAATCAGCTGTCGGGCGGGATGCAGCAGCGCGTCGGCCTTGCCCGCGCGCTGACCAACGATGCCGAGATCCTGCTCATGGACGAGGCCTATTCGGCGCTTGATCCGTTGATCCGCGTCGACATGCAAACCGTTCTGCTCGACCTGCAGAAGGAGCTGAAGAAGACCGTGGTCTTCATCACCCACGACCTAGACGAGGCATTGCGGCTTGGCGACCGGATCGCCATCCTGAGAGATGGCGAGGTCATCCAGCAGGGCACCTCGGCCGATATCGTGCTGAGACCTGCCGACGAGTACATCACTGCCTTCGTCAAGGAAGTGAACCGCGCAAGGGTCATCCAGGTCGATGCCGTCATGGCGCCGCCAACAGCATCGGCCAAGTCCGCCCTTCGCATTCCCACCGGCACGACCGTCGAGGAAGCGCTGCGGCAGCTATCGGCCGCGAACGCGACAATGGCCGCCGTCGTGTCCGGCGATGGACAGGAGATCGGCAGCGTCAGCATGGGCGAACTGATCCGCTGCCTCGTCGGTCAGGAGCCCGGCACATCGCAGCAGGCCTCGCCGACGGCGGTGGCCGAGGCGATGTCGGCGATCCCTTGATCGGCGGCGACGCAGTATCGCACTGACTTGAAGCGTGCGCGGTCGGCCAAAAGCACGGCCGCGCATTTCTCTTTCAGCCCAATCGCTTAGGTGCGCGCGATCCAGTCCTGGTTGAAATCGGCGAAGGATGCGGCGGGGAGCGGCCCGGCGGTCATCAGCGTGAAGTCGAACGCGGAACGCAGATCGGAACCCAGCACGTATTGGCGGTGCACGCGCAGGAAATCCCGGCGGATCTTGCGATAGTGTTCCTTCGTCAGCATGTGGCGCATGCGGATCGTGGCGATCGACGCCTGCGGCGCGTCGGCGTGTCCGCAGAGTGCCACGACGCGCGACTTGTAGAAATGGATCACGTCGGTGAGACAATGGATCTCCAGCCAGAATATCTGGCTGTTCCGCGCGATCGCGCCAACTCTTGCCCGCAGGCTCCTGGCGGATCGCAACAGCGCACATTGCAGAATGGCGCCGCCGAGCGTTACGAAGACCACCCGCTTGTCGGCGAAAAGCTCGGGCTCATCCTCCACCAGCATGCCGATGACATGGCAGGCGACGCTCGATCCCATGCTGTGCGAGGTGATCACATACTCGTCCGCATCCTCGCGCAACGCGTCCCGCACGCGCGCCTTGCACCGGTCTAGCCATTGAACGATAGCGGGATCGTCGAGCTTTGCCAGTGCGACAGCCAGATCCCAGTCCGCGAAGAGATGCAGCGTGTGGAACCTCGCGGCGAAGGGAAGGAAGACGAAGCGGAAGAAAACAACGGCGAGCAACACACTCCAGAGCAAGTTCCAGCGCTGAAGTCCGAGAAGAGAAGGAGCGGCTGCGATCGTGGCGCTGAGCGCCAACGCCAGCAGGACCAGCGCGAATGGAAATACGAAGAACAATCCGAAGCGCCAGGCATGCCGGAAATAGCCGACAAGCCCGCCCTGGACGATGACGCGGGCGGCGCTCGCGTATCCCGACGCGAGGCGTCGTATCAGAGCCTTGTCGCTATATCTGCGCACGAGTTCGTTGTGGTCGAAAACGAAGACGCGGGTCGACGTCGTTTCCTTCTCCGCGCCGCAGCTGACGTCGAACGGGCCGCCCTCCCTGAAGGCGCCGACATTCACGTCGAGGCTCCAGGCCTTGGCGCTCTGCCTGGCGGACCTTGCGTAGCGAGCATGGTGGGCCTTCGAATCGAGTGGCTCGAAACCGGGAAAATGCAGGACGACACGTTTTTCCACGGGAGGGGTGGCCACGGGGTTGATGGCGGTTTTTTGATTCAATGTTTATGACCCTGGCGGAAAATCGGAATGCGACGACCGGCCTCTTGTCGATGGGCCATGTCGCTCTTACGGACGATGACGGATGGCAGACCACTGACATCCTCGGGGATTGCGCCAGTCCAGTCGCGAGGACTGAAACAGAAAACCCTAAAAAATGAGTGGTTGTTTCGAAGCTCATCTACGAGCCGACCATGGAAACAACAAGGCCTTTCACCATTCTTTTCGTCAAACGCGGAGACTTTCCGCGACAAGGTCGACATTTTTCCGGTATCGCGTTGCATATAGGCGACGGCTTTCTTGCTGCTCATGGAAAATTGCGCGATATTTCAAGGGATTGGATTGCGCACAAGAGGGAGGCTGTCGGTGACCCGCGCCACGACCATGGTTCAAGGATCTCGCGGTTGAAGACGGCGCGGCGGCTTTCCGTTTCCGGCACGCCGAGGGCGCGCGGCCCGTCGGACGGGCGTTCCGGCATCAGCCCGGTCGATATCGCCGATCACAACTCCCGAGCGACGCTCGGCCTGCTGCGCCGCTTCGGCCCGCTGACGCGGCAGGAGTTGTCGCGACGCCTCGGGCTCACGGAACCTGCGATCGCCGGGATAGTCCAGCGCCTGGCGACTTCAGGGCTTGTTACCGGCCGTAAGCGTGCCAGCGCGACGCGCTACGCGGCGCTGGAGTTCACGCTCTGTCCCGAGGCCGCTTCCTCGCTTGGTATCCGGATCACCCCCGAGGGAGGGGAGATCGTCGTCATCGACCTCTCCTGCACGATCCGCGCACGCATCGGCTTCACCGATGTCGACGAGATCGGCGAGGCGATCACAAGCATTCGGCATGCCGTGTCGGGCCGGCTTGCCGGCTGCGGCGTCGCGCTTGCGCCCGGGACCGTCATCGATCGCGCCGCACTTGCAGACAGCATCGGCCAGACGGGCGGGCCGCTTTATGTTCTCGACGACAGCGAAGCCGCGATCGGCGCGGAGCGCGCGCTCGGCATCGGTGACCCGGAAGGCGGGCTGGTGACCATCCTGATCGACGGGACGGTTCGTGCCGGGCTTCTCATCGGCGGCCGGCCGTTTCGCGGTATTCATGGGCTTGCCGGCCAGATCGGCGACATGCGGTCGGGCGTGGATGGCGCGACGCTGAACGAGGTTGCGACGCTGCCCTCGCTTGAACGCCACATGGCGGTCGCAAGCGCCTCGCCGGATGCCTGGATCACGGTTGCCGCCCGCCACCTTCACGAAGCGGTTCTGGCGATCTCCGGCTTCATCGCGCCGGGCGCGATCCTCATCGGCGGATCGCTGCCCGATGGCATCCTGGCCTCCGTGATATCGAGCATGGCGCGGGAGCGGGAAGAGAAAATCCGCGATCTGGTGATCGCTCCCTGGATCCCGGTGGTGCAGCCGGCGACGCATCCGAGAGACGGCGTGGTGCTGGGCGCCGCCCTTCGACCTTTCAACGACACGCTGTTTCCCGCCTGACCGCGTTATCCGACCGCGACCTCTTGCGTTGCCGCGGGCCATCGTCCCGGCCCGTTCGCGAGGCCACCGATCGGATTGCGGAACCGCTGCGCCGGTTCGGCCGACGGCAGCCCGAGACGATGCGCGAGCGGAATGGCCGCGGCGCCGAGCGCCGCCGCATCCTCCGAGCCGGCCGCGCGATGCAGCGACGGCGCGTTGGCGCCGAGGCGGCCAATCTCGTCGTGAACATAGAGCAGCAGTTCATCGATGATGCGGACGGGAAAGCGACCGCCGATGAGAACACCCTCGGGATCGACGATCATGCCGATATGCACGACCGCCTGGGCGATCTTGACGCTCACCTTGCGCAGCCATGCGCTGACGAGCGCGCGCCCGCTTGCATCGAGCGTCAACAGGTCAGCCGGGGTGGAAGCCTCGACACCGTTCCGCTTCAGGTGATCGAGGAGGATGAAGAGCGAGAACATCTCGCCGAGCGGCTGCGTGCTGCCGGCGAAGGGGCCGTCGTCGAACAGCACCGGCAACCAGCCGATTTCGCCGCCGATCCCGCTGGCGCCCTTGTGGCGGATGCCATCGATGACAAGGCTGCCGCCCAGACAGGCATTCGCGAGGATGTAGAAGAAGCTGCCGATCTCGGTGCCGAGCCCGTATTCGATTTCGCCGAGAGCCGCCGCGTTGGCGTCGTTGTCGATGAACACGGGGTGGTCGGAGATCGCCTCCAGCGCGCCGCGCACGTCATAGCCGCTCCAGCGCCGGTATTCCGGCGGAAAGCCGATGACGGGCACTTCTCCGAGCCAGTCGGGGATGGCGAGGCCGATCCCGGCCAGCCGACTTTCCTCGATAACCTTGCGCCGCCGGAAAGAGGAGAGCGCGTCGGCCATCAGCGCGGCGAAATCATCCGGCAGCAGAAACCGCGCCTCGTGGTGAATGCGGCCGCGCACCGTACCGACAGCGTCGACGGCGACGATGGTGAGGTGATCGCGGTCGATATTGGCGCCGATCGAGAACACGCCTTCCGGATCGATCTCCAGTTCGATCGCCGGCTGCCCGCGCAACCCGTGCCGCCGCCGCGCCTCCATGACGAGGCCTTCGTCGAGCAGGCGCTCGACGATCCGCGTCACGGCCTGCTTGGTCAGCCGCGATCGCGCCGCCAGTTCGGTGCGCGAAATCGGCCCGCCGCGATGGATCGCGCTCAGGATCATGGCCCGATTGGCCGCCGCCGCCTGCTCAGGATTGGAACCCGAAACCTGCAACTTCCGTCTTCTCCCTTGGGCGCTGGACCTGTTGAATCGCTACAAGATCTATCGAGACTAAGTCATTGTGTCGTAAACGGAAAGAGCCCAGCCACTCCGTGACCGGGCTCCGACGATCCACCTGACGTCGGTTAGCGCGAAATACGCCAGCTCTTCACCTGGAACGGCATCAATCCCTCGACCGGCACATCGCGCATCGGCTCTTCGAGAATGCTCACCGTTCCCTCGTTGCGCCATCCCTGCGGTAGCGTCAGGCCGAAGGCGCCGCGGCGGCCTGCTGGCTCGTAAACGCGCAGGATCAGGCCATCGCCATCCTCGCACGGCTTAATCGCCGACAGAGCCGCGCCGATACCCTCGGTCTTGATCGGCTGCCATGCCCCGACGGCGCGATCGGAGACGGCCATCGCCAGCAGCGGCTGGTTGAGGTCGTCGGCTTCCTCGCGCACGCCCCCCTCATGCCAGGAGCCCTCGTGCGGCATCAGCGAGTAGGTGAAGCTCTGCAGCCCCTCATCGGCCAGCGGGTCGGGATAGATGGGCGAGCGCAGCAGCGAGAGGCCGAGCACGTTGCCCCGGATGCTATGCCCATACTTGGCGTCGTTGAGGATCGCGACGCCGAAGCCCGGCTCCGAGAGATCGGCGAAGCGGTGTGCGGGCGCCTCGAACATCGCGGCGTCCCAGGACGTATTGGAATGCGTGGGCCGCTCGACGACACCGTAGGCGCATTCGCAGGTGGCGCGTGCGTTGCGTACGGCAACATCAGTCAACGTCCGCAAGAAGGCCCGGCGGTCGTGCCAGTCGAGCTCGGTCTGAATGTCCAGCCGGCGGGCATTGGCGCCGAGCGACAGGATCTGGGTGATGCGCGAATGGCGCCAGGTGCGCACGATCCGGATCGCGGCGCGGTGCGCGGTATTTTCGATCAGCTCGATGCTATCAAGCGCGGTGATCTCCTCGCCACGCGCGGCATAATCCTCCTCGACGTCCCAGGCGTCCCAGTTGCGCGGCTTGTCCGCCGGGTAGACGAACAGCCGGTTGCCGGCGCCTTCGAGCGCCTCGCGGCCGCTCGGCTTGTGCAGGATGCTCGAAATCGAGCCGTCCTTCGCCAGCGTCACCTTCAGCGTTTCGTTCTCGAGGTGGTTGTTGCTGGCCGAAAGGCCCGGTCGCGCCTTCAGCGAGGCAATGTCGATGACGGCGATGGCGAGGGGCGCGATGCTGTCGCGTGACGAGACGTGACTGCCATCGGCCAGCGTCAGCCTGACGGGCCGCTCGTCGAGCGACGGGTTGACCACCAGCACATTGCTGCCGCTTCCCGATGGCAGCTGTTTGGCGATGGCCGCGAGCGCGCTTGCCTGCGCGGCCTGGCCATCGGCGATCACGCCGTCGAGTTCTTCAGCGCTGTCGGCGTAGACCTCGGCGATCGAGGAGCCCGGCAGGATGTCGTGGAACTCGTTCTTCAGCACGACGCGCCATTCGTTCTCCAGCGAAGCAGGTTTCTCGCCGCCCATCAGATGCGCCAGCCCGGCGAGTGTTTCCGCCGTGATCAGGCTGCGTTCGGCCTTGCGGTGCAGGCGCTTGACGACGCTCTGGCTGGTCAGAGTCGCGCGGTGCAGCTCGAGATAGATCTCGCCCTGCCAGGTGGTGAGCTCCTTTTCCGCGGCACTCTTGTGCGCGCCCTCGAAGAAATCGTGCACCTTCGTCCAGCGCGCGGCGGGCAATGCCGGGAAGGCGCGCAGCTGTTCCTCGCGGGCGATCATCTCCGGCGTCACGCCGCCGCCGCCATCGCCATAGCCGACGGCCAGAAGCGTCGTCTCGTGCTTGTCCTTCTGCTGGAAGTTCCGCCAGGTGGGCACGAAGCAATCCGGCTGCACGAAGCCGTTATAGCCATGCATCGGGTTGTCGAAGGTGTGTGTCAGCACCCGGCTGCCGTCGAGGCCTTCCCACCAGAAGAGGTCGGCCGGGAATTTGTTGGTCTCCGACCAGTTCACCTTGATCGTGAAGAAGCTCTTCATCCCGCCCTGGCGCAGTAGCTGGGGCAGGGCGCCGGAGAAGCCGAAGCAATCGGGCAGCCAGCACACGGTGTGGCGAACGCCGAAGGTCTTTTCGAAGTAGCGCTGACCGTAGAGGATCTGGCGGCTGAGGCTTTCGCCCGTCGGCATGTTGGTGTCGGGCTCGACCCACATGCCGCCGAGCGTTTCCCATTGCCCTTCCTTCACGCGCTCGACGATGCGCTTCAACAGTTCGGGATCGTCCTCGGCGATCTGGTTGTAATAATGCGCCGTCGACTGGTTGAAGCGGAAGTCGGACGACTGCTCCATCAGCGCGAGCGCCGTGTGGAAGGTGCGGCGCATCTTGCGGCGGGTCTCGCGGTAGGGCCACAGCCAGGCGAGGTCGATATGCGCGTGACCAGTCAGCGCGATCTCGCCCTGCGGCGGGAAGCGCTCGCGCAGCTGCTTCAGTTCCTTGATCAACGTGTCGTAAGCCGCGACCACGCTGGCGCGCTGTCCCTGGTTGAGGCCCTCGGGGGCGGTTTCGAGCTCGGGCAGCCGCCAGATCTTCTGCTGCCCGACCGATGGCGACATGCGCGCTATGTAGGCTGCCGTCGATGACGGCCAGTCGAGCCCGCGCATGGCGGCCTCGGCGATGTCGATCAGATGCGGAATGACCTCGTGTCCCTCCAGCGTGTCGACCGCCTCGGAGATCTGGCGCAGGAGCAGCCACAGCCGGTCGACCGGCCCATCGAGCCACAGGAGGTTCGCCCGCTCGAGCCGAGGCGCGCGGACAGGCTCGCCGAACGGCAGACGCGCGACCGTCTCCGAGGAGATTTTGATCCGGCGCGACGTCAGGCGGAATTCCTGGTGATAGGGGTCGAGGCCAAGCCGCGTTTCGTGGCCCGCCTCGTCGGCGATGGCGATGAGGCTTTCGCCGCCGAGATTGAGGCTGAGACGGGCCTCGTCAATCGGCCAATGTTCGGGGAGACGCGCCGAGGCGGCGAAGCTCACCGTGCCATCCTTGCGCGGCCATGCGTCGCCGATCGCGATCGGTTCGCCATCGAAGGTCCAGTCGCCGATCTGAACGGTTTCACGGGCGCGCCAGTGTTCGAGTTCCGACATGCGGACGCGGATGCGGTCGAGGCGTTGGGCAAGCGTAAGCGACATGATCATATCCTGAGGTTTGAAAGATATCAGCCCTTGACGGCGCCGGCCGTCATGGCGCCGAGAATGAGGCGTTGGAGCGAAAGAAATGCGACGATGGCGGGCACGACCGACACAAGGCAGGCAGCCGCCAACAGCTGGATGGAGCTGTCGTTCTGGGTGCCGGCATACTGGAAGATGCCGACGCCGATCGGCATCAACGCTTCCTTGCTGATCAGCAGGAACGGCACGAGGAATTGCGACCAGCCGGCGATGACGGAGATGATGAAGGCGGACGCGATCCCCGGCGTCGCCAGCGGCAGAATGATCCGCCAGAAGACGCCGAAATGACTGCAGCCATCGATCAGCGCCGCCTCGTCGAGGCTGCGCGGGATGCCGTCTATGAAGCCCTTCAAAATCCATGTGACCATCGGCACGGCAAGCGCGATATAGACCATCGTCGCGCCGAAATGGCTGTCGGTGAGGCCGATCTTGGCCATGTAGCGGTAGAGCGGCACCATGATGACCAGTGGCGAGATCATCTGGAAGGCAAGCAGCACCATCATCCACGGTCCCTTGCCGCGAAAGGGAAAGCGCGAGAAGGCATAGGCAGCCGGCAATGCCACGATCAGGCAGCCGATCGCGCTCGCGGATGACAGAAGAAGCGCGTTCCAGAGATAGCCCGCGAACTTGTCGGAGGAGAGGATCGTGATGAAATTATCCAGCGTCGGCGATTTGGGGATCAGCCTGGAGACACCGAGAAAAACCTCCTTGCGGGTGCGTAGCGCCAGCGACAGCAGCCAGACCAGCGGCCAGGCGAAGAAAAGGAAGGTGATCAGCAGGAAGAGATAGCTGAAGAGGTCGCCGATGCGTTCCTGTCTCGAATTGATCATTGGGGCTCTCCCTTCGGCAGGAAGCGGGCATAGACGAGCGCCAGGCTGAGACTGATGACGAGCATCAGGATCGAGAGAACCGCGCCTGCCGCCAGGTCGTAATTCCTGAAGACGACGTTGAACGTATAGAGCGACAGGACCTCCGTCGCCCGGCCCGGGCCGCCGCCGGTGAGCGAGATGATCGCATCGAAGGTGTTCAGCGTCTGGATGGTGATCAGGATCATGTTGACGAGGATCGCCGCGCGCAACTGCGGCAGGGTGATGTAGATCATCCGCTGCCAGGGATTGGCGCCGTCCATTTCGGCGGCTTCGTAGAGTTCCGGATCGATCGCCTTGATGGCGGCGTACATGACGACCATCGAAAATGCCGTTCCGCGCCAGACGTTGGAGATGACGACCGACCACATGACCATGTTCGGATCGGACAACCACTGAACCGGCGAGGCGCCGAGCATCCTGAGCAGGCTGTTGAGGCCGCCGAAGGGCGCTTCGTTGAACAGCATCTTCCAGATGATGCCGCCGGCGATCCCGGGCACCACCCAGGCGACCAGCGCCGTGGTGCGCACGATGGTCGAGCCGAACAGGCCGCGCTTTTCGCTGCGCACGACGACCTGTGCGATGAACAGGCCCAGCACCTGTTGGGCAACGACGCTGGAGGCGGTGAAGACAAGCGTCACCCAGAGGATCTGCAGCAATTCCGGCTTGGAGAGCGTGTTGGCGATCGTCCGCAGCGTGTATTCCTCGTCGTCGCCGACGAGCGATATGTTGGTGAAGGCGAAGCGGAAGACGTCGATCAGCGGGTAGAGATAGAAGATCCCGAGAACTAGGATCAGCGGCATCAGCCAGGGCGCGGGCGAGGGGTAGAATTTTCGCGCCGCAAGCCTGCTTCCGGTAGGCGCAGTCTCGGCGGCAATGCTGAGATTGGTCATCGATCCGTCCGGTCATCTGTCATTGACGATGGCATTTCCGTCATCGGTGGCGCGGGTGAGGTTGCCCCGCGCCACCGATCATCAGCTCAGCTCCGTTTGAAGGCGGTGAGCGAGGCGGTAAAGGCTTCGTCGACGGCGGCTTCCGTCGCCTGGGTGCCGGTCAGCACCTTGCCCATCATGATCTGGATCTGGTTCGATATCTCGGGATAGACGGCGGCCCCCGGCCGCGCCTGCCCGACCTTGAGCGCCTCGGCGAAGGTCTTGTTCGCCGGCGTCGAGAACACCTCGTACTTCTCGTAGAGATCGGCGCGCGTCGGCAGCTGTTCCTGCAGCGCGTTGGCCGGGCCCATATAGATTTCGCGGGCGAGGTCTGCGCAGGCCTTCACCTTGGCGGCATCCTTGCTGAAGGCGGCGACAGTCCAGCCGCCGGTGCCGGTAGAGCGCTCATTGGCGGTCGGGCCGGGGAGCGGCGAGAAGGTCCACTTCGCGAATTCCTCCTCGTCGAGCGCGGTCTTCAGCTGCGCGTACTGCCAGTTGCCGCCGACGAACAGCGCCGTCGTTCCGGCGGCCGCGGCGGCATTGAAGTCGTCATAGCTGCCGAGCGTCGCGACGCGCTTGGGTGCAGCACCCGATTCCACCAGATCACGGTAGTAGTTCACGGCCTTGATGAACTTTTCGCGGTTGTCGCCTTCGCCGAAGATCGGCTTGCCCTGATCGTCGACCAGCTTGCCGCCCTGACCCCAGAAGTTGGCGAGCCAGTCGAAGGTCGTGCCCTCGTAGCGACTGCCGTTGAAAAGGATACCCTCCATGCCCTCGTCCACCGACCGCAGCGCCGCCTTCTTCAGGTCGTCCCAGGTCTGCGGCGCGTCTGGCACGATTTCCTTGTTGCGGTAGAGGACGCGCAGGTCGGTCGACCACCACCAGGCATAGATGTTGCCGTCATCGCCGGTAATTCCCTCGCGGATGAAGGGAAACAGCTGGCCGATCTCTTCCTTGCTGAAGTAGGGCGAGAAGGATTGCAGCACGCCGGATTTCTTGAAGAGCGGCAGCACGAAGGAATCGACCGCGGCGCAATCGGGCGCCGACCCGGACTTCGCCTGCTCGAGCATGCGGGCCTGCTCCTGTCCGATATCACCCGACATCATCTGCAGCTCGATCTGCCAGTCCGGACGCTTGGCAATGAAGTCGTTGAAGAGCTTGCTGTAACCCTCGGCATAAGCAGGCTCGTTGTTGCGCGGCCCGTCGGTGGTCATGCGGAAAATGAGCTTGTTGGGCGCATCGGCCTTGCCGACGATGTCGCCCGTGATCAGGTCCTGAGCCGCCGCGACAACAGGCGCGGCCAGGAACGAACCCGCCAGAAGGGCGAGCATGATTGCCTTGTTCTTCACCAGTCTTTCCTCCCGATTCAGGATCCCATCCGAGCCGCTGCCTCCACAACAGCGGATCTCCTCCGATCCGTCGACTAGATTAAGTCACTTTTCTTTTGTGTCAAGCAGGTGGCAATTTGCGCGAGGTTGCACGCGTGGCGACAATGAGGGCATTCACGGTTTGGGGCCTTGCATTTGCCGCGGCGGAAAAGCATTTTCCGATGGAGTAAAAGCCATCGTGAGGAAGTCCAATGCGCGCGGTTCACAGGTTCGTATCAGCCGGAGCAGTGATAATCCTGGCCGTGCTCGCGTCCGCATGCACGACGGGCGCCAACTACAACGCGGCGGACAACTACTATAATCCTCGAACGTCGGTGAACCCGGCTTGCGCCGATGGGTTCAGGCCGACCAACAACTGGACGTGCAGCTACTGACTTTCACGCCAAGCGATGGTCGGTCTCACGGGTATCGCTGCGTCTGCCGATCAATCGTGCGACGCCGCAAGTGCGATCGAATCCGCGACCTCGATACAGCGATCGGACAAGGTGGCGGTCGCCACGCGAAGGTAGTTTCCCGGCAGCACGGAGAATTTCGTGCCGGGATGCACGGCGATCCCGCGTGCTGCAAGCGTCACCATGGCGAAGGGCTCCGAGGAGACCGGCACCCAGGCAGACAGGCCGGCGCCATGTGCCGCGTTTATGTTTCGATCGCGCAATGCCTGCACCAGGTCATGTCGGCGCCGCGCATATATCGCGCGCGCTGTCCGCACCGTCTCCTGCGTGGCCGGGTCGCGGATCAGCCAGGCGCCCGCCGCCTGCAGGATGCGGCTCGTCCAGCCGGCGCTGAAGCTGCGGAACGACTGGATCTGCTCGACGATCGGCCGCGAGCTGGAAAGGACGGCCAGGCGTAGATCCGGGCCATGGGTCTTTGACAGCGAGAAGATATGGATCACCCGGTCAGGGAAGATATCGCCCATCGATTGTCTCGGCGCATCGGAAATGTCGCCCACACCGTCGTCTTCCACGATCAGCGTATCGGCATCGCGCAGCACCTCGGCCAGGCTTTGCATGCGCGAGGCAGTCACGGTCTGGCCGGTGACCGAATGGATGCGTGGCTGAAAGACGAAGGCGACGGGGCGATAGGCCATCGCCTGGCGCAGTGACGAGGGCAGTGGACCCTCATCGTCGCACTCGACCGGAATGATGCGCGCGCCGCGATCTTCCAGGATATCGAGCAGGCGCATGGCCGTCGGGTTCTCGATGGCGACCGCGGCACCGGGCATGACAAGCGCGTTCATCAGCGTGTAGACGGCGTTGTAGCCGCCGTTGGTGGCGAGAAACGCCTCGGGCTCATAGGGCCATGTTTCTCTTACCGCCGTTTCGAGCTCGGGCAGAATGCGGTTGCGCTCATAGCTATTCAGGTTTTCGGCGGATGCGCCGTAGGCCATCGCATGCTCGAGCCTCGGCAGAAGCGTGACGTCGGGAACGGCGGCCGTCAGGTTCAGCACGTCCTCGCCATAGTTGCCGGAACTCGCCAGTCGCTCGGGCTTGGCGACGAAGCGGTCGCCGCTCACCCATGTTCCATTGCGCCCACGGCCGCTGATGATCTTCTGGCGCCGCAACTCGCTCCACGCTTCGGAGATCGTGGCCGGGCTGATGCCGAGCGCGAATGCCAGGTCGCGAATGGCCGGCAGCTTGGTGCCGACGGGGAGCGCGCCGCCCCGGATCAGCGCGCTGGTCTCGAGCGCGATGCCGCGAATTGTCCGATCGGTTATTTTTTGGGCAAACCAGGATGCGTCCCGACTATCGCTCATTTTTTACACCACATTTAATGTTCAATAACGTAATAACATTTGATCAGTATTATTTGAACATTTAACGATGCGCCAGACACGAAATTTTGAGAGTGAATGCAGATGCCGATCACACTTCGCCTTGCCCTTCGCGACTGGGACTACATGACCCCTCTCATTCTCGGCGACGTCTCGTCGTCGAAGCTCGACGTCAAGGTCGAGCGCATCGGCACCCTGGTCTCGCATGTCGGCAAGAGCGACACCTGTGACGCGGCCGAAATGTCGTTCAGCCGCTATACCCAGCTGCGTTACGATGGCGACCAAAGCGTCGTCGGCATTCCGAACTTCATCATGCGCGGCTTTCGCCATCGCTGCATCATCACCATGAAGGACAGCCCGATCACCGAGCTGTCGCAGCTTGCAGGCAAGCGCATCGGCGTCACCGGCTGGCGTGATTCCGGCAACACCTGGACGCGCGCCGCTCTGCGCCGTGAAGGCGTTCAGGTGGAGGACGCGATGTGGTATGCTGGCCGCCTGACGGAAGCGCATCCTGTTGTCGATCGCCTCGACGGCTTCGGCCGCCCCGGCCGGATCGAGGCTGCCCCCGGCGAACGCCCGATGGTCGATCTGCTGCGCGAAGGCCAGCTCGACGCGATCTTCACTCCGTTCATGCCGGACGGCTATTTTGCCAGTGGTTCACCTTTCCGGCAGGTTCTCGCCGATTTCCGTAGCGCCGAGCGTCGATATTTCGATGAGGTGGGATATGTACCCGGCATGCACCTCATCGGCATCAAGGCGGAGATCGTGGAAGAGAACCCCTGGATTATCGCCGAGCTGAGCCAGCTGATCGAGGAATCGCAGCGGATGTGGCTGAGCAAGCGCCGCAAATATGCCGATACGTCGCCGTGGATGTTCGACGAGCTCCTGAAGACCTCCCTCGAACTCCCTGCGAACTGGGATGAAAACGGTCTCGCCGCCAACGAGAAGATGATCGCCGATTTCTCGGCCGAGCTGCACGCCCAGGGCATTCTTGCCCGCGCAATGACGCCGCTCGAGCTTTTCCCGTTCGATACCGACGGCAGCCGTACCACCGCCTAAACGCATGCAACCACGACAGCATCAATAAAGGGGAATGAACATGTTGCTGAAGAAAATGACCTACCTCGTTCTGGCAAGCGCCGTGGCCTCCAGTGCCGCGATGGCTCAGGATGCGGCAGTGCCGAAGCCCGCGCTCAACGCCGAACTGAACGCAAGACTGCCGGATGCGATCAAGGCCTCCGGCAAGATGATCTCCGTCAACAACGGTTCGTTCCCGCCCTACGAAATCGTAACCGGCACGGAAATGACCGGTGCCAGCGCCGATCTCACCGAAGCACTCGGCGCCGTCCTTGGCGTCAAGATCGAGCATGAGACGGTTGGCGGCCTGCCGGCGCTGCTCGCCGGTGTCAATTCCGGCCGCTATCAGTTCGCCTTCGGCCCCGTTGGCGACTACAAGGACCGCGAAGCATCCAACGACTTCGTCGACTGGGTGCAGGAATTCGTCGTCTTCGCGACCCAGAAGGGCAACCCGAAGGGCATCACCTCGCTCGATACCGCCTGCGGCCAGCGCATCTCGGTCATGGCCGGCGGTTCCGCCGAGCGGGTGATCAAGACCCAGTCCGACAAGTGCAAGGCCGACGGCAAGAGCCCGGTCGAAGTCCAGTCCTACACCGATCAGCCAAGCTCCATCCTCGCCGTGCGCTCCAAGCGCGCAGACGCCTTCTTCTCCTCGCAGGCGCCGCTCACCTATTTCGTCAGCCAGGCCAACGGCCAGCTGGAACTGACCGGCGTCGGCCAGAAGAACGGCTTCGAGGATATCTTTCAGGGCGCCGTCGTTCCCAAGGGCTCACCGCTCGGCCCTATCCTGATCGACGCCATCAAGGTCCTGATCGCCGACGGCAGCTATGCCGCCATCATGAAAAAGTGGGGCCTTGAGAACAACATGATCAAGGAACCCGGCCTCAATCTCGGCGGGCAGCTTCCCAAATGAGCACCAACACCACGACCAATGCACCGCCTTCGGGCGGTGCTGAGTTCCGCGACGTCGTCACCGCGCACACGCCGTTCAGAACGGGACGCCTCGTTCTCTGGGCGGTCATCGCCATCGTCGTCATCGATTTCGTCTGGATCGTCGCCAACAACGAGAATTTCGGTTGGCCGGTCGTAGCCCAATACTTCTTCGACCCGACCGTCATCAGCGGCCTCTATGTCAGCCTTGGCCTGACCGTCATCGCCATGATCCTCGGTGTCGCGCTCGGCCTGATCATCGCGATCATGCGGATGTCGAACGACCGGTTGGCGAGCGGCTTCGCGTCGCTGTTCATCTGGTTCTTCCGCGGCACGCCGCTGCTTGTCCAGCTGATCTTCTGGTACAACATGTCGACGCTGTTTCCGCAGCTGTCGATCGCCATCCCCTTCGGCCCCTCGCTCATCAGCTGGGACACCAACGCGGTGATCACGCCGATGACGGCCGCCATCGTCGGCCTGGCGCTCAACGAAGCGGCTTACATGGCCGAGATCATTCGCGGTGGTCTTCTGTCGGTCGATCGCGGCCAGGCGGAAACCGCCGAAGCCTTCGGCATGACAAAGGGCAGGGCGCTGTGGCGGATCATCATTCCGCAGGCCATGCGCTCGATCGTCCCGCCGACAGGCAACCAGCTGATCAGCATGATCAAGGCGACCTCGCTCGTCAGCGTCATCGCCATGGCCGATCTGCTCTATTCCGTGCAGTCGATCTATAACCGCACCTTCGAGATCATCCCGATGCTGCTGGTCGCCGTCATCTGGTACCTGCTCATCACCTCGGTCCTCAATATCGGCCAGAGCTATATCGAAGCCTATTACGGCCGTAGCGAGCGCCGCAATGGCGCAACGGCCAAGCCGGCCGCCGTCGCCGCCGCAGAGGAGGCAAGCCATTGACCGCCGTCTCCAATACCAAGCCGCTGGTGCAGGCGCGCAACGTCCACAAGTCCTTCGATCATCTCGAAGTGCTGAAGGGCATCGACCTCGACATCATGCCCGGCGAAGTCGTCGTCGTTCTCGGCCCGTCGGGCTCGGGCAAGTCGACCTTCCTGCGCTGTATCAACCACCTCGAGTCCATCCAGAAGGGCTATATCGAGGTGGATGGCGAGCAGATCGGCTACCGGGTACGCAAGGACCGGCTGGAGCGGCTGTCGCCCAACGGCATCGCCCGCCAGCGCCGCAAGATCGGAATGGTGTTCCAGCAGTTCAATCTCTATCCGCACATGACGGTGCTGCAGAACATCATCGAGGCGCCGGTCGGCGTCCACGGTGAGAACCGCAAGGATGCCATCGAAAACGCCAGGCAGCTTCTGCAGCGTGTCGGCCTGTCGGAGAAGGCGGATGCCTATCCCCGCCAGCTTTCCGGCGGACAGCAGCAGCGCGTGGCGATTGCCCGAGCGCTGGCGATCAAGCCGAAGCTGATGCTCTTCGACGAGCCGACCTCGGCACTCGATCCGGAGCTCGTCGGCGAGGTGCTCTCGACCATGCGCGATCTCGCCAAGCAGGGCCTGACGATGATCGTCGTCACCCACGAAATCGGCTTCGCCCGCGAGGCGGCCGACCGGGTGGTGTTCATGGACGGCGGCGTCGTGGTCGAGCAGGGCAAGCCCGGGGATGTGATCGGCAATCCGCAGCATCCGCGCACGCAGGCCTTCCTGTCGCGCTTCCTCTGACGTTCAGCTCATCTGGCGCGACGCCGTGATGCAATCGAAGACCCGGCCGGCCCTGTCGTGGGGCCGGCAGCGTACCACGCATGCAAAGAATTGGAACGGACATGACCATCGACAACGATTTCGCCCGCCTTTCGGATTTCGAGCCCATGGACGCCGAACTCCGCGCCATCCGCCAGCATCTGCACGCCCACCCCGAACTGTCGTTCGAGGAGACGGAAACCGCGCGCTTCGTCGCCGAAAAGCTCGAGGGCTGGGGCTATGAAGTGACCCGCAACGTCGGTGGCAACGGTGTCGTCGCCCGCATGACCCAGGGCGCTGGCAAGAAGAGCATCGCGATCCGCGCCGACATGGACGCACTGCCGATCACCGAGCAGACTGGCAAGCCATATGCCAGCCAGGTTCCCGGCAAGATGCACGCCTGCGGCCACGACGGCCACACGACGGTGCTGCTGGGTGCCGCCGAATATCTGGCACGCACCCGCAAGTTCAACGGCACGGTCAACCTGATCTTCCAGCCCGCCGAAGAAGCCGGCGGTTTCAGCGGCGCGCAGGCGATGATCGAGGATGGCCTGTTCGAACGCTTCCCGTTCGACGCCATCTTCGGCCTGCACAACCACCCCGGCGCGCCCGAGGGCAGCTGGCTGATGCGTTCCGGTCCGCTGATGGCGGCCGCCGACACGGTCGAGATCAAGATCACGGGCAAGGGCGGCCACGCATCGCGTCCGCATCTGACGATCGATCCCGTCGTCGTCGCCTGCAACCTCGTCGTCTCGCTGCAGTCGGTCATCTCGCGCAATGTCGATCCGACGCAGACGGCTGTCGTCACGGTCGGCGCCATCCATGCCGGCGAAGTCGCCAACGTCATCCCGGAAAGCGCGAGTATGCTTTTGACGGTGCGCTCGTTCGATCCGAAGGTTCGCGAGATCCTCGAAAAGCGCATCCGGGCGCTGACCACGTCGCTCGTCGAAGGCTTCGGCGCGACCGTCGAGATCGACTACGCCTACGGCAATCCCGTCGTCGTCAATTCCGAGAAGGAAACCGAGTTCGCCCGCATGGTGGCCGAGGAATTGGTTGGCGAGGGCAATGTCGCGCTTTGCCCGCTGATCCCAGGCAGCGAGGACTTTTCGCACTTCCTCCAGCACAAGCCGGGCAGCTTCCTGCGCCTCGGCAACGGCATGAACTCGGCGATCCTGCACAGCGCGAAATACGACTTCGCCGATGACAGCCTGACGGCCGGTGCGGCGATGTGGGCGCGCCTCACGGAACGCTACCTCGACGCGTGATCGTCCGGCATCGAAGTCCATGACCAAACGAAGAAGGGGCGCCCGAAACCGGCGCCCCTTCTTTCATGTCATGCAGCCCGAGGCGCGGATGCGCCGCCGACGGAAAATCCGTTACTGATTGGATGGGGTGCCGGATTTCTCCGAGGCCGCCTGGGTCTGGGTCTGCGTCTGCGCCATCGCCTTGACGAGCGCCACGATCTTTTCGCGCAACTGCACGTCGGTGATCTTGATGAACGCCTTGTTCAGCGCGAGCCCTTCCTTGGAATTAAGGAATTCCGCGACCGGATCGGTCGTCACCGTCAGATCGAGTCCGGCGAGCGAAAGGGGCTCCGACGGATCCTGCTGAAAGAAGAAACTTGGCGTGGTGTTCATGACTTCGGCGATGCGCTGCAGGCGGCTGGCGCCGATTCGGTTCATTCCCTTTTCGTACTTCTGCACTTGCTGGAACGTCACGCCGATCTGCTCGGCCAACCTTTCCTGACTCATTCCCAGCAACTGCCTGCGCACTCTGACTTGGGAACCCACATAGCTATCGATTGCGTTCGGTGTCTTTGCATTCATCCTGTATTTCCTATGCCGGAATCGAAGCGAAACAGTCCCCGGCAAACCGGCTCTTCCCAGCAATGACAGTTTGTCTTAGCAAGCGATCAAATTCAACCGCAGGATTATGACGATAAGGTGATCTGTTGGTAAAATGCGTGAAGATTCACGCTATGAGTGCGTGTCGCTCAATCTCTACCGCCGAAACGGATCGGTCGGATGACGCGGTGCACAATCTTCAGGGTCCGGTCGGGCTGGATCATGTAGGTTTCCTCGACCTCCTGGCCATATTGGTCGATGAAGCTGTGCGGGAAGGTGGAGCCGATCGGCGACTTCGTGAGCTTCGTCCGCGGCTGGCCACTATAGATGATGCTGCCGGGAATGGGCGTGAGGCCGGGTGCGGAGTAATCCTTGCCCGTCGTGCATCCTGCCAGGAGAGCCAGTGCGACAATCGCAACCACAGTCCGTTTCATCGCGCCCTCACATATTAGCTTCGCTTACCCCGTGAATATATGGTTGCGGCCGGGAATGGACAGGCGGTGACGGCTTATCCCGGATGTTTTTTGATGGCGGCACGACGCCGCCATCCGAGCTCGCCTGCGCTATGCGGCTAAAGCAGCCCGCGCTTCGCCAGATTGACCATCAACGCGCTGATGCCGAAGGTCCATGGCGGGCAGTCGTTTGAGCGGCGGACCGTGTTGACAAGCGAGCCGAGCCCGGCCGACGAAATCTCCACGACGTCGCCGATCTTGTGGGTGAAGCCCTGGTTCGGCGCGTCGCGGTCCTGCGTCGGGGCGAACAGCGTGCCGAGAAACAGCATGAAGCCGTCGGGATACTGGTGATGCGCGCCGCAGGTCTGGCGCACGAGATCGGTCGGATCGCGGCTGATCTTCGACATCGAGCTCTTGCCGTGAAGCACGAAGCCATCTTCGCCGGTGACCTTCAGGTCGAGTTCGGCGCTACGCACGGCATCGAGATCGAAGCTCTCGTCGAGCAGGCGGATGAAGGGGCCGATGGAGCAGGAGGCGTTGTTGTCCTTGGCCTTGCCGAGCAGCAGCGCCGAGCGCCCCTCGACATCGCGCAGGTTGACGTCGTTGCCGAGTGCGGCGCCCCTGATCTCGCCACGGCTGTTGACCGCGAGCACGATTTCCGGCTCCGGATTGTTCCAGGTCGAGACCGGATGCAGGCCGACATCGGCACCCCAGCCGACGGAGGAGAGCACCGGAGCCTTGGTGAAGACTTCCGCATCCGGGCCGATGCCGACCTCGAGATATTGCGACCACATGCCTTCCTCGATCAGCGCCTGCTTGACCGTGGCTGCCGCGGGAGAACCGGCCTTGAGATTGTTGAGGCTGCCGCCGATGAGCGTGCTGACACGCTCGCGGATCGCGGCCGCGCGATCCGGATTGCCGGCGGCCTTCTCCTCGATCACCCGCTCGATCATCGACTGCGCGAAGGTGACGCCACAGGCCTTGACCGCCTGCAGATCGACCGGCGCCAGAAGATAGGGGCGCGAGTTGTCCGGCTTGCCGGTAGTGTTGGCGGCGATCTCCTCGAGTGTTCCGAGAGACTTGCCTTTAGCCGAGCGGACGAAGGCCACGAGATCGGACCGCTCCAGAAGCGCGCTCACGGTTGCCGCCTCCTTCGAGGTGATGTCGATCACCTGTTGATCGCGGATCGTCACGATGCTGGGGCCGTCGGCGGCAGGATTCCAGGCGCGGCCAACGAACAGACCACCCGTGGCGGCGGCGTCGAGAAGGGTATGAGGCATGATAATTTTCCGTCACGCGAGCGATGGACGCGCTCTATGAGCCAAGGATGCGCCGCCCTCCAACCCAGCGGCAGCGAAATCGATCACATTCGCCGACAACGGGCAAGGCCGGAATACGCGGGAGGGATCGCCGATCCGCGAAAACGCTCACGGGCCGGCGCCTCTCCGGTCACCGGCCCATGATTAATGTCGCCGCTTAGTGGTTGTCGCGCGGGATACCCTTGGTCTGGGCGATCCGCTGATACTTCACCGCCGGCTCCAGCACCGCGCCGGTCTCCATCTGCCCGACA
The DNA here is from genome assembly GCF_030053015.1 of Rhizobium sp. AN80A. NCBI lineage: Bacteria > Pseudomonadati > Pseudomonadota > Alphaproteobacteria > Hyphomicrobiales > Rhizobiaceae > Rhizobium > Rhizobium sp. AN80A. Next base: position 557,959 of record NZ_JASJPX010000001.1, on the reverse strand, counting down.
TAGGAGCGCTGGATTTCCTGCCACGGCGTCTGGCTTTCCGGATAGACATAGCCGCCGGCCGCAACCAATTCGGCGCGCCGTCTGGCGATCTCCTCGTCGCTGATCAGGATGTTGGCGGTTCCCTTCTTGAGGTCGATGCGCACCTGATCGCCCGTCTGCAAGATCGCAAGCCCGCCACCGGCGGCCGCCTCCGGCGATGCGTTGAGGATCGAGGGCGACCCTGATGTGCCCGACTGGCGACCGTCGCCGACGCAGGGGAGCGACGAGATGCCCTGCTTCAGCAGGTAATCCGGCGCGCGCATGTTCACTACCTCGGCGGCACCCGGATAGCCGATCGGGCCGGCGCCGCGCATGAAGAGGATGGTTGCGGCGTCGATGGCCAGCGACGGATCGTCGATGCGGTGGTGGTAATCCTCCGGCCCGTCGAAGACGACGGCGCGGCCGGTGAAGGCTTCCGGGTCATCGGGATTGGAGAGATAGCGGTCGCGGAACTCCGGCGAGATGACGCTGGTCTTCATGATCGCGGATGAGAACAGATTGCCCTTCAGCACGCGGAAGCCGGCGCGCTCCTTCAGCGGCCGGTCGAACGGCCGGATGACCTTTTCGTCCTCGATCATCGAGGCCGTGTAGTTCTCGCCGACCGTCTTGCCGTTGACCGTCATCGCGTTGGTGTCGAGATGGCCGTGCTTGATCAGTTCGCCCATGACGGCGGGGACGCCGCCTGCGTGGTAATAGTCCTCTCCGAGATATTCACCTGCCGGCTGCAGGTTGACGAGCAGCGGGATCTCCTCGCCATGGGTCTGCCAGTCGTCGACCGAGAGTTCGACGCCGACATGGCGGGCAAGCGCGTTCAGATGGATCGGCGCGTTGGTCGAGCCGCCGATCGCCGAGTTCACCTTGATCGCGTTGATGAAGGCTTCCCTGGTCAAAATGTCGGATGGCTTCAGATCCTCGCGCACCATCTCGACGATCCGCAGGCCGGTCTCGTAGGAGATCTCCTGGCGATCGCGGTACGGTGCCGGAATGGCGGCGGCACCCGGTAGCTGCATCCCCAGCGCTTCGGCAAGCGAGTTCATCGTGGTTGCCGTACCCATCGTATTGCAGTAGCCGGTCGAGGGTGCTGAGGAGGCGACGAGCTTGACGAAGCCCTGGTAGTCGATCTCGCCGCGCGCCATCATCTCGCGCGCCTTCCACACGATCGTGCCCGAGCCCGTGCGCTCGCCACGGAACCAGCCATTCAACATCGGGCCGACGGACAACGCGATCGCGGGGATGTTCACGGTTGCCGCGGCCATGAGACAGGCCGGCGTGGTCTTGTCGCAGCCGATCGTCAGCACGACACCATCGAGCGGATAGCCGTAGAGCACCTCGACGAGGCCGAGATAGGAGAGATTGCGGTCGAGGCCGGCGGTGGGGCGCTTGCCGGTTTCCTGGATCGGATGGACCGGAAACTCGATGGCGATCCCGCCGGCATCGCGGATGCCTTCGCGCACGCGCTTGGCAAGCTCGATATGGTGGCGGTTGCACGGCGACAGGTCCGAGCCCGTCTGCGCGATGCCGATGATCGGCCGGCCCGACTGCAGCTCTTCCTGGCTGAGGCCGAAGTTCATGTAGCGCTCGAGGTAGAGCGCCGTCATGTCGGGATTGGCCAGATTGTCGAACCAGGCCCTGGAGCGAAGCTGCGGCGCCCCGGTCTTCTCGTCGATTGCGGTGTCACTGGATGAGGCGGGTGTTTTCTCGACCACGATCATTTTCCTTGGTTTTGCTGCGGTATTGTCATGCGGTTTGCCGATCGTCATTGTCATCGGCAAGAATGGCGGATTGTCGGCGCGCGAAACGGACTGAAGTCACTCCGGCAACGTTTACGGCGCTGCCTCCTCAGGCAGGAACGTATTGCGAGATGAAGCGCGCGTCGCGACGGAAATCGGATGGCGACATGCCGGCGATATGGCGGAAGGATTTGTTGAAGGCGCTGATCGAGCCGAACCCGCTATCCATCGCCACCTGCAGCACATTCGCCTCTTCGTTCATCAGCATCGCCTGTGCGCGCGAAAGCCTTAGCAGGTTGACGTATTTGCTGAGCGTCATGCCCGTCGTCTTCTTGAACAGGTTCATCGCATACTTCGGATGCAGGTCCGCCGCGCGCGCGATATCGACCGAATCGATCTCGTGCAGGAAGTTCAGGGCGATGAAGTCGCACATGCGCGCGACGCTGCGCGAGGATTGCGGATAGGCCTGCTCGACATCATCCGTCGCCGAAAGCCCGTTGGGCGCCAGCATCGAATAGGGGTCGAGCACGATGCGCTCGATGCGCAGAAGCATCTCCTCAACGGCGTGCTGCGCCTTGGCCGCATCGCCGGATTTCGCGTAAGCCACCCAGCGCGGGAAGTTCTCTATGTCGGCGGCGTCGGTCGCCGACGTGAAGAGAATCTCGCCCTTCATCAGCCGGCTCGAGATATTGATCGGCAGCCGCATGCGAAAAAATAGACCAGCGGCAGATGCCCGCCGGCATAGATCGAATCATCGCTGCTTTCGTCCATCTGGTGGGGTTGCCCGCCCCAGAACAGGCACATGTCGCCGGCCTTCATGCTGATGTCTTGGCCGTTCATGCGGTAGTGCACCTCACCGCGCATGATGTAGTTCAGCTCCACCTGCACATGCCAATGCGGCATCAGCATCGGTGGCGGATGGTTGTGAAACATCTGGAGTGCCGTCGGCAATCCCTCGATGCTGCTCGCTCCCGGCTGATAGACAGCCCTCTGCTCAATCTTACTTTCCGCCAAATCCATATTCCCTTTTTAGGAGACAGCGGCTCCCTTGCGGTTAGTGTAGTCACGTTCGCTAAGGGACGGCAATTGAAAAGGGAGGATTTTCAATGCGCTTCAAACTTATCGGTGCAACCGCTGCTGTTGCACTTCTTGCATCCGGCTCCGCCTTCGCGCAGTCGGGCAATCTCACCATCTGGAGCTGGAACGTCGCCGCATCGGCGCTGAAGTCCACGCTCGAAGGCTTCAACAAGCTCCATCCGGATATCAAAGTCACGGTGGAAGACCTTGGAAACCAACAGGTTTTCGACAAGATGCTGGCAGCTTGCGCGGCGGGCGGCGAGGGTCTTCCCGACATCGTCACGGTCGAAAACTTCGAGGCCGAAATCTTCTGGAACCGTTTCCCGGATTGCTTCGCCAACTTGAAGGACCTCGGCTATACGGCTGAAATCCAAGCGAAATTCCCTGAGTTCAAGCGCACCGAGCTTGAAGTGGGCGATGTCGCCTATGCCATGCCCTGGGATTCCGGTCCGGTCGCCGTCTTCTATCGTCGCGACTTCTACGAAAAGGCCGGCGTCGATCCGGCGTCGATCAAGACCTGGGACGATTTCATCGCCGCCGGCAAGAAGATCTCGGCCGCAAACCCCGGCGTCGTCATGGCGCAGGCCGATTTCAACGGCGACAGCGAATGGTTCCGCATGATCTCCAACGAGCAGGGCTGCGGCTACTTCTCGAGCGATGGCCAGAACATCACCATCAACAAGCCCGCCTGCGTCGCCACGCTTGAGAAGGTCAAGGAGATGAAGGACGCCGGCACGCTGACGGCCGCCATCTGGGACGAGAAGATCCAGGCCAACACCGCCGGCAAGGCTGCCAGCCAGATGTATGGCGGCTGGTACGAAGGCACCGTGCGCTCGGGCTCTCCCGATCTCTCCGGCAAGTGGGGCGTCTACATGATGCCGAGCCTGACGGCGGACGGACCGCGCGCGGCCAATCTCGGCGGCTCGTCGCTGGCGATCGCCGCCAACTCGGCCAACAAGGAAGCCGCCTGGACCTACATCGACTACGCGCTCGGCACCAATGAGGGCCAGGTCGCGATGCTGAAGTCCTTCGGCCTCGTTCCGTCGCTGCTGTCGGCGGTTCAGGATCCGTTCGTCAACGAGGCGCAACCCTATTGGGGCGGCCAGAAGGTCTGGGCCGATATTCTCTCGACCCTGCCGAAGATCGTGCCGAGCCGCGGCACGCAGTTCCAGACGGATGCCGACGCCATCTACAAGGCGACGCAGACCAAGTATTTCGCCGGCGGCTACCCGGACGCGAAGGCTGCGCTCGACGATGCCGCCAAGCAGATCGAGACCGCCACCGGTCTTCCCATCGCGGAATGAGTGACGATACCGGGCACCCCTTCGGTGCCCGGCTTCCATCTCTCGCTTCGACTTTGAGGAGAATGAAATGCCGATCCGGAACCGGAGCGCATATCTGTTTCTTGCGCCCTATCTGCTGGTCTTCGCCACCTTCTGGCTATGGCCCATCATCAGTTCGTTTCTGATCTCGTTTCAGAATACGCGCGTAAACCCCTGGAAATTCAGCGCTTCCATCAATTGGGGACGCCTGATCGGCGATCCCGCCTTCTACAATGCGCTCTATAACACGCTGATCATCCTGGTGATCCAGGTGCCTGTCATGATCGCGCTCGCGACGCTGATGGCCGTGCTCCTGAACTCGCCGCTCCTCAAGGCGCGCCCGCTCTATCGCTTTGCCTTCTTCGCGCCCGTCGTCGTCGGCGAGGTGGCCTATGCCGCGGTCTTCCGGCTGATGTTCAGCATCGATTTCGGCATCGTCAACAAGCTGATCACCTCGGTCGGCCTGTCTCCCGTTTCCTGGTTCGACAACGCCAATGCCGCGATGGCGCTCGTCATCATCGCCGTCACCTGGCGCTGGGCGGGCTACAACGCCATCATCCTGCTCGCCGGTCTGCAATCGATCCCCGACGATGTCTACGAGGCGGCGACGCTCGACAAGGTCTCGAAGACCAGGCAGTTCATTCATATCACCCTGCCGCTGTTGAAGCCGATCATCCTGTTCTGCGTCATCCTGTCCGTCATCGGCACGATGCAGCTCTTCGCCGAACCTTTCCTGATCACCAATCGCGGCGGTCCCGGCGGCGGCACCGAAACGCTCGGCCTGCTGCTCTATCGCCAGGGCTTCCTGTCGCTGAACTTCGGCTACGCGTCCGCGATCGCCTACACCATGGCCATCCTCGCCATCACCATCTCGCTGCTCAATCTCTGGGTCGGGAGGGAACAGAAATGAAGTCCAAGTCCCAATCCAAGATGCTGCAGACCGTTCTCTTGCATGTGGTGCTGACGCCGCTTGCGATCGTCTGGCTGTTTCCGATCTGGATGATGTTCGTCTTCTCGACCATGCCCGACTACGGCATCTTCAGCCCCGACATCGTGCTCTGGCCGTCGACGAACTTCGTCGAGAACTTCAAGAACCTGCAGGCCGATACCGATTTCGTCCGCGCCATGTTCATCTCGGTCGTGGTGGCCTCGGTGTATACCTTCCTGTCGGTGCTTCTGACCTCGATGGCCGGCTGGGCGCTGGCGCGCTATCGCTTCGTCGGAAAGTCGATGGTCGTCGCCATCATTCTCGGCACCATCACGCTTCCCTTCGCCGTCGTCGTCATCCCGCAGTTCATCATGGTGGCCCGCGAGTTCAAGCTCGCCAACACCTGGGTGGCGCTGATCGTCCCGCCGCTCTTCAACTCGCTTGGCGTGCTGTTCATGCGCCAGGCCTTCTCGATGATGCCGGCTGAACTCTTCGATGCCGCGCGCGTCGAAGGGGTCAAGGAGCGGCAGATCTTCCTGCGCATCGCTTTGCCGCTGGCACGCCCGACGATGGCGGCGCTCGCAATCATCCTCTTCCTGGCGTCGTGGAACAACTACCTCTGGCCGCTGCTCATCAATTCCAAACCCGGAATGATGACCGCGCCGGTGGCGCTCGGATCGCTGATCGGTCTCACCAAGGTTTCATGGGGCGGCATCATGGCAGGCGCCATGTTGCTCACCGCGCCGATCCTCGTGGTCTTCGTGTTCCTGCAACGTCACTTCATCGCCGGCATTTCGGCCGGCGCCGTCAAATAGTCGGGGAACGCCTGATGTCTGAACTTTCTTTGAAAAACGTGGTCAAGCGCTTCGGCGCGCTCGAGATCATCCATGGCGCCGATCTCGAGGTGAAGGATGGCGAGTTCGTCGTCTTTGTCGGTCCGTCGGGCTGTGGCAAGTCCACGCTGCTGCGCATGATCGCCGGGCTCGAGGATATCTCCGGCGGCGAGATCAACATCGGCGGCAGGGTCGTCAACGATGTCGAGCCGGCCGATCGCGGGATTGCGATGGTCTTCCAGTCCTATGCGCTCTATCCGCACATGACGGTCGAGCAGAACCTGAGCTTCGGCCTGCGCATGAACGGCAATCCCAAGGCGGATACCGAAAAGCGCGTGACGCATGCCGCCAACATCCTGCAGATCAACGAGCTGATGCAGCGGCGGCCCAAGCAGCTCTCCGGCGGCCAGCGCCAGCGCGTGGCGATCGGACGCGCCATCGTGCGCGAGCCGCAGGTCTTCCTGTTCGACGAGCCGCTCTCCAACCTTGATGCGGAGCTGCGCGTGCAGATGCGCGTGGAAATCTCGCGCCTCCACAAGCAGCTGGGCACCACGATGATCTATGTCACGCACGACCAGACGGAGGCGATGACGCTTGCCGACAAGATCGTCGTGCTCCGGTCCGGCAACATCGAACAGGTGGGAGCGCCGCTCGACCTCTACGACGATCCCGCCAACCAGTTCGTCGCCGGCTTCGTCGGCTCGCCGAAGATGAATTTTTTGAAGGCTCAGGTGGTGGAGACGGCGCCGGGAACCGCCACCGTCGCCATCGCCGGCGAGCAGAACGTGCGCCTGACGCTGCCGATCACCTCGGTGGTCGAGAGGGGGACGGACGTCACTGTCGGTATCCGGCCGGAACATTTCAGCGATGCCGGGCAGGGCGACACGGATCTGACCGTCTCCATCGACGTCGCCGAGCACCTCGGCAACACCAGCTACATCTACGCCACCACATCGAGCGGCGAGCAGATGATCATCGAGCGCCCTGAATCGCGCACCGCTGCCCAGCGCGACACGCTGACGGTCGGGCTCACCGCGAAACGCGTCTTCCTGTTCGACAGCGCGGGCAAACGCCTGCGCTGAAATCACTCCATCCCAAGACTCTGATCCCAAGACTTGCAACTGACCGACATGAAAGAAGAGGACTTTCCCATGAGTTCAGCTCAACCGATCCGCTGGGGCATCATCGGCCCGGGCACAATCGCGCGCACCTTCGCCGATGGCATCGCGCATTCGCGCACCGGCAAGCTCGTCGCCATCGCCACCCGCAACCCGGAAAAGCCGGGCCTCGCTGAAAACTTCCCCGGCGCTCGTATCGTCAAGGGCTATGAGGCGCTGCTCGAGGATAGCGAGATCGACGCCGTCTACATCGCCGTGCCGCACACCGGCCACGCCGAATGGGCGATCAAGGCGATCCGGGCAGGCAAGCATGTGCTGGTCGAAAAGCCGATCGCGCTCACTTCATACGATGCCGACGCCATCTATCATGAAGCCAAGAAGGCCGGCGTTTTCGCGGGCGAGGCCTTCATGTACCGAGTCCATCCGCAGACGGCCAAGATCGTCGAGCTGGTAAAATCCGGCGCGATCGGCGCCCTGCGCATCATCCGCACCAGCTTCGGCTTCAACATGGGCACGTTCAGGCCCGAACACCGCCTATTCGCCAACGAGACCGCCGGCGGCGGCATTCTCGATGTCGGCGGCTATCCGGTATCGATGGCGCGCCTGATCGCGGGGGCTGCCGAAGGCAAGCCGTTCGTCGAGCCGGAGAAGGTTGCGGGCGTTGGCCATCTCGGCCAGTCGGGCGTCGACGAATGGGCGTCCGCCGTGTTGCAGTTCCCCGGCGGCGTCATCGCCGAGGTCTCGTGCTCGATCATGGCCAACCAGGACAACACGCTGCGCATCATTGGCTCGGAAGGACGCATCGAGGTCAAGGACTTCTGGTTTGCCTCCGGACACAAGGGTGGTGTCGGCAAGATCGAGCTCTTCAAGGGCAACGAGCAGCAGACGATCGAGGTCAAGGAAGATCGCTGGCTCTATTCCTTCGAAGTCGATGCGGCGGGCGATGCGATCCGCGCCGGCCGGCAGGAATTCACCTCTCCGGGCATGGGATGGGCTGATTCCGTCGGCAATCTGCGCGTGCTCGACCAGTGGCGCGCGTCGATCGGCCTGGAATACAGCGTCGAGAAGGCGGCGAAGCGGGTGACCAATCTTGCCGGCGACAAGGTCACGCTCGGCAACAGCATTCCCAAGCGGTCCATCCCCGGCATCTCCAAGCCTGCCTCGGTCGTCACCCTCGGCTTCGAATTCTTCCCGAACTTCGCCGCCGCCTCGCTGACGCTCGATGCCTTCTATGAAGCCGGCGGCAATGTCTTCGATACTGCCTTCATCTATGGCGGCGGCAAGACTGAAAGCATCTTCGGCGACTGGCACACGAGCCGCAACGTCAACCGCGAGGAGATCGTGCTGATCGGCAAGGGCGCGCACTCGCCGCTGGTCTATCCGGATATCATCGCCAAGCAGCTCGACCAGTCGCTCAACCGCCTGAAGACGGATTACGTCGACATCTACTTCATGCACCGCGACAACACCGACGTCCCGGTCGGCGAGTTCGTCGATGCCATGGACGCCGAGGTCAAGCGCGGCCGCATCCGCGGTATCTTCGGTGGCTCCAACTGGACCCGTGAGCGCATGGACGAGGCGGCGGCTTACGCCGCGAAGAACGGCAAGCTGGCGCCGGCAGCACTGTCGAACAACTACTCGCTCGCCGAAATGCTCGACCCGATCTGGGCCGGTTGCGTGACGTCGTCGACCGACGAATGGAAGACATGGCTCAACGAGCGGCAGGTGCCGAACTTCGCATGGTCCAGCCAGGGCCGCGGCTTCTTCACCGACCGTGCCGGTCGCGACAAGCACGACGACGAGGAAATCGTCCGTTGCTGGTATTCCGACCGCAACTTCGTGCGCCGCGACCGCGCCATCGAGCTGGCGGCCAAGCTTGGCCGCAGCCCGATCCACATCGCGCTCGCCTATGTCATCGCGCAGCAGTTCCCCGTCATTCCGCTGATCGGACCACGCACGATCGCCGAACTGGAGGACAGCCTCTCGGCGCTCGATATCAAGCTGACGCCGGATGAGGTGAAGTGGCTCGAGGCATAGCGCCTCGTTCTCGAGGATGATGTGAGAAGGCGGGAATTCGGGCTCCGGATTCCCGCCACGCCAGGACTAGCGCCGCAACCCTTCGATGACGGCCTGATACTCGTGGGCAAGCGAGATTGCCGCTTTTGCAACCACCGGGTTGATCGAATTCCGGTCAACCGCCTTCGAGCACGTCTCGAACAGGCCGCGCAGCTCGCATTCGATCTCGGACAGTTCGGGATATTGCCGCACGAGCACCTGCGGCAGCAGTTTCGCTTTCGTTTTCATGGATTTGGCGCCGAGCCATATATCCGGCGAGGCGATCGTCGCGTTCAGGATGGCCGTCTCAAGCTGTCCGGTGGCACTCACGATATCGGTGACCAAGGCCGTCATTCTTCCCTCCAACCAAAGGAACCCCGCTGTAGCGACGCATATCTCGTGCCAACTGCTAATATGCCGCCGAGATGCGGTGGCACGCTTGCCGTTCGGTTGACGGAGCTGCCCCGGCATATGAAAACGGCACGCGGATGCCTGAATATTAGTCGTTCGTTAATTAGATTTTCTCGCGCCGTCCCCCTCCCAGGAACCGACCGGTACCTTGGAACTTTACCCTCACGTGATGGTTGAATGGTTGTAGATCACGCTTGATCTCGCCTTGACGATCTGAAGTGCGCACTTCCGCTTTTGACCGGGGCCTCTTGCCCCTGGGGCTCATGCCCTTTCAGGACATAACGGAGGAGAAAATGATGTACTTGAAGTCAACGATTGCCATATTGGCGGCCGGCTGCGCGAGCGTGCTGGTTCCACCTCAGGTCGCGGCTTTTGATATAGGCGGCTCGAACGGCATCAGCGTCAACAGCAGCGGCGGCGGGCTCAACGTGTCCGTCGGCGGCGCCAACGGTGTCAACGCCACGGTTGGCGGCGGCTCGAATGTCGCGAATGTCTCCGTCGGCGGAACGAGTGGCGTGAACGCCAATGTCGGCGGCAATTCCACTGGCGGCCTCGGCGTCAACGCGTCGGTTGGCGGCACCGGCGGGATCAACAGCGCCACCTCGGTCGGCGGCAGCAATCCCACGGGCGGCCTGGGCGTCGGCACGACCGCGACGATCGGTGGATCAAGCGGCGTCAATGCCGATGTCGATGCAACCGTCGGCGGCTCCAATCTCGCCACCGTGGGCGCTATCGCCAATGTCGGCGCGGGTGACAACACGCTTGCCAATATCAACGCCAATCTGGCTGTCGGAGGGGCCTCGACAGGCGCCGGCGATGGCACGCAGCCGAGCCTCGTCGATCTCGGCACGACCGCAAGCATCGGCGGCACGAACGGCGTCAACGCGGATGTCGGCGCGACCGTCGGTGGCTCCAACCTTGCAACCGTCGGCGCGGTCGCCAATGTTGGTGGCGGCGACAATACGCTAGCCGACGTCAATGCCAATGTCGCGATCGGCGGCGGATCGACGGGCTCGGGTGGGGGCGGTTCGACAACCGGCAGTCTGGTCGATGCTGATGTGACCGCCAGTGTTGGTGGCACGAATGGTGTGAACGCGGATGTCGGCGCGACCGTCGGTGGCTCCGGTCTTCCCAGCGCCGCCGCCATGGCCAATGTCGGACTGGGCGATAACACGCTCGCCGAAATCAGCCTCGCCATCCCGTCCGGCGCTGGATCGGGCGGGACGGATCCGGGCACACCCGGCGTCCCCGGTACGCCCGGCATTCCCGGTGGTCCGGGCGCCGGCAACAACCCCGGCGATGACGCCAATGGCGATACGGGCGAGCGCGGCCGCAATCTGGCGATGATCAACGACATGTCCGCGAGAGATCGTGCCAAGGCCAAGGCAAGCTGCAAGGACGTGGTTAGGTCCGGCGGCTTCGATGCCGGCCTCGTCAGCCTCTGCAAGATGGTGATGGCAAGCCGCTGATTAAGCTGAAACTGGAAAAAAAGGGCGTCGGTTTCGGCGTCCTTTCTGCATTGCTTATTCAAAAAGGTCGGGATGATCCGCTTCGATCTGCGGAAGATCCGACAAGATCCCGTTGAGGTGGGTGCGCATGGCCGACGCGGCGGCGTCCGCATCGCGTCCATCGATCGCCGTGATGATCGCCTCATGTTCGGTGATCAGCCGCATCATGGAATCCGGATGGCGAAGCTGCAGATTGCAGACCCGGTCCATATGAGCCTTGATGTCGGAAATGGCGTTCCAGGCAAGGCCGCAGCCGGCGCCCTCGGCAATTGCGATATGAAACTGTTCGTCCTCTCGCCTGAATGCGTTGTGATCGTGCGCCTGCATGGCGGCCCGCTGCCTGCCGATGATCGTGTCGATCCGGCGGCGCGTCCAGCTGTCGAAACTCTCGCTGGCGCGGCGCGCCACTGCGGTCTCCAGCGCCTCGCGCACGAAGCGCGCCTCCATCATCTGCCGTGCCGAGATTCGGACGACCACGGTGCCTCGGTTGGGGCGCACATCGACCAGCCGTGATTTCCCGAGCGCGATCAGCGCCTCGCGCACCGGCTGGCGGGAGACACCCATGCGCGTCGCGATCTCCTGCTCGGAAAGCCGCGTGCCCGGCGCCAGTTCCAGCCTGATGATCTGCTCGCGCAGGTCGCGTTCCACCTGCGCCGCAGCGGTTTCGCCGGTCTCAATCTTCAAGGATTCGAGGTTCATGTCTTTCGTCGCCGTCATCCGTTGACATCCAATTTAAACCACCATACAGTACCATACAATTCAAACGCAACATAAATCCGGTGGTCCGAAACCGGGTGAAAAGGGAGGGCCGGCACGATGTGTCGGCTTTAAGGGAAACGTGCTGTCCAATTTCATTGCGCCTGATTCCAGTGATCCGCGGCTGAACATTAAATCCCGCTACCAGATGCTTGTCGATGGCAAGTCGGTGGATGCCGCATCCGGCCGCACGATTGACCGTGTGAGCCCCGGTCACGCAGGCGTCGTCGTCGGCACCTGGCCGGAGGCCTCGGCCGATGATGTGCGCCTGGCGGTTGCCGCCGCCCGCCGCGCCTTCGATACAGGCCCCTGGCCGCGCATGTCGGGTGCGGAGCGCTCGCGGCTGATGTTCAAGGTGGCCGACCTGATCCTCAAGAACCAGGAAGAGCTTGCGCTGGCCGAAAGCCTGGAGGTCGGCAAGCCGATCGCCCAGGCGCGCGGCGAAATCGGCTTCTGCGCCGACCTCTGGTCCTATGCCGCCGGTCAGGCGCGGGCTCTGGAAGGGCAGGCGCACAACAATATCGGCGACGATCGCCTGGGCCTGGTGCTGCGCGAAGCCGTCGGCGTCGTCGGCATCATCACGCCCTGGAATTTTCCCTTCATCATCGCCTCCGAGCGCGTGCCGTGGGCGATCGGCGCCGGCTGCACCGTTGTCCTCAAGCCGTCCGAATTCACCTCGGGCACGTCGATCCGCATGGCGGAACTGGCGCGTGAGGCCGGTATTCCCGATGGCGTCTTCAACGTCGTTACCGGCTACGGCGATCCGGCCGGCCAGGTGCTCGCCGAAGACCCCGGCGTCGACATGGTTGCCTTCACCGGCTCTGTGCGCGTCGGCACCAAGCTTGGCGAGATCGCCGCGCGTAGCGTCAAGCGCGTCGGGCTGGAGCTCGGCGGCAAGGGTCCGCAGATCGTATTCGCCGATGCTGATCTCGAGGCGGCTGCCGATGGCATCGCCTACGGCGTCTATCACAATGGCGGGCAGTGCTGCATTTCCGGCAGCCGGCTCTTGGTCCAGGAAGGCATTCGCGACGCGTTGATGGAGCGCCTGCTCGATATCTCGCGCAAGGTGACCTTCGGCGATCCCCTGAACGACCGCACCAAGATCGGCGCGATGATCTCGGAAGCGCATGTCGGCAAGGTCCATTCCTACGTGGAGGCCGGCATCGCATCCGGTGCCGAATTGCTGCTCGGCGGCGAGCGCGTCGGCAAGGACACCGGCATCTATTACGCCCCCACCGTGTTTGCCGGCGTGAAGCCGGAGATGTCGATCGCCCGCGAGGAGATCTTCGGACCGGTGCTCTCGACCTTGACCTTCAAGACCGCGGACGAAGCCGTCGCCCTCGCTAATGCCAGCGAGTTCGGCCTTTCCGCCTCGGTCTGGTCGACCAATCTCGAAAACGCCATGCAGAGCATCCGCCGCATTCGCGCCGGCCGCTGCTGGATCAACAGCGTCATCGACGGCACGCCGGAACTGCCGATCGGCGGCTACAAGAAGAGCGGCCTCGGTCGCGAACTCGGCCGCTATGGCTTTGATGAATATTCCCAGTTCAAGGGCGTGCACGTGACGTTCGGGCGACCGGCGCCGTGGTTCGGCTAAAGCATGTCTCCCGAAAGTGGTCACCGGTTTCGGGATAAAGACATGCGACGAAACAAGAAGATGAAGCGCATGAGCGAGATCTGAAAGATCGCGACGCGCTTCAGGGAAATAGAGGGATAGGGCGTTTCCGCTTTTGGGAGAAGGCGGAACGTCCAGGAGGGAAATCTCGGCCGGCGTGATCTTTGGTCGGAGCCCGCCAGCCGAGACTTGGGTCTTTCGACCCGCATTGCACATCCAAAGGGAGGATACGCAAATGAAATTGACCAGGTTGAAAACCGCGGCATTGGCCGCGGGTATCGCCACGATGATGACATCTACGGCATTGGCCGCCGACGTCAAGGCAACGATGATCATCTATCTCGATCCGAGCGTCCAGTTCTTCAACCCCGTGGTGAAGGGCGCCAAGGATGCGGCCGCGCAATTCGGCGTCGATCTCGACGTGCAGTACGCCAACAACGATCCGGTTCGCCAGAACGACCTGATCGAGAGCGCGACGGCGGCCGGCGTCGATGGTATCGCCGTCGCCATCTCCTCGTCGGATGCATTCGATGAAAGCATCTGCGCGGCCGTGAAGGCCGGTATCGTCGTCATCGGCTTCAACAATGACGATCTTGAAGGCGCCAAGGGCAATTGCCGCCAGGCCTATGTCGGCATGAACGAATTCTCATCCGGCTACGAGCTCGGCAACCGGATGATCAAGGAATTCGGCCTGAAATCCGGCGACGTCGTTTTCAATCCGCGCGAAATCCCCGAGGCGAGCTTCGCGGTCGCGCGCGGCGGCGGTATCGAGAAGGCGATGAAGGAAAACGGCATCAAGGTCGAGACGGTTCGCGCCGGGCTTGATCCGGCCGAGGCGCAGAACATCATGGCACAGTTCCTGATCGCCAACCCCGGCGTCAAGGCGGTGTTCGGCACGGGCTCGGTCACCTCGACCGTCGGCGCCGGCGCCATCAAGGACGCGGGCGTGAAGGTCCCGTTCGGCGGCTTCGATCTCGCGGTCGAGATCGTCAATGCGGTCGAGTCAGGCGCGATGTTCGCGACCATGGACCAGCAGCCCTACCTTCAGGGTTACTACCCGATCGCCCAGATCGCGCTCTCGAAGAAGTACGGGCTGACCCCGACCGACGTCGATACCGGCCAGGGCGCCTTCCTCGACAAGTCGCGCATCAGCTCGGTCAAGCCGCTGATCGGCAGCTTCCGCTAACCGCGTTTCGCGAGAACCTGCCGGCGACGCCGGCAGGTTCTCCGTCGCCAATCGATCGAGTACCAGACCGTGACACCAATCCTCGAGACAAGTGCCGCGCCCCGGTCGCGGACCCAGAAACAACCGATTATCCGGCAGATCATGGCGATGCCCGCCGGCGCGATCTTCCTCGTCTTCATGACGCTGCAGATCGTCTGCATCGCGGGCGCCTTGCTCTTTCCCGATCAGTTCCGCTATCTCTCGCCGCAGAACCTGACGATCCTGATGAAGGCGATCCCCGTGCTCGGCAGCCTGGCGCTCGGCGCCGGCGTGCTGATGATCGCGGGCGAATTCGACCTCTCCATCGGCTCCGTCTACACCTTCACCGCCATCCTGATGGCAAGCCTCGTCGGCGCCGGATTGAGCGCCTTCATCGCCGCGCCGATCGGCATCCTCGCGGGTGTCATGATCGGCCTTCTGAACGGCCATCTCACGCTGCGCTTCGGATTGCCGTCCTTCATCGTGACCCTGGGTGGCCTGTTGTTCTGGCGCGGCGCCGTGCTGCTCTACAATGGCGCCGTCCAGGTGCGCTTCGATCCGGAGCCGCTCTTCACCAGCCTGTTCGCCGGCACGCTCTTCGGCATCAATGCCGCCTTCATCTGGATCGTTCTCTTCGTGATCGGCTTCCACTACCTCCTTCACCGTCACCGCTTCGGCAACCATGTCTTCGCGACCGGGGGCAATCGTGCCGCCGCGGAAGCGATCGGCATCAACACCAACCGCGTCAAGCTGGTGGCCTTCGCGATCGCCGGTGGCATGGCGGCGGTGGCCGGCATCCTGGCCACGGCCCGCGTCGGAAGCGTGCAGCCGGGGCAGGGCGCCGGACTGGAACTGCAGGCGATCGCCGCCTGCGTCATCGGCGGACTGTCGCTGCGCGGCGGACGAGGCTCGATCATCGGCATCTTCCTCGGCGTCCTCCTCATCCACACGATCACCGACGTGCTGCTGCTGCTGCGCGCGCCGGGCTTCTATCTCGACATGTTCATCGCGACGCTGATCGTGCTGGCCGCCATCTTCAACCATCTTATCGAGCGGCGAGGTCTTGCGTGATGTCGGTCCCCAATCTTCTTGAACTGCACAACATCTCGAAAAGCTTCGGCGCGCTGACGGCGCTGCGCAATCTGAGTTTCCATATCGGCGAAGGCGAGGTGGTGGGTCTGCTCGGAGACAACGGCGCCGGCAAGTCGACGACCGTCAACCTCATCTCCGGCATTCACAAGCCGACGGAGGGCTATCTCAGCGTCGACGGCAAGAAGACGGCGTTCACCTGCCGGTCGGATTCCGCCGACGCCGGTATCGAAACGATCTATCAGCATACGGCGCTGGTGGATTCGCTCTCGATCACCCGCAACATCTTCATGGGCCGCGAACTCACCGACCGCTTCGGCTTTCTCAGGCAGAGCGAAATGCGCGAGATCGCCATGGAGGTGCTGCAGAACGCGGTGCACATCTCCGGCATCGACAGCCCCGATACGCTTGTCGGCAATCTCTCCGGCGGCCAGAAGCAGGCCGTCGCCATCGCCCGCGCCGTCTATTTCAAGAAGCGCGTCCTGCTCCTCGACGAGCCGACATCGGCCCTGTCTGTGCGCGAGACGGAAGCTCTCTTGAACCAGGTGCTGAAGCTCAAGGCGGAAAACGTCTCCAGCGTGCTCGTCACCCACAACATCTACCACGCCTATCAGGTCTGCGACCGCTTCGTGATCATGAGCCATGGCACCAAGGTCTTCGATGTCGACAAGGCGGACACGACGATAAACCAGCTGACCGAATATGTCGTGCTCACCTGATCCCACCCAACAGACGGAAGGGGCATAGCCCGTGACCATGAAAGTATCAGTACGCCAGGTCGTTGGACCCGAGGATGCCGCAAGGCGCGACACGAAAGGCCTGCGCGACGGCTTCGTGATCGAGCACCTGTTTCGCCGAGGGGAGGCCAATCTCACCTACAGCCATCTCGATCGGATGATCGTCGGCGGCGTGATGCCGGGAAGCGAGCCTCTGGAGATCGCCGCCATCGCCGAGACCGGCACGGAGCGCTTTCTCGACCGGCGCGAGGCCGCCATCGTCAACATCGGCGGCGCGGGGACGATCAGCATCGCGGGCAAGCGTTACGAACTCGGCTTCCAGGAAGCGCTCTACGTCGGCATGGGCGAGGGTGCCTTGAGCTTCGCAAGCCGCGATCCGGCGGAACCGGCGCTCTTCTACCTCTTGAGCGCACCAGCGCATCGGACGTGTCCGACGGTGCACATCACCCGCGAGATGGCGAAAAAGGTGGTCGTTGGCTCTGCGGAAGAATCCAACGCTCGCACCATCAATCAATATGTCCACCCCGATGTCTGCGACAGTTGCCAGTTGCTGGTGGGATTGACGATGTTCGAGCCGGGTTCGGTCTGGAACACCATGCCGGCGCATTTGCACGATCGCCGCATGGAGGTCTATCTCTACTTCGGCATGCAGGAGCAGACGCGCATCTTTCATTTCATGGGTGAGCCCAGCGAGACGCGGCATGTGGTACTCAAGAACCACGACGCGGTGCTGTCGCCCGGCTGGTCGATCCATTCGGGTGCCGGAACCGGCCGCTACGCCTTCATCTGGGCGATGGCCGGCGATAACATGAGCTTCACGGACATGGACAAGGTGCCGATGGAAGACTTGCGATGAGCCTTTTCGATCTCGCCGGCCGCTGGGCCATCGTCACCGGTGCCAATACCGGCATCGGCCAGGCCATCGCGATCGGTCTGGCGCAGGCGGGTGCCGACATCGTCGGCGTCGGCCGCTCGGCGATGGACGAGACGGCGGATGCGGTCACATCGACGGGGCGCCGGTTCGTATCGCTCAAGGCGGACCTGTCCGATACCGGGGAGGCGAAGGCCGTTATCGAACGCGCCCTTGCCGCCGGCGCCTCGCCCGATATCCTCGTCAACAATGCAGGCATCATCCGCCGCGCCGACGCGCTGGAATTCACGGAAGAGGATTGGGACGCGGTGCTCGACACCAACCTGAAATCCGTCTTCTTCCTTTGCCAGGCCTTCGCGAAAGCAGCGCTTGCACGGCAGGCGCCGGCGAAGATCGTCAACATCGCCTCGCTGCTCTCCTTCCAGGGCGGTATCCGCATTCCGTCCTACACAGCCTCGAAAAGCGGGCTTGCCGGCATTACGAGATTGATGGCGAACGAGTGGGCGTCGAAGGGCATCAACGTCAATGCCATCGCCCCCGGTTATGTCGAGACCAACAATACCGAGGCGCTTCGCGCCGATGCCGAACGAAGCGCCGATATCTTGAAGCGCATTCCGGCCGCCCGCTGGGCGAAGGCCGAGGATATGGTGGGCACTGCGGTCTATCTTGCGTCGCGCGCTTCCGATTATGTTCATGGCACAGTGCTGCCGGTCGATGGCGGCTGGCTTGCCCGATAGGAGATTATGATGGCAGATCACTACACACTTCCCGACGACGTCACCTGGACGGAGGTCGCGCCCGGCAACCGCCGCGCCGTGCTGTCCCATCGCCCCGAGGCGATGCTCGTCGCCTTCCGCTTCGAGCCCGGCGCCATCGGCGCGCCGCATTCGCATCCGCACACACAGGTAAGCTACGTCGCCGAGGGCGCTTTCGACGTCACCGTCGACGGCGTCACCACAAGGCTGGATGCCGGCTCGAGCTTCATCGTCGCCCCCAACCTCGTCCACGGCGTCGTGGCTCTCGAGAAGGGCCTGCTGATCGACACCTTCACGCCGAGACGGGATGATTTTCTATAGGAAGGACCGGAGTAAATAACTATTTAGATACAAAATAATACACAACAAAATCATTATCATAGATCGTTTCTTGCCGACTTGGGAACGTCCGTCGATCTTGACAGGATACCGCTTTGGCTGTCTGTCTTGTCCCGAGGAGAGCGGTGAGGCCTGATAGTTGGAGGCTTCACGCCGCAAGCGAGGAGGACGCGTTTCTATGTTGAGATTTGCCGTTGTCGGGATCGACCATGGGCATACCTTCGATCATGTGAAGGGATTGCTGGCCGCCGGCGCCGAATTCGTCGGCTATTGCCCGAAGACATCCGTTCCCGCCATTCGCGAGATGTTCGAAAAGTCCTATCCCGATGCGCCGCAGATCGATCGGGAGCAGTTGCTGGCCGATCCCTCGATCGACGTGATATGCATCGCGGCGATCCCGGCCGACCGCGCCGATCTCGCCATCCGCGCCATGAAATCCGGCAAGGACGTGATGACCGACAAGCCCGGCGTGACGACATCGGCGCAGTTGCAGGCGGTGAAGGACACGGTGGCCGAGACGGGCCGCATCTTTTCGATCTGCTTTTCCGAACGCCACTGCGTGCGCTCCGCCGTCAAGGCTGGCAAGCTCGTCCAATCGGGCGCCATCGGCACGGTCATCCAGACGCTCGGCATGGGCCCGCACCGGCTGCAACTGCCGACGCGGCCCGACTGGTTCTTCGACCCTGAGAAATTTGGCGGCATCATCGTCGATATCGCCTCGCACCAGGTCGACCAGTTCCTGTTCTACACCGGCTCGACATCGGCCACCGTCGCCGCGAGCTCTGTCGGCAATTTCGGCATGCCCGACCGACCGGCTTTCCAGGATTTCGGCGAGGTACTGCTGCGCTCGGACAAGGGTTCTGGCTACATCCGCGTCGATTGGTTCACGCCCGAGGCATTGCCGACATGGGGCGACGGCCGGCTGACCATTCTGGGGACAGAGGGCTATATCGAGCTGCGCAAGTACATCGACATCAGTGGGCGCCCCGGCAAGGATCACCTCTTCCTCGTCAACGGCAAGGAGATGACCCACATCGATTGCAGCGACGAAAAGCTCGACTATTTCGAGGCGTTCCTGGCCGACGTTCGCGACCGCACGGAGACCGCGATGCCGCAGGCGCATGTCTACGAGGTCTGCCGCCTGTCGCTCGAGGCGCAGGCGAACGCTGTCAGGATCGGCCAAGGGCAAGCTCCGGTCGGGGGGCGCTGAGATGAGCAGGAAATTTCGCGTCGGCGTGATCGGCGCCGGCATCGCCGCGCGTCATCTGGCAGGCTTCGGGTGGAACAAGGATTTGTTCGACGTCGTGGTTCTGTGCTCGCTCGACGCCGATCGCGGCAAGGCGCTTTGCCAGGAGTTCGGCATCGCTGAATACACGCAGGATGCCGAGGCGATGATCGCCCGCGCCGACCTCGATATCATCGACATCTGCACGCCGCCGAGCTCCCATTTCGAACTCTGCCGCAGGGCGATCGAGGCGGGCAAGCATGTGATCTGCGAGAAGCCGCTGTTCGGCTCGATCGCCGAGGTGGACGAGATGGTTGGCATCGTCGCCAAGGCGAACGGCCCGAAGCTGATGCCGATCTTCCAGTATCGCTATGGCTCCGGTCTCCAGAAGCTGAAGATGCTGATCGATCTCGGGCTGACCGGCGAGGCGTTCCTGACGACGATCGAGACCCATTGGTGGCGCGGCCCCGATTATTACGCGGTGCCCTGGCGCGGCAAATGGGCGAGCGAACTCGGCGGCGGCCTGCTCGGCCACGCGATCCATGCCCATGACATGCTGAACTACATCCACGGCCCCTGCGCCGAACTCTTCTCCTTCGGCGCCACCTTGGTCAATCCGATCGAGGTCGAGGACACAGCGGCGCTTTCGGTCAGGATGAAGAATGGATCGCTCGCCAGCCTGTCGATGACACTCGGCTCGCGCGGGGAGATCTCGCGCCTGCGCTTCTGCTTCCGTGACCTTGTGGCCGAAAGTATCATCGAGCCTTATACGATGGGCCGCGATCCCTGGACCTTCAAGGCGGGCAACGACGCGCACCAGGATAAGGTCGATGCGGCGCTCGCCCGCTACGAGGTCAGGGAGGATGGCTATACCCGCCAGTTCGAGCTCTTCCATGAGGCGCTGGTCCGCAACGAGGAGCCGCCGGTGACGGTTGCCGACGCGCGCAATTCGCTGGAAGTGGTCACCGCCGCCTACCACTCGCAACGCACCGGCCTTCCGACATCCCTGCCGATCCTTCCCGACCACCCGCTCTACCGCTCCTGGCTGCCGGAAGACGCCCGTTAGCAAGGAGAGAAGCCGCCAGGAAGTCTACCGCACTTATCCTGCGGGGGGACAAAGAAAGTCCCACCGAAGTAACGACTTGCTAAGCTCCATTTGTCAGCCTTGATCCATTGATTTTCATAATCCGTTGCTCGAGGTCTTTCATGTTTTTGAGTAAAGACGATTGGATCGCCCAGCGTGCCTATGCGCTGTGGGAAGCAGAAGGCCGGCCCGACGGGCGCGGCGGCGAGCATTGGCAGCAGGCGGACCGCGAATATCGGATGCTGGAAGAGACGCGCGCCTCCGCCGACGGCAGCGATCTGATCGAGCGCTTGAAAGCGATGGGCCGGAGCATGCGGGCGGCGGAGGATCGCGAGGATCGACCGGAGACGCCAGGAAAGGCAATGCCTTCGCGCCGTTCCGCCAGATGATCCGCCCCGCCGCGCGGGCGTCATTCCGCGGTGTTGCGCGTTAAGCCGGCGTTAAGCACGATCGCCTGTTTCCCTTATATTTTAGTGGGAGAACGATCCCTAGAGTACAACGTCAACCTTTGCTGAGGAATATGCACAGTCGAAGGCATGATTGCCTTCTTGCAAGTGCAGGGGCGGCAGATGTTTTTTTCGATTGTAGACGCGGTCAGGTCACGGTTCACGGGACGTCAATCCGATCGTCCTCATCCGCCCGAAATCGGCGCCGACCCGCTTTCCATGGATACATCCGCCGAGCTTGCCCATCTGAAGAAGCTGTTCGACCATTCCTCGCGTGCCGCCCGCATCGGCGTGTGGGAGTGCAATCTCGCGGACGAGAAGCTGGCATGGACCGACATGGTCTATGAGTTGTTCGACCTTCCCATCGGCCATCCGCTCAATCGTGACGAGACCGTCAAGCTCTATACCGAGCGATCGCGCATCGAGCTCACCATGCTCCGCGATCGCGCCATCAGGGAGCGATCCGGCTTCAGCCTCGACGCCGAGATCATCACGGCTAAGGGCAATCACCGCTGGATACGCATCACCGCCACCGTCGAATGCGAGGGTGACCGCCCGGTCCGGATCTTCGGCATGAAGCAGGACATCACCGCCGAGAAAAAGCTCTTCGACGAGATCCGCTATCTCGCGGAATTCGACCTGTTGACCAGCCTGCCGAACCGGGTTCAGTTCCAATCCACCTTCGACACGCTTTGCGCGACCGAGGCGTCGGGGCAGACAGTCGCGCTGTTCCTGATCGATCTCGACGGCTTCAAGCAGGTCAACGACCGGCTCGGTCACCAGGCCGGTGACCAATGCCTGCGCGTGGCGGCCAATTGCCTGCGCGCGGTGCTCGGCGGGGCCGAGCTCGTGGCGCGCATCGGCGGCGACGAATTCGCCGTGCTCCATCGCTGCGGATCGAGCGATGAGGCGGCCCGGATCGCCAGCTCGATCGTCACCTCGCTCGCGGCATCCTGCGACGACGATGGCCGCCATATCGGCATCGGCGGCTCGGTCGGCGTGGCGCTCGCCACCGGCTACCGTGCGCCGAAGGACATCTTCGCGGCCGCCGATGGCGCGCTATATGCCGCCAAGAGCGGAGGCCGCAATCGCTTCAGTCTCGCGCAGCCCTCCTTCACGTCTCAAATCCACGCCGCGTAGGGTACATGCCGCTCGCTTGTGGCTTTTCATGCGGCGCGCTTTTGCGCTAACAGCTCGATATCGACATGATCCAGCGAGCAACAAGACATGAGCCACATTCCGCAGATCGATTACGACACCGCCTCCGACGAGATCCGCGCGGCCCACGATGAGGAAGTCAGGGTTCGCGGCCGGATGACCAACATGAAGCGGACGCTGCTGCATTCGCCAGCCGCGCATCGCATCTACGCGGAATGGTTCACGCTGCGCGCCGAGCTCGTCTCGATCGGCGACCGGCCGATCTGGGTCTTCTCCCATGCGATTTCGAAGGCCTGTAACTCGAAGATCGCCATCACCTTTTTCCGCCGCGCGCTGATCAACAACGGCTTTGATCCGGACGCGCTGCAACTCTCCGAGGAAGAGGCGCTGCTCGACGCGTTCGGCAAGGCGATCGTGGCCGATTCCAACGCCATACCGAGCGAGATCTGGGTGCGACTGAAGCAACGCTACGACGCCAAGATGCTGGTCGATCTGGTTGCCTTCGCCGGTATCATGATCGCGACCGCCGTCTTCAACAATGTCGTCGAGGTCGACTTCGATCCGGAGCTGGAAGCGTTCGCCGAGGGCGCCGCTCAGTAGACAGTCACGGTTTATCAAGAAATATCAATGCTATTTGAGGTCTTTCTCGACTTTTATATCAAGTTCACCCGCGACGAACACCGTGTGTTCGGTGATCTGCGGCAGGCCCATCAGCTCGCCGAACGTGCCGCGTGCCAGAGGGCCTGAGATCAGCAGCGTCGGATCTGGTCGGCTGTCGCCGTCAAGCGCCTCGGACAATTCGTTGCAGGCGATGCCGAGGCCGGTCGGGTCCAGCTGCAGGTGGCCGAGGTCGTGCAGCTTCTTGAGCCATGGCTGACTGTTCAGAATGCCGCCATGTGCCGGGCCGGTGGTGACGACCACCGCATCATAGGCCCGTTCCAGCAGGACGCCGTTGCGCAACCGAAGCACGACACTGATGTCTTCGTCCTGGCGCCTGATCGCGGAGACGGAAGCGGCCAGCACTTCCATGCGGCCGCTTGCCACCGCCCGGTCCAGCACCTCTTCCACCTGCGGCGCGATCCGGAAGCGGTGCACGTCCCAGAAAGGGCGAAGGTGGCGGACGATCCGGCGGCGTTCCGGCACGGGCAAGGCCCGCCAGATCGCGTGCCCATGACCGCGCAACTGATCCAGCACCGCATGCCAGGTCAGGCCCGACTGCTCGGCGTCGCGGATGGTCTGGCGAACGAGGCGCAAGAGCTGCGTGGCGCTGTGAACAGGCGCGGCCTCGAACTCCCCGAAAGGCTCCTGCTGGACCTGGGCATGTCCTCTCGACCTCAGGCCCCGTCTCGAGATCGACGTTACCGCGCCGCGGTGCCCCACGCTCTCGAGCGACGCCACGACATCGGCGGCCGTCAGCCCGTTGCCGACGACAAGCAGGCGGGCATCCGGTTGAATGGCGTCGAGCGCGCCCGGCTCCGTCGCATCGGCCACGAACCTCGGGTAGCCGGCAAGCGCCAGCAGGGCCGATGGCGTGGACGGCGAGGGGTGGCTGGTCGCGATGACAAGATAATCGGCAAAGGTCTGGCCGCCCTGGCTGTCCGCAATCCGCCAGAAGGCGCCATCGCGCTCGACATCGGTGACCAGCGCGCGCCGGTGCCTGACCGCGCCCGTCTCGACGAGCGGCCGCAGCGCTGACGCAACGTATCGGCCAAACAGCTGACGGCGCGGAAAGATCGCACCGTCCGCGCGGCACGCGGCGGGATCGTCGGCGATCGCGTCGTTG
Organism: Rhizobium sp. AN80A; assembly: GCF_030053015.1. NCBI lineage: Bacteria > Pseudomonadati > Pseudomonadota > Alphaproteobacteria > Hyphomicrobiales > Rhizobiaceae > Rhizobium > Rhizobium sp. AN80A. Next base: position 533,876 of record NZ_JASJPX010000001.1, on the reverse strand, counting down.
AGCTCGATCCATTCGAGGAAATCGCCCTGATGCTCCGGCAGGAGGCTCATGCGGGCCGCCGGCACGTTGATGCGGTGGGCGGGGTCGTCCGTGTCATAGGCGAGGCCGCGGCCAAGCTCGGCGCGCGGCTCGAAAACGGTGATGGCGGGCGGATGCTCCCGGCCCTGAAGCGCCAGATGATAGGCCACGCCCGCGCCCGAAATGCCGCCGCCGATGATCGCCACCAGCGGTCGCCGACGAGCGCCGCTCGGTCCGGCCTGCGAAGAGGCCGAAAAAAAGGCCGAGGAAGGGAAGGTGTCGTCATTCACGATCAGCGGTCCATTTCGGTCTGTCTCTCGGCATTGGTAATCTAGGTCTCGGTCGGCCGTCTGGCAACGCCGGCCAATCCTTGCTCCAAGATAGAGTAACCGACCGCCGCCAAGCGGGGATGGCGCTAGCCTAGCTCTTCCCCTTCCATGGCACGAGCACGGCTTCCAGCATGCGGATAGCGGCGCTGAAGGAGAAGGCGCAGGCGGCGATGATGCCGATGCCGACGAAGACGACGTCGGTCGCCAGGAACTGCGACGCCGACATGATCATGTAGCCGATGCCGCGGGTCGAGGCGATCAGCTCCGCTGCCACCAGCGTGCCCCAGCCGATGCCGAGCGCGATCCGCAGACCCGTCAGGATCTCCGGCAGCGCCGAGGGAAGCACGATGCTGACCAGGATCTGCCACGGCCGGGCGCCGAGCGAGCGTGCGGCGTTGACGCGTTCGATCGGCAGCGAGCGCACGCCGGCCTGCGCCGAAAGGCAGATCGGCGCGAACATGGCGAGCACAAGGAGCGTCACCTTGGAGGTCTCGCCGATGCCGAGCCAGATGATCATCAGCGGCAGATAGGCAAGCGGCGGCAGCGGCCAGTAGAACTCGATGGGCGTATCGAGCACGCCCTTGATCCAGCGGTTCAACCCCATCAGCAAGCCCAGGGGAATGCCGACGACGGTAGCGATGGCGGCGGCGGTGACGATACGAAACAGGCTCGCCGAGACATGCTCGTAGAGCGAGGCGCCGGCATAGCCGTCATTGTAGATCGCGCCTACCTGTGTCCAGACCTCCTGCGGCGTCGGCAGGAAGAGACGCGGCACCAGCGCCAGCTTTGCGACCAGCCACCAGGCAGCCAGAAGCACCAGCGCGGTTGCGATGCTGATCAGCACGGTTGGCTTTTCGCCCGCGCCGAAGCCCTTCATCTTCACGAGTTTCGGCTGTTCCGCGGGTGAACCAATGACGACGCGGCCGGTTTCGGTGAAATCGCTCATTCGGCTGCACTCCTCAGTTCTTCCGACCCATGCAGGATGTCGCGGATTTCCTCGCGCAGGCTGGCGAATTCAGGCGATGTCTTTACCGCCCGGGCATCCCCCGTTTCAGCGAAGCGGCGGACGAAATCGAGGTCGAAGCGGGCGACGATGCGGCCCGGGCGCGGCGACATCACCACGACCTGCGTGCCCAGAAACAGTGCTTCCTCGATCGAGTGGGTGATGAAGAAGATGCGGGTATGCGTCGCCTTCCAGATCGACACCAAGAGCTCCTGCATCTGTTCGCGGGTCAGGCTGTCGAGCGCGCCGAAGGGCTCGTCCATCAGGAGCACGTCGGGTTCGGTCGCCAGCGCTCTGGCGATGCCGACGCGCTGGCGCATGCCGCCCGAGAGTTCATAGGGGAAGGCCGCGGTAAAATCCTTGAGGCCGACGAGATGAAGCAGGCGTTCGGCCCGTTCGCGGCGGGCGACTTTCGGCACGCCGGCGAATTTGAGGCCGAGGGCGACATTGTCGATCACCGTCTTCCAGGGCAGCAGCGTATCCTTCTGGAAGACAACGCCGCGATCCGCGCCCGGGGAGGTGACGGGCCGTCCGTCGAGCGTGATCGCTCCATCGGACAGCGGCAGGAAGCCGGCGATGGCGTTGAGCAGCGTGGACTTGCCGCAGCCCGAGGCGCCGAGCGCGACCACGAAGCTGTTTTCGGGAATGGCGAGCGAGACGCGGTCGAGCGCATGAACCGTCCGGCCGTCTCGTGTCTGGAAATAGACGCTCGCGTGATCGACTTTGAGCATGTCAGGTCTCTTCGAAAATGAGGACGCCGGCGCGGTGCCGCGCCAGCGTATCCGCCGAAATCGGCTTAGTTGCTCGGATTGGTCAAAGCATCAGCTGTCACAAATGCGGCGTAGCTCGGCAGCACTTCGCTGACCTTGCCCTGTTCCTTCAGGAAAGTGGCGGTATCCTTGAGGATCTTGGCAGCACCCGCCTTCTCGCCGCCGCCGAGCCACGCGTCGGATGCCTGGACGTCGGGCGTCAGAAGCGTCAGGTTCTTCAGCGCTGCCGCCTGCTGTTCGGGCGTGCCGCCGAGCGCCTTGGCGAGCAGCTTGGCGTTTTCGCTATCGGCTTCCCAGGCCTTCTTGTCGTTGGCGAAGGAGGCGTAGTAGGTGTTGATGACGCCGGCGAAGCTCTTCAGGAATTCAGGGTTTTCATCGGCGAATTTCGAGGCCGCGACCCAGGCGGAGAAGGTCGGCGCGCCCTTGTCGGCGACATCCTTGGAGGTGACCAGCACCTTGCCCTTCTTCTTCAGTTCGCTCAGCGCCGGATCCCAGACGAAGCCGCCATCGATATCGCCGCGATTGTAGCTGGCGACGATCTCGGGCTGCGGAATGGCGAAGACCTGCACGTCCTTCTCGCTGAGGCCGAGCGACTTGATCAGCGCCAGGAGCTGATAGTGGTCGGTGGAAACGGGGGCTGCGGCGAGCTTCTTGCCCTTCAGGTCGTTGAGCGAGTTGATGCCCGAACCATCGCGCACGACCAGCGCCTCGTCGATGCCCGAGATCGAGGAGAGGTAGAAGGCCTTGACGGCAAGGCCGCGCGAGGTGGCCGCCGCGAACGGGCTGGAGCCGACGTAGCCGACCTGCACGTCGCCCGAGGCGATGGCCGCGAAGATCTCGGCGCCGGAATTGAATTTGCGGAAGTCGATGTCGTAGCCCGTCGCCTTGGCGAACTCGCCATTGGCAATGGCAACCGACGACGGCAGTGCGTCCGTCTGATAGGCAACGACGACCTTCTTGTCGGCTGCCTGCGCGAGGAACGGCGCGGCTACCGCCGCCACGCCAAGTGTAAGTCCTGCGATAATGCCCTTGATATTCATGTTTCGCCCCCAGATGCCGCGCTTGTGCGCCGGCTCAACTTGTTTCGACGGGAAAACACTAAGGCGGGCCATGGTTGGCACACAGATAAAACTATCTATTTTATAGAGTATAGCGACAATATTGTTTTGCGCCTGATTTGCCCGGTGGACAATTGCGGCTTGTCGGTCGTTGCCGCGTCAGGCGGCATCCATGGTGATGAGGTAGCAGAGCGCCTGGCCATCCATCTCGAGCGAAATGCCTGTCGCATCCTGCAGCAGCAACGTGTCGCCTTCACCAAGCGAGACCTCTTCATCCGGCCAGGTGAGATTGACCGCGCCGCGATGGCAGAACACCAGCAGCGTGCCGGATGCGCCGCCGAATGTGACTTCACCATCGACGACGATGCGTTCGACCCGGTGCCACAGACCACCGCGACGCGTCATGACGTTGAGATCCGTGATCGGCCCGGATTTCAGCGTCGCCGACACCGTGACGTCGGCGGGGAAGGCGAGGGGCGCGCTCTCCTGCGTCAACAGCACAGGAGCACGACCGTCGATCGCAAGCGACATGCCTTCGCCGTCGAGGATCGACAAGGTTCTGTCGATGCCGGGGAAGATCGAGAACGGCCCATCGGTCGCGACCGTCGCCATGCTGATGCGCCAATCGAACTCCGAATGTGCGGCCCCCTCCGGCGAAACCGCAATCTCCACCGTCTCCCCGCCACCGTTCTTCCACGGCATGCGGCGATAGCTGTTGGCGGTGAGGATTGTGGCGCGGGGCATGGGATCTCCGGAGGTTGCAAATGGGAGGGGAGTGGAGGACACTCAGGGCACTGGAGGCGAGTGATGGACATCGTCAACATGGCAAAGGACGCCCCGATCGTTCAACCGGACACGGCGCCGAAGAAGCGCCGCATTGGTTTCATGGAGGACATGATCAACGTTCCCGACGACTTCGACACGATGATGGTCGAGGAAATCGAAGACATGTTCTATGGCGGCGACCTCTTTCCCGCCGAAGACCCAATCAAGCCGATCCTAACAGACAAGGAATGAGCGGGGACGTTCGAGAGGACGCTGATTGCCGCCTCCAGTATCCGGGCCTCCTACCATTCTGAGGCCCGGTGTCTCGCTCTATCAATTCCCGAGAATCCCCGGCAGCCGCAGGCCCTTTTCCTTGGCGCAGTCCAGCGCGATGTCGTAGCCGGCGTCGGCGTGGCGCATGACGCCGGTCGCCGGGTCGTTCCAGAGCACGCGTTCCAGGCGCTTGGCCGCATCGTCGGAGCCATCGGCGCAGATAACCACGCCCGAATGCTGGCTGAAGCCCATGCCGACGCCGCCGCCGTGATGCAGCGAGACCCAGGTGGCGCCCGATGCGGTGTTGAGGAGCGCATTGAGGAGCGGCCAGTCGGACACGGCGTCCGATCCGTCCTTCATCGCTTCCGTCTCGCGGTTCGGCGAGGCGACCGAGCCGGAGTCCAGATGGTCGCGGCCGATGACGACGGGAGCCGAGAGCTCGCCGTTCTTGACCATCTCGTTGAAGGCCAGCGCCAGACGGTGACGATCGCCGAGGCCGACCCAGCAGATACGGGCCGGCAGGCCCTGGAAGGCGATGCGTTCACGCGCCATGTCGAGCCAGTTGTGCAGGTGCTTGTTGTCGGGGAGCAGCTCCTTCACCTTGGCGTCGGTCTTGTAGATATCCTCGGGATCGCCCGAAAGCGCTGCCCAGCGGAACGGGCCGATGCCGCGGCAAAACAGCGGGCGGATATAGGCCGGCACGAAGCCGGGGAAGGCGAAGGCGTTTTCCAGGCCTTCGTCCTTGGCGACCTGACGGATGTTGTTGCCGTAGTCGAGCGTCGGCACGCCGGCATCCCAGAAGGCGACCATGGCTTCGACATGCTTTTTCATCGAGGCGCGGGCGGCGGCCTCTACGGCCTTCGGATCGCTCTCGCGCTTGGCCTTGTGCTCGTCGACGGTCCAGCCGATCGGCAGATAGCCGTTGAGCGGGTCGTGGGCGGAGGTCTGGTCGGTGACGATATCGGGGCGTGGGCCGCCGGCCTTCATACGCTTGACGAGCTCGGGGAAGATCTCGGCGGCGTTGCCGAGCAGGCCGACGGACTTGGCTTCGCCCACCTTGGTCCATTTGTCGATCAGGGCGAGCGCTTCATCGAGCGTCTTCGCCTTCTCATCGACATAGCGGGTGCGCAGGCGAAAATCGATGCGGGTCTCGTCGCTCTCGACCGCGAGGCAGCAGGCGCCGGCCATGACGGCCGCCAGCGGCTGCGCGCCGCCCATGCCACCGAGGCCACCGGTCAGGATCCACTTGCCCTTGAGGTCGCCGTTGTAATGCTGGCGGCCGGCTTCGACGAAGGTCTCGTAGGTGCCCTGCACGATGCCCTGCGTGCCGATATAGATCCACGAGCCGGCGGTCATCTGGCCGTACATGGCGAGACCCTTCTTATCCAGCTCGTTGAAATGGTCCCAGGTCGCCCAGTGCGGCACGAGGTTGGAATTGGCGATCAGGACGCGCGGCGCGTCCTTGTGGGTGCGGAATACGCCGACCGGCTTGCCGGATTGGACCAGCAGCGTTTCTTCTTCCGTCAGCGTCTTCAGTGTCGCGACGATCTGGTCGAAATCCGACCAGGTGCGGGCGGCACGGCCGATGCCGCCATAGACCACCAGCTCATGCGGGTTTTCCGCCACCTCGGGGTCGAGATTGTTCATCAGCATGCGCAGCGGCGCTTCGGTCATCCAGCTCTTTGCATTGAGCTCGGGGCCACGAGGGCTTCTGACATCGCGAATGTTGTGGCGTGGATTGCTGGTCATTGCGGTTCCCCTTATCCGGGTTGGATGGCTTGTTGTTTCAGGCTTATTTCTTCAGGCTCGGCGCGATCGCGGCGATGCGCTCGAGGATGTCTTTCAGATGGACGCGCAGGCGCTCGGCCTTGGCGGTGTCATAGGCGAAGGGCGGCTTTTCGGTCTGAAGATGCGTGGACTGCGCCAGCTCCATCTGGATCGCATGCACGCCGGTTTCCGGCCGGCCGTAATGCCGCGTCGTCCAGCCGCCCTTGAAGCGGCCGTTGAGGATGCTGTCGTAGCCGGTGGCCGAGGCCGTCGCGGCGACGACCGCCTGCTCGATCCTGCTGTCACAGGTCTTGCCCATGTCGGTGCCGATATTGAAGTCCGGCAGCTTGCCTTCGAAGAGGAAGGGGATGTGCGAGCGGATCGAGTGGCAATCGTAGAGGATCGCGACGCCGTGGATCGCCGTCACCCGCTCGATCTCGGCGGCAAGCGCCGCATGATAGGGCGCGTGGAAATCGCGCAGCCGCTCTGCGATATCGGCCTCGTCGGGCGTCTCGCCGTCCTTCCAGATCGACAGGCCGTCGAAATCCGTCTCAGGCACCAGGCCGGTGGTGTTCTGGCCGGGGTAGAGGCTGGTGCCGGATGGATCGCGGTTGGCGTCGATCACGTAGCGGTGAAAGGTGGCGCGGACTGTAGTCACGCCATCAAGGAGGGCGTCATAGAGATTGTGGATGTGCCAGTCGGTGTCGGCGAGCAGCTTGCCGTTGTCGTTCAGGCGATCCCATATGGCAGGCGGCACGTCGGTGCCGGTGTGGGGGAAGCCGAGGATGACGGGCGATGTGCCCTGGCGGGTTTCGTGAGTGGTCATTGGTTGAATGCTCCACGGGTTGCGGGTGGGTTACCCCCCTCTGTCCTGCCGGACATCTCCCCCACAAGGGGGGAGATCGACCCGTTGTTATCGCCTTGCAGAACGGTTGACTTTGGAGCGAGCGGGTAAGCCCAGCCAATCTCCCCACCTGTGGGGGAGATGCCCGGCAGGGCAGAGGGGGCGCCACGAGCGTAGACATCACCATCACGCCTCCAGCACCGGCAGAATGCCCGAAGACACCGCCGCATTGAGCCCACCCGATGCCACCAGATCGCTGGCCGCCTGCAGGTCACCCGCCATGTAGCGGTCGACCTCCAGCGTCGCCACCACTGAACGGATCGCGGCGATAGCGCTTGAAAGTTCCGGGCTGGTGGCAAGCGGGGCGCGGAATTCGACGCCCTGGGCCGCCGTCAGCGCCTCGATGCCGATGATCGAGAACAGGTTGTCTGTCATCTGCAGCAGGCGGCGGGCGCCGTGGCAGGCCATGGAGACGTGGTCTTCCTGGTTGGCCGAAGTCGGGGTGCTGTCCACCGAAGCCGGGTGCGACATCTGCTTGTTCTCCGACATCAGCGCCGCCGACGTCACTTCCGCGATCATCAGGCCGGAGTTGAGGCCGGGCTTCTTGGCGAGGAAGGCGGGCAGGCCGTAGGAGAGGGCCGGATCGACGAGCAGCGCGATGCGCCGTTGGGCGATGGCGCCGATTTCGCAGACGGCGATGGCGATCTGGTCGGCGGCGAAGGCGACCGGCTCGGCGTGGAAATTGCCGCCGGAGACGACGGAATTATCGGAGAGGACCAGCGGGTTGTCGGTCACCGCGTTGGCCTCGATCTCCAGTGTGCGGGCGACCGAACGCAACAGGTCCAAGCAGGCGCCGTCGACCTGCGGCTGGCAGCGGATGCAGTAGGGGTCCTGGACGCGCTCGTCGCCCTCGATGTGGCTCTGGCGGATGACCGAGTTGTCGAGCAGTGCCCGCAGAGCAGCCGCCGTATCGATCTGGCCCTTGTGGCCACGCAGCGTGTGGATGTCGGGATGGAACGGGGCGGACGAGCCCATGGCGGCATCGGTCGACATCGCGCCGGTGATCAAGGCGGCCTGTGCGGCGCGGTGGGCGCGGAAGAGGCCGGCCAGCGCCAGCGCGGTGGAGGTCTGCGTGCCGTTGATCAGCGCCAGGCCTTCCTTGGCGGCCAACACCACAGGTGTCAGGCCGGCCTTGTCGAGTGCCGCGGCGCCGGAGAGCCGCTCGCCCTTATAGAAGGCTTCGGCTTCGCCCATCATCACGGCGGCCATATGCGCCAGCGGCGCAAGATCGCCGGAGGCGCCGACGGAGCCCTTTTCCGGGATAACAGGGATGACGCCCTTTTCCAGCATGCCCTCGATCAGCCGCACCAGCTCCAGCCGCACGCCGGATGCGCCGCGACCGAGCGAGACGAGCTTGAGGGCCATGATCAGGCGGACGATGTTTTCGGCAAGCGGCGCGCCGACGCCGCAGCAATGCGACAGGATGAGATTCCGCTGGAGCGTCGCGACGTCGGCGCTGTCGATCTTGATCGAGGCAAGCTTTCCGAAGCCGGTATTGATACCGTAGACAGGCGCGTTGCCGGCGGCGATCTCGGCGATGCGGGCGGCCGCCTTGTTGATGCCGGCGTCGAAGGAGCGGTCGAGCACAGCAGGCTCGCCGGTCCAGTAGATCGTTTCCAGATGCTTGAGCGATACGGAGCCGGGGTGAAGAGTGATGGTCAACGGTCGATCCTTTCGCCCTTGAAGACGTGTGCGTGAAGCGGGTTGAAGCCGATGCGGTAGACGAGTTCGGCGAGGCTCTCGACATCCCAGATGGCGAAATCGGCGGACTTGCCGGTTTCGAGCGTGCCGGTTTCGTCGATGAGGCCAAGGGCGCGTGCACCTTCGCGGGTGGCGCCGGCGATGCACTCCTCGACGGTGAGGCCGAACAGGGTGGCGGACATGTTCATGGTCAAAAGCAGCGAGGTCAGCGGCGAGGTGCCGGGGTTGCAATCGGTGGCGATGGCGATGTGGGCGCCGGCCTCGCGCAGCGCCTTGACCGGCGGCTTCTGCTTTTCGTTGATGGCGTAGAAGGCGCCGGGCAGGAGCACGGCGACGGTTCCGGCCGCGGCCATGACGACGGCGTCATCGGCGGTGAGATATTCGAGATGGTCGGCCGAAAGCGCCAGATAGGAGGCCGCGAAGCGGGCCCCGCCGAGGTTGGAGAGCTGCTCGGCATGGAGCTTGACCGGGAGACCCAGCTGCTGGGCGCGGTCGAAGACGCGGCGCATCTCTTCGACCGAAAACGCGATGCCCTCGCAGAAGCCGTCGACGGCATCGACCAGACCTTCGGCATGCGCCTGCTCGAGGCCGGGCAGCACGACATCGGTGATGTAATCGCCATTGCGGCCCTTGTATTCGACTGGCGTCGCATGGGCGCCGAGATAGGAGGTGACGACGCGGACCGGGCGAAGATTGCCGAGAGCGCGGGCGGCGCGCAGCATCTTCAGCTCGGCTTCGATGTTGAGCCCATAGCCGGACTTGATCTCGATCGTCGTCATCCCCTCGGCAAGCAGCGTGTCGAGACGCGGAAGCGATGCGGCGACGAGGCCGTCGACGGACAGCGCGTTGGTGGCCTTGACCGACGAGACGATACCGCCGCCAGCGCGGGCGACCTCTTCATAGGTGGCGCCATCCAGCCGCATCTCGAACTCGCGGGCGCGGTTGCCGCCATGGACGATGTGGGTGTGGCAATCGACGAGACCCGGCGTCACCCAGCGGCCTTCGAGATCGGTGATCTCGGCGCGCTCGATCGCCAGGACCGGCAATTCGCTTTCCGGGCCGACATAGGTGATGCGGCCGGATTCGACGACGATCGCGCCCTTCTCGACAACACCCAGGCCTTGCTTGGCCGGATCGAGCGTTGCCAGGCGGGCGTTGCGCCACAGGTGCGGCCGAGCCTCTCCCGAGGTCTGCCTGTCTGGAAAATTGTTCCCGTTCATCAGCTTTGCGCCTTTCCTTATGCCTCAACATGTATATACATAATAAACAGGTGACAAGGAAAAATTTGGGCGTATCTCTGGAAAAGAAAGAGATGCTTCCGCAGAAGGAGAGAAAACGGTCATGGCTCAAACAGTTGCGACGACACTCCACGCGCGCGCCGCTCTTCTGCCGGAGGGATGGCGGGAGAATGTCCGGCTGACGCTCGACGGTGGACGCATATCTAGCATCGAGACATCGGTTGATGCGGAGCCTGCCGACGAACGCCATCATACGCTCGTCCCGGCCATGGGGAATCTCCACAGCCATGCTTTTCAACGCGCCATGGCGGGCTTGGCCGAGGTAAGGGGCCACGCCAACGACAGCTTCTGGAGCTGGCGCACCGTCATGTACAAGTTCGCCTTGTCGATGACGCCTGATCATGTCGAGGCTGTCGCCTCGCAGCTCTACATGGAGATGCTGGAGGCCGGCTTTTCCCGCGTCGGCGAGTTTCATTATCTGCACCATGACAAGGACGGACGGCCTTACGCCAACATCGCGGAGCTGGCCGAACGGATTGGCGCGGCGAGTGCGACGGCGGGCATCGGACTGACCCTGCTGCCGGTCTTCTACGCCCATTCCGGCTTCGGCGGTGCCGAGCCGATCGAGGGCCAGCGCCGGTTCATCAATTCGCTCGACAGCTTCGCGGCGTTGATGGACGGCTGCCGGAAACTGACATCGCGGCTGAGCGGCGCCGAACTCGGGCTTGCGCCGCACAGCCTGCGGGCGGCGACGCCGGAAGAGCTCACCAAGGTGGTGCCGATGGCGGGCGAGGGGCCTATCCACATCCACATCGCCGAACAGGTGAAGGAGGTCGAGGATTGCATTTCATGGTCCGGCGCCCGGCCGGTCGAATGGCTGCTCGACAATGCCGATGTCGACAACCGCTGGTGCCTGATCCACGCCACCCACATGACCGACAGCGAGACCCGCGAGATGGCGCGGCGCGGCGCGATCGCCGGCCTCTGCCCGATCACCGAAGCCAATCTCGGCGATGGCACCTTCCCGGCGCCGCTGTTTCTCGAAGAGGGCGGGCGGTACGGCGTCGGCTCCGATTCCAACGTGCTGATCTCTCTCCCCGGCGAGCTCAGGCAGCTCGAATATTCGCAGCGCCTGGCGCTGAAAGCCCGCAACGTCATTGCCGCATCCGGCGGTTCCACGGCGCGCAGCCTCTTCGACCATGCGATCACGGGCGGCGGTGCGGCGCTGAAGGCGCCGGGCGGGCTGGCGATAGGGCACCACGCCGATATCGTAGCCCTGGACACGTCGGCCGTCCCCTATCTCGCCGGCGATCAGCTGCTCGACCACTGGATGTTTGCTGGCGGCGTCGGGGTCGACAGCGTCTGGGCGCTGGGTGAGAAGAAGGTCGAAGGCGGCCGGCATGTTGGCCGCGAGGCGATCAATCGGCGCTTCCTCAAGGCAATGAGCGAATTGCTGGCGGCCTGACGGCCTTCCCCGACTCGGACATTGCCGATAGACCGGGAAGAAAAGCGGAGCGTGACGATGGATCAGGGCAGGGACATCACCTTGCATCAGCGGATCGTGAACGACATCGAAGGCCGCATCGTCTCGGGCGAGTGGCCGCCGGGTCACCGCATTCCGTTCGAGCTGGAGCTCACCAAAGCCTATGACTGCTCGCGCATGACGGTGAACAAGGCGCTGACCCAGCTCGCCAAGGCCGGCCTGATCGAACGCCGCAAGAAATCCGGCAGCTTCGTCACCCAGCCGCAGGCGCAATCGGCCGTGCTGGAGATCCACGACATCGCCGCCGAGGTGAAATCGCTGAACCTTGCCTATTCGTTTTCGGTCGCCAGGCGCGCCAAGCGCAAGGCGGACGCCGACGATAACAGGCGCCTCGAATTGCAGCCGGGCTCCTCCGTCGTCGAGGTGGTCTGCATCCACCATGCCGGTGGACGTCCCTTCTGTCTCGAGGAGCGCCTGATCAGCCTCGCCACGGTGCCCGAGGCCGAGGATGCCGACTTCGCGAACCTGCCGCCCGGCGCCTGGCTGATCAACCAGATCCCATGGTCGAGCGCCGAACACCGCATCCACGCGGTTGCGGCGGGAGGCGAAGCGGCGACGTTGCTCGACATCGCGCGCAATACCGCCTGCCTCGTGGTCGAGCGCCGTACCTGGAGCAATGTCGGCCCGGTTACCCATGTGCGGTTTACCTATCCCGGCGACAAACATGCGCTGGTGGCGCGGTTTACGCCGGCGTCTTGAGGGGGATGGTTGACGGTGTGGAGTCGCCAACCCGGTTGTGGTGCCGCTTGGTATCCGGCTGGCCTGCCGGTCATTGATGTGAGCGCGTAGGGCAAAGACCCCTCCCAACCCTCCCCACAAGGGGGAGGGCTTAACTTGTGGCGATGTTGACGCCAAGACCGTGAGCGGGCCACGAGTCCTCTCCCCCACCTGTGGGGGGAGATGCCCGGCAGGGCAGAGGGGGGTGTTCCACGACGAGACCTCTCTATCATCGCACCACATCCCCACAGACACACCAAAACCCCACGCCGCCCGAAAGCCCGTGTCTCCACCATGCAATCTTCACTCGGACGGGGCGCTGGAAATCACCTCGATTGAGTAAGTAAAATATGGCGCTTTCCAGCGCCCCGTTCGGCGGTTTATGCCCGCGACTCCGATCTCTCTGCCTTCTCGCCCAACTTCGCCGGGGGAGACCATGTGTGCCTCACAGGCACGTCCGGGCTCAACTCGGCACCCTCTTGCAAGGGATACCGCCGTCACCGGAGGGAGATCATTTTCCGCGGACCCGGACCGTGAGGTTTTGCGTCTCACCCTCACGCTCCGCGCCGATCCCGCCTCGCCGGCACGCCTGCCGGGGTATCCGATGACGGGACGCCTTTATTGTAGGCCGAGGTCTTTCGAGCGGGGAAAATTGAAACAAGAAATTCGCGCAAACTATTGATTTGATGAAATCGCGTCGTCCTCAGACACAAGAAAGCCGCGCATCTTTCGACGCGCGGCTCCAACATCCTGGGGGCTGATAAGCTTAGAGCAGACCGGCGGCGGTCATCAGTTCGACGACCTTCTTGTTGTCGAGCTTGGAGGCTTCGACCTTCGGGGCCTGGAGATCGGCGATCGGAACCAGCTTGGCGTTGGAATCACCGGCAACCGAATACTCGAACGAGGTGCCGTTCTTCAGGATGTCCTGGCCAGCCTTGGAGGTGATCCACTTGAGGAACGCCTGGGCTTCCTTCGACTTCTTGCTGGACTTCAGCACACCACCGCCGGAGACGCTGACGAAGGCGCCCGGATCCTGGTTCTTGAAGTAGTACAGGGCGACGTTCTTGCTGTTCTCGGCGGTCTTGGCCTGATCGCCGAACCAGTAGTAGTGGTAGATGACAGCGCCTTCGACTTCGCCGGCATTGACGGCCTTCATGGCAACGCTGTTGCCCTTATAGGGCGTTGCGTTTTCCTTCATGGACTTCAGCCATGCCGCGGTCGCTTCCTCGCCCTTCAGCTGCAGCATCGCGCCGACGATCGCCTGGAAATCGGCGCCACCGGGAGATGCACCCCAACGACCCTTCCAGGCCGGATCGGCGAGATCGAGGATCGACTTCGGCAGCTTGTCTTCGGTGAGCTTGTTCTTGTCGTAGGCGAACACGGTCGAGCGCGCGCCGATGCCCGTCCAGGTGCCGTCGGCCGGGCGGAACTGTTCTGGAACCTGGGCCAGCGTTTCCTTGTCGACCTGTGCGAAGAGGCCGGCGGAGCCGACCAGTGCCATGGCCGGGGAATTTTCGGTCAGGAATACGTCGGCGGGCGATGCGTCGCCTTCCTGGATGATCTGGTTGGCGAGCTGCATGTCGCCGCCATTGCGGACGGTGACCTTGATGCCGGTATCCTTGGTGAAGGCTTCCGTCCACTCCTTGCCGAGGCCCTCGTGCTGGGCGTTGTACAGGACGATGCCTTCGGCATCCTGCGCGAACGCACCGTTTACGAAGGCTGTTGCGGCGAGAAGCGCGGCGGCGGAGGCCAGCTTCAGGCTGATGGATGTCTTCATGTCAAACTCCCGATTGGAGCGAAACCAAGCACGGATCGGCTCAGATTTTCGGTCGCTATGAATTGGTTAGCACTGCGTCTGAATTGTTCGGCCAGCCGTGCCGGCTAAAACTATTCCAACACACTCCACTTATCTTGAGCCGTTGGTCCTGACCATGGGGACTAAAGTCCCTATCGGCGGCCGTAGAGGACCGGGGCCGCTATGAATGAGCGTCGGATGCGCGAGAATTGACGAACCCGACCGGCAATATCTCACACGATCACAACCGTTCCGGCCGGAAAACCAAGGAGCATACGCATGAAGAAGATCGCTGTTCACACTTGCGTTGCCGTCGGATCGCTGCTTCTGGCGTTCGGTTCGGCCGGCGCCGGACCACTCTCCACCGACGCCGGCCTCACGGCGGCCAAGCCTCCGCTCGTCACGCTCGTACGCCAGGGCGCCGACGACCGCGTCAATCGCAAGCTCAAGCGCCACGGCCAGGGTCTCGACGACGGTCCCAACGACGTTCGCCACAGCTCGTCCTCGTCGTCATCCTCCTCTTCGCGCGGGCGCGGCTCGGATGATTCCGCAAGCCATCAGCGCAATGGCGGAGACGACCGCGGTGGCGACAATCGTGGCGGCCGTGGCGGCGGGGACGACAACGGCGGCGACAATCGTGGTGGCGCGGCGGCGGCGACGACAACGGCGGACGCCACTAACCGTCAGATCAGCCATGGCCCGGCCCGTTCGCGGACCGGGCCAACCCGTCAAGGAGATCGATCGTGAACAAGAAAATCGCCTGCGCCTTCATTCTCTGCACGATGTTCGCCGTTTCAGCGCCGGTCTCGGCATGGGCGGAGAAGGGAGGCGGCGATGGCGGCTCAAGCGGAAGCGGGAGCTCGGGCGGAAGCGGCTCGGGGTCCGGCTCAGGTTCGTCCGGTTCCGATCATTCCGGCTCCTCCGGCTCGGGTCATTCCGGCTCGTCCGGTTCTTCCGAAACGTCAGGTTCGGGCACGTCGGGTTCGGGGACGTCAGGATCATCCGGCTCGCGCTCGTCGGACGACAGTGGCGGCAGCCGGTCCGGTGGCGATCGGCATGGGCGCGGAGACGAGCGCACGGGTTCCATATCCCGGAGCGAAGATCGCGCCTTTGATGGCGGCTGGCGCGAGCGCATCCGGAACGGCCGTTATGAGCTGTTCGACCCGGAGGGGCGCCTCGTCATCCGGCGTGCCGCAAAGAGCAGCGATGTCGAGCGGTTTCGCTGACGCGACGCGAACGGGGTTCAGGGTCGCGACCGCGCGTCACGCAGGAAGATCGCGGCTTCGGTGCGGTTGCGCGCCTTCAGTTTCTGCAGGATGCGCGTCATGTTGTGCTTGATCGTCTTTTCCTGAAGGTTCAGCTGGCGGGCAACTTCCTTGTTGCTGTTGCCGTCGGCGACCAGACCGAGAATCTGTTCCTCGCGCGGCGTCAGCAAGGCCAGCGCGTCGTCGTGCGGATTGCGCGGGGCGGCGGGCTGTGGCAGGGCGGTCTCGCCCTTCATCTCCGTCAGGATGCGCGCGGCGAGGCTCGGCGACACATAGCTCTCGCCGGCCACCACATTGTGGATCGCCGATACCAGCGTCGAGGCGTTGACCCCCTTCAGGATATAACCCTTCGCCCCTTCCTTCAGCGCGTCGAAAAGATCGCTGTCTTCCTCCGAGGCGGTCAGCACGATCACCGTTGCGGCCGGGTCGGTCTCGACGATCGACCGCAACGCCTGATGCCCGCCGCCCGGCATGGAGAGGTCGAGGAGCAGCGCATCGGGCCGGTGCTCGTTGAACAGTGCAACCGCGTCGGCGGCGCTGGCGCCTTCGCCGACCACTTCGAAGCCCGGTTCGTCGGAAAGGCTGCGGGCCAGGCCGTTGCGGAAGATCGGGTGGTCGTCGACGATCGCGACCCTCAGCATATTCGACGTCATTCCGTTGGTCTCCTCGGCAATATCATCCTCAAGGCGGTTCCGGCGCTGGCATCCGACGTGATGTCGAGGCGACCGCCGAGCCCGGCCAAACGTTCCTCGATACCGGCAAGACCGAGCCCGTCCTCGTTGCCGGCCCGTACGAAACCGGTTCCGTTGTCCTCG
The DNA here is from genome assembly GCF_030053015.1 of Rhizobium sp. AN80A. NCBI lineage: Bacteria > Pseudomonadati > Pseudomonadota > Alphaproteobacteria > Hyphomicrobiales > Rhizobiaceae > Rhizobium > Rhizobium sp. AN80A. The sequence goes on along the minus strand of NZ_JASJPX010000001.1, from coordinate 517,915 downwards.
ACCGCGATCACGATCTGCTGGTCGTCTTGGGTCGCCGTCACCGAGATTCTCGATGCGCCGGCATGCCGGGTGGCGTTGCTCAGCGCTTCCTGGATGAAGCGGTAGATACAGATCTTCGCGGCCTGCGCGGTGACGTCGAGCGAGCCGACGTCCGATATGATCCTGCTGCGCGAATGTGTCTCGTGTGCCTGAATGGCGCGGCGAACGACGTCGTCGCCCGAAAGCCTCTCGAGTTCCGGCAGCGTCAGGCCGCGGCAGATGTTGCGGATTTCCTGGATGGCCTCGGTGATCGAGCTGCTGACCAGCGATTCGTCGTCGCCCTTCGCGGTTCCCTTCGCGATTGCTTCCAGCCTCAGCGCGGCAAAGCCGAGCAGCTGCGCGGGGCCGTCGTGCAGCTCGGCCGAGATGCGGCGCAGGTAGCGTTCGTTGAGCGTCGCCGTGCGCTGGTTCGCCTTGTCGGCGCGCTGGCGCAGAGTTCGGTTGAGGTCGAGCATCCGCGACAGCTCCAAAACCTGCGCATCGAGCGACCGGCGTTGGGCGTCGATCAGGTGGCTGCCCCTGGCAACGATGATGAAGAGCAGCGCGAGCATACCCGCGGTCACCGTGCCGACGACGAGCCAGCTTTGCAGCCTGGTGACCGCAAGTTCGGCGCGCAGGTCGCTGGCGACCTCGTAGAACTCCGCGACACCGATGATGTCGCCCGACCAGGGCTCGCGGATCGGGCTGTAGATTTCCAGAAGCGGCTGGTCGCTCTGCTGCTCCAGCTTGTTTTCCTCGCCCTCGAGATCGTCGAACTCGGCATGGACGGTGCCGGCGAGCGCCGTCGCAAGGCCCTCGGTCATCGAGAAATGCTTGCCGACGAGGCTGGATTCGCTGCTGAACAGCACGGTGGCGTCGGGACGCCAGATCTTGAACGAGTAGAGGCGGCCGCGCAGCACGCCCTGTTGCAGCGTTTCGGTCAACGCCCGCTTGGCGCCCTCGCCAAGCGACGTGCCCGAGGCGAGCTCCTGCGTGAGCGGCGCGATGATGCTGTCGACATAGAGCGCGGTGGCGCTGCCGGTGTTGCGCACCGTCGCACTTTCGATGCGGCTGGTCACCCACAATCCGATCAGCACCATGCCGAGTACGAGCACCAGCCCGCCCGCAATGCCGAACTGCCACGCCAGGCTTAGCCTTTGGCGCAGCATCCTGCGAGGTGGGGTGACCGAAACGACATTCATCGCGCTAGCATATCGATGTTTGCAGCCAAGAAGAAGAAGGACCAATGGCGGCCCCGCAGGGACGAAAGGCGACGCAGCGGGAGGCGTGCATTCGGAATTTCCATGGGCGGGATCGACGTCTTGAGAATTGGTTAATGTTCTGGCGGTAGGGTGACTAGAGTTAACGAAGCCTTACTCGGTAGAAGATGATTCGGCGCATTCTCATTGTTCTGATGATCATGTTGACGACGATCGGCAGTGCGCAGACATGCCTTCCGAGCGCTTCCTTCGCCGCGCCTGCTCAAACCGAGATCCTCATGGAGCCCGATGTCCTGTCCCACGCGGCCGACCGCGACATCGGACATGCGCATGACGGCGATCACTGGACCCGGCGGCAGCCGGGAGAGGCTTGGCCCAGCGCCTGGAAACTTGTCGACGTAAGCTATTATCCCGACCTGCCGATCTACCTCGAGGGCCGGATGCGCGCGCCCATCTATCGACCGCCAATCGCCGGCGGCCCGCTTTCTCATCCCGATCCACTAGCCAGAGCAGCCTGACGATCACCTGATGATATCAGGGCTGCTCGAGAGAGAGCCCAGATGTTTTCAGTAGCCGACGCACACAAGAGCCTGCCCGCCTCGCCGCGATATGCCCAGACGATGGGAGCGCGCTGACGATGAGCCTCGTATCGAAAATCGTTCTCGCGAAGCGCCGCGCCATCTCAATGTCTCGGCACTTCGGGTGAAGAACAGGAAAAAGGTCGATCTCTACAAGCAGGGCAAGACGCGCGTCGTGCTTGTGGCGGTAGGGCTTGTCATCGCCTTCGCGGCCAGCGCGGCGCGGCTCGTCGAATACGGGGTCCGCGATCCCGCGGCCGCATCCGACATTCTGCCTTCGGACAAGCTCATGGCGTCGCGGCCAGACATTCTCGATCGGAACGGACAGTTGCTCGCGACCGACATCCGGACGGTCTCGATGTTCGCCGAACCCAACAGGATCGTCGACGTGGACGACGCCGTGGAAAAACTCGCGACGATCTTCCCGGATATCGATCGCAAGGGGACCTATGCGAAGCTCTCGGTGAAATCGTCGAGATTCGCCTGGATCTGTCGCCAGATCACGCCTCGTCAGCAAAGCCAGATTCTCGAGCTCGGGATTCCGGGGGTCGGGTTCCGCCCCGAGAAGAAGCGTTTCTATCCGGGCGGCAATACGGCCGCGCACGTGCTCGGTTATGTCGATATCGACAATCGCGGCGTCGCGGGAATGGAGCGATACCTCGACGAGCAGGGGTTGCTCGACCTTCGCGCCGCCGGACTGACGAGCGACATGCCTCTGGAGCCGGTAACGCTGTCCATCGACCTGCGCGTCCAGAACATCGTGCGTGAGGTCGCCGCGGAGGCCTTGGTCAAGTACGAGGCGCAGGCGGCCGGAGCCGTCGTCCTCGACGTCGAAACCGGCGAGGTCCTGGCGATGGCATCGTTGCCCGACTTCGATCCCAACCAGCCGTCCCGCACGCTGCCCGACGGCAAGGTCGACAAGGAATACGAGAAGGGCTGGTTCAACCGCATCAGCAACGCGACATTCGAGATGGGCTCGACCTTCAAGAGTTTCACGCTCGCGATGGGCCTGGACGAAGGCAAGGTCACGCTGAACTCGGTTATCGACGCTTCCCGGCCAATCCGCATGGGCGGCTTCACCATCAAGGATTTCAAGGGCAAGAACCGCCCGCTGACCATCCCCGAGATCTTCCAGTATTCGTCCAATATCGGCACGGCGGGGGTCGCCGACCTGGTCGGCATCGAGCGGCACCAGGAGTTCCTGACCAGGCTGGGACTGCTCTCCAAGATGGAGACCGAGATGCCCGGCGTGGCGACGCCGACGCAGCCGAAGGTCTGGAAGAAGATCAACTCGGTCACGATCTCCTATGGCCACGGGGCCGCGACGACGCCGCTCCAGACAGCCGTTGCCGCCGCCTCCCTCATCAATGGCGGCAGGCTTGTCCCGCCGACATTTCTTCCGCGCAGCGCCGCGCAGGCAAACGATATCGCCAAGATCGTCATCCGCGAGAAGACGAGCGAGGACATGCGCTATCTCTATGCGTGGAACGGCATCAAGGGATCGGGCCGCAGCGCCCAGGTGGAAGGCTTCAACATCGGCGGCAAGACGGGAACGGCCGACAAGGTCATCAACGGCCGATATGCCACCGACCAGAACTTCAACGCGTTCGTCGCCGCATTCCCGATGGACCGGCCCAAATACATCGTGCTGACCATCATCGACGCGCCGCAAACCGGCGAGAATGGCGGTCGCACGGCGGCGTCTACCGCCGCACCGATGATCAAGTCCATCATCGGGCGTGCGGCACCGCTGTTGGGGGTCGCCCCGCGCTTCGGAGACCCGGGTGCGGAGTATCTGCTGGCGAATTACTGATCAGCGCGGGGGAAGGCCCGCGCCGAAGGCCAGGCGTCAGAGCTTGACGGCCTGGCCGGTGCGCACGCTTTCGTCGGCCGCGAGGCAGATCTTCAGCGATGTGACGGCGTCGTCCATATGGCGGGCGAGGTCGAGATCTTCCGTTATGGCGCGATAGACGAAATCCTGCTCGCGGTCGCACAGCATCTGGTGGTCGGGCTCGTCGTGCATGTCGAGCCAGTCGTCGGATCGGCTGAAGCCGCCCTTAGCATCGGTTCCCGCGTGGTGCACGCGAAGGCGCGACGTCTTGGTGTGGGCGTCGAGGCTGGCGGAACTCGCGCCTTCGTCCATGACGATCGAGACCGAGCCGTTGGGCGAGATCACGTCTTTGACGAAGAAGGCCGTTTCCGACATCATCGGACCCCAGCCCGCCTCGTACCAGCCGACGCTGCCATCCTCGAACAGCACCTGGAAGTGACCGTAATTGTACATGCCCTTGGGCAGGCCCTGCGCCAGCCCGACGCCCATGCCGCGCACCTCGACCGGCTTGGAATCGGTGATCTGGCACATGACGTCGACATAATGCACGCCGCAATCGACGATCGGCGAGGTCGTCTGCATGATGGAACGGTGAATGTCCCAGGCGGCTCCGCTCGATTGCTGATTGAGGTTCATGCGGAACACGTAGGGGCCGCCGAGGCTGCGCGATTCGGCGATCATGCGCATCCACGAGGGATGATGACGCAGGATGTAGCCGATGACGAGCTTGCGGCCATTGGCCTTGGCCGCCGCTACGACCCGCTCCGCATCCGCGACATTGGCCGCCAGCGGCTTTTCGACGAAAACGTGGGCGCCGCTTTCCATCGCCGCGACCGCCATGTCGGCATGGGTGTTCGTATGCGTGGCGACGGAGACGACATCGGGCGAGAATTCGGCGAGCGCTGCGGCATAGTCGTTACGCACCGGATAGCCGGAGAGCTCTGCCGGCAGCGTCGGGGTCGAGCGGTTGACGAGGCCGACGATCTCGAAGCCGGGATGCGCGTGGTACGCGAGCGCGTGGCTCTTGCCCATCTGGCCGAGCCCGACCACGAGGACCTTGAGTTCTGGATTTGTCATGAGATTCGCCTCGTTTATCAGGCCGCCGTCCGGCGCGCCCCGGCAATCGCGCGGGCGCCGATGCTGGCAAGGGCGACCGAGAACAGGGTGGGATTGGTCGCTGTTGCGGTCGGGATGACGCCGTTGCCGGCGACGTAGAGATTATCGAAGCCCCAGACCTTCGACGTCTTGTCGCAGACGCTGGTGCCATCGTCGGCCTCGCCCATGCGGATCGTGCCCTGGAAGTGGAGAGAAGAGCCCACCGGCTGCACGAAGGTGGCGAAGCCCGCTGCTGGCCGGCCGATGATGTTGGAAATCGCCAGCGCGTGGTCCTTGGCCTCTTCGAGGCGCGCCTTGTCGCCTTCCGACTGGCGCCACTTGATCGAGATGGCGGGCAGTCCGAGCCAGTCGGTGCGCGTATCGTCGAAGGTGACGCGGTTGTCGGGGCTGATGTCGGAAGAGACGAAGAAGCCCATGCCGATCGGCTGCCCGACGATGTCGCCCGAACGCGGCATGCTGTGCAGGCTGGCAGGCGCGATGGTCACCGAATAGGGGAAGTCCCTGGTGGCGGGAATCCAGCTCATCGCCTTCATCGGCACATCGGTATCCATCTCGGAGATCTGCGAGACGATGTAGTGATCGTTGAGGTTGCGGCCGAGGGCCTCGGGGCGGATGCCGGATGCGTGGAGAAGCTGTGGCGAATGGAGCGCATCACAGGCGACGACGACTGTGCCGGCGCTGACCACGAAGCTGTCGCCGGAGCCCGTGCTGGCGAGCTCGACGCCGGTGACGGTCCGGCCGTCGTGAATGACGCGGCGGCAGGCCGTCTCGGTCAGGATGGAAAAGCGCTCGGCCGGTTCATCGACGAGATCGCCGAGGACGACATCGGTTCCGTGATAATGCAGGCCGTCGGGGCCGGGCGTGGCCGCCAGCGGCATGGGCTGGACGAAGCGGTCGGGCGTTCGGCCTGCGTTGAAGACCGCGCCGAGACGTTCGCGAAGCGCAATGGCAGCGGGATCGCCGGCATTCGGGTCGGTGTTGGTGCCGAGAAGTTTGGCCGAGGTCGCCAACGCCGCCTGCATCTCAGGGGCGGAGATAAAGGGTACGAGTTCGATCTCCGAGGGCACCGGCGTGCCGGTCGACCACTTGGTGCCCATGCCGCCGACATTGGCGGCCGAGAATCCGGCGAACAGGTTTTCATCCTGGGGATCGCCGTCATTGGCGATGAACAGGCCCGAGCGGCGCAGCAGCGAGCCGTCGAAGCCACCGGCGCGGCGCGCCTCCCATTCCTCCTTGTTGATCGGCATGCGCGGGGTGCGGTCGCCGCCCTGGGCGAGAACCTCGAGCGCGCCGCGCTCGTCGAGATCGGCGACGTTGTCGAGATGTCCGCCTGTCTTGGGCAGGATCTGCGGCCCTGCCTCCACCATCAGAATGCGCGCCTCGGGCCACTCGTTGCGAATGACCCTGGCATAGGCGGATCCGGTCGGTCCGGTTCCCACGATGACGACGTCTGCGGACTTCATTCCCATTCCCCTGCATGCTCCATGCACTTCATCTCTTTGATAGCAAACAAGGATGTATCCGGGTGATTGTCAATCTCGATATTGACAGTCCCAACCGCGTTTCCGATGGTGGCGGCACTGATCGCGAGGAGTGCCCATGAAGTTCGGTTTGAGTTCCTACAGCTTCCGCCCGCTGATGTTGGACGGTTCGATGCGGATCGAAGATCTTTTCACCTGGATCAGGGACAATGGCGGCGAACATCTCGAATTGGCGTCGCTGTCGATCGCCCCGCCCGGCGAGGATTTGAACTACGAGCTGATCAAGGACGAGGACAGCGTCGAGCGCCTGCGCAAGGCGTCGAACGAAACCGGTATTCCGCTCTCCGGCATCTGCATCGGCGCCAACTTCATCGGAGACGACCGGCGGGCGCAGATCGACCGGGCGAAGCGCTACGTCGAGCTCTGCGACCGACTCGACGTTCGCTTCCTACGCCATGACGTCGTGCCGTGGTCGCTGCGGGCGACGAATGCGGCTGAGTTCGAAACGGCCTTCCCTGTCATCGTCGATGCATGCCGGGAGGTGGCGGACCATGCGGAGCGTCTCGGCGTGACCGCCAGCATCGAGGATCACGGTTTCTTCATGAACTCCAGCGAGCGCGTAAAGCGCCTGCTGCAGGCCGTCGACAGCCCGAACTTCAAGATGACACTCGACGTCGGCAATTTTCTCTGTGTCGACGAAAACCCGCTGACCGGCACGCGCGCATCGATCGCGCATGCGAGCTTCGTGCACATCAAGGATTTCTACGTGCGCGCCGAAAGCCCGGGACCGGGCTGGCTGGAGACGCTTAACGGGCAGTTCATCCGTGGTTCCGTCTTCGGCTTCGGCGACCTGCCGGTGAAGTCGCTTCTGAAGAGCGTCGTGGATTCCGGCTATGACGGCTTCGTATCGCTGGAATATGAAGGCAACGAACCGACCCTGTTCGGCTGCCAGACCGGCCTTGCCAACGCCCGCAGACTGTTCGCCGAACTCAGGGGCTGACATCGCGGGCGATGATCGACCCGCTCCTTGACGAGATGTGTAAAATGCGTATTTTACACATTTATAGGGAGATCCACGGTTATGGCTCAAGCTTTGAAAGTGTCTGCTACCGAGTTTGCTCGCAAATTCACGACCTTCAGGGAACGCGTGCAGTCGGAGGGCGTCATCGAGATCACCGCCCACGACCGCACCATCGGCGGCTTCCTGTCCGCCGCGGAACTCAGCCACTATCACGACATGATAAGGCGTGAGCGCGAGGTGATACGTGTCAGCGAAATGGACGACGAAACCATGGCGTTGATCATGAACTCTGAGTACGGCAAAGTTTCCGAGTGAGTTACCCGACGCCGGTTGCAGGCCTTGTCGTCCGGTACAATTACCTGTGGGATAAGGAAAGAAGCGAAGGTTTCGCTTTGGGCAGCAAGGATCGGCCTTGTGCCATTGTCGTGTACCACTCTCGGACCAACGATACGATTGTCGTCCCGATCACGCATTCACCACCCGAACTTGGCGAGGAGGACCTCTCGATCGAGGTTCCGGCAGAACTCCGTAGCCAACTCGGCCTGGATGACGACGCCAACTGGATTCGTGTGAGCGAGGTCAATCGGTTCGAGTGGCCCGGCATCCATCTCAGGGCGCTACCGTCCGATCCCAGCCGCTATCATTATGGAATGATCCCGCCTGAACTCTTCGAGCTGATCAAGGCCAAGCTTCATGAGACGATGAAGAGGGGACGGGTGGCTTTGGCCAAGCGCTAGCAAAATCAGGGCGGCTAGATCAACGTCGATATTCGGTCGACCCGTTCCTTGATCGCCGCCAGCCGGTGGCGGTCGCCGCCGGGAACCTCGACGGAAGCCCAGCCGGAATAGCCGACATCAGCGAGCGCGCGGTTGACCGCCGGCCAATCGCAGTCGCCATCGCCGATCTCGACCTCGAAGCCCTTCCAAGGACCCTCGGTGTTCATCTTGTCGAGGCTGTACTCCTTGACGTCGATCTTCAGGATGCGGTGGCCCAGCGCTTCGATCCAGTCGACGGGCCGTCCGTAGCGCAGGACATTGCCGACATCGAAATACCAGCCGACCTTCGGATGGTTACAGGCATCGACGAAACCGGCTGCCTCCAAGGGGCTCAGCAGGAAGTCGTTCCATACGTTTTCGAGCGCGATCGAGACACCCGTCTCTTCCGCGTGAGGGGTGATCTTGGCGATCTCCTCCAGCGCACGGGTATAGGCCGTCTTGTAGCTCGTCGGGCTGTTGCGCACGACGCCGGGAACCAAAAGCACCGTGTCGGCGCCGTAGAGTTTGGCATCATCAAGCGCCGTGATCATCGAGTCCACGCAGGCCTGGCGGACCGCCGGATCGCCGTCGGTGAGCGGGCTCTTCCAGTGCATCGCGTTGACGAGACCCGGAATGGCGACGCCGGTCCTGTCACGCGCATCCAGCACCTCTCTGGACGGCAGGTCATTGGGGGAATCGAGTTCCACCCCGTCGAAACCGAGATCCCGTACCAGCTGAAATTTTTCGAGGATGGACAGACTGCCCTCTTCGATCATCGACCATTTCAGGCTGATCTTAGCCAGAGGGCGGGAGGGCCGCGACGCGGCTGGGACAGATGCGGTGGCAGGATCGGTCATGCTCATTTCTCTGCTTAGAAAATGGATGCGTAGAGCGGACTATGTCATTGAAGTCGCGAGCTATCAATGCCTGTTGCCAGCCTGTCTGAACTTCGTCTGGACGGTGCATGTCCAGGCGCGGCGAAGGGCGAAATAAACATGGACATGTGCCCGTTTTGGCGGGTTTCATGGCTTGAGCCATGGCATTGGCTGGACTAGTCCAAGGCAAAAGCGATCAGACGCGGTGCCGGAGACCATGGACTTTAAAAGTAGCAGCCCCAAGCTGCAGGGTTACATATTCACGCTGGCCGCGGTTTTCATCTTCGCGGTCCAGGACAGCTTTTCGAAATACCTTGGCGAACGCTACTCGCCGATCCTGATCACGATGATCCGCTTCTGGGCGTTCGCGGCCTTCGTGATGCTGCTCGCAGTCCGCAAGCCCGGCGGGATACGCGGCGCCTTCGTGACCAAGCATCCGCTGATGCAGATGATGCGCGGTGTGCTGCTGGTGGCGGAGATCGCGCTCTTCGTTTATGGCCTGGCGCATACCGGGCTTGCGATCACCCAGGCGATCTTCCAGTCGACGCCGCTGATCGTGACCATCCTGTCGATCCCGTTTCTTGGAGAACATGTCGGCTGGCGGCGGTGGCTTGCCGTTGTCGCCGGGCTGTTCGGGGTTTTGCTGATCATCAATCCGACCGGTGGCGCGTTCAACCTCTATCTTCTCGTGCCGCTTGCCTGCGCGACCATGTTCGCGCTCTACAGCGTGGCGACAAGGGCGGTAAGCGGCAACGATTCGACCTTCACCAGTCTGGCCTATACCGCCGTCGGCGGCGCCGCCGCGATATCGCTGCTTGGCCCGTTCTACTGGACGCCGATCGCCATTTCGGACTGGCCGATGGTCGCGGCGCTTTGCGTCTGCGGCACGGTCAGCCACTATTGCCTGATCCGCGCCTATGATTCACTGCAGGCTTCCGAGGTACAGCCGCTCGCCTATCTGCAGCTCGTGGTGGGAGCGGTGATCGCGGTGATGTTCTTTGGCGAGACGCTGAGCTGGAACATGCTGGTGGGTTCGGCGATCGTCGTCGGCGCCGGCCTGTTCACCATGTGGCGGGAGCATCGCGCGCAGTCCAAGAACAACCCGGCGTCCGGTTCCGGTATCGCCGAACGCCCCTAGAGCCTTTCCTGCTTAGATTGAAGCATTCTGCCGGAGCAGGTTTTCGTCAGGGCAAAGGCGGTTGGCGAAGGGCATACCCCAGGTACGTCCGAGCCGATCGCCTTTGCCCTGGCGGAAAGATGCCCGGCCCCTCCGGGGTTGGCTGAAACGGGCCGGCTGATCGTCCGGCCGGCTTGGCCGTATGCTTTGGCTACGACGCGCGCCGGCCGGGCGACCATCCGACTCCGTTTGAGCCAACAGAATGCTTCAATCTAAGCAGGAAAGGCTCTAGGCTGTGGTGACAAATTAACGATCCGGGATTCCATTCGAGTCGCAAATCAGATTCAAGGCTGACTTTTGGAGGTCGGCGATGGATGGTGAGGTTCTTCGAGATGACCAGTGGGAGCGGCTGAAGCCGTTTGTGCCCGGTGGTCGTAAAGGCAGGCGCGGTCCTCGCAGTGATGGGCGCCGGTTCTTCGACGCGATACTGTGGCTTGCCCGGTCCGGAGCGCGCTGGCGTGATCTGCCGGAAGACCGTTTCGGCCCCTATCAGACGGTCAAACGGCGCTATTACCGTTGGATCGAGCAGGGCATATTCGACCGGATTTTCGAAGCAGTTTCTGTCGATCCGGACATGGAGTGGTTGTCCATCGACGCCACGGTTATCCGGGCGCAGGCCCAAGCCGCCGGCGGGCGGCGAAAAAGGGGGAGCGCAAGCCCAGGCTCTCGGCCGCTCCCGAGGTGGATTTGGCAGCAAAATCCATGCGGTAGTCGATGCACTGGGATTGCCGGTTCGCTTTCAACTCGGCCCTGGTCAACAAAACGACATGGCACCGGCTTGCGACCTTATCCGCGCTCTGCCAGCCAAACAGGTGCTCGCGGATCGCGCCTATGATGCCGACAACTTGCATGACATCATTCTTGATCAAGGCGGCGAGCCAGTCATTCCGCCACGCCGACATCGCAAGCACCAACATGCCTATGATCGCCTTGCCTACAAGCAGCGATGGGGCATTGAGAGCTTCTTCGCCAAGCTCAAACAATGGCGGCGTATCGCAACGCGCTACGACAAGCTCGCCGACAACTTCCTCGGCTTCATAAAGCTCGCAAGCATCATGCTATGGATCAAATAGTTAATTTGTCACCACAGCCTAGCTAAAACGCGGCGTAGCTGCGCCAGAGCACGTAGAGGCTGACGGCGAAGATGACGCCGCGGAAAATCGTCGCCAGCGTGTTGCGCCGGTCGGCGAGCCGCGTTGCGGCGATCGTTCCGACGATGCCGCCGCCGATGCCTCCCGCGATGAAATAGCCCGCCGTCAGCCAGTCGACCAGGCCCGACGTCGCATAGTTGGCCGCGGTGGTCAGGCCGAAGGTGCCGACGGCCATCAGCGAGGTGCCGACGGCGTTGATGAGGGGCATCCCGGTGGCCAGCAGCAGCGCCGGCACGATCAGAAAGCCACCGCCGATGCCGAAGAAGCCGGAAAACAGGCCCGTCAGCAAGGCGATCGCGGTCGTCTTGCCGTGCGTCGCCATGGTCAGCGACCGGGCCGTGACGTCGGAAGCGGTGCTGGTCTTGCGCATGGCGAAGCTGACGAACATCATCAGCAGGCCGAACATGAAGAGCAGCCTCTGGCCGTCGACGAGCTTGCCGAGGCTCGATCCCAGATAGGCGCCAAGCGCGCCGGCGACCGCGAAGATCAGCGCGCAGCGCCACCAGACGTGGCCCTTGGCCGCGTGTCCCGCGAGATTGAGGTAGGCATTGGCGGAGACCGCGAGCGCGCCGGTTCCGATCGCCGTGTGCGGGTCGCGCATGCCGACCGCGTACATCAGGAGTGGCGTCGCGAGGATCGATCCGCCGCCACCGATCAGGCCCAGCGTGCATCCGACCAGCGAGCCGGAGCCGAGCGCGAAAAGGACATTCTGGAGCGATCCATCCACGGCGTCACCTTCCCCAGACCGATCCGGGCAGGGCGTCGAGCGGGATCTTCAGGTAGCGCCGGCCATCGGCCTCGGGCTCCGGCAAGGCGCCGCCGCGGATATTGACCTGCAGCGCATGCAGGATGAGCTTCGGCATCGGCAGGGTCCTGTCGCGGGCCTCCCTGATTTCGATGAAATCGGCGCGGGAGCGACCGGCGACATGCGGGTTCTTCCGCTTCTGCTCGGCGACCGAGCTTTCCCAGAGAGCCTCGCGTCCACCGGGCATGTAGTCATGGCCGGTGAAGAGCCGGGTCTGGTCGGGGAGACTGAGAATCCGCTCGATCGATGTCCAGAGGCTGTTGGCACTGCCGCCGGGGAAATCCGCCCGCGCCGAACCGCTGTCGGGCATGAAGAGCGTGTCGTGGATGAAGGCCGCGTCGCCGACGATATAGCTGATCGATGCCAGCGTGTGGCCGGGCGAGTGCATCACACGGGCTTCGAGATCGCCGATCTTGAACGTGTCGCCATCCGAAAACAGCCGGTCCCATTGCGATCCGTCGCAGGCGAGGTCGGGCCAGTTGTAGATCTGTTTCCAGATCCGCTGGACCTGCACGATATGTTCGCCGATCGCCGTCGGCGCGCCGGTGCGGGCCTTGAGGTAGGAGGCGGCCGAGAAATGGTCGGCATGCGGATGCGTGTCGAGGATCCATTCGAGCGTCAGATCATGGCGCGCGACATGATCGAGCAGGCGATCTGCATTCGTCGTCGCCGTCGAACCCGACTTTTCGTCGAAATCGAGCACGGGGTCGATGATGGCGCATCTGCGGGTCTTCGGGCAGGAAACCACATACTGGATGCTGCCGGTGCGCGCGTCATGGAGGCCCTTGACCTCAGGCCGCATGGGCTTTGCCTTCCGAAGCCGCCATGCGCGGGAAGAAGATCGCCCGGCCCGGATCGAAGTCGTAATCCGCCTCGAACGCGGTCGCGTCGGCGGCGATCTGCGCGACGCAATCGAGAATGAACCGGACCTTGTCGTCATCAAGCAGGACGCTGAAATTCAGTCTCACGAAACCGGGCTTCATGATCTCGTCGCCGGACAGGATGGCCTGCCGGATCGCCTCGGACTGCTGTTCGTCGATCGACAGCAGACGGTGGACATAAGGCCCGGCGCAGGCGCAACCGCCGCGCGCCTGGATGCCGAAGCGGTCGCTCAGCATCCGGGTAATCAGCTGCTGGTGGACATAGCCGCCCTTGCCGTTCTTCACGCGGAACGAGAAGATCGGCAGCCGGTCCGGGCCGGGCAGGCCGAGGATTTCCAGCCGCTCGTGATCTTGCCAGGCGTTGAAGGCCCGCTCGGCGAGCGCATGATTGCGCTTGGCCATCGCCTGCGCGCCGATCGCGTCCTTGACGATGAAGGCAAGCGCCGCCCTGATGTCGCCGACGACATTCGGCGTGCCGGCTTCTTCGCGGGCTTCGAGGCTGTCGCTGTAGTCATGCGTCTTGGGCGACACGAACTTCACCGTGCCGCCGCCCGGCCAGGATGGCTTGGTCGCCGAGACCGCGTCGCGCCGCACGATCAGGATGCCGGATGCGCCGGGGCCGCCGATGAACTTGTGCGGCGAAACGACGATGGCGTCGATCTCAGCGTCGTGCGCCGGCGACATGGCGATCGGCACATAGGGGCCGGCGCCGGCGTAGTCCCAGATCATCCTGGCGCCGGCGGCCTTGACGATCCGGGTGATCGCCGCGACGTCGGTGGTGATGCCGGTGATGTTGGAGGCGGCGGAGAGCGTGCAGATCGTCAGATCGGCCTCGCCGGCGCGCAGCGCGGCTTGAAGAATGGCGATATCTGGGCCGCCGGACGCCTGCTCGGCGATCTCGACGATCTCGGCGCCGCTTTCGCGCCAGGGCAGGATATTGGAGTGATGCTCGTAGGGGCCGATAACGACGCGAACGCGCTTGCCGGCGGCGATTGCTTCGGTCACGCCAAACAGCGAGACCAGCCTGTTGATGCCCGATGTCGCGCCGGAGCCGGTAAAGATGACCGCATGGTCGCCGCTCGCGCCGCAGAGCGCGCCGATCAGTCCGCGCGCTTCCCGGCGCATGCGCGTCATGAAGCCTCCGCAATAGGAGGCCTCCGTGTGGCTGTTGGCGTAATAGGGGAGAACCTCCTCGAGCACGAAACGTTCGACCTGGTGCAGGGCCCGGCCCGACGCGACATAGTCGGCGTAGACGAGGCTCTTTTCACCATAGGGACCGGAAATCTTCGCGCTTGCGCCGACCAGCCCATCGCGAAGAGCGGCGATGACGTCGGCGGTTCCGAGATTGTCGCGGAACGTCGACAATACTGTCGCTTTATGCGCTGGGGCGAGGCGAGGGGTTTCCACGGTCGTTCTCCTTGCTGGTGATGACCTGGATTGTAATCTGGATCGGGCCGAGCAAACTCACCTGATTTTAGGCGAAATCGGCCGAAGTCGGATCATGTGATCGAATATCGCGGATTGTGCGATGACTTTGATATGGTGCGACAGGGGGAGCGCGATTTGATCGCGCGAAAACGGCGGGCGAGTCACGACGATAGATTGCCAGCGATGTGGCAAATCGCAGTGCTGACGATAAGCCGCACGCCAGCGGTGACGCCTTGAACATGGCAAGGCGCCCCCCTGACGGATTTGAGTGTTTGGCCTGGACTAGCCTTCGTAGTGTCCGGATGCGGCGTCCTTGGCGGACTTCACGACGACGGCAAAATCCACGTCCTTGGTGATCGAGGTGCCGGTCTTCCTGAGATCGGCGACCTCCTTGAGCTTGCTGCCTGCTGGTGGATCGAGCGGGATCACGGTTCCCGCGTCGAGATCGGCAACCCAAAGACCGTCTTCGCCGGTGATGCTGATGACAACGACTGCGCTCATGTTCTCTTCCCTCTAAGATGAACGGTTAAAAGCCTGCCTTCTTGAGGCCCTCGCGATAGAGGTCCTTATGCCATTGCTCCTTGCTGGGGACTGCCGCCAGCCAGGTATCGACGTCGAAGTTCGGGTTTGCCTCGCGCACGCGGCGCACGAGGATGCGCGCCTTGTCGGCGTGCCCCATCATTGCCCAGCTGGCGGCCGCGAGGCGATCCGCTAGGCTGGGGTCCGTCATCTGGCCGATATAATCGATCGATGACGCGAATTCGCCGAGCGCGTAATTGGCGCCGGCGGCCGTCCAGAGATACATGTCGGGTGTCAGCGGGTTGAGCTCGATCGCCCGCTCGATCTTCTGCAATGCCATGCCGGGGCGTGAGCAATGCACCAGCGTGTCGGCATGATCGGCGATGACGTCGGCGTAATGCGGCGCCAGCGCTTCCGCCACTTCCATCGCCTCGGCGCTCTCGTCGAAATCGCCCTGCAGCAGCTTGGCGACCCCGAATTCGCGGTAACCGTCGGCGAAGTCCGAACGCTTTTCGATCGCCTGTCTGGAGAGGTTTTCCGCCTGCTTCAAGAGCTCGATATCGCCGCGCGCGGTCAAGAGCCACTCCTTGGAATAGGTGCGTCCCATGGCGCTCAGGGCCGGCGCGAAATCGGGGCTGGCGCTAAGTGCCGCCTTCATCTCCTTGCGCGCGCGCCGGAGGTTGGGCAGCGTCATCCTGGCCATGTCGCGCTTGCCCGCGAGGTAGCGGTGATAGGCCACCGGATTGAGCTCGATATCGGCGCGCTGCTCCTCGTGGCGGGCGATCTCTCTCGAGACGGACAGGGCGATCTGCCGAGAGATCGCGCGCTTGTCGCGCAGCAGATCGAGGCGGCGCAGGCCGAAGCGTTCGGCCCAGAGAACCTGGGCGTCATCGACGAAGATCAGCTGGGCGAACAGCGACACGTCGTCGCCGCTGCCGCTGATGCGCGTCTCCAGTACATAATTGACGGCCTGACGCTCGAAGAAGGCGGCCTGCGTTTCCACGTTGTGACCGACCTGAACCCGCGGAGTAGGGGGCGATCACCCGCAGGCTGTTGAAGGCACAGAAGCCGATGGTGATGTCCTCGATCAGCGACGAGGCGATGAGGCCCGCATCCGGGCTGGCCGACTGGTTGCTCGGCGGCAGCAACACGAGACGCGGGATCGCATGGGCGATGCTGCTGGTCTCGACCGGCAGGCCGGCGCCCGCGCCATTGCGGGAGGGCGCTCTTGCTTGCGCCGGAAGCTTGGCGTCGCCGCTGCTCTTTGCGGCCGACGAGACCTTGACGCCGCGCTCGATCGAGCCACGTCGCTTGGCGAAATAATTCTGAAGAGATTCAACATCTTGCTCGGCATTGAAGATCTTCAGCAATAACTGCAGCGTCTCCGGGTCCTGCGGCTCCGAGCGGAAGAGGATGACCGCCGCCTTGCGCAGCACTTCCGCGTCGTCGCGCGTCCGTGCATCGCCATGCGCCTCTCGTAGCGTCCGTTCGAGAAGCTCGACATGTCGATTTCCCTCGTCGACGACCCAGCTCTTGAACTCCCGGCTCTGGCACTTGACCGGGCCGAGGAACGGCTGATCCAGCAGCTTGACCAGCCGCCGCAGCCGCGCGAAGGCCGTGCCGGCTGCCCTGTCTTCTCTAACGAGTTGGATGTCCGACGTCAGCTGCGCGCGATCGATCGCGATGGTGCTGCCCTCGAAGGATATGAAGCTGGAGCCGAGATCGCTCTGATAGGCTTTCAGCCGGGACAGCAGCTTTCGCAAGGTGGTATCGGAAGCGCCGTTATCCGTTTCGCCCCAAAGGAAGCGGGCGATCGTGGTGCGGTATGCCGCCCCGTCGTCAAGGGTCAGCAGGTAGGCGAGCAGCAGCAAACCCTTCTCGGGCAAGGCGATGACGCCGCCATCCTTGCCGGCCAACCGCAGCTTTCCAAAGGTCTCTAGAACGAACGTCATTTCACCCCTGATCAGCCCGGTTTTGCTGGGCGCCGGCTCGTCCCGGCAGGCACTTTGTCACGATGCGCGCCGACATTCAACAGCTGCATTCGCACTTGCGAGACGCAAAGGTTGTATTATCCTCGCGGCTGTATGAGCGCGTTCGCACTTGTCACAACGCCCGCGTTTGCGCGCTAATGCGGGAGACAACGTATGGTCTTTCGAAAACACGAAAAGCAGCGGGATCAGGATGCGGGTGATTTTTGCAGGGCCGACGCTTTTCGGTGCTGACGTGCGGCCCGGCACGGATTACGAGCTGCGTCCGCCCGCGAGGCAGGGCGATGTGCACAGGGCCATCATGCAAGGCGCCAATGTGATCGGGCTGATCGACGGGATCTACGAACATGTGCCTGCCATATGGCACAAGGAGATCCTCTTCGGCTTGTCGCATGGCGTGCACATCTTTGGCGCGGCCAGCATGGGCGCCTTGCGGGCGGCGGAGTGCGCGGCGTTCGGCATGGTCGGGATCGGCGAGATCTATGAAGCCTATGCCTCCGGCGCCCTCGAGGACGATCTCGGATGTCGCGCAGGCGCACGCGCCGGCCGAGATGGGCTTTCGTCCGCTAAGCGAGCCGCTCGTCAATGTCCGCGCGACGCTGGCTCTCTGCCTGGATCGTTCGCTGATCACCAGCCAGGAGCATGATCTGTTGCAGGCGACGGCGCGCGACATGTTCTTCAAGAAGCGTACCTACCGGTCTCTCGTCCGAACGGCGCTTGGCGAGAGCCTGCGCGCGGAGGCGGTCCTGGCGCAGCTACGAGAACACGCCGTCAACGCCAAGCTGCGCGATGCCGAGCGGTTGATCGCGGCGGTCGAACGGACGCCGGACAGCCGGTTCGCGCCGGCATTCGACTGGACGTTCCAGGCGACCGATTTCTGGAATGCGGAGTTTCCCGGCAGCGGCTGAGCAAGGCGGCTCCTGCCGGTGAACGGATGCTCTCATCCACCGGCTTTGGCTTTCCCGTCAGTCCTTGACGGGCTCGCCAAGCGTATGCATCAGCCGGTTCGCCCAGCCGAAGATTGCCGTGGACAGGACGAGGTCCAGGGATCTCGAGTTCGGAAAGGCCGACATCGGCCAGATCCCGCGCATCGGCTTGCGTCGCCTGCGGCGGCGTCGCCGACAGATGCGCCGAGAAATCGAAGATCGCCTGCAGGTGCTCGTCGAGTTCGGCGTCGAGTTCGTCGGTGAAGACCGCGTTGATCACGTCGGTGCGCTTGGTGTAGTTGATGAAGCGCGATGCATGGACGGCGGCGCAGTAGACGCAGCGGTTGACGACGGACGCGGCCGTTGCGCCCAGTTCGCGCTCGCCAAGCGAAAGCCCGTCCTTGCCGTACATGATCAGGTTGAACAGGGGCGAGCGGACCGCAAGCGATTCCGGATCGTGCGCGAGCGTCAGGACATAGGTCGATATACCCTTGTTCGATGGCGTGACCTGCATGGCCTCGCGCTGTTCGTCGGTGGCGGTCGCCAGATCCACGGGAACGACGTAAGGCTGCCAGCGGGGAACCGTGGTGGTGAAGCTGTGGACCGTCTCGCTCATTGTCTTGCTCCGATCAGTGCCAGGCCGGCGATGACGCGCACTTGATAATTCACGAAGGCGGCAAGCTCCGACAAGCGGACGATGTCGGCATCGGTCAGTCCCGCGCTTCGCAATGCTTCGATATGGCCGCGCGTCGCCTCGCGTGGCGCCACCGTCAGGCGGTCGGCGTGGCGGATGATCTCGGCGGTGCGCGGGTCGTCCACATTGGTGCCCGGCCGCGCCAGTGATGCCGTCGCGCTTTCGGCGGCGCGTTTCACCAGCGCGTCGTAATGTTCGGCGAGTGCTTGGTTGCCGTTCTGCCTTGCCATGCGCGCCGCCAGCGCCGCGCGCAATCCATGCGACAGGCCGCCGGGGTCGCGGGGCAGAAGCACGGCATCATGCGCGGCCTCGCTGAGGCGCAGGATCTCGGCGCGCTTCTGCATTGCCTCGGCAAGCGCCGAGCCAGGTTTTACGGCGGCAAGCGTTTCGATGAGTGTCAAAAGAAGCTCCTTTTGAATTCCGATGGCGAGAATCAGACAAGTCTCGCGACGGGTCATGTCAAACTAGCATGAGGCTGCCGATGTCATGCGAAATAATTATCTATTCTCTAGTGAAATTATAGAAAACTCATGCTTCAAATGCATGGTGGGCAATGGTTGATATGTCGCATGCATAGCAACTCAATTGACATTCGCCAGCTCGAAGCCTTCGCGGCCGTGGTGTCCGCCGGTTCGGTCACCGGCGCGGCCCGGCTGCTCGGTCGGTCGCAGCCAGCGGTCAGTCGCCTGATCCAGGATCTGGAGGCCGAGTTGGGCTACGCATTGCTTCATAGAAGCAGTGGCCGTATCCAGCCAACGGCACGCGGCCTGCGCTTTCATGCCGAGGTCGAGCGTCACCTTGCCAGTCTCATCCATATCCGTGAGCGTGCCGAGGCGATCGGCCGCGACGAGCCGGCAACGCTGACGGTCGCCGCGACGCCGTCGCTTGCGGCAGGGGTGCTGCCGCAGGCATTGGCCGCGCTCCCCGGCGAGCTCATACCCCGTCACCTGCACGTCCAGTCGCTTGCCGCCGAGAACGTGGTTCAGGCCGTGATCGCCCGCTCGGCGGATCTCGGCATATCGAGCCTGCCGCTCGAACATCCCGGCCTCGAGATCCACTGGATCGCGGAAGCGCCCTGCGTGGTCGCCATCGGCGCCGACGATCCGCTTGCCAATGACGACGTCGTTCGCCTGTCGGATGTCGCCGCCCGCCGCGTCATCACGCTCGCCAATCCATACCGTCTGCGTCATCGCGTCGACGAGGCGTTCGAGCATGCCGGTGTGGCTCCCGAGCGCATCATCGACGTCAATGCGTCGCTGACGGCACTGTCGCTCGTGCGCGCGGGATTGGGTGTCGCCATCGTCGAGCCGGCCACGATCCGCGGCGTGCCGCTCGAGGGCGTCGTCATGCGCAAGCTCGACCAGAACATTCCGTTTCTGTTCGGCGTGATCTCGGCCGCCGCGCTGCCGCTGACGCCGACCGTCTCCGCCGTCATCGATGCGGCGCGCGTGCAGTCTCTCGCCATGCCGGGCTGCCGTCTGTTGGAAGCCAACGGCACGGATGCGCTGGCCGACAGTGTCTACGGACAGGCAACCATTTCGGAAGGAACGCCCAGATGAGCGATCGTTCCGCGCACCCCGACAATCTCGCCGCTCTCGAGGAGCGCCTGCGTCAGGATCTCTCATGGCTGGAATTGCCGGCCAAATCCTGGGTGCCGGCGCGGGCCGTCGACGGACAGCCGGTCGTCGATGTGGTCGTCATCGGGGGAGGGATGGCTGGTCTTGTCGCCTCCGGCATGCTGAAGCGTCTCGGCGTCGCCAATCACCTCGTCCTCGACAAGGCGGCGGCGGGGCAGGAGGGGCCGTGGGTCACCTTCGCCCGCATGCGAACCCTGCGCTCGCCGAAGCAGCTGACCGGCCCGGCGATGGGGCTGCCCGCGCTGACATTTCGGGCTTATTACGAGGCCCGCTTCGGCCGCGAGGCGTGGGTTGCTCTCGACCGCGCGCCGCGCCGCATCTGGATGGACTATCTGATCTGGTACCGGAAGGTGCTCGATCTGCCCGTGCGCAACGGCGTGTCCGTCGACAACATCCTCCCGCGCGCCGACGGCATGCTCGACATTGCCTGCAGTGAAGGTGGTGCGAAGAAGACGATCGTCGCCCGCCATGTGGTGCTGGCAACAGGGCGCGATGGTCTCGGCGGCCCGTTCGTTCCCGCGATCGCCGGGAGCATGGACCGCAAATACTGGGCTCACACGGCCGACGAGATCGACTTCGCCGCGCTGCGCGGCAAGCGGGTGGGCGTGATCGGGGCGGGCGCCTCGGCCATGGACAACGCCGCAAGCGCGCTGGAAGCGGGGGCGGCCCGTCTCGACCTGTTCGTGCGCCGCAAGACGCTTCCCGCGATCAACAAGTTTACCGGCATCGGCAGCCAGGGTGTCGTCCATGGCTTCGCCGGTCTGCCGGACGAATGGAAGTGGCGCTTCCTGAGCTACGCCATGAGCCAGCAGACACCGCCGCCGCGCCCGAGCGTGTTGCGCGTCAGCGCGTTCGAACAGGCGCATCTTCATCTCGAAAGCCCGATCGACGCCCTGCGCCAGGAAGGCGACCATATCGTCGTGACCACGCCGCGCGGCAGCTATCCGGTCGACTTCCTGATCTTCGGAACAGGTTTCAAGATCGACCTCGAAAACCGGCCGGAACTCGCGAGCTTCGAACCGCACATCCGCCTGTGGCGCGATCGGTTTCCGACGCCGGCGGGGATGGAAAACGGGGAACTCGAGGGATCGCCGGATCTCGGCGATGCGTTCGAGTTTCTCGAAAGGGTGCCGGGGTCGTGCCCGGCTCTGTCGAAAATCCACTGCTTCAATTTCCCGGCGACGCTGAGCCACGGCAAGCTCACGGGCGACATTCCGGCGATCAGCGAAGGTGCCGACCGCCTCGCGCGCGGCATCGTCAGGTCGCTCTTCGTCGAGGACCGCGAGACGCACTTCGCCAACCTACAGGCCTTCGACACGCCGGAACTCCTCGGCGACGAGTGGGCCGACGACGATGCCGAAGCGCTTTCCGAACTATCTTCCCAGAGGAACTGAGACCCGAAATGCTCGAGATCAAGAACCTGAAGCTGTCCTACGGGAGCACCCAGATCCTGAACGGCGTCGATCTCTCCGTGAAAAGAGGCGACGTGGTGTCCATCATCGGCCCGAGCGGGACCGGCAAGACGACGCTTCTGAAGTGCATCAATCATCTCGCGAAGCCGGCGTCCGGAACCATCGAATTCGATGGCATCAGGATGGATTTCGCGCGGCCCGACAAGGCCGCCGTCCAGGCGATCCGCCTGCGCACCGCGATGGTGTTCCAGCAGTTCAACGTCTTCAAGAACATGACCGTCATCCAGAACGTCATGGATCCGCTGGTCGTCGTCCAGGGCAAGTCGAAGAACGAAGCCCGCGCGATCGCGCTGCAGGAATTGGAGCGGGTCGGGCTGTCCGGCAAGCTCGACAACTATCCCTCCCAGCTTTCCGGCGGCCAGCTTCAGGGAACGGGCATCGCCAGAGCGCTCGCGGTCAAGCCCGATGTCATGCTGTTCGACGAGCCGACGTCGTCGCTCGATCCGGAACTCGTCAACGAGGTGCTGAAGGTGATCAAGGACGTGACGTCCTCGGGCATCACCTCGCTCCTCGTCACCCACGAAATGCAGTTCGCCAAGAACATCTCGAACCGCATCGTCTTCATGGACGGGGGTGTCGTCGCCGCCGATGGCAGCCCGTCCGAAATCTTCGATACGCCTTCCAACCCGCGCCTCGCACAGTTTCTCAATTCCGAACGCGCGATCCAGTAAAGAAAGGATGCCTGAAATGACTTCCATGAGTTCAATCTCGCGCCGTGGTCTCGGTCTCGCCGTCGCAGGCGTCGCGATCGCGTTCGCAACGACCTCGCTTGCCGAGGACGTCCGCACCATCAAGATCGCCACCGCCGCCGAATCCAAGCCGCTGTCATGGGGCGCGATCGGCGTCGAGCCGCAGGGCTACGAGCCGGATGTCCTGAAGGCCATCAACGCCAAGCTGCCGCAATACAAGTTCGTCATGGAAGGGGCCGCCGACATTGCCCAGGAGACGGGCCTGGCGACCGGCAAATACGACGTCGCCACCGGCGGCTACTATCGCGCTCCGGCGCGCGAAAAGCAGTTCCTCATTCCCGAAGCGCCGATCGGCGCCAGCCTGATCAAGATCTACAGCCGCAAGGACAGCGGCATCAAGGAGATGAAGGATCTGGTCGGCAAGAATATCGTGCCGGTGACAGCTGGCGGCGGCATCTACAAGTTCGCGAACGCATGGCAGGAAAAGAACCCCGACTACAAGATCGAGGTCACCGCCTCGAGTGCCGGCATTCCCTATCCCAATCGCCTGAAGGAAGTCGAAACCGGCAAGTACGACGCGCTGGTTCTGCCGTCCAACCTAGGCGAGCAGACGGTGATCGACGAGCAGAAGCTCAATGTGCAGGCGAGCGAGCCCGTCGCGATCAACCAGACCTTCGTCCTGGTCCATCGCTCGGAGGAAAACAAGGCGCTGGCTGACGGCATCGACAAGGCCCTGAAGGAACTCAAGGCCGACGGCACGCTCGCCAAGCTCTCGCAGAAGTGGTTCGGTGAGGACATCACCACCTACATGAAGTGACGCCAGGCTTTCGAAGCCGGCGACCGGGCCCAGACTGAAAGAAGGAGTGTTCCAACGTGGACCTTTCCATAATGATCCCCGAGCTGCTCTTGGCATTGCCGCTGACGCTTGCGATCACGTTCACGGCCATGGTCGCCGGCTTCGTGCTGGCATTGATCGCGACGACGTTGCGGGTGCGCAGAATACCCGTGATCAGCCACATGGCCGATCTCTACGTATCCTACGCCCGCAGCGTGCCCGTTGTCCTTCAGCTGTTCGTCGCCTTCTATGGTCTTCCCGTGCTTGTCGGCGCCTTCGGCATCGACGACTTCGTCTCGCCGACGATCGCCGCCATTCTGGGCCTCAGCCTCTACCATGGCGGCTACCTCTCCGAGGTCATGCGCCCCGCCTATCTGGCGGTGGAGCGCGGGCAGCACGATGCGGCCGACAGCCTGGGCTACACGTTCCGGCGGAAGCTGCTGCGCGTCGTCGCTCCGCAGGCCGTCCACATCGCGCTTCCCGGCTATGGGAACGCCATCATCTACCTGATCCATAACGTGGCGCTGGTCATGTATATCGGCGCGGCGGACGTGATGGCGACGGCTCATCTGGTGATGCAGCGCGACTACAACCAGTACCAGTTCGAGACCTACCTCGTGCTCGCGGTGCTTTATTCGGTGCTGTGCCTCGTTGCCTGGGCAAGCGTCCGCTTCTTCGAACGCCGCGCTGGAAGATACGCATCGAACGACAGGGCCGCCAGCGCGCCGCTGATGGCAAGCATCTGATCAGGGAAAGAATTCAAAATGTTCGACAGCGAAGTTCTTCTTCCCGATCTCTACGAGATCCTGGGCGCCGTGCCGCTCACGCTTGCCATGGCGCTTCTCATCTTCGTGTTGTCTACGATCACAGGCAGCCTGTTCGCCATGGCTGAGTACCGGAAGACCCCGGTGCTTCGCCAGTTCGTCGTCGCCTACAAGGTCGCCTTCAAGGGCGTGCCGATGGTGATCGTCATCTTTCTGGCCTATTACGGCCTGCCATCGATCCTGCAGTTTCTCGCCTCGCTGGTTGGCATCGACTATAACGGCCATTCGATGCCCAACTGGGTGACGCTGATCGTTGCCCTGACGGCCTGTGTCGCGGCCTTCCAGGCGGAAGTCGTCAAGGGCGCCTTGAACTCGTTCGATACCGGCCAGGCGGACGCCGCCTATTCGCTCGGCTACAAGAAAAGCCAGCTTTTTCGCCGTGTCATGCTGCCACAGGTCGTCGTCGCGGCCATCCCCGATCTCGCCAATTCGTTCATGGTGATCATGAAGGCGCTGTCGCTGGGCTTTGCCATCGAGGTCATCGATATCTTCGCGCAATCGCAGCTGACCGCGGCCCTGAACTTCTACTATCTCGAAGCCTTCCTGGTCGCCGTGGTGATCTACATGGCGATAGCCTATGCCGTCACCCAGATCGCCGACAGGACCGAACGGGCATTGAGGGTGCGGACGTAGGGTGCGCGAAAACACCGGGCGTCGATCGGGTCGGTGGATACGGCCACGCAGAACGGCCGGCGGGGGCGGGTGCCCGGCAGCCGGCGGCCCTGGCGCTCGCTCAGGTCAAGCACATGCGCCGCCGACACCACGGTCATCCGACCGGCGATCACCTTCGATAAAATCTCGATCCGCTGCAGATCGCGCTCGCTCATCGCTATCAATCCCATCCGCAATCTCCCACGCATCCTTCAGACCCGGGGAGAGTGACATTCCAACTTTGCAGAAACAGGACATTCTAACTTTGCGGCTACACGCAGAAGTTCGATAACATATGTTATGGAACATAGACGTGAGCGTACGACGCGTGCGGATGCTGGCGTCCCGTCCGCCGAACGACTGGCCGCCGATGCTACTGAAACCGTTGCTCCTTTCC
Source organism: Rhizobium sp. AN80A (assembly GCF_030053015.1). Lineage (NCBI taxonomy): Bacteria > Pseudomonadati > Pseudomonadota > Alphaproteobacteria > Hyphomicrobiales > Rhizobiaceae > Rhizobium > Rhizobium sp. AN80A. The sequence continues at coordinate 492,946 of NZ_JASJPX010000001.1, read as the reverse complement.
CGCCACTGGCGATGCGAACAGGTGTTCGCCGATTTCGACCTTGCGGTCGCCATCGGTGCGGACAACGAGTGATGGCAGGCCGGGGACGTCGAGGTAGATGATCGCGTCGGCGCCGAGCCGTTCGACATAGCGCACGGCACCCTTCCATTTGCCGTCGGTGGCAGACAGCGTCAGATGCTCGGGACGGATGCCGTAGATCCGGCATCCCTCTTCCGCCGCGATCCGGCCTTCGAAGAGATTGGTCTTGGGAGAGCCGATGAAGCCGGCGACGAAGGGCGTGGCGGGATGGTTGTAGAGCGTCATCGGCGAGCCGACCTGTTCGATCGTGCCGCCGTTCAGGACGACGATCTTGTCGGCCATGGTCATCGCCTCCACCTGGTCGTGGGTGACGTAGATCATCGTCGCGCCGAGCTTGGCGTGGAGTTCGGTGAGTTCGATGCGCATCTGTGAGCGCAGTGAGGCGTCGAGGTTGGAGAGCGGTTCGTCGAACAGGAAGACCTTCGGATTGCGGATGATCGCCCGACCGATGGCGACGCGCTGGCGCTGGCCGCCGGAAAGCGCCTTCGGCTTGCGATCGAGCAGATGCGAGAGCTGCAGGGTTTCGGCGGTCTGCCTGACCTTTTCCGCGATCTCGGCCTTGGGGCGCCGGGCGAGCGACAGGCCGAAGCCGATGTTCTCGGCAACGGTCAGGTGCGGATAAAGGGCATAGGACTGAAACACCATCGCGATGCCACGCTCCGAGGGCTCCGCCGCCGTCACGTCCTTGCCGTCGATGAACATCTGTCCCGAGGTCGAGGTTTCAAGCCCGGAGATCATCCGCAGCAGCGTCGATTTTCCGCAGCCCGAAGGCCCCACGAAGACGCAGAACTCGCCCGCCTCGATCGAAAGATCGATGCCCTTGATGACCTCAAGGCTGCCGAAGCTCTTGCGGACGTCCTGCAGCATGACGCTTGTCATGATTTACCCTTTCACGGCGCCGGCGGTCATGCCCGCCACGATCTGCCGGTTGAAGAAGATGAAGACGATGAGTGGCGGGATGGTCACCAGCAGGATGTTCATGAACAGCAGATTGAACTGCGTCTGAAACTGCCCCTGAAAATTATAGAGCGTGAGCTGCACGGTGACGTTTTCCCGTCCGGGAAGATAATAGAGCGGATTGGTGAAATCGTTGAAGATCGCGATCGACTGCACGACGATCACGGTGACCGTCACCGGCTTCAGCAGCGGCAGGATGACGCGGAAGAAGATCTGCAGCGGCCTGGCGCCATCGACGATCGCCGCCTCGTCGAGATCGCGCGGGATGGCGGCGATGAAGCTTCGAAACAACAGGACCGTGAACGACAGTCCGTAGGCGACCTGAATGAGGATCATGCCGGATATGGTCTTGAACAGACCGAGCGACTGCAGCACCCAGATCGTCGGAACGACGGCGGGCGGGATCATCAGGCCGGCCAGCACGAAAGCGTAGATGACGGTGTTCCAGCGCGACGGGCGCCGTTGCACGACATAGCCGACCATGGCGCCGAACAAAACGAGCAGCGTCACCGCGACCACGGTGATGACCGTCGAGTTGAAGTAGGCCAGGAAGAGCATGTAGTTGCGGGCTTCGATCACATCCATGAAGTTTCGCCAGAGCTGCCATTCGCCGGGCCATGTGAAGGTCAGCGCCTGGGCCTCCTGCCGCGTCTTGGCGGCGGTGAGGAAGACGAAGAGGAAGGGCAGGACGAAGATCACGCCGCAGGCGAGCATCGCGGCCATCCCGCTATAGAGTTGGCGACGCGTCAAAGGTCGATCTCCTTGCGGTTGAACCAGGCGGTGAGCGGCAGCACGATCAGGCCGATCAGCAGGAAGAGAATGACGTTGCCCGCCGTGGAGAGGCCGTAAAAGCCGGCCTGGTACTGCTTGTAGATGACGCTTGCCAGCACATCCGAGGAGAAGCCCGGGCCGCCCTTGGTCATCGCCCAGATGAGGTCGAAGCTGCGCAGGCCGCCGATCAGCGACAGCGTGACCACGGTGACCGTTGCCGGCTTGGACAGCGGCACGGTCACGCGGAAGAACATCTGCCGGCGCGTCGCGCCGTCGATCCGCGCGGCTTCGTAGTAGTCAGGGCTGATCGATGCGAGGCCGGCGATGTAGATGACGGTCGCGAGCCCGATCCCCTTCCAGACATCGACGAAGACGATGGAATAGAGCGCAAGCGCCGGATCGGTGAGCCAGCCGGGGCCGTGAATGCCGAGCGTCGCGAGCGCGACGTTGATCAGGCCTCGGGTCGGATGCATCAGAACGGAAAAGGTGATGCCGACGCCGATGGTGGAGACGAGAACGGGAAAGAAGATGATGGTGCGCAACGCACCTTGCGCCCAGATGCCTGATGTCAGCAAGACGGCGAGCAGCAGGCCGAGCACGGTCTTGGCCGCGGATGTCGCCACCGCATAGATGACGGTATTGATCAGTCCCTTGATCAGGAAGGGCTCGCGGAAGAACTGCTTGTAGTTTTCCAGCCCGATGAACTCGGTGGTGAAGAGATCCCAGCGGGTGAGGCTGAACCAGAAGGATGCGATGGTGGGCGCCAGAAACAGCGTGGTGAAGACCACCGCCGCGGGAAGAACGAACCAGTAGGGATAAGGGGACTTGCGGGCGACCATGGCGGCTCCTTGAGCATCTGGCCCACATCCCATGGCATGGCCACCGGGATGTGGGCCAAGGTGTTTACCAGTTCGGCAGGCCGAGCTGCTTTGCCTGCTTTTCCACATCCTGGTCATAGAGCGCGGCGGCGTCCTTGGCCGAGCGGATTCCCGTCCCGACCTCGACGGCGATCTGCTCCAGCGCCGGGCCCTTCACCGGCGACAGAAACTCGAGCGCCGGTCCGGTGCGCCCTTCGGTCTCGAAATAGGGCAGCATGTCGCTGACCGCCTGCGGGACATCCTTGGGCAGTTCGCAGCCCTTGATCAGATAGGGGCCCGATGGCACGGCCTTCGCCATCAGCTCGCAGCCTTCCTTCGAGGCGACGAAATCGAGAAATTTCTTGGCCTCCTCGAGGTTGTCGCCCTTTGCCGAGAGATAGAGCGCCGAGGGCATCCAGATCGTCAACCCGTTCTTGGTCGCGTCGCTGCCCGGAACGGCGAAGAAGCCGACGTCCTGCAGATTGTCGGGGAAGTTCTGCTGGATGTTTCCGATCCCGAAGGTGAGGCTCGGATAGTGCGCGGCTTCGCCAGTCGATACCATGCGCATGCCGTCATCGAAGGTCGCGGCGCCGAAGTCCTCGTTGAGGAAACCGGCCTTGGCCACCTCCTCCACATGCTCGAAGCCGCGCAGCGCGGCCGGCGTGGTGGCGTATTTCACCTTGTTGGCCGTATAATCCGTAGCGAAACCAGGCACTTCGGATTGAACGTTGAAGAAATCGGCGAGCACGAAGATCTGCGATGTCCAGGTCGTGCCGTAGGTCTGCGCCAGCGCCACCTTGCCGGCGGCCTTTATCTTCTCGTTATTGGCGATGAAGTCGGCCCAGGTCTTCGGCGGCTGGAGGCCGAGTTCGGCGTAGATCTTTCTGTTGTAGAAGATGCCGCCGCCCATGGCCGGACCGAACGGAATGCCGCGAACACGGCCATCGGAAGCGCTGACGACCTTCTTGAAGGTGTCCAAAATGCCTGCGGCCGAAGGAAGATCCGAAAGATCGGCGATGGTCTGCTCCGGTTTCAGCGCCTGGAACAGCGAGCCGCTATTATACTGAAAGATGTCCGGCATCTCGCCGGTTGCCAGCCGCGTCTTGACGATGTTGTCGCCTTCCGACCCGCCGGCGCGCTGCTCGACGTCGAAGGTGACGCCGGGATTTTTCTCGCTATAGGCCTTGGAGACGGCATCGAACGAAGCGATCGTCTCCGGATTGGTGTCGATCAGGACGCCGAGCGTGACGTCGGCCCATGCGGCGCTGGCGGATAAAGCCAGCATGCTTGCGGCGACAATGCTGTATCTCGTCATTCTCATGGTCAGTTCCTCCTCTTGAAGACCAGAATGATTTCAGCTTTTGGTTGTGGCAAGGCCAAAACCCGATATCAGATCGAAAACTCGATCACATGTCGGCCGGCGGCGATCGCCGCCGAGGCGCCGGGCGCGACGGCTTGCCCGTCGATGCGCAGCGCGCGGCGCTCCGGTGTCGCGTTCATGCGCGCGGTCATGCCCCCGGGGATGACGAGGTCGCAGGTCACCTGCCCTGCTTCCAGCCTCCACCGCACTTCCACCCGGCCGAAGCCTGTGTCGTGCCAGGCCGAGACCGGCGACAGTGCCGGAAGTATGGCCGGGTCGAACAGCACATCCTTGAACGCCGGGTTCTTCTCCCGCGGCTTGATGCCGGCGACATCCTCGAACAGCCACTGGCATACGGCGCCATACGCGTAGTGGTTATAGCTGTTCATGTCGGGGTCGTAGATCGTGCCGTCCTCGGCCAGCGCATCCCAGCGCTCCCAGATCGTCGTCGCGCCGCGCTCGACCTGATAGAGCCAGCCGGGGACCTTGCGGTTGAGAAACATCTTTTCGGCGAGATCGCGGATGCCAAGGCGCGTAAGAGCGGGCAGAAGCGCCGGCGTGCCGATGAAGCCGGTGCCGATGACGCCATCGGTTTCCTCGGCGACCTTGCGGAAGTATGCCCGCCCGGCTTCCTCGTATTCGGCAGGCACCAGCCCATGGAGAAACGCCAGTGCCCAGGACGTCTGGTCGTTGTGCGCTATGCGGCCCGATGGCGAGAAGAACTCGTGCTTGAAGGCCTGCCTGATCTCGGCCGCCCGCGCCTCCAGCCGTTCTGCTTCGCGGTCCTCGCCGATGACGCGGGCGATCCTGGCCGAAAGTTCTGTCGAGATGAAATGATAGAGCGTGGCGGCGCAATCGTCCGCGACGGTCGGCCGCGGCTTGCGATTGTCGCCGACGGGCTGCAGCCAGTCGCCGAAGGTAAAGCCGTGCTCGCCCCACACCGCCGGCGGACGGATCACCGGTCCTTCCGAGATGTTCCAGAGATAGTCGAGCCAGCGCAACATCGCCGGGAAGCACTCCTCGAGAGCGGCCTTGTCGCCATAATGCAGATAGAGCTGCCAGGGGATGATGACGATCGCGTCGCCCCAGCCGGTGGAGCCTGCCCAGTCGCCGCGGTCCGTGATCGGGTGAAGGCGCGTCGGATCGGGGGAGAAGTGCGGGACGGCGCCGTTCGGGCGCTGATCGTGCATGACGTCGCGCAGATATTTGCGCAGGAAGGACTGGCTGTCGGCAAGCCAGCATGCGGTTCCTGCGAACACCTGCGCATCGCCGGTCCAGCCAAGGCGTTCGTCGCGTTGCGGGCAATCGGTCGGGATCTCGATGAAATTGGAGCGCTGCGACCAGATCGTGTTCTCGACCAGCCGATTGACCGCCTCGACCCCGCAGGTGAAACCGCCGGCAACGACCGGCACCGAGGAAATCGGGACCATCTCGATCGCCAGCAACTCGACGCGCCCGGCCAGGCCGACGCGGGCATAACGGAAGCCCATGAAGGTGAAAAGCGGCGCGTAAAGCTCCTCGCCCTCGCCGCTCAGCGTGTAGACAAGTTCCGCGCGGGCGCTGCGATAGTTGCGATTGTCGAAATGACGGTCCGGACCGAGTACCTCCGAATGCTCGATGCGAACTTCGGCGCCGGCCTCGCCGCGCACGCGGATGCGGACATAGGCGCCGGCATTCTGGCCGAAGTCGTAGACCGCGCGGCCATCGCCCTCCCGCCATGTGTCGAGCGGCTGGCGGGCCGCCAGTTCGCGGACGGCAGCCGTTTCATGCGGCACGAGCTTCGTCTTGTCGAAGGACAGGATGTCCACGCCGCTATTGTCGCGGGGCTGAATACGCGCGTCATAGTCTTCGCCGAAATAGATGCCATTGCGCACCACGGGAGTGAAGCCGCCGCGCCAGCTGCCGTCGGTCTGGAGAAGGACGGTATCGCCGCTTCTGAGGTCCGCCAGGGCCCCTACCCTGTCTCCCCAGCAATTGACGATCGGGTTGGAAGCCCACATCAGCTGGCTGCGGTACCAGCCGTCGCCGAGCCAGATCTCGATCCGGTTCTCTCCAGCGACCAGGAGATCGGAGACTTCGTAGGTCTGGTAGGCGATCCTGTCGTCGTAGCAGGTCCAGCCGGGTGTGAGGAGGTCGAGGCCGACCCGGTTGCCGTTGACGAAGGCCCGGTAAAGGCCGAGCGCCGATATGCGCAGCGTGGCCGTTTGCGGACGCTCCGCAAGGGTGAAGTCTCGCGAAACGAAGGTGCCGGCGGTTCCTTGGCCGGCATCGCAGGAAGGCGCGATCATGGATGCGCCGGACCAGGCATGGCTGTCGGCGGACACGGTTGTGCCTTGTGTCGCGATATTCATTGGTGTTCCTCCTCCAGCCGTGGTCCCGCACGGTGTATATCGTTCTATGTATATCATTCTACAAATCGAATTGCGTGGCAAGCGCTTTTTGCCTATAATCGTCGACGACACCGGCGAGAGAACATTTCTGCATGGATTTTCAGGACGTTAACAAACCCAAGGACCGCATCACCATTCGCGATGTGGCTGTTGATGCCGGGGTTTCCGTGGCCGCCGTCTCCAAGGTCTTGCGCAACGCCTACGGCGTCAGCGAAAGTTTGCGGCAGAAGGTCGAGACCTCGATCGAGAAGCTCAACTATCGGCCGTCTGTCGCCGCGCGTGCGATGCGCGGGCGGACCAGCACCGTCGGCGTTCTGGTGATCGAGCTCGCCAACCCGTTTCTCGCCGGCGTCGTCGAAAGCGCCAATGCCGCGCTGCTTGGCAGCGGCTACAAGTCGCTGATCGGGATCGGCCATTCCGCCAGTTCCATCGAGACCTCGATGATCGAGTCGATGATCGACAACCGCATGGATGGGGTCCTGATCATCGCGCCGCGCATATCGGGCAAGGTGCTGGATCGCTATGCGAGGCAAATCCCGATCGTTGTCATTGCGCATCATGAAAGCGACGCGCAGGCCTATGATTCCGTCAATTCGGACGATCGCAACGGCGCGTTCATGGCTGTGCAGGCGGCTGTCGACAAGGGATACAGCGATGTCGCCATGCTCGGCTACGAGTTTCTGGATTCACCACCGACCGTGGTCGCGATGCAGCGTGAAAGCGGCTATCTGGAAGCGACGAAGCGTTTCGGGTTGCAAGGCCGCATCATCCGCCTGCCGCCCGTCGCCTCGGACCGGAATGCGGAAATAGAGGCGTTCCTGGCCATGCCGGATCGGCCGCGCGCCGTTTTCGTATGGTCGGATCTCGACGCCGTGCCACTCGTCAACATGGCCCGGATGCGTGGCATCAGGGTTCCGGAAGATCTCGCTATCATCGGTTACGACAACTCGCCCGTTGCCGCCATTCCCCTCGTCGGTCTCGACAGCATCGATCAGAACCCCGCCGAGCTTGGTCGCATGGCGGCCGAAATGCTGCTCAGCCGCATCAATGGCCGGGGCGTGGCCGAGCATTGCCTGATCGAGCCGCGCGTCGCGGCCCGCGGCAGTCTCTAATTCCGCTAGCCGTGGCTCGCATCGTTGGGCACCAGCGGCTCGACATCCTTGACCTTGGCGCGATGGAAGATGAACAGCCCGGCGAGCACGATGACGGCGGCGCCGATCAGCGTCTGTCTGTCGGGGAAGTCGCCAAAGAACACCCAGCCGAAGATGATCGCCCAAAGCAGCAGCGTATATTGCAGCGGCGCCAGCAGCGATGCCGGTGCAAGCTTCAGCGAGCGCGTGATCATCAGATGCGCCGAGCAGGAAACCACGCCGAGCAGCAAGAGCGCGAGCAGCTGGTTCGCGCTGAAGCCGCTCCAGCTGCCGATGCTGAGCAGCGCGCCGGTTAAGAGGCATCCCACGGTTTGCCAGGTCACCAGTGTCGCATCGGGCGTCGAGCGCAACACGCGGCCAAGTACCAACGTCAGCGCGAATGACATGCTGCCGACAAGGCCGAACATGGACGGCCACGAGAGCATGGCCGAGGAAGGCCGGAGCGCGATGACGACACCGACAAAGCCGATCAAGACCGCCAGCCAGCGCCGCCAGCCGATACGCTCTCCCAGCAGGAAATGCGACAGCGCCGCGACGTAGATCGGCCCGGCCATGTAGAAGGTCATGACATCGGCGAGCGGAAGATAGGCGACGGCCGCATAGAAGAGCCCGGTATCGGCGGTGGCGAGAACCACGCGCGCGAGCTGCCATCGCGGCTTTTCGACCTTGTAGAGCGCGGCGACGGGCTGGCGCGCGAGCATCGGACCGAGCACGAAAAAAGCGCCAAACGAGCGGATCAGAAGGACCTGGCTGACGGAAAAGCTCGCCACCAGCCATTTGCCCATTGCGTCGTTGAGGGCGAACATGAAGTCGCCCACGAGCATCAGGAGGATGCCTGCCAGGATGGCGTTGCCGCCCACGGCGAAAGCCGCTTGTCTGCTCATGATGTCAAGGCGCTCCGAAACGCCGTTTTGCGGCGAGGATCGGAAGGCAAAACGATTTGAAAGCCTCCGCATCACGCCGATGCCTGTTTGTATGGCGGATGCTTACTCTAGCGGCAGGATGTGTTGCAAGGGGCCAAGCACGTCATCCATCGGAACGGCTTCAAATCCATCCGCCACTCGCGACTTTCATACCCGAAAGCTCTTGACGCGGCCGCTGCGAGGAATAGTAAGGGCACTACTAAATAACAGCCGGCGCCGCATGCTTCATCGTCCACGCCGACGTTTGCCCCGAAAGCCTCACATGACACAAAGAACTTCGCATCGCGGACTGGTCGTTGTCGCGATCATGGCAAGCATGGCGATGATCGCCATCGAAGCAACCATCGTCTCGACGGCAATGCCGCAGATCGCCGCCCAGCTCGGCCAGATCAATCTCTATTCGTGGGTCTTTTCGTCGTTCCTGCTGACGCAGACCGCGACGACGGTGGTGTTCGGCAAGCTCGCCGACATCTATGGCCGCAAGCCGATGCTGATGGTCGGCATCGCGTTGTTTCTGGTCGCTTCGGTGCTCGCCGGCTTCGCATGGTCGATGCCCTCGATGATCGCGTTTCGCCTGCTGCAGGGGATCGGCGCCGGCGCGATACAGCCCGTCGCCATGACCGTCGTCGCCGATCTCTTTCCCGGAAACCAGCGCGGCAAGGTGCAGGGATATCTGGCAAGCGTCTGGGCGCTGTCGGCCGTCGTCGGCCCGCTTCTCGGCAGCCTGATCATTCACAATCTCCCATGGGCCTGGATCTTCTGGATCAACGTGCCGGTGGGTCTTTTGGCGGCGCTCGGGTTCCTGTTTTTCCTGCACGAGGAAAAGCGGCCGCGCGTCGTTTCGATCGATGTGCTCGGCGCCGCGCTGTTCGCCGTCTCGATCTCCGCGCTGATGATCGCGCTCACCGAGATCGAGAGCGCCGTCTCCGGCTATGCGATCGCGGCCTTCGTCGTCTTTCTTGGCGCCCTCGCCGCCTTCATCTGGCAGGAGCGCAGAGCCGAAGCGCCAATGGTCGCGCCCGACCTGTGGCTGCGGCGGCCGATCGCCTTCGCCAACCTGGCGGTCTTCTTCGCAAGCATGTCGATCATGGGGCTGACGACCTTCCTGCCGATGTATGTGCAGACCGTGCTTGACCGCTCGCCGCTCGTTGCCGGCTTCGCTCTGACCATGCTGTTGCTCGGCTGGCCCTGCGGCGCGACGATCGCCTCGCGCCAGTTTTCCCGCTTCGGCCTGCGCCCGATCATGATCGTCGGGAGCCTGTTCATACCGGTCGGGACCTGCCTGCTCGTGCTCCTGGCGCCGTCCAGTTCCCCGGTGCTTGCGGCGGCCGGCTCGCTGATCATGGGCTTCGGAATGGGCCTGCTGAACATCGGCGCGCTCATCCTCACCCAGGAAAGCGTGAGCGCCTCCGACCGAGGCAGCGCCACCGCCTCCAACGTATTCTCGCGCAATCTCGGCAGCACGCTCGGCGCGGCCGTGCTGGGCGCCGTCCTGACCTATGGTCTGGCGAACGCCAATAACGGTCAGGCGATCACGCCCGAGCAATTGCGCGCCTTGCTGAACGGCACGGGCGCGGCGCTCGGCGGCGGCGAGGAGATCCGCCAGGCGTTGCAGCAGGCGCTGCATGCGACCTTCATGGTGATGATGCTGATCGCGGTACTGATCGTCCCGGCATGTCTCCTGGTGCGGCAACCGCAAACGCCGCAGGCGGAACCGAAGAGCGCGTGACTGAATGAGACGACAAGAGACCGGGCGATCATCTCGCCCGGCCTCTTGTCTCAATGCGCGAAGACGCTGTCGAAGTCCTTGAAACCCTTGACTTCGATCGGGTTGCCGCTCGGATCGAAGAAGAACATGGTCCGCTGTTCGCCCGGCTCACCCTCGAAGCGGACAACCGGCGGAATGTCGAAGGCGATACCGCCCTTCTGAAGGCGTTCGGCAAGCGCGAACCAGTCCTCGAGCGGCAGCACGACGCCGAGATGCGGCATCATCACCATGTGGTCGCCAACCTTGCCGGTGCGGGTGACTTCGAACGGCTTGCCGAGATGCAGCGATATCTGGTGGCCGAAGAAGTCGAAATCGACCCAGCTATCGGTCGAGCGGCCTTCGGCGCAGCCGAGAACGTCACCATAGAAGCGTCTTGCCGCATCGAGATCGGTGACGTGGTAGGCGAGATGGAAGAGTGAGCGCACGGTGGTCTCCTTTGTGATGCGAGATGGTGTTCATCAACGGATGGAAAGGTTCTGGGTTCGATAGCCGCTTGGTGCCGCGTTTCCGTTCAGCGCATCGGCCCGTCCATCCGCTATGGCTTTTCTTCCAGCGAAGCGAGAATATCCGCGAGCGCCTCGTTGCGCGCGATCAGCAGGTCTTCCGCTTCTTCCTGGGAGACGGATTTGAAGCGAATGGCGCTTCCGGTCGTGGTCTGCGCCAGCCGCGCAAGGTCGACCGAGGCAACAGTGGCGATCTTGGGATAGCCGCCAGTCGTCTGTCGCTCCGCCATCAGCACGATCGGCCGGCCGGACGACGGCACCTGGATCGAACCCGCGACCGTACCGTCCGAGACGATGTCGTGACCGGCGAAAGCGTGGATCGCCGGACCGTCGAGCACCTGCGCCATGCGGTCTCGGCTCGGCGTGACGTGAAAGGGTTCGCGCAGGAAATTCTTCCAGGCGGCGGCGTCGAAATGATCCGCCTGCGGCCCCGGAACGACCCGAACCGGACCGCCCGAACGGGAAAAGGGTTTGCGCAATGCCAGGAGCGGTGCCTGCGTCGTCTCGCCAAGCGGCAGACGGTCGCCGATCGCCAGACGCCGGCCATCCACGCCGCCGAGACCCGAGCGAAGATGCGTCGAGCGCGCCTCCAGGACCTTCGGCGTCTCAAGCCCGCCTGAAATGGCGAGGTAGCCCCAGACCGCCTGTCGCAGCGCGCCGATCTTCAAGACCTCGCCCGGCATCAGCCAGTGGCTTTCCCAGCCATGCCTCGCCTCACCATCGACGGTAATATCGACGGCGCCGCCGGTCACCGCGAAGCGCACGGGCGTCTCGACCTCGAAAGCACCGCCGACATGCGCGAATTCCAAAGTCGCGGCGCGATCGGCATTGCCGACGAGGCGGTTGCCGATCAGCATCGACATCAGGTCCATCGCGCCCGCGCCGGAAACGCCGAGATGCATCAGCCCGGTGCGCCCGAGATCCTGGACCGTCAACATCGGCCCGGCCTGTTTGATATGGAGCACGGTCATGGCGCCTCCCACTCCTCTATCGATCCGCCTCGCCTGACGGCGGCGTCGAGGCATTCGGCCTCGTCGGCATCGACAGGACGGAAGCGCACGCGATCACCGGCGCGCAACAGGAATGGCTCGGCGCGCGACGGATCGAATATCCTGAGTGGCGTGCGGCCTATGTATCGCCAGCCGCTCGGGCAAGGAACGGAATTGATGCTGGCCTGCTTGCCGCCGATGCCGATCGCGCTCGCCTCGATCCGCTGGCGCGGAACGGCAAGGCGTGGCGTGTGCAGCTGCTGCGGCAGGCCGCCGAGATAAGAAAAGCCCGGCGCGAAACCGATCATGTAGACGCGATATTCCGCCGAAGCATGCAAGGCGATCAATGCCTCGCGCGACATCTGCTTCATCTCCGCGAGGTCGTCGAGATCGATCCCGACCTCATGGCCGTAAAGAACCGGCACGGTGATCCGGCGCGCGGTCACGCCGCCCACCGACAAGTGCCCGAGTCGTGCTTCTAGCGCAGCGGAGAGGTTCTTTCCACGGATGACGGTGGGATCGTAGGCGACGAGAAGCGAACGATAGGTCGGAACGGTCTCGACGACGCCTGTGATCGGCCGCGTCGCCAGCATGTCCGCCAGGGCAATGACGCGCTCATTCGTCTCTTCATCGATCTGGTCGGAGAACTCGACCACGAGGGCGCTGTCGCCACAGGGGATGATGCGCGGATAGGTGTGTCGTAACGACTGCGTCATGGCCATGTGCGCCACCTAATCTGCTGGAAGGATTCGGGCGCGGTGGAATGCCCCTCGGGAGGTCTGGATGCCGAGCGCCAACGCAACGCTAGAGATATTTCCACCATCACCATCAAACATGTCTCGACAAGCGAGATTCTCAATCGACAATGCTCTTGTCATTTCAGATACCAATTTTATGTCAAGCCATCCCGCACCGACCGGCAATGGCGATATGCCGGGTGCCGTCGTGACGGCGCGCGCGTTGCGTGACAAACTCATCGGCGGTGGAATCGATATAGCCCCCTTTTTCCACGCCGAAATCTGAACGAGGAATGATCTTGACCCGTACCGTATATCTGAACGGCAGCTGGCTCGCCGAAGCCGACGCAAAAGTCTCCATCTTCGACCGAGGCTTCCTGTTTGCCGACGCGATCTACGAAGTCACCGGCGTTGTCGGTGGCAAGCTGCTCGAATATGCCGGCCACGCGGCCCGGCTTCAGCGCTCCTTGGCCGAACTCGGCATCGCCTGCCCGCTGACACAGGAGGCGCTGCTCGCCGTTCATCGCGAGATCGTCCGCAGGAACGATCTTCGGGAGGGGCTGATCTATCTGCAGATTTCCCGTGGCGCGGCCGATCGCGACTTCGCCTTCCCGACAAACGCCACCCCGACGCTGGTCCTGTTCACCCAGGCCAAGGCAGTGCTCGACAATCCGAAGGTGAGGACCGGTATTTCCGTGGCGCTGGTTCCCGATCAGCGCTGGGCCCGGCGCGACATCAAGACGGTTCAGCTGCTCTATCCCTCGATGGCGAAGATGCAGGCGGCGTCCGTCGGCGCCGATGACGCCTGGCTCGTCGAGGACGGCTTCGTCACGGAGGCGAGTTCAGCGAGCGCGCACATCATCGGCAAGGACGGGACACTGATCACCCGTGGCCTGTCGAGCGCGATCCTGCACGGCATCACGCGTCTCAGCGTCCTCGACATCGCCCGCGAAGCCGGCCTTGCCGTCGAGGAACGCGCGTTCACGCCCGAAGAAGCCAGGGATGCCGCCGAGGCCTTCATCACCTCTGCCACCAGCTTCGTTCTGCCGGTCACCAAGATCGACGGGCAGCCGGTCGGCGACGGCAAGCCCGGGCCTCGGACGCTGAAACTTCGCCAGCTCTATATCGAAAACAAGCTGGCGAACGCCATCTGATGGCTCGCCGTTGCCGGCGCTTCGGTCGCAAGCCCGGTCGCCTGCGTCAGGCTGGCAAGCGGCGGCCGGAAATCGGCCCCGCGACATGAGCCTCTTCTCTGCCGGGGAGCAACGGCAACATGCTTTAAAATCAAGGCGAAGCCGGAAGATAGGCGCGGCTCTCACTTCGGTTCGCGCGGTGGCTGTTCATCCTGTTGCGGTCCGCCCGTTCGCAGCGCGTCGACGATCCGCCGCGCGTGCCTCAGATGCGGGGCGTCGATCATCCGGCCGTCGAGTTGAAAAGCGCCCCTCCCCGGCTCCGCTTCGAACGCGGCGATCGTGGCCCGGGCGTTCGCGATCTCCGCTTCCGTCGGCGTGAAGGCATCGTTGATGATCGGGACCTGCGAGGGGTGAATGGCCATCATGCCGGTAAACCCGTCGCGGCGCCCGCGCCTGGCGTAGCTGCGCAAGCCCTCAAGGTCGCGGAATTCAGGATAGACCGTTTCGATCACCGCGACACCGGCGGCATGGCCCGCGAACAGCGTCAGCGAGCGCGCCAGTTCATAAGGCTGGGTATAGCTGCCGTCTTCATTGCGGGCGCTTGTCGCTCCGATCGCAGCCGGTAGATCCTCGGCCCCCCAGGTCAGCCCCAGCAAGGATTGACGAACGGCGGCGTAGCTGTCCAGCTGAAAAATGGCCGCCGGCGTCTCGGTCGCGATGGGCAATATCGGTCTATCCGGCGCCATTGCCGCCAGCGCTGCCACGCTTATGCCGCCCTCCGCTTTCGGCAAGACGAGACCGTCCAGCCCAGCGTCGAGGACGGCGCGAAGATCCTCCTCCACCAAGCCGCTGTCCAACGCATTGATGCGAACGAACAGCCGCGCCTTTCTTTCCGCTGATCGCAGGAACGAGGCGACCGCCGTTCTCGCCGCCGGCTTTGCCTGCAGGGTGACGGAATCCTCAAGGTCGAGGATCAGCGCGTCCGCGGACGATCCGAGCGCCTTTTCCATCCGGTCCGGTCGGTCGCCCGGCACAAAAAGCAGCGAGCGCAACCTCATGCCGGCCTCCTCTGCACCAGCGCCGTGCGCAGGCACCGGCAGACCACTTCGCCTCGCTGGTTGATCAGTTCGTGCTGGAAGGTGACAATGCCCGCAGTGGGCCTCGAACGGCTCTCCTTGAGATCGCTGACTTCCGTTTCGGCACGCATCGTATCGCCGATGAAGACCGGCTTCGGCATGACAAGCCTGTCGTAGCCTAAATTCGCGACCAGCGTTCCCATGGTCGTATCGCCGACCGAAAGCCCGACCATCAGCGCGAAGGTAAAGGTGCCGTTGACGATGATCTGGCCAAATTCGCTGGCTCGTGCCGCTTCCGCATCGATGTGCAGCGGTTGTGGATTGTGGGTCATGGCGGAGAAGAGGAGATTGTCCGTCTCGGTGACCGTGCGGCGGATCTCGTGCGAGATCCGGTCGCCGATGGTCCACTCCTCGAAATGACGGCCTGCCATCATGGCTCTCCTTCCAGCTGCATGAGAACACTGCCTTCGACGACCTGCGCGTCGGCAAGCACTTTCATCTCCGAGACGACGCCGTCGAACGGCGCGCTCAGCGTCTGCTCCATCTTCATCGCCTCGATGACGACAAGAGGCTGTCCTCTGGTGACCCGATCTCCGCTGGCGACCATGAGCGCGATCACCCTGCCCGGCATCGGCGCGACGATCGCGCCGTCGAAATGGCCCGAATTTCCGCCGGCATGGCCAGCGCGAACCGGCCCATAGGCCCAAGCTTCGCCATCCAGAAAAAGCACGCCGGCATCGGTCGCGACCGGTTCGCCGCCATCCCGAAGTTCCACGCGATAGGGGTCGCCGCCTACCTCGACACCGATCTCCCGGGAAGGCGGCGCGTTCATTCGGAATCCCGTTGCCGTCGCCCATACATCGCTGCCCGGTTTCGGCAGGATCGCTCGCGCGGCCGCCTGCAGCACGCGTGCGCCGGGCTCGATCGAGGGAATGAGATGCGTCGAGTGCCGCTCGATGAAGCCGGTGTCGACCGCACCCGCCTGAAATTCAGGGTGGTCGATCGTGCGCGCCAGGAACGCCGCGTTGGTTCGCACCGGCCAGACCTCGACGCTTGCCGCCGCGAGAGCCAGTCGCCGTGCCGCCTCTTGTCGCGTCGCGCCGTGGCTGATCAGCTTGGCGATCATCGGGTCGTAATAGGCGCTGATCTCATTGCCCTCCTCGACGCCGCTATCGACCCTGACCCCGTCGGGAAACCGCAGACGGTGCAGCCGCCCGGTCGAAGGCAGGAAGCCGGTGGAGGGGTTTTCGGCGTAAAGCCTCGCCTCCATCGCCCATCCCTTGATCGATAACTGCTCCTGCCGCAGGGGCAGCGGCTCGCCGGATGCCACCAGGATTTGCCATTCGACCAGATCCTGGCCGGAGATGGCCTCGGTAACAGGATGTTCGACCTGCAGCCGTGTGTTCATCTCCATGAACCAGATGCGATCGGCGCGAAGTCCGTCGGAGGCATCGGCGATGAATTCGATCGTTCCGGCGCCGACATAATCGACCGCGCGCGCGGCCTGAACCGCCGCCTGGCAGACAACCTCTCGGGTCGGTGCGTCCATGCCCGGCGCCGGCGCCTCTTCGATCACCTTCTGGTGACGGCGCTGCAGCGAACAGTCGCGCTCGAACAGATGGACCACGTTTCCGTGAGTGTCGCCGAAGACCTGAACCTCGATGTGGCGGGGCGAGAGGATGTATTTCTCGAGAAGCACCCGGTCATCGCCGAAGGAAGCCGCGGCTTCGCGCCGGCAACTGGCGAGTGCTGCTGCAAATTCCACAGCGCCATCGACCCGCCGCATGCCCTTGCCGCCGCCGCCGGCCACGGCCTTGATGAGGACAGGATAGCCGATCGCATCCGCTTCCCGCCGCAACCGGTTATCCGCCTGGTCCTCGCCGAGATAGCCTGGCGTGACAGGGACACCCGCAGCGATCATCCGCTTCTTCGCCGCATCCTTGAGGCCCATGGCCCGGATGGCGGCGGCCGGCGCGCCGATCCAGATCAGGCCGGCGGCCGCGACCCTCTCGGCGAACCCGGCATTTTCCGAGAGAAAGCCGTAGCCCGGATGGATCGCCCTGGCACCGGTCCGGATCGCGGCCTCTATAATGCTGTCGGCATTGAGATAGCTCTCCCTGGCCGATGCCGGACCGATAGGAACCGCCTCGTCCGCCTCGCGAACGAAGGGCATGTCGCCATCGATCTCGGAGTGCACGGCGATCGTGCGGATCCCGAGCCTTTTCGCCGTTCTTATGATCCTCCTCGCGATCTCGCCGCGATTTGCGATCAGCAGGCTGTCTATCACAGTCTCTCCTCTCTTCTCCTCGCCGTTGAGGCTACATGCGAAACAGGCCGAACCGGGCGCGCTCCGGTATCGGTGCATTGAGCGTGGCCGCGAAGGCCAGCCCGAGCACATCGCGCGTCTGAGCCGGGTCGATGATGCCGTCGTCCCATAGTCTCGCGGTGGCGTAGTAAGGATTGCCCTCGTCCTCGTATTTCTGGCGGATGGGCGCCTTGAATGCTTCCGCCTGCTCGGCGCTCCAGCTCTCGGCATCGCGATGCACGGTCGCCAGAACGGAGGCGGCCTGCTCGCCGCCCATGACGGAGATGCGGGCATTCGGCCAGCTGAACAGGAAGCGCGGCTGATAGGCGCGGCCGCACATGCCGTAATTGCCCGCACCGAAGCTGCCGCCGATCAGCACCGTTATCTTCGGTACCGATGCCGTCGCCACCGCCGTCACGAGCTTTGCGCCGTTCTTGGCGATCCCCTCGGCTTCATATTTCCCGCCGACCATGAAACCGGAGATATTCTGCAGGAAAAGCAGCGGTATGCGCCGCTGGCAGGCAAGCTCGATGAAGTGGGCGCCCTTCAGCGCGCTTTCGGAGAAAAGCACGCCATTATTGGCGAGAATGGCGACGGGGATGCCCCAGATCTCGCGCGAAGCCGCAGACCAGCGTGGTGCCATAGAGCGCCTTGAACTCCTGTAACTCCGAGCCGTCGACAATACGGGCGATGACCTCACGGACGTCGTAAGGCGTGCGGACGTCTCGCGGCACGATGCTGTAGAGCTCCTGCGGATCGAACTTCGGCGGCCGCGGCTCAGCCATGTCGATATCGATCCGTTTCGGGCGGTTGAGCGTGGCGACGATGTCGCGAACGATCAGAAGCGCATGCTCGTCATTCTCGGCGACATGGTCGACGACGCCGGATTTTCGACCGTGCGTATCGGCGCCGCCGAGTTCCTCGGCGGATATGATCTCACCGGTCGCCGCTTTCACGAGCGGCGGCCCGGCGAGGAAGATCGTTCCCTGGTTGCGCACGATGACGGTTTCATCCGACATTGCAGGCACATAGGCCCCGCCCGCGGTGCAGCTGCCCATGACGCAGGCGATCTGGGCGATGCCCGCCGCCGACATTTGCGCCTGATTGTAGAAGATGCGGCCGAAATGTTCGCGATCCGGAAAGACCTCCGCCTGATGCGGCAGATTGGCGCCGCCCGAATCCACGAGATAGATGCAGGCCAGCCGGTTTTCCCAGGCGATTTCCTGCGCCCGCAGATGCTTCTTCACCGTCATCGGGAAATAGGCGCCGCCCTTCACCGTCGGATCGTGCGCCACGATCATGCACTCGACGCCCGAGACGCGGCCGATGCCGGCGATCATGCCCGCCCCGGGCGCCTCGTCGTCGTACATGCCGTTGGCGGCCAACTGTCCGATCTCGAGAAACGGCGAGCCGGGATCAAGCAGGCGCTGAACGCGGTCACGCGGAAGCAGCTTGCCGCGTTCGACATGCCGCTCGCGATGTTTTTCGGAGCCGCCCCGGGCCGCCTGCGCCACCTTGGAGCGGAGCGCCTCCACCAGAGCCAGATTGTGCGCCTTGTTGGCGGCCAACGTCTGCGAGCCGAGATCGAGCATCGTCTGCAGCTCCGGCATCAGCCTCTCCCTTCGTCGCCGATGACTTCACGTCCGATCAGCATGCGGCGCACTTCGTTGGTGCCGGCGCCGATGTCGAGCAGCTTCGAATCCCGCCAATAGCGCTCCACCGGCCAGTCCTTGGTATATCCGGCGCCGCCTAGCGCCTGGACCGCCTGCTCAGCCACCCTGACGGCGCTTTCCGACGCATAGAGAATGGCACCTGCCGCATCATGCCGCGTCGTCTTGCCGGCGTCGCAGGCCCTCGCCACTGCGTAGACGTAGGCGCGAGCCGAATTCAGCGCCACGACCATGTCCGCCACCTTCGCCTGAATCAGCTGGAAGCTGCCGATCGGCGTTCCGAACTGCTTGCGCTCTCTCACATAGGGAAGGACGACATCCAGGCAGGCCTGCATGATGCCGAGCTGAATCCCGGACAGCACGACGCGCTCATAGTCGAGGCCGGACATCAGCACCTTGACGCCCCCGTTCAGCGGGCCCATGACGTTTTCGTCGGGCACGAAGCAGTCATCGAAGACCAATTCCGCCGTCGGCGATCCACGCATGCCGACCTTGTCGATCTTCTGCCCGATGGAAAAACCCTTGAAGCCTTTTTCGACCAGGAAGGCGGTGATGCCCTTCGAGCCGCCATCGGGCACGGTCTTGGCATAGACGACCAAGGTCTCCGCGTAGGGCGCGTTTGTGATCCAGAATTTGGTCCCGTTCAGCCGATAACCGCCGGCGACTTTTTCGGCGCAGAGGCGCATCGATACGACGTCCGAGCCCGCTCCCGCCTCCGACATCGCAAGACTGCCCACGTGTTCACCGGATATCAGCGCCGGAAGGTATCGCTGTTTCTGCTCGGCCGATCCCCAGCGCGAAATCTGGTTGATGCACAGATTGGAGTGAGCGCCGTAGGACAGGCCGACCGATGCCGATGCTCTGCTGATCTCCTCGCAGGCGACGACATGTTCGAGGTAGCCGAGCCCAAGGCCGCCGTCATCCTCATGCACGGTCACGCCATGAAGACCGAGCGCGCCCATCTCTGGCCAGATCTCGACCGGGAACCAGTCTTCCGCGTCTATCCTCGCCGCAAGCGGGGCAATGCGATTGGTCGCAAACCGATGCGTCGTCTCACGGATTGCCTCCGCCATTTCGGAAAGCCCGAAATCCAACTCCAGCATGTCGCCAGTCCTCCCAGACTGCGGTCATGCTAACGCGGGCAATGCGATTAGTAAAATCGGCCGTCCATCGCGCGACAACGCGGCCGCGGCACCGCCGGGCGGGCGCTAGGACCTGGCGCGCTGCAGGGCCGCCAGAACGGAGCGTTCGGACCGCAGGAGATAGTCGTCGAGTTGGTTCGAGGCGGCTTCGATGTCGCCACGCTCGAGGGACGCAAACAGCGCGGCATTTAGCGCGATATAGGGTTCGTGGAGGTGCGCCGTATCCTCGAACCGCGCGAAGACCAGACGCAACTCCGCCAGAACGAGTTCGAAGCCTGCACTCAAGCGGGGACTGTCGCAGAGGTCGACCATCGAGCGGTGAAATTCCATGTTGATGGTTCCGACCTGCCGCCAGTCGGCATCCGCCCGGGCCGCGCCCGTTCGCGCCAGCTGGTCCTTCATACGAGCCAGCGCCGGATGCCTGGAGGTCGCGGCCTGCACGGCGCCCTTTTGTATGACGCGCCGGACGCGGTAGATATCCACGACGCTGGCTTCGCCCGGGGTCGCGACGAAGACCCCCCGGTTTGGGATGTAGGTCAGCAGGTTCTGGCTCGTCAGCAGGCGAAAGACCTCGCGCAACGTGTTGCGCGATATGCCAAAATACGTCGCTATGTGCTGTTCGGAAAGCTTCGCGCCCGGCTGTAATTCGCCCGAGATCAGCATTCCCCTGATCTTGCCGGCGACATGTGCGGTCAGCGGCTGATCTTCGGTAAGGCCTTGCGACGCGTAAATCATCAGGAGCTTATCCTCTCATGCATCCGGATTTGGAAACGCGCCATGATCTGTTATCCATCGCAGCCGCGCATCGCATTCTCGAACCAAATCGCACGAATTCATATTGTTGAACAATATCCATTGCGTTATTGAACAATAATCCGGGGCGCTCGAACTTTCAACGGAGATGGAACATGGCGGCAATCGACCTGAACAGCGATCTCGGCGAGGGCTTCGGCCCATGGCCGATGGGGGATGACGCCGCCATGCTGGCGACGGTGACCAGCGCCAACATCGCCTGCGGCTTCCATGCCGGCGATCCCTCGGGAATTCTGACGGTGCTCAGGGAAGCGGCCCGGCGCGGCGTGGCCGTCGGCGCCCATATCGG
Source organism: Rhizobium sp. AN80A (assembly GCF_030053015.1). NCBI lineage: Bacteria > Pseudomonadati > Pseudomonadota > Alphaproteobacteria > Hyphomicrobiales > Rhizobiaceae > Rhizobium > Rhizobium sp. AN80A. The sequence continues at coordinate 472,034 of NZ_JASJPX010000001.1, read as the reverse complement.
TTACCGCGATCTCGTCGGCTTCGGCCGTCGCAACATGGACCCATCAAGCGCCGAACTCGTCGGCGACACGATCTACCAGATCGGCGCGCTGCAGGGCCTCGCGAAGGCGGCGGGAACCAGGGTTCGCTACGTGAAGCCGCATGGCGCGCTCTATAACACCATCGCCCATGACGCCCGACAGGCCGCCGATGTGATCGAAGGCATCAAGGCCATCGACCCGAGCCTCGTGCTGATGGCTCTGGCCGGCGCGCCGATCGTCGCGCAGGCGCGCGAAGCCGGGCTGACCGTCGTTTGCGAGGCCTTCGCCGACCGCGCCTATAACGTCGACGGCAGCCTCGTCAGCCGTCGGCTGCCCGGCTCCGTCATCCATGACCCGCAAGCCGTCGCCGAGCGCGTGCTGCGCATGGTCAACGAACAGCGCGTGGTGGCGATCGACGGAGCCGAGATCGCGCTCGATGCCCAATCGATCTGCATCCACGGCGACACACCGGCCGCGGTGGCGATCGCGAGCACGCTGCGGCAGACCCTGGAAACCCGCGGCGTCGAGCTCAAGTCCTTCGTCGACATGTCGTCATGAAAAAGCGCTCGGCTTCCGGCTTCGCCTGTATGGTCTATGGCGAGCCGTGTTCCGAAGTGCCGATTGTCAGGAAACAAACGGCGGAACGCGTGGTGCCGAGTGCCGCCCGCGCGCGGAGCCGGCCGTGCACCAGCAAAACATTGGCCGCGCCGGCAGACTGACGCGGCCCCCCCGGCATACCAGGAGAAAATCAGGGATGAAGCCACAACCGATTACCAGTGCACCGGAAGACGCGGCGCGCCGCAAGGCGATCAAGCCGGTCATCTGCTATCCCGTCGAGACGCTGCCCCGCCCGGATCTTGCGGCATACCGCGCGCTGCGCGACGATCTGGAGTTCGTCGAGCGCGTGGTTGTGCCGCCGCGCGACGCTGCATGCTGGACCGTGCCGGCGGGTCATTTCTGCCGCATCCTTTCAAGTGAAGGATCGCAGGTGGGTGATCTGAACCTCTTCAATGCCAACAATCTCGAGGAACGGCTGTTCACCGGCAAGACCCGGGCGCTCAATGGCACGCATGTGGGCCTCGGCGACCAGCTCTTCTCCAACATGCCGTATCTGCGCCCGATCGCGACGATCACCCACGATACGCTCGACTGGTATGGCTTCGACGAATTCGGCGGCTCGGTGCACGACGTGATCGGCACGCGCTGCGATCCCTATACCCACAATCTGCTCAGCAATGGCGGCCAGTACCACCATTGCTGCCATTCCAATCTGACGCGCGCCTTCGCCGCCCGGACCGGCAAGTCCTTGCGGGAGGCAGGCACCTATATCCACGATGTGCTCAATGTCTTCATGTGCACCGGCTTCACGCGCGACACCGGTCAGTATTTCATGAAGGCAAGTCCGGTTCGCCCCGGCGACTATCTCGAATTCTTCGCCGAGATCGACCTCCTCGGCTGCATGTCCGCCTGCCCCGGCGGCGATTGCTCCACCGAGCACTCCTCCGACGCCGTCGCCTGCTATCCGCTGGTGGTCGAAATCTACAAGCCGGCACGTGCTCCGGCAGGCTGGAGCGCGCCCGCGATCAACGGCTACGACGGCACGCACGGGCTTTAGGCCGCGAAGCTACTGCTAGAAAAAAAGGCTCCCGCGCGCATGTCGCGGGAGCCTTTTTAGCACTGATCGGCCATATCCGCCGACCGACCGGAGAGCCTTGGACATGGCCCCGTTCGCCGGGGCCATGTCGAGGTGATCAAAAGTCTTCCCAGGCGGGCGCGGTCGCCACTGCGGCATTGCCACCCCTGAAGCTGGACGCCAAGCGCTGCGTCAGCGCCCGCGCCTTCGAAGGCACCGGACGCGATGCTTCGTTGGCGACGGCGATCGGCGCCTGGTTGCGGCCCTGCTCGAGCGTGAACTGGCCGATAAGCGCATCGAGCGCACTGGCTTCCTTCGCCAGGCTGTGGCTGGCCGCGTTGGTCTCCTCGACCATGGCCGCGTTCTGCTGCGTGCCCTGGTCCATGCTGTTGACCGCGGTGTTGATCTCCTGAATGCCGGTCGACTGCTCGCGGGCCGCCTTGACGATGGCGTTGACATGCGCGGTGATCTCGGTCACCTCGGCCTCGATCTGGACCAGTGCAGCTCCGGTTTCGCCAACGAGAGCAACGCCGGTGTTGACCTGGTTTTCGGACGTGGTGATCAACAGCTTGATCTCCTTGGCGGCCTGCGCGGAACGCTGCGCCAGTTCGCGCACCTCCTGGGCGACAACCGCGAAGCCCTTGCCGGCTTCGCCTGCGCGGGCGGCCTCGACGCCGGCGTTCAATGCCAAGAGGTTGGTCTGGAAGGCGATGTCATCGATGACGCCGATGATGTTGCTGATCTCACCGGACGATTTGGCAATCTCGTTCATGGCCGAGACGGCGTTGCGCACGACGCTGCCCGATTTCTCGGCGCCGGACCGTGTGCGTTCGACCAGCACGCTTGCTTCCTCGGCCCGCTTGGTCAGAATCGCGAACGGTCGTGGTGATCTGCTCCAGGGCTGCCGCGGTCTCTTCGAGCGACGCAGCCTGCTGCTCGGTCCGGCGCGCCAAATCGTCGGCGGCGGAGCGAATTTCGGCGGCGCCGGAATTGATGACGCTGGCATTCTTGCCAACCGCGACGAGCGCGGCCTGCAGCTTGTCGAGCGACATGTTGTAGCTGTTGCGCAGGGCATCCAGATGCTCGACGAACGGCTTGGAAATGCGATACGAGACGTCGCCGTCGGCCAGGCGGCCGAGACCGAGCGCAAGTGCCTCGACGGCCTCCCGGGTATTGGCGGCGTCCTCTTCCTTCGCGAGTTCGCGCGCGTGGCGTTCGCGTTCGGACAGCGAACGGCCCTCGTCGGCTTCGCGCTCCAGACGTGCACGCTCCAGCGCGTTGTCGCGGAAGATGGCGACGGCCGCGGCCATCTGCCCGACCTCGTCCTTGCGCTCCAGGCCAGGCGTCTCGCTTGCGGTATCTCCGGCCGCCAGTGCGCCCATGCGCTGACGCAGACGGTCGATCGGTGCGGTGATGCCACGCGAAACCACGAAAAGTCCAAGCAGGGTAATGGCGACGAGGGCAAGACCGAGCGCCGACAATCCGGTGATGATCGTCTTGTTGGTCGTGGCCTGTAGCTCGGCTGTGCCTTCCGACATCATCTTGATCAGCTGATCGTTGCCGCCTGCGAACATCGGCAGGATCGCCGTCAGTTCGGTGCCGGCACGGCGCATCACGACGACGGCCTCGTCTCGCCTGCCCTCTTTGACGAGCGCGATCATCTGCTGGGCAAGTGCATCGAAGCCATTGACCGCGGTCAGCATGGCTTTCGCCGGCTCGGCTCTCGACTCCACAAGCTGCCCGACGGTCGCGATGCGCTCCTTCATCAGGGCGAAGTTGTCGTTGTAGATCTTGATCGATGCCGCGAACTCGGGAGACGAGGGATCGTTGATCATCATCAAGCCGAGCTGGAAGCCGAGCTGCAGAAGGCCGCCCGTTGCTCTGGCGTTGAGCGTGGCGCCCATGCTTTCCTTCGACAGGAAGCTGGCATAGCGGGTGTCCGCGCTTTTGAACTGTGTACTGACATAAGCAAGCCCGGCAATGGACGTGACGGCCATGAGGGCAATGACAGCGATGATTTTCGTGCGAATTTTAGCGTTTTGAAGAAAGCTCATTGGAGACCTGACGGGTGGTCGGCCGGCCGCGCATTACCGACGTGCGGACATCTACCGAAGCGTGATGGGTCATTGGCAGTGGAACCCCACCCTCATGGCGAGTAACTCCTCCCAGAACTACCGCCGACACTTGTCATACCATTAGCTTACAGAACCATTAAAATTCGACCGATTGTTTCTTAACCATAAGATTTCAATAGGCAATTCGATTGCTAATGTAGCGCATGATTGAGTGGCTGAGTCTGGAAACGATATCCAGGGCGAACACGCTGAAAATCTCCGTGCAATCGCACATATTTTGTGCAATTCAATATTTGCTTGATTTTTCGGCCAATCTCGCGCATTTCAGCGGAGGAAAATCGACGCCCTCCTGAACGGAATGCTGACTGCCGGTGGCAATATCTCAACCTGCCAAGCCCAGCCTGAATGTGCTGGTTATCGACGAGAACAGCATTCGAGCCTCCATCATCGAACTGGGGCTGCACGAGGCCGGGTATCAACGGGTGACCGTCGTCAACGACATGAATGGCCTGGCGCGGCGCATCGAGGAGGTCAACCCCGATGTCATCGTCATCGATATCGAGAACCCCAATCGCGACATGCTCGAGAGCATCTTCCAGATCTCCCGCGCCGTGGCGCGGCCGATTGCCATGTTCGTCGACAAATCCGACGAGGATTCCATCATTGCCGCGGTCGATGCCGGCGTGTCGGCCTATATCGTCGATGGCCTGAAAAAGGAGCGGGTGAAGCCGATCCTGGAAATGGCCGTCAGTCGTTTCAACGCCTTCAACCGCCTGCAGCGCGAACTGGCCGATGCCAAGTCGGCGCTGGAGGAGCGCAAGATCATCGACCGCGCCAAGGGCATTTTGATGAAGATGCGCGGCCTGTCGGAAGACGAGGCCTTCGCGCTTCTGCGGCAGACCGCCATGAACGAGAAGAAGAAGATCGCCGACATCGCCCAGAGCGTCATCACGGCCGCCGGGCTGTTGATGTGAGTGCCGGCGCCTATCATATGCTTGATGTCCGGAGGAAACCGGGATGGACAAGATCATGACCGACAATGCCAGCGGTAGCCTTGCCGCACCGACAAGCACCGCTGCCGAAGGCTCGAGAACGCTGCGCGCCGGCTTCATCCCGCTTGTTGACGCCTCGGTTCTGATCGCGGCGGCGGAATTCGGCTTCGCGACCAAGGAGGGGCTGGCGCTCGACCTCGTCAAGGACGTCTCCTGGGCCAATGTTCGCGACCGCCTGGCGTTTCGCCAGTTCGACATCGCCCATATGCTGTCACCCATGCCGGTTGCCTCGGCGCTCGCGCTCGGTTCCAACCCGTCGCCGACGATCACGCCATTCTCGCTTGGGCGCGGCGGCAATGCGATCACCTTGTCGACGGCGCTGTTCGAGCGGATGCAGCAGGCGGCGGGGCTTGCCGAGATGCCGAGCGCGCTCGAGAGCGCGCGTGCGCTGGCGATGGTCCTGGGAGAGATGAAGGCGCGAGGCGAACCGACGCCGACGCTAGGCATGACCTATCCCTTCTCCTCGCACAATTACGAGTTCCGCTATTGGCTCGCAGCGGGCGGCATCGACCCCGACAATGACGTGAGACTTGTCGTGGTGCCGCCACCCTTAACCTCGGACGCGCTCGCCGCCGGCGCCATCGATGGCTTCTGCGTCGGCGCGCCATGGAACATGATCGCCTCCGAGCGCGGCGTGGGTCGCATCGTCGCCGCGAAGCAGGATATCTGGCCCTCGGCACCGGAAAAGGTCATCGGCATGCGCCCTGATTGGGCGGATGCCAATCGCGACACCGTTTCCCGGCTGATCGTTGCGCTTGATGCCGCCGCCCGTTGGTGCGACCGCGTCGAAAACCACGATGCGCTGGCGCAGGCGCTCGCCGACCCGCGCTACATCGCCGCGCCCGTCGAGATCATCCGGCATGTGCTGGCGGGCGAATTCAGCCTTGATGCCAAGGGCAACCGCCGCGTGATCGACGACTACTTCCTTTTCCACGGCCGCTCCGCCAACTATCCGCGCCCCAGCCAAGCGCTTTGGATCTACAGCCAGATGGTGCGTTGGGGGCAGGCCGAAATGTCGCTGAACAACGCCAGGGCAGCGGCCTCCGCCTATCGTCCCGATCTCTACCGGGCGGCACTCGGCGCGGATAGCGCCCCTGCGGATGCCGACATCCGCATCGAAGGAGACACGGACGGAGACCGGTTCATGGACGGTCATGTCTTTGATCCGTCGCGGTTCGCGGACTATGTTTCGGGCTTCGCTGTCCGTAGCGTTCAATCGCCACCGAAGGGCTCTGACGACCACTGATCGATTGCTGCCATGCACAAATAGCTTGCACTTGGGAATGCCGTCGCGATGGCATTCGCACAAAACATCGCCACGGGAAAATCGGGGTGAAAAATTGAGCAGATAAGCATCTGCCGATTTTGCGGTTTAGTTTCAATCACATAAAATCTCATCTCAGAACTGGCACACCGCTTGCTTCGTTGAAACCGCATCGGTCAACGGCGATCGGGGCGAGATGAGCGCGCGATAAGCGCTCGCAAAAGACATCGACGTCGCAAGGCCTTTGCAGTCCGGGACCCTCCCTCCCGATGACGCATTCGCCGAGCGGCGTTTTTTTATTCCCGAATTTCCGGCCAGCACCAGCAGAGGGAACCTGCGTAATGAGCAAGATAATCACGACCGGCATCACACGTCGCGGCCTGTTGAAGACCACGGCGACGGCAGCCCTGATCACAGCGGTCCGGAGCGCGTTCCCGTCGGGTGCCTTCGCCGCCGGCGCCGGCCCCGAGGTAACGGGCGCCAAGCTCGGCTTCATCGCGCTCACCGACGCCGCACCGCTCGTCGTGGCGCAGGAGAAGGGCCTGTTCGCCAAGCACGGCATGCCCGATGTCGAGGTCGCCAAGCAAGCCTCCTGGGGTGCGACGCGCGACAATCTCGTGCTCGGTGGTGCGGCCAACGGCATCGACGGTGCCCACATCCTCTCGCCGATGCCCTACCTCATGCACACCGGCAAGGTGACGCAAAACAACCAGCCGGTGCCGATGACCATTCTCGCCCGGCTCAACTACGACAGCCAGGGCATCTCGGTCGCCAAGGAATATGCCGATACCGGCGTGCAGCTGGACGCCTCCAGGCTGAAGGCCGCCTTCGAGAAGAAGAAGACCGAGGGCAAGGAGATCAAGGCCGCGATGACCTTCCCGGGCGGCACGCATGATCTCTGGATCCGTTACTGGCTCGCCGCCGGCGGCATTGATCCCGACAAGGATGTCTCCACGATCGTCGTTCCGCCGCCTCAGATGGTCGCGAACATGAAGGTCGGCAACATGGACGTCTTCTGTGTCGGCGAACCCTGGAACGAGCAGCTGGTCAACCAGGGCATCGGCTTCACGGCGGCAACGACCGGCGAACTCTGGAAGGGCCATCCGGAAAAGGCGCTCGGCATGCGTTCGGATTGGGTCGAGAAGAACCCGAACGCTGCCAAGGCGCTGCTGATGGCCGTGATGGAAGCCCAGCAATGGTGCGACAGCATGGACAACAAGGAAGAGATGTCGGCGCTGCTCGGCAAGCGCCAGTGGTTCAACGTTCCGCCGAAGGACGTGCTCGGCCGCCTCAAGGGCGACATCAACTACGGCAACGGCCGCCTCACCAAGGGCACCGACCTCTACATGAAGTTCTGGGCCGGCGGTGTCTCCTATCCCTTCAAGAGCCACGATACCTGGTTCCTCGCCGAGAACATCCGCTGGGGCAAATTCGCGCCGGATACCGACATCAAGAAGCTGGTCGACGAGGTCAACCGGGAGGACATCTGGCGCGCCGCCGCCAAGGACCTTGGCGTTGCTGCCGCCGACATCCCGGCATCCTCCTCGCGCGGCAAGGAAACCTTCTTCGACGGCAAGGTCTTCGATCCCGAGAATCCCTCCGCCTATCTCGACAGCCTGACGATCAAGGTTGCGTCCTGATCCGTGCCGCCGGCGCAGACCACGCCGGCTCTTCCATCCCGCAAGAGGAGCGCAGAATGCCCGCTTTGGCCAAGAAACAGACGATCGCGACATCGGCAACCGCATCGAAAACCGCAACCATCCTGCCGCTCGCCAGGCGTCCGGCGGCAAGGTTCGACATCAGGAAGATTTCGGCCACGCTTGCCCGCAACGTCGTACCGCCACTCGTCGTGCTCGCCATCCTGCTCGGCATCTGGCAGGTGCTCTGTTCGTCGCCGACCGCCTCGCTGCCCTCGCCCTATCAGGTCTGGCAGGAGAGCTTCGACCTGATCGCCTATCCCTTCTTCAACTACGGCTCGCAGGATATCGGGCTTGGCTGGCGGGTGCTGATCTCGCTGCAGCGTGTGGCTTACGGCTTCGGGCTCGCCGCTGTCGCCGGCGTGATTGTCGGCGCCGTCATCGGCCAGTCGGTATGGGCGATGCGCGGCCTTGATCCGATCTTCCAGGTGCTGCGCACCGTGCCGCCACTTGCCTGGCTGCCGCTCTCGCTCGCCGCCTTCCAGAACGCCAACCCCTCGGCGATCTTCGTGATCTTCATCACCTCGATCTGGCCGGTCATCATCAACACCGCCGTCGGTGTGCGTAACATCCCGCAAGACTATCGCAACGTCGCCCAGGTGCTGCGGCTGAACCAGATCGAGTTCTTCTTCAAGATCATGCTGCCTTCGGCGGCTCCCTACATCTTCACCGGCCTTCGCATCGGCGTCGGTCTCTCCTGGCTGGCGATCGTCGCGGCTGAAATGCTCACCGGCGGCGTCGGCATCGGCTTCTTCATCTGGGATGCGTGGAACTCGTCCCGCCTGCCCGACATCATCGTCGCGCTTGCCTACATCGGCGTCGTCGGCTTCGCGCTCGACAAGCTGGTGGCGGCGGTCGGCAAGCTGATCACCCGCGGCGCTTCGGCCAATTGAAGGGAACGACCATGACTGCCTATCTCAAGCTCGACCATATCGACAAGCATTTCGACCGGGCCGGTGTGCGCGCCGAGGTGCTGAAGGGCATCAACCTGACGATCTCCAAGGGCGAGTTCGTCTCTATCATCGGCCATTCCGGCTGCGGCAAGTCCACCCTGCTCAACCTCATCGCTGGCCTGACGCCGGTCTCATCGGGCGCCGTGCTGCTGGAAAACCGCGAGGTCAACGCCCCCGGCCCCGAGCGCGCCGTCGTCTTCCAGAACCACAGCCTGCTGCCCTGGCTCACCGTCTACGAAAACGTCAACCTCGCCGTCTCCAAGGTATTCGGCAATTCGAAGAGCAAGGCCGAGCGTCACGACTGGGTGATGGCGAACCTCGATCTCGTGCAGATGGCGCACGCCAAGGACAAGCGTCCCTCCGAAATATCCGGCGGCATGAAGCAGCGCGTTGGTATCGCCCGGGCGCTCTCCATGGAGCCGAAGATCCTGTTGCTCGACGAGCCGTTCGGCGCGCTCGACGCGCTGACGCGCGCCCATTTGCAGGATGCGGTCATGGAAATCCATGCGCGCCTCGGCAACACGATGGTGATGATCACCCACGACGTCGACGAGGCCGTGCTGCTCTCCGACCGCATCGTGATGATGACCAACGGCCCGGCCGCCAAGATCGGCGAAGTCCTCGACGTGCCAATCGCCCGCCCGCGCAACCGCATCGAGCTCGCCTCCGACCGAACCTACCTCAAATGCCGCGAAGCCGTGCTGAAGTTCCTCTACGAACGCCACCGCTTCGTCGAAGCCGCGGAGTAAACCCATGTCAGACACCCGCATCGAAAAACTCGTGATCATCGGCAACGGCATGGCGCCCGGGCGCATGCTCGAGCACTTGTTCGAAAAAGCACCCGGCCAGTATCAGGTCACGATCTTCAACGCCGAGCCACGCGTCAATTACGACCGCATCATGCTGTCGCCGGTTCTATCCGGCGAGAAGAGCTACGAGCAGATCGTCATCCATGGCGACGGCTGGTACATCGACCACGGCATCACGCTCTACAAGGGCCACAAGATCGTTGCCATCGACCGTGCCGCCAAGACGGTCACCTCGGACCACGGCGTCACCGAGAGCTACGACAAGCTGGTGATCGCCACCGGCTCCGTACCTTTCATCATCCCCGTCCCCGGCAAGGACCTGCCGGGGGTCATCACCTATCGCGATCTCGATGACGTGCAGGCCATGCTTCTGGCGGCGCAATCGCGCGAGAAGGCGATCGTCATCGGCGGGGGCCTGCTCGGACTGGAGGCGGCGGCCGGCCTCGCGCAGCGCGGCATGGACGTGACCGTGCTGCACGTGATGCCGACGCTGATGGAGCGCCAGCTCGACCCCGCCGCCGGCTATCTGCTGCAGAAGGCGGTCGAGGAACGCGGTATCAAGGTCATCACCAAGGCCAACACCAAGGCGATCGTCGGCAACGGCAAGGTCGAGGGCATCGAGCTCGATGACAACAGCATCATTCCGGCAAGCCTTGTCGTCATGGCCGTCGGCATCCGCCCGAATGTCGGCTTGGCGAAAGAGGCTGGCCTCGCGGTCAATCGCGGCATCGTTGTCGATGACGGCATGCGCACCTCGGATGGCGATATTCTCTCGCTCGGCGAATGCGCCGAGGTCGGCGGCATGGTCTATGGCCTCGTCGCGCCGCTCTACGAAATGGCCCGCATCGCCGCTTCCCACCTTGCAGGCGACACCTCGCCCGCCTTCGTACACTCCGACACGCCGACCAAGCTCAAGGTCACCGGTATCGACCTCTATTCGCTCGGCGACTTCGCCGATGGCGACGACCGCGAGGAGATCGTGCTGCGCGACGCCACCGCCGGCGTCTACAAGCGCCTGGTGCTGAAGGACAACCGCATCATCGGCACCGTGCTCTATGGCGAGACCGCCGACGGCGCCTGGTTCAACGACCTGAAGAAGAAGCAGACCGACATTACCGAGATGCGGGACACGCTGATCTTCGGCCAGGCCTACCAGGGAGGGTCGCCGCTGGACCCTATGGCGGCCGTTGCAGCCTTGCCGGATGATGCGGAAATCTGCGGCTGCAACGGCGTATGCAAGGGCAAGATCACCTCGACCATCACGGCCAAGGGACTGACGTCGCTCGACGACGTCCGCGCCCACACCAAGGCGTCGGCCTCCTGCGGCTCCTGCACCGGCCTTGTCGAACAGCTGATGTCGCTGACACTCGGCGACAGCTACAACCCGGCCGCCGTGACCCCGATGTGCACCTGCACCGAACTCGGCCATGACGATGTTCGCCGCCTGATCAAGGCCAAAGGTTTGAAAACGATCCCCGCCGTCATGCAGGAGCTCGAATGGAAGACCTCCTGCGGCTGCGCCAAGTGTCGCCCGGCGCTCAACTACTATCTCGTCTGCGATTGGCCGGATGAATACGCCGACGACTACCAGTCGCGCTACATCAACGAGCGTGTCCACGCCAACATCCAGAAGGACGGCACCTATTCCGTCGTTCCCCGTATGTGGGGCGGCGTCACGAACGCAAGCGAGTTGCGCGCCATCGCCGATGTCGTCGACAAGTTCGAGATCCCGATGGTGAAGGTCACCGGCGGCCAGCGCATCGACCTGCTGGGGATCGAGAAGGAGGACCTGCCGGCCGTCTGGGCCGATCTCGGCAAGGCCGGTTTCGTCTCCGGACAGGCCTACGCCAAGGGGCTGCGGACGGTGAAGACCTGTGTCGGCTCCGACTGGTGCCGCTTCGGCACCCAGGATTCCACCGGTCTCGGTATCCGCATCGAGAAGTTCATGTGGGGCTCCTGGACGCCGGCCAAGCTGAAGCTCGCCGTCTCCGGCTGCCCGCGCAACTGCGCGGAAGCGACCTGCAAGGATATCGGCGTCATCTGCGTGGATAGTGGCTTCGAGATCCATTTCGCCGGTGCCGCCGGTCTGGACATCAAGGGCACCGAGGTTCTCGGCCTTGTGAAGACCGAGGACGAGGCGCTGGAGCATATCGTGGCACTGACGCAGATGTACCGCGAGCAGGCCCGCTATCTCGAACGCATTTACAAATGGGCGAAGCGTGTCGGGCTTGAGGAAATCCGCCGCCAGATCATCGGCGATGCCGACAAGCGCAAGGCCTACTACGACCGCTTCGTCTTCTCGCAGACATTCGCCCAGGTCGATCCCTGGTCGGAGCGCGTCTCCGGCAAGGACAAGCATGAATTCAAGCCGATGGCGACGATCGGCTTTCCCCAGGCAGCGGAGTGAGGAGATGGACATGAACTGGATCTCGATCGGCGACATCTCCGACATCCCGCTGCGCGGCGCCCGCTGCGTGAAGACCCCGCAGGGCAAGATCGCCGTTTTCCGCACGGCGGAGAACGAGGTCTTCGCCATCGAGGATCATTGCCCGCACAAGGGCGGGCCGCTGTCACAGGGGATCGTGCATGCGAAGGCGGTGACCTGCCCGCTGCACAATTGGGTGATTTCACTGGAGACAGGCAAGGCGCTCGGGGCGGACGAGGGTGAGGTCAGGACCATTGCCGTGAGGAACGAGGATGGGGCGCTGTTCATCGCGTTCGAGAGTCTGCTGATGGCGGCGGAGTGATCGGCTGATGGTGGAAATGGCACCCCCCCTCGACACTCTGAGAGGGCACCCCCATGCCCGCTGAAACCAAAACCACCTGTCCCTATTGCGGCGTCGGCTGTGGTGTCATCGCAACGGTCGCCGACGACGGTGTCGTCTCCGTCAAAGGCGATCCCGACCATCCGGCCAATTTCGGTCGCCTGTGCTCCAAGGGCTCCGCGCTCGCCGAAACCATCGATCTCGACGGACGCCTGCTCTATCCCGAAATCGCCGGGCAACGCGCAGGCTGGAACACCGCCCTCGATCTCGTCGCCGACCGCTTCTCGAGGGCGATCGCCGAACACGGCCCGGACTCCGTGGCCTTCTACGTCTCCGGCCAGTTGCTCACCGAGGATTATTACGTCGCCAACAAGCTGATGAAGGGGTTCATCGGCTCCGGCAACATCGACACCAACTCCCGGCTTTGTATGTCGTCCTCTGTCGCCGGTCATCGACGCGCCTTCGGCGCCGATACGGTGCCGGGCGTCTACGAAGATCTCGAATTGGCCGATCTCGTCATCCTCACCGGCTCCAACCTCGCCTGGTGCCATCCCGTCATCTACCAACGCCTTGCGGCTGCCAAGGCGGCGCGCCCGGGCATGAAGGTCGTGGTCATCGACCCCCGTCGAACGATGACATCCGATATCGCAGACCTGCATCTGGCCATTCGTCCGGATAGCGACGTCGCGCTGTTCATGGGTCTCTTCGCGCACCTCATCGCGTCCGGCGCGGTCGACCAGAACTACGTGGCGGAGCATACCGGCGGTTTCAACGAGGCCTTCGCCACGGCCGCGACGCTCTCCGCCAGCGATATACTGGAGCAGACCGGCCTTCCCGCCATGCAGCTTCGCGAATTCTATCGCCTGTTTACGGCGACCGAAAAGGTCGTCACCTGCTACAGCCAGGGCGTCAACCAATCCTCAACAGGCACCGACAAGGTCAATTCGATCATCAATTGCCACCTTGCCACCGGCCGCATCGGCCGGCCAGGCATGGGGCCCTTCTCGCTCACCGGCCAGCCGAACGCCATGGGTGGACGCGAGGTCGGGGGGCTCGCCAACATGCTCGCCGCGCATATGGCGATCGACAACGCCGATGACCGTGATCGCGTCCAGCGCTTCTGGCAGTCGCCTGCTATCGCGCAGAAGCCCGGCCTGAAAGCGGTCGATCTGTTCAAGGCTGTCGCTGACGGTCGCATCAAGGCGCTGTGGATCATGGCGACCAACCCCGTCGTCTCGATGCCGGATGCCGATGCCGTCGAAGCCGCGATCAAGGCCTGCCCCTTCGTCGTCGTCTCCGATGTCCTCAGCGACACCGACACAACCCGCCATGCCGATGTCCTGCTGCCCTCGCTCGGCTGGGGCGAAAAGAACGGAACCGTCACCAACTCCGAGCGCCGCATCTCGCGTCAGCGCGACTTCCTCGACGCACCGGGCGACGCCCGCGCCGACTGGTGGCAGCTTGCCGAGGTCGGACGGCGCATGGGCTTCAACGGCTTTGGCTATGCGTCGCCGGCGGACATCTTTGCCGAGCACGCCGCCCTCTCCGCCTTCGAGAACGACGGCAGCCGCGACTTCGACATCGGCGCCTTTGCAGGGGTGGATGAGGAGAGCTACCGCGTCATGTCGCCGTTCCAATGGCCCGCCACGCCGGAGCCGGCTACCGTCAGCAGCGGCGGCAAGCGCTTCTTCGCCGATGGCCGATTTTACCACGCGGATGGACGAGCACGGTTCGTCGCCCTTGAGCCAGCCGTCGCCGATCGTACCAATTCCGATTACCCCTTCACGCTCAACACCGGTCGTATTCGCGACCAGTGGCACACGATGACGCGCACGGGCAAAAGCGCCCGCCTCTCCTCGCATATCGCCGAACCCTTCGCCGAGTTGCACCCGCGCGACGCGATCGAGATCGGCGTCGGCAATGCCACCCTGGTCGAAATCGAAAGCCCGCATGGCAAGGCGATCGTGCGCGCCTTGATCACGGAGCGGCAGGCCCGAGGCAGCGTTTTCGTGCCCATGCACTGGAACGACCAGTTCGCCGCCAAGGCCCGGATAGACGCCGTCGTCGCGCCGGTCACCGATCCGCTATCCGGCCAGCCGGCTTCCAAGAACGTCGCCGTCTCGGCCCGGTCTTTCAACGCCACATCGTACGGCTTCGCCGTTTCGGCAGCCAGGCCCGAGGGGCTTGATACGCCCTATTGGGCGCTGGCGAAGGCCGATGGCGGCTGGCGGCTCGAGTTTGCCGTCGACCAGCACGTCGAGGACTGGTCGCGGTGGTGTCGCCGCACATTCGCCATTCCCGAGGCGCTCGAGCCGCTCGGTTACGCGGACCGGCAATCCGGCGACATCAGGCTCGGCTTCTTCGACGGTGACCGGCTTCTCGCCGCGCTTTTCATCGCCCGGCAGCCGGTGGCCGTCGCGCGCAACTGGGCGATCGCGCAGCTTTGTGCATCGCATGATCAGCCGCGCAAGCGCTTCGCTCTGGTTGCCGGCCGCCCCGGCTCGGACATGCCGGATCCCGGCGCCACCGTCTGTTCCTGCCTCGGTGTCGGCGTCAACCAGATCATCTCCGCCGTGCGCGGCGGTTGCCACAGCGTCGAGGCGATCGGCGCGCAAACCAAGGCCGGAACCAATTGCGGCTCGTGTCGCGCGGAAATCAGGGGGATCATCGATGGATGTCTTGCAGCAGCAGCGGAATGACAGCCCTGCCCGGATGGAACCGCTCGCCAAGCTCCCGGTCTTCTGGGCACTCGACGGAAAGCGTGTCGTGGTCGCGGGCGGCACGGATGCGGCGGCCTGGAAAGCCGAGTTGCTGGCGGCCTGCGGCGCCCATGTCGAGATATTCGCCAAAGACCTCAACGACGCCTGCGCGGCCCTTGTCGCCCGCAAGCCGGGGCATCCATCCGCAAGCATCCGCCACCATCAGCGGGATTGGCAGGAGGCTGACCTCGACGAGGCCGTGCTGGCGATTGGCGACTGCGACCATGACGATGAAGCAAGACGTTTCTTCGGAGCCGCGCGCGCGGTGGGCGTGCCCGTCAACGTCATCGACAAGCCGGACTATTGCCAGTTCCAGTTCGGCTCCATCGTCAACCGCTCTCCCGTCGTCGTGTCGATCTCGACCGATGGTGCCGCCCCCATCCTTGCGCAGGCGATCCGCCGACGGATCGAGACCTTGCTGCCGCAGGCGCTGAAAGGCTGGGCGGGGTTGGCGCAGGCGCT
Organism: Rhizobium sp. AN80A; assembly: GCF_030053015.1. NCBI lineage: Bacteria > Pseudomonadati > Pseudomonadota > Alphaproteobacteria > Hyphomicrobiales > Rhizobiaceae > Rhizobium > Rhizobium sp. AN80A. The sequence continues at coordinate 456,546 of NZ_JASJPX010000001.1, read as the reverse complement.
GCGGGATGGAATCAACGAACGCTTGGCACCGGGGCCCCAGCGCCGCGCCTTCTGGGAAAAGTTCGTCGATCGCGCCTTTTCTAGTTCGGATACGCCGGAGGAGGGCGTTGGCGGGCTGCTTCTCGAGGAGGCCGAGAGGCTCCGGGGAGCGCCCGCCCACATGTCTCGAGGCCGCGTGACGCTTGTCGGCGCCGGCCCCGGCGATGCCGAACTCCTGACGCTGAAGGCAGTGCGGGCTTTGCAGGCGGCCGACGTGATCCTTTTTGATGATCTCGTCTCCACTGAGGTACTGGAGCTTGCCCGCCGGGAGGCCAAGCGGATGCTTGTCGGCAAGCGCGGCGGCCGCACGAGCTGCCGCCAGGAAGATATCAACGACATGATGGTCAAGCTCGCCAAGGCGGGCAAGCATGTCGTCCGCTTGAAATCGGGCGATCCGATGATCTTCGGGCGCGCCGGCGAAGAGATTGCGCATCTGGACCGCGAAGGCATCCCCGTCGATGTCGTCCCCGGCATCACGGCGGCGAGCGCGATGGCGTCCAGGCTCGGAATTTCGCTTACGCATCGCGATCACGCCCAATCCGTGCGCTTCATCACCGGCCACTCCCGCCATGGCGGATTGCCTGATGATGTGAACTGGAAAAGCGTCGCCGATCCGCATACGACGACCGTCTTCTATATGGGCGGGAGGACGGCGGCGCTGATCGCCGAGCGACTGGTCGCGGAAGGGCTGGCGGCTTCGACGCCAGTCATGGTGATGAGCGACGTCAGCCGGGACACGCAGCGTCACTGGCGCGGTTCGATCGCAAAGCTCCACGAGGGCATTGCCGTCATCGGCTACGAGCAGCCTGTGCTGATCGCCGTCGGGTCGGCATTCGCCGCGCGTGTGGCGACGGACCAGGATGACATTCAGCCTGAGTTGTACCTGCAGCGCGAGGCCTGATCCCGCCCGGCGCTGGCTCCGTTCAGGCCGCGGTCTGGGCGGCGCCGAAGACCTTGGCACGGCGCACGGTGACGAAGCCGCGATCCCCCGCCTTGACGGCGCGCTCCGGTTCGACGTCGAATTCGAGCTGCACGCCACTTTCGGTGCTCGCGAGAATACGGCGGCCATCCGGCCTGTCGAGAACACGGTCGACGCGGGCGCCGATGCCGGGAGCTTCCGCGGACCAGTCGAGATCGGCCGGGCGCGCGTAGATCTCGCCGGCGCCATCGGCAATGCCGGGTGCGGCGACCGAGGCACCGCCCGCATAGGCGACGCCAGCCCGGATTTCGGCCGGCAATACGTTGGCGTCACCGAGGAATTTCATCACGAAGGCCGATTGCGGATCGCGGCAGACCTGTTCGGGCGTTCCCTCCTGAACGATCTTGCCATCCTTCAGGATGACGACGCGGTCGGCGAGATCGAGCGCCTCTTCCTGATCGTGGGTCACGAATATCGTGGTAATGCCAAGCTCGTGATGAATCTCGCGCAGCCAGCGGCGCAGGTCGTGACGGACATTGGCATCGAGCGCGCCGAACGGTTCATCGAGAAGCAGTACCTTCGGATCGACGGAGAGCGCGCGGGCAAGTGCCACGCGCTGGCGCTGTCCGCCGGAGATCTGTGCCGGAAACCGGTCGCCCAGCCCCTCGAGCCGCACGAGGCGCAGCAGTTCGGTGACACGCGCTTCGATCGCCGCCCTGTCGCGCTTGACCTTCGACACCTTCATGCCGAAGGCGATGTTTTCGGCGACCGTCATGTGCGGGAAGAGCGCGTAGTGCTGGAAGACGAAGCCGACGCCACGGTCACGCACCGGAATGTCGGTCGCATCCTGGTCGCCGAAAAAGATCTGGCCGCCATCCGAATATTCAAGGCCTGCGACCATGCGCAGGATGGTGGTCTTGCCGGAGCCCGACGGTCCCAGCAGCGCGAGCAGCTCGCCGCTGCGGATATCCAGCGAGACGTCGCGCACGGCGCGAAACGTGTCGAAGGTTTTGACGACGTGGTCGAGGCGGATCTTCATGAGCTTTTCTCTGCTGGCTGGGCAACGAGCGCCGGATGAGCGGCGGACTTGGCGCGGGTCCGGCGACCGGCCCCCTGGCGCTCGAGCGCCACCTTGGCGATGATGGTGAAGATGGCGATGACCGCCAGGATCGAGGCGGCGGCGAAGGCGCCGGTTGTCTGATAATCGTGATAGAGCAGCTCGATGTGCAGCGGCAGCGTATTCGTCTGGCCGCGAATATTGCCCGACACCACCGATACGGCGCCGAACTCCCCCATCACACGCGCGTTGCAGAGCACGACGCCGTAAAGCATCGCCCATTTGATATTCGGCAGCGTCACCGAGAAGAACGTGCGCCAGCCGGACGCGCCGAGCGATGTCGCCGCCTCCTCCAGATCGCGTCCCTGCGCCTGCATCAGCGGGATGAGTTCGCGCGCGACAAAGGGCGCGGTCACGAACATCGAGGCCAGAACGATCCCCGGAAGCGCGAACAGGATCTTGATGTCATAGGCTTCCAGCGTCGGCCCGAAGATGCCCTGCAGGCCATAGACGAAGAGATAGGCAACGCCGGCGACGATGGGCGACACCGAGAAGGGCACCTCGATCAGGACGAGCAGGAAGCGCTTGCCCCAGAAATCGAACTTGGTGATCGCCCATGCGGCGGCAACGCCGAAGGCGGTGTTGACAGGCACGGCGATCAGCGCTGTCAGCACCGTCAGCATGATTGCATGCCGCGTGTCGGGACTGGCGATCGTGGCGCTATAGACCTGCCAGCCCTTGGCGAAGGCTTCGACCCCGATGATGACAAGCGGCGCCAGGACGAGGAAAGCGCCGATGACGAGTACAAGGCCGATCAAGGTGCGCCTGACGATCGGCTGGTCGCCGACGCGCGGCGGTTTGCGGTGGGTGGGAATGCTGCTCATGATCAGTTCCTCACCGTGTATCGCAGCGCCCGCGCCTGCATCCAGTTGGTGATCGCCAGCATCACGAAGGCAGTCAGCAACAGGACGGAGGCAATCGCGGCGGCGGCCTGGTAGTCGTATTCCTCGAGCCGGATGAAGACGAGAAGTGCCGTGATCTCCGTCGACATCGGCTGATTGCCGGCGATGAAGATGATGGCGCCGAACTCGCCGAGCGAACGGGCGAAGGATAGAGACACGCCGGCAAGCAGGGCTGGCGTCAGCAAGGGCAGCATGACCTTGCGGAAGATCGTCCAGTCCGAGCCGCCAAGCGACTGCGCCGCCTCTTCGTAGGCCGGGTCGAGATCCTCCAAAACAGGCTGCACGGTGCGAACGATGAAGGGAAGACTGGTGAAGCACATGGCGATCATGATACCGATCGGCGTATAGGCGACCTTGATGCCGACACCTTCAAGCACAGAGCCGAACCAGCCGTTCGCAGCAAACAGCGTCGTGAGAGCGATGCCGGCCACCGCCGTCGGCAGCGCGAACGGCAGATCGACCATCGCATCGACGAGCCGCCAGCCGGGAAAGCGATAGCGCGTCAGCACCCAGGCGAGCGCGAAGCCGAAGAACAGGTTGAATGTCGTGGCGCCGAGCGCCGAAAGCACGGTGACCCGATAGCTTGCGAGCGCGCGCGTGGACGAGACGATGCGCCAGTAATCCTCCAGCCCGAGGCTCGCTGCCTTGAACACCAGCGCCGCCAGAGGCAGAACGACGATGAGGCCGACATAGAGAAGGGTCACTCCCAGCGACAGCCGTAACCCGGGCAGGACATTGCGTCTCAAGCGGTCATTCCCTTATCAATGCAAAGCCGACAAAATTCATCAGGCCGCCGTTCGGGCGTCGCTTGGCGTGACATCCCTCATTCCTGTGCTTGTCACAGGAATCCAGCGACCCGACGTCTGTCGGGTCATATGACTCTTTCAGCCCAAAGACTTGGGCTGACTGGATTCCTGTGACAAGCACAGGAATGAGGGTGGTGGATATAGTGCCCCTGTGAAGAACTAGGTTACCGAACGTTATCGGCTGCCATAGAGCTTGTCGAGGACGCCGCCGGAGGCGAAGTGCTCCTTCTGGATCTTTTCCCAGCCGCCGAACGTATCGTTGACGTTGACAAGGCGGATCGCCGGAAACTGATCCTTGAACTCGCCGGCCACCTTCTCGTTGCGAACGCGATGACCGAACTGCGCGGCGATCCGCTGGCCATCCTCCGTATACAGGAAGTCGAGATAGGATTTCGCAAGCGCCTCGGTGCCATGCTTGGCGGCGACCTTGTCGACCACGGCCACGGGGAATTCCGCAAGCAGGCTGACCGACGGGATCACGCCCTGCACCTTGTCGGAGCCGTACTGCTTCTCGATGCCGCGGGTCTCGGCCTCGAAGGTGATCAGCACGTCGCCGGTCTCGCGCTCGACGAAGGTTGTCGTCGACGCGCGGCCGCCGGTGTCGAAGACCGGCACGTTGTCGAAGATCTTGGTGATGTAGGCTTCGATCTTTCCTTCGTCGCCATTGTAGGCTTCCTTGGCCCAGGCGTAGGCCGCGAGATAGGTGTAGCGCGCGTTGCCCGAGGTCTTCGGGTTCGGGAAGACCGCGCGTACGTCGTCACGGGCGAGATCGCCCCAGTCCTTGATGTTCTTCGGGTTGCCGGCGCGCACGAGGAAAGATGGGAAGGAGTAGAACGGCGAAGCGTTGTTCGGAAACGCCTTGGCCCAATCCTTGGAAACGAAACCGTTCTTCGCGAGGAAATCGATGTCCGTCGACTGGTTGAAGGTAACGACGTCGGCTTCGAGGCCCTCGATGATCGAGCGCGCTTGCTTGGACGTGCCGGCATGCGACTGATCGATCGTAATGCCCGGATTTTGCTTGATGAAGGCTTCGTTCTCGGAAGCGAAAAGCTCGCGCGAAACGTCATAGGATGCGTTGAGAAGCTTTGTCGGCTCCTGGGCATGCGCCTGAACGGAGAAAAGGGCGGCAAGCGCTGTGCCGAGAATCAGAAGGCGGTTCATCTATCGCTCCGGTGTTTCATTGTGCGTTGAAACTAATCTGACAGCGCCCGGATCGCGAGGAACCACTGCCCCCGGTTGCCGACTGGCTTAGAAATTCTGTCCCTTTTTCGCCATATTTCGCGGCGCTTTTACTTCAGGCGATGCGTGAACCATATTATGACCGCTGCCTAAGTTGCTGCTAATAAAATGTTTTCCCGACGGACCCAAGACGATCCTCCCTTAAGGCCATGGTGACAAAGCCCTGCGGGGACATGGCTCTTCGGTCCGCGATATTGCTCTTGCGCTCGTTCAGCCTTTGACGTATCACCCACCCATCACAGGGGTGCTCCGTAATGCCGGGGCTGAGATACGATCGCATGATCGTGGACCCTCAAGCTGATCTGGATAATGCCAGCGGAGCGAGGTAGAGCGATGTTTTCCGGCGCACAGATTTCCCTGTATCCCATGACCGACGATTTCGTCGGTGTCATAACGCGTGCGCTTGCCGCGCTCGATCCCCATCGCGACCGGTTGCGGATCGAGACGGACGACATCTCGACGCTGATCATCGGCACGCCCGACGTCGTCTTCGCCGCCATGCGCGATCTGTTCGCGGCCGCCGCCAGCAGTGGCGAGCATTGCGTACTGCACGCGACCATCTCGCGCGGCTGCCCCGGGGAGCCTGATGATCCGATCTGCCAGACGCCTGAACTGACCGGCCCGATGGCGCCGCTCGACGAGCGGAAGGCACGGGCGCATCAGGCGGTCAAGGACGCAGTCGTTATCGGCCAGGAAGCGGCAGCGCAGTTTTCGCTTTATACGCTCGGGATCGACGGCCACATGGACGAGATCTATGGCTGCATCGACTTCCTGAAGAATTCCGGCGTCTTCGAGAAATCGAAGAACTTCTGCACGAAGCTGCGCGGCGATACCGGTGCCGTATTCTCGACGGTGCACGAGGCGCTGGTGCGCTTCGGCCCGCCGGCGGGCCATGTGACGATCGACCTTACCGTCTCGGCCAACAGCCCTTCGAAGCGCTAAGCGCCGCACCGCGCGCGCCCAAACCGGTTGGTCCCATGTCGACATCACGTCCGCCCGCATGGCAGGTCGTTCGCGACCTGCACCATCACATCCGTACCGGCCTCGGCCGGGCGCTGCCGGCCATCGTGGCCGTCTGCCTTCTGGTGGCAGCCTGGGAGGCCTATGTGCGCCTGTCGGGCATTTCGCCCACGACCCTGCCCGCGCCGTCGCGCGTTCTGGCGCAGACCTTCCAGTCGCGGTGGGCCCTGTTCGACAACGTGGTGCCGACATTGCGCGCCACGCTTGCCGGCTTCGGCTGTTCGCTGGCATTGGCCTTCATCCTGTCGGTGCTGCTCGATTTCTGTCAGCCCCTGCGTCGGGCGCTGTTTCCGCTCTTCATCATCAGCCAGACGCTGCCGCTGGTCGCCATCGCGCCGCTGATCGTGCTGTGGTTCGGCTTCGGCCTGATGCCGAAGATTCTGCTTGTCGCGCTTGTCACCTTCTTTCCGATGCTGGTGGCGCTCTGCCAGGGCTATCAATCGACCGAAGACGAGTTGCAGCAACTGGTCGCCTCGATGGGGGCGCCGCGCTGGAAGCAGTTCCTGCTCGCGCGCCTGCCGTCCGCCTTGCCCTTCTTCTTCGCCGGGCTGCGTATATCCATCACCTACGCCGTGGTCGGCGCGATCTTCGCGGAATATGCCGGCGCCGCCAAAGGGCTCGGCATCTACATGCTGAACGCCAAGAACAACTTTCGGCCCGACCTGGTTCTGGCCGCCGTGCTCGTCAGCGCCGTGCTGACCCTGACGCTCTTCGGCCTCACCGTCATAGCCGAACGCCTGGCCATGCCATGGACGAGACGCGGAAAGGGCGGAACCAGATGAGCGCTCCACGCCTGGAACTCGACCGCGTCACCTGCAGCTACGACGAAACCGCCGTCCTTTCGGATATCTCGTTGACGGTCAGGCCCGGCGAGTTCGTCTCCATTCTCGGGCCGTCGGGATCGGGAAAGTCCACGCTGTTCAAGCTCCTCACCGGCGCACGGCGTCCTGACGGAGGCAGCATGCGCTTCGATGGTCGCGTGCTCGACGGAGCGGTCCGTCCCTTCGCCTTCATGCCGCAGCGCGATGCGCTGATGCCGTGGCGGCGCATCATCGACAATACCACGCTCGGTCTCGAGGTGCAGGGCATGAGCCGCGCCGAGGCGCGCCGGCGGGTGATGCCGCTTTTCTCCGAATTCGGTCTTGATGGCTTCGAACAGCATTATCCGGGGGGAACTATCGGGCGGCATGCGGCAACGCGCGGCGCTGCTGCGCACCGTTGTACAGGACAAGCCGATGCTTTTGCTCGACGAACCGTTCGGCGCGCTTGATGCCTTGACGCGCGCGGGCATGCAGCGCTGGCTGCACGAGATGTGGTCGCAACACGACTGGACAGCGCTTCTCGTCACGCACGACGTGCGCGAGGCGGTCTATCTCTCCGATCGCATCTATATCTTCTCGCCACGCCCTGCCCGCATCATCCGCGAGATCACCGTCGATCTCCCACGCCCGCGCATATTGGACGGCGCGGCGCGTGCGCGTGCGGCCGAGATCGAGGCCGACATCCTCGATACGCTCTTCAATGCCCCGAACGACGCCACAATCACCACTATGGAGGAAACACCATGAAAACCCCGATGCTGACCCGACGCGCTGCCCTAGCTTCGGCCGCGGGGCTTGCTCTGACGCTGCCAATGTCGCCGCTGCTGTCGAGGCCGGCCCGCAGCCAGGAGAAGCGCCCCGTCAAGGTCGCGCTGGACTGGACACCGAATACCAACCACATCGGCCTCTTCGTGGCGCGCGACAAGGGCCTTTACCGGGATGCGGGCCTCGATGTCGAAATCCTGCCCTATACGGATACCTCGGCCGGCACGCTGGTCGCCAACCATGTCGCCGATTTCGGCATTGTCGGCTCCATCGGCCTGATGACCCAGCGCGCCGCCGGCGCCGATCTCGTCGCGACCTACGCCGTCGTCCAGACCGAGACTGGGCGTCTCGTCTTCAATGCCAATCGGGACGACATCCGCAGTCCGAGGGATCTCGACGGCAAGACCTATGGCGGTTTCGGCAGCGCCTGGGAGAACGCGCTGATCGGCTCGCTCATCCGCAACGATGGCGGCAAAGGCGAGTTCGAGACCGTGACACTCGGCACCTCCGCCTATCAGGCGCTGGCCAACGGCAGCGTCGACTTCACGCTCGAGGTCTACACCTGGGAAGGCGTGCAGGCGGAGCTCGAGGGCGTCAAGCAACGCGCCTTCCGCTATGCGGATTACGGCGTTCCCGACGAGCACACGACGCTCATCGCCTCCAGCCAGGCATTTCTGGACGACAGGCCGGACCTCGCCCGCGCCTTCCTGCAGGCGACCCGCAAGGGTTACGACTTCGCGGTGGATCGCCCCGACGAGGCCGTCGATCTCATGATCGCGGCCAATAGCGACGCACTGACCAACCCCGCGCTGGTCCGGGCCTCGTTGAAGGCGCTGATCGACGGGCGCTACTTCCGCACACAGGACGGCATGACGGGGCGGATCGACCCGGCGAAGATGACGGCGATCGGCGACTATCTGTTCCAGGCGCAAATCCTGAAGGACGCCGACGGCAAGCCCCTTGGCGCCGCGCCGGACTTCTCGCGCTATTTCACCAACACCCCGCTCGACGCCGCCTGACGCACGGTATCGGCCGCCAATTTCCATCAGTAGCTTCGCGCGGCCGTGACTTTGGCCGCGTGCCTTCCTGAACACGGACCAAGGGCCGGGTAGCAAAGCGCGTGCGATCATGCTCTCTTGGCACTATCAGGTGTCATTTCGGGACGATGCTGGCTATAGTTTATTGGATATTAAGAACGTTGAACGAGACTCGCCTAGCCGTGACAGCGAAGCATGTAAATCGATGCAGGCAAGAATCGCTTGCATGAATGGCATGGCGGAAAACATGGAACATGAAGGTTTCGATCTACCGTTCCTCCTCAAGGAGATTGATATCCTTGCGGATGAACTCAGCAAGCTGCCTCCTTCGATGGACAGGACGGCGCTGGAACTTAGACTGGCACAGATGCGCCAGATCGTTGAACTGCGGCATACGCGCCGCGGCATGAAAAACCTCGATCCCAACTAAAGGTTAGACTGTCGTCATTTGGTGCACTCTGTTGTTGCAAGTGCGGCAAGCGAAGCCCGATTGCCGGCGATCTTCCCTGCACCGTTTCCGCAAGCAATTGGCCAGATCGACGATTGTGCTTAAAGATTCCCGGCAAAGAGGCTAATGAACGCGCAAGCGAAGCAGAGGATGTGGCCATGGAACCGGAAACCGTAACGATCGACAACCGCAACGACTTTTCGCTTTGGGCGATCGAGCGTGCCAAGCTGATCGTCAGCGAACAGGGGACGGCGCTTGCGCTTGCGGCGCGAGATATGGACGACACCGAGATCGGTCAGGCCGGCAACGCGCTTGGACAGGCGATCGCCGATGCCATGATTGAAGTATTCGACGGCCTGATGAACGGCGTTGCCGAGGAATAGCGGCTCAGTCGTTGATCTCCAGCCCGAAAGACCGGCAAGAATGGCGCGCCCGATATTCTTTAGGGAACCTTTCCGTGCCTCACGGGTTTTATCTGCGCAACGTATTGAAATCCGCGTTGCTGGATCAGCAAGCCCAATGCAATCCAACCAAAAGCCCGGTGCAGCCCCTCGCACCGGGTTTTTTCTTGTGCGTTGCTGTCGGCGTCCGCGCCTGACGCATAAGGAACTTACTATATGTTAAGAGAGGCATGTCACCGTTGCACGGATCGCCACAAAGGGATTGTGCTTCGAGGGGTATAGGGCGTTGGATACGAGACCATGGATGATCCCCGTTTTGGTTGCCTGCAGGCGGAGCGGCGCCGTCCATACGGTCACCAGTACCCGTGAAGCGCTCAGACTGCTTTTTACCGCATGGCCGGTCTCGGAAGGCAAAGCCTACTTTTCCGCTCTGGAAGTGTGTGACGGGGTCGCGATCGGCAAGGCATCGCCTGAAGATGCGCGCCTCGCCTTTATCGCCGCGGCCGTTGAGGCCAAGGTGCCATACGACGTGGTGCCCGCGACGCCTGTTCCGCTCTAAGCGCCTGGGCTGCGCTCAATACTCGGTGCCTATATCCGCATATAGCCGCTGCACCTCCGCTCCACCCCAGAAATGGCTCGGGCCGGCGTGGACATGATGTCCACGCCGGCCCGTTGGTTGAAAAGGCCGTCGTTATTCGCCGGGAACGATCGCCGGATCGCCGCCGGGAACCGCCTTTGCGCTGTTGGCGGGTTTCGGCGCCTTCCAAGCGATCAGGCGGTAGAACATCGGGATGAAGAAGGTCGCGATGAACGTCGCCGCGAGCATGCCGCCGATGACGCCGGTTCCGATGGCGTGACGGCTGGCCGAGCCCGCGCCGGAACTGATGGCGAGCGGCACGACACCCAGAATGAACGCCAGCGACGTCATGACGATCGGACGGAAACGCAGGCGGGCCGCCTCGATCGCCGCCTCGCCGGCGCTCATGCCCTCCTGGCGCTTCAGGACCGCGAACTCCACGATAAGGATGGCGTTCTTGGCGGCCAGACCGATCAGCGTCACCATGCCGATCTGGAAGTAGACGTCGTTGGTCAGTCCGCGCAGCATCGTTGCCAGCAACGCGCCGAACAACGCGAACGGAATGGCGGTGATGACTGCGAGCGGCAGCGTCCACTTCTCGTATTGCGCGGCGAGGATCAGGAACACCATGATGATGCCGAAGATCATCGCCTGCGTTCCGGCGCCGCCGGCCGCCAGCTCCTGGTAGGCCGAGCCAGTCCAGGCGATCTGGTAGCTTGCCGGCAAGGTCTCGGCCGCGACCTCCTGCAATGCCTTGATCGCATCGCTGGACGTATAGCCGGGTGCAGGATTGCCGGTGATCTTGGCGGAGTTGAACGCATTGAAGCGCTCGACCTGATCCGGGCCGATGATGCGTGTGACGTTGACCAGGGCGTCGAGCGGGATCATGGCGCCGCTGTCGGACCGCACGAAGACCTGACGAAGATCCTGCGGCGACTGGCGGAACGCGTCCTCCGACTGCAGCTTGACCTGGTAGTTGCGGCCATAGAGCGTGAAGTCGTTGACATAGAGGCTGCCGAAGGTGGCCTGCATGGCATCGAAGACGGTATTGATCGGAACACCGAGCGCCTTGGCCTTCTCGCGATTGAGATCGGCGCGGTATTGCGGCACGCTGGAATCGAACGTCGTTCGCACGGCGGTCAATTCCGGCCTTTTCGACGCCGCCGCCACGAGCTGGGCCGCCTGATCGGCGAGACCGGCGATGCCGTTGCCGCCGCGGTCCTGGACATAGGCCTCGAAACCACCCGTGGTGCTCAACCCCTGAATGGGCGGCGGATTGAATGCCAGCACCATCCCGTCCTTGATGCCGCTGTTGGCGCCGATGATCGGCCCGGCCATGTTGCGGGCGTCGAGCTCCGGCGTGGTTCGCTCCTTCCAATCCTTGAGGATGATGAAGGAGACACCCGCGCTGGTCTTGAGACCGCCGGAGAGGATATCGAAGCCGGAGACGGCGAAGACGTCCTGGATACCAGGGAGTTCCTTGGTATTGGTGACGACCTGATTCATGACGTCGCTGGTGCGCGGCAGAGACGCGGCCGGCGGCAGGATGGCGACCTGCAGCACCCAGCCCTGATCCTCGTTGGGCACGAGCGAACCGGGGATGGTGTAGAACATGTAGCCGGTCGCGCCCAGGAGCGCTCCCACGAGAACAAGGCCGATCGCGAAGCGCTTGACGAAGAACCGCACGCCGGCCGTATAGCCTGCCGTCATCCGGTCGAACGCGCGGTTGAAGACGCGGAACGGCAAGGCCGGCTGATGGTGGCCGGGCTTCAGGATCAGTCCGCAAAGCGCGGGCGTCAGCGTCAGTGCGACGATCCCCGACAGAATGACCGAAATCGCGATCGTCACGGCAAACTGCTTGTACATCTGCCCGGCCAGGCCGCCCATGAAGGAGACCGGAATAAAGACCGAGCAGAGGACGAGAACGATCGCCACGACCGGACCCGTGACCTCGCCCATCGCCTTGATCGCGGCTTCCCGGGGCGGCAGCTTCTCCACGGTCATCAGGCGCTCGACGTTCTCGAGCACGACGATCGCGTCGTCCACCACGATGCCGATCGCGAGGACGAGACCGAACAGCGTCAGCAGGTTGATGGAGAAGCCGAGGATGTACATGCCGGCGAAGGTGCCAACGATCGAAATCGGGACCGCGATGACAGGTATGAGCGTCGCCCTCCAGTTCTGAAGGAACAGGAAGACCACGATGACGACCAAGGCGATCGCCTCGATGAAGGTTCGCAGGACTTCGTCGATCGAGACCTGAATGAACTTCGTCGTGTCATATGGCACGCGGTAGTCGATACCGTCGGGGAAGGACTTCTTCAGCTCTTCCAGACGCGTCGACAGGGCCTGCATGGTGGCCAGCGCATTCGCTCCGGGCTGAAGATAGACGGCGATCGGCACGGCCGGGATGCCGTTGAGACTGCTCGTCACCGCATAGCTCTTGGTGCCGAGCTCGACACGGGCGACGTCCTTCAACCGCAGGGTGGCCGCGTTGCTGTTGGAGCGCAGAATGATGTCGCCGAACGCCTCGGGATCGGCGAGCCGGCCCTGCGTGGTGACGCTGTAGGTGAAAGGCTCGCCACTGGCGCTTGGCTGGTCGCCGAAGCGACCGGCGGCGAACTGCGAGTTCTGCTCCTGGATGGCCGTCGAGACATCGCTTGGCGTCAGATTGTACTGCGCCATCTTGTCCGGACGCAGCCAGACGCGCATCGAATAGTCGATGTCGCCGAGAATATTGACATCACCCACGCCCGGGATGCGCTTGAGGTCGTCGAGCACGTTGAGCAGGGCATAGTTGCCGACATAGGTGCGATCATACTGGGCGTTGTTCGAAAACATCGCGACGAAGCCGAGAATCGAATTCGAGCGCTTCGCGACCACGACGCCCTGACGCGTCACTTCCTGCGGCAAGGTCGATGTCGCACGTTGGACGCGGTTGTTGACGTTGATCGCCGCCTGGTCCGCATTCGTTCCAAGCGCGAACGTCACCGTGATCTGCATCGTGCCGCTGTTGGAGTTCGTCGATTGCATGTAGAGCATGTTCTCGACGCCGTTGATCTGCTGCTCCAACGGAGCGGCGACCGTTTGCGCCACCGTCTCGGCGCTGGCGCCGGGATAGTTCGCCGTAACCACCACCTGTGGCGGCACAAGCTCCGGGTACTGCGCGATCGGGAGAGCACGCAGCCCGAGAATGCCCGCAAGCACGATAACGATTGAAATGACCGCCGCGAAAACCGGGCGGTCGATAAAGAACCTGTTACTCATCAGTTGGCTGCCGTCTCTTTCGTGCCCTTGCCGGCATCGGCCGCGGCCGCTTGAGCCGTGGCATTGACGGCCGAGCCCGGACGCACCTTGATGACGCCTTCGGTGATCAGCTGGTCACCGGCCTCGAGGCCCGAATTGACGATCCAGTTGCTGCCGACCTTCTGGCCGAGCGTGACCGCATTGATCTTCGCCTTGCCATCCTTGCCGACCGTATAGACGAACTGGCCCTGCGGGCCCTGCAACAGCGCCACCTCCGGAATGACGATCGCCGAATCGGCGGTCACGCCGCTCACCGTCGCACGCACGAACTGCCCGGGGATGAGCTGACGATCCGGATTGTCGATGACGGCGCGTGCCTGAATGGTGCCCGTGTTCACGTCGACGGTCGCCGAGGTGAAGTCGACGAGGCCTTCGGAGCCGTAGGTCGAGCCATCGCCGAACGTCAGCTTGACGCGCAGCTTCTGCTCCTGGCCCTTGCTCTTCATCAGATCGATGAGATGGCGGATTTCCCGCGCTTCGGCATCCGAGAAGGAGAAGTTGACGTAAACAGGGTCCAGCTGTGTGATGTTGGTCAGCAGGCTCGAATCCGAGCTGATCAAGCTGCCTTCGGAAACCTGCTCCAGGCTCGTGACGCCGCTGATCGGAGCGGTCACCTTGGTGTAGCCCAGATTGAGCTCGGCGGTCTTGACCTGAGCTTCGGCCGAGGCGACCGCCGCTTCGGCGAGTTCGCGCGCGGAAATAGCATCGTCGCGGCTTTTCTGGCTCCCGACTTTCTGATCGAAGAGGCTGATGTTGCGCTTCTCCTCGCGGATGCCCTGGCTGAGCTGCGCTTGCGCCTGCTTCAACCCGGCCTGCGCCTGCATCAGCGCCGCTTCATAGGAGGCCGGGTCCATGAGGAACAGCACATCACCGGCCTTGACCTGCGCGCCTTCCACGAAATTGCGCTTCAAAAGGATGCCGTTGACGCGGGCGCGTACTTCCGTCTGGCGAAACGCCGAGATGCGGGCGGCGTATTGGTAGCTCAGAGGCACCGAGCTCGTGGCGATGCTGACGGTGGTGACTGAAGGAGGCGGTGGGGCCGCGGCCTGCTGGGCCAATGCCGCCGAGGACATGAATATCGATACAGCCGCTACAAGCACCCCACTACGAACGGTGGAAAAATGCCGCTGATTTTTATTTTGCACTATATTCGCCTTTAACTTGTGCTCGATCGACCGAGCAGCCTTCGTTCCCTCCTCCCCTGGCCCTCCGCCAGACTCGATTCCATTGAGAAATGTTCCGTTCGAGACTCCGCCCGCAGCCGGCAGAAGCGACGTTCGCCTGCCGATTGCCTGTCTCGTGGAACCTTGGCACATCCATGAGGAAGCAGCCGGGCATCTCGCCTCTGCTTCCAGTTTATCGTTTTATATCCCGTATTTAACACGCGACGGAAGCAGACGCTCCGCCATCGCGTTTACGTAACAGCTGGGTCGGAACATGTTAAGATGCCGAAATCCGCATGACGCCATGAAAACTGTTCATGAATAGCGCTTGTTTGATGATGCCGGGCGGGTACGAACGCGCGTTTTTCAGCCCCGCACATTGAGGTTCGGCGCCAGCGACCTGCTCTAAGCGGGCTCTCCACCGCGCTTATTAGTCGAGCCTAATGCCATGAGATCAACGGGTCGGTTGCCTGGACATGATCGCCTGAGCGACGACATGTCGGCACAAGCAATTTTTCGTGTTCACGAACGCCGCCACCGCACTCCCAGAGATCCCAAAATTAACGATTGGTTAACCATATCCGTCGTTTACAATGATTAACGGCCGTCGGGTCGTTGATTCGAGGGCCCGGCGTCAAATTTGTGCCGGATACAGGGGAATACGATTGCGGCGATCGGAAACATGGGTTTGCTAAGATTGATGGCCCTTGCGGGGTTGGTCGGCCTGGTCGCCGGCTGCACATCGACCGGAAATATCAGACAACCAAGCGCCGCTGAAACCATAGCGAGCGAGAAGGCGCTTGTCCTGCCGCCGCCCGGTGGCCCCTCGATCGTGAGCGTCGTCGAGCAGAAGCGCGGCAACGGCGTGGATCAATCCATCTCGCTGTTTACCTCGTCCTCGGTTCCCGGCCAGAATTTCCTGAAAGTGCAGTTTCTCGGCGGGCGGGGGTGAGAATCCCGGGGCGGGCAGCGTCTCCTACAAGATGGTCAACGAGAGCACCATCGCGCGCGAAATGGTTGCCGCCGTCCCGGGCGTGCGGATGGCGCGTTCAACGACTTTCCTGCAGAACAGCTACGGTCCCTTCGGCTATGCCTCCGGCACCAGCCGCGGCGGAGACACATGCATCTACGGATGGCAGCAGATCCGTTCCAGCCGCTCGGACCAGACGCAGGCCCGCAATTTCGGAATGATCCAGGTGCGCCTGCGGTTGTGCGATGCGCGCGCGACCGAGCGCCAATTGCTCGGCGTGATGTACGGGTACACCGTCATCGGCACATTCAATGGCGAAATCTGGAACCCCTACGGCACGACGCAAGGGGCCGATCCGACCCTTGGACGCCCCGGGAGCCCGATCTATCCCGACGAAGGCGGATATCGCGCAACGTCGATGCCGATCGGCTACGAGCCGGCGCCGACGCAGACTTACTCGCGCCCCGCGACGGTGCGGCGCGCGGCTGCTCGCCCTGCCGCCGCGGCGCCGATCTTGCCGCAAGCGATCGGTCCCCGCGTGCCGGGCCCCGACCTTTCCGAGAACGTGCCGCAAGCGCCTATGGAAGCACCGGCAACGACCAGTGTATCCGCTCAACCGCAAGCCCCGCGACAGACGATGACCGCGAGTGGGGTCAACGTCCCGTCGCCCGACTGCATCGGCAACACGGCGAGCGCCGCCTGCCAGAGATGACGATCAGATAGGCCGGGACCGGCGACGGTACCCGGCGCAATGCCTTTGAAGGAAAGCCGATGCATAAGGCCCGCAGCATCTTGATCTGGGCAGTGGTTGCGATCTGCGTGGTCACGCTGGTGACCTTGCCGGTGAACCTGCAGGCGCAGCTGATCGCCAGCATCACCGTGGTTGCCGTGATGGCGATCATCAAGGGGCTCAAGGGCGAGGGAATGTGGCGTCTGATCGCGCTCGCCTTCGGCACGGCGATCGTTCTGCGCTACGTCTATTGGCGCACGACCAGCACATTGCCGCCGATCAACCAGCCGGAGAACTTCATCCCCGGCCTGCTGCTCTATCTTGCCGAAATGTACAGCGTCGCCATGCTGGCGCTCAGCCTTTTCATCGTCGCCACGCCCTTGCCGCCGCGGCCGTCACGCGTTGGAAAACTACAGCGTTTCCCGCATGTCGACGTTTTCGTGCCGACCTATAACGAGGATTCCCACCTTCTCGCCAACACGCTGTCGGCCGCCAAGGCGATGGACTATCCCGCCGACAAGCTGACCGTCTGGCTGCTCGATGACGGCGGGACGGTGCAGAAGCGCAATTCGAACAAGCTGCTGGAGGCCCAGGCGGCCGTCGCGCGTCACAACGAGCTCAAGCAGCTCTGCGAGGAAATCGACGTGCGTTACCTCACGCGCGAGCGCAACGAGCACGCCAAGGCCGGCAATCTCAACAACGGCATGCAGCATTCGACCGGCGAGCTGATCGCCGTCTTCGATGCCGACCACGCTCCGGCGCGCGACTTCCTGCTCGAGACCGTCGGCTATTTCGACGACGATCCGAAGCTCTTTCTGGTTCAGACGCCACACTTCTTCATCAATCCCGATCCGCTGGAGCGCAATCTGCGCACCTTCGACAACATGCCGAGCGAGAACGAGATGTTCTACGGCATCATTCAGCGCGGGCTCGACAAGTGGAACGCGGCCTTTTTCTGCGGCTCGGCGGCGGTTCTCAGCCGCAAGGCGCTGGAATCCCAGAACGGCTTCAGTGGCATCAGCATCACCGAGGATTGCGAGACGGCGCTGGCGCTGCATGGAAGCGGCTGGAACAGCATCTATGTCGACAAACCATTGATCGCCGGTCTGCAGCCGGCGACCTTCGCGAGCTTCATCGGCCAGCGCAGCCGCTGGGCCCAGGGGATGATGCAGATCCTCAGGTTCCGTTTCCCGCTGCTCAAGCGCGGGCTGACGCTCCCGCAGCGCTTCTGCTACATGTCGTCCACGCTCTTCTGGCTCTTCCCCTTCCCGCGCACGGTGTTCCTGTTCGCGCCGCTGTTCTACCTCTTCTTCGATCTCGAGATCTTCACCGCCTCCGGTGGCGAGTTCCTGGCCTATACGCTGGCCTACATGCTCGTGAACCTCATCATGCAGAACTACCTCTACGGTTCGTTCCGCTGGCCGTGGATCTCCGAGCTCTACGAGTATGTGCAGACGGTGCATCTGCTGCCGGCGGTGATCTCGGTCATGCTCAACCCGAGAAAGCCGACCTTCAAGGTGACCGCCAAGGACGAGTCGATCGCCGTCAGCCGACTGTCGGAAATCAGCCGTCCGTTCTTCGTCATCTTCGCCGTGCAGATCATCGCGCTTATCGTTACCGTCTATCGCATCTATACCGAGCCCTATAAGGCCGATGTCACGCTCGTCGTCGGCGGCTGGAACCTGATCAACCTGATCATGGCCGGCTGCGCGCTCGGCGTCGTGTCGGAACGCGGCGAACGCGCGTCGTCGCGCCGCGTGCGCGTCAACCGCCGGGCGGAGTTCGGCATCAACGGCAAGTGGTATACGGCCTCGATCGAGGACGTGTCGGTGCATGGCGCCCGCTTGCATGTGTTCGACAAGCAGCTGGAACAGTCGCTGGTCGGCGTCGAAGGCGAAGTGCGCTTCCGTCCGTTCAGCGGCGCCGAGCTGGAGACGCTGCCTTTGGTCGTGCGCAACATCCAGCCGACGGAGGGCCTGCTTGCCGTCGGCTGTCAGTATGCTCCCAAGAGCGCGCTGGACCACCGACTGATCGCCGACCTGATGTTCGCGAATTCGGCTCAGTGGACGCAGTTCCAGCAGGGCCGGCGCCGCAACCCCGGCCTGATCCGGGGCACGATCTGGTTCGTCGGGCTTGCCTTCTACCAAACGAGCCGAGGCCTCGTCTATTTCTTCCGCAGCATGCGGCCCGAGCGCGAAGAGCAACGGCAGGTCTCGAAGGTGAACGGCTGATGCGGAAGATCGCCACGAGCCTTGCTTTTCTCCTCGCGGCCTCGGCCCTGGCTTACGCGCAGACGACGCCCTTCGACATGTCGGGCGAACGTCCGCCGGAAGCTGCGCCCGCCATTCCCCGCCTGACGCTGCCGGCGACACCGCCTGCTTCGGCTGCGCCGTCGACCAGCGCCGCGCCGCCTTCCGCGCCGGTCACGCCCGCACCCGTGGCCCCGCCCGCGCCGATGCAGCCGATCCAGCCATTTGCCGTCACGCCGCCCGCGCCGGCGCCAGCGGCCGAACAGCCCGCGTCATCTTCGCCCCAGCAAAACGCGGCCCCAGCGGCGGTACAGCCAGCACCTGCGTCTGCACCCGCGGCACAGAGGCCAGCGCCACCGACCGAGGCATCCGTCGGTTCGGCGCCCGCGGCGGCTTCGCCCGCTCTGCCGCCAGGCACATCACGGCGTTATGTCGTGCCTTTCGCGAAGCTCGGGCTCGACGGCGAGTATGACCGCAGATCGTGGTCTGTCTATCTGACGCCGGAGCAGGCGGCAGCGCAGGCGACCTTCAACTTCAGCTACCAGAATGCGATCGTCGTCGCGCCCGAGAGCTCGCAGTTCGCGATCCTGATCAACAACAGGGTGATCGGACAGCAGCCGGTCGGCTCTTCGGATGGCTCGTCGACCGTCTCCTTCAGCGTGCCGCCGCGCTTGCTGCAGCCGGGCGCCAACCTCCTGACGATCGAAGCGACACAACGCCATCGCACCGATTGCAGCGTGCAATCCACGTATGAGCTGTGGTCCGACATCGACCCGGCGCAGACCTATCTGACTTTCGTCGGCGAGGAGACCGCGAAATTCTCGAGCACGGACGCCATACGCGCGATCGGCGTTGATGGCGCGGGACAGACGGCGTTCAATTTCGTCGTGCCGGCGCTGGAGCAGCCCGGGACCACCAAGCCGTTGCTCAGACTGGCGCAGGGCCTTTCGATCTTGAGCGGCATGCCGAACCAGACCGTGTCCTTCACCACGAATTCTTTGCCCGCGTCATCTCCGGGACGGATGACGGTCGTGGTCGGGACGCCGAGCGAACTGCAGCCGCTGTTTGCCGTACCGGTTGCCGCGCAGACGGCTCCGCTCGCGACCTTCGCGACCGACCCGCGCTCCGGCCAGACCGTGCTCTTGATAACCGGACCGTCCTGGCCGGCGATCTCCACCGCGATCGAGACGATCGTCTCGACCACCGACCGCGCCGTAACGGTTCGTCGCGATGCTCTGGCGACACAGCGCTGGACCGCACCGGATGCACCACTGATCTTCTCCGACAGGACGATTGCCTTCTCCCAGCTGGGCGTGAAGTCGACGGAATTCTCTGGACGCCGCTTCCGCACCACCTTCAACATCGCCGTCCCGGCCGATTTCTACGCCAATGCCTATGGCGAGGCGACCGTGCTGCTCGATGCGGCCTATACGCAGAGCGTGCTGCCGGGCAGCCAGATCGATGTCTACGTCAATGGCAACATCGCATCGACCTTGCCGATCACCGCCAAAGGCGGCGGCATCTATCGTCATCTGCCTATTCGCGTGACGATGCGCCACTTCAAGCCCGGTCTGAACTCGGTATCGATCGAGACGATCCTGCGGACGGAAGAGGACAATGTGTGCGTGCCGGGAACCGCCGCGGGCGCGGGGCCGCGCTTCGCGCTTTTCGACACGAGCGAGTTTCGCATGCCGGATTTCGCCCGCGTCGGCCAGCGTCCGAACCTCGCGGCGCTCGCGGGAACCGGCTATCCCTACAGCCGCGCCGCCTCGCCCACCCCGCTCTTCATCGACCGCGTCGACGCCGACACGCTATCGGCCACCGCGACCCTGCTCGGCCAGATGGCTCTGATGGCCGGCCGGCCGCTCGATGTCGAACCGGCCGCCTCGCCGGGCGCGATCGGCGAACGTGACGCGATATTCATCGGCTCCATCTCGCAAATGCCGCAGGCAGTGCTGTCGCAGCTCAATATCGCGACCACGAGCCAGGCGACCTGGAGACCGCTGGCCGCGACACAGACGACGCCCAGCGAGACCAACGTGATGTTCGACGAGTGGCGCTCCAGGGTCAGCGGCGGCGTCTGGCAGGGCCAGATCACCTCGTTCCAGGAATGGCTGCGGCGCAACTTCGACATCTCGCTGAGTTCGTTGCAATTCGTGCCCGGCGCCGAAAAGGTATTCACGCCCTCAAACACCAACAGCTTCATGATCGCACAAGGCGCGAGCACTTCCGGCGACGCCACATGGACCGTTGTCACCGCTCCCTCCGCGAAGGATCTCAGGGAAGGCGCGAACGCCATGACGGCGCAGCAAAATTGGCCGCTGATCGCCGGGCACGTCACGACCTATTCCGCCGCCACGGGCAAGATCGACACGGTTCCCGTCACCCGGTTCGATTTCGTCAAGACCGAGACCTGGACGCTTGCCAATTACCGCCTGATCGCGGCGAACTGGTTGTCGACCAATGTCCTGTCCTATGCGGTTCTTCTCGTGGCCTTGTCGCTGCTGATCGGCGTTGCCACCGCCGGCATGCTGGGAAGACTGGGTCGGCGCGAATGAGGGGCTGGCTGACGATATTGGTCGCCGCGGCGATCGCATCGCTGCTCGGCTGGAGCCAGCCCGCATCCGCGCAGACCGCCAGGATCGACGCGGCCGCCTGGAGCGCCTACAAGGCCAAGTTCCTCGACCCCACCGGCCGGATCATAGACAACGCCAACGGCAATATCAGCCACAGCGAGGGACAGGGCTACGGGTTGTGGCTCGCCTATCTCGCCAACAACCAGGCCGATTTCGAGCAGATCTGGTATTTTACCCGTACCGAGTTATTGCTGCGCGACGACGGCCTCGCCGTCTGGAAGTGGGACCCATCAGCCAAGCCGCACGTCACCGATGCCAACAATGCATCCGATGGCGACATGCTGATCGCCTATGCGCTGGCGCTGGCGGGCTCGGCTTGGAAAAACAATGATTACATTGAAGCGGCCGCCAGGATAGCGAAGGCGCTTCTGGCCAATGCCGTCGTCAAATCGGGCGGACGCACGATCCTGCTCCCCGGCGTCGAGGGTTTCGACGCCGCCGGGCGCCAAGACGGGCCGGTCATCAATCCATCCTACTGGATTTACGAGGCCATTCCCATCATGGCCCTGCTTGCTCCATCCGACGCATGGAATGCGCTCACAGAGGACGGGCTGACATTGCTCCGCTCCATGCAGTTCGGACCGCGCAAGCTGCCGGCCGACTGGGTGAGCCTGCGCCGCCAGCCGCAGCCGGCCGAGGGGTTCGACGCCGAGTTCGGCTACAACGCCATCCGGATTCCGCTCTATCTCGCCAGGGCGGGAGTTTCGGACAAGGAAATGCTTTTACGATTGTCGTCGGGAATGACCGCCGGCGATGGAGCACCGGCGACGATAGACTTGAAAACTGGCCAGCCGAAACAATCACTTGACGACGCTGGTTATCGAATTGTTAACGATGTTGTGGCCTGTGTAGCACAAGGAACGAAGCTGCCCGCGTCGTCCCGGCAGTTCGCGCCATCGCTCTATTATCCGTCGACCCTTCAGCTTCTGGGGTTGGCGTTCGTCGCGGAGAAATATCCAGAGTGCCTTTGAAATCCTCGCTTGTCGCAGTGTCGGTCGCAGTCGTGGTGGCAGGTCTTGTCACCGCGCTGAAGGATCGCGCCGCCATTCAGGAGATGCTCGGCCTCGGTGAACCCACGGCGACGCCTCAGTTGATGCTGATGGGACGGATCACCGGTCCCGACGGCCCGGCGAGGCAGCCGGCGATGGACATGCAGACGATCGCCGAGGAGATACAGGCAAAGGCAAGCGCCCAGGCCCCGTTTAATTCGCAGCCGCAGACCGAAGCGATCTCGCCGCAGCCAGATGCGGTCGCCCAGGCGCAGCCGCAACAGCCGGCCGTACAGCGACCCGTCCCCACCCCTTCGAGCGCCCAACCGGCCGCGCCGAAGGTGGACGAGAGCGCGCTTCGCTATTTCGCGAGCCGCGGCGACAAGGCGCGACTGCAGGCCGAGATATCGCGACTTCAGGCGCTCTATCCGAACTGGGTCCCTCCGGCCGATCCGCTCGCCGTTCCCCAGAGCGGTGACAAGCAGCTCGAAGCCATGTGGCAGCTCTATTCCGAAGGCCGCTACGCCGAGCTTCGCAAGTCGATCGCCGACCGCCAGGGAGCGGAAACCGGCTGGCAGCCGCCGGCCGACCTGCTCGACCGGCTGGACGTGGCGGAAGCGCGCGCGCGGCTCGTCAACGCCTCCGATCTGAAACAATATACGACCGTCGTGCAGATCGGCGCGGCGACGCCGAGCCTGCTCACCTGCGCCGACATAGACGTGCTCTGGCGCGTGGCCGAGGCCTTCGCCCGGACCGACCGCATGCCGCGCGCGCAGGATGCCTACAGCTACATTCTGAAAACCTGCACCAACCCGCAGGAGCGGCTGGCCACGGTACAGAAGGCGTCCGGTCTGCTGCCATATGCGCCGATGCAGGTCTTGCTCGGTCTGGAGCGGCCCGATGGAAATGGCGGACGCGAATTCGACAGCATCCGTAGCGACCTCGCCCGCAATTTCGTCGCCGCCGGCAATGCCAATCCCGACCTTGCCGTCTCGCCCAACTATCTGACGCTGGTGCAGCGGCTGGCCGAGACGCAGGGGCTGGCGTCGGACGATCTTCTGCTGGGCTGGTATCATCTTCGCCGCGAGAATTACGCCGAAGCGGAAAAGTGGTTCCGCGCCGGACGCGCAAAGGAGGATTCGGCCAGCGCATCGCAAGGGCTGGCGCTGACGCTGATCGCCGGGAAGAAGGAGCAGGAGGCGGAAGACGTCATGTACAAGTGGCGCGGCGACTCCAAGGATGCCACCGCCACCTATCTCGCCGCCACCGCCAACCTGATGGCGCTGCAGCCGCCGGCGAATATCGCCGAAAACGTGCTGAGCCGCATCGCAACCGAAATCATCGCGCAGAAATACGTTCCGACGGCACAGCAATTCGGCTGGTATGCGCGCTCTCTCAATCAGCCACAGACGGCGGCGCGCTGGTTCGAGACCGCGCTGCGCTGGAAGCCGGATGACGAACCGTCCGCCTACGGCCTGGTGATTACGCGCGAACAGCTGAACGACCGCCGTGGCGTCGCGGAAGTGCAGCGGCTCTGGGCCGGGCGCTCGGAGCGCATCGCCAGACTGGGCGAGACCTCGTCGCTGACACCGCCGACGCAGGCGCCGCTTCCCGCGCCTGGTCAGGCACCGCAGCTTCAGCCGCAACAGTTGCAGACGCCACAGGCGCAGAGCTACCAACCTCAGGTGATCGCCGAGCCCGCTCCCGTGGTGGCCGTGGCTGCTCCAGCACAGCGCCCCCTGCCAAGACAGGCGGACGTGGCCCGTTCGCCCATGCCGTCCGCTTCCGTCTCGCGCGGCGCCCGCCAGCCACGCGGCTGCTCGACCACGGTCGATGCGCGGCTGCTCGATCCTCAAAGCGCGCTCACCCGCGGCTGGTGCCTGATGGACCTGAACCGGCCGATGGAAGCGGTTGCAGCCTTCGAGGCCGCGCTCGCGAGCCCGACACGCAAGGTCCGCGAAGACGCAGCCTACGGTCAAAGCCTCGCCTATCTGCGCGCCGGGCTGTCCAACAATGCCGCCGTCGCGGCGACCAAGGCGCCGCAGACCCGCCAGCGGGCGGCGGAACTGCAGGTTTCCATCCTCGCCGACCGGGCCCTTGCCGCCTTCTCCGCCAAGCGCTATCGCGAGACGCTCGTCTATCTCGATCAGCGCGCGCAATTGCAGCAGGAACGCATCGATCTGATGGTGCTCAGGGGCTACAGCTACCTGAACCTGCAGATGTATGGAGACGCCGAGCGCATCTTCAATGCCGCGGCATCCGTCGGCAGCAGGGATGGATATCGTGGCCTCGCCGACCTGAAGGCCGCGACGCACCCCGAAGCAAAGCAATAGTCATCCAGAATCCGGTCGATGCGTCTGGCCCGCCAGCGCAGCCAATCCTTGCCGAAACGCGCCCAAGCTGGCTGCTCTTGACGTTCTCATAAAAATAGAACATAACAAGAACAAATAGCGAGGTAAGCGTATGACCAGAACTGAGGAAGTCATAGCAAACGCACTGGCGGTCGTGGCCGCGTCGCGCGCTGAGCGAGAGCGCGATGCCGAACGACGACGCCGCGTCTTCGGCAAGATCGAAATCGGCCTGCCGCTCCCCAAGATCAAGGGCCAGCAGCTCAGCCTGGATCTCCACTGACCGGTGCTTGCGGGGCGACGTGGGCTGGTATTTTCTCGTGTCGGGTGGTTTCAATAGCCGGGCGGATCGGTTATCCCGGCTGCCGAGAAAGAAGATGGGCGAGTGCGTTTGCCCGTCACAGATGAGAAAGCTCGTCCATTGCCGGATACCACGCCTTCCTGCTTCGACCGCCCCTACTCCGCCTTCCTTTTCGACATGGACGGCACGATCCTTAGCTCTCTTCTGGCCGCCGAGCGCGTTTGGGGCGCATGGGCCGCGCGGCAGGGGCTCGATGTCGAGGCTTTCCTGCCGACGATGCATGGCGCGCGCGGCGTCGATACCATCGCCAAGCTGAACCTGCCCGGCGTCGATCCGGTCGCCGAGGCCGCTGCCATCACCGAGGCGGAGATCAACGACGTCGAGGGTGTTTTCGCATTGCCTGGTGCCGCGGCATTCCTGGCCGCGCTGCCGAGCGACCGCTGGGCGATCGTCACCTCGTCGCCGCTTCGGCTCGCGCACAAGCGCCTGGAGGCAGCCGGCCTGCCGATACCGAAATTCATCGTGACCGCCGAGGACGTCGAGGTCGGCAAGCCCAATCCGCAATGCTACATCCTGGGCGCCGAACGCCTGGGCTTCAGCCCGAGCGAATGCCTGGTGTTCGAGGACGTGCAGGCAGGCATCCTGGCCGGAGAAGCAGCCGGTTCCGATGTCCTGGTCATCACGGCGACACAGCACCACGATCTCGAGACCTCGCATCCGACGCTTCATTCCTACGAGGACGTCCGCGTTCGGATCTACGAGGACGGCAAGGTCGGCCTCCGCAAGTAATACACGGACTGAAAATGCCCGCCGCGAGACCTGCGGCGGGCATCTGCTCTTCGGCTCGGGAGAGAGTGAGCCTTAGATGTTGGCGAGCAAATCGTTGATGCGTGACTCCATGTCGGCAAGCGCCGCATCGATTTCCTTCTGGCCGGTGATAGCAGCGCTCATCTCCTGGCCGATAATGTCCTGGATCGCGAACTGGCGCTGAACGGTCGGCGGCAGCGGGGTGCCGAGCGTCGCGATCGCCGAGATCGTGTCGCGGTGCGGCAGCGCCTTGAACTCCTTGGAATCGAGCACCGCCTTGACGGCTGGCAAATGGCCGGTGCGCGACCAGTCGAAATCGTTGTCGCGGAAGAACTTCAGGAACTTGCCGATGGCGGCGACCTCCTCCTCGGAGCGGTCCTTCTGCGACACAGCCCAGCTATGGCCGTCGGCATACTGCGCCTTCTTGCCCGGGAAGAGTTGCGGATACGGATAGACGGCATAGCCGCCCTTGTTGAGCGCCGTGCCCGCTGTCTCGGACGAGGCATTGTAGTCGCCGATCACCCAGGTGCCGTTCAGCTGCACGCCGCCTTCGCCGGCCAGGAACGCGTTGATGCTGGCGGCGTAGTCGAGGTCCTTGACCGTATCGCCGTTGTCATAGATCGCCTTGTACATCTCGAGGACCTTCTTGGCCTCGGGCGTATTGATCTTCACCTGCTTCGGATCGGCGAAGAAGTTGGAATCCTGCTGGAAGAGGTAGGTATAGAGGTTGCGCGTGTAGAGCGCGACTTCGTTGGCGAGGTTCTGGACGAAGTAGGGCTTGCCGGTCTTTTCGCGGAACTGCTTGGCTTGTGCCAGAAGCTCTTCCGGGCTGGTCGGCAGCTTGGGCGTGCCGTCGGCGTTGACGAGGTCGGCCTTTTTGAAGAGGTCCATGTTGATGTGGTAGAGCATGGTCCAGTTGTCGATCGGCAGGCCGTAGATCTTGCCTTCCTTCGTCACGCCGCCGAGGCTGGCTTCGGTGAAGTCGGTCGGCGCGACGCCTACGGACTTCAGCACGTCGTCGAGCGGCATGATCAGGCCCTTGCTCTGGTAGTCGGCAAGCACGGACTGGTGGATGGTGACGATGTCGGGCGGATCGCCCGCGGCGAACTGCGCGGTGAGCTGGTCGTAGCCCGGCCATTCGACCGTGGTCACGGTCACGCGCACATCGGGATTGTCGGCGTTGAACTTGTTGATCAGCGAGGTGATGATACCGCACTCGCCGACGGCCTTGCTGACATCGGTGTTGGTGCCCCAATCGGCATCGCAGGCCCCAAAGAAACGTTGCACGGTAAGCTCCGTGGCGGCGAAGGCCGGCGTTGACGCGCCGGCAAGCGCGATCACCGACGCCGCCGCCAGCATGTATTTCCTCAATGTATGTGTCATGCCCTTCTCCTCCTCTTCGGGGCTTTGCCCCTTTGGCTGGCCTCCTCCCGGGAAGCCGGTTTCGACGTCACCGCTTCAAGCCTCAGCGCACGGCGGCGCCGGAGACCGCGGTCACGATGTATTTCTGGAAAAACAGGTAGAGAACGAGGATCGGCGCGCTGGCAAAGACGGCCTGCGACATCAGAAAGCCGAGGCCTTCGGACTGCGCGAAGTTGGTCTGTGTCGATGCGATGCCGACCGTCAGCGTATACATTTCCTTCTTCGTGCCCGAGATCAGCGGCCAGAAGTAATCGTTCCAGGCGCCGAGGAAGGTGAAGATGCCGAGCGTCGCCTGGGCCGGAACCGTCAATGGCAAAAGCACCTTCCAGAAGATCTTGAAGCGACTGGCATTGTCGAGCAGTGCCGCTTCGTCGAGCTCCTTGGGGATGGCGCGGAAATACTGGGTCATCAGGAACACGCCGAACGGCGCTGACAATCCGGGCAGGATCAGTCCCTGATAGGTGTTGTGGAACTTCAGCCAGCTGAACAACTGATGGCGGGCGATGAGCACCGCCTGTTCCGGAACCGCCAGCCCCAGGAGCACGATGATGAACAGCGTGTTGCGATAGGGAAAGTTCAGCCGCGCGAAGCCGTATCCGGCGAGCGACGACAACACCAGCGTTCCGATGGTAAGCCCGCCTGCGACGATCACGCTGTTCAGCACCCAGCGGAACACCGACGATGTCGCCAGGATATTGATATAGTTGCCGATCGTGTAGGGCGCGTTGAAGACGGAGTTCATATCCGCCATCAGCTCCTTGTTGTCCTTCAGCGACAGGCCGATCACCCACAGCACCGGCGCAAGCATCACCAGCGCGCAGAGAATGGCGAGGAAAAGGATCACGCGGTCGCCCAGCGAGCGGCCGACCATATTGCCACCTGTCGCGAGACTCATCCTTCTTCTCCCTTTCGGCGCGAAATGACGTACTGCGCCATGGCGGCGACGAGGATCAGCATGAAGAGGATTTCGGAGGCGGCAGCACCCAGCCCGAGATCCCATTTGGTGAAGGCCGCTTCGTAGATGTAGAAGACGATCGGCTTGGAGACGTTGTTCGGGCCGCCGTTGGTCATCAGCTTGGCCTGACCGAAGAGTTGGAACTGCAGGACGATCTGGATGATCACGACCAGCGCGAAGGTGCGGCGGATGGACGGCAGCGTGATGTACCAGAGCGTGCGCCAGCGGCTGGCATTGTCGAGCGCCGCCGCTTCGTAGATATCGCCCGGAATCTGCTGCAGGGCGGAGAGGAACAGCATCATCGGCAGGCCGATGCACCACCAGATGGTGGCGATGGCTATGCCGATCATCGCCAGCTTCGGATCGGAAAGAAACGCCGGAGGCGTGGCGCCGAACCAGCCATAGATGGTGGCGAGCAGGCCGAAATTGCCGATGAAGACGATACGCCAGATCAGCGTGACGATGGTCACCGACAGAACCGACGACGAGAAGTAGATCGTGCGAAGGGCGGCCGCCGTGCGCGTCTTGCGGTTCAAGGCCAGCGCCAGCATCAGGCCGATGATGGCGAGCGCCGGGACAGTCAGGAGCACGAAGTAGAAGGTGTTGCCGATCGCCTGGATGAAGATCTTGTCGCGAAACAGCCTGAGATAGTTGTCGATCCCGACGAAACGGCCGACGCCAAAGGCATCCGCCTTGTGCAGGCTCAGCCAGATGCCCCAGAAGAGCGGCACGATGAGCAGCGTCACGAAGAAGAACAGATAGGGCAGAACGAAGATCGCGTTGCGCCAGAGCGGGGCGTTGATGTTCTGCACCTTCAGGCGGGCGGAAGCCTTGGCGAGCGTGCCGGTGGCTGACAGCGTCGTCTCAGCCATGGCCCGGCTCCTCATTGTGCCAGGCGCGGCCGTCGTCGTTGAATAGATGCGTTCTGCCGCCGTCGAGCGTCAGCCCGACTTCGTCGCCGATCGCGACACGGCTGTTGCCGATATCCTCGGCGACGATGACGCTGCCATCCGTGAGCCTGGTATAGAGCAGCGTGCGATCGCCCAGGCGTTCGAGCACATCGACCTTGCCCCTGGTGGTGGCGGGGACGCCGTTGGCGATCTTCACCGCCTCGGCGCGAATGCCGAGCGCATGGTTGCCGCCACCGAGACCGGCGGCGCGGATGGCGGTCTTGAGTTGCGTGCCATCAGGCAATTTGGCGGTGATGAAGCCGTTCTCTTCCGCTATGCCGACATCGAGAAAGTTCATCGTCGGCGAACCGACGAAAGTCGCGACGAAGCGGCTGGCCGGGCGGGAGTAGATCTCCATCGGTGTGCCGATCTGCTCGATCTTGCGGTTGTTCATGACGACGATGCGATCGGCCAGCGTCATCGCCTCGATCTGGTCGTGGGTCACGAAGATCATCGTCGACTTCACGCGGTTGCGAAGCTGCGCCAGTTCGACGCGTGTGCGGACGCGCAACGCCGCATCGAGGTTGGACAATGGCTCGTCGAACAGGAATGCCTTGGGTTCCTTGACGATGGCGCGGCCGATGGCGACGCGCTGGCGCTGGCCGCCGGAGAGCTGGCCAGGCTTACGTTCCAGGAGATGACCGATCTCGAGCATACGGGCGGCCTCGGCCACGCGCGCCGTGATCACATCCGATGGAACCGCGATGTTGCGCAGCCCGAAGGCCATGTTGTCAGCGACCGTCATGTGCGGATAGAGCGCGTAACTCTGGAACACCATGGCGATGTCGCGCTGGCCGGGTGGCAGCGTATCGATGCGCTCGCCGTTGATCGAGATCGTGCCGTCATCGACACTCTCAAGCCCGGCGATCATCCTCAGAAGCGTGGATTTCCCGCAGCCGGAGGGGCCGAGGAAGACCATGAACTCGTTGGCCTTGATCGACAGCGACAAGCCGTCGAGCACGGTCATCGAACCATAGCGCTTGCTGACATTGCTGATTTCGATATTGGCCGTCATCCGGCTGCTCCCAAGATGCAGTCGGAATCCGAAAATCCGATATGAACACATGGTTGGCACGAAACGGCTCGAATGGCGCCTGCCTCGACGAGCAGGCCGCCCTTCGTCCATGATGGTGCCAAAACAGAAGCGGTAGCTCCCATCTTTTCCTCCCAGTGGCACGTCAAATCTGGTGCGTCGACGTTAAATCATACAACTTCGATGTCAACATATCTTCGATATGTATCAGATATCGTGATTTATAATCAGGCCTGCAGCCGGATCACGCGGTAGGACAAAGGCGCGATCTTCGCCGTCAGCTTGCCATCGGCGAATGCGGAGCCGCTGGCCTTCACCGGAACGACATTGTCCGGCTTTTCGGCCGTGTTGGTGATGGCGAGATCCGAATGGGCAATGACCTGATCGTCGATGACCTTGAGGTTGCCGAATTCGAGCAGGCTGACGTCGAGATCAAGCGCTTCCGTACCGTGACGGTTGACGATGAAGAAGGTAACGACGCCGGCGCCCTTGTCGTGGACGGCCGAGACGTCGAGGTAGGGAACGCTGCCGACGTCGTCGACCTCGTAAGTCGGGCTGTCGACCATCAACTTCAGGGCCGTGCCGCGCCATAGACCGAGGCGAAGTAGTAGGGGTAGAAGATCGTCTGGCGCCATGCCGCGCCGGCCGGCGTCGTCATGATCGGCGCGATGACGTTGACCAGCTGCGCCAGGCAGGCGATCTTCACGACATCGGCGCGGTTGATGAAGGTGTTCAGGATGCAGCCGACCTGCAGCACGTCCTCGAAGTTATAATCGTCCTCGAGCAGCGCCGGCGCGTGCGGCCAGCCATTGGCGCCCGCGAGCGTCGCCTTGTCGCGCTCCTTGGAGTGGTACCAGACGTTCCACTCGTCGAAGGAGATGTAGACGTCCTTGGTCGAGCGCTTCTTCGCCTTGATATAGTCGATGACGCCGGCAACCGTGCCGATGTAGTTGTCGAGTTCGATGCTGCGGGCGAGATAGTTCGCCGTGTTCTTTGCGCGATTCTCCGAAATACATGTGCAGCGAGATGTAATCGACCTCGTTATAGGTGTGATCGAGAACGGTCGCCTCCCATTCCGGATAGGTCGGCATATGGGCGTTGGACGAGCCGCAGACGACGAGTTCGAGCGAGCTGTCGAAGGCGCGCATCGCCTTGGCGGTTTCATGCGCCAGCCGGCCATACTCGTCGGCGGTCTTGTGACCGATCTGCCAGGGGCCGTCCATCTCGTTGCCGAGGCACCAGAGCTTGACGTCCCAGGGCTCGGAGCGGCCATTGGCGATGCGCTTGTCGCTCCACTCGCTGCCGCCGGGATGATTGACATATTCGAGGAAATTGCGGGCTTCATCGAGGCCGCGCGAGCCGAGATTGACGGCCAGCATCATCTCGGTCTTGGCCGAGACGCACCAGTCGGCGAATTCGTGCATGCCGACCTGGTTGCTTTCGGAGGTGTGCCAGGCAAGATCGAGGCGCGTCGGGCGGCTTTCCTTCGGGCCGATGCCGTCTTCCCAATTATAGGCCGACACGAAGTTGCCGCCGGGATAGCGCACGATCGGAACGTTGAGCTCCTTGACCAGATCGATCACGTCCCTGCGCATGCCGTTTTCGTCGGCGGTCTCGTGACCGGGTTCATAGATGCCGGTATAGACGGCGCGGCCCAGGTGCTCGATAAACGAGCCGTACAGGCGCGGATCGATGTCCGAGATCGTGTATTTGCTGTGCGCGATAACCGCCGCCTTCATGATATCCTCCACCATATCATTTTTTGTGATTTATATCACAATTTACGATGAATAAAGCGGAAGCGTCGGCCGCGGTCAAGGGCAAAATTCGGAAAATCGGATACAGTCTAGCGTGTTTTGATACGCAGCAGGATGTCCTGGTCGTAATTGCCGAAACCGCGGCCGAAAATGTTGATGCCGCCAGGGTGCTTGGCGTCGTCGCGAACGCCGATGCGCAGGCGAATCGAGTGGTGCTCGTCGAGCTTCAGATCCGAAAGCGCCACGTCGGAAATGCGCAACCCATCGACGAAGGCACCCTCGTCGTTGATACGGAAGCTCTTCAGCTTGCCGTATTGCGAGCCCTTCAATTTCCACCAATCCGGCGTGAAAGCCCCACGTTTGTCGCCGAAATCGCCCGGAGACGTCCAGGTGCCGATGTCGATGCCATTGACCGTGAGCGTGATATCGGAAGGCCAGTCGGCGCTGGTTCCGGGCACTTCCGAACTCAGTTCCATGACGAACTCGATCTCGCGGACGCGGGTGTTGGTCAGCCTGGCATTGTTGGGAAACTGGTATTCGACATGCCCGCGCGTGAACCAGATCAGCGCCGTCTTCATGCGGTCCGGATCGAGGAAAGTATTGGGCACGTCGAGCAGGCCGATGATGCCATCCACCGAACAGAGGCCGCAGGGTGCGGTCACATCATAGCTGGTATAGAGACCAAGCGGCATCGCCACCTCGATCGCATCCGGTTCGGTTTCCTTGATTTCATTCTTGAAGACGACGAGGATCTCGTCATAGACGCTGTGACAGACCTTCTGGTTGCCCTTTCGCGCCTTCTGCGTCTCTGTGCGGATCAGCCCCGCCTCCTCCAGCATCTGCACGTTGGTCGAGACGCTGGACTGCGGCAACTCAAGAATATCAGCGATTTCGTTGACGTTGAGAGGGCCTTTTTCGTGCAGGAGCTTCAATACGGAAACCCTTGCCGGCGATGCCAGCCCCTTCAGGATGGGCATGCCTTCCTCGGGATCGACGACAAGAAAATTGCGGCTCATGGGTTTCCGATCGCACGTAGGTAAGAGAATAAAGAACTACGTTACATATCAGCAATCTCGATAGATTCAATCGGGACGGCAGCGTCGTGTTACGTTTTCGTGACAAGCTGACGACAATCACCTCGCTCGCATGACGAGCGAGGTGATTGCATAGGAGCGGCGTTGAACTCCGCCGTATGTTATGCGGCCTTGACCGGAGCCTCGCCTCGTCTGTAGGCGATCAGATCCTCGATGGTGATCAGGTGCAGGCCATGGCGCTCGGCGAAATGCTCGAGCTCCGGCAGACGGGCCATCGTGCCATCGTCGTTCGCGACCTCGCAGATCACGCCGGAGGCCGGCAACCCCGCCAGTCTGGCGAGATCGACGGCCGCTTCCGTATGCCCGGGGCGCGACAGGACCCCATCGGGATGGGCGCGAAGGGGAAAGATGTGGCCCGGCCGCGCGAAATCGTCCGGCCGCGCATTCGAGCCCACCAGCGCGCGAACGGTGGCGGCGCGGTCGGCGGCCGAAATGCCGGTGGTCGTTTCGGGAATGTAGTCGACCGAGACGGTGAACGCCGTCTTCAACATTTCGGTGTTGCGCGGAACCATCAGCGGGATGTCGAGCTCGTCGAGACGCTCGCCCTCCATCGCGACGCAAATCAGCCCGCGGGCGTGGTTCATCATGAATGCGATCGCCTGCGGCGTCACCTTCTCGGAGGCGATCACGAGATCGCCTTCGTTTTCGCGGTCGCGATCATCGACGACCACGACGATTTCGCCGCGCGACATCGCGGCAACCGCATCTTCAATCCTGGAAATAGTCAACGTCATGCCTTTCAAGGGTTAGCCGCTTGCGCGGCGTACATGGCCGTAAGGCCACAATCATCCCTTGGGCGAACAAGCATGGAGACGCCGCACGGATGCGACGTTCGCTGCATTGCTCTCTTCCATCCGGACTATACCGTCGGCTCCGGCATCTCACCGGATCTGCTGACCCTTCGTTTCACCGAAGGCGCTCGCGGGCTCCGAGTTTCCTCGATACCGCCGGTGGGGAATTGCACCCCGCCCTGAGAACGAAGCGACCATAAGCGAATACAGGCGCATTCCGCAAGTGCTGGACGATCCAAACCGGGGGCGCTGACCGAACGCAGTGTTCAATCATTTGCGGCCGCCATGGCTCGGATGGATGCCTGAAATCTTTATAGCTTTTTTATTTGGGACGCCGGGCGTCCGTCTCGACCCTTTATGCGGATCGGCAGCATAACTCACGTGCGGACCAAGATCGTCCGCCGGTTGCAGGCATCTCGATGACCTCACCGCTTCGAAACATCTGGAAGGAAATGCGACCGATGATGGACATCGTTCTGATCGGCACCGCCGTGATTTTTTTCGCGCTCTGCTTTGCCTACGTCAAGGCATGCGACGCACTCTGAACCGAGGCCATACGCCATGATTTTTGACTACGTGCTCAGCGGTGCGGTGACGGTGTTCCTCGCCGTCTACCTCACCTACGCCCTCATTCGCCCCGAGCGCTTCTGACCGTCGCCGCTCGTATTGAAAGTTTCGTCTCATGACCCTCATTGGATGGTTACAGATTCTGCTGTTTTGCGGAATCCTTGTCGTGCTCGTCAAGCCGCTGGGTGGCTATATGACCCGCGTGTTCGGCGGCGAGCGCACCCTGCTCTCTCCCGTCCTCGTTCCGATCGAACGGGAACTTTACCGCATCGCCGGAACCAGCGAGCGCGAGGACCAGCACTGGACGTCGTATACGCTCGCGATGCTGACGTTCAATCTGCTCGGCGTCCTCGTGCTCTATCTGCTGCTGCGTTTCCAAGGGATGCTGCCCCTTAATCCGGCGGGCATGACAGCGGTCGGGCCCGAGCTCTCCTTCAACACCGCCACCAGCTTCGTCGCCAATACCAACTGGCAGAACTACGGCGGCGAAAGCACGATGTCCTATCTCACGCAGATGATGGGCCTGACGGTCCAGAACTTCGTCTCGGCGGCAACAGGGATGGCGATCGCGGTGGCGCTGATCCGCGCCTTCGCGCGCGCGTCGGGCAAGGCAATAGGCAATTTCTGGGTCGATATGACCCGCGTCACGCTCTATGTCCTGCTGCCCATATGCATCGTGTTGACGCTGGTATATGTCTATCTCGGCGTCCCCCAGACGCTTGGTCCCTATGTCAACGCGACGACGCTCGAAGGCGCGCAACAGACGATCGCAGTCGGGCCGGTGGCGTCACAGCTCGCCATCAAGATGCTTGGCACGAATGGTGGCGGCTTCTTCAACGCCAACTCCGCGCACCCGTTCGAAAACCCCGACAATTATTCGAACATGCTGCAGATGCTGTCGATCTTCGTGATCGGCGCGGCCTTCACCAACGTCTTCGGGCGCATGGTCGGCAACCAGCGTCAGGGCTGGGCGATCCTTGCCGCCATGGGTGTGCTCTTCATCATCGGCGTCGGCGTGACCTACTGGGCGGAAGCGGCCGGCAACCCGCTGATGCAGGCCTTCGGCCTTGGCGGCGGCAACATGGAAGGCAAGGAAGTGCGTTTCGGCATCGTCATGTCGTCGCTCT
The DNA here is from genome assembly GCF_030053015.1 of Rhizobium sp. AN80A. Taxonomy (NCBI): domain Bacteria; kingdom Pseudomonadati; phylum Pseudomonadota; class Alphaproteobacteria; order Hyphomicrobiales; family Rhizobiaceae; genus Rhizobium; species Rhizobium sp. AN80A. The sequence continues at coordinate 421,260 of NZ_JASJPX010000001.1, read as the reverse complement.
TCGCCGTCATCACCACCGCGGCATCCTGCGGCGCGGTCAATGCGATGCATGGCAGCTTCACGGCACTTGGCGGCCTCATTCCGCTGATCAACATGCAGCTCGGCGAGGTCATCGTCGGCGGCGTGGGCGCGGGCTTCTACGGCATCGTTCTGTTCATCATCGTCGCCGTCTTCGTGGCGGGCCTGATGGTCGGCCGCACGCCGGAATATCTCGGCAAGAAGATCGAGGCGAAGGAAATGAAGATGGCCGTGCTCGCCATCCTCTGCCTGCCGCTCGCCATGCTGGTGTTCACCGCGATCGCGAGCGTGCTTCCCTCCGCCGTCGCGTCGGTGGGAACGGCCGGGCCGCATGGATTCTCCGAGATCCTCTACGCCTATACGTCGGCTGCCGCCAACAACGGCTCGGCTTTCGGCGGCCTCACCGGCAACACGCCCTGGTACAACATCACGCTCGGGCTGGGCATGCTGATGGGACGCTTCCTGGTCATCATCCCGGCTCTCGCAATCGCCGGATCGCTGATCGCCAAGAAGACCGTGCCGGCATCGGCAGGAACATTTCCGACCGACGGCCCGCTCTTCGTCGGCATGCTGGTCGGCACCATCGTCATCGTCGGCGGCCTGACCTTCCTCCCGGCCCTGGCGCTCGGCCCCGTCGTCGAACACCTCGCCATGGTCGCCGGCCAAACCTTCTAGGTGGGATCATGATCCTCCGTCACATCAGACGAAACCAGACAGCACGCCCCAGACGATCGGGGCGTGAGCGCCAGCCGCAGGCGAGAGGTACCGACATCATCATCGCCATGATGGCTGTCCTGCTCGTTCTCGCCTGTGCCTTCAAAATTCTAATCGGCTGATCGGACAGGTCCGATCCCCTCGTTTCCTTTCGAAAGCTGGAGTCTCCTATGAGCCAGGCAAAATCCGCGAGCATCCTGGATACTCGCATTCTCATTCCCGCCGTGGGTGCTGCCTTCAAAAAGCTGGACCCGCGCACGCTCGCCCGCAACCCCGTCATGTTCGTCGTCGCCACGGTTTCCGTTCTGACGACCGTGCTCTTCCTGCGTGATCTGGTCTCGGGTGGCGGCGATCTCGGTTTCTCCTTCCAGGTCAATCTGTGGCTCTGGTTCACCGTGCTCTTCGCCAACTTCGCCGAGGCCGTCGCCGAAGGGCGCGGCAAGGCGCAGGCGGAATCGCTGCGCAAATCGCGCACCGAAACCCAGGCCAAGCTTCTGACCGGGGAGAACAGGACCAGCTACAGGACGGTCCCGGGCACCAGCCTGAAGGTCGGCGATATCGTGCTGGTCGAAGCCGGCGACATCATTCCGTCGGACGGTGAAGTGATCGAGGGCGTCGCTTCCGTCAACGAGGCCGCCATCACCGGCGAATCCGCGCCCGTCATTCGCGAGATCCGGCGGCGACCGTTCGGCCGTCACCGGCGGCACGCAGGTGCTCTCCGACGAGATCCGCGTGCGCATCACGGCGGCCGCCGGCTCGACCTTCATCGACCGGATGATCGCGCTGGTCGAAGGCGCGGAACGGCAGAAGACGCCCAACGAGATCGCACTCAACATCCTGCTTGCAGGCATGACGCTGATCTTCGTCCTTGCCACCGCGACCATCCCGAGCTTCGCGGCCTATGCTGGCGGCTCGATCCCGATCATCGTGCTCGTCGCCCTGTTCGTGACGCTGATCCCGACAACGATCGGCGCGCTTCTTTCCGCAATCGGCATTGCCGGCATGGACCGGTTGGTCCGTTTCAACGTGCTCGCCATGTCGGGCCGGGCCGTGGAGGCCGCCGGCGACATCGACACGCTGCTGCTCGACAAGACGGGCACGATCACCCTCGGCAACCGCCAGGCAACCGCATTCCATCCTGTGCGTGGCGTCAGCGAGCAGGAGCTTGCCGATGCCGCGCAGCTGGCCTCGCTTGCCGACGAAACCCCGGAGGGCCGCTCGATCGTCGTCCTCGCCAAGGAAAAATACGCCATCCGTGGCCGCGACATGAGCCATCTGAAGGCAACCTTCGTGCCGTTCACCGCGCAGACCCGCATGAGTGGTGTGGATATCGAGGGATCATCCATCCGCAAGGGCGCCGTCGATTCGATGCTGGCTTACGTGAATGGCTCTCCCGCGATTGCCACCGGCAATGCCGCCGTCGCGCTGCACGTCAACAACGACACCGCCCGCGAACTCCAGTCGATCGCCGACGAGGTCGCAAAGAGCGGCGGCACACCGCTCGCGGTTGCCCGGGACGGCAAGCTGCTTGGGGTGGTGCAGCTGAAGGACATCGTGAAGGGTGGCATCCGCGAGCGGTTCGCCGAGCTGCGACGCATGGGTATCCGCACCGTGATGATCACCGGCGACAATCCGCTGACCGCCGCGGCCATCGCGGCCGAGGCAGGCGTCGACGACTTCCTGGCGCAGGCAACGCCTGAGATGAAGCTGGCGCTGATGCGCGAGGAACAGGCGAAGGGCAAGCTTGTCGCGATGTGCGGCGACGGCACCAACGACGCCCCGGCGCTCGCCCAGGCCGATGTCGGCGTCGCCATGAACACCGGCACCGTCGCAGCCCGCGAAGCCGGCAACATGGTCGATCTCGACAGCGATCCGACAAAGCTGATCGAGATCGTGGAGATCGGCAAGCAGCTGCTGATGACGCGCGGCGCGCTCACCACCTTCTCGATCGCCAACGATATCGCCAAGTATTTCGCGATCATCCCGGCGATGTTCCTGACGTTCTATCCGCAGCTCGGCGTCCTGAACATCATGGGCCTGTCGACCCCGCAAAGCGCCATCCTGTCGGCGATCATCTTCAACGCGCTGATCATCATCGCGCTGATTCCGCTGTCTCTGAAGGGTGTGCGCTATCGGCCGATCGGTGCCGGTGCGCTGCTGTCGCGAAATCTGCTGATCTACGGCGTCGGCGGCATCATCGTACCCTTCATCGGCATCAAGGCGATCGACATGATCGTCGCCTCTCTCGGCCTTGCATGATTTCAGGGCTGGACGCGAGGCGCCCGGCCCACGCCCTCATTCGAATTCCAGGAGTTCACCATGTTGAAACAGCTTCGCCCAGCCATCGTGATGATCGTTGCAACCACGGCAATCACCGGCCTCGTCTATCCGCTTGCCATGACCGGCGCGGCTCAGGCGCTTTTCCCGAAACAGGCCAATGGCAGCCTGATCGAGAAAAACGGCACGGTTGTCGGGTCGGCCCTGATCGGTCAGGCCTTTACCGGCGACACTTATTTTCACGGACGCCCGTCGGCCGCCGGCGACGGCTACAATGCGAGCGCCTCCAGCGGCTCCAACCTCGGCCCGACCAGCCAGAAGCTGATCGATCGCGTCAAGGCAGATTACGAGGCCGCCAAGGCGACCAACCCGAACGCGGACGTTCCGGTCGATCTGGTCACGGCATCCGGCAGCGGCCTTGATCCGGATATCTCACCGGAAGCCGCCTATTTCCAGGTCCCACGCGTCGCCAAGGCACGCAATCTAGACGAGGCAAAGGTCAAGGGCCTGGTCGATGCCGCCATCGAGGGTCGGGAACTCGGGCTGCTTGGAGAGCCGAAGGTCAATGTTCTCGCACTCAACATGACGTTGGACGCAACCTCGACGCAGTAGGTGGCCAAGGCCACCTACAGTAGAACAGCCTGCGAAGGAACAGAGCATGTCCATTGGCGACCGCGACCCGACGATCAGACCGTCTCCCGACGCCTTGCTCGAGAGGGTTCGCTCCGAGATGCGCGGCCGCCTGAAAATCTTTCTGGGCGCGGCGCCCGGGGTCGGCAAGACCTACGAGATGCTCGTCTCGGGACATGCGAAGATCGCCGATGGCGCCGACGTCGTCATCGGTGTGGTGGAAACGCATGGGCGCAAGGAAACACAGGCGCTCCTGGCAGGCTACGAGATCATTCCACGTGTCGTTATCAGTTACAAAGGCCGGTCGCTGGACGAAATGGATATCGACGCCATACTGGCGCGGAGACCGGATCTCGTGCTGGTCGACGAACTTGCCCATACGAACGCCGAAGGCAGCCGCCACCCGAAGCGGTACCTCGATGTCAAGGAACTGCTCGAGCGCGGCATCGACGTCTATTCGACCTTGAACATTCAGCACGTCGAGAGCCTGAACGACGTCGTGCAGCAAATCACCCGCGTGCGTGTGCGCGAAACGGTGCCGGATTCCGTCATCGACCTTGCCGACGATATCGAGATCATCGACCTGACGCCTGACGATCTCATCAAGCGGCTGCATGACGGCAAGGTCTACATGCCGGGCACGGCGGCGCGGGCGCTCACCAATTACTTCACATCAGGCAATCTGACGGCGCTGCGCGAACTGGCGCTGCGCAAGACCGCGCAGCGTGTCGACGACCAGCTGCTCACTCATATGCAGGCCAATGCGATCTCCGGCCCCTGGGCGGCAAGCGATCGCGTGCTGGTGTCCATCGACCACCAACCGCGTTCGGCGGCGCTGGTTCGCTACGCCTCGCGCATGGCGTCGCGCCTGCGCTCACCCTGGGCCGCCGTCTATGTCGAGACGAACCACGCCGTCAGGCTGACGGACTTAGAAGCCGACAGCGTCGCCGCGACATTGCGGCTGGCCGAGCAACTGGGCGGCGAGGCCGTCACGCTGCCCGGCCGCGAATGCTCCGAGGAGCTGCTGCGCTACGCGGCCGCCAACAACGTCACCCACATCGTCGTCGGCGCGCCCGGGAAAACCTCGTGGTGGAAGTGGTGGGAGCGATCCGACGCCGACGCCCTGATCCGTCAGGCCGGTGAGATCAGCGTCCATGTCATCTCCGGCAGCGAGCGCGACAGCAGGACCGCGCCGTCGGGCGTTCGCAGCGCCACACCCGCAAAGTCGCTGGATCTCAGGGCTTATGCGCTCGCGACCGGCTACGTCGCCGTGGCGCTTCTCGTCGGCGTCGTCCTTGATCAGGTCCTCGACGTCAGGAATCTCGCTCTGGTGTTCCTGATGTCCGTGCTGACATCGGCGGTCCTTCATGGTCTACGCCCCGCGCTCTATTCATCGCTGCTCGGCGCGTTTGCCTTCAATTTCTTCTTCCTGCCGCCGCGATACACGCTGACGATCAGCGATCCGGAAAGCGTGCTGGCGCTGTTTTTCTTTCTCGGTGTGGCGATCATCGCCAGCAATCTCACCGCGACCGTGCAGCGCCAGGCCGCCGCCGCGAGGCGCCGCGCCCGCACCACCGAGGATCTCTACCTGTTTTCAAAGAAGCTCGCGGGCACCGGCACGCTCGACGACGTCCTGTGGGCGACGGCGTTTCAGCTTGCCTCGATGCTCAAGGTGCGCGCCGTCCTGTTGCTGCCCGAGCAAGGATCGATCGCGGTCAAGGCCGGCTATCCACCGGATGACACGCTTGACGATGCCGATATCGCCGCCGCCCGCTGGGCCTGGGAGCACAATCATGCCGCGGGACGGGGTGCTGATACGCTGCCGGGGGCCAAACGTCTCTATGTGCCGCTCAGGACCGGCCGCGCCGCCGTCGGCGTGATCGGCCTCGACAGTGATCGCCGGGACGGACCGCTGCTGACACCAGAGCAGCAGCGGCTGCTCGATGCGCTGGCCGACCAGGCAGCGCTCGCGATCGAGCGCATCCAACTGGTCGCCGATGTCGACCGGGCGAGGCTTGCGGCGGAGGCCGACCGGCTGCGCTCGGCCCTGCTGACCTCCATCTCTCACGATCTGAAGACACCGCTCGCCGCCATACTGGGTGCGGCGGGCACCTTGCGCGACTATCTCGATTCGATGACCGCGGACGATCGGCTCGATCTTCTCGCGACCATTGTCGACGAGTCCGAACGCCTGCATCGTTTCATCGCCAATCTGCTCGACATGACGCGGCTGGAATCCGGCGCCATGGAGCCGAACGCGACGCCGCATTTCGTCGGCGACATTGCCGGGGGTGCGCTTCGGCGTGGCGCGAAGATCCTCGCGCACCACAAGACGGAAATGACGGTCGCTTCCGATCTGCCCATGGTGCGCGTGGATGCCGTCTTGCTTGAACAGGTGCTGTTCAATCTGCTCGACAATGCCGCGAAATATTCGCCCGAGAACTCGACGATCACGATCACCGGCCGGGCAAACGCCTACAACGTCTTCGTTCAGGTCTCCGACGAGGGCCAGGGCATTCCGCCGGCCGATCTCGAACGCATATTCGACAGCTTCTATCGCGTCCGCAAGGGCGACCAGGTTCGGGCCGGAACGGGCCTCGGCCTATCGATTTGCCGGGGCTTCGTCGAAGCCATGGGCGGAACGATCTCGGCTGAAAACCGAAGCGACCGGCGGGGCGCGCGCTTCACCGTGCAGCTGCCGATCGCCATCGACATTCCCCAACTGGATGATCTCAAATGACAGGCATGGCCATTACAATTCTTGTCGTGGACGACGAGCCGCCGATCCGCAAGCTTCTGCGGGTGGGGCTTACGGCACAGGGTTACACGGTCGCGGAAGCCGCCGACGCCAGTTCGGCCAAGGAATACACACGCCATCAGATGCCAGACCTGATCATCCTCGACCTCGGCCTGCCCGACCAGCATGGCTACGAACTGCTGCAGGAGTGGCGTCAGGCGGGGCTTGCCACGCCCGTCGTCATCCTCTCCAGCCGCACCGACGAAACGGGCATCGTCCGGGCGCTTGAAACCGGCGCGGACGACTACATCACCAAGCCGTTCGGCATGAACGAGCTCGGCGCGCGCATCCGCGTGGCGCTGCGCCATCGGCTGCAACAGCAGGGCGAGCGTGCTGTCTTCCAGACCGGCGGTCTTTCAATCGATCTGGTGAAGCGCATCGTGAAGGTGGATGGCAACGAGGTGAAATTGTCTCCGAAGGAATATGAGATCCTGCGTATCCTGGCGCAGCATGCGGGCAAGGTCCTCACCCACCAGTTCGTGCTCCGGCATATCTGGGGACCGGCGGCCGATGTTCAGTATCTGCGCGTCTACGTCAGGCAGTTGCGCCAGAAGATCGAGAGCGCTCCCGACCAGCCTTTCTACATCACCACCGAAACCGGCGTCGGCTATCGGCTGCGCGAACCCGACGACATCACCGACACGCCAAGACCGGGGCAAGGTCTGATCGGACCGACATGACAATGAACCTCACGACCATATTTCTTCCCGATGACGTCCTCTTCGACGTGGCACAGCAGAACAAGACGAACGTGTTGCGCTTTGCCGCAACGACGGCGTCACGGACGTTGGGCGTGGACCCGGTTGCGCTGTTCACCGTGCTCGAAGCGCGTGAATTGCTCGGTTCGACGGGCATCGGCCGCGGCATCGCGGTGCCACATGCAGCGCTTCCCGATCTCGGGCCGCCGCGTGGTTTCATCCTGAAACTGGCGCGGCCTCTGGATTTCGATGCCATCGACGAACAGCCGGTCGATCTGGTCTTCCTGCTTCTTTTTGGAGAAAGGTGGCGCTCGGAATACCTGAAGGTGCTGGCCACCATTGCCAGGAAGGCGCACGACAGCGCGGTGCTCGACGCCATGCGACGTGCGACGAGCGCCGGCGACCTTTACGGGTGCTTCGCCGGCCCCGAACCACGAGACGGCGCGCTGACGATCGCCAAGACATAGCCTGGAAAGCATCGCGCACCTTCCTGAATCGCCTGAACCTTCTCCTCCCGCGATCGTTATTGCTGCTATGAGGGACGTTAGGACAAAAAGAGCGCCGCCTGACAACGATGAACCGGATGCCACAGGCAAATCCGATGCGGCGGCGACGTCGACCGACGTGGAGGAAACGCCCCCTGCCCCGGAAGAACCCGACGAGAAACTGACGCCGGAGGAGTTGGAGCGCGCCCGCAAGGCCTATCTTCTGAAGCGGTTCTGGATCAGCGCGCGTGGCTTCTGGGGCCGCAAGGGTGACAGGTTTGCCTGGCCTTGCTGCGTGGGCCTGCTTGTCCTCATCGGACTGAATGTCGCGTTTCAGTACGGGATCAATGTCTGGAACCGCGAACTGTTCGACGCCATTGAACAGCGCAACGCCCCGACGGTCTATTTCCTGGGTGCCGTGTTCCCGCCGCTGGTTCTCGGAAGCGTTGCGCTTGTCACCATCCAGGTCTACGTCCGCATGATGATCCAGCGGCATTGGCGATCGTGGCTGACCACGGCGCTCATCGCCCGCTGGCTCGACAATGGACGCTATTACCAACTGAACCTGATCGATGGCGATCACAAGAACCCGGAGGCCCGCCTGTCCGAGGATCTGCGCATCGCCACCGAATCGCCGGTCGACTTCGTTGCCGGCGTGATTGCGGCGTTCGTCTCGGCATCCACCTTCATCGTCGTTCTCTGGATGATCGGTGGCGCCTTGTCGTTGCCCATCGGCGGCATGGTGATCACGATCCCGGGCTTCCTTGTCGTCACCGCGATCATCTATGCAATCACCACCTCGAGCGCGATCGCGTTCATCGGCCGGCATTTCGTCAAGGTGTCGGAGGCAAAGAACCAGGTGGAGGCGGAGTTTCGCTACACGCTTACCCGCGTTCGCGAAAACGGAGAGAGCATCGCGCTCCTCGGCGGTGAGGAAGAGGAACGCAACGACCTCGGTAAAACGTTCGGTAACGTCCTTCGCCAATGGGCGCTGCTTGCGCGGCAATATATGCGCACCACGCTGGTCTCGCACGGGTCCATGCTGATCGCGCCTGTCGTGCCGGTCCTGCTCTGCGCGCCGAAATTCCTCGATGGCAGCATGACATTGGGACAGGTCATGCAGGCGGCGTCGGCATTCACGATCGTCCAGGGCGCGTTCGGATGGCTGGTCGACAACTACCCTCGCCTCGCCGATTGGAACGCGAGCGCGCGCCGCGTCGCATCGCTGATGATGTCGATCGACGGCTTGCAGCGCGCCGAACAGAGTGACACGCTGGGACGCATCGAGCACGGAGAAACCGCGGGCGACGTGACGCTGAGCCTGCATAATCTGTCGATCTCGCTTGGCGATGGCACCGCGGTCGTCAAGGAAACAGAAGTCGAGATAGATCAAGGCGAGCGGGTCCTGGTGGCAGGCGAATCCGGCTCCGGCAAAAGCACGCTCGTGCGCGCGATCGCGGGCCTCTGGCCGTGGGGAACCGGCAGTGTCAACTTTCACGCGGACAGGCAGCTTTTCATGCTTCCGCAGCGGCCATACATCCCCTCCGGAACCTTGCGGCGCGCAGTTGCCTATCCCCGCGCCGCCGATAGCTGGGAGCTCGATGACATCAACGCGGCTCTCGACAAGGTTGGCCTCGGCCATCTCAAGGACAAGATCGAGGAAGACGCGCCCTGGGATCAGACGCTGTCAGGCGGCGAAAGGCAGCGGCTCGCTTTCGCGCGCCTGTTGTTGCACGATCCCGATATCATCGTGCTCGACGAAGCAACGTCGGCACTCGATGACAAGAGCCAGGACCAGCTGATGGAATTGCTCGTCGGGGAGCTGCCCAATGTCACCATTCTCAGCGTGGGACACCGCGCGGAGCTTGAAGCCTTTCACAGCCGCAAGATCACGCTGGAAAAACGCAATGGCGGCGCCCGGCTTGTCAGCGACGTCGATCTCATGCCGCGCAGGAAGAGCCGCAACGTGATCTCGCGTATACTAAAGCACCGAAGTCGTCCTCGCAAAAGTCCGGCGGGCTAGCGGCTGTTCGACGCAATGAGCGGCTCGACGATGTCGCCGATGATCGCCAGCGCCTTGGCGCGCGCACGCTCATCGTCGGGCGCCTCGAACTCGGCAAGCTCGATGCCCGCGATCCGTTCAGCCGGTATCGCCTCCAGCAGCGAGCGAAGCTCGCCCGGCAACAGGCCATCCGCGATCCGGTAGGCGGCGGGAACATGATCGGGTTCGAGCGCGTCCCAGTCGATGTGTATCCAGACCGGGGCGTCGCCAATGAACGACAGCACGGCCTCCAGATCGATCGAGCCCGCCATCAAGGTGACGCGGGCGCTTTCGAGCAGTTCCCGCTCCGCCCTGTCGATGTCCCGGATGCCGATGATGGCCACATCCGACGCCATAACCTCCGAGCCATGCCCGCTTTCCCAGAGGCCGCAAGCGCCGGCCAAAGCCATTCCGCCGAGATAACCGGATCCGGTCGTCACCGGCGTGTTGAAGTCGCCATGCGCATCGACCCAGAGCATCTTGAGGCCCGGAATGGTGCGCGCCGCCGCCGGCAGCGTGGCCAGCGCGGCCGAGCAGGTGTTGACGCTGAGCAACGGAATATCGCCGGCATCGATCGCCGCGACCACCTCACGGGCAAGCCCGCTCAACGTCTCGTTGGCGGCGGGCAGGCTGACGCTCCAGTCGTCCACCCGGTGCTCGCTTTCACGTCCGACGACGTGAGCCTCGGTGGAGAGACGAACGGCCAGCATGTCGGAACAAGCCCGCGCGCCGGCTATGGCATGCGGTGTCCGGTCGCCGATGCGGCCTTGCGATGTGATCAAGCGAAACGGTCGATTGCGCATGGTATTCCGTTTTGGTTGGCTGTCTGAATGGGCGAGGCGAATTGCCACTGGCTAGGCAAAATTCCGATGTTAATCAAGCGGTTCGTTGCGGCAATACGATCGTCCACGCTGGCGTCCCGTCAGCAGTCCAGCCATTAGCGGCAGCGCGGCCATTGGCGTCGCTGGATGTTCGGGTGTCGCCGCCTCAGCTCTTGGCAACGGGCGCTGCTGGCAGAAGCCTGCCGTCGAAGATCATTGCGATGGCGCCCATCCGAGCGCCGCGGGCCTCCAATGGCCAATGATGCATCGGACCAGCTCCGGGACGATATCGTCGCGAACAAAATCAAGGCTGGGGCGTTGATCCCATGTGGTTTTTCGAAAAGGAGCAATCCGATGAAGAGAACGCTAGGCGCGGCAATGGCCGCAATATTCATCGTCGCGGGCGGCCTGAGCCCGGCAATGGCGCGCGACAACAATCATCGCGACAACACCGGACGGGCGATCGCCGGTGGCGTTGCTGCCGGGGTCGTCGGCGGGTTGATCGGCGGGGCCATCGCCAATTCGCAGCCTCGCTACGCCGAGCCGGCGCCACGTCCGCGCTGCTGGTATGAAGATCGTGAGGTCGGAAACAGCTATGACGGAGGATCCCATGTCGAAACGGTGCGCGTCTGCCGCTAGCCTCCTGCGCTACGTCTATGCGGGGAACCGCTCCGCATAGACCGGCCTCACCGCAAAGTGTGGGTTGACCACCCTGCGTGGCGAGGCGACAATCAGCTATGGAGAACGCGAGGAGGACCTGATGGAAGCAGAACGCTGGCGCCATATGGAGAGCGCGCCCAGGGACGGAAGCCGGATCCTGGTGACCATCTATCCATCCGAACAGGGACCGGGAGAAGTCGATCTGGCATATTGGTCAGCTGGCGATCGTTCTGGCGGCGAAGGGTGGCGCGCATCGGATTCCTCACCCGGGCGTGTGATCGAATATGCGGAGCCCGAGCTGAAGTGTTGGATGCCAATGCCATCAGCCAATCTCGACCGCGCTTCCATGCCGCTACCCTGGGAAGTCGACGACGCTTTGCAACTGGATGGTTCGGGCATCTAGCGGGCCTGTAACCTGATTGCGGAGCCCGACCGCAGGGCGGCCCTTCACATTCGCGACGATGGCGGTAAGGTGGCGCCCGGCAGGGAGGCCGCATGATCGACAAACTGGAATTCTTCATCGCCGTCGCCACTGAAAAGCATTTCGGCCGCGCCGCCCAGGAATGCGGCATATCACAGCCCTCCCTCTCCGCCGCCATTCGCCAGCTCGAAGACCAGCTCGGCGTTATTCTCGTGCAGCGCGGCTCGCGCTTTCAAGGGCTGACGCCGGAAGGACAGCGCGTGCTCGAATGGGCGCGCAGGATTGTCGGCGACGCGCGCACCATGCGCCAGGAAATGCGCGCCGCCCGCGCGGGCCTCGCCGGCCATATCCGGATCGCCGCCATACCGACCGCGCTCTCCATGTTGCCGCAATTGACCGCGCCGTTTCAGGAGCGCCATCCCGACGTCACCTTTTCGATCGTCTCGCGCAATTCGCTCCAGGTGCTGAGCATGCTCGAGAATCTCGAGATCGACGCCGGCATAACCTATCTCGAGAACGAGCCGCTCGGGCGCGTGACCAGCGTTCCGCTATACGCCGAACAGTATAATCTCATCACCGCCGCCGGCAGCCCGCTGTCGGATCGGGAAAGCGTCACCTGGAAAGAGGTCGGCGACATCAGGCTCTGTCTATTGACCGCCGACATGCAGAACCGGCGGATCATCAACCAGTTGCTGGCCGAAGCAGGCGCAACGGCGCGGCCGACCCTCGAATCCAATTCGATGATCGTGCTGTTTTCGCATGTACGCACCGGCCGCTGGGCCAGCATCATGCCGCGCAATGTCGCGAAATCATTCGGCTTTCCGTCCGAAATCCGGATGATCCCGATTGTCGAGCCACAGGCGCATCACGTCGTCGGTCTGGTGGCGACGCATCGCGAACCCTTCACGCCGCTGGTCTCCGCGCTGCTGCATGAGGCGCGCACCCTCGTCGACAGACCGGAATTTCAATAGGAAAATCCTATCGACCGACGAGACAGCTTTATTGATCGCTTCGTCCTTCCCTGAAAAAGTCCTATAATGATTTGACGGCCCATGTCGTCGGCCGGGGCTTCTGGAGGAGGCTTGCCGAATGTCCGCGGGGTCGCTGCTTGTCTGGGAGGGCAGCTGATGAATATTCATGTCGCCAAGGGCGATATCTCCGATCAGGTGCGTGACATCGTCGATCGTCTGAAGACGCTCGAAGGGCCGATGCTGCCGATCCTCCACGAGATCCAGGACGTGTTCGGCTATGTGCCGCAGGAGGCGCTGCCTGTCATCGCGCACGGTCTCAACCTGTCGCGGGCCGAAGTCCACGGCGTCGTCACCTTCTATCACGACTATCGCAGCCATCCGGCCGGCCGGCATATCCTGAAGCTCTGTCGGGCCGAATCCTGCCAGTCGATGGGCGCAGACCGTCTGGCGGAGCGCGCGAAGGCGATGCTTGGCATCGACTGGCACGGGACGACGCCCGACGGGGCCATTACGCTGGAGCCCGTCTTCTGTCTCGGACTCTGTTCGTGCTCTCCATCAGCGATGATCGACGGCGAGGTGCATGGCCGGGTCGATCTCGCCGATCTCGAGGAGATCATCGCGGAGGCGCGCCGATGACTGTCAGGATCTATGTTCCGCGCGATGCGGCGGCAGTGGCGCTCGGTGCCGACAAGGTGGCGGCGGCGGTCGCCAAGGAGATCAGCGATCGCGGTCTCGATGCGGTGATCGTCCGCAATGGCTCGCGCGGCATGCACTGGCTGGAACCGCTGGTCGAAGTCGAAATCGCGGGTGAGCGGATCGGCTACGGTCCGGTAAAGACGCGGGATGTCGTGTCATTGTTCGATGCGGGACTGCTAGCAGGCGGGGATCATCGGCTCTGTCTTGGCGCGGTCGAGGAGATCGCGTTTTTCAAGCGGCAGACACGACTGACTTTCGCTCGCTGCGGGGTGATCGATCCGTTGTCCCTCGTCGACTACGAGGCGCATGGCGGGCTGTCCGGCCTGCGCCGTACTGTCGGCATGCAGCCTGCCGATATCGTCAAGGACGTCACCGATTCCGGGCTGCGCGGGCGTGGCGGCGCGGGTTTCCCGACCGGCATCAAATGGAAGACCGTGCTCGACGCACCGGGTGCGCGCAAATATATCGTCTGCAATGCCGACGAGGGCGACAGCGGCACCTTCGCTGACCGGATGATCATGGAAGGCGACCCCTTCGTGCTGATCGAGGGCATGGCGATCGCGGGGCTGGCGACGGGAGCCACCAAAGGCTTCGTCTATATCCGCTCGGAATATCCACACGCGATCGCCACTATGACCGAGGCTGTCGAGATCGCGCGACGGGCTGGCGTGCTCGGCCCGTCGGTGCTCGGCTCCGGCAAGGCATTCGACGTCGAGATCCGCACCGGCGCCGGCGCCTATGTCTGCGGCGAGGAAACGGCGCTCCTGAACAGCCTCGAGGGCAAGCGCGGGATCGTGCGCGCCAAGCCGCCGCTGCCGGCGCACAAGGGTCTGTTCGGCTGTCCCTCCGTCATCAACAACGTGATCTCGCTCGCGTCCGTGCCTGTCATCATGGACAAGGGTGCTGCCTATTATCGCGATTTTGGTATGGGGCGCTCGCGCGGTACCATCCCGTTGCAGATCGCCGGCAATGTCAGGCATCCCGGCCTTTATGAGGTGGCCTTCGGGCTGACGCTGGGCGAGATCGTCGATGAGATCGCCGGCGGCACGGCATCGGGACGACCGGTCAAGGCCGTGCAGGTGGGCGGACCGCTGGGGGCGTATTTCCCACGCGCGCTGTTCCACACCCCCTTCGACTATGAGGCCTTTGCCGCGAAGGACGGCTTGATCGGCCATGCCGGCATCGTCGTCTTCGACGACAGCGCCGACATGCTGAAGCAGGCGCGCTTCGCGATGGAGTTCTGTGCCGTCGAGAGCTGCGGCAAGTGCACGCCCTGCCGCATCGGCTCGACACGCGGTGTGGAAACGGCCGACAAGATCGCCAGCGGCATCGAGCCGGAGAAGAACCGGGCGCTGCTGACAGATCTCTGCAACACGATGAAGTTCGGTTCGCTTTGCGCGCTGGGTGGGTTCACGCCTTATCCCGTTTTGAGCGCGATGACGCATTTTCCGGATGATTTCGCGCCGGCGCCGATGGTGGAGGCTGCGGAATGATTGACGCTGCATTGACCGTCTATTCCCCTCCCCAACCCCTCCCCACAAGGGGAGGGGCTTGGAACGCCGCGCGCTTCCCGTTCTCATCTCAACGCTTCCACATGCGGGAAAGCCGCTGCAGTGCGATGACCGCGCCGCAGTGAAGCCCCTCCCCCTTGTGGGGAGGGGGTTGGGGAGGGGTCTTAGCGCCATCCACGACAGCAGATCATTCTCTTACGGAGGCACACCATGTCCCTCGTTCATGAAATCGACTACGGCACGCCGGCCTCCGCCTCCGAGACCATGGTGACGCTCACGATCGACGGCAATCAGGTGACGGTGCCCGAGGGCACATCCATCATGCGCGCGTCGATGGATTCTGGCATCGAGATCCCGAAGCTCTGCGCCACCGACATGATCGACGCCTTCGGTTCCTGCCGGCTCTGTCTTGTCGAAATCGAGGGTCGCGCGGGCCTGCCCGCGTCCTGCACCACGCCGGTCGCGGCGGGCATGGTGGTGTCGACGCAGACGAACCGGCTCAAGGACGTCCGACGCGGGGTCATGGAACTCTATATTTCCGACCATCCGCTCGACTGTCTCACCTGTGCCGCCAACGGCGATTGCGAACTGCAGGACATGGCGGGCGCGGTTGGCTTGCGCGATGTGCGCTACGGCTATGATGGCGAGAACCACGTCAAGGCGCGAGACAATGGCGGGCTCAACGCCAAATGGGCACCGAAGGATGAGAGCAATCCCTATTTCACCTTCGATCCGGCGAAATGCATCGTCTGTTCGCGCTGCGTGCGGGCCTGCGAGGAAGTTCAGGGCACGTTCGCGCTGACCATCGAGGGGCGCGGCTTCGATTCCCGCGTCTCGGCCGGCATGCACGAGGACTTCGTCTCGTCGGAGTGCGTTTCCTGCGGCGCCTGCGTGCAGGCGTGCCCGACGGCAACACTGACCGAGAAGTCGGTGATCGAGATCGGCCAGCCGGAGCATTCCGTGGTAACGACTTGCGCCTATTGCGGCGTTGGCTGCTCCTTCAAGGCGGAGATGCGCGGCGAGGAGCTGGTGCGCATGGTGCCGTGGAAGGATGGGCAGGCGAACCGCGGGCACTCCTGTGTCAAGGGCCGCTTCGCCTACGGCTATTCCAGCCACAAGGACCGCATCCTTAATCCGATGGTGCGCGAGAAGATCACCGATCCCTGGCGGGAAGTGACCTGGGACGAGGCCTTCGCGCATGTGGCCTCCGAGTTCCGGCGCATCCAGTATCAGTATGGTCGCGATTCGATCGGCGGCATCACCTCATCGCGCTGCACCAACGAGGAAACCTATCTCGTGCAAAAGCTGGTGCGCGCCGGCTTCCGCAACAACAATGTCGATACCTGCGCCCGCGTCTGCCATTCGCCGACAGGCTACGGCCTCGGCCAGGCCTTCGGCACCTCGGCGGGCACACAGAATTTCGACAGCGTCGAAAAGAGCGATGTCGTCGTCATCATCGGCGCCAACCCGACGGATGGGCACCCGGTCTTCGGGTCTCGTCTGAAGAAGCGGCTGCGGCAGGGCGCAAAGCTGATCGTCATCGATCCGCGCCGCACCGATATCGTCCGCTCTCCGCATGTCGAGGCGGCCTATCATCTGCCGTTGAAGCCGGGCACCAACGTCGCCGTCATGACCTCGCTGGCGCATGTGATCGTCACCGAAGGCTTGTTCGACGAGCGCTTCATTCGTGAGCGCTGCGACTGGTCGGAATTCGAGGACTGGGCGGCCTTCGTCGCCGAGCCACACCATAGCCCGGAGGCAACCGAGGCGCTGACCGGCGTGCCGGCGGAGATGCTGCGCGGTGCCGCCCGCCTCTATGCCACCGGCGGCAACGGCGCGATCTATTACGGGCTTGGCGTGACCGAGCACAGCCAGGGTTCGACGACCGTCATGGCGATCGCAAACCTCGCGATGGTGACCGGAAATATCGGCCGTCCCGGCGTCGGCGTGAACCCGCTGCGCGGCCAGAACAACGTGCAGGGCTCCTGCGACATGGGCTCCTTCCCGCACGAGCTGCCGGGCTATCGCCACGTTTCCGACGAGGCGACGCGCGATATCTTCGAGAAACTCTGGGGTGTCAAAATCAGCGACGAGCCGGGCCTGCGCATTCCCAACATGCTCGATGCGGCCGTCGACGGCTCCTTCAAGGGGCTTTATGTCCAGGGCGAGGATATCCTGCAGTCCGATCCCGACACCAAGCATGTTGCGGCGGGGCTGGCGGCGATGGAATGCGTCGTGGTGCACGATCTCTTCCTGAACGAGACCGCCAACTACGCGCATGTCTTCCTGCCGGGCTCGAGTTTCCTTGAGAAGGACGGGACCTTCACCAATGCCGAACGACGCATCAACCGCGTGCGCAAGGTGATGAGCCCGAAGAACGGCTATGCCGACTGGGAAGTGACGCAGAAGCTGGCACAGGCGATAGGGCTTACCTGGAACTACAAGCACCCGTCCGAGATCATGGACGAGATCGCGGCGACGACGCCGAGCTTCGCCATGGTCTCCTACGACTATCTGGAAAAGATGGGCTCCGTGCAGTGGCCGTGCAACGAGGCGCATCCCGAGGGATCACCGATCATGCATGTCGATGGTTTTGTGCGTGGCAAGGGCAAGTTCATCCGCACCGAATATATCGCCACTGACGAACGCACAGGACCGCGCTTCCCGCTGCTTCTGACGACGGGGCGCATTCTCAGCCAGTACAATGTCGGGGCGCAGACACGGCGCACGGAAAACGTCGTCTGGCATTCCGAAGATAGGCTGGAAGTCCATCCGCACGACGCCGAACAACGCGGCATCCGCGATGGCGATTGGGTGAAGCTCATGAGCCGGTCGGGCGATACGACGCTGCGCGCGCTGATCACCGACCGCGTCTCTCCCGGTGTCGTTTATACCACCTTCCACCATCCGGACACGCAGGCCAACGTCATCACCACCGACTTCTCCGACTGGGCGACCAACTGTCCGGAATACAAGGTCACAGCCGTCCAGGTTTCACCGTCAAACGGGCCGACGGATTGGCAGGTCGAGTATGACGAGCAAGCGCGGCAGAGCCGGCGGATCTCGGGCAAGCTAGAGGCGGCGGAGTAGACGATGTCACACGGCACCCACGACAAGCTTGTCTACATGGCCAACCAGATCGCGGGCTTCTTCGCGACGCAGCCCGATGCCGAGGCCGCGCAAGGGGTGGCCTCGCACATCAACAAGTTCTGGGAGCCACGCATGCGCCGGCAGCTGTTCGAGATCATCGAACACGAGGACAAGACGCTCAGTCCGCTGGTGCTGCGGGCGGCACCCTGATCAAGAAACCGGCGCCGGTCGCGCCGCCCAATCCGGAGACGATCGGCTGACGGCATGGCACCTCAGCGTTTGCGGGCCTTGGGTCGCGAACGCCTGCTGGTGCGGCATCACTCCGGCGTTGCGGCCGGCTCGCGCTTCGCCTCGCCTGTTCGCGGTATATGAGATAGGCCGAAGGATCGGACGCGAGCGGCGCTTTGCATGAGTTGGGCGAACGACCGCTCGCTTATTCCGTCCGCCTTGTTCAATTGGGCGATCATCAGATCGTCGAGCACTTCCGAAACCGTAAAATCCAGATCCACTGTTTGATCCTCCGCCAGTAGACAAATCACTATCAGCGGAAAGCGGCGGAGACGTGTACCGGAAAGTCACATCTAGGTTACCCGTTTGGACGTTATGCCTGTGTGCTCGGTCATGGGCGCTCTTTTTCGCGACACGCGTCGTATACCGAGCTTGCCTCCGGAGGGAGGCTGCTTTAGCTCCTTGATGGAATGGAGCAGGCAAATGATATTTCTGGTAATTGCGGTCCCGATCGTCGTCGTGTGTTTTCTTCTGGCTCCCCGACCGACATTGATCGCTGTAGCGTGCATGCTTCTAGTGGGCGCCGGCGTTGGCCTCTACGTCTACTTCCAGCAGACCGACCGAAATAGTCTTGCAGCGCTCGTTTCGGGAACAAGCACCGGCGGTCAGGGCTGCCCCGATCCGGCCAAGTCGGTTTTCGTGACGTTGGCGAACGCTTCCGACAGGCAGGTCAACGTGGTCCGCTTCAGATTGATCGCCAAGCGCTCCGGCCATAGCAGCGAAGTCTATTCGGACTACTTCACGACCGACAAGATCATCGAGCCGCGCAGCGAGTTCGGCAATTGCTGGACGCTCAACCCCTATCGCGGCCTCGACACATTGCCGGGCAAGCCCTCCCCCGCCGATTTCGACTGGTCGGTGGAGATCTCGTCGGTCGATTTCGCGGCCAGGCCATAGCGCCTGCTATCGGGCCTGCAGAATAAGGAGCCCCACCACACCGAGAAGGCTCATGGCCGCGAGCGAGAGGACGCCGGCCAATAGAACGCGGCCACCGGAGGCGAACACTGTGCGCATATTCACCGATAGGCCAAGCGCCGCCATGGACACCGTCGTCAGGATCGTCGATGCCGATTTCGCGGTGTCGACCGCTCCCGGTGGAATAAGGCCGAGGCTGCGCAAGCACATCATCGCGAAGAAGCCGACGATGAACCAGGGAACGAGGCGAGTTGCGGAAAGCCAAGCTCCGCCAGTGCGTTGGCCGCCGTTTTTCAGCCGCAGCAGCAACACCACGGGACCGAGCATGAGAACGCGCATGAGCTTGACCAGCGTGCCGACTTGAACGCTGGCGGCGCCGATGGGCGCGGTGGCGGCCAGCACCTGGGGCACGGCATAAACCGTCATTCCGGCGAACACGCCATATTGCCACTGCGTCATCCCGAAGGCCGAAAACAACCACGGCAGCAACAGGACGACCAGGATTCCAAGCGCCGCGGTAAAGGCAATGGACGAAGCCACGTCATCGAAGTCCGCGCCGATCACGGGAGCAGCCGCGACGATCGCCGAATTGCCGCATATGGAATTGCCGCAGGCAACGAGCGTCGCCAGATGATCCGTCAGGCCGAGCAGGCGACAGATGCTGTAGCTGATGACCAGGGAGAGCATGACAGTGGCGAACACGACGGCGACCATCATCGTTCCCGCATCGACAACCGTCCGGACACTGATCGAAGCGCCAAGGAGCACGATCGCCATTTCGAGCAGGAGCTTGCTCGAAAAATCCACGCCGGCGCGCAGTGAAGGCGCGAGCCCGACGACACTGTGATAGATCGTGCCGAGCAGGATGGCGAAGACGAGCGCATCCATCAGTTCATAGCCGAATACCGCTTTCTCCGTGAAAGCGATCGCCTGCGACATCAGGGTGACAATGACGCTAACCCCCACGCCGGGAAGAATTTCCACCAAACCAGACCTGCGCAATTGAAACTCTCCGGCATTGATCGCCCGAAGAAAATAAAGCTCTTCATCATTCCTATCCATAGAATAATAAATGACATTTTATTCGACATAAATGAACGGTTCGCGAGCGCTGGCGAGCCATGGAACAAGCCGCGTGCGCGATCATTAACCTCCGGTCAGCCGCGACAGGAGACGGAAGCAATGGCAAAGGACGTTACAAATCGCAGGGCGAAGGAACATGTCGACGATGACCAGAATGGTGTGATCGTTGCTGGACCCGAAGCGCATGCGCGCGAGCACGCCGGAAAAGACCCGGCGCACAAGATATCACCCGAGAAAGACAAGGCCACCGCGAAGCCTGTCGCGGGCGGGCGTGGTTCCAAAAACGCCAAATAGGGTGGCAGGCGCCGAGACGAGAGGCGACCTGTCCAAACGTAAAAACCTCCCGTACGCTATCCGCGCGCGGGAGGTTCCTTTTCAAGGCCTGCTGTAGGCCGTTTCGCTTCAGTTGGTCAGGTCGAAGCGGTCGGCGTTCATCACCTTCGTCCAGGCAGCGACGAAGTCCTTCACGAACTTCTCCTTGCTGTCGTCCTGAGCATAGACCTCCGCATAGGCACGCAGCACCGAATTGGACCCGAAGACGAGATCGGCACGCGTCGCGGTAAAGCGGACGGCACCGGTCTTGCGATCGCGGATCTCGTACGAGTTGCGGCCGGTCGGGACCCAGGAATAGGTCATGTCGGTCAGCGTGACGAAGAAGTCCGTGGTGAGCGCTCCAACCTGGGACGTGAAGACGCCATGGTTCGAGCCGCCATGGTTGGCTCCGATGACGCGCAGGCCGCCAACGAGAGCCGTCATTTCCGGCGCCGTCAGACCCATCAACTGGGCGCGGTCGAGGAGCAGTTCCTCGGCGCTGACCACATAGTGCTCCTTCTGCCAGTTGCGGAAACCGTCGGCCAGCGGCTCGAGCGGCGCGAAGCTCTCGGCGTCGGTCTGCTCGGCGGTGGCGTCGCCACGGCCGGCCGCGAATGGCACCTGGATATCGAAGCCGGCAGCCTTGGCCGCCTGTTCGACACCGTAATTACCGGCCAGCACGATGACATCGGAAACCGAAGCACCGCTTGCCGCCGCGATCGGTTCCAGTACGGCGAGAACGCGGGCAAGGCGTTCCGGCTCGTTGCCGGCCCAGTCCTTCTGCGGCGCCAGGCGTATGCGGGCGCCGTTGGCTCCGCCGCGATTGTCCGAACCGCGGAAGGTGCGGGCGCTGTCCCATGCCGTGCTGACGAGGTCGGAGACGGAGAGACCGGACGCGGCAATCTTCGCCTTGACCGCCGAGACGTCGTAGCTCGTGCTGCCCGACGGGACCGGATCCTGCCAGAGCAGATCCTCGGCCGGAACATCCGGGCCGATGTAGCGCGCCTTCGGGCCCATGTCGCGGTGGGTCAGCTTGAACCATGCGCGCGCGAAGGCATCGGAGAATGCGGCGAAGTCGTCGCGGAAGCGCAGCGAGATCTCGCGGTAGATCGGGTCTACGCGCAATGCCATGTCTGCGTCCGTCATCATCGGGTTGAGACGGATGCTCGGGTCTTCCACATCGACGGGCTTGTCGGCATCGGCGATCGAGATCGGTTCCCACTGGGTGGCACCGGCCGGGCTCTTGACCAGATGCCATTCGTGCTTGAACAGCATTTCGAAGAAGCCGTTGTCCCATTTGGTCGGCTCGGTGGTCCAGGCGCCCTCGATGCCTGAAACCACGGTATTGCGGCCGATCCCGCGTCCCTTGGTGTTCAGCCATCCGAGACCCTGGGCTTCCGGACCCGCCGCTTCAGGATCGGCGCTGAGGTCGGCGGGATTGCCGTTGCCGTGGCTCTTGCCGATGGTGTGACCGCCAGCGGTGAGTGCAACGGTTTCCTCGTCGTCCATGCCCATGCGGGCAAAGGTCTCGCGCATCTGTGCGGCCGTGGCGAGCGGATCCGACTTGCCGTTGACACCCTCGGGGTTGACGTAGATCAGACCCATCTGGACGGCCGCGAGCGGGTTCGAAAGCGTTGCGGGCTTTGCGACATCGCCATAGCGACCATCACTCGGCGCAAGCCATTCCTGTTCGTCGCCCCAATAGACATCCTTTTCCGGCTGCCAGATATCTTCGCGGCCGAAACCGAAGCCGAAGGTCTTCAAACCGGCGACGTCATAGGCGATCGTGCCGGCGAGCGCGATCAGGTCGGCCCAGGAGATACGGTTGCCGTACTTCTTCTTGATCGGCCACAGCAGGCGGCGGCCCTTGTCTGTGTTGACGTTGTCCGGCCACGAATTCAGCGGTGCGAAACGCTGGTTGCCGGTGTTGGCGCCGCCACGACCGTCGGCCGCGCGATACGAGCCGGCCGCGTGCCAGGTGACGCGGGCCATCATGCCGACATAGCTGCCCCAGTCGGCCGGCCACCACTCCTGGCTTTCGGTCATCAGCGCCCTGAGATCGGCTTTCAGTGCCTCGACGTCGAGCTTCTTCAGCTCCTCGCGATAGTTGAAATCCTTGCCGAGCGGATTGGTCTTGGTGTCGTGCTGGCTGAGAATGTCGAGGTTCAGCGCGTTGGGCCACCATTGCGTGACGGATTTGCCGAGTGCCGTGTTGCCACCGTGCATGACCGGACACTTGCCGGCCGATTGTGTCTTCGTGTCCACGTTAACTCTCCCTAAAATTCGAACTCGGGTTGACGTCGCGTGCCAATTGTTCTTCGCGGGCCAGGGAACCGGCTGGCGGTTCAAGCCCCGAGATAGGGAATAAGCAACTCCCTCGATAAATTCCAATTGTATATTCTAAAGAGTCTGATAGCTTTTAATTATGATTGGCCTATCCATGAAGCATCTCCGCTATTTCGAGGCTCTGGCGAGGCTTGGGCATTTCGGCCGCGCCGCCGAAGCCTGCTCGATTTCCCAGCCGGCGCTATCCGTACAGATACGCGAACTCGAGGAGTTGATCGGCGCGCCGCTGGTGGAACGTGGTGGCAGGCAGATCAGGCTGACCAGCCTCGGCGAGGAATTTGCCGAACGCGTGCGCGGCATTCTGCGCTCGGTCGATGATCTCGCGGAACTGGCGCGCGCCACGCGGACAACGCTTGCCGGGCGGCTTCGCATCGGCGTCATTCCGACGATTGCCCCCTATCTTCTGCCCGATGTCATCAAGACTCTGACGCAGCGTTATCCCGGGCTCGACCCGCGCCCACGCGAGGCGGTCACCCAGCGGCTGATCGAGGATTTGCACGAGGCAAGGCTTGATGCGGCCATCGTCGCCCTGCCCGTCTCCGAGCCGACGCTCGAGGAAATCCCGCTCTTCAACGAGGAGTTCGTTCTGGTGCGCCCGCTCGAGGACGCCGGCAAGCCGGTTCCAAGTTCGGAAATGCTGCACGCGATGCGCCTGCTTCTTCTCGAAGAGGGCCATTGTTTCCGCGAGCAGGCGCTGTCGTTCTGCAACATCGCCGCCGCGCCGCCTCGCGAACTCATGGAAGGAAGCTCGCTGACCACGCTGGTGCAGATGGTGGGCGCCGGCATCGGCGTCACCCTGCTGCCGCAGATGGCGGTGCGTACGGAGACACGCTCGGCCGATGTCAGCGTGTTCCGCCTGCTGGAACCCCGCCCCTTCCGCACGATCGGCATGATATGGCGCAAGACCAATCCGCTGGTATCGCAATTCGGGCCAATCGCGGAAATCGTCCGCGAAGCCGGTGCTCGCAGAACTTACGAATTCGAAGATCTGTCGCAGTCACCGCCCGCGGTCATGTTTGATGTGTCCAGTCGGAGCTGAAAATCAGGCTCGGCCATGATGCGGAAGACTTGACGGAGAAGGCCGGCCCTTGCCCTGCCAGGGGCGTTGGCGGTAGTGTCGCCCGGCATCGCGACGGCAACCCTTGCGGCATGACCGGCCTCTTACGGGGACGCGCGCGGATGATGCGTGACTTGCGAGGAAGCGTCGTGGATACACCTCCTGTTGTGATCGACTATGCCGGCGTCATCCAGACGTCGCTCGCGCCAGTCTTTCTGTTGGCGGGTACCGCGGCCTTTGTCGGGATCTACGCCACCCGCCTCGGACGCGTCTCGGACCGGTTGAACGAGGTCGTCGAGAAAGACATTCCGGACGACAGGCGACAGCGGCAACTCATCTATCTTCGTCGGCGCACGCTGGTTCTGGAGATCGCCGTCATTCTCGGTGTCGTTGCCGGCATCAGCACCTGCGGAGCGATCCTTAATCTCCTGTCCGGCGCGCTCGATATCCGCATCCGGCCTTTGAACCTTTTCTGGTTCTTCGGCACCGCTATCGTCGCGCTCATGCTGTCGCTCATCGCCTTCCTGCTGGAATTGATCGCAGCTGGCCGCAGCATCCTCCTCCAGATCCGCGACAACAATCGTGACCCCGGGGTGGGCTCCTAGAAGCCGATTTGCTCCGCACGCGGAAATACGGAATTTCCGACGATTGAGCTTCAGTTGATACGGATGCCGCCCTTGCGGTCGTCGATCGCCTCTTCGAGAGCCAGCATACCCGCGAAGACGGTGACGGAAACGAGCACGCCGAGCGTGGCGTCGGATGCATAATGAGCCCCGACCACGACGCGAAGGGCGGCGGTCGTGACCGAGGCGATGATCACCGGAGGCGCTATCCATGTGCGATATCGCGGCGGCAACAGAAGGAGAAGGCCGATCAGCCACCCCGCCCCGGACGCCTCGCCGGAGATGAACGAGCAATTGCGTTCGCATGCCCCCCCGAACGATCCCGCTGGCATGAATGTCATCTGCCCACCAAACAGGTCTGTTTGTGACGGACGCGGACGGCCGAATTGCTCCTTGAAAAGCAGGCTCGTGATCAAGCCGGCGCTCACACCCAGGCTTGCCAGAGAGAGCCAGAGCCGGCGCACCGGCAGGTAATTACGGACCCTGCGCGACACCCCCGCCAAAACCAGGGCGGCCAGGATAGTCGCTGCAGCCACGTAGGGCAAAGCGTAAAGGGTCCAGCGAAGGGTTCTCGCCCAGGTCTCGGCGCCGATCGTGAAAGACCCGCACGAATTCCCCGGCGATAGTTCCATGCAGAGCGGGCTGCTGAAGAACAACGCCGAAATCTTGATGTCGATCATCGGCCAAGCGTGAAAGATCGCCAGCAGCGAGAACCATAGCGCCACCAGGATGAAAAACGCCTCCGCGTATGTCCGCCGACGGGCAGCGATTTGCAATGTCATCATGGTCGGCTCTCTTCGCCAAAAGATATGCCGGCCATATTTCGTCATCGCCTGACGTGAACCTGAACGCTCGCTCTCAATTCCTTACGAATTGGTCACGAATCCGTAAGCAGTGCGTGTGAACGCACAGTGTCAGAGCATTCCCGCATGCCGGGAGCCGAGCTTCCTCGTCCATCCAAGTCCGGCGACCGTTTCCCCCGCCGGCCGGTACTCGCAACCGACATAGCCCTGGTAACCGAGCTCATCGAGCGCCGCGAATATCCTGAAATCGTCGAGTTCGCCGGTTCCCGGCTCGTTGCGCTTCGGCACGGAGGCGATCTGCACGTGCCCGATGAGAGGCATCGCCTGTTCGAGGCCGACAAGCACGTCGCCATGGATGATCTGCCGGTGATAGATGTCGAACTGCAGCTTGACGTTGCGATGGTCGAGATCGGAAATGAAGCCGATGGCGCGATTGAAATCGTTCAGGAAATAGCCGGGCATATCGCGGCCGTTGATGGGCTCGATCACCAGGCCGATACCGTCCCGCGCCGTCGCGTCTGCGGCATAGGCTAGCGCGTCACGGTAGGCGGCGATGGCAGCCGTATCGTTCGCATCGGCGATCCCCGCCATCATGTGCAGGAGCGGCGATCGGATGGTCCTGGCGTAGTCGATCGCCTTGCGCACCCCATCACGGAACTCGTCGCGGCGTTCCGGTAAGGCCGCCAGGCCACGCTCGCCCGTGGCCCAATCGCCCGGCGGCATGTTGAACAGTGCCTGCTTCAACCCGGCCGCGTCCAGCTTCTCGGCGATGACATCGGCGGGGTGATCATAGGGGAAAAGGTATTCGACGGCTTCGAAGCCCGCATCGGCTGCGGCCTGGAAACGGTCGAGAAAAGCGTGCTCGTTGAACATCATGGTGAGGTTGGCGGCAAAACGCGGCATATCAGGCCTCCTTGTCCATGCCGGGCAGTTGCAGCCCTGCAATCGAAGCCAGAAGACGCGCGACGGAGGAATCATCGTCCCGCCCCATGCCGGCCGCCTCCGTCATGACGAAAAGCTGCAGGGCGGCGCTGGCGATCGGCAGCGGAAATTTCCGTTGGCGGCCGATGTCGGAGACGATGCCGAGATCCTTGGTAAAGATCGAGACGGCGCTGTGGGGCGTATAATCACCGGCAACCACATGCGGAATGCGGTTTTCGAACATCCAGCTGTTTCCAGCCGACTTGGTGATGACGTCGAAGACCCGGGATATGTCGAGCCCGAGGCTCTTGGCGAAGGTGATCGCTTCGCAGGCGACGGCGATATGGACGCCGGCAAGCAGCTGATTGACGATCTTGAAGGATGATCCGATACCGACGTCGTCCCCGAGTTCGTAGACCGTCGCCGCCATGGCGTCTAGCGCCGGCCGCGCTGCGGCAAAGCTCTCGGGCGAACCGGACGCCATGAAGGTCAGCGCGCCGGCATCCGCCTTGACCGAGCCGCCGCTTATCGGCGCATCGAGATAAAGTACGCCATGTTCGCCGGCTCTGCGCGCGAATTCCTTGGCCTCCGCCGGGGAGATGGTAGCCGACGATATTACCACGGAACCAGGCGTCAGCGCGGCAACGGCGCCTTCGGGGCCAAACAAAACAGCTTCGGTCTGCGCCGCATTGATGACGACGACAACGACGATCCCCGCATCCCTCATAGCCGCGGCCGGCGTGGTGAACGGCGAGCCGCCGGCCGCCTCGAGGCTGCCCAGAGCCGCCTCGCTGATATCGCACCCGGAGACGGTGTGGCCGGCACGTAGCAGCGAGCGTGCCATGCCAAGCCCCATCGAGCCCAATCCGACGACTGCGACGTGGGTGGATGCGGTCATCATCGCTTGTTCCTTTCAAATCCGCGCATCAATATCGAGCCCTGGACAGGCGAAAGCCTCGAGAGCAGCGCCAGAATGAAGAATCTCAGCGCTAACATAAAAAAGTAATCACATCCTCTAGCAATCTTCAAGCGGAATATGTTAGCGCTGAGATAACGAAGGATGCGACGGGCGTCGCCATGGAAGGGAGGCCATATGACGCGATATGAAGTTCCCACCCTGGCGCATGTGGCCAAGCTCGCCGGTGTCAGCGAAAACACGGTGTCACGCGTCATCCGCAACAAGGGATCGATCGCGGAGGACACGCGCAACCGCGTCGTCAAGGCGATCGAAACGCTGGGTTATGTTCCCAATCGCGCGGCGGGATCGCTTGCCTCGTCCGGCTCGCTGCTGATCGGTGTCCTCCTGCCGTCGCTGTCGAACGTCGTCTTTCCCGAGGTGCTGCAGGGCATCCATGCGGCCCTCGCCACGACCGCCTACCAGCCGATGGTCGGCGTGACGAACTACGATGCCGGCAAGGAGCAGGACATCCTTTCCTCGCTGCTCGCATGGCAGCCGGCCGCGATCGTGACCACCGGCTTCGACCACACGCAAGCGACGCGGCGTATGCTGAGCAACAGCCGCGTGCGCGTGGCCGAGCTGATGGATATCGATGCCGAGCCCATCGACGTGGCCGTCGGTCTTTCGCACCGGCAGGCCGGATACGCGACCGGGCGCCACCTGATCGAGCGCGGTTACCGTCGCATCGGTTATGTCGGCCATGACTGGGCGGCCGACCGGCGCGCCCGGCTGCGGCATGATGGCGCTTGCCAGGCGCTGTCCGAAACCGGTTTGACGTTGCGGGCCGAAGAACGCTTCGACGGGCCGAGCTCGACGATGGCGGGCCGCGATACGCTCGCGACATTGCTGGCGCGCGCGCCCGATATCGACGCCGTCGTCTTTTCCAACGACGACATGGCCGTCGGCGGCTTCTTCCATTGCCTTGCGACCGGCATTGTCGTGCGCAAACAGCTTGCCCTCTTCGGCTTCAACGGCCTCGACATCGGTCAGGCACTGCCGATGCCGCTTTCGACGGTACGATCCAACCGGTTCCTGATCGGCAAGACGGCCGTCGAAAGGCTTCTGGAAAGCCCCACGCGGCCCGAGCAGCGCGTGGTTATCGACACTGGCTTCGACATTATCGAAGGCGCGACGGCCTGACGAATGTCTCTATATCTTGGGAGTGAGTAAACATGCTTTTAGGCGCGGTGGCGGATGATTTGACGGGAGCGACGGACCTTGCTCTGACCCTGTCTCGGGAGGGAATGCGAACGGTTCAGGTGGTCGGCATTCCGCCTGCCGATTTTAACTATGGAGACGCGGAAGCCGTCGTCGTCGCGCTGAAATCGAGAACGATTCCGGCAGCGGAAGCCGTCTCCTTATCTCTCGACGCCTGCCGTCGCCTGATCGCAGCCGGCGCCGAGCAGATCATCTTCAAATATTGCTCGACCTTCGATTCGACGCCTGAGGGCAATATCGGCCCGGTCGCAGAAGCCCTGCACGCGTATTTGGGCGGCCCGCTCACGCTCGCCTGCCCCGCCTTTCCCGCCAACGGGCGGACGGTCTATCGCGGTCATCTCTTCGTCGGCGACATGCTGTTGTCCGATAGCCCGATGAAGGACCACCCGCTGACGCCGATGACCGATTCTAACCTCGTTCGGGTGTTGCAGCGGCAGACGGCGCTCAAGGTCGGACTGGTGAACCGCGACGTGGTGGGCAAGGGTAGCGATGAGATCGGAGCGGCCTTCCGGCAGGCGTCGGATCGGGGTGAAGGGATCGTCGTCGTCGACGCCGTCACCGATGACGATCTGCGCGCGATCGGACAGGCGGCGGCCGGCATGCGGCTGATCACCGGCGGTTCCGGCATCGCGATCGGGCTGCCCGAAAACTTCCGCCGCGCCGGCAAGTTGCGCCCGCATCGCGCCGAGAGCGGCATCGCCGCGCCGCAGGGCAAGGCCGTGATCCTCGCCGGCTCGTGCTCGGCGGCCACACGCCGCCAGGTTTTGGTCGCGATCAAGGCCGGGACGCCGGCGCTGAAACTCGATCCGCTCGACATCGCGGCCGGTCGCACCACCGTGGATGCGGTCGTCGACTGGGTGGCACCGATCACCGGCGCCATTCCGCTTGTCTATTCAAGCTCCGAGCCGGATGACGTGAAGCGGGCGCAACAGGCACTCGGGCGTGACCGGGCGGGCGAATTGGTGGAGCATCTGCTGGCGGAGGTGGCGTTCCAGCTGACAGGTCGGGACTATTGCCGCTTTCTGGTCGCGGGGGGCGAAACCTCCGGCGCGGTGGTCAACCGGCTTGGCGTCCAGGCGCTGTTCATCGGCCCCGAGATCGATCCGGGGGTCCCATGGACGGTGAGCATCGGCCGCGAGAAGCAGCCGCTGGCACTCGCGCTCAAATCCGGAAACTTCGGCGGCGACGACTTCTTCTTGCGGGCATGGGATCTGGTGCGATGACGGCGATCATTTCTGAAGAAACAAAATTGCGGGACGAGATCGCGAGCGTCGGGCGGTCCCTGTTCGACCGGTCGCTGACCTTCGGCTCGACGGGCAACATCAGCGCGCGGCTGAGCAATGGCGACATGCTGATGACGCCGACCAATGCCTCGCTCGGCAGCCTCGATCCGGCACGCCTCTCCCGCTTCTCGGCGGAAGGTGTGCATGTCGATGGCGACAAGCCGACGAAGGAAGCGTTCCTGCACCAATGCATGTATTGCCAGCAGAAGATGAGCGGCGCCGTCGTGCATCTGCATTCCACCTACGCGGTCGCCGTCAGCATTCTCGACGGCGTCGACCCGACCGACGTCCTGCCACCACTGACGGCCTATTACGTGATGCGCGTCGGCAAGCTTCCACTCGTCGAGTACTTCCCTCCCGGTGACCCCGCGCTCGCCACCGCGGTCGCGGAAAAAGCGAAGGACAGCCATGCGGTGCTCCTTGCCAACCATGGCCCCGTGGTCGCGGGCAAGACGTTGCGCGAAGCGCAATACGCGACCGAGGAACTCGAAGAGACCGCGAAGCTCCACCTCCTGCTTCGCCCGCACAAGGTCAGGCCACTGACGGCGGCTCAGAAAGCCGAACTGTTGTCCCCTCAGTAGCTGTAGGCCGGCAGCCAACGGTATGCGCGTCTCATGACAAACACAGATCGTGTCGACGTGCGTGGGTACGCTTTTGAATGTTCTGCAAACGCTTATGCCCCGACGGTCACATAGCGTCGCGCGCAATAGAGGAGTGCATCCTGGCTCTCGGCGGCGTTGACGCCGATCACACGGCCAAAGAGCACCCGATGCGTTCCTTGATCGAGCGCGTTTGTCAACTCGCATTCGAAGCTGACCAGCGCATCCTCTAGAACAGGCGCGCCGGTATTGCCTTCGACCCATCCGCCAGTCGCGAAGCGTTCGGCCATCGGGGTCTTGCCGCCGAAGAGGTTGGACAGCGCTTCGTGGCTCGGGGCGAGCGTGTTGACGCAGAAGAAGCGCGCGGTCTCGAAAGCCGGAAAGCAAGAACTCGTTCGGTTGATACAGGCGAGCAGCGTGGCAGGCGTGTCGCTGACGCTGCAGACGGCGGACGCCGTGAAGCCATAAGGCCCGTCACCGGCGCGCGTCGTCACGATATTGACCGCGGCGCCGAGGCGCGACATGCCGTGGCGAAAGGCGGCGCTCTCCACGGTCTCGAAGCTGTGTCCCATCATCCCCATGTCGCGCTCCTAAACCCGTTCCGGCCGTTCGAAACCCATGCGGTCGCGCAACGTTTTACCCTCGTACGCGGTACGGTAGAGGTCCCGCTGCTGCAGGATCGGCACGACCATATCGACGAAATCGGTCAGGCCATCGGGGAAGTGCGACGGCATGATGTTGAACCCATCGGCGGCGCCTGTTGCAAACCAGGTCTCAAGCGTGTCGGCGATATACTCCGGCGTCCCGCACAACACCCAATGACCGCGCGCGGCCGCCATGAGGTTGTAGACATCCCGTAGGCGCATACTCTCTCGCCGCGCCTTGTCGAGCATGACCTTGGCGAAGGCGTGATAACTGTCCGATGGCTTCAAGTCCTCGGGAATGGGGCCGTCGAGATCGTAGACGCTCATGTCGATCCCGAAGCGATCGGAGAGCAGCGACAGGGCATTGGTCTCGCTGATGAAGCCCTGAAGCGCTGCGAGCTTATCATGCGCCTCACGCTCGGTGCGGCCGACGATCGGCATAACACCCGGCAGGATCACCATGCTGTCTTCCGTGCGATCGTATTTCGACAGTCGATCCTTGACGGAGCGGTAGAAGGAGCGCGCCTCGTCGAGATCCTGTGTGACCGAGAAAACGACATCCGCCGACTTCGCCGCCAGTTCCTGGCCGGGACCAGAGCCACCGGCTTGCAGAATGATCGGTTGGCCCTGCGGAGAGCGGCCGATGTTCAGTGGTCCCTTGACCTTGAAATGCGCGCCCTCGTGGTCGAGGCAGCGAACCTTGGCCGGATCGATATAGAGGCCGGTCGCACGGTCGGCGACGATCGCGTCGTCCGCCCAGCAGTCCCAGAGGCCGCGAACAACCGTCACGAATTCCTCGGCGATCTCATAACGCTTGGCATGATCCGGGTGGATCGTTCCGAAGTTCGCCGCTGCCGTCGGGTTCGCCGTCGTCACCGCGTTCCAGGCCGCGCGGCCGCCGCTCAGGTGATCGAGCGACGCGAAGACGCGGGCGACCGTGAAGGGATCGTTGTAGGTGGTCGAGACGGTGGCGCCGAGGCCAATATGTTTCGTCGCGCCGGCGACGGCCGAGAGCAGCGTCAGCGGCTCGAGCCGCGCCGTGTAAGAAGGATGCGCCGCCGGATCGGCGTGCAGGTTGTCGCCCATGAAGATCAGGTCGAAGAGGCCGCGCTCAGCTTCCTGCGCGATGGCGCGGACCTGATCGATATCCTGGAAACAGTCGATCGCGCCCGGCATCCGCCATCCGGCGACATGGCTGCCGGTACCGAGAAGGAAGAGGCCGAAGTGAATCTTGCGTGTCATGTTATGCTTATCTCCAGAAGACGTAACGCCGCTCTACGAAGCTGATCGCGCCGAAGAACACGAGGCTGATCGTCGAGGCGACGATGATGGCGGCCCAGACCTTGACGAAGTCGATCTGCAGCACCGCCTGATAAATGACCCAGCCGAGGCCGCCGTAAGCGCCGAGCATCTCGGTGACGATGGCCACCAGAACGCTGCGCACGGTCGAGACGCGCATGCCGGCGATGATCAGCGGCAGCGCGGTCGGCAGGCGCAGCCGCCAGACGATGGCAAACTCTCCCGCGCCGAAAGAGCGGATGAGATCGACCGTCTTGCGGTCGATCCGGTCGAGGCCGGCGATGGTGCTGAGAAAGATCGTGAAGGAAACGGCGATCGCCACCATCACCACCTTCGACGTCATGCCCATGCCGAACCAGAGCAGGACAAGCGGCGAATAGGCGACGACGGGCACCGAGTTGATGGCGGTCGCCAACGGCAGGACGACGCCGCGCGCGGCGGGGATAATGGTGACAAGCACCGCGAGCGACATGCCGATGGCGCAGCCGATCACGTAGCCCGCGATGGCCTCTCCTGCCGTAAAGGCGGCGGCGTCGAGGAGCGTGGCCGAGTCGGATACAATTCCAGCCAGAATGCTGCTGACGGATGGCAGTACGTAGGACGGCAGGTTGAGGCCTCGCGCCGACAGCTCCCATATCGCGGCAAGCAACAACGCTCCGGCGATACCACGCCCGATCTGACGCAGGTTTTCCTTAGGTTGGCTGTTCATTTCTCGCTACCCCAGAAGACAATGTGGCGCTCTACCCAGGTCACGACGCCGTAAAGCCCCATCCCAAGGCAGGCGGAGACGACGATGGTTGCCCATATGCCGACGACGTTTTCATTGTACATCGCCTGTAGCAGCAGCACGCCGAGACCGGTGGTGTCACCGAACCACTCGCCGACGATCGCACCGACGAGGGCAAGCGAAGAGGCAAGCTTCAGCGCAACGAAGATTTGCGGCAGGGCGGCCGGTAGATAGATCCGCCGCAGAATCTGCCCATCCCTGGCGCCGAAGCTGCGCATGAGCTGGACCTGCTTCGGATCGACCGACGAAAAGCCCAGAATCGCGTTTACGGTGACCGGCAGGAAGCTGACGTAAAAGGAGATCACCGCCTTTGCGAACAGCGTATTGCCGAACCAAAGCACGACCACGGCGCCGAAGGCGACAACGGGAATGGTCTGCGACACGATGAAGAGCGGGAAGAACAGCTCGCGAAGCACCGTCCAGCGGTGAAAGACGACCGCGACAGCCACGCCGAACAGACTGCCGGCGACGAAGCCGACCGCGGTCTCGAGGAAAGTCCGCCACAGGCCGGAGAGATAAGCGCCAGGCGTCGCCATGATGTTGGCGGCGATGGCGCTTGGGCGCGGCAGATAATAGGGGCGTATACCGAAGGCCATGACGATGACTTCGATCGCCAGAAGTCCGGCGACCAGCCACAAGATTGGTTTTACCGCGGCGGAGATCCTACCCGTCGAAATGACGGGCAGGTCTGTCGCGGATGGGTTCATTCCAGTCACAGGCGTCGTTCCTCGGCCGGAATCTTGTCGATGAAGCTCGCGTTGAAAGCCTTGTCGAGATCGACCGGCTTTGAGATCACGCCGTATTTGGCTAGAAGCTCGTTGGCGGAGCCGACGGCGGCCTTGTCGATAGTGAAGATGCCATCGGTCGATGCTTTGCCCGCGGTCATGAGCGTCTTGATCTCGGACAGCATGAATTCCTGCTGGGCGCGGTCAAGCGTCGGTGCGATCTTCATGATGGTGTCGATTGCTTCCTTCTCGTTGGCGAAGGCTGCCTTCCAGCCCTTGACGCTGGCGCGCAGGAACTTTTCGACGAGCTCGGGTTTCTCGTTGGCGGTCTGCTCGGAGACGATCAGCGTATCGCGCGGGAAGGAGACACCGCTATCCTCGGGTACGAAGAGGTTGAGGTTTTCCTTGCCCACCCGCTGGTTGATCACATAAAGCTCGTTGTAGCGGGTGGCGGTCACGACATCGACCTGCTTGTCGACGAAAGGCGTGACGGAAACCTGCTGCGGCTGGATATCGGCTTGCTTGGGATCGATACCTGCCTTTGACAGCATCGCGGAAAGCACGTGGTTGGCGCCGGTGAACCAGGTCGTGATCTTCTTGCCGTTGAAATCGGCTACGTTCTTCACAGCCCCGTCCTTGCGCGAGACGAAAACGAATGGCGTCTGCTGATGGGAGACGCCGATGCAGACGATCGGCAAGCCCTTGTCGCGTGCGGCAAACACGCTGTCGGTACCACCAGAGAGCCCAAAGGTGTCGGCGCCGGTCGCGACGAGGTTTTCGGTCAGAAGGTTCGGGCCACCGGGGTTGATGGTGAGGTTTATGCCTTCGTCCTTGTAGTAGCCCTTTTCAAGCGCCACGTAGAAGCCGGCGAACTGCGCCTGGGTGAGCCACTTCAGGCGCAGGCTGGCATTGACCATCTCCTGCGCTCCGGCAGGAGCGGCTGACATGCCAAGCGCGGGAAGCGTCATGGCGGTGGCAGCCAGTGCTGCGATCACGTTACGTCTGTTTAGCATGAAACCCTCTTTTATATTGTTCGTGACTTGTCGTTGTCTTCTCCCCCCTGATGCGCTTACTGCCGGAAGTCCGAGCCTTCCCTGTCGAGCTGACGCAGAAAAGCCGGCCACTCCCTTTCGCCGGCAATAAGAATATCGCCCTTGCTCTCCCAGAACTGGCGCGCCGCCTTCTCGCAAACGTCGTGCGGCGGGATGACCATCTCGACGCCGGATGCGGCCTGAAGATCGAGCTGGATGCGCGCGGCGCGCTCGAAATAGTAGAGCAGCATGAAGGCCTCGCCCGGCGTGCGACCGATGGTCAGGATCCCATGGTTGCGCATCAGCATCACCTTGTTGCCGCCGAGATGGCTGATAAGGCGCTCCTGCTCCGCCAGATCGATGGCGACGCCTTCATAGGCGTGGAAGGCCTGGCGCTGATAGAAGCGCATGGCGAACTGGCTGAGCGGCAACAGGCCGTCCTTCTGGCAGGAGACCGCGACGCTGGAATCCGAATGCGTGTGCAATACGCAGACGGCATCATGGCTCGACTTGTGCAGCGCGCCATGGATGACGAAGGCCGCCTTGTTGACCGTATATGGCGTATCGTCGAGCTTATTGCCCTCGATATCAATCTTCACGAGGCTCGACGCGGTGATCTCCTCGAACAGGAAGCCGTAGGGGTTCAGAAGAAACTGATCCTCGTGGCCGGGCACGCGCATCGAGATGTGGTTGTAGATCAGATCGTCCATGCCGAGCCGGGCAACCATACGGTAGCAGGCGGCAAGATCGACGCGCGCCTTCCATTCGTCTTCGGCGATGTGGGCCGGGCGCCCCGAATAATGGTCCGTCATACTCTGTTTCCTCGTTCTCTATCAGTGTCCAGCGACCTGGAAGGACTTCATGCTTTCCTCCTCGATTGCCTCGAGAAGGGTCTTCTTCAGTGCAATAAATTCGGGAGATGTGACGATGTCGGCCTTGCGCGGACGCGGCAGGTGGACCAGCTGTTCGAGTTTAACCTTGCCCGGACGCGCGGTCATGACCAACACGCGATCACCCAGAAAGATTGCCTCGTCGACATCGTGTGTGATGAACAGCACCGTGCGCTTGTGCTTCTGCCAGACGTCGAGCAACCAACGCTGCATCATCGTGCGCGTGAGGGCATCGAGCGCACCGAACGGCTCGTCGAGCAACATCAGATCGCGCTTGAACAGGAAGGTGCGCATCAGCGCCACGCGCTGGCGCATGCCGCCCGAGAGCTGGTTGGGATACTGCTTCTCGAAGCCGGCGAGACCGAACTCGGGGAGCATTTCCATGGCCAACTTGCGCGCTTCGGCGCGCGGCACGCCTTCGATTTCAAGCGCCAGAATCGCGTTGTCAATGACGTTGCGCCAGGGCAGCAAGAGATCGCGCTGCGGCATGAAAGACACCTTGCCGAGGAGATCCGATGCCGTGGAGCTGACACCCTTGAGGCGCAGGATATTGCCCGGATCCGGCTCTTCCAGGCCGGCGAGGATGTTGAAGAGCGTGCTCTTGCCGCAACCGGACGGACCGACCACGGTGACAAGTTCACCGGGGCGAATTGATACATCGAGATCGCTGAGTGCCTTCGTCGCGCCGAATGTCTTCGAGACGTTCCGCAACTCTATGAGCGGCTTTCCATCATCCACGGCCTCGGCGGCCTCGAGCAACGAAGGATCTGGGGTGGCAGCTCGCGCCTTTCGCGGCTTTAGCAACTCGATCAATCCCATGGCACCGGAGGTTGGCCGCCGAGGGAAGAATTCGGTTGGCGTAATCGCCCTGTCAGTCATGCTCACCGCTCCTGTCACGTATGCAAATCTTGATCAAAGAAATACAAGCAAGCCCTATGCCAGATGCATATCAGTCTTCACTTTCATTCAAATAGCTCCTTCTGCACCACATCCTGGAAGCCGCCGCGCTCCCAAGGGCATTTCTGGCTCTTAAGATATACGGAATATGCCATTTGAGTATTCAAATAATCGATATTCGTGTTCTGAAAATGCTAATTGTTGTGCACGGAAATGGATATTTTTTAGCCACTCGCAATCAAGGCCCGAAATGGCGGCAAATCGACATCTCTGGCACATGCACGCAAAAAAGACCGGAAGCGACATCGCTCCCGGTCTACCAAAATCAATAAGGAAGACCTGCGCCTAGGAAAGAGCCCGCTTCATCATCTCGAAGAAGCCATCGTTCGATGCCGTCTCAACAACTCGCGCATTGACCTTGAACTCCGGCCAGCGGTTGCCGAGCACCGGCGGGTGAACGGCGGAGAAGCCTCGCGTGATTTCACCCGCGGTCTCGATCCGGACAACCGCGTCCCGGGCACTCTCGATCAGATCGGCATTGAGTGCCATGGCGCAGGTGAGAGAGTCAGGATGCGTGCTGATCGGGCGACCGTAACGCGCCTCGGCGGTCTTGCGCGGCACCGCCGAAACCTTGCGGTAGAACTCCGAAAGCGGCGTGTTCATCGCAAAGATTTCATCGAGCTGGTCCGCTTCGAACAGGCTGGAGCGCATGGTAAGCGTCCAGGTCGAGAGCGTGATGTTGAAGCCAGCCTCGAAGACGATCTTCGCCGCTTCCGGATCGATGAAGAAGTTGTACTCGGCGCACGGCGTGATGTTGCCGACCGAGTTGTCGGTACCGCCCATGATCCAGAGATGGCGAACCGCCTTGGCGATGCGCGGCTCCTTCATCACCGCCAGCGCGATGTTGGTCAGCGGCGCCTGGGCGAGGATGTCGATCTCGCCAGGCTCCGCCATCACCTTCTCGATGATCGCATCGACGGCATGCATCGTCTCGGGCCGCTGACGGGCGATCGGCAGGTTGGCGCCGCTCATGCCGTCATTGCCGTGCATGGTAGAGGCTTCCCACGACTTGACCATCGGCCGCCGCGCGCCGCAGTAAACAGGAACGCTGCCTGAGAAGCCGGCGGCCTCGATGGTCGCCAGCGCGTTCTCCACCTGCTGGTCGAATGGCACGTTGCCGACGCAGACGGTCACCGCCTCCAGCGTAGAGCCCGGCGTCTTCATGGCCAGCAGCAGGGAATAGGTATCATCCCCGCGGTATCGGTATCGATAATCAGCCGCATCAGTAGAACTCGAATCCCATGGTGCGGGCATGATAGTAGAGGCCACCATCCTGCACGATCAGAAATTCGGCGCGGGTGTCGCCGTCATTGTGGTGGCTGTGCTTGGCAGCAGCAGGCGTTACCAGCGTTGCCCAAGGCGACCAATCGCATTTCTCTTCGGCAACCATGGAGTAAGCAGGGTCTCCGGCGACGACCAGCGTGATGGCGGCAGAATTGTGCTTGTGCGGCGGCTGCGCACTCTTCGGCTTCAGCGTGTTCAGCGAGAGCGTCATGGTTGGCGTGATGTTGCGGGCGGCTTCTGTCTTTTCAGCCGAGAATATCAGCGCGTGACCCGATGTCGAGGCATTGGCGTTCGAACTGTAGACGACATCCAACTGATGTGTGATTTCATCGGCCGGATAATGCACGAACTGCACCGCGGCTTCCGTGCCGGTGACAGGAGCGGAGGTGTCGAACTTCAGCTGCGGATCATTGCCGACAGCCCAGAAGACGCAATCGTCCTTGGCGGTGATCGCGGACGTGACGCCACCCGGCATAAGGAAGACATCGCCCTTGCCAAGCGTCGCCTTCTCGTCACCGACGACGAGGCTGGAGCTGCCCTTGATGACATACCAGATCGAGGCCGTGTTTACGAGCGTCGTATCCAGCGTTTCGCCGGCTTTGACCACAGCATAGCGAGCCAGCATCAGTGGCGTCGTCGCTGCAAAGCCGCATTCCATCTTCTGGGACTGGTCGCAGTTGATGAAGCCGGTCTTCTCCATCTTCATCGCCTCAGCCGGTTCGTCCATGAAGATGTGCCCCGGCACGGCGGGAAGCTTTATGTTGAAGGCATTGCCGGAATTGAAATAGCGGCTGCGCGCCTCCGCTGCGTTGGCGGGCTCGCGCGGCAGTTGGACCGGCATTTCGGCCATGTCGTTGGCTGTGCTCATCATGCATCTCCTTGGTTGAACGAAACACCCGCTTCCTCCAGAAGCAGGTCGAGAAGAACGGTCGCTCCGGCGGCGACATGATCCGGCTCGGACCATTCGTCCGGATGGTGGCTGATGCCGCCCCGGCAGGGAATGAAGATCATGGCGGAACGCGTCAGCGGTGCCATTTGCCGGGCGTCGTGTCCGGCTGCGGAAAGAACGTCCAAGTGCGACAATCCATGCCGGTCCGCCGACACGCGGATCGCCTGCTTCAGCCCTTCGTCGAAACCATTGGATGGCGCATCGACGAGACGGCGGATCTCGACCTGGCAGGCGTCGGCCTCCGCGCATGCGATTTCCTCGAGGCGGGCGCCGCACGCTTCCAGCAAGGCATTTTCGGGATGACGCAAGTCGATGCGGAAGATGACTTTAGCCGGGACGACCGACGGCGCATTGGGCTCGACCACGACACGGCCGATGGTGAACTTGATCAGTTCCTCGCCGGCCACGGCATCATGCATCCGCGTCGCCATGCGCGCGAAAGCCTGCAACGCATCCTGCCGGCGGGCCATCGGCTCGGTACCGGCATGGGCCTCGCGGCCGGTGATCGTGATGTCGTAAGTCTTCTTGCCCTGGATGCCGGAGACGACGCCGATGACGGCCCCTTCCGTTTCCAATACATCCGCCTGCTCGATATGAGGTTCGATGTAGGCGTGGATCGGAAAGCCTAGCGCGCGACGTGGCAGCTCGGGGAACGCCGCATGCAGCGCGCCAAGGGCATCGCCGACGCTGACGCCATCGGCGTCGCGCACCGCCATCACTTCCTCAGCTGTGCGCAGCCCGGCGAAAAGCTCGGAGCCCATCATGCCGGGAGCGAAGCGGCTGCCCTCTTCGTTCATCCAGCCGACGACCGTGATCGAACGCTCGAGTTTCAGGCCAGCTTCCCATATCGCTGTCACGGCCTCCAGGGCCGCCATCACGCCGAAAGCTCCATCAAAAAGACCGCCTGTCGGCTGACTGTCGATATGACTGCCGGCGACGACAGGCGCCAGTAGAGGAACTGAACCCTTGAGCGTCAGAAGCAGATTGCCCGCCG
This sequence comes from Rhizobium sp. AN80A, assembly GCF_030053015.1. Lineage (NCBI taxonomy): Bacteria > Pseudomonadati > Pseudomonadota > Alphaproteobacteria > Hyphomicrobiales > Rhizobiaceae > Rhizobium > Rhizobium sp. AN80A. The sequence continues at coordinate 381,465 of NZ_JASJPX010000001.1, read as the reverse complement.
GATCGGTGGATGCTTCGAGGCCGGCCTCGGCGCCCCATGCGATGATCCGGCGCCAGGCCAGGATTTCCTCGCCCGACAGTGCCTGGCGATTGACGCCGCCGCCGGGCAGCGCGCCATCCTCGCCGAGCGCCATCAGGCGGGTCCAGAGACGATCGGGAGAGATTACGGGCCGCGCCATGTCCTTTACTCCGTCCGCATCACCTGACCGGGATCGGCACGGGGATCGCGCACTTTCCAGGCGCCCTGCTCCACCTGGGCAATGAAATCGGACACGAGAGAATTGAACAGCGCCGGCTCTTCGAGGTTCAGCGTGTGGCCCGTCTTGGGAAGGATGGCGAGACCCGCGGCCGGCAGCACTTTCTTGAGGTAGATCGAAGGCTGCAGGCAATGATCGTCCTCGTCGCCGGTCATGACCAGCGTTGGCACCATCATCGTCTTCAACTGCGCTTCGAGATCCCAGAAGGACGGGCGGCGGCACTGGACACCGCGCATTGTATTGGCGGCACCGACAGCCGAGTGATGCGACAGGCGTTCGGCGAAGGCCGCCCAGCCGCGCGGGTCCTTGTTCTGGAACTGCACCCGGCTGGCACCGAGCGAATAGATCTTCGAGAATTCGGCCGGATCCTTCTCGAAATTGTCAGCGACCTTCAGCGAGGTATTGCGGAAATAGTCGGCCGTTTCCCGCTCCGTGCCGTAACCGGCGCCGGCGACAGTCAGCGAAAGCGCGCGCTCCGGCGTGCGAAGGCCGAAATGTAGGGTGGCGAAGCCGCCCATCGACAGGCCGACGATATGCGCCTTCTCGATGCCGAGCGCGTCGAGCACGGCAACCGCATCGTCGGCGGCGTTGGCCTGCGAATACATCTCGATATCAGCGGGGATGTCCGACGGCGCATAGCCGCGCGCCGCATAGGTGATGCAACGGTGACGACGGGCAAAGAAGCTCATCTGCGGTTCCCAGGCATCGTAGTTGCCGCCAAACTCGTGGATGAACAGGATCGGCGTTCCGCTCTCTCCTGCCGTCTCGTAGTAAAGCTTCGTTCCATCCTTGGCGGTCGCGTACATGTGAAAGCCTCTTTGCCTCGTATCGTCGATGGATATGCCGGCCCTAGAAAAGGGCCGGTACGTCGTTGAGCGTGCGCGCCGTTTCGATGTAGCGCGGCAGGCCTTCGCAGAAACGCTCGGCCCAGGCCGATGGCACCGAGGTCGAGACCTTGATGAAGCGATCACCGAAAGCGGCCGTGTGGTAGCGGCCCTGGCGGATCATCACGCCTTCGCGGCGGGCAGCTTCGACGATGGCCTCGGGAGATACGCCGGTTGAGGCGGTTTCAAGAACCAGGAAGTTGCCGTGCGAGACCGGGATCGGAACCGAAAGGCCAGTGGCTTTCGCGGCCTCGATGATCATCGCCTTGTTGGCGCTGTCGATGCGACGCACGTCCTTCATCCATTCAGGTTTGACCGAAAGACCGGCCATCGCCGCACGCTGGGCCACGACCGACGCGCCAAGCACCGAGGTGGAGGCCGCCGAAAACTCGTCGACCAGCTTCGGTTCGGCGACGAGAGCGCCGATCCGCATGCCGGCAAGACCGAGCCACTTGGAGAACGACAGCGAAACGACCGTGCCCTCGGGGGCGACCTGCAGCACCGGCGTATGGCCGTCGGCGAAATCGCGATAGGTGCAATCGTGGATCAGCAGCGCGCCAACCGAACGGGCGATCTCGGCGAAGGCTTCGATCTCCTCGCGGTCATAACGGATGCCGAGCGGATTGTTCGGATCGACTATGTAGATGATGGCGCAGCGCTCATCGACATTGGCGCGTAGCGCTTCCGGCGTCAGCTTGTAGTTGACCGAGGCGTCGTAGATCGGAATCTGGATCACTTGCGCGCCTGCCTGTTCGGCGAACATGCACGGCCACTTCCAGGTCGGATCGGTGGTGATAAACGTAGTACCAGGCTTCGACCGCGCTTTGCAGATCATCGCGAGCGCATTAACGCCGCCTTCAGTGACGAGCGCTTCAACCGAGGTTCCGGCGACGCCGAGATCGGCAACGATCGCGCTGCGCAGCGCCTCGAAGCCCATCGGCGGGGCATAGGCATTGAACTCGCCGGCTTCGACCGAGCGGATCATGGCTTCAGCGACCGCCGGATGGGCGGGCACGTGGTTGGTGTTCTGACCCATCCAAGCCAGGTCAGGCGTCGAGAAGAGGTCGTCGAAATAGCGGTTGCGGGTGCGAGCGTCGGCCATGGATCAGATCACCGAGCCGCGCGCTGCGATGCCGCCGTCGATCGTGACGACCGTGCCGCTGATGTAGCCAGCCTTCGGCGATGCCAGGAAGACGCAGAGATCGGCGACTTCCTCGGCGGTTGCCGGACGCTTACCCGGATACTTGTCGTAGAGTTCTTCCCAGCGGCTCTCGTCGCCGAGCATGTCGATAGCCTTCCGCTTCATGATTTTGAACATGCGCGGGGTATCAACCGGGCCGGGGTTGACGCCGACGACGCGGATGCCTTCATCCATGCTGCGGCCGCCAAGCGCCTTGGTGAAGCTCATCAGCGCGGCATTACCTGTGGAGCCAGCGAAGTAGGCGGCATCCCAGTTCTCGCCGGAATTGCCGATGACGTTGATGATGACACCACCCTTGCCTTTGCGGCGCTTCCAGAATTCGCGCGCCAGCGTGATGTAGCCGAACACCTTGAGGTCGAAGCCGCGACGGATCGATTCGTCTGTGACATCCTCGATGGAGCCGGCGGGAATATCGCCAGCGTTGTTCATCAGAATATCGTAGTCTCCGCAGGCCTTGTCGAGCGCCACCATGGCGTCGGTCGTGCCAAGGTCGGCCTCGTGCACGGTAACGTTGACCGGATACTGCGCCAATTCCGCCTTCAGTTCTTCCATCGCCGCGCCGTTACGGGCGGCAAGGTGAAGGTGACATCCTTCCGCAGCAAGCACCTTTGCGATGGCATGGCCGATGCCCTGCGAGGCCCCTGTGATCAGCGCCGTCTTTCCAGCAAGATTAAGTTTCACCTGCATCTCCTATGTGAATACATATTTCGTATTCTTGCATACGCTGATTTGACGTCGTGTCCATAGGCGTGCCACTAAAATATCGAAAAATTTTTCTATCTATCATGAAGCTGAGGAATTTATTCGCAGTCTTTGCAAACCGAAAAGGCGCCCAGCCCATTTCATGGGCAATATCGCACTTATTTGAGAAAACGTATTTTATGTATACGAATATCTATTGCGCGAATACTGAAATGACATAATGTCACGTTCAGGCCTTCGGGCACGAATGACACCTGAAACAGACGGCTGGAATATCCTCATGGCAGATGTGTCCCTCAAAAATGTGGGGAAGACTTACGAAAACGCTTCGGCGAACACGATCGAGAACCTGAACCTGGACATTCGCAGCGGTGAGTTCGTGGTGCTTGTCGGCCCATCGGGCTGCGGCAAGTCGACGACGTTGCGGATGCTGGCGGGGCTTGAAGAGCTGACGGACGGAGAGATCTGGATCGGAGACCGGCGTGTGGACGAGCTGGAGCCGCGCGATCGCAACATTGCCATGGTGTTCCAGAACTACGCGCTCTATCCGCATATGACGGTGGCGCAGAACATGAGCTTCGGCCTGAAGCTGTCGGGTATGGACAAGGCCGAGATCCGCCGCCGTGTCGAGGAAGCCGCCAAGGTGCTGGATATCTCCGCTCTGCTGGAGCGCCGGCCCAAGCAGCTCTCGGGCGGCCAGCGCCAGCGTGTGGCCATGGGCCGCGCGATGGTCCGCGATCCCGCGGTCTTCCTGTTCGACGAGCCGCTTTCCAACCTCGATGCGAAGCTGCGCGGCCAAATGCGCGCGGAAATCCGCCGGCTGCACAAGCGTCTGAAGGCAACCACTGTCTACGTCACCCACGATCAGGTCGAGGCGATGACGCTCGCCGATCGCGTGGTGGTGCTGAACAAGGGGCTCATCGAGCAGCAGGGTACGCCGCAAGAGCTCTATGAGCGTCCGGCGACCCGTTTCGTCGCTGGCTTCATCGGTAGCCCGACGATGAATTTCCTACCAGCCGAGGTCATTCTGGATGGTGAGACGCCGACGCTGAAGTTCGCGGGTGCCACGCTGGCCGTTCCCGCCGACAAGCTCGACGCCTTGAAGGCTTTCGCCGGCCGCCGCGTCGAAGTCGGCCTGCGTCCCGAACATTTCCTGGCCGACGGTGCAACAGAAATCTCGGTGCCGGTCGACATGGCCGAACTGCTCGGCCCGACGACACTTGTCCATTTCACGCTTGAGGGCGTCTCCTGTTCGGCCATGCTGCCGCCGGAACTTGCGGCAGCCGAGGGGCAGATGCAGTCGCTGCGCATCGCCCGCGATCGCATGTCCCTCTTCGACCCGGATACCGGCCGCGCCATCTGACGCGACCACTGCCTGCACGACGACAAAAAAACAAGGAGAACAGCCGATGAATGCCCGCATACTCTTTCTCGCCGGCCTGCTTGGCGCCACCGCACTCGGCGGTACTGGCGCATTCGCCCAAGATGGCGTTGCCTGTACCGGTGACACCACGACGCTACGCATTCTGCGCACGCCAGGAAACTACCCCTATCCCGCGCCTATGGAAGCCTGGCAGAAGGCAAATCCCTGCGTCAAGTTCGAGATCAACGAAGTTCCCTTCGCCCAGCTTGCCGATACGATCTCCGTTCAGGCGGCAAGTTCCAACCCGCCTGACGTGCTTGTCTATGACGGCCCGAACACCCAGTCCTACGCCGCCTCGGGCATCCTGCTGCCTTTGACCAAGTACCTGCCCAAGGGCTGGGATGAAGATGTCCTTCCCGCAACCAAGGCCGAGCACAGCTACGAAGGCGAGGTCTATTCGCCCGGCATCGAGCAGACCACCGTCGCCATGTACTACAACAAGAAGCTCGTCGAAGCCGCCGGCATCAAGCCGCCGCAGACGCTCGACAAGGCCTGGACCTGGCCGGAAGCACTGGCTGCCTTCAAGGCCTGCCAGCAGGGCCCGGCCGGCGCACCAAGCGTCTGGGGTCTCGGCCCGACCCGCTTCGGCAACGGCCAGCCCGGCCTCGTTTACCAGGACTTGATCTACCAGCGGTCAGCCGGCGACCCGAAAGCCGACCCGGCAAGCTCCGCCTATAAGACCTACTGGGCGCTATCCAAGGACGGCAAGTCTGTGGAGGGATATCTGAACACGCCGGAAGCGGTGGAAGCGCTGAAATTCTATCAGTCGCTGTTCAACTCCGAAGGGGTCGCACCCAAGGTAGGCATTCCGAACGCCTTCTTCGACGCCAAGGCCTGCTTCTACATTGATACGCCAGCCGCCGGTAATGCGCTTATCAAGGATCCGAAGATCGAATGGGGCACGACCCCCATCCCCTACTTCAAGACACCGATCGTTCACACTGGCTCGACCACGATCGGCGTAACGGCGCGTTCCAAGAATGCGGACATCGCGGCCAAGTTCGTGGTCGACATGTCCACGGGTGAATACGCCTATATGAACGTCAGCCAGCGCGGCAACCTTCCGACGCTGAAAAGCCTGTTCCCACGCTTCGAGACCTATAACGCCTATCCGATGAAGGTGTTCGTCGACCAGCTTCAGGAATGGGGCCAGCCGCGTCCTCCGGGTCCTAAGTTCGCCCAGTACGACAAGCTCGTCACGGATTCTCTGCGTGCCGTCGCCTTCGGCGGCGATCCGGCCGATCTGATGGCCGACGCCGAGAAAAAAGTACAGCGAGTTCTTGATCGCTAAGCATTGGACGCAAGAATGTCGGTCTCAAATACCCTATCCACGGCTTCGGCCAAACCAAAGACGCGAAAGCCCGCTACGAAGCGGCAGAAGCGCGATTGGCTGTTTGCGGCCGGCTTCCTTGCGCCGTTCATGATCCTGTTGCTGGTCTTCCAGTACGTGCCCTTGCTCGTCATGGCCCGCAACAGCGTCTATGATTACTCCCTGCTCAATCCGGCCGCCGCCAAGTTCGTCGGGTTGCGCAATTTCACCGACATGATCGATTATGACGATGCCGCCGTCTCCTTCGGCGTCACCTTCCTCTTCGCGCTCGGCGTCGTCGTCTTCGTCATCCCGGTGGCCTTCTCGCTGGCACTCTTCCTCAATTCCAAGCTGCCGGCGCGCGGCTTGGTCCGTACCATGATCATGCTGCCGGTCGTGACCTCCTCCGTTGTCGTCGCCACCATGTGGTCCTTCTTGCTCGACCCGTCGAACGGTCTGATCAACGGCGTGCTGAACATCGTCGGCATCGGCAACCAACCGTTCCTCACTTCGACAAGCCAGGCGCTTCCCGCCTTGATCGCCATGACGCTATGGCAGCAGGTGGGCTTCGGCGCCATCCTCTTTCTGGCCGGCCTGCAGGGCCTGCCGGTGGAACTGACGGAGGCCGCCCGTATCGATGGCGCCACCCGCCGCCAGGTGCTCTGGAACGTGACGATTCCGCTTCTCTCCCGTACGACGCTCTTCGTCGTCGTGATCATGACGGTCTTCTCGCTGCAGGCCTTCGCGCCCGCCTTCCTGATGACCCAGGGCGGACCGCAGGACAGCACCAACCTGATCGTCTACCACATCTACAACAGCGCCTTCATCATGCAGCAGGCCGGCTATGCCTCGGCGCTATCCGTGGCACTGCTGCTCGTGGTGCTCGCCATCTCCATGGCGCAGATGGCCCTGCTGCGCTCTCGCTGGAATTACTGACATGAAGAAGCAACATCTCCGGCGTGGCGCCATGGTCGCCCTCATCATCGTCGTGATCCTATGCGGCTTCCTGGCGCCCTATGCCTGGATCGTCTCCTCGTCCTTCAAGAACCAGCTGACTCTGTTCAACGACGTCACGCCGCTCTCCTGGCGCGCCTTCCTGCCGGTCGAGGGAACGTTCGAGAACTATCGCACGCTGTTCGAGCGCACCAATGTGCTGACCGCGCTGATGAACACCGCGATCGTTGCCGGTGGCCAGGTGGCGCTGACGCTGCTGCTCTGCTCGATGGCGGCCTACTCGCTGACGCGCATCCGCTTTCCCGGCGCCAAGATCGTCTTCGTGCTGATCCTGCTCACTTTCCTTCTGCCGATCGAGGCGATGATGGTGCCGCTCTATCAGGTGGTTTCCGGTCTCGGCCTCTCCAACTCGCTGCTCGGTGTCATGATCCCCTGGATCGCCAGCCCATTCGGCCTTTTCCTCTTGAAGCAGGCGTTCGAGGAACTGCCGGTCGAACTCGAGGACGCCGCCCGCATCGACGGCGCCGGTCATGTGCGCATCTTCTTTTCCATCGTACTCCCGAACGTGAAGGTTCCGATGTTGACGCTCGGCCTCATCACATTCCTGTTCTCGTGGAACAGCTTCCTGTGGCCGCTCGTGATCATCCAGGACCCGGCGATCCAGGTCATCCAGGTGGCGATCGCCCAACAGGGTTCGCCGACGCAGCTGCCAAACTGGGGCGAAACCTTTGCCGGCGCAACTGTCGCGACCGTACCGCTCATCCTGCTCTTCCTGCTGCTGCAGAAGTATTTCACGCAGGGCATGACCACGAGCGGGATCAAAGGCTAGACCGTGAACGCATCGACCTTCAGCCCTGCCCCGTTTTCCACACTGGACGCCCCGATGGGCGGGCAGATCGGCTATCGCACGTTCGGCACCGAAGGCGATTGGCTGGTGTTGATCCACGGCTGGTGCGGCAATGCCGAGCATTGGAACGCGATCGCGCCCGAACTGGCGCGCGATTACCGCGTGCTGGCGGTCTCGCATCCCGGCTTCGGCGGGATGCTCCCGCCGCCGCCGGCTGGTCAGACAATCCGCGCGATGGGCACCGCTGTCGCGCATCTCCATCCGTCAACGGACGAGGCGATGCGCGAGGCAATTGCGGACGATATGATCGCCTCGGCTCCACCGACCTTCGCACTCGATGTGAAGGACGACCTCTTCGCATGGGACGCGGAAGAACGTTGGCCACTGGTCACTCGCCCCGCCGTGATACTCAATTCTACCTGGGTTGCAAGGCTGGCGGATCCCAAGCCGATGGCCTGTTTCAGCACCACTGATGTGATCGAATACGACTCCGGTCACTTCCCGATGATCGAAGCTCCCGTGATGATTGTGGAAAAGCTCCGAAGCTGCCTTGCCACACTCGTATACGCATAATCCACCCATTGAATGCACCGCAAAAAGAAAAGTATAAATGCCGCCAGCAAAATACAAATTGGCCATTCGCAGTTCCGCGAGAGGAGTGACCGCATTGGATCAGGATGACACGCGTCTGCCGGAGGCGGCAAACGGGATGCGCGCTCCGACCCGCGCCGGCGAGTTGCGTGAGCAGCTCGAGCAGATGATCCTGGACGGCAGGCTCGAACCCGGCGAACGGCTGGACGAGATGGAACTCGCGCGCCGCTTCGGTCTATCGCGCACTCCGGTGCGGGAAGCTATCAAGGCCCTGCTGGCGATCGGGCTCGTCGAGACACGCGGCCGCCAGGGCACTCACGTGGCATTGCTCTCCATCCCCGCATTGATCGAGATGTTCGACGTGATGTCCGCTCTTGAAGGCCTGTGTGCCCGCCTGGCCGCCCGCCGCGCGACGCCGGCCGAACGCGCCGGCATGCGCAAGGTGCACGAGGAACTGGTCGAAGCCTATAATTCCGGTGATCCGGTTGAGTTCTACAAGGTGAACCAGAAGTTCCACGACCAGCTCTATGAAGCGGCCCACACCCACTTCATCGCCGATCAGGCGATCCAGCTCCGGCGCCGCATCGGCGCTTACCGCATGCGCGCGACCTATCAGCCCGGGCGCATGCTGAGCACGCTGACCGAACACGTCCGCATCATGGACGCGATCGACGCCGGCGATCCGGAAGCAGCGCGCAAGGCTGCCAGTGATCACGTCCAGCTTCTCGGCGACCAGTTGACCGACTTCATATCGTCGCTGCCCGCGCATATGAGCCGCGCGCAGTAACACGCGAGAAATTCAGCCCATGCAGGGACCGCGCGGTAGCCGTCGCGCGGAGGAGGAACATATGCTCGCCGCATCGCATCCCGTCATCCTGAACCAGCTTGGACCAGAACTCGGCAAGGCGCTCGAAGTGCACCCTTCCAGACCGGTCGTGATAGAGGACGCCTTCCCACCGGAACCATGGAAGATCGCGCCGAAAGCCGATATTCTGGTGACAGGAGGCTTTGCCAGCTGGAAGCAGGCACCGCGCGACTGGCAGTTTCCGCAGCGGTTGAAGTGGGTGCAATCGCAAACGACAGGCATCGAGATCTACCCGCCGACCCTGCTGCAGGACCGGATCATGACCTGCGGGCGCGGGCTAAACGCACTGCCGATCGCCGAGTTCGTTTTCGCGGCGATGCTGCGCGTCGAGAAGCGGCTCGAAGAGACGTGCGCCCGCAGCGAGGCGGACTGGCGCCAGCACGACATTGGTCGCCTCTACGGCAAGACGCTGGGGCTCATCGGCTACGGAAGCATTGGCCAGGCGATCGCACGGCGGGCGCTTGCCTTCGACATGAATGTCATGGTCAACCGCCGCACGGCGTGGGAGGGCGATAGCGGCATCGTCGCGGCCGGGATCGACGAGATCTTCGCAACCGCCGACCACCTCGTCATCGCCGCGCCGCTGACGGCGGACACGCAAGGGATGGTCAATCGTCAGTTGCTCAGCTCCGCCAAGCCAGGATTGCACCTCATCAACATTTCCCCGGGGGCCTCGTAAATCAGGAAGCGCTCGTGGCGGCACTCGTCGGAGGTGAGATTAGCGCAGCCACGCTCGATGTCACGACGCCGGAACCGCTCCCCGACGCGCACCCGCTTTACACCTTGCCCAACGTCTTCATAAGCCCGCATATCTCCTGGGCGGGTGGCGATCAGGATCAGGCCTTCCGGTGCCGGTTGATGAAGGACCTTAACGCCTATCTGAAAGGTGAAGAGCTTGAAGCGCTGGTCGATCCCACGCGCGGTTACTGACCGGAACCGCTTTCATCAGCTCGATGAGCGTCTCTGCGATCGAATAGACGCGCCTACAATGCCTGATCATCTAGTTCGCGAGTGCGATGCTCTCGCGGCGGATGAAGCGGCTGGGGATCACGCTGCGCAGGTCCGAAACCACCTCGGACTTTTCCATCCTGGCGATCAACACTTCGGTGGCCGTCTCGCCGAGCGCGACCATCGGCTGTTCGATCGTCGACAGCGGCGGCGCGCAATATGCGCAGACCGGCGAGCCGTCGAACGAGACGATCGACAGGTCTTCGGGCACCCTCCAGCCCATCTTCTGTACGCGGCTCATGAACGAGATCGCCATGTCGTCACTGGTGGCCACGACCGCGGTCGGCTTTTCGGCAAGCCGCGCGAAATCCTCCGCGGCCCGCAATCCGGTTTCGAAGCCGAACTGATAGGTCAGTTCGCCGCCGGATCGCGTCACACTGTCTTCGGAAAGGCCCGCCTCCCGTACGGCCTCGACGAGCCCGGCATAGCGCTCGACGTCGTGATAGTTGCCCGATGGGCCGCAGATATAGAAGAAGCGGCGGTGTCCGAGGGCCAGGAGCTCGCGCGCGGCTTCCTTCACGGCCTGACGATCGTTGGTGATGACGCTCGGAACGGCCGTGTCGCTCATGTCGAGAAGAAGCGACACGATGGGCAGGCCGGCCTCGGCGAGCGAGCGGTTGGCGACGACCGGAAGCTGTGACGAGAGGATCAGCGCACCGCCCACCGTACCGCCGAAGGCCAGATCGAGGATATGCCGCTCGGAACTCTCGTCGCGGTCGAGGTTGGCGATCATCAGATTGTAGCCGTTGCGGATCACCGTGCGGTTCACCGCCTCCAGCACCTGCGGGATGATCTGCGAGGCGCCGTAATGCAGCGATCCCGGCAGAACGATCATGATCACGTTCGACTTGCCGACCCTCAGATTGCGGGCCGCCGCGTTTGGGGTATAGCCGAGTTCCTCGGCGGCGGCGGCGATGCGGGCGCGCGTCTTTTCGTTGACGCGGCCGGGGTTTGCCAGAGCCCGACTGACCGTCGAGATGGCGACGCCGGCCAGGCGCGCCACATCCGCCATCAGAGCGGACGATCCCTCTGTGGATGAATTGCTTTCATTTTTTTTCATTTATTCCATCCACTTAAACCCAGCGCCGGGCGAAGCCCCGCGCCTCCTGAAATCGTTATAGCAAACGTTTGCCAAAAAATCGAAGAAAGCCATTGCATCTTTTATCGGCTTGTCTAATATCGGTGCATGGCAAACGATTGCCAAGTGTCAAAGCGTTGAATTATCGAAATAAATTTCGCCGTGAAAGCCGTCTTTCGCGACGGGTTGCCTATGCTCATCGGAGGAATTGAACAATGGCGTCGAGTGAGAATCTGCGTTTCGGTGTGGATCTTGTTACCTTTTTCCATCCGGGATTCTGGGGCGTCGATAGCTACGACGCGATCATCGATCACGCCAAGTCCGAGCCGCGCAAGTTCTGGGACAAGATCCTCGACAGCATCCAGGCCTCGGGCGTCACCGGCGTCGAGCTGACGTTTTCGCCCTTCAACTGGCAGGACGCGATCAAGACCTACGGCTCGGTCGAAGGCTTCGGCGCTGAACTCTCCAGGCGCGGCCTGCAGCTCGCATCCGGCTTCTTCGCGGAACTCGAAGCATCGGGCGACTTCACCGAAGCGTCGGCGCAGGACGCCATCATCGCCAAGGCGGAACTTTACGCCGATTTCATCAAGGCCTGCGGCGGTGATGTCATGGTGATCGGCGCGCCGATGCGCCAGACCCCCGGCGCCGAACCCACCCGTTTCCGCGATTTCGAGCAGGCCAGGATCATCGCCGATTTCCTCAACCGGCTGGGCGCGATCCTCTACCGGAAGGGTATCAAGCTCGCCGTTCATACGGAAGCGCACTCGATCTTCGCCGCCGCCCGCGACGTCGATCTGCTGATGCTGTTGACCGACCCGACCTACGTCCACATGTGCCCGGACACCGCCCACATCATCCTCGAAGGCTCCGATCCGATCCAGCTCGTCGACCGCCACCACGAGCGCATGGTCATCGCGCACTGGAAGGACGCGATCGGCAAGATGCCTTCAGACACGCCGATTGGGGCCGATATCCACGAGCGCCATCGTCCCTACTTCTGCGGCTTCGGACTTGGCCGTGTCGACTGGCCGGCCTGGATCCGGTTGCTCCGCGACCGCCAGTTCAGCGGCTGGGCGATCCTCGAACTCGACGCCGCTCCCGATCCCGTCGGCGATATCGCCAATGGCCTGACCCTCGTGCGGCAGTCGCTGCTGCCGATCTATCGCTGACCAAACCTGTAACCAACGGCCCCGCGAAGAGGGTCTATTGAAGAGGTGGAACCATGAAGAAAATGACAATCCTGCTCGCCGGCACCATTCTGGTCGGCGCCGTCGGCCTTGCCCAGGCCGATGACAAACTGAAGGCCGAGGTCTTCACCTCGTGGACCTCGGGCGGCGAAGGCCGTGCCGTCGACGCGATCAAGAAGGAATTCGAAAAGCGCGGCGGCGTGTGGGAAAGCTCCACCGTGGCCGGCTTCGAAAACGCCAACGCCGCCTTCCAGAACCGCCTCGTTGCCGGCGACCCGCCGACGGCAAAGCAGGTCGTGGTCGGCAAGGACCCGGCCGAATTCATCGAGCAGGGCCTGATGAACCCGATCGACGACGTGGCCGCCGCGGGCAAGTGGAAGGACGTCCTTCCGAAGGCGCTCTACGACTATATCTCCTATGACGGCAAGGTTTACCTGACGCCAACGGGCATTCACGGCGAAAGCTGGATGTTCTATTCCAAGGACGCTTTCGCCAAGGCCGGCATCACCGAAGAGCCCAAGGACTGGGACGCCTTCTTCGCCGACATGGACAAGCTGAAGGCCGCCGGCCTGACGCCGATCGCCTGGGGTGGTCAGGCCTGGCAGGAGGTCAAGGTCTTCAACATGGTGCTCCTGTCGCAGGTCGGCATGGACGATTTCATGAAGATCTATGCCGACAAGGATCAGACTGCCCTGACGTCCGACGGCGTCAAGAAGGCGCTCGAGATCTTTGGAAAGCTGCGTAGCTACGTTGACGAAGGATCTCCGGGCCGCAACTGGAACGACGCAACCGCCATGGTCATCACCGGCAAGGCCGGCGTGCAGTTCATGGGTGACTGGGCAAAGGGCGAATTCACCGCCGCCGGCAAGGTCGCGGAGAAGGACTTCGGCTGCGCGCTGTCGCCGGCCTCCCCCGGCCTCCTCTACATCTCGGATGCCTTCGGCTACCTGAAGACCAACGATCCGAACCAGGACGCCGCACAGAAGCTCCTGGCCGAAGTCGTCATGGATCCCGCCGTTCAGGTCGACTTTTCGCTCAACAAGGGCTCTATCCCTGTGCGCACGGACGTCGACAAATCCAAGTTCGACGCCTGCACGCAGAAGGGCATGGCCTTCCTGGCAGACAGCAAGATCGTGCCCGAACACGCCATCACCACGACGCCGGAACAGGTCGGCGCCCTGACCGACTTCATCGGCGAATTCTGGGCAAACCCGTCCGCGGATATCGACGCGTCGGCAGCGCAATTCGCCGCGATCTTCGAGTAGGATCGGGCCGTTGCCGCCTGCGCCGCACCACCGGCGCGGGCGGCTTTTGAACCACTTTCGCAAAGACATTCAGATGAAACGCAAGAATAACCGCTCGAAGGCGGCGCTGATCGCGCTCATCCCGACCTGGGCCGCGGTGATCGTGGTCTATATCGGCACCATGGTCTGGTCGGTCACCCTCTCGTTCACGAATTCGCGGCTGTTCCCGTCGTGGAACTTCGTCGGCATGGAGCAGTATTCCAAGCTGTTCGCGACGGCGAAATGGCTTATCTCCTTCCAGAATCTGATCATCTTCGGCATTCTCTATGTCTTCGGCTGTCTGTTCCTCGGCTTCCTGCTGGCCGCCGCGCTCGATCGCAAGGTGCGCTTTGAAAGCGCCTTCCGTACGATCTTTCTCTATCCCTACGCCATGTCCTTCGTCGTCACCGGCCTGATCTGGCAGTGGATGATGAACCCGACGCTCGGCGTGCAGGCAAGTGTGCGCGCGCTCGGCTGGCAGAGCTTCACCTTCGACTGGATCATCAACCGCGACCTCGCGATCTATGCCGTGGTCATCGCGGCCCTGTGGCAGGGTGCCGGCCTCGTGATGATCCTGGTTCTCGCCGGCATGCGCGGGATCGATGGCGAACAGTGGCGCGCCGCGCGCATCGATGGCATCCCTGTGTGGCGGACTTATGTTTCCATCATCCTGCCGCAACTGACGCCGGCCTTCGCGGCCGCGGGCACGCTGCTCTCGATGGGCGTCATCAAGACCTACGATATCGTCGTGGCGCTGACCAATGGCGGTCCGGGGTCGGCCACCGAGGTGCCGGCGAAATTCATCATGGACAACCTGTTTCAGCGCCAGAACCTCGGCCTCGCGACGGCTGCGGCCACCGTTCTGCTGCTCACGGTCCTGATCATCATCGCGCCGTTCCGCTATGCCCAACACATCCGCGCCCGGCGCCAGGCAGGTACCCTATGACGACCCATCCCCGTGGCCCGAAGCCAACGCAGTTCACCGTCGCGCGCGTCGGCCTCTATGCCTTCCTGATCTCCGCCGCCCTGTTCTTCGCCGTGCCGCTCTACGTGATGATCGTCACCTCGCTGAAGACCATGGACGAGATCCGGCTCGGCCAGATCTTCGCGTTGCCGCTCCGTCTCGATTTCACCGCCTGGCAGACCGCCTGGTCCGGCGCCTGCGCCGGCAGCGAATGCGGCGGCGTGCGCATGGGCTTCTGGAACTCGATCAAGATCACCGTCCCGGCCGTCGCCATCTCCGTCTTCTTCGGCGCGATCAACGGCTATGCGCTGTCCTTCTGGCGCCCCAAGGGCGGCCGCGTGATGTTCGGCATGCTGATGGCCGGCGCGCTCGTTCCCTACCAGATCTTCCTCTATCCGCTGGTGCGCGGCATGGCCGTCATGGGCTTCTACAACAGCCTCGGCGGCATCATCCTCGTGCACGTACTCTTCGGCCTGCCCCTGGTGACGCTGCTTTTCCGCAACTACTTCGTGACGATCCCGGAAGAGCTCTTCAAGGCGGCTCGCGTCGATGGCGCCGGCTTCTGGCGGATCTTCATCGAGATCATGTTGCCGATGGCGCTTCCCATGATCGTTGTCGCCTCGATGTTCCAGTTCACCGGCATCTGGAACGACTTCCTGCTCGGCGTGGTCTTCGCCGGACGCGACAATCTTCCAATGACCGTACAGCTCAACAACATCGTCAACACGACGATGGGTGAGCGCAATTACAACGTCAACATGGCGGCCACCATCCTCACCGCCATCATTCCGCTTGCCATCTATTTCCTGTCCGGACGCTGGTTCGTGCGCGGGATCGCGGCCGGCGCCGTGAAGGGATAGAGCCGAATGCAATCCGCTGTTTCAATCAAGGACCTGAAGATCACCTATGGCGACCACACCGTCATAGAGAAGATGTCGCTGGATATCGCCGCCAGGGAATTCCTGGTCTTGCTCGGCCCCTCAGGTTGCGGCAAGTCCACGCTCCTAAACGCCATCGCCGGCCTTGCCGACATCACCGACGGCGAGATCTGGATCTCGGGCAACAACGTCACCTGGGACGAGCCCAAGGATCGCGGCATCGGCATGGTGTTCCAGTCCTACGCGCTCTATCCCCGCATGTCGGTGCGCAAGAACCTCTCCTTCGGCCTGCGCGTCGCCGGCCTGCCGAAAGCTGAGATCGATAGCCGCGTCGAGCGCGCGGCATCGCTGCTGCATCTCGAAAAGCTGCTCGATCGACGCCCCGCCGAGCTCTCCGGCGGCCAGCGCCAGCGCGTCGCGATCGGGCGCGCGCTGGTTCGTGAGGTTGATGTCTTCCTCTTCGACGAGCCGCTGTCGAACCTCGACGCCAAGCTGCGCAACGAGCTGCGCGTCGAGATCAAGAAGCTGCACCAGCAGCTCGGCAACACGATGATCTACGTCACCCACGACCAGGTGGAAGCGCTGACGCTCGCCGACCGTATCGCCATCATGAAGGAAGGCGTGATCCAACAGCTGGGCACGCCGGCGGAAATCTATCACCGCCCCGCCAACCTCTTCGTCGCCGGCTTCATCGGCGCGCCGGCGATGAATTTCATAAGCGGCAAGATCGAGCGCGAGGCTGACAGGCTCATCTTCAGGGCGGCGGATCTCGTGGTCGACATCTCCGGCTACGCCTTTGCCTCCGCGCCCAAGCCAGGCCCGGCGACCCTTGGCCTGCGTCCCGAACATCTCGCCATCCGCACGAAGGGCGAAAGTGCGGCGATCACCGCCAGCGTTTCGGTTATCGAGCCCATGGGCTCGGATACCGTCGTCTGGCTCACCTGGAACGACACGACGCTGTCGTTGCGGGTGATGGGCGATCTCGATCTCCAGCCGGGCGATAAGATCGGCCTCGGGCTCGATCTCTCCAAGGCATCGTTGTTCGGTGAGGACGCAAACCGTCTGTGAGCCCTCTTCGCGGCCGATAAAAAGGGCCGCGTCTCCATTTCATTGATGAAGTCAGGTTTTGAAAGACATGTCCGAGAAAATGTATGACGCGCTGGTAATCGGCTCCGGCGCAGCCGGGTCCTTTGCCGCCAAGGAACTGACGGCCAACGGTCTGTCGGTTCTTCTGCTCGAGGCCGGCCCCGAGATCGGCAAGAAGGATTTCAACCCATCCAGGAAGAAGCCGCCGGCAAGCGCCATCAACATCTGGGAGCGCGCGCGCGCCACCATCAAGGGCCAGCCGGTCCAGTCCCGCGCCGCGTTCTTCACCGAGCGTTTCAGCCGTTTCTTCGTCAACGACCGCAAGAACCCCTATACGACGCCGCGCGGTGAGCCCTTCCTTTGGATTCGCGGTCGCCAGGCCGGCGGCCGGTTGCACAGCTTCGGTCGCGTGCTGCTGCGCTGGACCGATGACGACTTCAAGATCAGCAGCCGCACCGGCCGTGGGGTCGATTGGCCGGTCTCCTATGACGAACTCGCGCCCTTCTATGCCGAGGCGGAAAGCCATCTGGGCCTCTACGGCAATGAGGACCATGTCCCAACGCTGCCGGACGGTGTCTATTCGCGTCCCGCCAAGCTGACGTCGGCCGAAGAGCTCTTCAAGAAGACCGTCGAAGGCGATGCGCCCGAACGGCATGTGGTCTCCTGGCGCTACATCGCGCCGGACGCAGAGCGCGTGCCTCGACCGCTGCGCGAGGCGATGGCGTCGGGCAAGCTCACCATCCGCTATGACGCCATCGTTCGCCGCGTCACCACCGACCCGCGGACCGGTCGCGCGACCGGCGCCGAGCTCATCGATCGCAACACGGGCAGCGTTCATACGGTCCGCGCGGAAAACGTCGTGCTTTGTGCGTCGCCAATCGAAAGCATCCGGCTGCTGCTGAACTCGGCTTCGGAGAGGCATCCGAACGGGCTCGGCAACAGCTCGGGCACGCTTGGCCGCTATTTCATGGATCAGCTGCCGTGCCTCGCCTTTGGCACTTTCCCGCCCGCCAAGGGCTGGTCGCATGACGACTCCGCTCCGCAGGACCCGTTCTACAATCCGTCGGGCGGCATCTTCGTGCCGCGGTTCGAGAACGTGGACGGCAAGCCGCAGCGCGGCGATTTCGCCTATCAGGGCAGCGTCGGCCGTGCGCCGGTGGGAGACAATGACGCCGCAAGCCTGGCGTTCTTCGGCTTCGGCATGATGCTTCCGCACGCCGACAACCGCATCACCCTGGATGCCCGCCGCAAGGACGCCTGGGGCATTCCGGTCCCGCATATCCGCTGCGTCATGCACGAGACGGAAAACGCGCTGATCCGCAAACAGGAGAAGACGCTGATCGACATGGTCGAGGGCGCCGGCGGCAAGCTCGACTTCATCGGTTCGCCTCTCGGTCTGAGGGAAATGGGCCGGGGCGCCTTCCCGGACGCCGACGCGCTGAGCCGCTTCCTGTTTCGCAAATGGTTCCGCAAGACCATGTGCATGGGGGCCGCGATCCACGAGAGCGGCGGCGCCCGCATGGGTACGTCGCCCGATAATTCCGTTCTCAACAGCTGGAACCAGAGCTGGGACGTTCCGAACCTCCTCGTCACCGATGCCAGCGCCTTTCCGGGCGGCGGAACGGCAGGCACGACGCTGACAGTCATGGCCCTGACGCTGCGCGCCTGCCGCAAGCTGGTTGATGACTACCGCAAGCAATAACGGGAAAGGGGCGACCTCGAAGCGCCAGCTGACGGGCCTCCCCTTCTTGATAATCATGGCGGCGTCATTGTGCGGTTGGCGCCTTGCTGCAATCTTGTCGACTTATTGTATTTTACATATTTCAAGTTCGAGATTATGAATGGCACTTTGATGCGACGATAAGGAACAGCGCCATGGAACAGGTCCAGATAAGCAAGAATGAACTGAATGACCGGGTCGTGGCCATTCTGCTCAAGGCCGGGCTCAGCGACTTCCAGGCGAAATCGGTTGCCGACGTCATTGTCGCTGGCGAGGCTGACGGATGCAAGTCGCATGGCATCTATCGGCTGGATGGTATCTTGCGCACGGTCAAGGCGGGCAAGGTAAACCCTGTGGCCGCAGCACATGTCATGAGTAGCGAGACCTCGGCGATCATCAAGGTCGACGCCGGCGGCGGTTTTGCCAACCCGGCTTTCGAACTCGGTTTGCCTCATCTTGTCGAGCGCGCGGCCAAGTTCGGCATTGCCGCGCTGGTCATCAACGATTGCACGCATTTTTCGGCGCTCTGGTGGGAAGTCGAAGCCCTCACCCGTGAAGGCCTGGCCTGCCTTGCCATGTGCCCGAGCTATGCGACCGTCGCGCCGACAGGTGGCAGCAAGCCGCTGCTCGGCACCAATCCCTTCGCCTTCGGCTGGCCGCGCAGCCAGGCCGTCCCCTATGTCTTCGACTTCGCGACCTCGGTCGCCGCGCGAGGAGAGATCGAGCTCCATCGCCGCGCCGGCAAGCCCCTTCCGGAAGGTTGGGCGATCGATGCCGATGGAAACCCGACGACGGAGCCGGAGGCAGCGCTGGCCGGTGCCATGCTGCCTTTCGGCGGCCACAAGGGCTCGTCGATCGGCACGATGATCGAACTTCTCGGCGGTATCATGATCGGCGATCTGACGAGCTCCGAAGCACTCGACTACCTCGGCACCACCACGCTTCTGCCGCTCCATGGCGAACTCGTCATAGCGATGTCTCCCCAGGCGTTCGCAGCCGGCCGCGCCGGCGACCCCTTCGCGCGCGCCGAAGTGCTGTTCGATGCCATTGCCGGCAGTGGCGCGCGACTGCCGTCGCAGCGCCGGTTCACGGCGCGCCAGAAGTCCGATGCCGAGGGGATCACGCTGACGGCTTCGGAAACAGAACATCTCGAGCGCCTGCTGGACAAGGGGCTCGACGCCGTCGCCTGACCGCGGCCTAAAGGCACAAACGAAAAAGGGCCCCGTTGGAGGCCCTTTTTTACTCGCGACTTTGTGTAAACCTACGCCTTGTAGGTCTGAACCGCGCCCGGCAGCTTGCTCCACTCGGCGTACCAGGTGTCGAACAGCTTCAGCTGGGCTTCGACGTAGCCGCGCTGGCTCTCCGAAAGCACGTCCGTTTCGTTGAAGTGCAGCGTGTATTCCCTGTCGCCCTTCAGAACCATCATGTGCTTGAAGAACAACACGAGTTCGGGGCCTTCATCGAAGGAAGAGAGAACCGCGAGAGCCGATTCCAGTTCCAGTGCGCGCTGGCGTGCCTCGCCATCGCCCTTGGCAGCGCCGTTCGCCAGATTGCACATGTGAAGCACTTCCTTGGGAAGCACGCAACCGATACCCGTGATCGCGCCGGTTGCGCCGCAGTTGACGAAGCCGTGGAATACGGCCGTATCGACGCCGATCATCAGCGACACGTCATCGTCGCGGCTGGTGATGTTCTCGGCTGCATAGCGCATATCGGCGGCGCCGCCGGAATTCCTTGAAGCCGACCAGGTTCTTGTGCTCTTCGCGAAGCGCGAAGAACAGGTCGGCGCGCGTGGCAAAGCCGTAATAGGGGCTGTTATAGATGACGGCCGGCAGGTCCGGGGCCGCCGAAAGGATCGCCTTGAAGTGGTTCTTCTGGGCGGCGACGACGGAGCCGCGCGACAGCACGCGCGGGATGACCATCAGGCCCTGAGCGCCGATCTTCTGGGCGTGGGCGGCATGTGCAACCGCGGAAGCCGTATTCACGGCACCTGTGCCGACGATAACAGGAATACCGGCCTTGACCAGCCGTTCGACGCCCTCCATGCGCTGCGCGTCCGTCAGCAACGGCCAGTCGCCCATGGAGCCGCAATAGACGACGGCGGACATGCCCGTGGCGATGAGCTGCTTGGCCTTGCGCACCAGCGCGTCAAAATCGGGCGTGCGATCGTCCTTGCAGGGCGTCATCAACGCGGGGATCACACCGGAAAAAATGCTGGCCTTCATGTCGCTCTCCATGGTCGGTTTACCGGGTCATCAACCGTACGTCTCGCGCACGCTACCCTTGGTGAAAAGGAGTATCATTTAAAATACTTCTTGTCGACAAGGAAAATGCATCGCCCGTCAGAGCGCGATGTCCAGCTTCTGATTGCGCGCGAACATGCGCTGGACCTGCTCGACGATCTGCTCACCATGTATCTTTCCCAAACGGTCCGCGGCCTCCAGGTCACGCCCCTCGATGGCGGCGATGATCTCGTCGTGCTCGTCCACGAAGCGTTGCGGAAACTGCTCCTCGTAGGAATTGTAATAGAGCCGCAATATGCGTCGTCCCTCGTCCAGCAGCCGCCGAAAGAGCCCGGTGAAATAAGGGTTTCGCCCGGCTTCGGCGATCGCCGTGTGAAAGGCCGCGTTGACCGCGATCATCTCGCGCAGATCCCTGGCCTCGACCGTTGCCGCATACTGGTGGTGCAGTTGACGGATCGCGACGAGGTCGGCCGCGTTGTGGTTCTGCGCCGCCAGCCTGGTCGTCACACGGTACATCAGGACAAGCGCGTCGAAATAGGTGTTGAGGTTCAGGAGATCGATGTTTGACACCAGCGTGGAGCGGTTCGGAAGCGTTTCTATCAGCCCCTCGCCGGCCAGCCTGACAAGCGCCTCGCGGATCGGCGTTCGCGACATCTGGAAGCGCTCCGCGAGCAGAACCTCGTCCACCGGGCTGCCGGGCGCAAGCTTCAAGTCGAGGATCTCGTCGCGCAAAATGTCGTAGACGAGCTTCACGCCCGAACCGCGGCGGCGCTCTACTACATCCTTGGTGGCCTGTTCGATCATGGCAGATCCCCGAATATCAAAGTCGAAGCTTACTATAGCCGAAAAGCGAAATTGAACAGACGTGGTCAAGCACGCTTCGACTGGCCATCCGGGCAATGGCTTGGATTGGACGGAATGGATCCGAATGAGCACAGGCCCGCCACCATTTGCTTTTGCGCTCGCCGCGCTACCTCCATCGGCATGAACATTGGAGGAAATCCCTTGCGTAAACCGATCATACTCTTCGCATTTGCCCTATTCGCCCTGCCCGCAACCGCCGTTGCACAATCACCTGACCTCGAAGAGACCTGCAAATCCGTCGCCAAGAGCTTCTTCATGAGCGATCAGCTCGCCATTGGCACCGTGCAGTCCTTTCCCGAGTTGAAGCCGCCGGGTGTTCGCATGACCTACTCGACAAGACAGGGCACGGCGCCTGCCGAGATGACCGATATATTCGAGTGCCAGTTCGACAAGACGGACAAGCCGCGCAACCTGGCCCGGTTCTGTGTGTCGAGCACATGCTATTTTCCGACCGTTGACGACGCGGACCGCAAGCGCCGCTTCGAGGAAATGCGCATACTTCTCAGCCGCTCCGAAAAGTAAGGGTCACCTGATCCCTTGCATCGCCGGCAGGTGATCAAGAAAGACGAGCTTGATCGGGAACTCCGCCGCTCGATCTCCGTTCGGTGTCCAGGCGACGGACGTCGCGTGAGGGCGATATCGTCCCGGATTGGACTTGCAACATGACGATCGAACCAAGCCGACCGTTGGTACCTCAGTGGGCCGCGCCGATTTCGGTGCGGATAGGCAACGGTCACTCCGAACTCATTCATGGACCCGACGAGGCATTGTATTACTTCCGTCACCGCTGGCCACTGACGGATTCGCTCGCGCTCGACACGGCGCGACGACGCTGCCTTGAGGCCCGTGGCTTCGACATACCATGCGAGACAGCGAAAGATGCAGTCATTGCCGCCGCGATCGAAGCGAAGATCCTTGCCTGATTTCGCAGCTTTGACGGATGCTCGTTGAGGCGGTTTGCGGTCGCTGCCCTGAACGATCATTTACCGAGAGCTAAATTCGCGATCAAAAATGTACGTTTCATGACAGTCGCTGGCAAAGCACGGCGACTTGCTCCAGATATCCGCCTAAGCACCTTGGGTTGAGTGGGTCGTTTGCGGGGTGCCAACGCGAAAGGCGCTTCATACGATGAATTCCACCGAAACGACGGATGAGCCCGGCATCTGGACCTGGTGCCTGGAAAGAAATGTTCTCTACGCGGATACCGCCCTTGCCGGGCTTTTCGGCCTTGACGCGGACGAAACGCTGGTTGGCCTGCCTGTCGACCGATATGTGGAGCGTATTCACCCCGACGACAGAGGCCGTGTCGCCAAGGCCATGTCGGAGGCGGTCATCGGCGGCATGCCCTACTTCGAGGAGTATCGCGTCAAGGACGGTTTTGGCGAAACAAGGCACGTGATCGCGCTCGGTCGATGCTTCCGAGACAGATCCGGAAATCCTGTTCATTATGCCGGAATAACCTATCCGCTAGACGCCCTCTGAGACCGCCGCGACGAGCGGCGCCAGACGCATCCTCCGCTATCAACATGACAGAGCAAATTCCGTAGAAGCAATGGCTTAGCACCCACGTCCAAGCAATTGTCGAAACCGCACAGACGCGTTAACGCTATGGAATAGCCAAGCCTTTCCCGCCTATTGTCGGCGCCGGGTCCGATGGATCGGCGACTCGGGGATGGCAATGGCAGGCTTTGACATGACGGATATCAGGAACAGGATCTTACGCGCCCTTCCTGAAAACAGCCTGTCTGCCCTGATCCCGCACTTGAAGGCGGTGGAACTGCCCTCGCGAAAAGTCCTGGTGCAGATCAACGAGCGGCCGCTGCATGCCTATTTCATCGAAAGCGGCCTGGCATCGATGATCGCGATGAGCACGGACGGCGAAAGCGTCGAGGTCGGTCATATCGGCTTCGAGGGCATGTCCGCCGCCCACATCGTGCTGGGAGCGGACACGACGCCGAACCGGACGTTCATGCAGGTCGCCGGATATGGGTACGCCCTGCCGATAAACCGATTGCGGCAGGCCGCCGACGGCGATGCGCTGCTTCTGGAGCTGTTGTTGCGCTACAACCATTATGCCGCGTTGCAGCTCGCCAATTCCGCCCTGGCCAACGCCCGTTACAGCATCAACGAGAGGCTTTCGCGCTGGCTGCTGATGGTGCACGACCGGCTGCGGTGTGACGATCTTCCGCTCACCCACGAGTTCCTGGCGCTGATGCTTGGCGTACGTCGTTCCGGCATCACCAACGAACTGCATATTCTCGAGGGCATACACGCCATCAGGGCTACCCGCGGAAACGTTCGCATTCTCAGCCGGCAGAAGCTTGAAGCGATAGCGGCGGGCAGCTACGGCACGCCGGAGCAGATCTACGAGGATCTGTTTCGCAAACCATTGAGCGGACCTATTCCGCCTCGCTGATCGCTTGGCGAAACGGAACCGTCAGCACGATTTTACCGTCGGCGTCGCGCACCTCGATCGATCTCGATGATATATCGCGCCCTTGCCGGATGGCATGCGCCATCAGGTCTCGCGCGTTGGCGATCGCTTCGGCAGTCGCGGCTCCAAGATCTGCGCAGTCAGTACCCTCCAGATCCTCGATCTTGCTCTTCTGGCCGACGACATGGAAGTAGTAGAGTGACATCAGCGTGATCCGATCGGGAGGCTACATGACGGGCTCGTCGACCGCGACGAGACGCGCATACTCGCGTTCCGACAATCCATAGCTATCGCCGGCGATTTGCATCAACTTGCCTCGGTCGAGGATCCGGATGTTGCCGCGCGTGGCCTTGATCGCGTGAAGGCCTTCGGCGATATGCAACTGGTCGGTCACGCCGGAGCGCCGGACGCCAAGCATCAGCGCCAGGAATTCGTGCGTCAGCGGGAGATCGTCGGAATCGACCCGGTCGTGCGACATCAGCAGCCAGCGCGCCAGCCGCGCCGGTACGTCATAGCGGGCATTTGCCAGTGCCGATTGGGCGACCTGGATCGACAGGTACTGCATGAAGCGCAGGAAAAGATCGAGTGCATCCTCGTTCGTAGCGAGAGCCTTGTTGAACACCACGACGGGAATTCTGATCCCCTCTCCCGCCACCTGCATGTAGGTGCTGGTCGGTGTGCGATCGGCCTTGAGGATGACGTGCCCGCCGGCCATCGCCTCCCTGCCAAGATGTCCAACCTCGACGCTCTGCCCGCTTTCGCTTTTGGCCACGACCGATGCGATGCCGGACTCAACGAAATACACGAACTCGGTGCGGCGATTGGGTGTGATCAGGGAGTGGCGCAAAGGCAAATCCATGCGCTCCATATGCGGTTGCAGCGTCCGATAGGCCGCCTCGGGAAGTCGCTTGAGAAGGTGGTTCGTCACCTTCAAGCGGTCGATCGTCATGAATGACATGCCGGCTCCTCCGCGAACTTTTCGACTGAACTCAACCCACGACAACAGCCAAAGTTCCCGGAAAGCACCGTGACACCATGAGGTGGATACGAGCTAGCGGATGATCGCCGGCTCGGCGAGGCCGCAGGCACGCGTGATCGCCATCGCAAGCATTCTTTGATCCGCCGGCTTTGTAAGCCACTCGCAGGCCTTGAGCATGTCGTTGTCTGCGTCGGGATCCGGCGAACGACCAGAATAGACCACTGTGGGGACAGTTAGGTCGGCGAGAGTGCGGATGAGCTCGTCGGCGACCTCACCTTTCAAGTGATAGTCGACGATGGCGATAGCGGGTGCCACGGACTTTAGCCAGGACATAGCCGCATCGATCTTGGAAAAGGTCACGACCTCGTCATATCCAAGTTCTTGCAGCGTCTCCTCAAGTTCAAGCACGATAAACAGGTCGTCCTCGACGATCAACGCGGTCTTCTTGTCTTGCGCGTTCATCGGGATGAACTGTAGCGCCTGGCATGAGTTACAATCGCAGCAGGCTTCAAGGTACGGTTCCGCACAGTGATCGGTTGTAGAAAGGCAGCGCCGTCCGAAACGCTGCGCACCATTGTCGAAACCGTACGGAGAAGCGGCAAAACGGAACAAAGCCGTGCCGGCGCGCTTCCTTTCCCATTGGAGGACGCGACATGATCTATCAGCAGATGACGAATTCCTTCGAGGAGGATGTCGTCGACCTCATCCCCGCATTGAATTCCTTCGCCAGGACATTCCACCGCAGCCAGACCGATGTCGATGATCTCGTTCAGGAAACATTGACGAGGGCCCTTGGCAACATCGACAAATTTCGCCCCGGCTCCAATCTCAAGTCGTGGCTTTTCACGATCATGCGCAACCTGTTCTGCTCGCGCTTCCGGATCGGCAAGCGCGAGATGGTCGGATTGGAGGAGTGCGTTTCGGACGCCGGCAGCGTGGCCGCCGATCAGGAATGGCGGATACGGGGCCACGAACTGGAGCGCGCCTGCGGCGGGCTCAAAGAGCCCTTCAAATCCGCTTTCGAATTCGTCTTCATCGACGGCCGTACCTATGAAGAGGCCGCCGAGCACTTTCACTGCGCTACCGGTACCGTCAAAAGCCGCGTCAACCGCGCCCGCCAGCGCATCGCCGCGGAGTGCGGAGAGGCAGTAGCTTAGGCACCAGCGACACTACAGCGGCTGCAGTTCCAGAGATCGGCGGATCGGATATCAAAGATGGCGACGAGCACTCTTGTCGCTTCTAACCCTCTCATCCTGGCTTCCGTCACCCTGCACGCTATACGCTGGACGTTCTCAACCCGGACCGTTGTCCTTCCCGTGTCTGCAAGGCATCGATCTGCTTGCCTTTCCACATCAAACCAAGCGGCCGCGCGCTGCAACAGTCCAGCGTTCCGGCGCCACACTGCCTTCGTCGACTACAAGAATTTCGTCGACCATGTTGGTGACCACGCAAGCATGATTGGGCACGATCCTGACCTTGTCACCGACCGAAAGGCCGATTGGGCCGGTGCTGACAAGCCTTCCATGCTCTTCCGAAAGCTGATCGATAGCGATGTCGTCACGACCGAGCACGTGGCCATAACCGGCAAGGCCGAGAAGATCGGAGGTCAGTGTTTTGGAACCCGCGTCGATCACCGCACGATCCACCGCCGGAACGGAGATGACGGTCGCGACCACCGTCAGCGCGCAATCTTCCCAACCGCAGGCGCCGCGTGAGACGAGCGAGCGGTCATTATAGACATAAGTACCTGGCCTGTATTCGGTCGTGACGGGCGCATCGGCCGCATGCATCATCGACGGTGTTCCACCCGAGGTGACGACCGGCACGGAGATTCCATTTTCCTCGATGCCCGCCTTGGCTTCCCTCATGAACGCCTCCACTGCCGCTTCGGCGCCGATCGGCGGATAGGTCATGAGGCCGCCAAACACGAGGCCCGGCATTCCGGCTATGAGCTTCGCCAGCGAAACGGCTTCATGGGGTGAAGCCACGCCGCAGCGGTTTGCCCCGGTATTGCACTCGACGAGAACCGCAAGCGGCGCGCGCGAATCCTTGAAGGCGGCGGAGAGCCCCTCGACGACCGTGCGGCTGTCCGCGACGACCGACAAATTCACCCTCTCCGACAGCGCCCGCAGGCGCTGCAGCTTGGCTTTCCCGACAATATTATAGGTGATGAGGACGTCGGTTATGGCTTTGCTGCCCTGCACCATGGCCTCGGCCTCGGATACCTTCTGGCAGGTGATCCCGCACGCCCCTGCCTGCAGCTGCATCTCCGCGATCGCGGGTATCTTGTGTGTCTTGATATGAGGGCGCACCCGCAGCTTGTGGGAATCCGCATACTGCTGAAAACGTTCAATATTCTTTCTTGCCACGACCAAATCGACCAGCACTGCCGGCGTATCGATTTCAGTCAGAATGGCGGCTTCAATTGGCACCGGATTACCCTCGATGAAAAAATGCTGCACTGCCGAAAAAACAGTCAGCGGCGTGAACTGCGTATTTTTTAGCTGCCTCTATTGACAATTCATTGCCGATCGAGCTTTCTATGTCAATCCAATAAAGCAGACACATGTCCGGTATATTGGACATCAGGTCACCGTACTTGTCAAAAAAGGGGAATGTCATGACAGTTTCTTTCCGCGCCAGCCTTGTTGCACTGGCTGCAGCCACGCTTCTTTCCACGCCGGTGCTCGCCGCCGACGGCAGCAAACTCGATGAGGTGCTGGCTCGCGGCAAGCTCATCGTTGGCACGGGCAGCACCAACGCCCCGTGGCACTTCAAGAGCGCCGACGACAAGCTTCAGGGCTTCGATGTCGACATGGGTCGCATCATCGCCAAGGCCCTGTTCGGCGATGCGGAAAAGATCGAATACGTCAATCAGTCGTCCGATGCCCGCATCCCGAACATCACGACCGACAAGGTTGACATCACCTGCCAGTTCATGACCGTCACCGGCGAACGCGCCCAGCAGGTCAACTTCACCATTCCCTACTATCGCGAAGGCGTGGGCCTTATGTTGAAGGCTGACGGCAAGTATGCCGACTATGCCGCGCTCAAGGCCGCAGGATCGTCCGTCACGATCTCGGTCCTCCAGAACGTCTACGCGGAAGCCATGGTCCGTGCGGCCCTTCCCGAGGCGACCGTCGATCAGTATGATTCCGTCGACCTGATCTACCAGGCGCTCGAATCCGGACGCGCCGATGCGGTCGCCACCGACCAGTCCTCGCTTGCATGGTACATGACGCAGAACCCAGGCCGCTACAAGGACGGCGGCTATGGCTGGAACCCCCAGAGCTATGCCTGCGCGGTAAAGCGTGGAGATCAGGATTGGCTGAACTTTGTCAATACAGCCCTGCATGAAGCCATGACCGGCGTCGAATTCGACACCTATGCCAAGTCCTACAAGACCTGGTTCGGCAAGGACCTGACCCCGCCGCAGATCGGCTTCCCGGTCGAGTTCAAGTAAGTCGAATACACTTATTCATGCACGTCCGATGACGATGCGGAGCGGGATCTCATCCTGCTCCGCTAGCCATCCGTTTCGCCTGCCGGAAGGCCGATCCGATGAATTACACGCTGAATTTCGCCGCCGTATGGCGCAACTTTGACGGACTGATAAACGGCCTGGTGCTGAGCCTCGGTCTGGCCGTCGTCTCCATCCTGATCGGCGCAGTGATTGGCCTCGTCGTGGCCTTCGCATTGATGTCGAAAAACCCTGTGGCGGCGATGCCCGCGCGTCTTTACGTAACGATCATCCGCAATCTGCCGATCCTCGTCCTGGTCCTCTTCGCCTATTTCGCCTTGCCGCAGATGGGCGTCAGGCTCGACAAGATAAAGAGTTTCGTACTCGTCCTTTCGATCTACTCCGGTGCCTATCTTGCCGAAGTTTTCCGCGCCGGTCTCCTGTCGATCCCACGCGGACTGACCGAGGCGGGCCTTGCGATCGGGCTGACATCCACGCAGATCCGCAAGTCGATCATTGCGCCGCTGATGTTCCGCAACGTACTGCCCTCCCTGTCATCCACGGTTATCTCCCTCTTCAAGGATACGTCGCTGGCCGCCGCCATCGCGGTGCCGGAACTGACCTTCGCCGCACGAAAGATCAACGTCGAAAGCTTCCGCGTCATCGAGACCTGGATGGTCACGTCGGCGATCTATATCGCAACCTGTTTCCTCATCGCCTTCGGCATGCGCTTCATCGAGCGTCGCCTGGCCCTGCCGAGGTAATCCCGATGTCCCAGTCCTTCCTCGACCAGCTCTGGATAGCTCGCTTCGTCATTTTGAACGGGCTTGGCATGACGGTCTCCATTTCGATCCTCTCCATCATCGCGGGTTCGGTTCTCGGAATTTTCGTGGGCCTTGCGCTCGCCTATGGCAAGTGGCCGCTGCGCCTTGTCGTGCGCGCCTATACCGACATCATCCGAGGGACGCCGGTCCTAGTTCTGGTTCTCGCGAGCTATTACATCTCGGCTGCGGCGGGACTTGACTTGAAGCCCTTCTCGGCCGGCGTACTGGCGCTGGCAATCTTCTGCTCGTCGCATGTGGGTGAAATCGTCCGAGGCGCGCTTCAGGCCATTTCAAAGGGCCAGACCGAGGCCGCCAAAGCGATCGGCCTCACCTTCGGACAGACGTTCACTTCCGTGCTGTGGCCGCAGGCAATGCGCCAATGCCTACCCGCCTGGGTCAACACCGCCGCGGAAATGGTCAAAGCCTCCACCCTGCTTTCGGTGATCGGCGTCGCGGAATTGCTGCTGCGAACGCAGGAGATCATCTCGCGCAATTTCATGAGCCTCCAGTTCTACTTCCTGGCCGGAGCGCTCTACTTCGTTGTCAACTTCGCGATCGAGCGCTTCGGCAAGTATGTCGAGCGCAAGACTGCCCTGCCATCCTGAGGAGGCCGAGCCATGGCCAAGACAATTCTGGAAATCAACGGCCTGCGGAAGACCTACGGCCAGAATGAGGTTCTCAAAAGTGTCGACTGCTCGGTCGAAGAAGGCGAAGTGATTTCGATCATCGGTTCCTCCGGCTCGGGCAAGACGACGATGCTGCGCTGCGTCAACATGCTGGAGGAATTCCAGGGCGGAACCATCCGCCTCGACGGGGGAGGAGATCGGCTATCACGTCGAAGGCTCGACCCGGCGTCGCAAATCGGAAAAGGAGATCGCCCGCCAGCGCGCGCTGACCGGCATGGCCTTTCAGCAGTTCAATCTCTTTCCCCATATGACGGCCGCCGAAAACGTCATGCTCGGCCTGATCAAGGTCAAGAAGATGAAGAAGCCCGAAGCGCGCGCCATCGCCGAGAAATGGCTCGATCGCGTCGGTCTTGGCGCTCGCACGAACCATTTTCCAGGCCAGCTTTCGGGCGGACAGCAGCAGCGTGTGGCGATCGCTCGCGCAATCGCCATGTCGCCGCGCCTGATGCTGTTCGACGAAGTGACCTCGGCGCTCGACCCGGAACTCGTGGGCGAAGTGCTGCAGGTCATCAAGGGTCTGGCCGCCGACGGCATGACCATGCTGCTCGTCACCCACGAGATGCGCTTCGCCTACGAGGTTTCATCAAGGGTCATTTTCATGAACCAGGGCGTCATCTGCGAAGAAGGTGATCCGAAGGAGATGTTCATCAAACCGAAAACCGAGCGGCTAGCCGAGTTCCTGAAAACCTCGAGCTTCAACTAGAAGAAACAAGCAGAAAGAGAAAACACAATGACGATCAAGCGTTACGGCACCGGAGAAAAAGGCGCCGGCGGCCAGCCGTTGCCCTTCGCGCGCGCCGCCGAAGCCGGCGGCTGGCTCTATGTCTCCGGCCAGGTGCCGATGGAGAAGGGCGAAATCGTCCCCGGCGGTATCGTGGCGCAGAGCCACAAGGCCATCCAGAACATGATCGCCATCCTCAACGAAGCAGGATACGGGGTTGAGGATATCGTGCGCATCGGTGTATGGCTCGATGATCCGCGCGACTTTTGGAGCTTCAACGGTGTCTACGCCGAATACTTCAACGAGAACCCGCCGGCCCGTGCTTGCGTTCAGTCTCACATGATGGTGGATTGCAAGGTCGAAGTCGACTGCGTGGCTTACCGCGCGGACCGCGCATAACGTTAATTTCGAGACGGCCCCATCGTAGCGCCCTGCGCGTTGCGATGGGGCCTGATTGTCAGATTGGAGACACGCATGGCTGAGTCCGCCTCGGATACGGCAACGCGACGCACACGGGGGCTGGATCGCGCTTTCGAGATCCTGGAATTCCTGCGCGTGAAGCGACAGCCCATGCGGCCCAACGAGATCGCATCCGAGATCGGCGCACCGCGTTCCTCGATTTACGAGCTCGTCAACCTGCTGCTCAGCCATGGCATGCTCGATTATTACCAAGACGATGGCCGCGTGTATCTCGGCCGCCGCCTTTATTTCCTTGGCACGGCCTATGCCGAACAGTTCGACCTGATGCGGGAATGCGACCGCATGTTGATCCGGCTGGCGGAAGAGACGCGCGAGACCGCGCAGATGTGCCTGCTGGAAGGGCGAAAGTATACTGTTGCCATGATGCGGGAGGGCATTCGTCCGTTCCGCATCTCCTCAAACGTCGGTGAACTTGTGTCGATCGCATGGACGGCGTCAGGCCGTCTTTTGGTGTCGCATCTTTCCGATCAGCAAATCCTCGACCTGATCCCGCCCGAAGATTTTGTCCTTCCGAACGGACGCCGGCTCGACCCGGCCGATTTCATCGGCCAAGTTCGCAGCGCCGCGAAGGATGGTTACTTCACTTTCAACAGCGAGGTGGAGAATTTCACTCATTGCTTCGCTGTGCCAATCCATCAAGCCGATGGCGCCTGTATCGCGACCTTGTGCCTCGTCGCTCCGCGAGAGGACGGGCTGCGCAACCGCGATGCCTACCTCGACAGCTTGCTCAGAGCCGCTGGTGAAATTTCCGAAAAGCTCGGCTTCCAAATCGATCGAACGAGGCTTGGAGCAACGGCCTAGCCTCCGATCAGCCGTTACTTCGCGGCGATTGCCGTCATTTCCACGAGCAATTCAGGACGGGCCAGACGCGCTTCGACGGTTGCACGTGCCGGCGCGTGGCCCTTCGAAACCCACGCATCCCAGGCTTCGTTCATTTCTTCGAAGCCGGACATGTCGGCCAGATAAATATTGACGCTGACGAGATTGTCCTTGGTGACGCCCGCGTTGCGAAGCGTGTCCTCCAAATCCAACAACACCTCCTCCGTCTGGAGCCTCACACTCTTGCCGCGCGTCGCCTCGGCGACATGACCCGAGAGAAAGATCAAGTTCCCCACGACAACCGCATCACTCCAGCGATCGGTCAATCCTATTCTCTCGATCATTTTGAACTCCACGCTGATGTTGACGGTATGAGTTAGTCGGGTTGCGCGGACGATCTACAGGCCTCTGCGACTTGTGACAACACCAACCTGGCGCTGCCGCAGAGCCGTCATAGTCACAACATGTCCAAAGAACGCGCGGTGCCCAGAACTAGATAAGGCTGATCCCCTTGATCGCCAACCAGCTGGGAAGGAGCATGACCGGAACCCAAACGACCGCCGAGACGACATTTGCGACCTGAAATCGAAACATGTCCATCCGCATCATCCCCGCCATGAACGGAACGGTGCAACGCAGGGGGCCCAGGAAGCGACCCATGAATACCGACAGGGGACCGTAGCGACGGAAAAACGCTCTTGCCTTCGCGGCCCGCGCTCGGTGTTTCTTTCCCCATGGACTATAGATGATCCGCCGCCCCGACGTGCTGCCGATCCGGTATGACACGATATCTCCCAAGACGGCGCCGAGGATCGTGGCAGCCACCATCGGTATTGCGTCGATCGCCCCGGAGGCGACCAACGCCCCGGCAACGATGAACAGAGGCGTCGCCGGCACGAAAAATCCGATGACAAAGACGGACTCCGCGAACGCAATCAGTCCCATGATGACCGGAGCCCAGCTCTGATTGGCCTTTATGAAGTCTATGATAATTGAAACTAGAGTGTCCAAGTGTCGATCCTGATTCGCGCCACGAAACTAGTCGTGCCGAACTGACGAAAGCCTGACACAGATAGGGTGAGGCCGCGCCGACGAGATTATTGGTTTTCCGTCTGCCTGGCGCCGGGTCCTTACGTGACGCGAGCCAGACGGGGTTGGGAACGGTTGGTGCAGCGCCCTAAATCACAACCAGCGGACAAACCACGAAGGTGTGCACGCGACGGTCATCATCAGGACGCTTCACGGCGACTTGCTAAACAAGGCAGTCGCGAGCTAGCCTCCGGCCAGCTGAGTGCGCCCTAGCGCAAACGCCCGACGATACGGCCAAGAATCATGGCCAGCATCGGCAGCATGAAGAGGGCGACCATGCCCAATCCCCAGATGATGACGATCAACGGCTTCACGATCATGGAAGCCAAGCCATATGCCTGTGAGATAAAGCCGCTTGAACCGACGAGCTTCACCGTCTCGCCTGCTTGCTTGCCACCCCATGTTTCAGCGACACCGGCTCCGCCGTCGACGACTGTGGTCGCCGCTCCCGCGGCCCAGGCAAGGATGGGGTCAGCCATCACATAGCCAACCCACGCGACTGAGGACCATCCCGCCATCAAGACCAGGATCAAAAGCCAGACAAAGGGCTTGACCCGGGTCGGTCGTCGGTTCCCGTTTGCCGGGCTGGAATTCGGGCTCTGGTAGTAGTTCATGATGCACTCCTGGTTTGCGCGGCTTTGGCCGCGCGCGGCCCGTGTTGGTCAGACACGGGCACGTCAATCAAAAAAACGGCGCAAGAAGGGCCCGTGCGAAGTTCCCGTGCCGAAATGCCGGGCACTGCATTGCCCGGATACCGTTCGCGGTAGACGCTTCGTTCTCGATCATATCGCTGAACCTTTCGCTCAAGACACCCTGATACGCCACTGAGCTGCAAGGTGGGTTCTCATGTAACTAGAGGGTCAAGGGAGTGCGACAAATTTGACCAGCGGCGACGATTGCCGCCTTCGTGCCCCATCAAACGCGCTTGGCCGACAACACGTCGAATGTCTTTGCGATCGTCGCGGTGGATCGTTCGTAGTCGGCCAATGCCAGGCAGGCAATCAGCGCGTCCACGACAGCGAGCTGGGCGATGCGGCTGGTCATCGCCTCCGTTCGAAATTGAGTCTCCCTGGCCAGCGTGTGCAAGACGATGTCGGTATATGCCAGTAGCGGCGTCTTGCCGAAATTCGTGATGGCAATGGTCGTGGCGCCCGCGTCCTTGGCCAGCCGTGTCGCGGCCAGTGTTTCGACCGTGCTTCCGGAGTGGGAAATCGTGATGACCACCGTCGACGGATCGGCAAGCGATGCCGTGATCGCTTGCACATGACTATCCACGCTGGCGCGCGACATGATGCCGATCCGCAGCAGCCGATAGTTCGCATCCTCGGCGATCGGCGCAGCACTGCCGATGCCGAACACCTCCACCCGGCTCGCCTTGCGGATGGCCTCGACCGCCTGGGCGATCGCCGAAACGTCCAGCGCCTTCTGCGTATCCTGCAATGCCTGGAGTCCCGATTGAAAGATCTTCTCGATCACGGTCCCGGTGGCATCGGCTTGGGTCAGATCTTCGTGGATGAATTGTACGGGCTGAACCAGATCGCGGGCGAGCGCCAGCTTCACCTGCTGGAAACCCTTGGCACCAAGCGACTGGCAAAAGCCGATGACGCTGCCTTCGCTTGCCTCCGAACGCTCGGCGACTTCCGTCACCGACATGTTGACGACATCCGCGGCGTTCAGCGCAATGAAGTCGGCGATCCGACCGGCCGCAGGCGTGAGGTCCTTCCGCATCGCGCGAATTCGGTCGACGACGCCGGAAAGTTCCTGAGCCTGGGCGGGTCTTCCGCGCTCGAATGCCATCGGGTTCTTCCCTTCTCAGGTTGTTCCGCTGCGAGCGTCATGCCGGCCGGATGAGGCCGCCATGCACCTTTGGAAACCGCGTGATGCTTACCAGAATTACTTCGATGTCAAAGAGATAGGCTTTGGCATGCAAATCCAGATGAGTCGCGTTCAATTCTCGTCTCATGGGTTGAACATCCGATGAGGAATCCTCAATGTCAACGACAAAACTATTGAGAGTTATTCATCAAACTGTCATGCAGGCTGTCTAATCGTGCTGGCAGCGGCGGGCCGAGCTCATCTTCAGCCCCGATCAGGAGACCTCTTTATGAAGATCGCCATCATCACCGATATCCATCACGGCCCCCTCTCCCATACCAAGGACGAGAGCTGGGATGGACTTGCCCATGTTCGCTCGTTCGTTGCTCGCGCTGTGGCCGAGAAAGCGGATCTGCTGCTCGATCTCGGAGACCGCATTTCCGATACGAACCATGAGACCGACCACCGCGTCGCATCGGAATTGGCCGATATCTTCAAGACCTATCCAGGCAAGCGGATCCACATCCTCGGCAATCACGACGTCGACAACCTCACCGTCGCCGAAAACGAGAACATCTTCGGCCAGTCGATGGCGAGTAGCGTGCACGATCTCGGCGACATCCGCCTGATCGCCTGGCAGCCAGGTGTCAAGATAGAGATGGGGATCGGTCTGCCCAAGGCAGAGCCGGCACTGGAGTGGCTGGTGGAAGCCCTGAATGCCGACGAGCGTCCGGCAATCATCGCGACGCATGTTCCCTTGTCGGGACATTCGCAGACCGGCAACTATTATTTCGAGCGCAACCCCCACTACTCCAGCTATCCCGACCATGCCGTGGTGCGCCGCGCTGTCGAGGCGACCGGCAAGGCCGCCCTCTGGCTGTCCGGCCATGTCCACTGGAACACGGTCACCAATGTCGGCAACGTCCAGCACATCACCATCCAGTCGGTCAGCGAGCGGTTCACCACGCATCCAATCACGGCTGCCGCCTATGCCGACGTCGAGATCAAGGGCGGCCAGTTCACGGTCGACGTCTTCGGCAACGATCCCTTCCATGTTCGACTGCCGTTCCGCAAATCCGGCGATCGTCCGTGGATGGCGCCGTGTGGCCCGTTCACGGAAGCGGACAGCCAGCGCGAGATACGCCAGCGCGAATGGGAATTGAGCCTAGCTTGATTATCTCGGCCGGCGCACCTCTGTCGAGCATGCATAAATGGCCGCAGTCGCGGCCGTTTTGCGGCCGGCGTGACCGGTCTCGATCAACGCAAGACCGGCGTCTTAAAACGTCACGATAAACTTTCCACTCACACCCTGATCGACAGCATCCCCGGACAAGGCCGCATTGTAGGACAGGCCCACCTTCATGGTGTCGGAAACAAGCGCGTCGAAACCCAGTTCGATCAGCGCCGCATTTCTGGTTGCAGCCAGCCCGGTCACGCCAAAGGGCGAACCACCGGAAAAGGCGACGTCGGTGACCGGCGAAACATCACCGAATGCATACCGCCAACCGATCATTCCTCTGGCTTCGACCACGAGGTCGTCGATGGAAAAGGCAGACGTGGCGCGCAATCCAAGGGTGGTGGTCCCGACGCTGTCGTTGCCATCGTCCACCTTGAGTGCCGCGCTCCCTCCGGTTTCGGTGAACCCATCAGAATTTACATTGACGTATGCGGCGCCGAGGAATGGTTCCAGCGTTGCTTCGCGCAGCTCGATCTTGTACCCGGCTTCGCCGAATATCTGCGCCGTCGCCGCCGAATAGCCGCCCGAGAGACGCTCACTGAACCCTGCGAACACGACATCGCGTGTCGTGTCGACGTTATGCCAGGCATAGGCGATGCCACCTCTTATAGTGACCTTGCCAAGATCGACCCCCGCATAGCCCGCAATGGACCAGTCGTCACTGCTTGCGCGGGCGCCACGGCCATCATCGTCGAAAGACGATCTGCTATAGCCGCCGGCGAGGCCGATCCTGACGGTATCGCTCATTTCGCCATCGCCACCGAGGAAGAAGCCGCCGATGGAACGGTCTAGCGCGGATGCCTCCGAAGTTGCGTCACGGGTGGCCCATGAGCCCACGCCTTGAAGCCAGAAGCCGTTTGCGACCTCATCGTTCCGCGCCGTCTGGCCGGCCCCATAGAGCCGGTCGTTGATCGCATCACGCACGAAGCGGCTGTCGTCGATCATCGAGGAGCGGATCGACGCGTAGCTCTGGCCCGAGAGCTGATCGAGGGCCGTGTCGATATTCGTCGGAGAGACCTGCCCCACGATGGCGTCGAAAACAGAATTGCCCGAGCCCAATGACTGCACGCCGGCTCCCGTACCGATCCTTGCAAAGGTCTGCGCCGCGATGGCGGACACAATGGGCTCTCCGTTATAGGTCACGTCGAGATAGCCGCTGGCGGCATCGTAGGCGAAGGCGAGGTCGGCCAGCGGGAGCTGTTGCGGCGTATTGGCGAAGAGACCGGCGACACCGCCGGTGGCTGTGATCAGCGTATAGCGGGCCGGACGAAAGAAGGAACCGACCAGATCGAGCGACGAGCCGCTGATCGTGGCCACGCCGGTGACATCGAGAAGATCGCTTGTGCCCGTGAGGCCGAGATAGCCTATGTCCGCGCGGTAGGTCGAGCCGGGCGCCAGCAGCAGATTGCCCGCGATGGCGAGCACGCCGATATCGTGGCCTGAACTGCCGGGGGAGATGAAGCCGCCAGCGTTCACCGTCGTCGACGGCAACGTGCTGTCAAAGCCGGCGATCGTGCCGCTCGAATTGACCGTAAGCGAACTCGAGCTCGACAGGTCCATGCCGTTGATCGCCAGAACCCCACCATTGACGATTGTCGCGCCGGTGTAGGCCGCCGTTCCGGAAAAGATCTGTGTGCCGGCGCCGGTCTTGACGATGCCCAGCGGACCGGCGGAGAAGCTGCCAAGAAACGCGACCTGCCGCCACGCCGCCGTATCGATGGTCAGTGTCGTCGCCCCGCCCGACGTGCCAACGCTTCCGGCACCCGCG
Organism: Rhizobium sp. AN80A; assembly: GCF_030053015.1. Lineage (NCBI taxonomy): Bacteria > Pseudomonadati > Pseudomonadota > Alphaproteobacteria > Hyphomicrobiales > Rhizobiaceae > Rhizobium > Rhizobium sp. AN80A. The sequence continues at coordinate 343,810 of NZ_JASJPX010000001.1, read as the reverse complement.
AGCGAGCCGATCGTCGCCACATGTCCCAGCAGGTCGAGGTTTCCGTCAACGGTAAAGCCACTCGTTGGAGACAGCACGTTATCTGCGCCGGCCTGCAAGGTGGCGGCGGACCTGATCGTCGTATCTCCGGTATATGTGTTTATTCCGCCAAGGGTGAGCACGCCGCTTTGCAGCGTCAGCGCGCCGCTCCCCCTGATCGCACCTGACACGGTCGTGCTGCTCGCTGCGATTGCCAGTTCACCGTCTGAAATCAGCACGCCGCCGAGCAATGTCGCGCCGGTCGAAAATCCCAGAAAGGTTGAGCCACCGGTCTGCAAAGCATCCGCGCGCACGGCGCCATCGCCGCTCAAGCCGCCGATGATCGCACCACCGTTCGCGATCGACAGATCACGGCCGATAATGCCGGCGCCACCCGCGCCCGCTGGCCCAGGCGTACCAAGAGCGCCGCCCGATCCACCGGCTCCGCCCGCACCGCCGGTCACGGTCGCCCCCGCGCCGATCGTGACCGCGGTCGGAACAGACGCAATCAGCCCCGCGCCGCCCTCACCACCGGCGCCGCCCACGGACCCCACACCACCGCCAGCCGCACCACCGACGCCGCCTGCCCCGCCCGAGAGCGTGGTGCCAGGTGCGACGTCGTAAGGGATGCGCTGCTCCTGCGCTCGCGGATAGGCCGGCACGAAAAATGAGGTGGTGCAAAGCACGAGGGCTATCTGTATGTGGAGGCAACGGCGCGGGTGCGCCCCGTCGACATCCTCGCCGTGGCCAGCCTTGCGATGACGAAATAAGCGCCAACGACTGATAATGGACTTGTTCCCTCTGCCCAGAATCTCAGCGTATGCAAGTATTTGCGAATTGTCTAATGAATTTGGACTGAAATCGCTGTCGGCGTCCGTGCAACTCGGCGCGGGTGCCAGCCCAATGCGGTTCGAGCCCTCCCCGCGATGCTCCCAAGTTAATCCGACTTGATGCTGAGATCGGTCCGCATCTGATCGAGCAGCACGGCAATCTTCTCCCTCAGTTCGGGGGTACCAAGGCTCGCCGGATAGGAGATCGCCACACCGAATATCTCGAACGTATCGGGGTCGCGCATCGCAATGCCTTGAGATGACACGCCCTCGACGATCTCGTTCGAGGCATAGGAGCGGCCCGTGGCGCGGATTTTGCCAATTCGTTCCAGCAGTTCGGCGTGATTCCTAGGAGAATTCGGCGAGACATAGGGAAGCGGCTCGGGAACCCTCTGTCTCCAGACATGGTCTTCCAGCATCGCCAGCATGGCACGGCCGTTCGAGGTGGCGTAGGCGGGCGACTTGTATCCCGGCGTCGATGCGATCGCCAAGGGACTGGAACCGCGCACGACACGCAGCACCATCAGGTCGGCACCGTCGAAAACCGTGATGTAGCCGGTATGTCCGCCCAAATCGCAGACCTGCTTCACCCGCTGGTACACCATGTCGAGAAAATGATGGCGCGAGCGGAAGATCTGCCCGAGTTCGAAGAGCCGCATTCCCGGCGCATAGAGCCGGGTCGGGTGATCATATTCGAGCAGACCAGCAGCGACGAGGCTCTTCAGAGCTCGATGCACCGTCGCCTTCGGGCGGCCAAGTCTCCGCACGAACTCAGACTGCCCGATCGCCGGCTCTCCGAGCGAGAAGCACGCGAAAATTGCAACAGCATCATCAAGAACGCCCATTAAGCTACTCCTAATAGCAGTATTGCCCTTATTTGTTCCACTATTGAAATTCAGTGTCAACTTTGAAACTGATGCTGGACTCGCTAATAGAGATCGCCTACGCTTTGCCCAATGACAAGAGAAGCTGAATTTTGAGGCAATCGTCCGACGTGGCGATATTTGCTCAAAGCACGGCTCGGGAACATCGGGTACGGACCAGAACGGCCGGCTCAACTCGCGTGATCTAGGATTGACATATGCAAGCTACTGGCCAGACGACCGGTAAGCGCCTGCGTGCAGGCGTGGATATCGGCGGTACCTTCACCGACTTCATCCTCTTCGACGAGAGCGCGACCGCGATCCGTCTGCACAAGTGCCTGACCACTCCCAAGGATCCCTCCCAGGGCGCATTGGGCGGTCTCGGAGAACTGGTCGCGGCTGCCGGCATCGGCATTTCCGATCTTTCCGAGATCGTCCATGGCACCACGCTGGTCACCAATGCCGTCATCGAGCGCAAGGGTGCCTCCGTCGGCCTGATCACCACCGAGGGTTTTCGCGACATTCTCGAAATCGGCACCGAGCAACGCTACGACATCTATGACCTGACGCTGGCATTCCCGGCGCCGCTGGTCGAGCGCTCGCGCCGCATGGAAGTGTCCGAGCGTATCGATGCCGATGGCAATGTCATTCTCGAGCTCGACGAAGTCGCGGTTCTGCGCGCCGCCGAAGCCTTGAAGAAGGATGGCGTCGAGGCGATCGCCATCTGCTTCATGCATTCCTACCGCAATCCGGCGCATGAGCGCCGCGCCCGCGATATCATCGCCAAGGCAATGCCCGAGCTTTCGATCTCCATTTCGTCGGAAGTGGTTGCGGAAATCTCCGAATACCAGCGCTTCGTCACCACCTGCGCCAATGCCTATGTGCAGCCGCTGATGGACCGCTACCTGCGCCGTTTCGAAGGCGAACTCGCGAAAATGGGTTTTGCCGGCGATTTCCGTCTGATGCATTCCGCAGGCGGCCTCGTTTCGCTGGAAACCGCCCGCGCCTTCCCGATCCGCCTTCTTGAATCCGGCCCGGCCGGTGGCGCGCTTGCCACCGCATGGTTCGGCAAGAATGCCGGTCATGACAATGTCATCGCCTTCGACATGGGCGGGACCACGGCAAAAGCCTGCCTGATCGAGGACGGCAAGATCGACATCGCCTCCTATCTGGAAGCCGGCCGCGAACACCGTTTTAAGAACGGCTCCGGCCTGCCGATCAAGTCGCCCGTCGTCGACATGATCGAGATTGGTGCCGGTGGTGGCTCGATCGCATCGATCGACGGCGTCGGCCTCCTGCAGGTCGGCCCGCATTCGGCCGGCTCCGAGCCCGGCCCCGCCTGCTACGGCCGCGGCGGCCTGAGGCCGACCGTTACCGACGCCTCGGTCGCGCTCGGTTATTACGACCCGTCCTTCTTCCTCGGCGGACGTATGACGCTGGATCTGGATGCCGCGGAAAAGGCGCTCGGAACCATCGCCAAGCCGCTCAACATTTCGTCCGTGGAAGCAGCCTGGGGCATCCATCAGGTCGTCAGTGAAAGCATGGCGAGTGCCGCCCGAATCCACCTCGTGGAAAAGGGCAAGGACCCGCGCGGCTACTCGATGATCGGTTTCGGCGGTGCCGGCCCGGCATTCGCCGCCAAGGTGGCCCGCATTCTCGGTGTATCGGAAGTCATCATTCCTCCGGCAAGCGGTGCCGCCTCCGCGTTCGGCTTCCTGACTGCCCCGCTCTCCTTCGACATCGTCCGCTCGCACCCGATCGCACTGTCGAAGAATCTCGAAGCGGACAAGCTCAACGCCATTCTCGATGAAATCTCCGAGGACGGCCGCGTGCAGTTGCGCAGCGCCGGCGTTGCCAATGCAGACATTCTGGTCGAGCGCTCCGCCGACATGCGCCTCGTCGGCCAGTTGCATGAAATCAACGTGCCGCTGCCGGCGGGCAAGCTCGATGCCGGCGCCTATGCCGACATCCGCAAGGCGTTCGAAGCCGTCTACAGCGCGCGTTACACGCGCGTGCCGTCCGAGGCGAGGCTAGAAATTCTCTCCTTCCGCATCCGTGCCAGCGGTGCTGTACCGCAATTGACCGTCCGTCAGGCCGGGATCGAGGGCGGAGCGGCCGAGGCGAAGAAGAGCACGCGCAAGACCTATTTCGGAAACGGCTGGGTCGATGCCGGCATCTACGATCGCTACGCGATGCGTCCGGGCATTCTGGTCGAAGGTCCTGCGATCATCGAGGAACGCAGAATCCACCACCATCATCCCGCCGGGCGACAAGGTCACGGTCGACGAGACCGGCAACCTGCGCATCCAGATCGCCGAGACCGCCAAGGGCGCAACCATTGTCGACGAAAGCATGTCGCTGGAAGAGGCCGGCCGCCGCATCCAGTCCGATCCGATCGCGCTGGAAGTCATGTGGAGCCGCCTCGTCAACGTCGCGGAGGAGATGTGGTCGACGGTGTGCCGCACCGCGTTTTCGCTGATCATCTCCGAAAGCCAGGATTTTGGCTGCGCCATTCTCGATCCTGACGGCGAGACGCTCGCCCACTCGGCGCGTGTCATGCCGGTCTTCAATCTTACGCTGCCGATGGCGGTGAAGGCCATTATCGAACGCTATCCGGTCGATTCGATGAAGCCGGGCGATGTCTATATCACCAACGATCCGTGGCTCTGCGCCGGTCACCTGTTCGACCTCGCAATCGTCACGCCGGTCTTCCATCGCGACCGCGTCGTGGCGCTGATGGGCACGGTCGGCCATGTCGGCGATATCGGCGGCAGTCGTGACGGCCTCAATGTCACCGAGCTTTACGAAGAAGGCATCCAGATACCGGCCATGAAGCTGGTGCGCGAGGGTGTCGAAAACGAAGACCTGTTCCGTCTTATGGCGGACAATATCCGCGACAGCGATCAGGTTCTCGGCGACGTCCGCTCCTTCATTTCGGCCAATGAGACCGGCTCGGCCCGCATGCGTTCCTTCATGGAAGAGTATGGCATGCACGACCTGAAGGCGTTGTCGCATGTCGTGCAGTCGCTGTCCGAAAAGGCCATGCGCGATGCCGTCACCAAGCTCACGGACGGCATCTACCATTCGGAAATTTCCAACAATCCGATGGGCTCGACCATGACCTTCCCGCTGACGGTGACGGTCAAGGGCGACGAGATCGAACTCGATTTCGAAGGCGCACCGCCGCAGACGGTCAAGGGCGGCATCAACTGCACGCTCTCCTACACGACGGCGCATGCCACCTACCCGATCAAGTGCATGCTGACGCCAGGCATTCGCGGCAATGCGGGTTGCTACCGCCCATTCACCGTAAAGGCACCGAAGGGCTCGATCCTCAACTGCGAAAAGCCGGCGCCGGTCTCACTTAGAACCCGCACCGGCTGGTATCTGGCACCGAACGTCTTCCGCGCCCTGTCGGAAGCGGCGCCGCAAACGACACAATCCTTTTCCGGCTTGCCGAGCCTGATGAGCTTCTACGGCAAGTCGGTGGAAACCGGCGCGCTCTTCTACGAGCTGCTGCTGCTGGGCGGCGGTCAGGGTGCATCGCAGACCAAGGACGGCAAATCCTCGCTGCTGTGGCCGACCTCGGCGGCAACCTCATCGCTGGAAATGTTCGAGACCCGCTCGCCGATCGTCATCTGGGAGAAGAGCCTGTTGACCGACAGCGGCGGCGCCGGCGAAAACCGCGGCGGCCTTGGTGTGCGCGTCCGCATCTCGCGCCGCAACGCCGAAGGCAACCCGATCAAGGCGATCGTTTCGCCCGAGGGCGTCGACTTGCCTGTGGAGGGCCTGTTCGGCGGCCGGCCGGGCAAGACGGCAACCGGCAAGATCCTGTCGAAGTCCAATGGCGAAATGCTGCAAGACTGCGGAACAGGCGCGATCGTCGATCTCGTCGACACGAACGCGATGGTCGAGCTGACACTCGCCGGCGGCTCCGGCTTCGGCGATCCAAAGAAGCGCGACCTGGACAAGCTCGATGACGACGTCCGCCAGGGGTATGTCAGTGCCGAGGCGGCCGACACGATCTATGGCCGTGCCGCTCGCGGCGGGGAACGAAAGAAGTCCGACACCGCAGCCTGATCTTTCGAAAATCCCGGCCATCTTAGGGGAGATGGCCGGTTCTTAAAAACTAGGAGACCATTCGCATGCAGATGACCAGACGTACGTTCATGGGGTCGGCGATCTCCGCCGCCGCGCTCGCTTCGATGCCGCTCGAGAGCTTTGCGGCCGGCCGCAAGATCCTGATCATGGCCAGCAGCGTGGATATTCCGAACTTCGACCCGCATGTCGCCACCGGCTACGGTCCCGCGATGCTTTTGCGCAACACCTATGACGCACTGGTGCGCGTCGTCGGCACGCCGCCGGAGGTCAAGCCCGGCCTCGCCGCCAGCTGGACTGTGTCCGACGATCGCAAGCGCTATGAATTCAAGCTTGATCCGGCCGCGAAGTTCCAGGACGGGTCGCCGGTCACGGCTGAAGCGGTGGTTTATTCCTTCCAGCGCATCATCCGACTGAAGCGTGGCCCCTCGTGGATGATATCGGGCGTCGTTGACGCCGACAGCGTCAAGGCCATCGACGCCCAGACGGTCGCCATCGACCTCAAGGCACCGTTCGCGCCATTCCTGCAAGTCCTCCCCTGGATGTTCATCGTCAATAACGCCGTGGTCGAGGCAAATATCGGCAGCGACGATGGCCAGACCTACCTGATGAAGAACACCGCGGGCTCCGGTCCGTTCAAGATGGGCCGTGTCGCACCCGGCAATCTCTACGAGTTCGTCCGCGTCAAGGACGATTGGCACCAGGGTGGCGGCAACCTGGAAGGCGCGATCTGGAAGATCGTTCGCGAGACGTCCACCGAACGCATGATGCTTGTGCGCAAGGAAGCGCATATCGCCCTCGAGCTCAACGCCGAGGATATGGAAGCGATCAAGGGCAATCCCGCGGTTGTCAGTGTCATCGAGCCGGAATACCGCACGTTCTCGATCAAGATGAATACCGCCAAGGGGCCGCTGGCCGACAAGAACTTGCGCAAGGCGATCTCCTATGCGTTCAACTACCAGAGCATGCTGGATTCCGCAGGCCCCGCCGAACTGATGGTTGGACCGCTGCCCACCGGGATCTTCGGCCAGCATCCAAGCCTGACCGTGTATCGCCAGGACATGGCCAAGGCGAAGGAGTACCTCGCCAAGTCGGAGTACAAGGACGGGGGCTTCAAGCTCTCCGTCATGCACGCCACCGGCTATGAAAACCAGCGCCGCTGGTCGCTGCTTTTGCTTGAGGCCCTGAAATCGCTCAACATCGACCTCGATATTCGCCCGGCGACCTGGCCGGATACGGTAGCGGCGGCTCAGTCGCCGGATACCATGCCGAACTTCATGTGCCTGTTCCAGACAGCAAACTATGCGGACCCCGACAATATCGCCTTCGCGGCCTATCATTCCTCGCGCAATGGCCAGTGGCAGAACCCGGTCTACAAGAATGCGGAGGTCGACAAGCTGATCGAGGCGGCTCGCGTCGAAACCGATGAGACCAAGCGGGCGAAGCTTTACAAGGCGTTTCAGGAACTGGTCGTCGATGATGCGCCCGATATTTTCGGTGTGCTCGAAAAACGCAAGCTGGGCTTCGGGGCCAATGTGAAGAACTTTGTCTTCACCCCAGTCGCGGCCAACGCCATCGAGCTTCTGCCGCTGTCGCTCGACTGATAAGGACGATCGCATAGAGGAAAAGCCTCGGCATAAAGTCCTCCTCTGGCCTGCCGGCCATCTCCCCCACAAGGGGGGAGAAGACTTGCAGCACTCACTTCGCCCTACGAGAGGCTCGGCAGGTGCAGCTGGGTTAAGCCCTCCCCCTTGTGGGGAGGGTTGGGAGGGGTCTTTCATCCTCATGCGATCGGCCAAAACTAGTGACCACCGGAAGCGCCCATGATCTTTTATACTCTGAGACGCCTCGTCCTGTTGATCCCGATGCTGATCGGGCTGACGATGATCGTTTTCGCCATCGCCCGCCTTCTGCCCGGCGACCCTGTCGCGCTTGCCGCCGGCCCCAACGCCACGCCCGACGTGATCGAAAGCGTTCGGCAGGAATTCGGGCTCGATAAGTCGCTGCCCCTGCAATACTGGGACTATGTGACGGGGCTGGTGCAAGGCGACTGGGGCGTTTCCATCTTCACGCGGCGGCCAGTCTTCGAAGACATCATGACATTCCTGCCGGCAACGCTGGAACTGGTGGCAGCCGCCATGCTGATCGCCATCGTGCTCGGCATTCCGCTTGGGCTTGCAGCCGCCGTCTACCGCAATGGTATCGTCGATTATCTCACCCGGACTGTCGCGCTTGGCGGCATCGCCATGCCGCGCTTCTTTCTCGGCCTTCTATTGCAGCTGATGTTCGTGTCCTGGCTTGACCTGCTGCCGTTGTCAGGCCGTTTCCCGCTGATCGAGATCCCTCCGGAAGGCCCGACAGGTTTCTATACGATTGATTCCATACTCGCCGGTGACTGGTACTCGCTGTCGATCTCCCTGCAGCACCTCGCGCTCCCCGCCTTCGCCATGTCGTTGTCCCCTCTGGCCACCATCATGCGCATGATGCGTGCATCGACGATCGAGGTTCTGCAGCAGGATTTTGTCATGACCGAAAGGGCACTTGGCATTTCCAGCCGCAAGATCCTGTTCAAGTACGTCCTGAAGAACGCCATGACCTCGACGCTGACCGTCATTGGTCTTTATGTCTCATGGTTGCTCGGCGGCACGGTTCTGGTCGAAACCGTGTTCGACTGGCCGGGCCTCGGTCTTTACGCCACGCAGGCGATCCTTTCGCAAGATTTCATGCCCGTGATAGGCGTTACCTTGGTCATTGCCATGATCTATCTCGTCACCATGCTGATCGTCGATCTGCTCTACGGTGTCTTTAATCCGAGGGTTCGTTACACATGACCGACACTCAGAACACCCTCGCCCCAACCTCCCCGCCGAAGCGTGACCAGTCGGCACGCCTGGAAAACTGGGCCCGCGCTTTCTACCGCTTTCGCCAGAGCTGGCTGTCCGTCATCGGCCTCGCCATCGTCGTGGTGCTGGTGCTGCTGGCATTTCTGGCGCCGCTCATCGTGCCGTATCCCGAGCATGTTGCCGGTGGCACCAATACCGCTGCACGCTTCCTGCCGCCTGGCGCTGAATACTGGTTCGGCACCAATGCGCTGGGACAGGACATGTTTTCGCTGGTTCTGGTCGGCTCGCAAGTGTCGCTGTTTTCCGGCTTGGCGGTCGTGGTCATTGCCATCATCGTCGGAGGTATCGTGGGGGCGATCGCCGGGTATTTCGGCGGCTGGATCGACGAAATCCTGATGCGCATCACCGATCTTCTCCTGACGATCCCGAGCCTGATCCTCGCCATGGCGGTGGCCGCCGCGCTCGGCACCGGCGTCAACAACATGATCATCGCCATCGCCATAACCTGGTGGCCGGCCTATGCCCGGCTGGTGCGCGGTGAAGTGATCGGCAAGAAGGAAGAGCAGTTCATAACCGCGTCGCGCGCGCTCGGCGCTGGCTGGCCGCGCATCCTTGGCCGCCACATCCTGCCCAACATCATGTCGCCGATCATCGTCAAGGCATCGCTCGACATGGGCTTTGCCGTTCTGACCGTCGCCTCGCTCGGTTTCGTCGGTATCGGCGTGAAGGCGCCGACGCCGGAATGGGGCACGCTTCTTTCCGTCGCTCGCGCCGACATGCCGGATTACTGGTGGACGGCGGTCTTCCCGGGCTGCGCCATCTTCCTGGCGGTTCTTGCCTTCAACCTCCTTGGCGACGGTCTGCGCGACGTCATGGACCCCAAGGCACGGCGGTGAGGTGAAGACATGACACTCCTTGACATCAAGAACCTCAATCTCTCCATGCGCAGCTTCGAGGGCGAGACGCAGATCCTCCACGGCATCGACCTCAAGGTCGAACGCGGCGAGATCTGGGGCATGGTCGGCGAGACCGGCTCCGGCAAATCGCTCACCGGCCTCTCCGTTTCGCGCCTCATTCCGCCGGCAACCGGCCGCTATCTCGCCGGCTCGATCGAGTTCGAAGGCCGCGATGTGCTGAAGGCCGGCGAAAAGGAAATGCGCGCGCTGCGCGGCCGCAAGATCGGCATGATCTTCCAGGACCCGACAACCAACCTCAACCCGGTCTTCCGTATCGGCACGCAGCTGGTCGATGTGGCGCTGCATGCTGGCCAGGCCGACCCGACCGCGCTCGGCCTTGAACAGGGTGCCTCGTCCCGTGATCTGAAGAAGGCGGCAAAGCGGGTGGCGGTGGACATGCTCGACAAGGTCGGCATCCCGAAAGCCGCCGAGCGCATCCACGATTACCCGCACCAGTTTTCCGGCGGCATGCGCCAGCGCGTCCTGATCGCCATGGCGATGATCGGCAAGCCGGACTTGCTGATCGCCGACGAGCCGACGACCGCGCTCGACGTGTCGGTGCAGGCGCAGATCCTGAAGCTGATCCATGATCTCGTCGACGAGCGCAACATCGGCGTGCTGATGATCACTCATAATCTAGGCGTCGTGGCGCAGATTTGCTCCCATGTCGCGGTGATGTATCGCGGCCGTATCCTGGAGCGCGGGTCGGTGACGGAAGTGCTGAAACGGCCCGCTCACGTCTATACCCAGGCCCTCCTCAATTCCATTCCGACAGCCCATACCAAGCGCGGCGAGCTGCGCGGCCTTGGCGGCGTCATGCCGGAGGTTCAGTAATGCTTGAGATCAACAATGTCTCGAAGATCTTTCCGGGCCAGCGCAAGGGCCTGTTTGGTCATACCGAAGGTTTTCGCGCGCTTGATGATGTCAGCTTGCGGGTGCGCAAGGGAACAAGCTTCGGCCTGGTCGGCAGATCCGGCTCCGGCAAGACGACGCTGACGCGCTGTATCCTGCGGCTGGAAGCACTGACATCCGGCACTATCCTTTATGACGGCGCCGATATCGCGAAGCTGACGCAGACGGAGATGCGCCGCCTGCGCGCCCGTCTCCAGATCGTCTTTCAGGACCCCTACGCCTCGCTCGACCCGCGCATGACGATCCACGACATCGTCGCCGAACCGCTGGTCATTCATCGTGACATCATGCCGATGACCTCCCGTCAACGCACCGAACGGGTGCTGGAATTGCTCTTGCAGGTAGGGCTGCGAGCAGAACACCTGTTCCGCTACCCACACGAATTTTCCGGCGGCCAGCGTCAGCGTATCGGTATTGCCCGGGCTTTGGCCGTCAAACCGGAATTCCTCATCCTTGACGAACCTACCTCGGCGCTCGACGTTTCCGTGCAGGCGGACGTCCTCAATCTCCTGCACGGATTGCAGCAAGAGTTGGGGCTGACCTATTTCTTCATCAGCCACGATCTCGGCGTCATCCGCTATATTTGCGACGACGTCGCTGTGATCTACCGCGGGAAGCTGGTTGAAAGCGGACCGGTCGAGGACATCTTCGAGCGGCCGACGAACGAATATACACGCATGCTGCTGGATGCGATGCCGGATCCCGATCCTGACCGCTCACCATTCCGGCAAAAGGTAACCGCCTGAGTTATCAGGCATCCGGATGATGTTTTTCGGTTCCCTTCCTCTCCGCGCTAACCGACGCAGCTAAGAGAATCCTCTCATGTCTTCAGCCTGGAGGGAGCGACATATCCCCTGCTCCCGTCAAGCAGCGTCTTTGTGTAGGAATGCCGGACGCTGCCCTCCAGGAGTTGCTGACGCGTGGCGATCTCTACAAACACGCCGTCCTGCATGACCGCGACGCGGTTGCAGAGGTGCGCGATGACAGCCATGTCGTGACTGACGAGAATATAAGTCAACTTCGACCGTTCACGCAGATCCTTCAGGAGATTGAGGATTTCGGCCTGGATCGAAACGTCGAGCGCCGATGTCGGTTCGTCAAGCAGAAGGATCTTCGGCTCAAGGATGAGCGCGCGGGCAATCGCCACGCGTTGCCGTTGCCCGCCGGAGAGCTGATGTGGGAAGCGATGCCGGAAACCCGGCGGCAGGCCGACGTCACGCAATATTTGCTCGACACGCTCCTGCCTCCGATCCAGCCCATGGATTTCAAGGGGCTCCAACAGCGTGCGTCCGATCGTGTGGCGCGGATGCAGGGAGCCGAACGGGTCCTGAAACACCATCTGCTGCTTTGCGAGTTGCGCGCGGGACCGCTTCGGGCCGACCACGTCGCCATCGATCGAAACCGACCCGTTCCATTCCTTGATGCGTCCCGCCAGCGCGCCGAGCACCGTCGACTTGCCGCACCCGCTCTCGCCGACGAGACCGAAGGTCTCGCCGGATGCGACCTCGAAGGCGACACTTTTGACCACCTGCTTGAAGTCATTGCCGCTGCCGAAGGATACGGCGAGATCGTTTACCGATATGATCGACATCTCACGCCTCCGCCCAGCTTGCCTGACGCTTCAGCACTTCCAGTCGATCCCTGGGATGGTCGAGACTTGGCAGTGCCTCAAGAAGGCCGCGTGTATAGGGATGAGTTGCGTCGTCGAGCCTGGCGGCTTCGATCGTTTCCACGATCCGGCCCGCATACATGATGACGACGCGGTCGCAGAAGCTCTTTACAAGGTTGAGATCGTGCGAAATGAAGATCAGGCCGATATTGCGTTCGGTGATCAGGTCATCGAGGATCGACAGCACCTGCTGGCGCACGGTCACATCGAGCGCCGACGTCGGCTCGTCGGCAATGATCAGCGAGGGCGACGAGATCAGCATCATCGAGATCATGATGCGCTGGCCCATGCCGCCCGACACCTCGTGCGGGTAGAGATTGAAGACGCGCTGCGGGTCGCGGATATTCACCCTCTCCAGCATGGCAAGCGTGCGCTCCCGAGCGGCCTTCTTTCCAAGGCGCTCATGCAGGATGACGGTCTCGGCGATCTGCTCGCCGACCGTCATCACAGGATTGAGCGAATATTTCGGGTCCTGCAGGATCATCGAGATCCGGCGGCCGCGGATCGCGCGCATATCGGCTTCGCTGGCGGCCAGAAGATCAACGTCCTCGAAGCGCAGTTCATCGGCAACGACGCGGGCGGAGCCCGGCTGCAGCCGCATGATCGCGCGCCCGGTCGTGCTCTTGCCGGAGCCGGATCGCCGATGATGCCGACCTTCTCGCGGCCAACATCGAAGCTCACATTCTTGACGGCGTTCACCACGCCGGACAGCGTCGGAAACTGCACCGACATGTTGTTGACCGAAAGGATCGGCTTTGACTGTTCAAGCATTGCGGGGATCCATGATGTCGCGCAGCCCATCGCCGAGCAGGTTGAAGGCGAGACTGACCAGAAGAATGGCGATGCCTGGAACCGTCGTCAGCCACCAGGCGTCGAGAAGATATTGCCGGCCGGAGGCAGCCATGGCGCCCCATTCGGGCATTGGCGGCTGCGCGCCCAGCCCGAGGAAGCCGAGACCGGCGGCCGTCAGGATCACGCTCGACATGTTGAGTGTCAGGCGAACGATGATCGACGGCGCGCAGAGCGGCACGATATGTCGAAACAGGATGCGTCCCATTCCGGCGCCCTGCAGCTCCGCCGCGACGACGAAATCGGCGGCGCGGAATGTCAGCGTTTCGGCGCGCGCCAGGCGTGCGATCGGCGGCCAGACAGTGAGCGCGATGGCGATCACCGCGTTCTCGATCCCCGGGCCGAGTGCCGCGGAAAAAGGCGAGCGCCAGCACAAGGCTCGGAAACGACAGGAAGATGTCGGTGATGCGCATCAGGATGACATCGACCCAGCCGCCGAGATAACCGGCGGTCGCGCCGATCGCGAAGCCGATGGGCGCGACGATGACCGTGACCAGGATGCTGATATAGAGCGTTGTGCGCGCGCCGTAGATAAGGCGCGAATAGACGTCGCGGCCGAATTCGTCGGTGCCGAACCAATTGACCGATGACGGCGGTTTCAGCGCCATCGTCAGATCCTGGACAATCGGATCGTGATTGGCGAGCAGCGGCGCGAAGACGGCGATCAGAACCAGCATCAGCACGACCAGAAAGCCGGCGAATGCCAATGGATTGGCGAGCAGGTTCAGCCAGAGGACATATGCCTTGTGGAGGCGTGCCTGGCGTGTCGAGGAGAACTCCTCGTTGATCAGCCAATTGTGCAGATCGTTGAAGTAACGTGTCGCCATGATGTCACCGGGTGCGCGGATCGAGGAACCGATAGGTCAGATCCGACAAGAGGTTGATGGCAATCGATATGATGCCGATGAGGAGTACGCTGCCAAGCACCGCGTTCATGTCGGCGAAAAACAGCGCCGATGTCAGATACTGGCCGAGGCCGGGCCATGCGAAGACCGTCTCGATCAGAACCGTGCCGTCAAGCAGGCCGCAATAGGCGAGAGCCACGATCGTCAGCAGCTGCACGCGGATATTGCGGAAGGCATGGCGCCAGACGATCGCCTGCTGTCCAAGGCCCTTGGCCTTGGCGGTGAGCACATACTCCTGCCGCAGTTGCTCCAGCATGAAGCTGCGGCTCATGCGGCTGAGATAGGCCATCGCGGCATAACCGAGGATCAACGCCGGAGCCGCCACATGCTGTAGCGCATCCCAGAAGACTTCCCACTCGCCGGCGAGGATCGCATCGACGAGGATCGAATTGGTCGGCCCTTCGACCAGTCCCTCGTTATAGACGCTAAGACGGCCGCTACCGGGTATGAGGCCGAACTTGGCATAAAAGACGAGGATGACGATCGTTCCCAGCCAGAAGATCGGCGTCGAATACCCGAGCAGACCGACAACACGCGCAAGGTGATCGACCCATGTGCCTTTGCGGACAGCGGAGATGATACCGAGCGGAATGCCGAATCCCGCTCCGATGATGGTTGCCAGCGTGGCGAGCTCCAGCGTGGCCGGAAAGACGCGGGCAAGATCACTGGCGACCGGGTTCTTCGTCACATGCGACTGGCCGAAATCCAGCTGCGCGACGTTGCCGAGATAGGTGCCGAACTGCACATAAAGCGGCTGATCCAGCCCCATCTCCTTGTAGACGCGCTCATACGTCTCCTGATCGGCCTGGTCGCCAATCACGGCAATGACCGGATCGGCGGGCACCATGCGGCCGACAACAAACGTGATCACGAGCAGGCCAAGCAGCGTTGTCAGAATGACGGCAAAGGATGCCGTCACCTTGCGCAGCGCGCCGAGCGCGGCATGTCCGCCTGTCGGCGCTTTTGCGGATGTCTGTGAGATACTCACGTCATTCTCCTCGACAGGAAGGGCTTACTCGCCCTTCGAGACGGTGTCCCAACGGGTGAGCCAGGTCGAATGTCCGACATAGCCCTTGACTTCCTTCCGCACCGCCTTCGCGTCCGTCCGCTGGAAGGAGGTGATCAGGGCCGGCGAAGCGTCGAGATAGGCCTTGTTGATCTTGGCGTAGAGATCGGCGCGCTTCTGCTGGTCGGTCTCATGCGCCGCCGCCGTGACCATGTCCTGGATGTCCCTCGGAACCTCCCAGGCGGAGCGCCATGCGATCAGGCCGGAGAGCTTCGCATCGTCGGCATTGTTCGCGTTCGTCGCATAGGACGCCAGTACCGCGTGCGGGTCGGGCAGACGTTCGCCGGTGCGCGCCGAGAAGATCTCGAATTCGCGGTTGCGGAACTTGCCGATGTGGTCGCCGCCCTGAAGGTCGAGCTTGATGCCGGCCTTGGCCGCGTTCGCCTGCAGCGACTGGGCAACTTCGTATTCCGGCGTAACGGGCGTTGCGTAATAGACCTTGGAGAAGCCATCCGGATAGCCGGCTTCCGCCAGGAGCTGCTTGGCCTTGTCGATATCGAGCTTGTAGGGATTATCGGTGCTGGCACCCGGCAGGCCACCTGGAATGATCGTCTGCTGCTTGATGCCATAATATTTCATGACCGTGTTGGCGAGGCCGTCATAGTCGATCAGATAGCGGAACGCCTCGCGGACCTTGGGCTTGGAGAGGATTTCGTCCTTCTGGTTGAGCGCCAGGTAGTAGAAGCCGAAGCCCGGCGTTTTCTGGACATCGGCCTTGCCGCCGGCCTCGATCGCCGCCAGATCGGTGGAGGAGAGACGCGTAGCGACATCGACGTCGCCGGCCTCCAGCTGAAGACGCTGGCCTGACGATTCCGGCATGTGGCGAAGGACCACCCGGCGCATCTTCGGCGCGCCCTGCCAGTAATCCGTGAAGGCATCGGCGATCAGGAGGTCGTTGACGCGCCAGGTTCTCAGCGAATAGGGGCCGGAACCCGCGTCGTTGGTCTGCAGGAACTCGCGACCCATGTCGCCGTTCTTCTCGTTCTTGGCGAGAAGCTGGCTGTCAAGGATCGAGGTGGAGAAGCTGGCGAGCGAAAAGAGGATCAGATTGGGGTTCCAGACCTCCGGCGTCTGCAGGACGACGGTCGAATCGTCGGTCGCCTTGATCAGATCATCGACGTTCTTGTCGGTGATCCCCCATTGGCGAAGATCGACCGAGGGCGCCAGGCCGAGCTTTACCAGGCGACGCAGCGACCACTCCACATCCTTGGCGGTCAGTGTATTTCCGGAATGGAAGGTGACGCCGGAGCGGATCTTGAAGGTGAAGGTCTTGCCGTCGTCGGACACTGTCCAGCTTTCGGCGATGCCCGGCTGCGGCTTGGTGATCTCGTCGGCCGACAGGACGATCAGTCGCTCATAGAGGTTGGCGACGATTTCCGCCGACTCCAGCTGATTGAGTTCGTTGGGATCGAGACCGCGCATGGAGGACATGTTGGTGGCGATCACCAACTGGTCCTTGGGCGTTGCCGCCTCGACGGTAAGCGGCATGGCGAACGTCGATGCCACCATGGCCGAGGCCATCAGAAAACTGCGTCTTTTCATCGTCCTATTCTCCTCCCTGGTGCGCCGGACCTCGCCCCGAACGCGAATTTTCATATCGACATCGATCTGAAATCTGGTATATCAGATCTCACAAAACGATTTTGCCGTCAACGGGGGAATTTTCGGGACATGCAAAAAGAGGCATCGACGGAGGCTGGCGCGGACCGCATCGAGAAGATCGACCCGCGGTTTTTGACGACCTTGCGCGACCATGCGCACAAGAGCCTGCGGACGGCGATCCTCTCCGGGCGCTTCGCGGCGGGCGAGCGCGTCAACGAACGCCAGCTCGCCGAGCAGCTCGGCGTCAGCACCACCCCCATCAAGGAGGCTCTGCGTCAGCTCGAGGCGGAAGGGCTGGTCGAAACGCTTCCGCGTCGCGGGGTCTTGATCCGTTTCAACGCGGGTTGGGCCGAAGAGATGATCCTGGCGCGCGCAGCCCTGGAATCGATGATCGCCCACCTTGCGGCCAAGCGCATCGAAAAGGCCGAGGCCGGCAAGCTGGACGACATCGTCGCCCTCATGCGCAAGGCGACCGAGGACGGCGTGGCCGACGACCTGATTTCGCTCAACGAGACCTTTCACGAGCAGATCCACATCGCCTCGCGGTGCCAGTATCTCTCGCGCATGATCGAACGGCAGCAGTTTTACGACGGCAGCATCCGCCGCGTCATCCATTCCGATCCGCTCGAGCGCGGCAAGGCGCTGGCCGAACATGCCGCCATCGCCGCCGCGATCATCTCCAGCGACAGCGACAAGGCCGAACGCGTGATGCGCGACCATGTCGTCCGTTCCGGCGAAACCTACCTCAACATCGTGTTCAAGAAGAAGGAGGACATCTGACGTGACCGAGGCAATGGAAAAGATCCGCAAGGCCCTGACGGGCATATCGGGCGTGCCCGTGACCCCCTACAAAGCGGATGGCAGTGTCGATATCGCCAAGCTCTCGGCTCTGATCACCCGCCTCGCCAATGCGCGGGTCCACAATCTCATGGCCGCCGGCAATACCGGTGAGTTCTTCACCCTGACCATGGACGAAGTGCGCGCTGTCCACGCCGCGACGATCAAGGCCGCTGGCGGCAAGTCGTTGGTGAGCGCTGCAGTCGGTCGATCGCTGACCGAAGCCAAGGCACTTGCCCGCGATGCCATCGCCGAGGGCGCCGATGCGATCATGGGCCATCATCCGATGGACCCCTTTGCCGGCCCAAGCTACCAGGCGCGCTACTTCCTCGAGCTTGCCGAGGCCAGCACCGTTCCCGTCATCGCCTATGTGCGTAGCGACACCTTTTCCGTCGCCGACTTCCGCAAGCTGGCGCTGCACCCGAATATCGCCGGCATCAAGTTCGCATCAGGCAATCTCATGCTGCTTGCCGAAGTCATTCGCGCGAACAAGGACGCGCCGGCGATCTGGGTCTGCGGCCTTGCCGAGGGTTGGGCGCCGGCCTTTTATGCCATGGGTGCTCGCGGCTTCACCTCCGGCCTCGTCAATGTCTTCCCTGAGCGCTCGCACGCCATCCATCAGGCGCTGGAAAAGGGTGACTACGCAACGGCTCGCGCGCTCATCGATGACATCGCCGGCTTCGAGGCACTGCGCACCAAATATCTCAACGGCGCCAATGTCACCGTCGTCAAGGAAGCGCTCGGCATGCTTGGAACCGAGGTTGGCCCCGTCCGCGTCCCCGGTGTCGAGAGCCTGACCGAAGCCGAACGCGCGGACCTGCGCGCCATCGTCGACAATGTCGCCGAAAAGAGCCGCGCGGCCTGAGGAAGATCCCATGCATATCACAGGCATCAAGACCTACATGCAGCGCGTGGACGACCGCCCTCGCCTGCTTCTCAAAATTGAAACCAGCGAAGGCATTTCCGGGTGGGGCGAGTGCTACAACCACGGCCCGGACTGGGCGCTGCCGCCCCTTCTCGATTACCTCTTTCACCAGATCGAGGGCGAAGATCCACGCCGCGTGGAATTTCTCGTTCTCAAGCTCAATCAGCAATGCCGCTTTCCGCCAGGCGCACTCGGCCTCGCGGCGATTTCAGCGATCGATCACGCGCTCTGGGACATCGCAGGCAAGGCCGCCGGGCTGCCTGTCTACATGCTGCTCGGCGGCAATGTGCGCGACCGCGTCAAGGTCTACTGCGGCGTCTATACCGCGCCGGACCCGGAAGCCGCACGCGACCAGTCGCTCGAACTGAACGAGAAATATGGCTACACCGCCTTCAAGCTCAGCCCCTATCGCCGCGATCTGCATGTCGGCCGCTGGGGTGAACTCGTCAAGGAGACTGGCGACTGGTTCGGCAAGATCCGCGAGATCACGCCGTCGCATTTCGATTATGCCTTCGACGCTCATGCGAAGATCTTCGAACCCTATCAAGCTGTCCAGCTCGCCGCCGCCATCGCGCCAAACGATCCGCTATTTTACGAGGAGCCTATCCGTCCGGAACACATCCCGGCCTGGGCGGAATTGAAGTCGAAGGTCACCGTCCCGCTCGCAACCGGTGAATCGCTCTATTCGCGCTTCGAATTCCTATCCTTGCTGTCTGCCCGCGGCGCCGACATCATCCAGCCGGATATCTGTGTCGTCGGCGGCGTCAGCGAAATGCGGCGCATCGCAGCCATCGCAGAGGCGCATTACGTGACCGTCGCGCCGCATAACCCCATGGGGCCGCTGGCAACCGCGGTAAACATCCACTTCTGCGCGGCCCAGCCGAACTTCAAGGTGCTTGAGTTCAAGCCGCACGTGCACGCTCCTTGGGCGGCGGATCCCTACATGCCCGTCGACGGCCACAAGTACTGCGGCCCGATCGGCCCGGCTGGGGCCTGGAGATCGACGAGAAGGCGCTGCAGAGCGAGGACTACATCCACTGGGAGCGGAAGATCACCCGCAAACCGGATGGTGCGACGGCCTATCCATGAGAAGTTTCGCATCTGGCTGCGGCGCGCGAACGCGCTGCAGCCGAGGCTCGATCCGGAATGGTTGCCCGTGCCCGATTTTGGTCTCGAATTTATCGAGATCAGACATATCCCCGGCTCAATTCTCGCTGTAAATCCCCAGAAATCCAGTCATTTCCGTTTAGCTTTTGGCGCAACGCAGATGAGATCGACGTGGTATCGAACGGTGCGGCCACCCGTTTGGAGGCGATGTAGCCGTCAAGGCCCGCTACCGCGACATCAGGGCGCATGTGGCCGTTGTGCATCTCCTGTAAAAAACGATGCGATTGTGTAGAGAAAACAGCAGTTTTCGCTTGAAGCTAAACCCACTAGAGCTCTTAGCAATAGCGCGATCGAAATTTCGCATTTGGACATCCCGTTGGACGATTCTTCAGCACATTTGCCAGCTCCGCTTTCCACTGCCGGCTTGTATCAAGTTGCAGAAGAAGAGATCCAATACGGCCGCCTGCGCATAATTTCGATGAGCGGTTTTCATTGGCCGTATCCCATGGAGTGACGAACGGGGTTTTCCACGAGAAAGCCGAGTTTTCTGACGGCCGGAGACGGCTTGTCGCTCACGAAATCCAGATCCTACAGGGTTCCACTTTGATCATGAACGAAAAATCTCTCATCACTCGCCGCGGCCTGCTGCTCGGCATGACGACGGTTCCTCTCGCCCTGTCAGGCTGCACCAGCGTGCCTGCGCAAGCCCCGATCCCGCGGCTCAGCCGCGACCGGTTGGCCCTCCCAGCGAAGCCGAACTCGCGACCCGCTACGCCGCCATGGAAGACGGCGGTTTCCAGCTTCCGGCCATTCCCTACAAGCAGATCGAGCCGCGCCTCTACAGGCAGCGCGTGGAGAACACGACCGGCGAACAGCCTGGAACTGTAATCGTGGATGTGCCATCCCGTTACCTCTACGTCGTGGAGCCGGGCGGCACCGCGATGCGGTATGGCGTTGGCCTGGGCCGCGCCGGTTTCGCGTGGAGCGGTGAAGGCGTGATCCAATGGCGCCAGAAGTGGCCGCGCTGGAAGCCGCCGGCGGAAATGATCGCGCGCCAGCCGGAACTCGCCAAGTTCTCGGTCGAAAACGGCGGCCAGGAGCCGGGTCCCGACAATGCGCTCGGTGCTCGTGCGCTTTACATCTTCCAGAACGGACAGGACACTCTCTATCGTCTTCACGGCACCAAGGAGTGGTCTTCGATCGGCAAGGCGGTTTCTTCCGGCTGCGTTCGCCTGCTCAACCAGGACGTCATCGACCTCTACACCCGGGTTCCGTACAAGGCGAAGATCATCGTTCGCCAGTGATCAAGATCGTCTGCCGATCTCCGGCAGACCATCGGCAATATCGTGTCAGCGTCGTCTGGCCGGATGTTGTGCGCGGCGCTCGCCTGACAAATTTCAGGTGAGTCTGACGCCACGGTCGCGGTCGACCGATAATCAGACCAAAGCCGGCACGGGCTCTACCCGTGCCGGCGCTTCTTTTTCCGGCAGCGTCATAAAGCAAGAAAACGGCGATCTTTCAGATTAGCCTGGCACTTTAGCCGTCTGCATCTGAACGTCGCACTTGAAGCCTGCGGCAATCGCGGCGCGGTTCCTTCAGGTGTTTCTCGCCCACGGTATGGCGTCAATGCGCCGCGGAGACCTCGGGATCACGTTCGGGAGACAACGTCTCGATAATCCGGCATTCAGCGACAGTTCCGCAGGAACACATCGCCAACATCCGGTCGAGTTCGGTTTGCAATGCTCTCAGATCAGAGATCTTGCGTTGAACCTCCACGAGATGTTCTCTCGTAATCGCGTCGACGGCTTCGCAGGAGCGGTCCTTCTCGTCGGACAAATCAAGCAGAGCCCGGACCTGATCGAGCGAAAAGCCGAGATCTCGGGCCCTTCGAATGAAGCTTAAACGGTTGAGGTCCGATCGCCCATAAGAGCGATAGTTTCCGCGGTTCGCTCCGGCACTGGCAAGAGACCGCTCTTTTCATAAAATCGGATCGTCTCGACTTTTGTCCCCGTCATTTTGGCCAAGGCGCCGATGGCAAGCGAACGGTTCTTCATCTTCATATCCCTGTAGCTGATACATGGTTGTACCGCTGAAGAGAGCCTTGGGCAATCCGGCCGATCAGAAGATTTCCATAGCCACTTCGGGATATGCGCCGCTCAACGCAACATGCGGCGCGCCGAGTACCGGCGCGCCGCATGTCCAATCGATCCTTAACTACTTCTGTTTGATCAAGCGGGACGAATTGGCCAGAATGCCGATATCTGGCACCGCCTGAAGCGACGCGGCGACGATCGGCGGGATGACGCCGGTGGCCGCCAGCGAAAGACCGGCGAGATTGTAAAGCGCGGTGAAGGCGATATTCATCTTGACCACGCCCATCGTCCGGCGAGCGATGCGGAAGACATCGGCGATCAGGCCCCAGTCTTCGCGCATCAGCACGATATGGGCGGCCTCCATCGCGACATCAGTGCCGCCGCCCATGGCAATGCCGACTTCCGCCTGCGCAAGAGCCGGCGCGTCGTTGACGCCATCGCCGACCATGACCACGCGGTGACCCTTCGCCTGGTTTTCCCGGACCACGCGGATCTTGTCCTCGGGCAGGAGATTGGCCTGGAAGCCGATGCCGAGCGGGCCGGCAATCGCTGCGGCCGTACGCTCGTTGTCGCCGGTCAGCAACTCGATCCGCGTGATGCCGAGCTTGCGGATTTCGTCGATCGCCTTGCCGACTTCCGGACGCACCGTGTCCATGGCCGCGAGTATGCCGGCGGGACGACCGTCGATCGACATGATCAGCAGCGTTTTTCCTTCCGATTCAAGGCGCGCGACCGCGCTATCCTCGTCGGACATCGGAACGAGGCGGCGATTGCCGATCTCGATCGTCCGGCCGGCGATGACGGCACGGATGCCCTTGCCTGGAATGGCCTCGAAGCGTTCCGGTTCACCCGGGCGCAGCCCCTTGTCGCGGGCATGCGCACGAACGGCCTCCGCCAGGGGATGTTCCGAATGCCGCTCGGCCGTCGCCGCGAGCTGCAACAGTTCGCTTTCCGTGGTGCCGTCGAGCGAAACGATATCGGTGACGTTAGGCTTGCCCGTGGTCAGCGTTCCCGTCTTGTCGACGAGAACGACGTCGGCCGACTTGATCGCCTCGATATACTTGCCACCCTTGATCAGGAGGCCGCGCTTCGCGGCCGCGCCGATGGACGCCATCATGGCGATCGGTGTCGCAAGCGCGAACGAGCACGAGCACGCAACGACGAGCACCGCAACCACGGCCATGACATTGCCGCTGATCACGTAGGTGAGCGCAGCGATCGCCGCGACGATCGGCAGGTACCAGCCACTGAACTTGTCGGCGATGCGCTGTACTTCGCCGCGATTGGCTTCAGCCTCCTCGACCAGCTTGACCGTGCGGCCGAAGGTGGTGTCACGGCCGACGCCCTCAGCGCGCAGCTTGACATAGCCGAGCTTGGCTATGGTCGCGGCAAACACCTTGTCGCCCGTTTCGGCTTCCACTGGCATGCTTTCGCCGGTAATCGCGGCCTGATCGAGAGTCGCCTGACCTTCGAGGATGATACCATCGACCGGAACACGCTCACCGGGACGCACGATAACGATGTCGCCGACCACAACCTGGTCGATGGTCACCTCGACTTCGTCGCCATTCCGCTCGACGCGCGCCTTGGTCGGCGCCATGGCCTGCAGTTCACGCAACAGGCCACGCGCCTTTTCGCTGGTGAACCGCTCGATATAGACGCCGACCCGCATCAGGAAGACGACAACGGCAGCGGTATCCCACTGCCCGGTCACCAGCGCGGCGGTGGCCCCGACCGTCATCAGCGTATGAGCCGTGATCTCGAAGCGCATCAACGATTTGATGACGTCAAAAAAGATCGTCGCTCCGAACGCGAGTACGATCAGGGTACCCACCCAGAGCGGCACCATTTCCGTCACGGCCTCGAAGATGCCCAGCGCCTCGCCGCCGACGACCAGCAGCAGGATGACGCCGAACAGGATGCCAAGCGCAATGAAGAGCTGTTTCTGGAGGTTGTTGCCCTCCTTCACGTAGTAGGGAACGTCCGCGGATTTCGGCGCGGGAACGGTGAAGCCGACCTTCAGGACCGTTTCCTTCAGCTTGTCACGGCTGACAAGTTTCGGGTCGAGATCGATGATCGCCTTCTCCGCATTGAGGAGCACCTCGACGTTCTCGACGCCGGGGAGTTTCTTGAGCGCTCTCTGGACCTTCTTCGCGCAGGCGGCGCAATCCATGCCGCCGATGGGGAGCTCGAGCGTACTCATCGTGGCACATCAAAGCCGGCATCTTCGACCGCTTCGAAGATTGTGCCCTCGGAAATCTGCTCCGGGTGGAGGGTGACGCTGGCGCTGTTGGTCGCAAGCGAAACCTTGATCGCTTCAACCCCAGGCAAGCCACCGACAGCGGCCTCGATCTGCTTGACGCAATGGCCGCAGTCCATGCCTTCGATTTTGAATTCGATCGTCTTGGTCGTTCCGGACACCATATTTCTCCTTTTACATCAGCTCACTTCGAGCTTGTGAAGGCAATGTGGTGTCTGTAGTAACTACAGAGTCAAGGGGCTTTGATTTTTTCTTTGCAGAATTTCCGGGCGATGGTCTCTTTGGCGGCTTCGCAATTGAAGCACTCAACGCGTGGCGGCCTGAACGAGCCTCGCCGGACGGCTTCCGCACCCTTCCCCGGCCGGGAGAATCCGAGATATCTCCGTCCCTCCGCCTCGTAGAGCGAGCTACCCATTATATTGATGTGAAGGATGTTAGGTATGAGCTTGGGATGTGGACACGTCTTGTCGCGCTCCGTCTGCTGCCCGATGAGGATTGCTTCACATGTTGCCGCAGTGGCGTAGAGCTTCCCCAGGATCACGGCGCAATGCGGTGATCAAATCAAGCGGCGCCGTAAATGTCTTCCAATTTACGGCGCCTGACGTGTGTTTGACCTTAGATCGACAACGACAGCGCCCGAAACGGCGCTGTCGTTCGACGACTATATTTCTAACTTCCCTTTGACTTGTCGACCTCGCTCTTGACGAGGTCCATCAGGCCTTGCGGTCCAAAATTGACGAGTGGCTTGCCGTTCACGAAGAAGGTCGGCGTCTGCTGGACGTTATTCGACTTGACATCGGCGACATCTGCCTGGAGCACCTGCTCGACCTCTGGCTTGACGCTGTAGAGGCGAGCCCCCATCAGTTCCAAGCCCGCATCACCCGCGATCGCCCACGCCTTCTTCAAATCAGGCTGGCCGTCCACGGCCCACTCCGGCTGCCTTTGCATCAAGGCGGCCAAGACAGGTTCGAACTTGTTCTGATTGCGAGCAGCCTCGAGTATTCGCACTGCTTCGTCGGACCCTTCATGAAACGGCGTATATCGCAGAACGACCCGAACGTCATCGGGGTAGGTGGCGAGAATATTTTTCACGAGCGGAAAGAACGCTCTGCAGGCTTCGCAGGACGGGTCGAAGAATTCCACGATGGTGACCGGCGCTTCCACCTTGCCCAGGACAGGCGAATGGGGGCGGACAAGTGTATCCGCCGGCGCGACGACAGCCGCCGCGACCTCCTGTTGCGTGGCGGAATAATAGTAGGCACCGCCTCCAAATAGAGCGAGCGCGCTAAGCGCCGTAGCGGTGACGACAAGCAGGCGTTTCATCGAACGGTTTCCCTTCGGCCAATAAGGAGAAGAATTGAAATTGCGGAAAATGCGAACAGTGACAGCACCGGTAGCGGCACCACATTGAAGATTGTCATCTTCGCGTCACTGCAAGACGGGCCCTTGCCACAGGGAACGATAGCCTCGGGAATGAAGCCATAGTAGAGAAGCACATGGTAGACAGCGACCAGCAGGCCTGCGCCGCTGAGAGGCAATGCGTAACGCCAGACATTCCGGTCGGCCTGTATCACGGCAACCGCCAAAACCAGTGCCAGCGGAAACATGAATGCGCGCTGGTACCAGCACAGAATGCACGGCGCCTGGCCCATGATCTCACCGATGAAAAGCGCGCCGAGGGTCGCTGCAAGTGCAATTGCCCATGCGAAGAAAAGCGTCGACCACCCGCCCTCTTCTTGTCGTTCTGTCGAAATGCTCATGAAATGTCCGAATAATGCATACTCTTCAATCATGCACCCTCAACCAACTAAAGGGTCAAGTGGGCATTTTCCCGAATAGCGACGCATCGAAGGAAAACAGCATATTTTGATGCTTTTCCACAGACAGTGTGGAGCCTACCTCGCGCTTGAATGGCTGTTGAAAGCACACCAGCGATCGAACCGCACATTTAAGCGGGGAATCTGCGGTAAACCTGTTAAAGACCGCCCCCGTAACGCCATGGTCACATCACGGTCGATGCGACAACTACAGGACGTTACTGGAGGTCGGCATCATCCGGCTCGGGAGTGTTCGAGCATATCGATCTCCGCCGAGATTTCGTCTATTCTTGAGCGCAACTCACGGTCCGTGCCGTCGTTGACATCCTCGTCGCCGAAGCAATCTCGTGCATCATAGAGTTCAAGCTTGGCTTCAAGCTCCGCCCGTTTGGCATACAGGCGATGGAGATAAATGTGATTCATCGTCTCGCTCAACCGTGTTTCCACATCTGGTTGAAAACGAGCTCCCCTCACTAAAGTTCCAAGCTTCGGAGCCCGCGCTCAAGCGAAGGCGGCGACAGCGGCGTTGCAGGCTTTGGAAAAATGGCCACAACAGTTGTCCTTGCCCATCGACTGACGGGTGACGCGGGCGCCTTCCAGAAGCAGGGTCAAGGTGTCGGCCAGCAGCTGCGGTTCGCGCGCGCCGGCGGCGAGACAGAGCGCTTCCAGCCTGTCGCGCTCCTCCGCCTTATGGCGCTCGATAACGCCATAGGCGGGGTGCCCCTCCCCTTTGAGCTCGATCGCCGCATTGGCCAGGTCGCAGCCGACGTGATCGCCACAAAGGCTCTGTGTCCTGAGCTCGATCCAAGCGAGCAGCTGTGCGCGTGCGTCATCGGGATGCGTGGCTTCCAGCTCGCGCCAGATCGCCTCGGCCTTCTCGGAGGCGCGGCGCAGGGTTTCGCATACCAGTTCGTCCTTCGACCCGAAGTGCCGATAGAGCGTCATCTTGTTCGTGAGAGCACCTTCGGCAATCGCATCGACACCGATGCCGCAGAATCCCGTGCTCACGGAAAAGCTCCGCCGCGGTCGAGACGATGCGCTCCCGGGGAGGGATTTTTTCATCGGTACCCGCTGGCAGCAGAGCTGTCGAAGTTTTTGATTTTTCTGCGGACAATGTCCTTGACATCCATGTGACCGATCGGTAACAAATGCATTGTTACTTACCGGTAACACCACTTATCGCGGAAGTCAATGCCGAGAGGGCAGCGAAGCCGGAGTGGAACACGGGCGACCGCCCACGAAAGGAGGACTGAGCCATGAGAAAGACCAGAGACGACCTGACGATATCCGAAGCCCTTCGCGACCCCCTGATCGCCATGGTGATGCGCGCCGACGGCGTGAAGCTTGAAGATTTCAAGCGACTTCTGGAGACTGCGGCGGTGAAACGCGAACAGCGCGTCAACCCGGTCAAGAAATTCATCGACGTCATCAAGACCAATCCTGCTGCCGTTTGCAGCTACTGCTGACGCCTTGGGCTTCCCTGCCCCCCCCGAAAGCCGTCGCCTTAATGGCGGCGGCTTTTTTTGTCTTGTCGTGATCGATGTGATTGGGCGCGGAACGGGCCGTGCATCAGGAGAAGCGGAGCCCGCTGGGCTCCGTTTCCAGGCGATCCGGATCAGAACTCAGACCATTCAGGCTCTTGCTTGACCGCGGCGTTACCTCGGAACGCGTTGGTCAGCCTCTGGCCGAGCTGTCGCGCCGGCGATGCGACGGGACCGTGGTTGCCCGTCATCGCCGTCGGCTTGGCAAGGCTCGGCCGCGCCTGGTCGGCAACGGTGCCTCCGTCCAGCTTGAACTGGGACATTAGCTGGGACAGCGCCGTGGCTTCCTGCGCAAGGCTGTGGCTGGCCGCGGTCGTTTCCTCGACCATAGCGGCGTTCTTCTGCGTGCCTTCGTCCATGGCATTCACAGCGGTGTTGATTTCCTGCAGGCCAAGCGACTGCTCGCGCGACGCTTCGGCGATCGCGTGAACATGGCGGTTGATCTCCTGGACTTCGGCGACGATCGCATCCAGCGCCTTGCCGGCCTGGCCGACGAGTTCCACACCGGACTCCACCTGGGAACCCGAAGCGGTGATCAATGCCTTGATCTCCTTGGCGGCGCGCGCCGAGCGCTGCGCGAGCTCGCGCACTTCCTGAGCAACGACGGCGAAACCCTTGCCGGCGTCGCCGGCACGGGCGGCTTCAACGCCGGCGTTCAGTGCGAGGAGATTGGTCTGGAATGCGATATCATCGATCACGCCGATGATGTTGCTGATCTCGTTCGAGGATTGTTCGATAAGATGCATCGCGGTTACAGCGTTGCGAACCACCTCGCCGGAGCGTTCGGCGGCCTCGCGCGTTTTGGCGACAAGCTGGCTGGCATCGTTCGCGCGTCCGGCCGCGTCCTTGACTGTCGTCGTGATCTCCTCCAGCGCCGCGGCCGTTTCCTCAACGGAAGCAGCCTGCTGCTCGGTACGCCTGGAAAGGTCATCGGCGGAGGCGCGGATCTGGCTCGACCCCGCGCTGATGGCGCTCGCGTTGGCGCCGACCGCCTGGAGCGCGTTGTTGAGCTTGGAGACCGCGGCGTTGAAGTCCTGACGAAGCGTGTCGAGGTCACCGGTAAACGGCGTATCGATCTGACAGTTGAGGTCGCCATTGGCGAGATCGCCCAGCGCGCCGCCAAGGGCCTTGACCGCCCGATGCAGGTTGGCTGCTTCCGCTGCCTTCTCGGCCTCGCGCTCAAGGCGCTCGCTATCGCTCATCGAACGGGTGGCCTCGGCCTGCTGTTCGATACGCATCCGGTCGATTGCGTTGGTGCGGAACACGGCGACGGCGGCGGCCATCTGGCCGATCTCGTCGCGGCGGTCGAGGCCATGCACGTCTTCGCCGGTCTCTCCGGAAGCAAGTGTTTCCATGCGTTGACGAAGCTTCGCCATCGGTGTCGTGACACCCTTCTGGGCGATGATCATTGCAAGCGCAATGGCCGCGACGACGCCAAGGGTAAGGCCGACAAGGGTACGAAGGATGGTCGATGAAACGGACGCCGACAGCCCGCTGCCGCCCTCGGCCAGCAGATCGGCCATTGCCTTGTTGTTCGCGCCGAACTTGGGTGACAGGCCGACGATCATGTCGTCGAGCTTCGCGGCGAGTTGCTGCGTCTCGGCTGCATTGCCGGCGGCGCGTGCTGCAAGAAGCTGATCGCCGAGCGACTTCAGGGCGTCCGCGCCGGCAAGCAACTCATCGATCGCGGCCTTGCGGCTCGGAACCAACTCGGGAACCTGTGCAAGGCGTTGGCGGGCGCCGGCGAATTCGGTCGCGAAGCGCTTGGAGATGTCGTTGAAGGCAGCAGAGCCAGGCTCCTGCGCGACGGCGCGGCTCAGCCATGTCGTGGATGTCCAGATGCCAGCTGCCGCGCGGGCGCTGAAGGTCGCAGCCTGACTCTCGTTCTGAAGAAAGCCGGTATACTGCTGATTGGCGGCGCTGAATCTATCGGTGAGATAGAGCAGGCCCGCCATGGAAACGAGGCCGAGCATGGCGATAGCAATAAGGAACTTGGTTTTTATCTTAAGGTTTTTCAACATGATGCACCTTGTAAATCGTGATGAGACTGCACGGCGACGCCTGCGAATGAGTGCAGGTCAAACGCAAGTGAAATGAATTCTGAAACTTTGGGACAACGCATCATGCGCGGTGGATCGACTGCTCATCTCGACCCGGCGACCTCAACCTAGGCGCTTACTCTTAAGGAAATCTGACTTTTGAAAACACATCCGGATAGAATCGACTGCGGATTTGAATTTTGTCAAAGTCTTCCGACGACATCTCGTAAGTATATATTTATTCAATCTAATTTTTCGATTCATGTTGTTCACAAGCAAGCGACGCGGGCTGTGGCTTTACGGTGACCGCTGGTTAACCAGTTGGGCAAGTGCCTGAAGAGTATTGTTGCGGCACACGCATAGGTCACCCTACATGGGCGCGATCATTACCTTGATCGCGAGCCGCCACCCTGGCGAGCCGATTTGAAACAAGTCATATTGAGGATGCTTAGTGGTTTACACACGCCGTAACATCATTGCCATGTCCGGAGCCGCGCTGGCCGGGGCCGTTCTGCCGAAGGCCGCGGCCGGACAATCGATCGATTTCAAGCCGAACGCGCGCTATCCCGATCCGGCCATCGAAATCCTGGATCCAAGCTTCACCAAATACAGGCTGGGAAGCAGCTCGGTGGAACAGCTCGCCACCGGATGTCGCTGGTTGGAGGGGCCCGTCTGGTTTGGCGATGGCCGCTACCTGCTCGTCAGCGACATCCCGAACAACCGCATCATGCGCTACGACGAAGCCACCGGCGCATGGGGCGTTTTCCGCAGCCCGTCCAATTTCTCAAACGGCAATGCGCGCGACCGACAGGGGCGCCTGCTGACATGCGAACATCTGACACGCCGCGTGACCCGCACCGAATACGATGGAACGATTACGGTGCTGGCCGACAACTACAAGGGCAAGAAGCTGAATTCGCCCAACGATATCGTTTGCAAGTCTGACGGCTCCATCTGGTTCACCGACCCGCCTTTCGGCATCTCCGGCGAATGGGAAGGCGAGAAGGCGACGCCGGAATTGCCGCACTCGGTCTACCGCATCGCGCCGGACGGCTCGCTCGGGCTGGTGACGGATGAGCTCAAGGGTCCAAACGGACTGGCATTTTCGCCAGACGAGAAGAAGCTCTATATCGTCGAGGGCCGTGCGCAGCCGTACCGTATCATCTGGAGCTATGATGTCGGCAAGGACGGCTTCACGCTCAGCAACAAGACGGCGCTCGTCACCGCTGATGACAATGGTGGCCTCGATGGCTTCCGGGTGGACGTCGACGGCAATCTGTGGTGCGGATGGGGAAGCAACGGCACCGCCGCCGCCAAGCCGGAACAGCTGGATGGCGTAAAGGTCTTCAATTCGGCGGGCAAGGCCATCGGCTTCATCCGCCTACCGGAGCGGTGCCCGAACCTCGCATTCGGCGGATTGAAGAAGAACCGCCTGTTCATGGCAAGCAGCCATTCGCTCTACGCGCTCTACGTCGAGACGCGCGGCGCGGTGTGATTGAAATGCGAGCCGTCGCGGCTATCGCGACGGCTCGATCAAGCTTCTGACCTCAGACGATGCCGCCGCTGCCGCCGACCGATGCCGGGCGCTCGGCGACGACCTTCTTGCGGTATCCGCTGGCGCGGTATGTCGCGATCGGATCGATGGCGCCACCAGCACGGCGACGGGCTTCGGCGAGGATCGGCTCGACATCGGTGCGATAACCGCGCTTCAGGGTTTCGGTCGCCATGAGCGCGTCGTTCTCGTCCTGGAAGCCGGAAAGCGCCTTGCGGTCGACGATCAGCGCCTGCGCGTAGGCGCGGCGGATTTCGTTGGCGCTGTTGATCAGGCTTTCGATCGGATCGGTGACATTGTGCGACTGGTCGATCATGTGGGCCGGATTGAAGTCGTTGACGCCGCGCTGCTCGGCCTCGACCAGTTCGTTGAACACGAGGAACAGGCGGTAAGGCTCGATCGAACCGGCATCGAGATCGTCGTCACCATACTTCGAATCGTTGAAATGGAAGCCGCCGAGCTTGCCGAACTGGATCAGCCGGGCCACGATCATCTCGATATTGGTGTTCGGCGCGTGGTGGCCGAGGTCGACAAGGCAATGCGCCTTCGGGCCGAGCGTCTGGGCGATCAGGTAGTTGGTGCCCCAGTCCTGCACGACCGTCGAATAGAAGGCCGGCTCGTACATCTTGTGCTCGGAAAACAGCTTCCAGTCGTCGGGCAGCGCTTTGTAGATGTCGGCCATCGAGGTGAGGTAGCGCTCAAAGGCCCTCGTGAAGTTGCTCTGGCCCGGGAAGTTGGAACCGTCGCCGACCCACACGGTCAGCGCCTTGGAGCCGATCGCCTGGCCGATCTCGATGCACTCGATGTTGTGCTCGACCGCCTGCGCGCGGGTTGCCGCGTCGGTGTGGCTGAGCGATCCATACTTGTAGGAGTGGGCCTGGCCGGGCGCGTCGGAAAAGGTGTTGGAGTTTATCGCGTCGAAGCCGAGGCCGAGCTGATCGCCCTTCGCCTTTAATTCCCTGACGTCGGTCTTGTCCCACGGAATGTGAAGCGAGACGTTCGGCGTGGCGCGGGTCAACTCGTTGATGACGGAGCAATCGTCCAGCTTGTCGAAGATCCCGCGTGGTTCGCCGGTGCCGGGAAAACGGGCAAAGCGCGTTCCGCCGGTGCCGACACCCCACGACGGAACGGCGACGAAGAATTCGGAGACGCGGCGCGTGATCGCTTCAATGTCGACGCCACGGCGCGAAAGATTGGCGCCCAGCGCCTCGTAATCGGATTTGAGCGCGGATGCGCGCTTGTCGTTTTCCTGCGCAATCACATCATGCGCGATTTTAGGCTCGGCCATCGGTTCCTCCCTCTTCGCATCGAACCAAACGGCTCCTGTCCGCGTTTCGATGCGTGAAATGCTAAATCAATGACGAGGCGACCTTGGACATCATACGCATTCTTTTCGCGATCATCCTGCCACCTGTCGGCGTATTCCTGCAGGTCGGAATCGGCCTGCATTTCTGGCTAAACATACTGCTGACGCTGTGCGGATACGTTCCGGGGATCATCCATGCGATATGGGTGATCCTGCGGAAGTAACGGTCAGCGCGGGAAGCTATGCGCGTTGCCGGCATCGACGTTGATGATGTTGCCGGTGGACTTGGCCGAGAGATCGGACGCCAGGAAGTAGATCGCTTCGGCGATATCCTCCGGGAAGACGTTGAGCTTCAGCATGGAGCGCTTGCGGTAGTGCTCCTCCAGCTCGTTGATCTCGATCTTCGACGAAGCCGCACGCTGTTCGCGCCACTCGCCGTTCCAGATCTTCGATCCGCGCAGGACCGCATCCGGGTTGACGGTATTGACGCGAATGCCGGCTTCCGCGCCTTCAAGCGCCAGGCAACGCGCGAGATGGATCTCGGCAGCCTTTGCCGTGCAATAGGCCGCGGCGTTCGGAGACGATGCCAGTCCGTTCTTGGAGGCGACGAACACGACGTTGCCGCCGAGGTTCTGCTTGCGGAACAGGCGGAAGGCTTCGCGTGAGACGAGGAAATAGCCGGTCGCTAGAATGTCTATGTTCTTGTTCCACATCGAAAGCTCGGTGCTCTCGATCGGCGCGGACGACGCGATACCAGCATTCGAGACGAGGATGTCGACGCCGCCGAATTCGACGCAGGCTTCCGCGAAGGACGAGATCACGCCGTCTTCCTTGGTGACATCCAGCTTGACGCCACGAACGGCATCGGCGCCGAACTGCTTGGCGAAATCGGTCTTCGTGCTGTCGAGCGCTTCCTGGTCGATATCGGCCAGCACCACGCAGGCACCCTCGCCGATCAGGCGCGCGGCCGTCGCGCGGCCGATGCCGCCGGCGCCGCCGGTGACGAAGGCAACCTTGCCGGCCAGGCTCTTCGGCTTCGGCATGCGCTGAAGCTTGGCTTCCTCGAGCAGCCAGTATTCGATGTCGAAAGCTTCCTGCTCCGGCAGGCCCTGATATTCCGAAACGGTCGATGCACCGCGCATGACGTTGATGGCGTTGACGTAGAACTCGCTGGCGATACGCGCCGTTGCCTTGTCGCGGGCAAAGGACAGCATGCCGACGCCGGGAACGAGGAAGATGACCGGGTTCGCATCGCGCATGGCGGGCGAATTGTCATGCTTGCATTCGTTGTAGTAGCGCGCGTAATCGGCGCGGTAGTCTTCGAGCGCCTTGTCGAGACCGGCGACGATCGCATCCACATCCGGCTTCGCCGGATCGAAATCGACGATCAGCGGGCGAGATCTTGGTGCGCAGGAAGTGGTCGGGGCAGCTGGTGCCGAGCGCGCCGAGCGGTGCCAAGTTCTTCGAGTTGACGAATTCGAGAACGGCGTCCTGATCGTCGAAATGGCCGAGCTTGCGCTCCGACTTGCCGATGCGGCCGCGGATTTCGGGCATCAGGCGCGCGGCGATGGCCCGACGCTGTTCAGCGGCGAGGCTCTGGGTTGCGGCGCCGCCAAAGATCGTCTTGCCTTCGGTCTTTTCGGCGAACCAGACGATCGCCTTGTTGATGATCTCCAGCGTCAGCTCGTAGCAAGCCTTCGCATCGTTGGCCCAGGTGAAGAGACCATGGCTTTCGAGCACGACGCCCTTGGAATTCGGGTTTGCCTTGACGAAGGCTTCGAGGTCGAGGCCGAGCTGGAAGCCCGGGCGACGCCACGGCAGCCAACCGATTTCGTCACCGAAGATCTGCTTGGTCAATTCCTTCGAGTTCTTCGCGGCGGCGATCGCGATGATCGCATCGGGATGCATGTGATCGACATGCGTGAAGGGCACGAAACCATGCAGCGGCGTATCGATCGAAGCGGCACGGCCGTTGAGATTATAGGTGCAATGCGGAAGGAAGCCGACCATGCGGTCTTCGTCCTCGACGCCCTTGTAGATGCCTTTCAGCGAGTCCAGCTTGTCCTGGTAGAGGGTGGCGAAGCCGTCGAGCTTGATGGTGCCGACGTCGCCGCCCGAACCCTTGACCCAGAGAACCTTGACCTTCTCGCCGGTCAAGGGGTCGGTTTCCATGACCTTGGCCGACGTATTGCCGCCGCCATAGTTGGTGATGCGCTTGTCGGCGCCCAGCAGGTTAGAGCGATAAAGCAGCTTTCCAGGCTCATCCAGCCCTGCAGCGTACGAGTCATCCCAACGGTTATCCAGAAGCCGGACGGTTGCCGCCATGTCATCCTCCCATGTAAATTCGTCAGGGCGCGAAATGAGTCATACGCCCTTTGCGGTGACGGTATCGCTCATCAAAAGCGGCATTGTCAATCGAAAACGATCAAAAACGATTATGTTGCAGCGCAGTATGAAAAAATATGATCGTTTGTGATTGACACATTATCACAACTGCGGAATAAACGATGCAGGAGGAACCCATGCACGAACGCGAACGCCATCGCATCATATTGAGCGCCGTACAGGAAAAGTCGGTCGTGACAGTTCAGGATATTTCCGAGCTGACCGAGGCTTCCGAGGCGACGATCCGGCGCGATATTGCGGCCCTTCATGTGCAGGGAAAGATCCGGCGCGTGCGCGGCGGAGCGGAAGCGGTGCATCCGCCGCAGCTCGGCAATCTCGCCGGCAGGCCTTTCCGGGTTTCGGAATCAGTCAACTCCGATAAGAAGCGCGCAATTGCGCGCGCGGCCGTCGATCTCTGCGATCCTGGCGACGCCATCATCATCAACGGTGGAACGACCACCTTCCAGATGGTGCATTTCATGGCGGCGCATCGCATGCAGGTGATGACCAATTCGTTCGCGATCGCCGAGCATCTGGTCAAGCACTCGAAGAACACGGTGACGGTTCCCGGCGGCGTGATCTATCGCGAGCAGAGCCTGATCCTGTCGCCCTTCGACAATGATGCGATCCGCAATTTCTATGCGCGGCGCTTTTTCATCGGCGCTCAGGGCGTCGGCCCGCTCGGCATCATGGAGGCGGATGCGCAGATCATCCAGAGCGAGCAGAAGCTGATGCATCAAGCCGACGAACTGATCGTCATGGTCGATTCCAGCAAGTTTCATCGCCGCTCGAGCCTCATTCTGTGCCCGCTCGATCGCGTCACGACGGTGATCACGGACGAGGGCGTTTCCGACGAGGCGGTGCGGATGATCGAGGATGCGGGCGTCAAGCTCGTCGTTGCGAGCATGGTCTCGCAGGCAAGGGAGGATTCCTCGTCGGTCGCCTGAGCGGTGCCGGCAGGATGTAGTCAAGTCAATCAACGTGGGAGGAAGAGAGCATGAAATTCGCAAAGACACTGGCGGTGGGCGTCGCCTTTGCAGTCGCATTGATGGCCGGCGCAGCCAGCGCCAAGGACATCAAGATTGGCCTCGTGGTCAAGTCGCTCGGCAACGGCTTCTTTGAAGCCGCCAACAAGGGTGCCCAGGAAGCAGCCAAGGAACTCGGCGGCGTGGAAGTGATCTACACCGGCCCGACCTCGACGACGGCCGAAGGCCAGATCGAAGTCATCAACTCGCTGATCGCGCAGGGCGTCGACGCCATCGCGATCTCCGCCAACGATCCCGACGCTGTCGTACCGGCCCTGAAGAAGGCCAAGCAGCGCGGCATCAAGGTGATCTCCTGGGATTCCGGCGTCAACAAGGACGGCCGTATCCTGCAGCTGAACCCATCGTCGAACGAACTGATCGGCAAGATGTGCCTGACGCTCGTCAAGGACCACCTGGAAGGCGGCAAGGGCGACTTCGCGATCCTGTCGGCGACCACCACCTCGACGAACCAGAATATCTGGATCGACCAGATGAAGAAGCAGCTCAAGGACTTCCCCGGCCTGAACCTCGTCACCACCGTCTACGGCGACGACCTCTCCGACAAGTCCTATCGCGAAGCTGAAGGCCTGCTGAAGTCGAACCCGAACGTCAAGGTCATCGTCGCTCCGACGACGGTCGGCGTTCTGGCCGCTTCCAAGGTTGTCGAAGACAAGGGTCTCGTCGGCAAGGTCTACGTGACGGGTCTCGGCCTGCCGTCGGAAATGGCCGGCGCGATCAAATCCGGCGCCACGAAGGAGTTCGCGATCTGGAACCCGATCGACCTCGGTTACTCCGCCACGCAGATCGCCTATCGCCTCGTCAAGGATGAAGCGACCGGCAAGCCGGGCACGGAAATCGAAGCCGGCCGCATGGGCAAGATCAAGGTCGATGAAAACGGCGAAGCCGCCATGGCGGATCCCTTCGTCTACAACGCGTCGAACATCGACCAGTTCTCGAAGGTTTTCTAAGCCTTTCGTGGACGGACCAAACCCGGCGGCACAGCCGCCGGGCCTTTCCCAATGAACACTGGTAAGCGCTGATGAACAACGCCCTTCAACACCCTGTTGCAAGCGTCGCGACAAACGACGTACCCGCAATTCTCGAGATGCGCGGCATTTCGCAGATCTTTCCCGGCGTGAAGGCGCTCGATAACGTCAGCATCGCGCTCTATCCCGGCAAGGTCACCGCGTTGATCGGCGAAAACGGCGCCGGCAAGTCGACCCTCGTCAAGATCCTGACCGGCATCTACCGTCCGAACGAGGGCGAAATCCTCGTCGACGGCAAGCCGACGACGTTCGCCAACGCGCAGGCCGCGATCGATGCTGGTGTCACAGCGATCCATCAGGAAACCGTGCTCTTCGACGAGCTGACGGTTGCCGAAAACATCTTCCTCGGCCATGCGCCACGCACACGCTTTCGCACCATCGACTGGAAGCTGACGAACAGCCGCGCCAAGGCGCTGCTCACATCGCTCGAAAGCAATATCGACCCGACGATCCGCCTGAAGGACCTCTCGATCGCGCAGCGCCACCTCGTGGCGATCTCGCGCGCGCTGTCGATCGAGGCCCGCATCGTCATCATGGACGAGCCGACAGCCGCCCTGTCACGCAAGGAGATCGACGATCTCTTCCGCATCGTCGAAGGCCTGAAGGCTCAGGGCAAGGCGATCCTCTTCATCAGCCACAAGTTCGACGAACTCTACGAGATCGCCGATAACTTCGCGGTCTTCCGCGACGGGCGCGCCGTCGGCCACGGCAACCTCAAGGCCACACCGCAGGACGAGATCGTGCGCATGATGGTCGGCCGAGACGTCGAGAACGCGTTCCCGAAGATCGATGTCGCGATCGGCGGACCGGTGCTGCAGGTCGACAAATACTGCCACCAGACCGAATTCCGCGATATTTCGCTGACGCTGCGCAAAGGCGAGATCCTCGGCATCTACGGCCTGATCGGCGCCGGTCGCTCCGAGCTCTGTCAGTCCCTGTTCGGCATCACCAAGCCGCTATCGGGCAAGCTCACGCTTGACGGCCGGGAAATCAACATCCATTCGCCGCTCGACGCCATCCGGGCCGGCATCGTCTACGTGCCGGAAGAGCGCGGCCGCCATGGCCTGGCGCTCCCCATGCCGATCTACCAGAACATGACGCTGCCCTCGCTGGGGCGCACCTCGCGCAAGGGCTTCCTCAAGGCGGCCAACGAATTCGCGCTTGCCCGCAAGTACGCCGAGCGCCTCGACCTGCGCGCAGCGGCGCTTTCGGTTCCAGTCGGAACGCTGTCGGGCGGCAACCAGCAGAAGGTCGTGATCGGCAAGTGGCTGGCGACCATGCCCAAGGTCATCATTCTCGACGAGCCGACCAAGGGCATCGATATCGGCTCGAAGGCGGCGGTCCATGGCTTCATCAGCGAGCTCGCCGCCGAGGGCCTCTCCATCATCATGATCTCATCGGAACTGCCGGAGATCATCGGAATGTCCGACCGGGTTCTTGTCATGAAGGAAGGCCTGTCGGCCGGCCTCTTCGATCGCAAGGACCTGACGCCGGAAACGCTGGTGCGCGCCGCCACCGGCAATGCTTGAGGATAGCTCATGTCCAGACTCTTGAGAAAACGCGAAACGCTGCTCTTCATCATCATCGCCGTGATGATCGCCGCCTTTTCGACCCGTGCCGACGGCTTTGCGACGCCTGGAAATCTCGCCGGCATCTTCAACGACACGTCGATCCTGATCATCCTGGCGCTGGCGCAGATGACCGTCATCCTGACGAAGTCGATCGATCTATCGGTTGCCGCCAATCTGGCTTTCACCGGTATGGCGATCGCGATGCTCAACGCCGCCTACCCGGATCTGCCGCTGATCGTGCTCATCCTCACCGCGATCCTGATCGGCGCCTCGCTTGGCGCCATCAATGGCTTCCTGGTGTGGGCGCTCGAGATCCCGCCGATCGTCGTGACGCTTGGTACGCTCACCATCTATCGCGGCATGGCCTTCGTCCTCTCGGGCGGCGAGTGGGTCAACGCGCACCAGATGACACCGACCTTCCTCAATGTTCCCCGAACCGTCGTGCTTGGCATGCCGGTGCTGAGCTGGGCGGCGATCATCATCGTCCTTCTGATCTATATCGTGCTGAAGTATACACAGTTCGGCCGTTCCACCTATGCCGCCGGCGGCAATCCGACCGCGGCCGTCTATGCCGGTGTCGATGTCGGTTGGACCAAGTTCCTTGCCTTCGTGCTGTCGGGCGCGCTTGCAGGTCTTGCCAGCTATCTCTGGGTTTCGCGCTATGCGGTCGCCTATGTCGATATCGCCAACGGCTTCGAGCTCGACAGCGTCGCGGCCTGCGTCATCGGCGGCATCTCGATTGCCGGCGGCGTCGGATCGGTGCTTGGCACCGTGCTCGGCGCGCTTTTCCTCGGCGTGATCAAGAACGCGCTTCCCGTCATCGGCATTTCGCCCTTCACGCAGATGGCGATCTCGGGCACCGTCATCATTCTCGCCGTCGTCTTCAACGCAAGGCGCGAGCGCAACCGCGGCCGCATCATCCTGCGCGACAAGGCCGCCGCGGAAACTCAAACCGGGACCCAGGCAGAGGTGTCAGCATGAGCACCGTCGTTTCCTCGCCCACCGAAAAGCGAGTTATCCCAAATCGCCTCGGCACGCCATTCAAGCGGATCATGTCCAGCTGGGAAGTGCTGCTCTTCGGCGTGGCCGTCCTGATCTTCATCTTCAATTCGCTGGCGTCACCCTACTTTCTCGATGCCTGGAACCTCTCGGACGCGACGTTCAATTTCACCGAAAAGGCGATGATCGCGTTTGCCATGGCGCTGCTCGTCATCTCGGGCGAAATCGACCTGTCGGTCGCCGCCATCATCGCGCTGGCCTCCACCGCCATGGGCGCCGCGGCGCAAGCCGGTGTCGGCGCGCCTGGTCTCGTTGCCATCGGCGTTGGGGTCGGCCTGCTTTGCGGCATGTTCAACGGCTTCCTCGTCTCTGTGATGAAGCTTCCGTCGATTGTCGTCACCATCGGCACGATGAGCCTGTTTCGCGGCATTTCGTACATCGTGCTGGGCGATCAGGCATACGGCAATTATCCGGAGGATTTCGCCTTCTTCGGGCAGGGATACGTCGTCTGGGTCTTCTCCTTCGAGTTCGTGCTGTTCATCGTGCTGGCGATCCTCTTCGCCATCCTGCTGCACGCCACCAACTTCGGCCGCCAGATCTACACGATCGGCAACAATGATTTCGCCGCGCGCTTCTCGGGCATCCCAGTCGAGCGGGTGAAGTTCATCCTCTTCATGCTGACGGGCGTGATGAGCGGCATCGCGGCCGTGTGCCTGACCTCGCGGCTTGGCTCGACGCGCCCGTCGATCGCGCAAGGCTGGGAACTCGAAGTCGTCACCATGGTCGTTCTCGGCGGCGTCTCGATCCTCGGCGGCTCCGGCAAGATCGGCGGCGTGGTCATCGCGGCCTTCGTCATGGGCCTTGTCACCTTCGGTCTCGGCCTGCTCAACGTTCCCGGCATCGTCATGTCGATCTTCATCGGCCTGCTGCTGATCATCACCATCGCGATCCCGATCATCGCGCGCCGCATCAAAGCCATGAGCTCGAAATGACGCTGGAAAAACACGCCTTCAAGATGACGCTCAATCCCGGCATGGAAGCCGAATACATCAAGCGCCATGACGAAATCTGGCCGGAACTGGTAGAACTGCTGCACCAGTCCGGCGCCAGCGACTATTCGATCCATCTCGACCGCGAGACCAACACGTTGTTCGGTGTGCTGACGCGGACAAGCGACAATACGCTGTCGAGCCTGCCGGAGCACCCCGTGATGAAGCGCTGGTGGGCGCATATGCGCGATATCATGGCCACCAATCCTGATAATTCGCCTGTTCAGACCGACCTCGTCACCGTCTTCCATATGCCATGACGTCAAGCAAGAGCTACGCCCGCATTGCGGTTCTCGATATCGGCAAGACGAATGCCAAGGTTGTCGTGCTCGACAGCGCCACCGGCGCAGAGGTGGCGGTCGTCAAGACCCCGAACGTGGTGATCAAATCGCGCCCCTATCCGCATTACGATGTGGACGCGCTTTGGGCCTTCGCGCTCGACGCACTGAAGAGATTTGCGCTGTCGCCCGGTTTCGATGCGATTTCGATCACCACGCATGGCGCGAGCGCCGCTCTGCTCGATGCGGATGGAGCGCTCGCCATGCCGGTGCTCGATTACGAGCACGAATATCCCCAAGAGATCATCGACGCCTACACGGCGCTGCGCCCGTCATTCAACGAAACCTACTCGCCGCGCCAGTCCATGGGTTTGAACATCGGAGCCCAGTTGCATTATCAGCAGACGGCTTTTCCGGAGACGTTCGCCGGTGTCGCCACCATCGTTACCTATGCGCAATACTGGGCGGCCCGCCTGACGGGTGTCGCGGCCAACGAGGTGACGTCGCTCGGATGCCATACGGATCTGTGGAACCCGCGTGCCTCGAGCTATTCCAGTCTGGTCGACACGCTTGATATAAGGCCGCTGATGGCGCCGATCCGGCCGGCTTTCGATGCGCTTGGCCCGGTTCTGCCTGAGATCGCCGAGGAGATCGGGCTTTCGACATCCGTTCCAGTTTATTGCGGCATCCACGATTCCAATGCGTCGCTGCTGCCGCATCTGGTCAGCCGCCAAGCTCCGTTCGCCGTCGTCTCCACCGGAACGTGGGTTGTCAACTTCGGTGTCGGCGGCGATCTCGACCATCTCGATCCGAAGCGCGATACGCTCGCCAATGTCGATGCCTACGGACGTGCTGTCCCATCGTCGCGGTTCATGGGCGGGCGCGAATTCGAGATTCTGTCCGCCGAAATCGGCCCCGTGCCGATCGATGACGCGGTTGCGGCCATGCCCGGGGTCATCGAGAAGGGCATGATGCTGTTGCCCAACGTGGCGCCCGGGTCGGGCCCATTCCCGGGCAAGGAGCGGCGCTGGGTCAACGCGGACGCGGCGAGCGCGGCTGAACGCCACGCCTCTGCCTGCCTCTATCTGGCGCTGATGACCGAAGCGTGCCTGGCCTTGATCGGCGCCGGCGGGCCTGTCGTCGTCGAGGGGCCGTTCTCGTTGAACGAGACCTATCTCGATCTGGTTGCGGCGCTGACCGGTCGGGATGTGATCGCCGTTCCCGGCTCGACAGGTACGAGCGCGGGCGCCGCGCTGCTGGCGGGAATTGCGCCGATCGCGGGCAAGGAGAAGCATTTTCCGCCACGCGAAATCCTTCACCTGGCCGAGTACCGGCGGCGCTGGTACGTCGCGCTTGCATAGCACTCTTTCCGGATCGGCTCTTTGCTCCATCTATGAATGCCGATAGAGTTGCGGCGCATTTGATACCAGGTGAGGAAAGCACGACATGACAGTTTCATCCGGCGAGGGTTTCGATCCGCGGGCGCTGGCCGCGCGTTTGAGTGGCCTTGAAAAATCGGGGGAAAGAGCGCAGACGGCGGATTTCGTATTGCCCGCGACATTGCGCGAAGCAATGGATGCGCAGAATTTTCTGGCAGCCGAAGAGCGCATATCCACCCATGCGTGGAAGGTGGCCATGTCGCCGGCTGGCGAGGCTGTGCTCGCGCCCTTGCACCCTTATTTGGAAGCCGTGTCCGGCGCATCGATTTCATGGCGTCCGGGCATGAAATTCGAGGCAGAAGTCGCGGTGCGTCTGGGACAGGATATTCCGGTTCGTCAGAACGGTGAGTATACGCGCGAGGAGATCATAGATGCGATCGCCGAATGCCATCTCGGTGCCGAGCTCCTGGCCAGCAGCATCCAGGAGAGCGGGCAGGTTTCCTTCCTGCTCTATCTGGCCGAACGCATCGGCAACAAGGGCTATGTTCTCGGCCCGGCGCTTCCGAAAAGCGTTGTCGATACCATCGGCGACACCACGCTCAAGGTGACCCATGGCGGACAGGTGATCTATGATGCCCTGGCGCGTCATCCGAAGGACGACGTGCTGGTATGGCTGCTGGCCTACGCCAATGACAGGCTGCGCCCGCACACCTCGCTGAAGAAGGGTG
Organism: Rhizobium sp. AN80A; assembly: GCF_030053015.1. Lineage (NCBI taxonomy): Bacteria > Pseudomonadati > Pseudomonadota > Alphaproteobacteria > Hyphomicrobiales > Rhizobiaceae > Rhizobium > Rhizobium sp. AN80A. The sequence continues at coordinate 301,262 of NZ_JASJPX010000001.1, read as the reverse complement.
CACTGATCACCACCGGCACGCTGTGCGGAGCGATCGAACTGACGTCGCGCGGTCCTATCGACATCGTCCTCGGGAACGAAGCGCGTCTCAGCCTTTCGATCGTCTGATCGAGCTCGATTTCGTTTCCCGTCGTCATCGCGGAACATTGACGCGCCTCACGCATTCTCCCGGATTGAACGTCGGGAGGATGTGATGGGGAGCTATCGTCTCGCCTTGTGCGTGCTCGTTGTCTGCGCGGCCGGAGGTGCCTCCGCGAGCGAGGCGCCTTTCCTGAAGTCACTTGCGGGCAGTTGGACCGGTGCCGGCATGATGAAGCGAACGACGGCTTCGTCGCCAATCGATCTAAGCTGCAGTTTCCAGTCGAAGGCCAACGGCGAAGCCCTGTCGATGAACGGAAAGTGTACGGGCCTGCTCGTTGTTTCGCGCGACGTTTCGGCGCAGCTGACCGCGACCGGCGGCAATTACGCCGGCCGCTACATCGGTCCATCAGGCAGGGTTTCGGCGCTCAAAGGCGCGAGACGTGGAGATGCGATCGAACTCGCCGTCACCTGGTCCAGGGTGGTCAACGGTGACCGCGCCGCGACAATGACGATCCGGCGTTCCGGCGCGAATGAGCTGCGTATCAGGACGGTCGACAAAGATCCCGCATCCGGCAGGCAGGTCGTGACCAGCGAGATCAATCTGCGACGAAACTGATGCTCATGCGCCGGTCGGTTCACGCTTTTCTTGTTTGGCGACACCCACGCCCGCCTGCGGACCGGGGATCGTGCCGTTGACAGCGAAATCACCGACGATCCGATCGTGATAGATGCGTGGATTGTGTGACGCGATGGTGCGGGCATTGCGCCAATGGCGGTCGAGACCATGCCCGCGCTTGGCCGGCGGATGCCCCCAAGGCGTCGAACAGCACGGTGCTGGCATCGAGAATCAGCGAGGTGACGGTGGTGACGGACTGGCTGACCTCCAGCTCTGCATTGCGACCCGCCAAAGTGATCCGGTCATGATCGCCGCTCCGGTTGGCCTCATAGGCGCGCTGCAGCGCCTTTGCCGCCTGGAGAACGATCGCGCCGGCGCTATAAGCCGCGCCCCTCACCCTGCCCACCACTTCCTGAACCTGGGCGTCCTCAGCCGATCGGGACGCGTTGCCGCGGCTGTAAACCCTTTTGCGCGCCGCCACATGTCGCGCCAGATCGTTCGCCGCTGCGCGGCCGATGCCCGCTAGCGAAGCGAGATGGACCAGTTGGAAGAATCCACCGGAATAGCTGAAACGTACCGCGCTCGGCTTGATCAACTCGTCGGCGATCTCGACATCGCGAAAGCGGGCCGTGCCGCTGGCGGTCAGCGATTGCCCGAAACCGTCCCAATCGTCGATGATCTCGACACCTGGCGCCGACGTCGGCACCAGCGCCCCGATCGGCTGCCCGTCCCCGTCGATCGCGCCAAGTGTTATCCAGTCCGCATAAAGCGAGCCGGTGGTGTAGAACTTCTCGCCGTCGAGCCTCCAGCTGGCGCCATTGCGGACCAGCCGCGTCGAATAGCTGCCGAGCGGTGTGTCGCCGAGCTCGGAGAAGCCGCTGCCGACAGTTTCGCCCCGCCCAAGCCTTTTCAGCCAGGTATCACGCCAGGCGCTGTCGGGCGCGTTCAGCAGGTCCTCGGTGAAGCCGAAGTGGCTGCGGAAGGCGTTTGTGAGGTTCGGATCGGCCGCGGCGAGTTCGATGATGAGGCCGAAAAGTTCCGGCAAGGCTGCACCCAGGCCTCCATGTGCGACGGGCAGCCGCAGTCGCGGAAAGCCGGATACCCGCAGCCAGCTGTAAGCGTCGAAAGGCAACTCGTGCGCAAGGTCCCGCTCCACGGCGCGTTCTCCGATACGGGCGAAGACCGGCCGGAAGGATTGTGCGAGACGATCGAAGCCCTCGCTGGGCGGAGCGCCCCACACCTCATTGATATCAGTCATCTTGTTCTTCCTGTCCTTAGGCCGCCGCGCGCTCCCGCGCCTCGAAATCGCAAAGCAAGATCGCGATCTCGAAGCCCCGCCGGGCGAGCCAATGGGCGACGATGCGGGCGCGCGAACCAAGGGGATCGTCGATCAGGACGACGCGGGCGCCACGGACAGCGATCGTCCGGTAGGACACGCCGAGCAATTGCCCGCCCTCCGAGGAGATCGATCCCGGGACGTTGGCCCGCGCGATTTCCTCCGGCGTACGAACATCGAGCAGGTAGGTCGTGCGCGCCGGATCGGCATTCCATCTCTCCGCAGTCCGCGGATCGATGAAGGTCAACGCGTCCTTCGCCGAAAGGCTTTCACCGCGCTCGCTTGCAAAAGCGCGCGCCTCTTCGGACGGCTCGCCGTAAGACGCCGTGCGTCCGCTCTCCAGTTCAAAACCCGCATCGGTCCAGCCACGCGTCCCGTCGTCCAGATAGGAGACGGCATTCGCCACACCGGCGTCGATCAGCGTCTGGGCGCCAAGGATGGCGCGTGGCAGGCCGGCACAGGAAACGACGACCTTCGTGTCCGCACTGGGGACAATATCCTTGAAGCGCAGCAGCAGCTCAGCCCCAGGCACACCGACGGCACCCGGCACATGCGCCTTCTCATATTCGGCGAGCGTGCGCGTATCGAGCACGATCACATCCTGGCCCTGATCACGCCACGCGTTCAATTCGACCGCCGAGACCACCGGCGTACCTTTCTCGTCCCGAACCTTGGTGACGAAGGGAACGCCGGGAAGATCGAAGGTCGGTAGCTCCTCGCCTCCTTCCACCCAGGCTGGAATGCCGCCCCGCAGAAAATGGACATCGGACCAGCCGGCTTGCCGCAGTCGGTCGACAGCCGCGGCGGCTGGGCCGTCGCCGCCGTCGACCAGAACGGTCCGGACCACGCGACGCGGCACGAAACGGTCGAGTTCCACGTCCAAGCGTTCCGCCGGCAGGTTTGTCGCAAACAGCGGTGAGGCGTAACCGACCTCTTCGGTTGACCGGATATCAAGCACCGCCAGTTCCAACCCGTCACCCAACCAATCGATCAGGGTGCTCTTGCCTATCGAATACTCCGTCATCGTCCTGCTCCCCGATTTCAAGCGTTTGGATCGAGCCAGAGGTCGCCGAAGCTCCAGTTGATCCCCTGCGATCCCGTCACGTAGTTTTTCACACGCCTGTTGGCGACGATCTGGGCGCCGGCGGCGACGAGATCGACGGAGGCCACCTCGTCGTGGATGAGACGCTGGAACTTGCTCCAGATCTGCCAGCGCTTCTTTTCATCCGGCTCGATCGCGGCAGCCTCGAGCAGCGCGTCCGCCTCGGCGTTCGAATAGCGGCTGGCATTCGAGAACGGCAGGCCGATCTTGAAGTTCTTGCTCCAATAGGCGCGCTGGATGCCGAGCGATGGATCGAAGGTATTAGAAAGCGATTCCACCACCAGATCGAAGGCACGGTCGGTATAGACCGTCTTCAGGAAGGTCGGCAGGTCGTATTTCTTGATCTCGATGCCGACACCGATCTTTTCCAGCTGGCTCTTCAGCACATCGGCATAGCCTTGAGGCAGATAGGAATTGTAGGTGAGCCTCAGATCGAAACGCTTGCCGTCGGCCTTGCGCGGATAGCCCGCGTCGTCCAGAAGCTTTTCGGCAGCGGCCGTGTCATAGGGATGAGCCACGACGCTCTTGTCGTACCACTGCGGCAAGGCCGTGCTGACCGGGCTCGGCGATACCTGCGCATAGCCATAGAGCGCGACATCGACGATCTCCTGCAGGTTTATGGCCTGAGCGATGGCAAGTCTGACCTCACGCTTGGCGAACAGCGGATTGTCGTAGTTGAAGAACAACTGCTGCTGCGGTCCCGAATAGGCATAGGTCGTGGTATCGACGATGAGGTTCGGAACCTGCTTCAGCCTGTCGAGATCGGCAAGCGGCACCGGGTTGTCGCCGATGTCGGCTTCGCCCGTCTCGAGTGCCGCGGACCGGGCGGCCGGATCGGTGACGACGCGCAGGATAATGCGGTCGATATAGGGCTTGCCCGCGTCCCAATAGTCGGGATTGCGCTCGAAGATCAGATGGCTGCCGGGCACCCATTGCGTCAGCTTGAAGGGCCCGGTGCCGATCGCCGTCTGCAGCGTCTGTCCGTCACCGGGGGCCAGTTTCTCGAAGATGTGCTTCGGCACGATCGGCGATTCCGAGCTCGACTGCGCCGCAAGCAGGAAGGGAGCCGGCTTCGACAACACGATGACCGCGGTGAGCGGGTCGGGCGTCTCGACCGCCACCACGTTCTGATAGGTGATGCGGCCGCGCGGATGCGCTTCCTTCAGCCGGAAGATCGAGAAGGCGACATCCTCGGAGGTGAAATCCTTGCCGTCATGCCACTTCACGCCCTTGCGAAGCTTAAATGTGTAGCGAAGATTGTCATCGGAAACCGACCACTCCGTTGCCAGAAGCGGCTGCGGCCTGACGTCGAAATCGAACGTCAGCAGGCCTTCGACTATCTTCGGGCCGATCGCCTGGCCAGTGCCCGACGACGTGTTGATGGCAAACAGCGCATTTCCCGGGTCCACCCGATAGAGCCAGTTCAAGGTGCCGCCGGTCGCCGGCGCCGCGCCTTGGCCAAAAGAGATCGACGGGAGCAAGGTGCTGGCGCTTGCAAGCAACATCAGCTGGTTGAAACTGCGACGGTTGATGGACACGCGAAGTGCTCCTCTCTGGTTGGATTGTGGTCCGCTGAGGGGGAGCTTCGGCGCTGAACCCGAAAAGGCGAAGTCATCGTTTCTTCTCGTGAAAGAAAAGAAAAGTTGCATCGGAAACAGCGTTCACAGTCAGCCTGATGCGAAGGAAAAGCTGCTCAATTTCCGTGTTTTGACAGGATGCCGTTTCGTTGACTGGAAAACAGACGAAACGCGAAGTCCAATCGCCCCGGCGAAAGAATTTCTTTCCGAGAAACCAAGCAGATATTTCTGGACTTGAACGGCCAGCCGGCCAACCGTTGGCGCGAGATATTGGGGTGCACCAACCCCATTAGCGTCATTCCCGGGAGGCACGATGCCGTTCGAAAAGGCTGCCGACGACACGCTTCCGCGCCACGTCAGGACCCACACGCCCCAAAATCCCGCCGAATACGAGAAGCGCGCTGCCGGCTCATGGCTACCGGCACGCGAACTGCCCGTGCCGGCCATCTATCGTTGAAAGGAACCGCAATGGCGAAACGCAAGGACAAGATCAAGCTCGGCGCATTTCTGCTTTTTACCGGGCACCACGTCGCCGCATGGCGCCATCCCGCCGCCTCCGTCGGCACCGAGTTCGAGAACTATGTGGAACTCGCCAAGCTCGCGGAAGCAGCGAAGTTCGACGCGATCTTCTTCGCCGACGGTGTTGCCGCACGCATCAAGGATATCGAGGCGGCAAGCCGCAAGGCACACAGCGGCGTCTATCCGTTTGAGCCAATCACTCTGCTGTCCGCGCTTTCATCCGTCACCCGCAACATCGGGCTGATCGCCACCGCCTCCACCAGCTACTCCGATCCTTATAATCTGGCCAGGCAGTTCGGTTCGCTCGACCGGCTGAGCGGCGGGCGGGCCGGGTGGAACCTGGTGACTTCCTCAGACCCCGACGCCGCCTTCAACTTCGGGCACGAGACGCAGATTCTCCATTCCGACCGCTACGAGCGGGCGGAGGAATTCGCCAATGTCGTGCTCGGTCTGTGGGACAGCTGGGAGGACGATGCCTTTCTGCGCGACCGCGAAAGCGGCCGCTACTTCGATCACGCCAAGCTGCACCGGATCAACCATAGCGGCCGGCATTTCAAGGTGCGCGGGCCGCTCAACATTCCGCGTTCACCGCAGGGCCGGCCGGTTGTCGTCCAGGCGGGCGCCTCAGAGCCCGGCAAGGAACTCGCCGCACGCACCGCCGAAGCGATCTTCGCCGCCCAGATCACGCTCGATGAAGCGACAGCCTTTTACGCCGACGTAAAGGGACGGCTTGCGAAATACGGCCGCTCGCATGACGATCTGAAGATCCTGCCCGGCATTTTCCCCGTCGTCGGCCGCACGCGATCGGAGGCCGAGGAGAAGTTCCAGTCGCTGCAGGATCTCATCCAGCCGGAGGTCGGCCTGAACCTGATCTCACAGCTGTCGGGCGTCGATCTTCGTGACTACCCGCTCGATGGTCCCGTGCCGGACGATCCGCCCGCGACCAATGCCGGCAAGAGCCGCCAGGCGCTGGTTCTGGATCTCGCCCGCCGCGAGAACCTGACGATCCGCCAGCTCTATCTGCGTATTGCCGGCGCGCGCGGCCACTGGCAAGTCGTCGGCACGCCTGATGATATCGCCGATCAACTCGAGGAGCGTTTCGAGAACTACGGCGCCGATGGCTTCAACATCATGTCGCCGATCATGCCGGGCGGGCTTTCCGACTTCATCGAGCTCGTGGTTCCGGAACTGCGCCGGCGCGGCCTCTTCCGTCACGAATATGAAGGCACAACGCTGCGCGAGAACCTTGGTCTCAAGCGCCCCGGAAACAGCCTCGCCGCCCGCAGCGGCGCTGTCGCTGCCGAGTGAGGGAAACACATGAGCCGCGACACGCTCTTCCTGATAGCCCCCGGATTCTCGGATCCGAAACACGCCGGCCAGACATTCGTCTGCCCCCATTGCAACGCGATCGAAGGACTGCTTGCAAGCTTCCCGGAGCTCGCGAGCCGGCTCGACATTCACCGCGTTCCCTTCCCCCGTCCGCGCGCACGCGTGATCGACGCTGTGGGTGAGGACAACCAGTCCCTGCCGGTGCTGCTGCTCGGCTCCAACCCACCGACCGACGCAGAAAGTTGGAAAGGCAAGAGCTTCGTCTCCGGGACCAGCCGTATTCTCGATCTTCTGGCCGAACGACATGGCTTCCCGCGACTGCACGATTGACGGACGAGCGACGACAGCTCAATCCGGCCGAACAAAGGACCCCACATGTCTGTGCATGGTTCCTGCCCGGTGCAGATCTCGAGCCGTGTGCGTTGAAGTGAGCCTACGCGGCGGCTTCACTCTGCCGCGATCATGTCTGCGGTCGGCGAGATTCGGCGCGTGATGATTTCGTCCATCGTCCGCAGTGCGCGCGCCTCGGCAAGCAACCACTCGCGAAACAGATCGACGCGCATAAGCCGCGCCGTGTGCGCCGTACTGGCGAAGAAATAGGACGAACTGACCGGGTGCGGCACGCCGAAGGGACTGACCAGCCGTCCCGAGCGGATTTCGGCTTCCGCCAGCCTGATCTTGCCGAGACCCAGCCCTTGCCCGGCCAGCGCGGCATCGAGAACAAGCGACGATTGGTTGAGGCGAAATCCGCCCTGCGACAGACGATGGGCCAGCCCGGCGCTGCGGAGCCAGCCACTCCAATCAGGGCAGGAGTGATCGTGCTCGGCACCCTCCTCATGCAGCAACGGCACATCTTCGATCGCCTTCGGATTGCCCCACAAGCCGTAGGTATCGGCAAATTCCGGGCTGCAGACGGGCAAGACGGCTTCGGAGAACAGATGATTGACGACAAGGCCGGGGTAAGGCCCGCTTCCGTAGCGGATGACGCAATCGGCGTCGCCGGCGTCAAGGTTGACGAGCCGGGTCGATGCATCGACCAGCACCTGCAGCCCGGGCGCAGCGCGACGTAGCGCATCGAGCCGGGGGATCAACCATTTGCTTGCGAAGGACGGGGCGACCGAAATGCGGATCGGCTCGTCATGATCGTTCTGAACGAACTGCGCCATCGCGGCGAGAACGGCGTCGAAGGCGCCGGTCAATCCGGGCACCAGAGCGAGCCCGGCCGGTGTCAGATGCAGCTGGCCGCGCACGCGGTTGAAAAGCGGCTGGCCGAGATAATCCTCCAGCAGGCGAATCTGTTGGCCCACGGCTGCCGAGGTCACGTGCAGCTCTTCGGCGGCGCGAATGAAATTCAGATGCCGCGCTGTCGCGACGAAGGCCCGCAACGAAGTCAAAGGCGGCAGCCGCGCAAGCGTCGGCTGGAGTGCTTTTCTGCGAGAGTCGGTGAAGGTGCTCATGAGTTGATTGCACCACAAACTCGCACACGAAGACGAGAACCGCCTTTCCTTCCCGCCCGGACGGAGGAACATTTTCTTGCGCCGTGACGGTCGATCTGAGATGCAAAAACTCATTTTCATAAATTGTCTATATTTTTAGTAGATTAAACCGATGCCCGCCTGCCAGCGCGAAGTTTTCCTTTGCCGGACAGGGAGAAAAACATTCTTCCGGTTTCACGCAACGCTGCCCGATGATGGCGAAGACGACGCTTCCGATAGAGGCGTCCATCGCAATTCAGGGGATCATCATGGATATCAGCCGACGCCAACTCAACAAGCTCCTCGCCACAACCGGGCTCATCTCGCTCCTGCCTCTCAGAGCTTTCGCCGAGACCACGACGCCGGCAAAGGGCGGCACCTTGAACTTCATCGTCGAGCCGGAGCCGCCGACGATCCTGGCGCTCGCCCATACCGCCGGCGGCACGCAAAAGGTCAGCCCCAAGATCACCGAGGGCCTCCTCACCTACGATTTCGACCTGACGCCGAAGCCGCAACTCGCCACCGAATGGTCGATCAGCGACGACGGGCTGAGCTACACCTTCAAGCTTCGGCCGAACGTCAAATGGCATGATGGCAAGCCATTTACATCGGATGACGTCGCCTACTCCATCGAACTCCTGAAGCAGGTCCACCCGCGCGGCCGTGGCACCTTCGCAAATGTCACCACGGTCGAAACGCCGGACCCGCTAACCGCCGTGATCCGGCTTTCCAAGCCGGCCCCCTATCTCCTCAGCGCGCTCTACGCGGCCGAGTCGCCGATCGTACCCAAGCACGTCTATGACGGGGTGAAGATTGCCGACGTCCCGACCAATCCCAACGGCGGCGCGCCGATCGGCACCGGACCCTTTGTCTTCAAGGAGTGGGTGCGCGGATCGCACATCATCCTCGAGCGTAACCCCGACTATTGGGACGCCGGCAAACCCTATCTCGACCAGGTCATCGTGCGCTTCGTGCCGGACGGCGCGGCGCGCGCGGCCGGTTTCGAGACCGGCGAATTCGATATCGGCGGCGACAATCCGATCCCGTTGAGCGATCTCGAACGCGTGAAGGCGTTGCCGAACATCGCGGTCGAATCCCGCGTTACGAGACCAGGGGCGACCAGACGCAGCTGATCCTCAATCTCGACAACGTGTACCTGAAAGACGTTCGTGTCCGCCGCGCCATCGCCCACGCGATCGACCTCAACGTCATCCTGAATACCGTGTGGTACGGCTATGGCCAGATCTCGCCGAGCCCGATCAGCACCTTGCTACCACGCTATCGCGACCCTTCGATCAAACCTTACGCCTTCGACCTCAATGCAGCCGAAAAGCTGCTCGACGAAGCGGGATACAAGCGCGGTGCCAACGGAGTGCGTTTCGACCTGCGTCTCACCCACAATTCCTACAATGAAGGCTTCAAGCGGGTCGCCGAATATCTGAGGCAGAACCTGACGCGCATTGGCATCAACGCCACGATCGATTCCTACGACTTCTCCACCTACATCAAGAAGGTTTACACCGACCGCGCCTTCGACGTGACGGCGGAATATCTCGGCAACCAGTTCGACCCGACACTTGGCGTGCAACGCATTTACTGGTCGAAGAACTTCAAGGTCGGCCTGCCGTTTTCGAACGCCAGCCATTATAACAACCCGGTAGTCGACAGACTGCTCGAAGCCGCGTCCGTCGAAATCGACGATGCGAAGCGCAAGGAGCAGTTCTTCGCCTTCCAGAAGATCATCGCCGATGAAGTACCGGTGGTGAACCTTATTGCTCTTGAGAACGTCACCGTCTTCAACAAGCGCGTCAAGGACCACACGATCGGGGCCGAGGGTGTGCAGTCCAACTTCGCGGATGTCTACATCAAGGATGGCGAAGGCTGAGTGCAGCGGCCTGACCTGAACGAGAAAGGGGTGCCATGAGGCGCCCCTTTTTTGCATTCAGAGAAGGATGTCAGGCGATACGGATCGGCGTGAATTTCGCCAGGATGCGGTCGGCAAGCGCGATCGCCTGGGTGCGCTGCTCGGTGATGGAGCTCGATTCCCATGCAACGCCGCGCAACGGGTGCCCGATGGCGCTCAGATTGCGGTGAACAAGACCATCCTCGCTGATGAGATCGCCCGCGGGCGTCGCATCGATGCCGTAGCCGGTGCTGTGGGGACGAACCTCGCCGCTTGCGAGCAGGCTCTTCACGAAGGGATCGGAGATACGGCGCCAGTCATGCAACTGATGCCCCCGACAATCGATCACGCCGTCGAACGAGACAGTCTCGACGTTCGTTTCCGTCTTCAATCTGGCGGTGATGTCTCCATGCTCGACGGCAAATGCGAGGATGCGTGCGCGGCCATGCCGTAGCCGCTGCTCTGCCTTGACGCGCTCCACGATCTGATGGCTCTCCGGTGCCGAGCGATGCGCGGTTACGTCCCAGAAGGCCCTGAGATGGCGAGTGAACCGCAGCCGCTCCAGGTCGCTGGCGCCCTGCCACAACGAGAGAATGTGCGGACGGATCGCCAGCGGCAGACCTTGCCAGTCAGCGCCACCAGCCGCGATCGCGCGCCGTTCAGCCTTGACGCGCGACAGCAGTTCGCGCGCTGTCGCCGGCAAAGGCCCGTCGGCCAGGAAGTCCCGCGCCGCCTCGACGGTCCTGCGCCCTTCGACGAACTGGCCGCGACGCGATACGACGCGGTAGCGCCCACGATACCCCCTCGCCTCCATGCTGGCGATGGCATCGACCATCGACAGGCTGGAACCGATGAGCAGTATCTCGTCGCAGTCGACGAGCCGATCGAGCGCGCGTGCTTCCCATGGATTTGCCGCGAAACGCGGATGGCCGGCAAGATGGGATTCGGTTGCCGACAGCCGAGGCTGGAAAGCGCCAAGGGCCAATACGGCTTCGTCTGCCTCCACCAGCGTGCCGTCGGCGGTCGTGATCCGTATCCGGCTCGGCGCCGCCACCAATGCCTCGGCCGACGACCGTACATGCCGAAGCGTCGAGCCGAGCCGCGCATTGGCCACGGCATGGGCGAGTTGGTCGCGAACATATGTCCCATAGAGGTAACGTGGAGGACTGCTCGAGCCCACCTCGGCGGGAGGCGTCCAACCGTTGGCGGGACCGTGATCGACAAGCCAGCGTGAAAGATGATCGGGGTCTTCCGGATAGAGCGAAAAGATCTCAGCAGGCCCGTTGACGAGATGGACCGGCTCAGGCGTGCTGTAGGCAATGCCGCGTCCGAGTTCCTCGCGCCGCTCGATGACCGTGATCGCAAGAGGCACTTCGGTCCGATCAAGCAGCTTGAGCGCGGTCAGCGCGCCCGCGAAGCCGCCCCCGACGATGGCAACGGAGTGATGCGGAATACGATCGATACGCAAATAGGTCTCCTTTCCCATCGATATCGATGGGGTAAATCTCTCATTGGACCGCAATGATATGCGGCTTGGCTGATCACGCGGGGATTGCGGATGGATCCGGCCGCCGCCTCAGAAGACCCTGCCTTCCTCCAGATGCGTTGTGGTCCCGTTGATGTAGAAATCGCCCACCACGCGGGCCTTGTGCAGCAGCGGATTGTGGTTGAGCACCGTGCGGATGTTGCGCCAGTGCCGGTCGAGATTGAGATGGCGCGAGGTCGCCGAGCCGCCGCCGAGTTCGAAGACGTTGGTGGCGGCCGCCAGCGCGATCTGTGAGGCGATGATTTGCGTGCGCGCCGTCGTGAGCGCGCTTTCGATCAGTGCCGGTTCGAGCGCCTGCGGATCCCCCGCGCCGAACAGTTCGGCCGTTCTGTCCAGCGCGCGGGCGCTTTCGCGGATCAGCGTGTCGACGGCGAAGGAGCCAGCGGCAATCTCACCCAGGATTTTTTGCACGAAGGGATCGGCATTGGCGGTTTCGGCGGCGCTGTGGGCGGCCGAGCGTGCCTGGCGGCGGACATACTCCGTCCCTTCGGCCAGCGCGCCGCGCACGGCACCCGCCATCGAGGCCGCGAGGTGCAACTGCCGCAGGGTCGATGTATGGCGCCCAACCAGCGTGTTGAGCCCGCGCGTGGAGATCTCGTGCGGCAGCACCTCGACATCTTCGAGCAAGACGCCGCCGCTTGCGGTCAACCGCTGGCCCATGCCGTCCCAATCGTCGAGGATCGAGATGCCGGGGCGATCGACGGGTAGCAGCACGCTGACGAACTCGCCGTCATCGTTTCTGGCGCTGAAGGAGGCAAAGTCAGAGAAGGCCGTACCCGTCGCATACCACTTGCGGCCGCTGAGGCGGTAGTGGTCACCCGATTTCGTCAGCCGTGTCGTCACTTCACCCGGCCGTTTGGTGCCCTGCTCGGTATGCGCGCCGCCGAAGAGCTTGCCCGACAGGACCCGGCCAAGCTGCGTGCGATCAATCGCAGTATTTGGGGTCAGAATAAGGGTTTCGGTGAAGTTGAAATGACTGCGCAGCGCATGCGCGACATTTGAATCAGCCGCGCCGATCGCCATGATCATCTCGATATAATCGGTGACCGATCCGCCGGGGCCGCCGAGTGCGACGGGAACGCGCAGCGCCCCGAACCCCGCCTCCTTGAACTGCCGGAAGGCTTCGAAGGGAAGTTCGCGCTCCAGGTCACGCTTGGCCGCCTCCTTCGCTATCCCTGCTGTCAGCGCCGGTATTTTCGCGAGCAGCGTCGAGAGTTCACCATCCGCCTGCGCGGGAGGCGCAAGCGTGGCGGACGATGATGCAGGAGCGGTATTCGGCATGCGGGACCCTTCTCGGCCGGGGAAAGAAGTTGGAAGGCCCCGCCTCGACAGCGGGGCCCTGTCTTGTGATCAAAAGGCCACGATCAGGCGACGGCGCGCGCCAACGGCACGACGTTGTCTGCGCCATCGGCGCCGCTGCGCGGCACGCGACCTTCGACCGGATGGCTCGGATCGTTGAAGCCGGCGGTAGACGGATGGCCGGTCGTGACCAGCCGGTCGACCAGCACCTCGTCCTCGGGGTCGAGCTTGACGTCGAGAGCGCGGATATAGCTATCCCAATGCTCCTCGGTGCGTGGTCCGGTGATCGCGGCTGAGACCAGCTTGTTGTTCAGCACCCAGGCAAGTGCGAACTCGGTCGGCGAAATTCCCTTGCGGGCGGCGTGCGCGGCGATCTCGCTGGCGATTGCGATCGATTCAGGACGCCATTCGGTCTCCAGGATACGCTTGTCGCCGCGGCCGGCGCGGGTGTCGGCGGCAGGTTGCTTTCCCGGCTCGTACTTGCCGGTCAGCACGCCACGCGCGAGCGGCGAATAGGAAACGACGCCAAGGCCGTAGTGATGGGCGGCCGGAAGCTGTTCGGCTTCGGCTGTGCGGTTGACGATGTTGTAAAGCGGCTGGCTCGCCACCGGACGATCGATCCCGAGTTCATCGGCAAGCTGCGCGATCTCGGCGATGCGCCAGCCCCGGAAATTGGAAACGCCGAAATAGCGCAGCTTGCCGGCGCGGATCAGGTCTGCGATGGCGCGTACCGGCTCTTCCAGCGGCGCATCGAAGACGGCGCGGTGGAAATACAGGATGTCGATATAGTCGGTGTTGAGACGGCGGAGCGAATTCTCGACGGTCTCGATCACCCACTTGCGGGAATGGCCACCAAGGTTCGGGCCCTTCTTGTGCGAATTGACGAACTTCGTGGCCAGCACCCAGTGATCGCGATGCGCCTTGATGCCCTTGCCGACAACCTCTTCCGACTTGCCGTCGTGATAGACGTCGGCCGTATCGATGAAGTTGATCCCCTGCTCGCGCGCCTTGTCGATGATGCGGAACGCGACGTCGTCGGGCGTCGGCCCGCCGAACATCATCGTTCCCAGGCTGAGCGGGGAAACCTTGAGCGCGCTGCGCCCGAGATAGCGATAATCGACCATAGTCTTCTCCTTTTTACTGAGCGTGATGGCAGGCGGCGGCGTGGCCGCTGCCGAACTGGCGGAACGCCGGGTCTTGCGCCCGGCAGATATCGGTGGCGAGCGGACAGCGCGTATGGAAACGGCAGCCGGAGGGCGGGTTGTGCGGGCTCGGCAGATCACCCGTTATCGGCGCCGCCTGCTTGCGCCGCGACGGATCGGGTACGGCGGCGAGCAGGGCCTGCGTGTAGGGATGCTTGGCGCCCTTCCAGAGTTCGCTCGTCGGTGCGCTTTCGACGATGCGGCCGAGATACATGACGAGCACGCGGTCGGCGAAATAGCGCACGACGGAGAGGTCGTGCGAGATGAACAGATAGGAGAGCGACAGTTCCGTCTTCATTTCGACCAGGAGGTTGAGGATCTGTGCCTGGATCGACAGGTCGAGCGCCGAAACGGGTTCGTCGCAGATGACCAGTTCGGGTTGCAGAATGAGTGCTCGCGCGATGCCGATACGCTGGCGCTGACCGCCGGAGAATTCATGCGGGTAGCGATCGAGCGAATCCGGCGGGAAGGCCGACATGGGCCACCATCTCGGCCGCGATCGCCTCGCGCTGCTTGCGCTCACCAATGCCGTGGACCGCCAGTGGCGCCGTCAGGATGGTGCGGATCGTCTGCCTCGGGTTGAGCGAAGCGAAGGGATCCTGGAAGATCATCTGGATGCTACGCCGGACCGACCGCAGTTCACGCCCGGCCATCGCCGTTACGTCCCTGCCCTTGAAGGTGACGTTTCCGGACGACGGATTGACGAGCCGAACCAGCGACTTGCCGAGCGTGGACTTGCCGCAGCCAGATTCCCCGACCAGCGCCACCGTCTCGCCTTCACCGATCTCCAAAGAAACGCCGTCGACGGCGCGCACGGTGCCGGCGGCGCCGGCGTAATGGGTCGAGAGCCGATCAACCGACAAAAGCGACATGAGACTTCTCCGCAATGGCTGGAACATAGGGGCACGCCACCTGTCGGCCGGCCGGCAACGCGATCAGTTGCGGCACCGCGGAAGCGCAGGAGGGCCGCGCGACCGGACAACGCGGGCGAAACGAACAGCCCTTTTCGCCCGCCGCCGAGACGATCGAGCCCGGAATTTCCGAAAGCGGGCCGTCGCGGTAGTGGTAATCGGCCTTCAGGCGCGGCGATGCCGAGAGCAGGCCGTTGGTGTAGGGGTGATAGGGCTTTTCGAACACTTCGCCCGGAAGCCCCTCCTCGATCTTGCGCCCGGCATACATGACGACAACGCGGTCCGCCCATTGCGCGACGATGCCAAGATCATGCGTGATGAGGATGACCGCCATGTTCAGTTGAACGCGAAGGTTATCGAGCAGCTGCAGCACCTGCGCCTGGATCGTCACGTCTAGCGCCGTCGTCGCTTCGTCGGCGATCAGCAGTTTCGGATTGCAGGCGACCGCAATCGCGATCATCACGCGCTGGCGCATCCCGCCGGAAAGCTGATGCGGATAGTCGTCGATGCGGCGGCGCGCCTCGGGAATGCTCACGAGGTCGAGCAGCGCGATCGCCCGCTCCCGCGCTTGCCGCCGGCTCAGATCTTCATGGATGCGCAGCACCTCGATGATCTGGTCACCAATCGTCAGCACGGGATTGAGCGATGTCATCGGCTCCTGAAAGATCATGGCGATGTCGCGACCACGGATGCGGCGCAGGTCCCGTTCGGGGAGACCGACGAGGTCGCGCCCGTCGAAACGGATCTGGCCGCCCGCCCTTGCATGCCGCGGTAGCAGGCCCATCAGGCCGAGCGCCGTAAGCGACTTGCCGGATCCGGATTCTCCGACGATCGCGAGCATCTCGCCCGGATTGGCCGAGAAACTTACGCCCTTCACCGGCTCGGCGGACGCGAAGCGCACCGAGAAGTCGGAAACTTCCAGAAGCCTAGACATCAGCGCTCCTCCGAAAAGCGCGGGTTCAGCGCGTCGTTGAGGCCATCGCCGATCAGGTTGAGCGAGAGCACGGTGAAAACGATCGCCAGCCCCGGCAGCGCAGTCAGGTACCAGGCGGTGCGGATGACATCGCGGCCGGCGCCGATCATCGAGCCCCAGGAGACGCGGTTGGGATCGCCAAGGCCCATGAAGGAGAGCGCCGATTCCATCAGGATCGCGCTTGCCACCATCACCGACGAGGTGACGATCAGCGGTGGAAGCGCGTTAGGAAGGATCTCACGGAAGATGATGCGAGTGTGGCCAAAGCCGAGGCTGCGGGCTGCCTGGACATAATCCTTCTCGCGGATCGCCCGGAATTCCGCACGCGTCAGCCGCGCCACGGTTGGCCAGGAAACGATCGCGATGGCGATCGTCACGGTTGCCGTCGTCGGCTGTGCGATGGCAACGAGAACGACGAGCAGCACGAAGCTTGGGATGGTCTGGAATATCTCGATGAACTTGACGAGGATATCGTCGATCAGGACGACAAAGTATCCAGCCACGGCGCCGATGGCGATCCCCGCCGTCAATCCCAGCGCGGTGGCCGCAAGCCCGACGGTAAGCGATATCCTCGCGCCGTGCACGATACCGGCCAGCACATCGCGCCCCATGGAATCGGTACCAAGCGGATAGGCCGGGTTCTGCCCGGGCCAGAGGAAGGGCCGCGCCACCATTTCCAGCGGATCGCCCGGGAAGAGAAGCGGCGCGAACAGCGCGGAGAGGGAAACCACGAGCAGGATCGCCGTTCCGAACAGCGCGTTGTAGTTGGCGAGGAAGATTTTCAGTTCGCGCCGCACGCCGCGCCATGCCGTGCCGGAAACCGAGGCGCGCACGTCGGGCGCGTGGATATGCGTCCAGCGTGGTTGCTTCGATGCTTCCGAGGCTGGCGGAGCCGTCTCGGCCTTTGCCTGTGGCGCGAAATCGATCGCCCGACCCGCCAATGTTCCGAATTTCTGACTGTTCATCGGCTTGCTCCAATTCGGGGATCGATCCATGCCTGGATAAGATCGACGGCCGCGTTGGCGACGATCACGAGGAAAGACGAAAGCAGAAGGATGCCGAGGAGCACGCTGAAATCGCGTGCCATGACGGCTTCGAAGGCAAGGCGCCCGAGGCCCGGCCAGCTGTACACGGTCTCGACAACGACCGCGCCGCCAAGCATCCCGCCGAAGTGCATACCGGCCATGGTGGTGATCGGAATGAGAGCGTTTCGAAGCACGTGCCGCGTCGTCAGCACGAAAGGCGAGACGCCCTTGGCGCGCGCGGTACGCACGAAATCCTGCGACTTGACCTCCAGCATCGAGGCGCGTGTCAGCCGGGCATAGATCGCGAGGTAGAAGAGCGCGAGCGAGGTCGCCGGCAGCACCATGTATCGGGCCCTGTCAAGCAGCGCCGGGAGCCCCGTCAGCCGCGAACCGATGGTGCTGTCTCCGCCACTCGGCAGCCAGCCGAGCTTGACCGAGAACAGAAGAATCAGCATCAGGCCGATCCAGAAGCCCGGAATAGAATAGAAGAGCAGCGATATCACCGAGATGATGCGATCCGGCAGGCGTCCGGAGAAGGCCGCCATCAGCGAGCCGAGCAGCAATCCGACCACGATCGCGATCGTCAACGCAGCGAGCATGAGCAGAAGCGTTCCCGGCAACCGCTGGCCGATCAGATCGGCGACCGACATGCCGTAACGTGGCGAGAAGCCGAGACTGAAATGGGCGAGATTGTTCAGGTAACTTCCGAGCTGCACCAGGATCGGGTTGTCGAGCCCGAAGCGTTCACGCAGCGCCGCCATCGTCTCGACAGTTGCCGAGCCGGATTCGGCGGCCATCACATCGGCAGCATCGCCGGGCGCCAGCTTCAGAAGGAAGAAATTGAGGATGACGATGCCGAACATCGTAGGCACAGCCTGAATGACCGTCTTGCTGACCGTGCGACCGATCCGCCTGTAAGCCGACATGTGCCCTACCTCGCGATCTAAAAAGTTTTCCTTGGTTTGTCGCTTAGTAGTTGACTAATTCTGTGGGTTTTGTCAAATCCATATCGGTAAATATTTCTATTCCGGATGACATTTTCCGCACATTTAGAAATATAATACCTGATTAATACGATCTGTAGGTTTTCGTCCCACGCCAAAGCACTGACGGGGCAAAAATCCCTAAAGCCGGACAGATCTGCGCGATGACACTGAAGCGGGCCCTGGCGGCCCTAGATCACGAGGGTTGAACACGATGTCACTACTTCCCGAATCCACACGCCGCAGTTTCCTGCTGGCCTCGGTCGCACTCGGCGTCACCGCGACAGGTCGGCTTCCAGTCTTTGCGGCCACACCGACACGCGGCGGCACGGCAACGCTTCTGCTGGCTGCCGAGCCGCCCGTCCTGACGACGATCGCCCACACGGCCTACAATGCGGTCTATGTCTCGCCGAAGACCACGGAAGGCCTTCTTACCTACGACTTCGATCTCAATCCGAAGCCGCTGCTGGCCAGGGAATGGACCATCAGCCCCGATGGCCTGACCTATACGTTCAAGCTGCGCGACGGCGTGAAATGGCATGATGGGCAGCCATTTACCTCCGCCGATGTCGCGTTCTCGATCAAGACGCTGAAGGAGGTCCATCCGCGCGGCCGCAACACCTTCCTCAATCTCGTCGACATCGAAACGCCCGACGTGCAGACAGCCATCCTCAAGCTCTCCAAGCCGGCGCCCTATCTGATCACCGCGCTCGCCGCCGCCGAAACGCCGATCGTGCCGCGCCATATCTATGAAGGCACCAAGGTCGCGGAAAACCCGGCCAACCTGGCGCCGATCGGAACCGGCCCCTTCAAGTTCAAGGAATGGGTACGCGGCAGCCATGTCGTCTACGAGCGCAACCCCGAATACTGGGACCAGCCCCGCCCCTATCTCGACCAGCTGATCATCCGCTTCATCCCTGATGCCGCCGCCCGCTCGATCGCGATCGAGACCGGTGAAATCGATCTCGCGCCCTCCACGCCCGTGCCGCTCAGCGATCTCGAACGCCTTCAGGCCGTCGACACGCTCGCCTTCGAGACCAAGGGCTATCAATACCAGAACGGCGTCAGCCGCATCGAGTTCAACCTCGAGCGCCCGTTCTTCAAGGATGTCCGCGTACGCCGCGCCTTCGCGCATGTGATCGACCGCAACGTCATCCTCAACACCATCAACTACGGCTACGGCACCGCGATCGCCGGTCCAATCAATCCCAACCTTGCCAAATGGTACGTGCCGGATCTCAAGACCTATCCGATTGATCTGGCAACCGCCGAAAAGCTTCTTGATGAGGCGGGCTACCCGCGGGGCGCCGACGGCATCCGTGCCCGCATAAGCCTCGACTACGTGCCGAGCGGCGAGACCTATCCGCGCGGCTCCGAGTATATCCGTCAGGCGTTGGCCAAGGTGGGCATCGACGCCACCGTTCGCAGCCAGGACTTCGCCACCTATACCAAGCGCATTTACACCGACCGTGACTTCGACTTCGCCTTCGAGGGCATGAGCAACCTCTTCGATCCAACTGTCGGCGTTCAGCGTCTCTACTGGAGCAAGAACTTCAAGCCGGGCGTACCCTTCTCGAATGGCGCCGCCTATAGCAACGCCAAGGTCGACGAGCTGCTCGAGGCAGCCGCCATCGAGGTCGATCCGACGAAGCGCGTCGAGCAGTGGCGCCAGATCCAGCAGATCCTCGTCGAGGACGTTCCGGCGATAGACATCGTCAGCCAACCGGAACTGACAATCTACAACAAGCGCATTTCCGACCACACGACCGGCGGCGAGGGTATCGCGGGCAACCTCGCCCATGCCTACGTCGCAGCGTCCTGAGCCAGATCAACGGGAGTACAATCATGTCCATTCAACATCGTCCCGGCTCGATCGTCGGCCTGCCGAAATTCGCGGCCCCGACCGACTTCCCGGATAGTCCCCTGTCAAGAGCGCTGAAGCAGCCGGTGCTGCTCGGCCTCTTCCTGCCGATCCAGGCTGGCGGCTGGACGCAGTCGACGCTCGAGCGATCGACCGACTGGCGCTTCGACTATAACAAGGCGCTGACGCTGAAGGCCGAGGAACTCGGCTTCGACCTCGTGTTCGCGCTGTCGCAATGGCTGCCGAAGGGTGGCTATGGCGGCGTCTTCGACGGCCAGGCGCTGGACAGTTTCGTCTCGACCGCGGCGCTTGCCGGCCTCACCAAGAAGATCATGCTGATCTCGACCATGCACGTACTCTACGGCCCTTGGCACCCGCTGCACCTGGCGAAGTTCGGCGCGACGCTCGACCATATCACCGGCGGGCGCTGGGGCATCAATGTGGTCACCGGCCACAGGGCGGTCGAGCACGAAATGTTCGGCTGGCCACGGATCGAGCACGATAAGCGATACGAGCTGGCGGCCGAGTTCCTCGAAGTCGTCCAGCGCCTGTGGAGCGACACCGAGAACTTTTCGTTCGAAGGCGAGAGCAGCTGGAAGCTCGGGGGCGGTTTCGTTACGCCGAAGCCCAACTTCGGCCGCCCAATCCTTGTCAACGCCACGGGTTCGGATGCCGGAATCGCTTTTGCCGGCCGTTACTCGGACATCGTCTTCATCACCAGCCCGACGGGTGCCGACATCGAAAGCGCGCTGCAATCGCTGCCGGCACACACCAAACGCGTCAAGGAGGCGGCGATCGGCGTTGGCCGCACGGTGCGCACCCTGCTCAACCCGATGGTGATCTGCCGGCCGACGGAAAAGGAGGCCTGGGAGCTCGCGGACCGTATCGTCGCTCATGCCGACCAGCGATCGCCGCAGGGCTTCCAGTCGCTGAACTCGGATGCGCAGGCATGGAAAGGCCGCGATCCCCAGGATCCATACCGCGCCATCGGCGGCAACATTCGCGTCATCGGCTCGCCCGAGCAGGTGGTCGATCAGTTCGTGAAGCTGAAGGAGGCCGGCGTCGACGGCCTGCAGCTCAGCTTCTTCGACTTCCGCGACGATCTCGAATTCTTCGGCTCGGACGTCCTGCCCCTGATGAAGCAAGCCGGCCTGCGCCACTAGGAGAAACGCCATGACACGCAATGCCATTTCCGAAATCTGGTACACGCGCTGCCCGGTGCCCACGCCTGTCGGCCTTGCCGCGCAGCTCGGCTACCTGGAGGAGAACTTCCGCAAGGACGGCGTGGCGCTGAAGTCGATCATCGATTCGCCCGACCGCAACATCCGCCAGAGCCACTTCAACCACACGCTCGACTGGTCGTTTCGCCATGGCGGCAACGTTCCGCCGATCCGTGCCCGTTCCGAGGGTCGCAAGACGCGGCTGATCGGCATCACCTGGACCGACGAGTTCCAGGCGATCATCACCTTGCCGGAAACCGGCATCAAGGCCACCGGGGACCTGAAGGGCCGTCGCTTCGGCATCGCCCGCAGGCCCGAAGGCATTGTCGACTTCATGCGCGCCACCGCTCTCAAGGGGTTGATTTCCGCCCTCTCGCTTGAAGGCCTTGCTCTCGACGACGTCGAGATCGTCGACATTGCGCTGCCGGACTCCGTGCTATCGACGCAAGAAGGCCCATCACTCTTCGGCCTGAAGCGTCGGCAAGCCTATGGCGAGGAGGTCGCGGCCCTCATTCGCGGCGACGTCGATGCCATCTATGTGAAGGGCACGGCGGGCATCAATGTCGCAAACCTCATCGGCGCCGTTGAGGTGGCCGAGTTCGGCTTTCATCCCGATCCCAAAATCCGCATCAATTCGGGCTCGCCACGGGTGCTGACGGTGGATGAGCTTTTGGCCGACGAGCGGCCGGATCTTGTCGCGCGCCTGCTGGACTCGATCTTCAGGGCAAGCGCCTGGGCCGAAGCGCACCCCGATGAAACGAGACGCTTCGTCGCGCGCGAGGCGGGCGCCACGGAAGAACAGGTTCTTGCCGCCAATGGCCCCGACATCCACAAGCACCTCGGCCTTGGCCTGCAACCGGAGCTGGTGGACGCGATTGGCCACTACAAGGACTTTCTGCGCGATTTCGGCTTCCTCGCCGCCGATTTCGAGATCGCCGACTGGGTCGACCGCCGCCATATAGACGCTTTCGACCAGCGCGCCGTGGCCTGATCGGAGGGAGAAAAATCATGCTTCAGGAAAAGATCGATCCAGTCGACAAGGCGCGACGTCTCGCCGTCGATTTCGCCGAACGCGCCGCGCATTACGACAAGACGGGGGATTTCCCCTTCGAGAATTTCGCCCGCCTCTTCGAAGCCGGCCTGCTTGGACTGGTAACGGCGCTCGAGCATGGCGGCCACGGCGCAGGCCTTACGGAGGCGCACGCGGTGATCAGCGAGATCGCGCGCGGCGACCCTTCGACCGCGCTCGTGCTCGCCATGCACTACAACAGTCACTACAGCCTGCGCCGCTTCGCCAGCTGGCCGGCACACCTTGCCGAGCGCGTGCTCTCGGCCAACCGGCTTGGCCCTGCCCTGATAAACGCCGCCCAGGCCGAGCCACGTATCGGCTCTCCCGCCCACGGCGCGCTGCCGGAAACCATCGCTCGCCGCGACGGCAACACTTGGCGCATCACTGGCCACAAGAGCTACGTCACCGGCATACCTATACTCAGATGGGTATCGCTGCTGGCGCTGACCGAAGAGGACGAACCTCGGCTCGCTTCCTTCCTCGTTCCGACCGACAGCCCCGGCCTGCGCATCGAAAAGGCGTGGAACGCCGCCGGCATGCATGCAACCGCCAGCGACGACATCATACTCGACGACGTCGTCATTCCGCTCGAAGACATCATCGAAGCCCAGCCCGCTTCTGAGCCGCTGCACCGGGAGGAACATGCAACGGCCTTCTTCTTTTCGCTGATCGGCGCGGTTTACCATGGCGTTGCGCTTTCCGCGCGCGACCGGGTGCTCGCCTTTGCCGCCCACCACGTGCCGGCAAGTCTTGGCGCGCCCCTCTCGACCGTCCCCCGCATCCAGGATGGCCTGGGAGAGATCGAGGTGCGTCTTGCCACCAATGCCCGATTGCTGCGCTCGCTCGGCGAGGACGTCGATGGCGGCAAGGTCGTCGGGATGGGCGGCATGCATGTCCGCCATGTCGTCATCGACAACGCAGTCTCCATCACCAGCCTCGCCCTCGAGCTTGCAGGGAACCCCGGACTCGACCGCGACTTCCAGCTTGAGCGCCATCACCGCGACGCCATCACGGCGCGCTCCCACGCGCCGCAGAGCCACATGATCCGGACAATCGCCGCCCGCAACGCGCTTGCTGGTCTGGCGCCGCGATAGAATGGCGATGACCTCGACCTCCACTGTTTGATCACAAGCGCAGGCCAACCATGAGCAAAGACAGCGAGTTCCTCTGGTACATTCCCAATGACACGAGGCCTGGCCATCGTGGCGATACAGTCGTCGACAATCACAACAGCCTTGCTAGTCTCATCGATCAGGCTAGAGCACTCGAGCAGCACGGCTGGAAAGGTGCGCTCATTGGGACCGGCTGGGGCAGGCCGGATACCTTCACCATTGCCTCGGCACTCGCGACGAACACCAAGACATTCGAGCCGCTGATCGCGATCCGCCCCGGCTACTGGCGGCCTGCGAACTTCGCCTCGGCCGCCGCGACGCTCGACCATCTCACCGGTGGCCGCGTTAGGGTCAATATCGTCTCCGGCCTCGACAACCTCTCCGCCTATGGCGACAAGGAGGGAGATCAGGCCCAGCGCTATGCCCGCACCAGGGAATTCATGCGACTGGTCCGTAGGCTCTGGATGGAGGAAAACGTCAGCTATGACGGCGAGCACTTCGGCGTTACGGAATCGACCGTAGCGCCGCGGATAGAGGCGCATGGCGATCGTCGCCACCCGAAGCTTTATTTCGGCGGCGCCTCCGCGGCTGCCGAAAGCGTCGCGGCTACCGAGGCCGATGTCCAGCTCTTCTGGGGTGAACCACTCGATGGCATCCGCGAGCGCATCGCGCGCCTGAAGGCGCTGAGCCGCGAACTCGACCGGGATCTGCCGCCACTGGAATTCGGCCTACGGATCACCACGCTGGTGCGCGACACGACCCGGCAGGCCTGGGCCGACGCGGAAGCGAAAGTGTCGGAAATGGCCAACGGCAATGGCGCCGGGTGGAGCGATCATCGCCGAACGATCGCCGTCGGCCAGCAACGGCTGTTCGACCTGAACCGTGCGGGCGACGTTCTCGACGACAACCTCTACACCGCGCCCGGCAAGTATGGCGGCGGCGGTGCCGGAACGACCTGGCTGGTCGGCTCTGCGGAAGATGTCGCGAGATCGCTGCGCAAGTACGAGGACCTGGGGATCACCCATTTCGTCCTCTCCGACACGCCTTATCTCTCGGAGATCAAGCGTCAGGGGAACGACTTGCTGCCGCTTTTGCGGGGTTAGAGCCTTTCCTGGTTAGACTGAAGCATTCTGTTGGCTCAAACGGAGTCGGATGGTCGTCCGGCCGGCGCGCGTCGTAGCCAACGCATACGGCCAAGCCGGCCGGACGATCAGCCGGCCCGTTTCAGCCAACCCCCCGCTGGTTTACTTCGCAAACCGGCTAGGGCCGGGCATCTTTCCGCCAGGATCAAAGGCGATCGGCTCGACCGTACCTAGGGGTATGCCCTTCGCCAATCGCCTTTGCCCTGACGAAAACCTGCTCCGGCAGAATGCTTCAATCTAACCAGGAAAGGCTCTAAGCGGCCGACGACCTCACCCGGAAAGCGTCGGAACTGGATTGTTCCATGGATGATTTTCCTGCGGACGGAAGAAACGGATTTCTCGGCAGACGAGCTGTTACCCGCCTTCGGAAAGAAGGATGTGCCCGTGCTCGATGCTCGCCGCGACATCGGGGGGCACATTGTCGGAAACGAGAACGTCAACCTGGGACCAGTCGCAGACATGAACGAGACCTGCTTTCCCAAATTTGCTGGCATCCATGAGAACGATCGTCTGATCGGCGCGCGCCATCATCGCGCGCTTGAAATCGGCTTCGAACAGATCGAAATCCGTACATCCGCGGGGAGAGGCCGCGACCATTGATGCTACGAAATAACTGGGGGTGAACTGCGACAAGTATTCTATCGTGCCTGCGCCGACAATCGTCCTGTCTTCGATGCGCAGTTCGCCGCTTGGAAGTATCAGCCGGTGGCGATGACCTGAACCCGAAAAGATTTGCGCGACTTCAAGAGAAATCGTCAGGATGGTCATCGGCTCCCGATGCACGAGCTCCCTGGCGAGAAAGCAGGCCGTGGTGCTGTTGTCGAGCAGGATGGTTGCGCCCTCGCGGATATAGGACGCCGCCCGAACGCCTATCCTACTCTTTGCGTCAACCTGTTCGCGCAGGCGGCGATCGAAGGGCGGTTCGGTTCGCGGCGTCGACATCCTGACGCCGCCATGAAATTTCTCCACAACGCCGTCCGCTGACAGAATCTTGAGATCTCGCCGGATCGTCTCGTCGGAAACATCACAATGTTCCGCCAGCTCAGTGATTGAGGCACGACCGCGTATCCCCAGAAGGTCGAGAATCTGCTGTTGTCGTGCGTTCATCGTTCATTCGCTCCGTAGGTCAGGGCGCGAGATCGAGCAATTGCCCCGTTCGCGTGTCAAACAGCCTAGCACGCGTCATATCGAAATTCAGCCCGACCTCAGTTCCGGGCTCTGGTATGTCCGTGACGCCGATTTTCACGGTCATCGTGTCCTTGCCGAGCGAAACGTCAACGAGCGCCTCCGCGCCTATGAACTCGCTGCGCCCTACCTTGACGCGGATATCGCTTGCCTGATCGAACTTCGCTTCCTCCGGGCGGATACCCAGCATGACTTGTGACGGGAGCGCGTTGCGAGATAGGCGGAGCGGGCGTGAAAAGGCTGGATGGTCCACGTGGCCGCCCGCCTGCCCGGTGCAGGAGATCAAAGCCATTTCCGGTGTGCCGATGAAAGAGGCAACAAAAGTGTTGGCGGGCTTCATGTAAACGTCCATCGGCGTCCCGACCTGCTGCAATTCACCTTTTGCCATGACCGCAACCCGGGTGGCGAGCGTCATTGCCTCGAGCTGATCATGCGTCACGTAAATGACCGTGAGGCCGAGTTCCTCATGCAGGCGCTTGAGTTCGCCGCGCATCCTGTTTCTGAGCTTGGCGTCGAGGTTGGATAGTGGTTCATCGAACAAGAACACCTTCGGCTGGCGCACCAATGCCCTGCCAATCGCCACACGCTGCCGCTCTCCCCCCGACAACTCCTTCGGACGGCGATCGAGCAGGTCGGTAATATGCAGGATTTCGGCGGCCTCGCGAACGCGGCCGTCGATCTCCGCCTTCGAGAGGCTGGTGGTCTTCATCAGGCCGAATGCCATGTTTCGGTAGGCAGTCATGTGCGGGTAAAGCGCGTAGGACTGAAACACCATGGCGATATCGCGCTTCTGCGGCGCGACGTCGGTGACATCCTTGCCGTCGATCAGCAGTTGGCCCGAGGTAATATCCTCCAGGCCCGCCACCATGCGCAGCATCGTGGACTTGCCGCAACCGGAGGGCCCGACCAGAACCATGAACTCCTTGTCGGCAACTGTAAGGTTCACGTCATGAACGGTGCGCCGTTCGCCATAGGATTTGCAGACATCGTGCAGGTTCACGGTTGCCATGGGATATCTCCGTTTCGGGGCATCACTTGACGCCGGTATGCATGAAGCTGTCGATGAAGCGGCGCTGGAAGATGACAAAGGCCAGGAGCAGCGGCGCCACGACGATGAAGGTTCCCGCCATCAGCCGTGTCCAGTCCGCCCCCGATCCGGCCTTTGCCAGGAGACCGAGCCCGATCGGCAGCGTGCGGATGCTGTCGGAATTGGTGACCAGCAGCGGCCACATGTAGTCGTTCCAGTGCGTCACGACAGAGATGATGCCGAAGGCGATCAATGTCGGCTTCACCAGCGGCAGATAGACGTGCCAAAGAATGGACAGATGTCCGCAACCATCGAGCCTTGCCGCATCGGAAAGCTCGCTCGGCACCTGCCGGAAGGACTGGCGCAGCATGAACGTTCCGTAGCCTGAAGCCACGAAGGGTACGATCATCGCGGGAATGGTATTGACGATACCCATATCATGCATCGTCACGAAATTGGTCAGGAAGGTCGCATAGATCGGAAACATGACCTGCAGCATGAAGAAGGTGAAGAGCAGCTTCTTGCCTGGAAATTCCAGGCGCGCAAAAGCATATGCCGCCAGTGTGATCGTGACCAGCTGACACGCCAGGATCGCCCCGGTGACAATGACCGAATTGACCATGTACATCGCGAACGGCGCAACTTCCAGGGTTTGGAGGTAGTTGTCGAACACCAGTCGCTTCGGCCAGAAACCCGCATTCGGATCGAAGACTTCATTTCTCTCCTTCAGCGACGTCACAACGATCCAGACCATCGGCGCGGCCCAGAGAGACGCCAGCGGGATCATCACGAGATGCAGCCAGTTGCGGCGCAGCACTTTCGAAACCGACGTCATCAGCGTTCACCCAGATAGTGCACGCGCCGACCGATCGTCACCGCCACCAGGCCGATCAGTCCCAGCATGAAGAACAGCAGGCTGTTCGCGATGGTCGAGGCATAACCCACGTCCTGATACTGGAAACCCGTCTGGTAGATGTAGTAGGTCAGGACATTGGTACTGTCCGCCGGACCACCCTGCGTCATGACATAGACGTAATCGAAGATCTGGTAGCTGTGCAGAACCGCAATGATCAGGACGAAATAGAGTGTCGGCGAGATCAGCGGCACGGTGATATGGATCAGCCGCGTCCAGCTGCTTATACCTTCGAGACGCGCCGCCTCATAGAGGTCTGAAGGCACCAGTTTCAAAGCCGCCAGCAGTATGAGCATGAAATATCCAGCATATTTCCATATGCTCATAATCATGATGGCGAACAGGGCCGTGCGCGCGTTGTAGAGCCAATCCAGCCGCGGCAAACCAAGGGCCTCCATCCCGTTGTTCACCGGCCCGAAGCCTGGCGCATAGAGATAGACCCAGACCATGCCGGCGGCTACCGATGGTATCATCACCGGATAGAAGAAGGCGGAACGATAGATCGCCATCCCCCTGAGCTTGCTGTCGAGCGCCACGGCCAGAAGGAGCGCCATGATGATCGAGGCAGGAATGGTGATGGCCATGTAGAGCGCAGTATTCTTCAGCGCCTTCCAGAATAGCGGATCGCCGATAAGCCGCTTGTAATTTTCGAACCCGAGCCAATAGATCTGACTGTCGCCCAGCATCACGTCATGCAGGCTGAACCACAGCGACCGCAGGATTGGCCAATAGGTGAACGCGGCAAGAAAGAGAAGCGACGGAAACAACAGGCCGTAAGCCAGCAGCGCTTCATTTCTCCTCGCGACGGCAAGCGTCTTCGACATGCGGGGGTCCCGGTATCAGGTAAAACATAAAGGAAGGCGCGGCAGCCTCTCGGATGCCGCGCTAAAGGGGATCTACTCGATCAGCCGGCCTGGCGACGCATGACGCGGGTGATTTCGCGATTGATCTCGGCAGTCACCGAGGTCAATGCGGCCGCCGGCGCGACCTCTCCCAGCATGGTGCGGTCGATTGCCGATTTCAGCAGGTCACGCGCACGCGAGTAGGCTGGAACCTGAAGGAACGGACCGGACTCGGTTGCCTGATCGAGAGCGACTTTCGCCTGTGGCACCTTCTTGACGTAGTCCTGCATCAGCGGCGTTTCCCAGGACGACTTGCGTACGGCGAGATAGCCGGTCGCCTTGCCCCATTCAGCCTGTACGTCGGTCGAAGTCATCCAGCGTGCGAAAGTCCAAGCGGCTTCCTTCTGGGCATCCGACTGCTTCTTGGCGATCATGATCGGCCCGCCACCCTGCGAGGCGCCCCAGGTCTTCTTCTTCGGCATGAAGGCTACGCCGACTTCGAAGGGCGACGTCTTCATGAGGTTTGCGAGCGAGCCGGTCGAGTGATAAAGCATGGCGGTCGCGCCGGCCATGAAGTCGTTGGCCGAACCCTGCCATGTCGATGCCGTCGGCATGACGCGGCTATCAACCATCGTCTTCCAGAATTCGAGTGCTTCGACGGCTTCCGGGCGATCGAACAGAACCTTGTCTTTCTGCCACGGCAGCAGGCCGTTCTGGCGGCAATAGCATTCGAACATCCAATCGTGCCAACCGCCACCGATGATCAGGCCCCAGCGCTTCAACGTGTCGCCTTCGCGAAGTGTCAGAGCCTTGGCGGTCGCGTGCAGTTCGTCCCAGGTTTCGGGAGCCTTGGCGATGCCTGCCGCCTTGAACGCATCGGCATTGTAGTAAAGCACCGGCGTCGACGGCTGGAAAGACAGACCCCACAAACGATCGTCTGACAGGGTGGTATTGAGGAAGCCCGGGATGAAATCCTGATAGATGTCATCGGCCTTGGCGGCCGCAGTCAGATCTTCGACGGCATCGAGGCCGCGGAAGGTCTGCAGCGCGGAATTGATCGGCAGCCACAGCGATGGCGGCTCGCCCACGCCGAGCGACGTAATGACCTTTTGCTCGGTATTGTCGTAGTTGCCGGCGTAGATCGCCTCGACCTCGATGGCCGGATGCTCGGTGTTGAAGCGCTTGATCAACCCGGAGATGATCGCATTCATGTCGCCGGAAACATCGACGGGATACATGAACTGGATTTTGACGCGGCTTTGTGCGCGAGCCGAGCCAATGACGCCCGGAATTGCACTTACGAAAGGTGCGGCAAGAGCCATAGCCAGCAGGCTGCGGCGATTTTTGTCGA
Source organism: Rhizobium sp. AN80A (assembly GCF_030053015.1). Classification (NCBI taxonomy): domain Bacteria; kingdom Pseudomonadati; phylum Pseudomonadota; class Alphaproteobacteria; order Hyphomicrobiales; family Rhizobiaceae; genus Rhizobium; species Rhizobium sp. AN80A. The sequence goes on along the minus strand of NZ_JASJPX010000001.1, from coordinate 271,664 downwards.
AGTTTGCTGTGCTCATCTCTGAAATCCTCTTACTGATAGAAATTCAACCAATCTGAAACCGTGGGCCGCCACACGACCGCAGCAGCGCCGAGTTGTAAGTGCAGCCGTGAAAAAGTTATCGGATTGGAAAAGTGAACCGTGGTGATTTTGTTGAAGTACACGCGCATAATCATCAATTTCCGCAACGTTTTTGTGACAATCGCGAAAACATTGCCGTGATCATAGGATCCGGCCCGAGGACGCGGTGACAATGTCACTGACTTGTGGAAATGAGTTAGGAGGTGGAAAACATTCCTGACTTGCTGCCAAAGATGGCGCAAAGGCTATGGTTATGTTTCCAAGACGATGTCTTCGCCAAACCCGAACATTGCCAACTCACATATCAATGGCTTCAATGCCGAAATCGATTTGGCCAACCAAATCATCGACTTGCCCGGGCAGCACGTTCCCCGTTATGGCGATGCCATTGGAACAGATGGTGCGGACGCCATCTCCGTGAAACATCAATATCGGAGAGGTAAGCTTCTGGGACAGCAAGTTCAGCAGGCGCGATGCAACCAATAAGGTTGTCGCCGACAGGTGAGCCGGACGCGCCTGCCCTTACGAGAGATCAACGCCTGGAGCTTGCCCCAGCCGGTCGCACAAGGTCCTACTGCAAAGCCACGCTATCGAAATCGCGGTGGCCCATTCCTCATGTTTGCGAGAATCTCGTGCCTGGGCGCCAGTTCTCCGAGCAGCCTCACCAACTCCTCATCCGCGCCGGGAACGGCCAAGCCGTCATCGGAGGCGTAGAGTGCCTGCGCAAATCCGGTTGCTGCAAACACATAGTGTGCAGCTGACGCTTGTTCGATGTCAGGCGGCCGTTAAGGTTGCAGCTTGATGCACGTAGGCTCATGCTTGAGAAACCCTCGCAAAGCCCAACCAGCTTCGCCGAAATGAGCGAATGCTCTGCGACCCACTCCATATTGCCATCGGCTTCGATACCCGATACACCTATGATAAAATGAATAATATCGGAGATCATCGTGCCGCAGCCACCTTCCAGCGAAACCGTCGCGGAGAGCAGCTATCGTCAGATCAAGGCCGATATCATCTTCGGGCGTCTCGCTCCCGGGCACAAGCTGAAACTCGACAGTCTCAAAGCTGCCTATGGCACCAGCGTCAGCACCCTACGCGAAATTCTGAACCGCCTGACCTCCGAGGGACTGGTGATCGCCGAGGGACAGCGTGGCTTTGATGTTGCACCGGTTTCAGAGGATGATCTGCGGGAGATCGCGGCGCTCAGGCTGCTGCTGGAGGAGCACGCGCTCGAACAGTCTTTCGGCCGCGGCGATGTCGAGTGGGAGGCCGCTCTGATGGCTGCTCATTACAAGCTCGCGCGCATGGAAGAGGTCATGGCCACCGGAGATACCAGCAAGGCTGAAGACTGGAAACGCTATGACTGGGAGTTCCATCAGGCGCTTATCGCGGCCTGCGGCTCACGCCTTCTCATGGACATGCATTCGGCGGTCTTCGACAAGTATCTTCGCTATCAGATGGTCGCTCTTTCCTATCGCGGCAACGTGGCTGAGGCGGAGCATCGCCAGCTTCTGCAGGCAGCGCTTGCCCGCGACAGCGCGACGGCCAAGGCGATCCTGCAGCGCCACATCCAGGGTGGCGTCGAACACGCGCTGGCAAAGAAACGCCTTTGATCAACAACCGTGATCACCTGTCCTCGAATGTCGATCAGGAAATGCCATGCTGAAGCCCACTACCGGGATATCCGAGACCGTCAGCGATATCGTCTTCCGGAAGATCCGCGAAGACATCATTTCAGGTACATTGGCGCCCGGCGCGAAAATCAAGCTTGAGCAGGCGAAGGAACGCTATTCGATCAGCGTTTCCTCGCTTCGTGAAATCCTCAGCCGCCTGACCACCGAGAATCTGGTGATGGCCGAAGGGCAGCGTGGGTTCGAGGTCAGCCCGGCATCGCGCAAGGAACTGGCGGAGCTTGCGGATCTGCGCCGCGTTCTGGAGACTCACGCGATCGCGCTTTCGTTTGCGGCGGGCAATCTGGAATGGGAAGGCCGGATCGTCGCGGCACATCACAAGCTGGCAGCTGCCGAAAAGAAGCTGTTGTCAGGAGATGCGTCCCGCACCGTCGATTGGGTGCGCTACGATTGGGAATTCCACCAGGCGATCGTCTCGGCCTGCGATTCCGCGACGCTGATGACCACGTTATCTTCGGTCTTCGACCGCTTCCTGCGCTATCACATGCTTGCCCGCAGCTTCCGCGGTCAGGCCGTGGTCGATGATCACAAGCTGCTCTTCCAGCTCGCACTTAAGCGCGACATCGCCGGCGCCCAGGCGGTGGTCGTCAGCCACATCCAGAGCGGCGTCGACCATGTGCTGAAAAGTGGTCGACTTGCCTAGAGCGCGTCCTTCGGCAAACCCTCCGGCCGCATCTGCTTCTTCAGCGCCGCAATCCGGAAGATGGCATTCGGGGCGCCGTAGCCGCGATAACCGCGCCGCTCGACAATCTCGAAGAAGAAACCCTCGCCGTAAGTGCCGCTGTAAAGCTGGAAATATTCCCCTTGCTCGTCGCGGTCATAGAGTATGTTTTCTGCCTTGAGCCGCTCGCTGAGATCAGGATCGAGGCCGAACCGCGCCTCTGCGTCATCGTAGTAGTTCGGCGAGATGTGAAGCGCCTTGAAGCCTTTTTCGCGCAGTGCTTTCGCGGTGGCGAAGATATCGTCCGTCGAAAAGGCCAGATGCTGGATACCGGCGCCGAATTTCTCGGCGATGAAGTGACCGGCAAGCGTACGGCGGTTTTCGGCACCGTTCATGGTGATGCGAAGCGAACCGTCGGCATTTTCGATCACCTGGCTGCGCACGACACCGCCGGGATCGATGATGTCGACGACGGGCGTTTTGCTGGTCTCGAAGATCGAGGTGTAGAACAGCAGCCAGGTCAGCATTTCGTCATAGCCGACGGTCTGTGCGACGTGATCGATCCGCAGCAGCCCCGCATCGGAGTCCTTTTCCGTTTGGACCTGCTCGAAGTCGATCTCCGAGAAGTGGCCGAGCGGACTTTTGTGATCGATCAGGTAGATCAAGCCCCCGCCGACACCGCGGATGGCGGGGATTTCAAGCTCGCCCTCGGCCACCGCCTGCTGGAACGGCTCTGCATCCAGCGCCAGAGCCCGTTTGTAGGCTTGCGCGGCATCATCAACGGCAAGTGCCATCGCATATGCAAAGGTGCCATGAACCGCATAGGCGGCACTGGCAAAGCCTGCCGGATCGGCATTGACGAGAATGCGGATGTCGCGTTGCTGGTAGAGGCTGACATTCTTGGACTTGTGGACGGCCACCTTGCTGAAACCGAGCGTACAGAGCAGACCCTCGAGCTCGACGGCTTCATCCTCGTCGGTCGCAAATTCCACAAATCCGACACCTTCGGCCGCAGCCCGAGGCGGCATGTCGAGCCCGATTGCGGTCTTCACCCTGCGGCCCACCTGGTCGCCGAGATAGATCAGCGAACGATGGCCATCGGCGGCGATCTCGCGCGTGGAGCCGCCCCGGAACTGGTCGTTGAAGATCTCCAGCGAGTAGTAGCCGTCATAGCCGGTCGAAGCGACGGCCTCGGTAAACTCGGCGACCGGCAGATCGCCCTCACCCGGCATGTTGCGGAAATGCCGGCTCCAGTAGAGCAGGTCCATATCGATCAGGGGCGCGTCGGCGAGCTGAACGATGAATATCTTCTCCGGCGGGATGGACCGGATCGAGTTGACGTCGATCTTGCGCGACAGCGAATGAAAACTGTCGAGGATCAGGCCGACATTTGGATGATTGGCGCGGCGGACGATTTCCCAGGCATCGCGATGATCATTGATAAAGCGACCCCATGCGAGGGCCTCATAACCAACCCGCAAGCCCCGGCGCGCGGCGCGATCGCCGAGCTCGTGAAAGTCCGCAGCGGCGCGATCGATCCCGCCGAGCGCGGCAGACGAGACATTCGAGCAGACGAGAACGAGATCCGTTCCAAGTTCCTGCATCAAATCGAATTTTCGCTCTGCACGATCGAAGGTCCGGCGGCGTAGCGGCTCCGGCATACCCTCGAAGTCGCGGAAGGGCTGGAACAGCGTGATCGCCAGCCCGAGATCGCGCGCCATCTTTCCAACCTCCGCCGGGCTGCGGTCGAAGGCCAGGAAATCATTCTCGAAGATCTCGACCCCGTCAAACCCTGCTCTCGCGATCGCCTCAAGCTTGTCCGGCAATTCTCCGCTGATGCTGACAGTCGCAATCGAAGTCTTCATGTCCGTATCCTCCCGATCTCGCCAGTCGATGATGGCAAAGCCCGCAGCTTCGGCACCTTCTGTGCAGGCATTATGCAGAATGCCTGCCGCATTTCAATTCACGTGTGAAATTGATTATCATCATAGATTTTTCAAAAAATATGTTGCTGCTAGAACTGATCTCTGACAATTATGCTCGCACACGGTCGGGAGAGGATGACTGTGGAGGCCCAGCGGCCACCCAACGGAGGAGGAAAACAATGTTCAAATCGATGCTAACCCGCCGCAATGCGATGCTCGGCGCCGCGGCTGTCGTCGCCGCTATCGGGCTCGCCCAGCCCGCCGCTGCCGTGACACCCGAGGAAATCAAGGCTCGCGGCAAGCTGATCGTCGGCATCCAAGGCGACAACCCGCCATGGGGCTTCGTGACGTCGGCCGGCAAGCAGGATGGCTTCGACGCGGACATGGGCACTCTCTTCGCCAAGGAACTTGGCGTCGAGGTCGAGTTCGTACCACTCGAAGTCAACAACCGCATTCCGGCGCTGACGACCGGCCGTGTCGATGTGCTGTTCGCGACCATGGCCATGCTGCCGGATCGCGCCAAGGCCGTGCAGTTCAGCAAGCCCTACAACGCGAACGCCATCGTGCTCATCGGCCCCAAGAACAAGTCGATCAAGACGAATGAAGACATGGCGAACCTGACCATCTCGGTCGCCAAGGGCGCGGCGCAGGATACCCAGGTCACCAAGAACGCGCCGCCGACCGCCACCATCCGCCGCTTCGACGGCGATGCGGCGAGCGTCCAGGCTCTCGTTTCCGGTCAGGTCGATGCGCTCGGCGGCAACATCTTCTACATGGACCGTGTCGAGAAAGCCCGTCCCGGCGAGTTCGAAAACAAGCTCGAATTCCAGAAGCTCTATAACGGCGCCTGCACCCGCCTCGGCGAAAAGGAACTGAACGCCGCGCTCAACACCTTCATCGACAAGATCAAGGGCAATGGCGAGCTGAAGACCATCTACGACAAGTGGATGAAAGTGCCGGTTCCGGAATTCCCGGAAAAGCTCGACGGTATTCCGTTCACGGCTGGCTGAGCGGAGCGCTCATGGAATCCAAATCCGAGACGGGCATCGCGATGCCCGTCCACCCGACCCTGTGCATGAATCTGCTTGTTTGAGATGCGCGCCATGACCAAGACCATCTTCGTCCTCAACGGACCGAACCTCAACCTGCTCGGCGAGCGCGAGCCCAGCATCTACGGTTCGACGACCCTTGCCGATATCAGGCAGATGTGCGTCGTCAAAGCTGGCAGCCTCGGCTTCGAGGTCGATTTCCGCCAGACGAATTTCGAAGGCGAACTGGTGGAGAGCATCCATCAGGCGCGCGCGCAAGCCTGCGGGATCATCATCAATCCCGCCGCCTATACCTTCACATCGATCGCGCTTCTCGACGCCCTGAAGACCTTCGATCCGCCGAAGATCGAGCTGCACATTTCCAATGTCCATGCCCGCGAGGACATCTATCATAAATCCCTCGTGTCACGCATCGCCACCGCCATCATGATCGGCTTTGGTGCGCGCGGCTATGAACTCGCCATCGAGGCGATGGCGGGCATGGTGGGGGCAACGAAAGCATGAACTATCAGCTGGATTTCACGCCTGTCATAGATGGGCTGCCGAGCCTTCTCATGGGGGTACTTCGGGACATTCCTCCTGGCGATCTGCGGCATGCTGGTGGCGATCGTCATCGGTATCGGCGGCGTTGCACTGCGGGACTCGCCGATCAAGGCCGTGCGCTGGCTGGTGATCTGTTTCGTCGAGCTGATCCGAAATACGCCCTTCCTGGTGCAAATCTTCTTCCTGTTCTTCGCCTTGCCGCTTATCGGCATCCGTCTTGCCCCGACGCCGACGGCAATCATCGCGCTCGGCATCAATGGCGGCGCCTATGCGATCGAGATCATCAGGGGTGGCGTCCAGTCCATCCCGAAAGGGCAGATGGAAGCGGGCCTGGCGCTCGGCCTCCACAAGGTGCAGGTATTCCGGCTGATCATCCTCAAGCCGGCGCTGAGAGCGATCTATCCGTCGCTGACCAGCCAGTTCGTGCTTCTGACGTTATCGACCAGCATCGCCTCGGCGATCTCCGCCTACGAGCTGACATCGGTGTCACAGCGCATCGAATCCGAAAGCTTTCGCAGCTTCGAGGTCTATTTCACGGTGACGATCTTCTACCTCGTCATATCCTGGCTGATGATGCGCCTCTTCGCGTTCTTCTCGGCCCGTTATTTCACCTATCCAGTCAAGTGAGGGTGCAGACATGGGCAGCGAAGAATTCGTCTTCCTTTTGATCGGCCTGAAATGGACAGTGCTTCTGTCGGCCGTCGGCTTCGTCTGCGGCTGCCTCGCCGGGCTTGCCGTGGCGCTGTCGCGCACGTCGGGCATTTCGCTCCTGGAGCGGATCACGGCTATCTATATCGGCATTTTTCAGGGTACGCCGCTCTTGATGCAGCTCTTCGTCACCTATTACGGACTGGCGCTGATCGGGTTGAAGCTCGATGCCTGGGTGGCCGTTGCGATCGGCCTGACCTTGCACGCCAGCGCCTATCTCGGTGAGATCTGGCGCGGCTCGATCGAGGCCGTTCCGCGCGGCCAGACCGAGGCGGCGAAAGCGCTGAGCCTCAAATACGTCTCGCGCATGAAGGATGTGATCCTGCCGCAGGCGATCCGCATCTCGCTGCCGGCGACGATCGGCTTTCTCGTCCAGCTCATCAAGGGCACGTCTCTCGCCTCGATCGTCGGCTTCACCGAGCTGACACGTGCCGGCAACATCATCTCCAACCAGATATTCCAGCCGCTGACAGTCTTCGGCATTGTCGGCGCCCTTTATTTCCTCATGTGCTGCCCGCTGACGATCATCGGCGCGCGCCTGGAGCGGCGCTTCAATGCCGCGCATGCGCGATAAGACAGCCACAGAGATCGATGGAAACCACGCCATGACCACAGCAACCGCCTCCATCCAAAGCCCGCTCGCCGGCGAAGCCGTCATCACGATGAGCCATGTCGAGAAGTGGTACGGCGCCTTCCAGGCGCTGCACGACATCAACATGTCCGTCCGCAGGGGCGAGAGGATCGTGCTTTGCGGCCCGTCGGGCAGCGGCAAGTCGACACTGATCCGCTGCATCAATCACCTCGAAAGCTACGAAAAGGGCGAAATCCGCGTCGGCGGCATTCTGCTCGGCAATCAGGCCAAGGCGATCGATGCGATCCGCCGCGAAGTCGGCATGGTGTTCCAGCAGTTCAATCTCTTTCCGCATCTGACCGTGCTCGAAAACTGCATGCTGGCGCCGATGCGCGCGCTTGGGGTCAGTAAAGCGGAAGCAGTTGAGCGCGCTCGCGCGCTGCTCGCCCGCGTGAAGATCCTCGAGCAGGCGGAGAAATATCCGATCCAGCTGTCAGGCGGCCAGCAGCAGCGCGTCGCGATTGCCCGGGCGCTGTGCATGCGCCCCAAGATCATGCTGTTCGATGAACCGACCTCGGCACTGGACCCCGAGATGGTCAAGGAAGTGCTCGATACGATGATCAGCCTTGCCGAAGAAGGCATGACGATGATCTGCGTGACCCATGAAATGGGCTTCGCCCGCCAGGTTGCCGACCGGGTGATCTTCATGGCGAGCGGCTCGATTGTCGAGGAGGCGTCGCCGGCCGAATTCTTCACAAATCCGCGCTACGAGCGAACCCGCAAGTTCCTCGGCGAAATCCTGCGGAACTAGGTGCGGGCAAGTCGATGGCAACGCATCAACAGGCAGCCAGCTTGAACATCGCCGTCATGGGCGCGGATCCGATCGGCAAGCGTCATATCGAGGCACTTTCCTCAGAACGGCGCACGACGCTCGCAGCGGACACCAGGCTGCTCGTCAGCGGGCGGGCAGGCACGGAAACATCGCGCGCTGCCGAAGCGATCAAGTCATCCGCCCGTTCGGGCACGACTGGTCACTTCCGGGCTCCGGCGCAGGACACGGAGCGATCGTCATGATCAGCGGCACGACCCGATTGATTGCCCATCTTGGCTACCCGACGGAAACCTTCAAGGCTCCGCTGATCTACAATCCCTATTTCGAGAAGCATGACATCGACGCCGTCGTCGTCCCGATGGGCTGCAAGACGGAGGATTACCCCACATTTCTGAAGCTCGTCTTCCGGCTCTCCAATATTCACGGCGCTCTCGTTACCATGCCGCACAAGATCACCACGATGACGTTGCTCGATGAAATCTCGACGAATGCGAAGGTCGCCGGGTCCTGCAACGCGGTTAAGCTCGGCGCGGACGGGCAGTTGATCGGCGACATGTTCGACGGCGAAGGCTTCGTGCGCGGGCTGCTGCGCAAGGGGCAGATCGTCAGGGGAGCCGACGTCCTGATCATTGGCGCCGGTGGCGTCGGCTCTGCGATTGCCGCCTCGTTGGCCGCGGCAAGCGTGCGCCGCATCGCGCTTCACGACGCCAACGAGACAACGCTGAACGGCTTGCAGGGCCGCTTGAACACGCACTATCCGCAGACTGAAGTAATCTCCGGATCCGCCGATCCTGCCGGCTTCGACATCGTCGTCAACGCAACGCCGCTCGGGATGCGCAAGGGTGATCCCCTCCCCGTCGACGTCTCCCGGCTTTCGCCCAAGACCTTCGTCGGCGAAGTCGTCATGAAGAGCGAGATAACGCCCTTTCTTGCCGCCGCACGCGACCGGGGGTGCGCCTTCCAAGTTGGCACCGACATGCTTTTCGAGCAGATCCCGGCCTACCTGGAGTTCTTCGGCTTTCCGCCCACGACAGCCGAGGAATTGCGCGCGGTCGCGAGGATTTGAAAGCCCGAGATCATCAGAATACCGGCTGCAACCAGCGGCTTCGCGTGCACTCCTTTCCTAAGAAGCTGTTCTCGGCGACGGCCGCCGTCGCAATGACGCCGACATCGACGTTCCTGTCGCCGGCGAGAGCCCAACGGCTCTTTCCGGCGGCACCCGCAGTCACCGAACCTGCCGCTCCTTTCACGATGGACCACGCGCCGGTTCGCACGATGATCGGCAATCCCTCGGCTTCACTCTCGGCATGACATTCCGGTCAGTGCTTCGGGCGAAGCGCTGCTCTCCGAGCGGCTGTGCAAGACTTATGAGCGCAACAGCGTCATCTTCACCGCCAACCTCCCTTTGCGCGTTCTCCTCAGAGAGCCTTCTGCAGTTCCGGCAGTGCGTCGAAGAGATCGGCGACGAGGCCGAAATCGGCGACCTGGAAGATCGGTGCTTCCTCGTCCTTGTTGATCGCGACGATGACCTTCGAATCCTTCATGCCGGCCAGGTGCTGGATGGCGCCGGAGATGCCGCAGGCGATGTAGAGCTGCGGCGCCACGACCTTGCCGGTCTGGCCGACCTGCCAGTCGTTCGGCGCGTAGCCGGCATCGACCGCCGCGCGGCTCGCGCCCACCGCGGCTCCGAGCTTGTCGGCAACGGGAAGGATCACCTCCTGGAACTTCTCCGAGGAACCCAGTGCGCGGCCGCCGGAGATGATGATCTTGGCCGATGTCAGCTCCGGACGGTCGGAGGTCGACAGCGCATCCTTGACGAAGGTCGACAGACCCGGATCGGACACGGCGGGGATCGCCTCGACCGAAGCGGAACCACCCTCGGCGGCGGCGGCGAAGGACGCGGTACGGACGGTGATGACCTTCTTGGCGTCGGTCGACTGCACCGTCTGGATGGCGTTGCCGGCATAGATCGGACGCTTGAAGGTATCAGCGGAGACGACTTCGATGATCTCGGAGACCTGGGCGACGTCGAGCAGGGCTGCGACGCGCGGCAGCACGTTCTTGCCGACCGAGGTGGCGGCCGAGATAATGGTGTCGTAGCTTGCCGCCATCGAGACGATCAGGTCGGCCAGCGGCTCGGCCAGATTGTTGGCAAGCTCGTCGCTTTCGGCGAGCAGGACCTTGGAGACGCCCGACAGCTTGGCGGCGGCATCGGCCGCGGGCTTGGCGCCCTTGCCTGCGACGAGAACATGCACGTCGCCGCCAATTTTTGCGGCTGCCGCGAGCGTCTTGGCGGTCTGGTCGGAAAGGCTTGCGTTGTCGTGATCAGCCAGAAGAAGAATGGCCATGATGTAATCTCCCTTTCCAGATCTTAGAGGACGCCGGCGGATTTGAGCTTTTCGACGAGCTCGGCGACCGATGCGACCTTGACGCCCGCCTTGCGGCCGGAGGGCTCCTCGGTCTTCAGCACCTTGAGCTTCGGCGCGGTGGAAACGCCGAAATCAGCGGGGCTCTTCTTGTCGAGCGGCTTCTTCTTGGCCTTCATGATGTTGGGAAGCGAAGCGTAGCGCGGCTCGTTGAGGCGCAGGTCGGTGGTGACGACCGCGGGCAACTTGACGTCGATCGTCTGCAGGCCGCCGTCGACTTCGCGGGTCACGGTTGCCTTGTTGTCACCGATCTCGATCTTCGAGGCGAAGGTGGCCTGCGCGGTGCCCAAGAGCGCCGCCAGCATCTGGCCGGTCTGGTTGCTGTCGTCATCGATCGCCTGCTTGCCGACGATCACGAGACCGGGCTGTTCGGCGTCGGCGACGCCCTTGAGGATCTTGGCGACGGCGAGCGGCTCGACGGCATCGTCGGTCTCCACCAGGATGGCGCGGTCGGCACCCATGGCGAGCGCGGTGCGCAGCGTCTCTTCGGCCTTGGCCGGACCGATCGAGACCACGATCACTTCCTCGGCCTTGCCGGCTTCCTTCAGGCGAAGCGCCTCTTCCACCGAAATCTCGTCGAAGGGGTTCATCGACATCTTGATGTTGGCCAGTTCGACGCCCGTGCCATCCGGCTTCACCCGGATCTTCACGTTGTAGTCAACCACCCGCTTGACGGGGACGAGAATCTTCATGGGGTCCTCCAAAGGAATGGCGCGGCATTCGATTGCCGCGACCGATGTCAGGCATTAGCAAAAGTGTCGCGGCCCAGTATCCTCTTCAGCGAACCGATCGCCGAAGCAGGCGTGTAGGAGCCGGTAACGCCGCCAAGCGACTGCGAGCTCACGGAAATCTCCCACTCCAATCCCTTGCCGGAAACCACGATATGGTGGCGCATCGCCTTCGTATCGGGATCGGCAACGACGATACTGCGTGTGCGATCAAAACCGATGCCTGCGAATGCGATTGCGGCGTGAACGTTGACGTTGCGAGGGAAGCGCACGCACGCTTCGCGGGTCGTCCCTTCGAAGAGCACACCCCGTGCATCCGCGGCCTGCCCGAGGCTCGTGCCGCTCTTCGTCGTCGTAATCACCACCTCTTCGATCTGCTCGCGGCCGTCACGCAGGCCATCGAGGCCGAGAACCGCACCATGCGGCACGAAGAAGCGGCGGCCGCTTCTGTTTGCCGCGGCATGCATCGCCTCCTCAACCGCACTGTCGGCCAGCGCCGAGCAGCTGAATCCGCACAGGTCCGAATGAGCGAGGATATCCGGCCCAAGTTGGCTCAAGAGCGCGGGCGTGGCGGATTCGAGGACCAGATCCGCTCGACGCTCCAATGCCTGCACGGCATCGTCAATGACGAAGGGGGCCAGCACCGTATCGCCGGCATATTTCTCCCGGTCGGAGACCAGGACGTAAGCGACCTCGGTTCCGTCCAGGCCGTTCACGTAATCGAACAGCTTCCTGCCAATTACGCCAGCGCCGATAATTCCAATAGTCTTGTACGTCATCATTCCACCTGCATAATTCTGATAGAACCTGCCACCGCAAAGCCAGCGAGACCTCCTGCTACCGGGAGGCAGCTCGCGGCAACAGCAGCTCTACGTCGCCCGGAGTTCTCGCACCAAGCAGCGACAACGTAATGTCTATCTCCGTTTTCAACATCTCGAACAAGGCATGTGCGCCCGCTTCTCCACCACAAACCAGACCCCAGATCGGCAATCGTCCAAGCATCACCGACCTGGCGCCAAGAGCCAGGTATTTCAGGATGTCGCTACCCCGCTTCACACCGCTGTCGGCCAGAACCTCGATATGTTTGCCGACAGCGTCCGCGATCGGAGGGAGGATCTGCGCCGTCGGGGGCGCACTATCGATATTGCGCCCGCCATGGGATGAGACCACAACGCCATCTGCGCCGATCTCCCAGCACTTGCGCGCATCCTCAACGCTGAAAATGCCTTTGACGACCAGCTTCCCCTGCCACCATTGGCGCAGATCGCGCAGGTCGTCCCAGTTCAGCAGGTTTTCGAGCTTGACCGCGTTCGCAACGGACGGTCTGGTCATCGCGGCACGGAACTCTTTCGGATAGTGACCGTAGACCGGCATACCGCTGCTCAGAAGATAGCGCAGCAGAACACCGAACAGCCAGCGCGGATGCATCATGACATCGGCGGTCGCGCGCGGCGTGATCTTCATGGGAATGGAGAAGCCGTTACGGGCGTTATATTCACGGTTCGGGACGACGGGCGTATCGACGGTGAGGACAAGCGTCGTCGCGCCGGCTGCAGCGGCTCGCTCCATGAGCCGCCTGGTCAGGCTCCTGTCCTTCCACACATAGAGCTGAAACCAGAGCATCGCCTCCGGCGCCCCGGCCCTGATTTCCTCGATCGTCGTGATCGACTGGGTCGAGATACAGACGGGAATACCTGCCTTTGCGGCCGCCCTTGCCATCTTGATCTCCCCATTATGCGATGCGAACCCCGCAAGCGCGGTGGGCGCCACGATGATCGGCAATTCCGCTCTTTGGCCGAGAACGGTGGTGGAGAGGTCGCGAGTGGGATGTCCGGTCAGCATTCGTGGCATGAACTGGATTTCGTCGAGACTTCGGCGCAGAGCGCCCAGAGCAAGCTCGTCCTCAGCACCACGATCGATATATTCGAACAGCAGACGCGGGAGGCGTCGCCGCGCCGCCTCCCGAAAATCATCCGCATTCCGCAATCCGCCAACCATCCCGGTTATGCCTCCCGCCCTATTTGCGATAGTTGAAGGCCACGAATTCGGGGGAGAACTTGCCGCTTTCAACGTCGTCCGCAAGCATATCCGGTCTGCGTTCCCGCGGCTCGCCATAGCCGCCAGCACCTGGGGTCTCGATGACAGCTGCCATCGCCGGCGTCAACCGGATGCGATTTGCCTTGGAGGGCAGACTTTCTTCGCCGCCTGCGCCGTCCAGCCGCAGGAACCGGCCAGGCAGGCCGGCAGTGCCGCCGAAAATGCCCCATGGCCGATTGCGGAAGCGTTCGCCGACACCATTGAACTCACAGTCATGGTCGACCGGGCGGATAGTGCGGCGGATGCCGAGACCGCCACGGAAGCGGCCTGCACCGCCGGAATCCTCCACCAGCGCATACTCGTCGACGCGCAACGGATATTCGATCTCGATCGCTTCCACCGGCAGGTTGGACGTGTTGGTGATATTGACCTGAACGCCGTCCTTGCCATCCTTCGTCGCGCGAGCGCCCATGCCCCCGCCAAGCGTTTCCAGATAGATATACTGCTTGCCGCTGCGAGGATCGATGCCGGCAAAGACGGCGCTGGTATTGGCTCCATTGGCGGCACCGATCGCCTGATCGGGAAGAGCCTCGGCCAATGCGCCGATGACAATATCGACGACGCGCTGGCAAGTATTGGCGCGCAATGCGACTGAAGCCGGAGCGACGCAGTTCATGAACGAGCCAAGCGGCGCCCTGATCTCGATCGCATCGAAAATTCCATGATTGTTGGGCACTTCAGGATCAAGCAGCGCCTTCAGCGAAAAGCAGACCGCAGACTGCGTTGCGTTGAACGTCAGGTTGAAGTTGCCGGGAACCTGCCTGTCCGTTCCCTCGAAGTCGAACAGGATCTTCTCGCCCGACTTGCGGATAAGGAGATTGATCTTGATGTCTTCCGTGCCGGCGCCGTCGTCATCCATTACGTCGCAGAATGTGTATTCGCCGTCCGGCAGCTTGGCGATGGCAGCCCGCATACGCAGATTGGTGCGGCGAATGATGTCTTCGAACACCGCCTCCATGTAGGCGGCGCTGTGGCGCGAGATGAACTCCTGCAGGCGGCGCTCGCCGAGACGGGCCGCTGCGATCTGCGCGTTGAGATCGCCCTTGCGCTCTTCGGGAAGGCGCATGTTGAGGAGGAGGACACGCATCATGTCATCCTGAAGCACACCCTTGCTGAACAGACGCACGATGGGGATACGCAGGCCTTCCTTGTAGATCTCGTCCAGTCCACCCGACATCGAGCCGACGGCCGCGCCACCGACATCGGCGTGGTGGACGATATTGGCAACGAAGCCAACCAGACGCCCTTCGCCGAATACCGGCATAGCGAGATTGATATCCGGCAGATGAGTGCCGCCGGCGACATGCGGATCGTTGCCGATAAAGACATCACCCGGCGCGATCGTATCGCCGTACTGGTCGAGAATATGCGTCATCAGGCCGGCCATCGAGGCGAGGTGGATCGGCAACGCGTGTTCCGCCTGCACCACGAGGCGCCCCTGGGCGTCGGCAATCGCGGTGGAATGGTCGTGACGTTCCTTGATATTGGTCGAGAACGCGCTGCGCATGATCGTCAGGAAGCACTCGTCGGTAATCGACTTCAGGCCGTTCCAGCTGATCTCGAGTGCGATTGGGTCAAGGCCTACCTTATTGAGCATCGTCGATCTCCAGAATGAGGCTAAGCGCAGGGTCGACCGTCAGGCTGGCCCATGGCGGCACTACGGTTGTGGTGTCAAATTGGGTGATGATGGCAGGCCCCTGCAGGCGGATGCCGGGTTGCAGCGTGCTGCGTGGATAGATCGGGGTAGAAACCGACGCATGTTCGTCGAACCAGACATCATGATATTCCGAAGCCTTGGCGGGCCCGGCGGGCTTTTCCGCAAGAGGGACCACCTGGCTCAGCCGCGCGACCGCCTTCATCCGCACGTTCATGATTTCGATCGGCGCTTCACGGTCGACATGACCGTAGCTGCGCTGATGGGCTTCGAAGAACGCTTCCTTCAGTGCCGCGATATGCGGCAGGTTGGGCTCTTCGCCAGGCTGGCCAAGCGTGACCGGCAATTCGTAATTCTGACCGACATACCGCATGTCGAGCGTCAACAGGCGATATGCCCCCTCGGCGCCCCGTGCCTCGATCGCAATCCAGGCCTTAGCCTGTTCATCAAGTTGATCCACGGCGGTTTCGATTGCAGCCAGCGAACCGTCGAGCGGCGTACGGCAGGTGAAGACGAAGTTTTCCTGGAGATCGGCCTCGATCAGGCCTTCGGCACAAAGAATGCCCGGCGCGATGGGAACAATGATGCGTCTGATGCCGAGCGATTTCGCCACATCGGCGGCATGAAGGCCACCGGCGCCACCGAAAGGCATAAGCGCGAAGTCGCGCGGATCGTGGCCCTTCTGCGTCGAGACGGCGCGGATTGCGCGCGTCATGTTCGACGAGACGATGCCGCAAATGCCGAGCGCCGCCTTGATCACCGGAATGCCGAGCGGTTCGGCAATCGTCCTGATCGCCTCGACCGCCTTCTCGCGATCGATCATCAGCCCGCCGCCGGCAAGCGAGGCCGGAAGGCGGCCGAGCACGACATTCGCATCCGATACGGTCGGCTTGGTGCCGCCCTTGCAATAGCAGGCAGGCCCGGGAACGGCGCCTGCACTTTCAGGGCCGACCTTCATCAGACCGTCTGGACCGATATGGGCAATGGAGCCCCCGCCTGCACCGACCGTATGAATATCGACCATCGGCAGGCGAATACGGAAGCCCGCAATGTCGCGGACATGAGCGATTTCGGTCTCGCCGTCTCTGATCAGGCAGACGTCGGTGCTGGTGCCACCGATATCGAGAGTGATGATATCGCCGATCGACGATTTTCCGCCGGCTGCCGCCGCTCCAACAGCACCCGCAGCCGGGCCGGAAAGCGCCGTCCGGACGGGAAATTCAAGAGCCTTGTCGACGGACATCAGACCGCCGCTCGACTGGAAAATACCGAACTTGGCATTCGGTGCGACCTGATTGATCGCTCCCTTCAGTCGTTCCATGTAGCGGCCAACCTCCGGCTGCAGGAACGCGTTGATCAGCGTCGTCGAAAAGCGTTCAAATTCGCGAAACTCCGGCTGAACCTCGCTTGAAATCGACACGTAGACATCCGGTATTGCAGCGCGGATTGCCGCCGCGATGCGCTGCTCATGAACCGGATTGAGGAAGGAAAAGAGCAGGCAGACAGCAATGCTTTCGACCTTCGGTGCCGCCTTCAATTCGGCGACCAGTCGCGCAATTTCCGCATCCGTCAATTCAACCACGATCTCGCCGCGCGAACCAATACGTTCGGTCACTTCCAGACGGTTGCTGCGCGAAACGAGCGGCGCCGGCGCATCTTCCTGAAGGTCGTAAATCAGCGGACGCACCTGACGCCCGATCTCGACCAGATCGCGAAAGCCCTTTGTGGTGATGAGACGGATGGCAGCGCCGCGACGCTGCAGCAATGCGTTCGTGGCAACGGTCGTGCCGTGGGCAAAGCGCACGATGTCCTCGCCCGGTATGCCCGTCTTTTGCTGAAGCTCGCCCAGACCTTCCAGAATCGCCCGCGAGGGATCATCCGGCGTTGATGGGCGCTTGTGAATATGAACGGCGCCTGTGCGAAGGTCCCGTGCAGAAAAATCCGTGAACGTTCCGCCGACGTCCACACCGACGATCCAGTCAGCCATGCTGTCTCTCGCTTCCGACTTTATAACCCTTGAGGGTAAATTTCAATTTCAGCATCCACATTGAATACCGAATGGCAAATAGAAGAGAAGACCGTCTCTGACTTTCGGCGGAGAAACCCGCTTTCGATCATGGTGTCTGCCTTTTCTCCGAATTCTCAGTTCGCGGCCGCGATAGCGCCCGTCAGCCCTGCAAGAAACCGCCGGCAGCGTTGCGTCTCGGGCTCGAACAGAACCTTGCTCGAAGCGCCCTGTTCAACGATCTGGCCGGCTTCCATGAAGATGGTCCGATCGGAAGCATGGCGTGCGAAATCCATTTCGTGCGTGGCTATCAACATCGTCATGCCGGAATCCCGAACCTCGCGTATGACGTTCAGCACTTCCTGTACGGTCTCTGGATCGAGCGCCGATGTCGGCTCGTCGAAAAGCATGATCTTCGGCTCCATGGCGAGTGCCCTGGCAATAGCGACGCGCTGCTGCTGGCCGCCGGAAAGCTGACGTGGAAAATTGCCTGCCTTGTCAGCCAGCCCGACACGCGCCAGCAATTCCATGCCTTGTCTGCGAGCGCGCTCGTCATCCTGTCCGCGAACGAACCGCGGACCCGA
Organism: Rhizobium sp. AN80A; assembly: GCF_030053015.1. Classification (NCBI taxonomy): domain Bacteria; kingdom Pseudomonadati; phylum Pseudomonadota; class Alphaproteobacteria; order Hyphomicrobiales; family Rhizobiaceae; genus Rhizobium; species Rhizobium sp. AN80A. The sequence goes on along the minus strand of NZ_JASJPX010000001.1, from coordinate 254,112 downwards.
CATCACATTGTCCAGCGCCGTCATGTGTGGAAAGAGATTGAAGCTTTGGAACACCATGCCGATGTCCTCCCGCTGGCGGGCCAGCACCTTCTCCCCAAGTTTGCGGCGACCGGATGATGTCGTCCGCGCGCCGATCTCCTCTGCACCGACCTTGATCGTGCCGGAGGAAATCGTCTCAAGCGTATTGATGCATCGCAGAAGCGTGCTCTTTCCGGATCCGCTGGGGCCGATCAGGGCGATGGCCTGGCCCTTTTCAACAGAGACGGAGACGTTATTCAGGGCCACGTAATGACCGTAGGTTTTGACCACGTCGCGAAGCTGCAGGAAAGGATGGGAATTGTTGACTGCTGTTGCCATTATCATACCGCCGCAGCCGTCTTCAGTGTTTCGGCCTTGGGCGCGCCGGCGTCGGCGAACCACTTAGAATTCCGTCTTTCGAATGCGTTCTGAAGCAAGGTCCATATGGCCGTCACTCCGAGGTAGTAGATCGTCGCGACGGAGAGGGCTTCGAGTACCCGAAAGTTCGTCTGGGTCAGATTGTCGGTCGCTCGGAACAATTCCGTCATCGAAATCACCGATACCAGCGAGGTGTTCTTCAACTGCCGGACGAATTCGTTTCCAAGCGGCGGAACCGCGATCCTCAGCGCCTGCGGAAAGATGATCCACCGCATGATCGACAGCGGTCGCATGCCGATCGCCTTGGAAGCTTCCCATTGCGCCGTGGGTACGGCAGACAGCGACGAACGAACAATCTCCGCCACATATGGGCTTTCCGACAGCATGAGACCGATGATCGCCGCCTCGATCACCGACAGGCGAATGCCCATCTGCGGCAACGCGCTGTAGAGAAACACAAGCTGCACCAGAAGCGGTGTTGCCCGGAAGAAGGCGACATATCCTTGGTAGAAGCCCCGCGCCAGAAAACTGTCGATCCGGCCGACCAGCGCGACGACGGTTCCGAGCACGATGGCCAGAAGCAGCGTCAGCAATGTCAGCCAGATCGTCGTCCACAAGCCCGTCAGGATGGCCGGATGCACCAGATTATTGAAGAATACGGACCAGTCCCAAACGTGCATTGCCTCCCCTCCTTATGCCGCCAGCGGAAGAGACGTGACGCCGGAAGCCTCCAGCACGACCTTCAGGCGCTCGCGAAGTTCGACAGGAGATGGCGCAAGCGGTTCACGCGGATTGCCGAGCGACAGGCCACGGATTTCCGAACCGGCCTTGGCAAGCGCCACGTAACCGTTGAGCAGCATGAAGTTCAGGATCGGCCACAGCCTATCCCAAACCTTCAGTGCCGCATTCCAGTCCTTGTCGACGGAAATACGGTCGTAGAGTTCGACGCAAAGTTCGGGAATGAAGGTCGATGCCCCGATGATCGAGCCGGGCGCGCCATGCGCAAGCACGGCAAGAAGCGCCGGATCGGACCCAGCCAGAACGGTGGGTGCGTCAGGGTTGGAGAGCATGCGCATCGTACGGGTGAAATTCTGCGGGCTGTCCTTGATATGGGATACGAGGCCGTCGCGCTTCAGCGTCACCATCTGGTCTTCGGTGATGTCGAGACGGGTGATCGAGGGGGTGTCGTAATAGATGATCGGGCCGCCGGAAATCTTGACGATCTTGTCGAGAAAGTGCTGCACATCCGTGAATTTCAAGCTATCGAAGTAAGGCGTAACCACCAGCATCTGATCGACGCCGACCTTGCGGGCATGCTCTGCAAGGTCCAGCGCATCGCGGACATTGTTGGACCCGACATGCGCGACCACGTCCATCTTGTCGCCGGACGCTTCGACGGCAATCTCGTAAAGGCGCTTGCGCTCTGCGACCGTCAGAGACGGATGCTCGCCAGTCGAGCCGCTTGCGACGACGGCATGGATGCCGGCATCGCGCTGCGAGCGGATCAACCGGCCATAGGCGGCTTCGTCGATCGCCACGCCGTCCTTGGTGAACGGCGTGAGAACGGCGCTGATAATACCCTTGAGTTCGCTTTTCATGAACCAAACCTTTCTTGCTGGAACGAGCGGGCCGATGACCCGCCGTCATCGGCCGATCTGTGATGTCGGATTACTTGAGCGCGGCGCTTTCGATGCCCCATTGCTTCAAGACCGCGTCATAGGAACCGTCGGCCTTCATCGCGGTCAGGGCATCGGCGACCAGTTTCGCCAAGGCCTTGTTGTTCGTCTGGAAGCCGATGCCGAGCTTTGTCGGGCTGATGCCTGTCGCAACCTTCTTCAGGCTGTCGTTCTTGCTCATGTAATAGGAAATGAGGCTATCGGTGGCGATGAAGCCTTCGACGCTGTCATTCTCAAGCGCACGGATGGCGACGGGCTGGGTGTCGAAAGCCTGGATCGTAACGGCGGGCTTGCCGGCTGCTTCGCATTTCGAGCTGGCTTCCTGCAGCACCTTCAGCGAGCCCGATCCCTGCAGCACGCTGACCGAACGGCCGCAAAGCCCCTCCAGTCCCTCGATATCTGCCGTCTTCTTGGTGACGACAGTCTGGCTTGCCTGGATGTAAGGCACCATCGCAATGGCCTGTTCACGCTCGGGCGTGATGTACATAGCGGCGCATACCATGTCGAAACGGTCCGCCTGGAGAGCCGGGATAAGACCCTTGAAATCGAGGCTGATGAATTCGGCGTTCGACCCCAGCTGCTTGGCGATGGCGCCGCAGAGCGCGACATCAACGCCGGTCGGCTTCTGGTTATCATCGTAGAAGCCCCAGGGCATCTGGGTCAGCGAGGTTCCGATCCTCAGGCTTTTCGGTGCTTCCTGCGCGTAAGCTGCTCCCGTCAGAGAGGCAGTCATAAGGATGGAGGTGGCGATGACATCAAGCATTTTCATGGCATTCCCCGTTTCTGATTATTTCAGTATCCTATTTGTATACTTAAAAACTTGTCAACTGACTTCCTGGCGCGAATTGAAGAAATTTCATTCGACAACTGCTGTAATTGACTGATCTTCGGGCCTTTCGCGGACGGCCGAACCCTGCTCCGCCTGACGACAGGCGAAGATGCATGATGCTGAACTCGTGATCGGTCGGATGATGTGAGGCGGATCACGCCGCCTGTCGCATCCGGCAGCCCTGCCTCAGGCGGGCGGCGTCATTCCGGCAGTATTCGACCCGGATTCATGATGTTGTGAGGATCGAACAGCGACTTCACCCCCTTCATCATTTCCAGTTCGATTTCGGATTTGTAGGTCTTCATTTCCGCCACGTGCAGCGCCCCGATCCCGTGTTCGGCGCTGAACGTACCGTTCATGCCTGCGGCAATGTCGTAGATGACCTTGTAGACGTCTTTGCGCATCTTCGATTGATCGGGAATGGCAGCCCAGCGGGACTTTTCGAAGATCACGTTGTAGTGCAGGTTGCCGTCGCCGACATGGCCGACAATCGCTATGTCGGCCTGCGGGAAAGCGTCGTCGACCTTCGCCTTGGCGATCTGAATGAAGCGCGGAATATCGCCGATCGGCACGGCGACGTCATGCGACATGCCCATGCCGTATTTCTTGTGAGACTCGGTGACCGAGTGCCGAAGTTTCCAGATCGCCGCTCGCTGCGCCTCGTTGGCGGAGATCAGCACATCTGTGATATGGCCGTCCTCCATCGCTCCGCCGAGAACATCCTGGAGGCGGTCGGCAATATCGCCCTGCCCGTCGGAAACGATATCCACCAGCAGGAACCAGCCGACATTCTGATCGTAGGGAATGCTCAGATCCGGCATCATCGCCTTCACGATGCGGACCTCGCTGCCGGAAATCAGCTCCATGGCGATGATCGATGTGTCAAATGTCTTCCGCAGCGGTTCCGTGAAGGCTGTCAGGTTGGCAATATCCTCGAACGAGATCAGCGCCGAAGTCAGATGGGGAAGGCTCGGGAAGATCTTCAGAGAAACCTTCGTGATGATGCCCAACGATCCTTCCGCACCAATGAACAGATGCTTGAGGTCGTAGCCCGTATTGTTCTTGCGAAGCGTCCGCATGCCGTCCCATATGCGGCCGTCCGGCAGCACGACTTCCATGCCGAGCACGAGATCGCGGGTATTGCCGTAGCGCAGGACGCTGGTGCCGCCGGCATTGGTCGAAACATTGCCGCCGATCTGGCAGCTTCCTTCTGCCCCGAGGCTGAGCGGGAAGAACTTGTCGACCTTGACGGCGGCCTCCTGAATGTCGGCAAGAATGCAGCCTGCCTCGGCGGTGATCGATGCATCGAGCGGATCGACCGATAGGATGCGGTTCATCCGCAACAGCGAAAGAACGATTGAACGGCCCGACGCATCCGGCACGGCACCAAGGCACGTGCTCGTATTACCGCCTTGCGGAAAGACCGCGATCTTGTGGTGAAAGCAGATGGAAAGGACGTCGGAGACCTCCTGCGTGCTGGCAGGCAGAGCGACACACAGTGTCTTGCCGCGCGCGCGTCCCCAGAAGTCTTCGAGGAACCCCTCGGCGTCGGCTCCGGTCCTGATATTCTTCGCACCCAACCGTGCTTCGATTTCGGCGACGATCTGCTTGTCGATGTCCATGTTTCACTTCCAGTTGGCAATCTGCCGGGCACACGTCTTGTCGAATATGGGCGGCTTGCGAGCGACGGCAGCCGATAGCCACCGTCCCCCAGTATTAAAGAGACGCTTCCAGCGCCTGCATTTCCGGAAGCATCTTGACCAGTTGCGCTTCCGTTTCCGCGCTCGCGCTCAGAAGCGGCAGCATGGCTTCGCCGCAGGGCCTGCCGAGTATGCGTAGCGCAGCCTTGAGCGGGATCGGATTGTGTTCGGAAAAGATGAGCTTCAGGAACGGCCTGATCCTGGAGTGCAGTTCCAGCGCCTCCTTGGTCCTGTTTTCCTGACCAAGTTCGGTAATCCTGTTCCAGACCTTGGGGATGATGCATGACGAGGCGAAGAGGCCACCCTTGGCGCCGGCTGCCAGATGCAACGGATAGACGTCCTCGTCACCGGAGAGGATCGCAATCTTGTCACCCGCCGCCTCAAGGACGCGCATCTGCAGGCCGGCATCGGCATTGCATGCCTTCATCGCGACGATGCGGGTGGTTTCGCCCAGAGCTTGGACCGTTTCCGCCGTGAGGGAGACCCCCGTGCGGTAGGGGAATTCGTAGAGGACGAGGTCCGTATCGAGCGTGTCGGAAATCGCCTTGAAATAGTCGATCACGCCCTGTTGGGTCGGACGAACGTAGAAGGGCGTGGTGACGAGAAGGCCGTCGGCGCCGGCATCGAGGATTCGCTTGCCGGAATCGAAGACTTCACCGAGACCCGGCGCGATCAGACCGGCAATCGTCGGGATGGCGCCATCGGCTGCCTCGACGGTCGCGCGAACCATGTCGACCTTTTGCTGTTCGCTCAGCGAGATATATTCGCCGGTACCGCCGATCGGCGCGAGGCCGGTGGCACCATTTGCCAGGAGGTAGCGTGCAAGCTCCTTGACGGAAGAAACGTCAACGTTTCCGTCCCTAATCGGGGTCGGTGTCGCCGTGACGATGCCGGAAAGATTGCTGATATCCATGATATGTCTCCAAAATTCCAATTATCGTCACGAGAGCGATGTGCGGGCGCGCTGGTGCGCCCTCAACCCCATTAGGCTTCATCCTGCAGAACGACGAGATCCTCTGCGTCCCAGCACAATTCGATTGCGTCGCCGACCTTGTAACGGCTCTGCAGCGGCAGGGAGGTGAGCTTCAGCTTGAGGACCGTGCGGTCCGGCAGCTCCACCGCAAGCGTCGTCATGCTGCCGATAAAGGTTACGCCCTCGACGCGCCCGGCGACCGTCTGCACGGTCGCGGACGAAGCCGCTTCGCCGGCAGCGACGGTTCTGATACGTTCAGGGCGCAGCATCACCTGACAGGACTGGCCAGCGGCAACCTTGGCATTCGACGACAGGGTAAGCGCGTAGCCGGTAGAGAGCTTCAGCCGTCCGCCGGCCTCCACAGTTCCGGTTAGCAGATTGGACTCACCGATGAACTGGGCTGCGAACTTGTTGACCGGACGAAAATAGAGGTCGTCGGGCGTGCCCAGCTGCACGATGCCGCCATGGTTCATGAGACAAATACGATCGGACATGTTCAGGGCTTCTTCCTGATCATGCGTTACGTAGATGAAGGTCGTGCCGATCTCGCGATGCAGCGTCTTGATTTCGTCCTGCATCTGCTCGCGCAGGTTCTTGTCGAGTGCGCCGAGCGGCTCGTCCATCATGATGATCGATGGCGAGTAGACGATGCAGCGGGCGATACCGACACGCTGCTGCTGGCCACCCGATAGTTGCTTTGGCTTGCGATGTTCGAAACCGGCAAGGCCGACACGTTTCAGGGCGTCCGTTACCTTGTCCTTGATCTCGGCCTTGGAAACTCCGCGCACCTTGAGGGGATAGGCGACGTTTTCGAAGGCTGTCATATGCGGCATGAGCGCATAGTTCTGGAACACCATGCCGATGCCGCGCTTGCGCGGCGGCGCATTGGTAATATCCACCCCATTGAGGAGAATCTTTCCGGTAGTCGAGGCAAAAGCGCCCGAAATCATATTGAGAAGCGTGCTCTTGCCGGAACCAGACGGGCCGAGAAGAGTGAGAAATTCGCCCTTCTTGACCTGGAGCGTCGTGGCGTGCAGGGCGAGAAACGTGCCGAATTCCTTCGAAACCCCCTGCAATTCAATCATATTCTGTTCGGTATCGGTCATGGTTTCTTCCTTGGCGCGGAAAGAGCCTCGGCTCTGGCGCAAATCTGTTTGTTCGGTCGATGGCCTGCCTCACGCTGCAACGTCGGCTTTCTTCTGAAGCATCACATTGACCAGGCAGACGACGAGCGAGATGGCCGTAAGAATGGTCGATACGGCCGCGATCACCGGTGAAATCTCCCACTGGATCGCGCTGAACATCTTGACCGAGAGCGTGGTCGTGCTGGGCCCGGCCAGGAACCACGAAATGACGACTTCGTCGAACGAGACGAGGAAGGCGAACAGCGCTCCCGCCCCGATCGAAGGATAAAGCTGCGGCAGAACCACCGTCATCATCATCCGGAAACGGCCCGCTCCCATCAGCATCGCGCCGAACTCCAGGTTCGGGTCGAGCTTCTGCACCCCTGCACTGATGATCACCAGCGCATAGGGAAGCACGAACATGGTGTGAGCGACGACGAGTCCTGCCGTGGTTCCAGTCAGCCTGAGATAGGAGAAATAGAGATAGACGCCGAGCGCAAAGACCACTGATGGAATGACCAGCGGGCTCATGATCAGTCCGATCAGCAACTTCTTGCCGAAAAAGCTGAAACGAACAATCGCATAGGCGGCAGGCACGGCGATGATTGTCGAGATGATGGTCGTCATGAAAGCGACCCGCAGGCTGAGGAACAGCGGCTGCATCCAGGAAGCGCTGGAGAAGAAGATGCGATAGAGATCGAGAGAATATTGCCGCGGCGGAAAGTTGAGTTCGTACTGCGAACCGAACGAGACCGGGATGACGATGATGCTCGGTGCGAGCAGGAAGATGTAGACGCAGACGGCGAGAGCCGTGCCGATCCAGCGGTAGGTGACCTTTCGACGATCGTTGATATGACCAGCCATCAGTGCCCTCCCTGCTGTTTGCTGCGCAGAAGCGTTGCGGGCACCGCAAAAATGGCGACCAGCGCGAATAGGATCACGCCCACCGCAGAAGCGATGTTCCAGTCCAGAACCTCGCGGGTGTAGAAATCGACGAGATTCGCGAGCATCAGATCCTGCTTACCGCCCATTAGTGCCGGCACGATGAAGAAGCCGAGCGACATGACTGCCGCGCTGAGAGCGCCGGCGAGAACACCGGGAACACTGAGCGGAAGCGTGACGGTCAGGAAGATGCGGGCAGGTTTCGCACCCATGATCTCGGCCGCGCGATAAAGTGCCGGGTCGATCGCCAGAAGACTGGCAAGAACCGGAAACACCACGAGCGGCGTCAGATAATTGGTCATGCCGACCATGACCCCGACGCGGTTAAAGATCAGCGGCAGGGCCACATCGATACCCGTCGCCCAGGACAGAAAGCCGTTGATGATGCCTTCACGGCCGAGGATAATCGTAAAGGCGTAGCTCTTCACGAGGATGCTGGTCCAGAACGGCAGCAGGACCAGAACCATCAGCGCGGCTCGCCGCCGCGCCGACTGCCGCGCCAGATGAAGTGCGACGACATAACCCAGGACCACGCTGATAAGACTTGCGAGGAGAGACACCTCCATCGTCGTCCGCATCGCGCGCAGGAACAGATTGCTTTCGACAATGCTGGCGAAGGCCTCCGCGGATGTTCCACCCGCCGTGCTGTTGTAGAAAATGAAGATGAGTGGGACCAGGGCTACCAGCAGCGAAAGAATCGCTGCTGGAGCAATGAAAGGTCCGGCACCCTTGGATGCGATGACTGTCACGGAAATGTCCTCTAGGCTTCAACCAACGATATGAAATCGTGACTGTTAACCGAGCAGCCATTCCTTGAAGCGGCGTTCCGTCGCCTCAAGCTTCGTCGACCACCATTCGTCGTTGATATAGGCGTTGTTCTTGTTGTCGAGTTTCGGCAGCCATCCAAGCGATTCCGGCTTCAGCAGCGAATAGGCCTTGCGGCTGATCGGAGCCCCGCCCTTCGCTTCCATGCAAGACGCCTGATATTCCGGTTTCATCGCGAAAGAGAGGAACTTGAACGCATTTTCCTTGTTCGGTGCTCCCTTCAGAACGGCAAGGTATTCCACGCCGTTGAGGTTCTGGTCGAAGGAGAAGCCGAGCTTCACGCCCTGGTCACGGTTGCTTGCCTGGATGCGGTTCGCATAGGTGAAGCTGAAATCCGCTTCCTTGGTCTGTAGCAGCGTCACCGTCTGGGGAGTGGCTTCAACCCACTTGGCGACGTGCGGCTTGATCTTCTCGAGCACCTTGAATGCACGGTCGATATCGAGCGGATAAAGATCGGCCGGCGCGACGCCATCGCCGAGAAGGGCGATTTCAAGCGTCTCCATCGCACGCGTTCTCAGCGTGCGGCGGCCGGGAAAGGCCTCTGCATTGAAATAGTCAGCGAAGGTATTGGGATGCTTGCCGTCCGGAAAACGAGCCGGGTCGAAGGCGATACCACCTGCAAAAGTAAAGAAGGGCACAAGCACTTCCTTGGATGGCAGGGTCAGGTCGGCTTCGTCGAAGAGGCCGGAGGGAAGCTTTTCCCAATAGCCGTTGGCAGCGCCACTGGCGCCCATCGAACCGGGCGCATCAAAAACGTCCCACTGTACGTTACCGGTCATGACCTGAGCCTTGACCTTGGCCATGTCGGGCGTATCGAGAACCGTCACGTTGATGCCGGTTTCCTTCATGAACGGCTTGACCAGGCCGTCCTCCATACCCTGGCGATAATTCCCACCCCAGGTAACAAGAACCAGTTCCTTGGTAGCCGCGTAGCTGGTGCTGACGTAGGGCGCGGCTAGCACGCCAACCGTTGCGAGACCCGCCTTGGCTAAAAAGTTACGACGATTGATCATGGGCAGATTCATGCGACGACGAGTCATTGTGTTCCCCTTTTTCTCTATCGTTGAATGTATTCGCTACTGGCAGCGTTGACGATTTTCACCGCTGCGATTGGATCGCTTGCAAACCCTTTCAATACGGGTGCAGCCCTTGGCTAAAGGCGCACCTCGGCATTCACAGCGCCGCTCACGCCGCGCCGCTTTCAACTTCACTTCCGTCGCCGAATCTCCCTGGCAGGCGGATTTATGGTCGGATGCAGTCCACAGTCTTTGATGACGCACCACTCGATTTCAGTGGAGGAGGTGCAAGGCAGCTTGTTGGTTTCAGTCGCCATTCAGAATACTTTACGTATACCGAAACCGCTGTCAATGGCCATCGTGAGCAAATCCTTTTTTTTACGGCAATCATGTTTCAGAGGCTGAAAGGCGCGACGGCAGCGTGATCTGCGCGCAATTTTTCCCAATGATCATAATTAGTTGGAAAAGCTCCGAAGCAGGCGCGCAGGAAAGAAGCGCTTAGCAAGCCTCGTTCAAACCTTCGAAATCGCTTCACACGCCTCCACAAAAGCGCGAATGGCGGCGATGCGCGGACCGGAATTGGCCCAGAGCACCCCCATATTGCGAAGCTCGCCATCCTCCATCCGATGTTTCTGCAGTCGAAGACCTTCGGGCCATGGTGGAGCCCAATCGGGAACCAGGGCGACGCCCAGACCGCGATCGACGAGTGCCGCGATGGCATCCAACGCGTCGAGCTCTGCCCATTCCCTTACAGTGATGGAATGACGGCGCAGATACCGGTCGACGATCTGGCCTCCCCATTGATTGCGGTCATAGCGAATGAACGGCTGCTCTGTGAGCACCAGACGGAAATCGTTGACTTCGAGATCAGCGGGCGCGAGCAGGAGCAAAGGTTCCTGCCGGATGGTGGACCAGCCAAAAGCCTTTGGAATCGGAAATTGCGGCTCGATCAGAATAGCCGCATCCAGTTCGCCCGACAGGACCGCATGGTAGAGGTTCACGGATGAACCAGGCTGCAGGAAATACTCGATCTGCTGAAAGCGTTCGCTGAGGTTGGCCGTAATCTGTGGAATGAGGCCGGTCATCGCAGTCGCGGTCGCACCAAGCCGAAGTTGACCGCTCGGAAGATCTCCGGCCGCGATTGCACTCAGGTCTCTTGCCGCGCGCACGAGAGCCGGCCCGTGGCGCTGCACGGCAAGACCGGCAGCCGTCGGACGGACCGTGCGCCCAACCCGTGAGACCAGTTCCTGACCAAGCTCGGCCTCCAGCGCCCTTATGCGCTGCGCCACAGCAGCCGATGTCATATTGAGGCGTCGTGCAGCCTCTGCGACGGAGCCACATTCTGCGACGATCAGGAAACTCTCCAGAAACTTCGTATCCATAAGATATATTTTCTATCTTTTGAAGAAACTAGCAAGCATATTTTATTGCTTTAAAACCCGGCTATCATTGCTTCAACGTGGCCTTCGGGCCGATGAAGGGAGTTTCAATGACTATTCAAGCTAAGTTCGAACGCATGGGCACAGATGCTGCGCCTGGTCAGGAAGTCCGCCAGCAGGCGGGAGATATCCAGGCGCTCCTGCGCGGAGAAAAGATCGAGGGCCGCCCCGTGGACTTTTCCCACGGCGACGTTGACGCGTTTACGCCGACACCCGGCTCCTTCGAGGTTTTCAGCGCGGGCGTGGAAGCAGGCGGCAAGCAGGCCTACACGGAATATCGTGGTGATATTTCGATCCGCGAACAGCTCGCCCCAAGCATTGCAGCCTTTACCGGCGCGCCCGTCGACGCAGCTGACGGCATGATCTTGACCCCCGGTACGCAGGGAGCGCTTTTCCTGGCCGTCGCGTCCACCGTCGCGCATGGCGATAAGGTCGCAGTGGTTCAGCCCGACTATTTCGCCAACCGCAAGCTGGTCGAATTCTGTGAAGGGCAGATGCTGCCCATCCAGATGGATTATCAGAATGTCGAGGGCCGCGCCGGCCTCGAGCTCGGTCAACTGGAAGACGCCTTCAAGTCGGGCGCGAAAGTTTTCCTGTTCTCCAACCCGAACAATCCGGCAGGCGTGGTTTATTCGCGCGAAGAGATCAAGACGATCGCCGCCTTGGCCAGCCGCTACGGTGCGACCGTCATCGTCGACCAGCTTTATTCGCGCCTGCTCTATTCCGGTGTGGACTACGCACATCTGCGTGCGGAAGCGATCGATGCCGAGAATGTCATCACCATCATGGGACCGTCCAAGACCGAGTCGCTGAGCGGCTATCGCCTTGGCGTCGCCTTCGGTTCGAAAGCAATCGTCACCCGGATGGAAAAGCTGCAGGCGATCGTATCGTTGCGCGCCGGCGGATACAGTCAGGCCGTGTTCCGCACATGGTTCAACGAGCCGGCGGGGTGGATGGATCAGCGTGTACGTGAACATGAAGCCATCCGCGACGACCTCCTGAAGGTGTTCCGCTCCAGCGAAGGCGTGAGGGTCCGCACCACGGAAGCCGGCAGCTACATCTTCCCGCAGCTGCCAAAGCTGTCCGTCAGCGGCAAGGATTTCGTTCGCATCCTGAGGCTTCAGGCAAGCGTGATCGTGACGCCCGGCACCGAGTTCAGCCCCTATTGCGACAGCAGCGTGCGCCTGAACTTCTCGCAGGACCATGTAGCGGCAGTGGCGCGGCAGAGCGCCTCATTACGCTCGCCGACCGATATCGCGCATGAACCCGGACCAGTCCGGAAATGGCAAGCCGATCCCGCAGGGGCTTTACGTCCCTGCGATTCGTCGTGGAGACATGATCTTCACGGCAGGAATGACTCCGCGCCGGAATGGCGTTCTGCAATTCACGGGCATCCTTCCCGCCTCGGCCGATCCGGCGCAGCATGGCGACGCGGTCATCCTCTCCTGCGGCAACGCTCTGTCGGCGGCACAGTCTCAACTTGGTGCCGACGAACGGCTTTCCGCGATCCTCAGCCTCACGGTCTATATCGCTGCCGAGCCGGGCTTTACGGCCCACTCGAAACTTGCCGACTACGCCTCGCAGTTCCTGAAAGATCAACTCGGCGACATCGCCATCGGATGCCGCGCCGCAATCGGCGTGGCCACCCTGCCGGGCAATGCGCCGGTCGAAATCCAGCTGGTCGCCTGCGTATAAGCATATGAAAAAGCCCTGCCCGCCATTTCTCAAGAATGGCGGGCAGGGCTTTTTGCGTTCCTGTTTTCAGCCCATGCGTTCCGAGGCGAACGAACCCGGTGACGCCGGGAAGACGATCGTGCGGTTTCCGTTGAGGAATACACGGCGATGGATATGAGCATGGATCGCCCGCGCCAGAACCTGGCTCTCCACATCGCGACCGAGCGAAACGTAGTCGTTCGGGCTTTGCGCGTGCGTCACGCGGATCGTGTCCTGCTCGATGATCGGACCTTCGTCGAGATCCGCCGTCACGTAATGCGAGGTGGCGCCGATCAGCTTCACGCCGCGCTCATAAGCCTGCTTGTAGGGGTTCGCACCCTTGAAACTTGGCAGGAAGGAGTGGTGAATGTTGATGATACGCCCCGACATCCTGCGGCACATCTCATCCGACAGAACCTGCATGTAACGTGCAAGCACCACCAGATCGGCATTCGTTTCATCGATGATGGCCAGCTGACGCGCTTCCGACTCCGCCTTGTTGGCCTTTGTCACGTTGATGTAGTGGAAGGGAATGTCATGGTTCACCACGACCTTCTGGTATTCCATGTGATTGGAGATGACGGCAACGATCTCGATCGGCAGCGCGCCGATCCGCCAGCGATAGAGCAGGTCGTTGAGGCAATGGCCGAAGCGCGAGACCATGATGACGACCTTCATCTTCTCGGTCTCGTCATGGAATGAATAGGTCATGCCGAATGCCTTAGCCGGATCAGCGAAACCCTCGCGCAGTGTAGCAAGGTCGGTTCCAGTCTCGGAGCGAAAACTGATCCGCATGAAGAAATTGCCGGTCTCGCTGTCGTCGAACTGCGAACTGTCGGTGATGTTGCAGCCTTTCTCGGCAAGGTAGGTGGTGATTGCCGCAACGATGCCCCGCGTCGAGGGGCAGGTCACTGTCAAGTAGAACTGGTTCATGGAAGCTCCTGGAGGATGGGCGGACGTCAGCCGGTTCGGCTGGCGGATGTTTCAATCAGGCCGTGAGGCTGGATGGTTCGGAAAGGCCTTTTGCGCGGCAGCACGCCGTCAGCGTATTTGCCAAGAGGCAGGCGATGGTCATGGGGCCGACACCGCCGGGCACGGGTGTTATGGCACCGGCCATATCGGCGGCACTGTCGAAATGCACGTCGCCCACCAGTTTTGTCTTACCGTCGCGTTCGATGCGGTTGATGCCGACGTCTATCACGGTCGCGCCTGGTCTGATCCAGTCACCCGTCACGATTTCCGGCCGCCCGACGGCGACGATAACAATATCCGCGGATCGCACGATGCTTTCGAGATCGCGACTGCGGCTATGGGCGATGGTCACGGTACAGTTGTCGCGCAGTAGAAGCTGCGCCATCGGCTTGCCAACGATATTGGAGCGGCCGAGCACGACCGCGTTCAGCCCATCCAGCTTGCCGTGATGATGGCGAAGCAGCATCAGGCAACCGAGCGGTGTGCAAGGCACCATAGCCTTCTGTCCTGTCCCCAGCAAACCGACATTCGAGATGTGGAACCCATCGACATCCTTGGCGGGATCGATCGCATTTAGGATCTTGTTGCTCTCTATGTGCGACGGCAGGGGGAGCTGAACGAGTATTCCGTGAACGGACGGGTCGGCATTGAGCCTGTCGATCAGGCCAAGCAACTCGGCTTCGGACGTGGCGGCATCCAGCTTGTGCTCGAAACTCGCCATGCCGCATTCGCGCGTCTGCTTGCCTTTGTTGCGGACATAGACTTCGGACGCCGGATCTTCGCCGACGAGCACGACTGCCAGACCTGGCGTGACGCCATGATCCGACCGGAGTTGCGCAACATGCCGGGCCACGTCCTGGCGGACGGTTTCAGCAAAGGCCCTTCCATCGATCTTCGTCGCGACCATGCGCATTCAATCCTTTACTGGCCCTCATCGGAACACGCGTCATCGTACGCGGGTCTGAACACCACGCAGAAAGCGATCCGTGTTGGCTTGTGGTTTTAGAAATTCCGCACTCAGGCGACAGCGCGCAACGCCGCCAGCTGAAAGCCCGCATCCAGTTCCTGCGCGGTTTCGGTCAGGACATCCAGAGCGAATTTCGCCGAGGCGATGTCGAGAAAGATATCGTAGGAAACTGCGCCGAAACGATCTTCGCGGGCAACGACGACATCCAGATGCAATGCGCGCGTCTGTGCGATCTCGTTGACCTTCAGGGTGTTCGGCCCGAGATCCGCCATCGAACTGCGGCGCATCAGCACCGGTGCGTCGGGACCGGAGACGACGAACCAGGCCCAACCTTCCTCGCGATAGGCATCGTAACCTTTCGCGGGAAGCGTGCTCTCGTTCCATGCCGAACGCAGTTCGCGCAGCCGCTGTCCATCGTCACCGACAGGAGCGGTCAGCAGAACTTCCTGCTGACCGAGACGCATGACCGTCGTCCCGCAGGGCGAAATCGCGGATGTGTTGACCGCTGGCGGCACAGCCAGTCCCTGCGCCGCGACCCAGTCGATGGTTCCCGGCCCGCGAACGCCGAAACGTTCTGTCGGCGTGCATTCGATAACGACATTCTCGGCGCCTGTCGGCACGGTCGCGCGGCGGGTAAGGCGCGCACCGAGAAGATCGTTGCGCAGAGCAAGGTCGGGCTGCGATGCCGTCGCGGCAGTATTGATATGTCCAGTCGTGCTCATCTCACATCTCCTGCCGCTTGCTTTCCGGATCGTAGAATGGAACCTTCACCACCTTGGCCGAGATATCCTGACCGCCGAAGCTCTTGATGCTGAGGCTTGATCCCGGCTGGACATCGCGCGGATCGGCATAAGCGAGGCCTACCCATTTTCCGAGCGTCGGCGAATAACAGGCCGAAGTCACGAAGCCAGCAGGACGGCCATCGCGGAAGACGAGGTTGGATTCGGCCAGATGCTTGCCATCGTCACCCGAGATTTCGAAACCACACAGCTTGCGCGTGGTTTCAAGCTTCGCGCGCGCCTCCACGCCGGCTTTACCAACATATCGGGCCTTGGTCTTGGAAATGGCCCATTCCATCGAGAGCTCTTCCGGTGTCGAAAGCGCATCCGTATCCTGGCCGATGATGATATGGCCCTTTTCGAGACGCAGAATACGCGAGGCTTCCAGGCCGTAGGGACGCAGACCGTGAGGAGCGCCCACTTCGAGCAGCTTGCGCCAGAGGGCGGCACCGTAGGACTGCGGTACGTGTAGTTCGTAGCTGAGCTCGCCGGTGAAGCCGATACGCATGATGCGAACGGGGCATCCGCCGATGACGCCGACGCGACCGTTGAGATAGGGAAATCCTTCCGCCGAAAGATCGATATCGCCGCCGAGTGCTTCCAGAACCTGACGAGCGGCAGGGCCGGTGACATTGATCGCGGCGAAAGCGGCGGTGATATTCTGGATATCGACCTGCATGCCCCATTTGGCATTGAGGAACATCATCTCGCTAAAGACGCGCGCGACGGCGCCGGTCGTGGCCGTGACGTAGAATTCGTTCTCGGAGATGCGGAACGCGACGCCGTCATCGATCACGGATCCCATGTCGTTCAACATCAGGCAGTAACGCACGCGGCCTATCGGCTGCTTGGCATGTGCCATCGTATAGATGCGATCGAGAAAAGCAGCGGCATCCGGGCCCCGGATCGCGAGCTTGCCAAGCGTCGAAACGTCCAGCATGCCGACCTTGTTGCGCACAAGCGCGACTTCGTCCGCGATCGCACGGCTGACGTCGCCCTTGCCGGCATAGTGGAACGGACGCCACCATGCGCCGACCGGCGTCAGTTTCGCACCGCTTTCGACATGCTCGTCATGAATGGCCGTATGGCGATAGAGAACATGGTTCGGACCGGCAAGAAGGCCCAGCTTTTCCGGACCATAAGGCGGACGCGAGGTCGTGATACCGACCTGGCCGACGCTGCGGGCTGTCGAGCCGGCGACGATGCGGGCCGTTGCGAGCGCCGAATGCCGGCCCTGCGATGGACCCATGCCGACCGTCGAATAGCGCTTGACCAGTTCAAGCTCGCTATAGCCGTCGGCGACCGCGTTCTTGATGTCCTTGACCTGCAGGTCCTCGTCGAAATCGACGAAATCCCGACCCTTCGGATGTGCGGAAAGCTCCTGCGCATAGTTCATTTCCGGTGCGTCGAGATCCTCGATCGCCATGGGGACGACCACGTCATGGCCAAGCGCCCTTGCTGCCGCCGAACCGGCGATCTCGCCGCTGCGCAATACGGATTTCAGCGAGAAGACGCCGGCGACCGAACCTGCCAGATGGAAGTCCTGAGGCAGATTGCTGACGGTGAATTGACGGCTTGCGTCGTCATAACCAAGCTTCGCTCCCGCATTCAGCGGCAACTGGTAGCCAGGCGTATACCCGGTCGCGACAACCAGGTGATCGCAGGCAAGCGTCTTTTCGCCATGCTGTCGCGTGCTGAAAGTGACGGCGCGGATCCGGCGATTGCCACTCGTGCCGACAGCCGCGATCACGCTTGCGTCGCGGATGACCTGCACGCCTTTCTGGGCAAGCAACTGCGCCAGCGCTTCGCATGCCGCGCCACCTGTGGGCGTCAGCACGGCGGCAATCTTCACGCCGGCCTCGACGAGATCCAACGCCGTCAGATAGCCGTCGCGATTGCCGGCGAAAACGACGGCCTGCTTGCCAGGACGAACCGCATAATGACGCAGAAGACGCTGCGCCGCGGATGAAAGAATGACACCGGGCAAGTCGTTGTTGTGAAATACCAATGGCTGTTCGTGCGATCCGGAAGCAACGACAACCTGCTTGGCACGGACGCGGTAGAGCCGGTTTTCCCGAAGCACGGGAATGAAGTTGTCGGCGAACCAGCCGTTGCATGTCGCACCGGTCATGATCTGGATGTTCGGCAGATCCGCGGCCTGCTTGCGAAGCGCCTGCAGCACGGTGTTGGCTTCGTCCGTCTCGACATCGAAGCGCGCGTAGGTCAGCGCGCCACCCGTTTCGGGGTTGAGATCGACCACCAGCACCTGCGAACCGGCCTCGGCAGCCTTGACGGCGGCCGACAGACCGGCCGGGCCAGCGCCGACGACGAGCACGTCCACATGCATGTTTTCACGGATATAGTGGCCATGTCCGGCCTTGATATCGACCTTGCCGAGACCCGCGGATTTGCGGATGATCGGCTCCCAGAACTTCAGCCAGCTCTTCTGGCCTGGGCCGAAAAACGTGCGGTAATAAAAGCCGACCGGCATGAAGCGGCCAAACTTGTCGAGGATGGCGTTGCGATCGTTCTCTGCGGTGCCGCTGACATTCTGGGCTGTTACTGCAAGATCATCGGAAATGGCGCGCAGATCGGCGCGGACGTTCGGTTCGTCGGGCAACTGCACCAGCGTATTGGCGTCCTGGCCTGCCATGGTCAAAATGCCACGCGGACGGTGATATTTGAAAGAACGAGACAGGATCCAGCGATCGGCGCCCGCCATGGCGGATGCGATACTGTCGCCGGAAAAGCCTTCGACAGTACGGCCATCGAAGCTGAAACTGATCTTGCGGGTGCGATCGATGCGCGAACCCCAGGGGGATGGAAGCCGTTCGGTCATGTCAGGCGGGCTTTCGATTGGGAAGATAGGTAGCAATGATCTGGTCGGTGACCGTGTGGCGCTCTGCAATAAGGATCGTATTGGACGGCGTATGCCGCCACCATTCCTTGAGCACGCCCAGCGGGTTTTCCGCATAGAAAAGCGACTCGATCAGCTGATCGGGATTTTCCGCATCGGCGGCACGCACGGGGCCGAGATACTGAAATTCGGTGATGTTGCGAGGACCGTTCACCGGGCAGGTCAGGATTTTCATGAGAGCCTCGTCAATGGCTGGCAGCAGTCGCGCCCATCTCGTTGAGGAGGGCGAAATTTTCGAAACGGCGCATGTCGAAGGGTTTCAGAATGTCAGGCACGCGACCGGTGGCGATGGTTTCAGCCATGCGTTTTCCGGCAACCGGCGTCGCTTTGAACCCCCAGGTTCCCCAGCCGCAATCGAGCCAGTAGTTCGCAAGTGGAGACGCGCCCATGATCGGGCTGTAATCGGGCGTCATGTCGGTGATACCGGCCCATTGGCGCAGCAGCTTGACCTTGTGCAGGAATGGGAAGAGGTGCAGCGCGCCTTCTGCAAGATGCTCCTTCTGGTCGAGCGTCGAGCGGGTCGACGCAAGCTGGTACGGATCGGATCCGCCACCGATGACGATTTCGCCGCGCGAAGACTGGACCAGATAGGTGTGCAGGTTGGCGGAAGAGACCAGCGTGTGCAGGAAGGGCTTGAGAGGTTGTGTGACCATGGCCTGTAGCGGGAAGCAACGGATCGGCAGCTTGATGCCGGCCAATTCAGCAACCTGACCATTGAGGCCGCCAACAGCCTGCAGCACATGGCCGGCCGCGATCGTGCCTCGATTGGTCTTGATCTCGGTGACGCGGTCGCCGGCCTTGCCGAAGCCCAGAACCTCCGTGCGCTGATGGATCTCGACGCCGCGAGCCGCAGCATGCTTCGCATAACCCCAGGCAACCGCATCGTGACGGGCGGTGGCACCATCGGCATGCCAAAGGCCACCCAGGATTTCGTGCTGGCCGCCGATATCGAGATTGAGGTCAGGGCACAATTCGCGAACGGTCTGAACGTCGACCACCTCGATCTTCGTTCCCATATACTTGCCCATCTCGGCCCGCAGATGGAAGCTGCGCAGCGTCGCTTCGGAATGAGCAAGCGTCAGCTGGCCGCGCTGCGAGAACATGATGTTGAAACCAAGATCCTGAGACATGGTCTCGTAGAGCTCGACGCCTTCCTTGTAGAAGCGAACCGATTCCGGCGTCATGTAGTTTGAACGGATGGTCGTCGTGTTGCGCGCCGTATTGCCGCCCGCGAGATAACCCTTTTCGAGCACTGCGACATTTGTGATGCCATGGACATTCGAAAGGTAATAGGCCGCAGCCAATCCGTGTCCGCCGCCCCCAATGATGACCACGTCATAGGCGCGCTTCAGATCCGGCGTCTTCGGAATATCGCCGTACGGAACGTGCCGGGAGCGAAGAGCATATTTCAACAGGGAGAAAGGCATTGTTTTCCTGTGCCTTGATGTGGCTTTGATGAAAGACAGAATGCCTTCTGGCCAAAGAGAAACAAGAAATCGTTCTTTACCCAGTGACCCCGTTTTTGTAATGCATGGGAAACTCAAACGGGATCAGCGATGCGCAATCTTCCCCATCTGGACTACTTGCAGGCCTTTGAAGCTGCGGCGAGACATCTGAGCTTCACGCGGGCGGCCGAAGAGCTGAATTGCACACAAGCAGCAATCAGCCAGCGCGTTCGCGCGCTTGAGCGATTTTTTGCGCGCCCGCTCTTCCATAGGCGCAGCAATGGGCTGGAATTGACCGAAGTCGGTGCGGCCTATCTGCCGGGTGTCGCGGAAGCGCTCGACCGGGCTGAAATGGCGACACAGGGCCTTCTGGGCGCGCGAACCCATACAAGCATCACAGTGTCGGCTCCGTTGAGTTTTGTCGCCCTTTGGCTTGCCCGCAATCTGCACGGCTTTTCGTCCGCCCATCCCCAGCTTGAAGTACGCTTGAACAGCACGATCTGGACGGATCCGAACGTCGAACTGGCGGACCTGAGCATATTGGCACTGAGCGTTGCGAACCCGCCACCGGGATCGGTCCGTCTGGGCAGCGAGCGCCTCATGCTCTTGTCCGATCCTCAGACGGCATCACGCGCTGGCAAGAGACCGACGATAGAGTGGGCGCATTCCGCCCGCCTCATTCATGTCCAAGGTCGCATGCAACTGCTGGATCTCTGGGCACAGAAGGAAAAGCTTGATCTTGCACCTCAAGAAGCCCCGATCAAGGTCGACAATGCGGCGACTGCGCTGGAAATCTGCGCAAGCGGCGGCGGGATCACGGCGGCAATGTCGTCCTATACAACCGCCTATCTGGCATCCGGGCGGCTGGTTGCACCTTTTGGCGCAGGCGAGATCCTGCCTGTGGCGCTTCACATAGTCCCCAATCAGCAGCGGCGCCTGACGCGGGCAGCTGCGGCGTTTATCGAGTGGCTGTCAGGGCAGGTTCCATTCGCTGGAGAGATTTAGATCATCGCCGAGGACCGGTGAGCTGGCGAAAAGGATACGCTTGATCCGCTGTTTCGTCAGTTTGTGATGAAGAGTGGCGTATTCATCTGCCTTGTCCGCATCCTGTGCAACGATCGCATCGAAAATGAGATCGTGCTGACGCACGGTCTCATCGAGATGTTTGCGGATGTCATTTTCGTCGTCATTGGTATTTCCGGCAAAACAGGCGCGCGCAATTCGGATCGAGCCGATCAGCGTCTGTTCGTAGAAGGCGGCGAAATGCCTGTTGTCAGCGGCATTGGCAATTGCCATGTGGAAGGTGAAGTTCGTTTCCGAACGGCCAACACCCTCGCCAGACGCAACCTCCTTCTTGAACATGTCCATCTGCTCGGAGATTTTTCTCAAGTCTTCCTCGGTGCGGTTCTGCGCCGCCAACCGATGGATTACCCGGCTGGCGACGAGCAATGCATCATAGAGTTTCGGAAGATCGTCGAAGTCAAGCGGCGCCACTTTGGCCGAACGTCCCTCGCGCACGACAAGGCCGTCGGCGATGAGCTGGATGATGGCTTCGCGGACCGGCGTGCGCGATACGGAAAGAGATTCGGCCAGCGCCGCTTCGTCGAGACTGCGACCGGGACGAAGTTCCAACCGTAAGATGGCCTCGCGCAGTTCTCTTGCTACTTTCCACGCATCTCTTTCGCTCATATTTCCGCCTTCAAATAGACTGACAAAGCAATGCCTTATCGCAAAAGTGGTATTACAAAGAATTTTACAAGGCAAGCAACCGGCTGCATGACGCCACACCCGGCTGAGAAGGTGCAATTTCTGCGATAGATTGCTTAGCGTATAAGTACGCCGGACGCCATGAAGCCGCCATCTATGTTGAGGATGTGCCCATTGATATACGCAGCCTCCGGCGACGCCAGGAACTGGATGGCCGCAGCCACTTCCTCCGGCTTGGCATAACGCTTGGCGGGGATCTGGGCATCCCATATTGCCCGGTCCTTAGGACCGTGAACCTGGAGGATCATCGGCGTATCGACCGGTGTCGGCGCAACCGCATTGGCCGTGACGCCCTTGTCGCCGAGTTCTGCAGCCAGAAGGCGCGTCAGCATGTCGACCGCTCCCTTGCTGCAGGAATATGCACCGCGCCCGGTATTCGCGATCTGGCCGTTTACCGAACTGACGGTTATGATGCGCCCTGCACCTTTCGCCACCATCTGCCTTCCGGCAAATTGGCAGCAATTGAAAGTGCCGGTAAGGTTGACGGAAAGAATGCGCTCCCAGTCCTGCGGATCGAAATCGAGGATCAGTCCGGTCTTGACGATGGCGGCGCTGGTCACCAGAACATCCGTACCCCCGATCGCAGCGATGTCGTTGAAAGCGGCTTCGACAGCATCACGATCGGCGACATCGACAGCGACCCCGGTGACGTCGCCGGCTTCCGAAAGGCGTGCCATGGCCTTGCCCAGAACCTCCCGAGACCGGTCCATCACGATCACCTTTGCCCCGGAACGCGCAAAGACATGGGCTGTCGATTCACCGATACCGCCGGCGCCACCGGTTACCACCACTATCTTGCCACTGAAGTCATACATGCAATCACATCCCGATACAGAGAGTCCTTCCGTATACAAAATGGATACCGCAAGCTTGTCAAGCACCGCTTTGCACGCTATTTCCCGCGCTCACGCAGCCTAACGACCGGATTTCAGAAATGAGCACGCAGCTTTATCACCACAGCGCGCTGTTTTCGGAACAGGGTATCCGCAGGATTGGCGTCATCTTGGTCGACGGTTACGCTCTGATATCCCTGGCTGCGACGGTCGAACCGCTGCGCGCGGCCAACATCCTATCGAAGACCAAGCTTTACGACTTCACCTTCATCACCGCCGAAGGAGACCGCGCGCAGTCGTCCATCGGTATCGCATTCGATGCCATCGAGATGCGAAGCGCGCCGGTCGATTTCGACCTGGTTTTCCTGGTCGCAGGCGGCAATCCAATCCTCTACGAGAATGTGGAACTGGGACGGTATCTGAAGCGGCTGACACGGCAGAACGTGCCGCTGGGCGGCATTTCTGGTGCGCCCGCCATCCTTGCACGTTACGGATTGATGCGGCATCGCCGGTTCACCATCCACTGGGAGCACTTCGACTCGTTGAAGGAAATGTCGCAGGACTTCAACCTCGAAAAGTCACTCTATGTCATTGATCGCGATCGATACACATCCGCCGGCGGCACGGGCACGCTCGATCTTTTGATCAACATCATCTCGAAAAACCATGGCCGTGTCCTGGCCCAGCAGGTCAGCGACTGGTTCATGCATACCGAAACGCGGCTTTCCGAAGCGCCCCAGAAGGCTGGTCTCGAACAGAAATACAACATTCATCACCCGGCGGCTCTGGCGGCCGTCGAACTGATGCACAACAATCTGGCGGACCGCCTCACGCTTGAGGAAATCGCTGGCCGGGCGCATATCAGCGCCCGACAGCTAAACCGGGTATTCGTCGAAATGCTCGACATGAGCGTAATGGAATTCTATCGCCATATCAGCCTCGATCGCGCAGCCCAGTTGCTGAAGCAGACAGTCCTGCCCATTTCCGAAGTGGCGCTGGCGACGGGCTTTTCCAATGCCAGCCATTTCACCCGCATATTTCAGGCCCGTTTCGCGACGACACCGAAAGCCATGCGTGTCGCCGCCAGAGCCGTCGCCTTCGACAAGGAACGCCCTTGAGGCCGTTCCTTGCTCGCGGGAAACAGCGTCAGAGAACCTGACTGAGAAACGCCCTGGTGCGCGGGTCCTTGGGATTGGTGAAAATCTCGCCCGGATGCCCTTCCTCGACGATGAGGCCGCGGTCGGTGAAGTAGACCTTGTCGGCGACTTCCTTTGCAAATCCCATCTCGTGCGTGACAAGGATGCAGGTCATGCCGTCCGAGGCCAGTTCCTTGATCGTAACAAGAACTTCCTTGACCGTTTCGGGGTCAAGCGCGGCGGTCACTTCGTCGAACAGCATGATATCGGGGCGCATGGCAAGCGAACGGGCAATGGCCACGCGCTGCTGCTGGCCGCCTGACAGCTCTCCTGGATAACTGTTTTCCTTGCCTTCAAGGCGCACTTTCTTCAGGAGCGCGCGTGCGCGGGCTTCGACTTGCGCACGCGGTTCTTTCAACACCTTGACCGGCGCCATCATGATATTCTGCAAAGCAGTCTTGTGCGGGAAGAGGTTATACTGCTGAAAGACCATCCCAACCTTGCGACGGAGAGCCCGCTTGTCGAGTTTCGCATCATGGACTTCCTGCCCCTCGACGGTGATCGAACCCGACTGAATGTCGTTGAGGCCGTTGATGCAGCGGATCAGTGTAGACTTGCCTGAACCGGAAGGGCCGATGATACAAACGACCTCGCCCTTCATGATATCCATGCTGATGCCTTTCAGCACATCGATATCGCCATAGGATTTCACCACGTTTTTCATCGCCACGATGGGCTGACTGGGAGACCACATATCTTTACCTAGAGCTTGACGGCGAACTTGCGCTCAAGGCGCACCGTGAGTTTTGCAATCGGGTAGCAGTAGAGGAAGAACAGGATGAGGATGAAGCCGTAGAACGGCATCAGCAGTTCCGGTTTATTGCCTTCCGCTTCCATCGCCTGGCGGGTGAGCGTCACCATCTCTTCCGTGCCCAGTATCGAGCAGAGCGGCGTCGCCATCGTCAGGATCGCATACCAGTTCATCCATGGCGGAATCATCCGCTTGATACATTGGGGAATGATGATCTGCCAGAGCGTCTGCATGCGGCTGAAGCTGAGGCTTTCAGCTGCTTCCCATTGGGCGGACGGCACCGATTGTATCGCTCCGCGCACGATGATGGCGATATTTGCGGCAACCGGAAGCGAAAGGCCGATGACGGCCTTTATCCAGCCGGGCAATGGCACGCGCGTACCGAAAATGTTCAGTTCAAACGGAAACGCCAAAAGCACCACGAAGAGCAGCACGAGCCATGGCGCATTACGGAAGAATGCCGTTCCTGTATTGCCGAGAAACCGAAGCGGAAACCATTTCGAAATCAGGGTCATTCCAAGCAACACGCCCAGACCGGTGCCGAGCGCCATCGAGAGGACCGAGATCAGGACATTGAAGAGAAAGCCGTTCAGCAGAAGGAACGGCGCCCATCTGTACAGAACGGTGATGGCGCTATCGACGGTGACGCTCCCCTGAGCCAGGGCCTGCAGCGGCCACACCAGCATAAGCAGCATGACGTGCCACCAGCGGATGTTTGCGAGCCAGGTCGTGAACGACAGGCTGTCCATCTGCGGAGCAGGGCGAAGTGGCAGCAGGACAGCCATTTCACTGCCGCCGGTGCGCTGCTCCCGCGCGCGCTTGTAGATATCAGACGCCATAGCCGGGCACCCTCATTCTGCGTTCCATGAACCTGAGACCGAGCGACAGAAGTCCGACAAGCCCGACATAGACAACCAGCAATAAGAGCATGGTCGGGTTCTGCGCTGCCGGGTTGTCGTTCCACAGGGAGGCGGACTGGTAAAGCAATTCGGGCACCGCGATCGCGAAGGCTTGCGATGTCGTCTTGACCAGATTGATAAGGTTGCTGCTGAGCGCCGGCAGGCAGACCCTGAGCGCCAGCGGGAATTGTACTTCCGAAAAGATCAGCCACCGGCTCATACCGAGAGCATCCGCCGCCTCGATCGTCGATTTCGGAACAGCCTCGAGCCCGGATCGAAAAATCTCGACGTTGAAGGCCGCGCCGAAAAGCGAAAGTGAAATTGCTGCCCAGCCGACGTTCGAGATGAGCGGAACCTGCGTCCATCCGTCCGGACTGTAGCTCGGGGTAAACTGCCCCAGGGCGAAATAGAAGAACAGCAGTTGCACGAGAGGCGGCGTGTTGCGGAATATCTGCAGGTAACCGCTGACGAACAACCGTGCGACCTTGTAGCGGGAGGTCTGCAGCATGGAACCGGCAAAGCCGATCACAAGCGAGGCAACGACACAAATGACGCTGAGCTGGATGGTCACCCACAGACCGGAAAAAATCCGGTCCGCGGCGCTGCCATCGTACAACCAAATGAAGTCCCAGCGTGGTGCTCTCTGAGCAAGATCACGGAAGTAGTCTGACAGGACGTTCATCCGGCGCCCTTACTTGATCGGGTCGGCCATCTTGTCGCGCATGGCTTGCAGATAGCCAGTCGACTTGATCTCCCACTTCTTCTCAAGCTCCAACAGCTTGCCGCTGCGGTGCCAGTTGTACTGCATGCCCGAAATCATTGCTCCGAAGGCACAAGCTTCTTCGGACTTTGCAACAGCAAGCCCCCAGGGCGACTGATCTTCCGATTGCAACGGCATTTCGAAATCTCCCCAGGAACCGGAAGCCAGATCCGATGCGATGGAGGAATCGTCAAAAAGGAAAGCCACGCATTTGCGATCACGAAGCGCTTGCTTTGCTTCGGCGGCGTTGGTGAAGGCCGAAATCTTGGCGCCGTACTTGTCGGAGACCGACTGGTTGTAGAACGCACCCTGAATGCCGCAGACCGGCTTTCCGTTCAGGTCCTTCCAGTCCTTGAATGCAAGCGCCTTGGGCGAAAGGATGTTGGTACCGGACGCATAATAGTTGGGGCCCGGAATGCCGACGATGTTGCGGCGTTCCTTGGTGTCCGTCATCGTGGCGATCATGAGATCCGTTTGTCCCTGCTCCACGAACTGCATGCGGTTGGATGCAACCACCGGAACAAGACGAAGCTTTACGCCTAGCGTCGCAGCAACTTCCTTCGCAAGGTCGATTTCCAGGCCAACGATCTCGCCATTCGGGTCACGAAAGCCGAACGGCTTGTAGTCGGCCTTGACGCCGACCGCGATTTCACCGCGCTCTGTGATGCGCTTGAGAGTGGCATTCGTGCATTCGGCAGCAGTGACGGAAGTCGCGGCCGTCAGCAGTCCCATCGTCAAGGCAAGTAATCTTTTCATGTCCATTCCCCTTGTTTTAACTGACGTTGAATTTGACAAAAGGAAGAATTAAATCTTGTCTTGTTCGGACGTATTTTGCTCACTTCTGGCCACGAAAGCCGGACTGCACAGCAGTCAGGTCACGGATATGCAAATCGATATCCTTCACCCCGGACTTGCATGACAGGCATGGCACTTCCTCAAATAACGGCAGGCAAAAGATCGTCTGCAAAAATCAAAGTGCGATCAGATCATGCAGTTGTCGAGCCGGCTGCCGCCTTCGTCAAGATCGAAACGATGTCGCTTTCGTTCAGCAATCCCTGCTCGGCGACGACGTCCATGAACGGCCGTCCCTGTGCCAGCGAGGACTGCACCATGTTCGAAACCACAGCGTAACCGAGACTTGGAACGAGAGCCGTTGCCAAGGCACTCGAAGCCATGAGGTGATCGAGCGAGGAAGCCTCGTTGGCGACGAGACCGCTGATGCAACGCTTGGCAAACATATCGGCAGACCGTGCCAGAAGCGCTATGCTGTCCAACAATCGGTCACACACCAGAAGTTCATAGTGATTTATTTCTAGAAGCCCTTGCTGGCATGCCATTGCGATGGCGGCATCATTGCCGGTTATTGCAAAGGCGACCTGACAGACCGCCATCGGAATGACCGGATTGACCTTGCCGGGCATGATCGATGATCCCTGCTGCACCGCCGGCAACGTGATCTCCTGAATGCCGCCTGCCGGTCCGGAGGAAAGGATGATGAGGTCGTTGGCGATTTTCCAGGACGAATTTGCGGCATTGCGCAGCTCCGCCGAGAGACGCGCACAAGTGTCCATGTTCTGCATGCCGTCGAAAGGATTGACGATCGATGTGAACGGCTCTCCCGTCAATGCGCATATGTTCCGGACGACTGCTGCGCGATAACCGGGCAGGGATCCAAATCCGGTGCCGATCGCGGTGCCGCCGATAGGCAGGTGCAGAAATTGCTGCCTGAGAATTTCCAACTGTTCCCGATGCCGCCGCGTAACCGCAGCATATCCACCCAGAGCCTGTCCCAATGTCATCGGCTGTGCATCTTGCAGGCATGTCCGTCCGAGGCGGAGCAAGGCTGCATATTCCTGCTCCTTTGCGGAAAACGCGC
This sequence comes from Rhizobium sp. AN80A, assembly GCF_030053015.1. Lineage (NCBI taxonomy): Bacteria > Pseudomonadati > Pseudomonadota > Alphaproteobacteria > Hyphomicrobiales > Rhizobiaceae > Rhizobium > Rhizobium sp. AN80A. The sequence continues at coordinate 226,317 of NZ_JASJPX010000001.1, read as the reverse complement.
GCGCAAGTTCCTCAAGACCAGCATCGGCATCCGCCATCGCCCGATATATCGCCAGCTTCATGGCGGTCGGAATGACATCGTTCGTGGACTGGCCGAGATTGACGTGGTCATTGGGGTGAATGAAAGCATATCCACCAAGAACCTCGCCTCGTTTCGAGGCGACGATGTTCGCGATCACCTCGTTGACGTTCATGTTCGTTGAAGTCCCTCCCGAGCCTTCAAGCATATCGACGACGAAGTGTTCGTTATAATGCCCCTGCATGATGTCCCGGCATGCATCGACAATCGCATCAGCCCTGTCTGGCGAGATGGCACCAAGTTCGAGATTTGCCTGCGCAGCGGCATGTTTGACGACCGCCAGCCCCCAGACGAAATACGGGCTCGATGCAATCGGACGGCCCGAAAGTGAAAAGTTATGCGTCGCGCGCAAAGTGTTCACGCCGTATAGCGCACCAGCCGGAAGCTCCGCACGTCCCAATCCGTCCACCTCGATCCGAATGCCTGTCATGTCTGTTCCTTCCCGGTGCCAGCTGCGACCAGCACGGCTTTTAAGATCCTTTCGGAAAAGTTGGTCACGATATTTTTCAAATTAGAGAATATTGCTCTTAGCATTAGGGGTGCTAATACTACTGGGGCATTGACGGCAATGGGAGCGAAGGCATGAGGCCGACGGGCGACATGTCTCTGAACATCAACCTTTGGGACCTGCACGTTTTCGAGACGCTCGCGGAGACCCGCAATCTGACGGCGTGTTCGAGACAGTTGGGGGTCACGCAGTCCGCAGTCTCGCAATCGATCGCACGGCTGGAGCGCCTGTTCGGTGTGATGCTGATGGATCGATCTCATCGGCCGCTTTTGATCACGCGGGCGGGCGAAATCCTCAGGCGGAACAGCATCGGCGTGCTGCAGGAGATCCGGCGGACTGTCGATGAAGTGCGGGCGACGGAGATCGAGGAACTTCCCATGTTGCGGCTTGGACTGATCGACACCTTCGCCACCACAGCCGGGCCTGTCGTCATGAAATCATTGAGCAGACGTGTCGAAAATCTACAGATGTGGTCGGGCATCACACCCATGCTTTCCACCGAGCTACTCAACCGCACCGTCGACATCATCGTCTCGAACGATCCGATGACTGCAAATCCGGAACTCGAACGCGAATGCCTGCTGCAGGAGCCGCTGGTCGCGGTGGTACCAAAATCCGAAGCCGATCGCTTCATGACGATGACACTGGCGGAAATGTGCGCCGCTCTGCCACTTGTCCGGTTCAGTGCCAGATCCAATCTCGGCCAGACCATCGAATATTTCCTAAGCCAACGCAGGCTTTCTCCTGCAAGGACCATGGAATTTGATGCAAGCGAGGCTGTATTACGCATGGTGTCCAACGGCTTGGGCTGGGCGATTGCCACGCCGATGTGCCTTCTGCATGCCCATTCATCGACAATGGACTTGGCGGCGCTGCCGCTTCCAACCCAGACGATTAGGCGGCGGATCTATCTCGTATATCGGCGTAACGAACTCACCCCGATCATGTCGGATGTAATCGATGTCTTTCGCCAGGTCATAGCAACCGTAATCATCCCGCGCATCGCAGACGTGACGCCTTGGGTCGATCTGGCCGCAGACCTGCCGGCCAGCTCTGTCGTGTGAGTTCATGCCGATGTCGGCGCAAGCCTTGCCTAGATGGACGTGCGACCGGCGGGATCTGCAGGCCATTACACAGCGTCCGCGCAAAACGCACCTTGCTATGCCGGGTCCCTCGTCTGACGCTGTGCAAGATCAAAGCTTCGCGCTTCCTCCGGATGCTCACACCGCGCCACATCGCGCATTCGTGGCAGGTTATCCGCAGGAGACGAGCTAGATCGCCAGCGAAGATGAAGTCTCGGCGCCAGCGCTAGGAATTCAGTCTTTGGAATATTGGTTGCGGGGAGCCTGATGGCAAGGAGACTTGTAAATTTGCCGAACCGTAAAGGGAAATGAACCGCCGACTTGGCTCGCCCCGCTGAGACCTCGAAGATGTAGTAACGCTGGCTCCGGGGATTGGCTCAGCCAGCCGTGATAGCAAGCTGTCTTTTCATCCGACGCTGTAACCACCGTCGACCGGCAGAGTGACACCAGTGACGAACGCGGCGGCTGGCGAGCACAGGAACAGGATTGGGCCGACGAGATCCTCGGTCGTTCCCCAACGCTTCAGTGCGGATCGCTCGGCGATCTTCGCTTCGCTATCCGGCTGCGACCACAGCGGCTTCGTCATCTCTGTGCGGTGATAGCCCGGCGCAACCGCGTTCACGCGTACGCCGTCGCGGCCGTATTTGTGCGCCATGGCGCGCGTCAGGCCGACGATGCCCGTCTTGCTGGCGGTGTAGGCGGGAACACTTTCGTCGGCCAGATAGCTCAGCATCGATGCGAAATTGACAATGCTGCCATTGCTCGTCCTGAGCAACGGAAAGGCGGCGCGCGACAGTCGCATGGCGCTGCTCAGATTGACGTCCATGACATCGAGAAAGACATCCTCGCCCCACTCGCTGTCGGGGCGCGCGATGCCCTGGCAATTGACCAGCACATCGAGCGACGGCAGATCGGCAAAAAATCGACCGACCGCGGCGCCGTCTCGAACATCCAGCCTTGAAAAGGCGATCGAACCGGACGAGCTCGATCGGGCGTCGTCAAGCCGGCGTTCGGAACTGCCGGTGGCGAGCACGTTGGCTCCCGCACCGGCGAAGCCTTGCGCAACGGCCAGACCGATGCCGCTTGTGCCGCCCGAAATTACCACCGTCTTGCCATCAAGGAAATTCGGCGCGAACGCCTCGTTGCTGTCCATCATTTCTACTCCATCGATCAGATCAACGCCGCCAGCGCCTCGATCACCATCGCTTCGGTGACCGGCATCGGCTCGTTGTGGATGATTTCGCCGGCGCGGCAGGCGCGCCGCGCCACAATTTCCAACTTCTCCTGGGAAGCCTCAGCGATCCCGATATCCGCCAGCCGCGTCGGCAGCCGAACCGACTGGCAATAATCGCGAACCCGCGCGAATTCGTCATGCCGGCCCTGGATCTTCAATCCGGCCAGCACGCCGATGGCAACCTTCTCGCCGTGCAGGTGGTGATGCACATCCTCGAGCTCGCAAAGGCCGTGATGGATCGCGTGCGCGGCCGCCACGCCGCCGGACTCGAAACCGATGCCCGACAGGAGGATGTTGGCTTCCACGACCCGCTCGATTGCCGGCCCCGCCGTCTTTGTATCGCATTCTGAGAGCGCCGCGGCACCGAACTCCAGGATCGTTTCCCGGCAGAAGCGGGCCACCTCGAAGGCAAGCGGAAGGCCGGGCATCCTCATGCAATTGAAGCCACCGCTTTGACGACAAGCGTCCGCCTCGTACCAGGTTGCCAGTGCGTCGCCGATTCCGGCCGCGAGGAAGCGCGCGGGCGCGCCGGCGATCAATGCCGTATCGACAAGAACCAGATTTGGGTTTGCAGGCAGGAAACTGTCATAAGCAACGGTGCCGTCGTCGTTGTAGACGACCGCGAGCGCGCTGCACGGTGCATCCGAAGCGGCGATGGTCGGCGCCACGATGACGGGCAATCCGAGATCGCGGGCAGCCGCCTTTGCCGTATCGAGCGCCTTGCCGCCGCCGACACCGATGATGACATCGGCTCCCACAGTCCTGGCCCGGGCGACGAGGCTGGCGATCTCACCTTCCGAGCACTCACCGCCGTGACGCACGATCTCGACATCGGCGTCACCATCGAACGCGTCCGACACGTACTTTTCGAGCATACCGAAAACGCCACGGTCGAGCAACGCCACTGCCCGTTTGCCATAAGCGTGCGCTTCCTGCCCCAGCAGCCCGATCGCCCCCGCCGCCTGGATATAACGGCCGGGGAAGCGTGCGCCGCGCGGCTTGATGTCGGCCGTCACCAGCATACGTAGCCTCCATCGGCGAGTACGATCGAGCCGGTCATCAGGCTGGACGCGTCGCTGGCGAGGAACAGGATGACGGAAGCGACCTCGTCGGTCCGGCCAAGCCGGTTCATCGGGGTGCCGCCTACCCAGTGCCGGTACATCTCGGCATCCTCGTAGACGTACTTGTTCATTTCCGTGTCGATATAGGTGGGCGCCACCGAATTGACGCGGACGCCGCGCGCGCCCCATTCGGCGGCGAGCGACTTCGTCAGATGGTGAACGGCGGCCTTGGAGGCATTGTAGTTCGCCTGCTCCTGCGGGCGATTGACGACGAAGCCGGACATCGACCCGACATTGACGATGGTGCCGGAGCCGCGTTCCAGCATAGACTTGCCGAACGCCCTGCAGCACCAGAAGACGCCGTTGAGGTTGACGTCGATCACCTTGTTCCAGACATCGTCGGCCATTGTCTCGGCCGGATGGTTGCTGATGGCGATGCCGGCATTGTTGACGAGGATGTCGACGCGGCCATGACGGGCGACGATCTCGTCATGGGCCGCCTGCACGGCTTTGACATCGGTGACGTCGAGCACGACGCTGTCGACGGAATACCCCTTGGCGGCAAGCGTTGCCGTAGCGTCTTTGAGAAGCGTATCGTTCATGTCCGTCAGCACGACTTTCGCTCCAGCTTCCGCCAGCGCCTCGACGGCGGCATAGCCGATGCCGCGCGCGGCGCCGGTGACGACGGCAATCTTGTCGGTGAGCTTGAACTTATCGAGATACATCAGTCGCATCCTTGAAGGGTCGTTTGTAGAGAAGAAGGAAAGAGCAAGCCGGCGAGCGTCGAAGCCAGATCGTTGGGATCGGCCGGGATCGTAGACGGCGGAAAGACGAGGTCGGTCCTATGCGGCTCCGGCCAGCCGATGACGGCCATTCCCGCGGCAAGACCGGCGACGGCGCCGGGGATGCTGTCCTCGACCACGATGCAGTTCTCTGGGCTGACGCCAAGCAGATGCGCAGCCCTGAGATAGGGTTCGGGATCGGGCTTGCCGCGGAGGACATCGTTTCGGCTGATGGTCACCAGGCCGGGCTGCTGCAGGCCAACGGCCCGAAGGTTGGCATCAACCAGCATGCGGTCCGAATTCGAAACGATGGAGAAGGGCGTCCGTGTTTCCGCAAGCAGCCTCAGAGCGGCATCGACGCCATGGCGGCGCTCCAGCTTGGCGGCATCGGCCAGATAGCAGCGATACTTTCCTTCGACATAGTCTGCGAAGGATGGCTTGAAACCGATCGTCTCCCGCAACAGTGCATGGCAATCGGCGTCGCTCATGCCGGTCATGCGATCGGCGAGCGCGTCCGGCACGCGATATCCCATCTGCAGCAGAGCTTGCTTCATGGCATCGAAATGCAGCCCCTCGCTATCAACGAGGGTGCCGTCCATGTCGAAAAGTACGGCTCTTTCTGTCATTGCGGCAGCCCGTCGAGATCATCGTAGAGGGCCTGGCTGTGCACGTAGAGTTTTTCGAAGAAGGCCTGCATCGGCCGATATGTTTCAGCCCATCGCGGATCGGGGGCGATCTCCTGCGCGTAGGAGACAAAGGCGCCCGCCGCATCCTCGACGCTTGAAAACTGCCCGGTGGCCGCAGCCGCCATGATCGCACAGCCGACGAGGCCGCATTCCGGCTCGGATGGAACAAGGATCGGAATGCCGTAGACGCTGGCCTTGATCTTCATCCAGAGTTCGGTCTTCGCCCCGCCACCCGACGCGATGACCCGCTCGAGCGGCGCACCGGATATGCGATCGAGAATATTGATGTGGCGCTTGGTGGCGAAGGCGACGCCTTCGAGAACGGCGCGGTGCATATGCGCAAGACCATGCGCAGCGCCGATCCCGAAAAATTGCGCGCGCGCATTGCGATGCCCGCCAAGCCGCTCGCCGGTCAGGTAGGGCATGAAGAACAGGCGGTCGGAGCCGGCGGGCGCCTCGGCTGCCTTTGCGACGATGTCCTCGTAGGAGGATTTCTTTTCGTCGAACGCCCGTCTTGCCCAGCGCATGGCGTCGCCGCCGGACTCCAGCAGCATGAAGGCGCCCCAGTTTCCTTCGACGGTCCCGACGTTGCAGATCGAGGGATCGAGAAGCGGCTTGGCGGCGATCGCGGTGATGATTGCCGACGTTCCCATGACCTCGGAACCCACACCAGGACGGCACACGCCGGACCCGAGCAAGGCCACCGGATAATCGGCGCCGCCGACCAGCACCGGCGTGCCGGGCCGCAACCCCGTCTCGATCGCTGCGCTCTCGCTGACGGTACCGAGTATCTCCGTCGGATTGCGAAGAGGCGGCAGCTTATCGGCATCGAGCCCAAGCAGCGCGATCATCTTGCGCGACCAGTCTCCGCTGCGGGGATCCATGAGAAAGCTTGCGCCGCCATCGTTGCGATCCATGGCGATCTCGTCGGTCAGGCGCAGATTGACATAGTCCTTCGGCATCAAAACGGCGGAGGCCTTGCGATAGGCTGCCGCGTCGTTGTCGCGCAGCCATTGCAGCTTGAAGCCCGGCCAGGCGGGCGTCGGCGGGTTGGCGCAATCGGCAAGATAATCGCTCGGCGCATGCGCGGCCTCGAAGGCCGTCACATAGTCGACGGTGCGCTTGTCGTTCCAGAGCGGCGCGGTTTCGCGCACCAATTCGCCACCTTCCCCAACGAGCACCGTGCCATGCATCTGACCGCAGGCTGCAATGGCAACCACGCGAGAGCGCGCATCGGCAACCTCTCCCAGAACATCGCGGACCGTGGCGACAACGCCCGCCCACCAATCCGCCGGGCGCTGCTCGGCCCAGCCGAATTGCGGAACGATCTGCTCGTGCTCGCGGCTGCAGACCGCAAGAATTTTGCCCTTGGTGTCGACGAGGGCGGCGCGAACGCTGCCGGTGCCGACGTCGATGGCAAGGAAGAGATCATTAGGCATGCTATTTACCCCTGCAGGAGGCGGACACTACTTGCGAAACCAGTTGGAGGCATATTGCAGGAGCATCGCACCGATGATGATGCAGCCCATGAAGACCTGCTGGTGATAGCCGGGCACGCGGGCAAGGTTCATCATATTGGCGATAATGCCAAGCACAAGCACGCCGATGAAGGTGTTCATGACGCCACCGCGGCCGCCCATCAGGCTGGCGCCGCCGATGACGACGGCAGCGATCGCATCGAGCTCCGAACCGACGCCGATATTGGCTGAGCCGATGCCGGTGCGGCTCGTCGAAACGATACCGGCCGCGGCCGCCAGAACGCCGGAGATCACATAGACCGCTGTCGTGTAATAAGCGACCGGAATACCGGACAGCCTGACGGCCTCGACATTCGAGCCGATCGCCTTCACCAGGCGCCCGAAGCGCGTGAAGGTCAGGACGATACCGGCGATAACGAAGACGATCGCCATCAACACGACGGGATAGGGAATGGTGGCGATCGAACCCGATCCGAAGGTGGTGATCCAGACCCCGGCTTCGTCCATCTGAATGGGCTGTCCGGCGGAGACGATCAGAGAGAGACCACGCGCAACGGTCATCATCGCAAGCGTCGTGACGAAGGGCGGCAGTTTGAGGAAGGCGACGAGGACGCCGGAGGCGAGGCCGCAGGCTGCGCCGGCGATCAGCGCGGTCGCGACCGCTCCGCCGGTGCCGTATTCCTGAATGACGATCGCCGACAAAACGCTGCCGAGCGCTGCCACCGAACCGACCGAGAGATCGATACCCCGGGTGAGGATGACGAAGAGCATGCCGATCGCCATGAGGCTGGTGCCAGCGCTTTGTCGGAGAACGTTGATGATGTTGCGCTGGGTCAGGAAGACGTCGGACATCGAGGTCGCCACGATCAGCAGGGCGATCAGGATCGCCAGCGTGCCGTAGCGGTGCAGGATGTTGGAAATGTTCAGCGAAGGCGAACGGTGAGCGGTTTCGGTGAGTTCGGTCACGGCTTTAACCCAATCAGTTGCTGGTCGCGATGGCTTCGGCCTGTGAGACGGTATTGACCATCGCCAGCTTCAGCAGTTTTTCTTCGGTGTAGTCTTGCGGGTCGAGCGACCCGGTCAGTTCACCCTCGCGCATGACGAGAATGCGGTCGCACAGCCCGAAAAGCTCGATATGTTCGGACGAGATGACGAGCACCGCCCTGCCCTCGGCTGCAAGCGACTTGATGAGCGAGTAGATCTCGGTCTTTGCGCCGACATCGACGCCGCGGGTCGGCTCGTCGAAGATCAGAAGGTCGCCATCGGCGTGGAACCACTTGGCAAGCACGACCTTCTGCTGATTGCCACCGGAAAGGCTCGATGCGGGATCGTTGAGGCTGCCGGCCTTGATGCGCAGGCGCGCCGCCAGTTTCTCGACGGTCGCGCCTTCGGCCGCCCGCCGCACGAAGCCAAACGCATTGACCAGCGGCCCGAGCTTCGACATCGTCGCGTTGACGCGGATCGGAAAATCGAGAACGAGCCCCTGCTCCTTACGGCTTTCCGGAACAAGCCCGATCCCTGCCTTGACGGCGGCGCGTGGGTTGTTCACGCGCACTTCCTTGCCATGCAGAAAGATCTTGCCCGAACGCGCCTTCTCGGCGCCGAAGATGAGGCGCACCAACTCGGTGCGACCGGCGCCAACCAAGCCTCCAAGCCCGACGATCTCGCCCGCCTTTACAGAGAGCGATGCGCCACGGATGCGCGCGCCATCGGAGAGGTCTTCGATCCGTAGCACTTCCTCGCCGATCGGCCGTTCGAGATCGTCGCCGAAAAGAGCCTTCAGCGATCGGCCGACCATCATGCGGATGACGTCATCGATCGCGACATCCTTTCGCTCGACCGTCTGGACCGACGCACCGTCCTTCATGACCGTGATCCGGTCGGCGATGCGAAACACCTCGTCGAGGCGGTGAGAGATATAGATGATGCCGACACCGCGCTCCCGCAGCGTCCGGATGATACCGAGCAGGCGTTCGGCGTCCTGCACGGAAAGAACCGCTGTCGGCTCGTCGAAGACCATCACGCTGGCATTCTTGGAGAGCGCCTTGGCGATTTCGACGACCTGCTGATGAGCAACGGACAGATCGGACACGGTCGCGGATGGCGAGATCGAAAAGCCGAGGCTGGAGATAAGCTCCGCGGCGCGCCGGTTGAGGTCGCGCCAAGAGATCACCGAGGGTATCTCGGCCAGAAAGATATTCTCCGCCACCGTGAGATCCGTCGCCAGCGCCATTTCCTGGTGAATGATGGCGATGCCCTTGTCGAGCGCGTCCATCGGCCCCTTGAACCGTTGCTCGGCGCCGCGAACCTTCACGCTTCCCGATTCCGGAACGTACTCCCCGCCTAGAACGCGCATCAGCGTCGACTTGCCGGCACCGTTCTCGCCGAGCAGAGCGTGAACCTCACCGCTGCGCAAGGTAAAATCGACACCTTGAAGGGCGCGTACGCCGCCGAAGGATTTCCGTATGCCGGTGAGCTCAACAACAGTTTCCATAGCGTCACATTCTGCCTGTCACACGACCGTGCCGCGTTCTGCGGCGACACCGGCGCGAGCCGGCTTCGGAGGTCATTGAATGGATGGCCGGCGGGGACGAAGCCGCGCCGGCCACAGGGAGGATCCGGTCTTAGAATACCGCGTCCTTCTTCAGGTACTTGTCGACGTTGTCCTTGGTGATCGCGGTCGGCGTCGTGTAGGTGATCTTGGAGATATCGCCGGGCAGCTTGCCATCGAGCGCATTCTTGGCCAGATCGACCGCCGTGGCAGCGACGAGCGCCGGATCATTGAGACCAGTTGCGCCGTACTTGCCATCCTTGATCGCCTGCAACGCTTCCTTCTGACCATCCGCGGCCGCCAGGAACAAGACGTCCCCCGACTTGTTTGCCTGCTCGAGTGCCTTCTGTGCGCCGAGGACCATGGAGTCGTTTTCGCCGAGCACGACGTTGACGTCAGGGTTCGCGGTCAGAAGATCTTCCATCGCCTTCAGGCCGCCTTCGTTGGTCCAGGCGCCCCATCCCTGGCCGACCACCGTGAAGTTGGCACGGCCTTCGTTGCGCAGCTGACCCTCGGTCAGACCTGCCAGAACACCCAGACGGCGCTCCTGGCCCACTTCATTGCCCTTGTCACCGGAGATCAACGCGATCTTGAGCTCCTTGCCCTTGGTCGCATCGGCGAGCCACTGGCCGACCAAAAGGCCGTTCTGCGAATTCGAAGACTGTACCAGGGTTACGAAATTGGCCTGTGCGTCGATCGTCGAGTCGATGACGAAGACCTTGACGCCCGCTGCGGTGGCCGCGTTGACGGCGGGCACAAGACCCTTGCTGTCGCGCGGATTGATGATCAGCGCGCCGATGCCCTGAGCGACCATGTCTTCGACGTCGGCGACCTGCTTGTTGAGATCGTTCTGGCCATCGACGGAGATGACTTCGCAGCCGAGCTCTTCGGCACGCTTCTTCGCCGAGACTTCCTGTGCGGCGAAATACGGCGCGTCTAGCGTCTTCATCGAGATGCCGATCTTGCAATCCGCGGCCTGCGCGTTCGCCATGGCAAGTACCGATGCGGCTGCGCAGAGCGCAAGCGTCATTACAGTCTTTTTCATTTTCGTTTCTCCTCCGGGTGAGCGCTTCAAGCGCAAGCCATCTCCTGGCTGAAATGTAGCGTAGTTACATGAATTTTTTCCGTCAACATATTTTTTGTTCAATTTCTACATTTTTGCAGCGCAATATGGCCTACAAATTTCGCTTGCGCGTGTTTCCATATCCATTTATGTAACTTTACTACCAAACGGAGGATGCATGATGATGCGGGAACCAGTCTCAAGCGTTGTCGACACGATCGGCGGCGGAATGAGCGGAAACACCGGGCGCTACGAGAAGCGCCTGAGCGATCTCAACGGGCTTTACGCCGACGAAGCCGCGTTCGACGCGGCGGTCGAAAAGCTCGGCGATGTCGTCGTCTACGACGTGGAAGACTTTCGTCCCGGCACACATAGCGGCGACCTCATCTACGGCGTCACGCGCATGAGCCCCGGCAAGATCGCCGACGAATTCTTTCTGACGCGCGGACATATCCACGCCAAGGCGGACCGGCCCGAGATCTATTACGGCCAGAAGGGTCTCGGACTAATGCAGCTCGAATCGCCGGCAGGCGAGACGCGCATCGTCGAGATCGAGCCGCAGACCATCTGCTACGTGCCCCCCTTCTGGATCCACCGCTCGGTCAACATCGGCAACGAGGATCTGGTGATGGTCTTCGCCTACCCCTCGGACAGCGGCCAGGATTACGGGATCATCGAATCCTCCCGGGGCATGCGCCACCGCGTCGTGAGCGACGGAGCCGAGGGCTGGAAGCTCATCGAGAACCCCGCCTATCAGCCGCGCGGCGAGGACACGGTTCGCGCGCTGATGAAGTCCTACACCTGATCGACAAGAGCTTGCGGAGAATGCCATGACACATCCTATCGACCTCATCGCCGGTCTCGGCGTTGTTCCCGTCATCGCCATCGAGCGCGCCTCGGATGCGGTGGCGCTCGCCGACGCGCTGCTCGAAGGCGGATTGCCGGTGGCCGAAATCACCTTCCGAACCGAGGCCGCAGCCGACGTTCTCGCAGCCATGCGCGACGCCCGCCCTGAATTGTGCATCGGCGCAGGCACCATCCTCGACCGGGCCAACCTGAAGACGGCAATCGCATCCGGTGCCCGTTTCGGCTTGGCGCCGGGGTTCGATCCCGACATCGTCGATGCCGCGAAAACCGAGAACCTGCCCTTCTGCCCGGGGATCATGACGCCATCGGACCTGACGCTTGCAGCCGCGCGCGGCGTGCGACTGGCGAAATTCTTCCCCGCTGGCGTAGCGGGCGGCCCGAAGGCGCTGGCGGGCATTTCCGCCCCCTTCGCCCATCTCGGCATCCGCTTCATCCCGACCGGCGGCGTCACCGAGGCAACGATCGGCGAGTGGCTGGCGCTTCGCCAGGTGATCGCCGTGGGCGGCACCTGGATCGCCAAGACCGAAGACATTCGCGAAGGTCGCTTCAAGGATATCGCGAAAAACGCCGCGGCCGCCGTCAAGGTCGCCAAGGAAGCTCTGGAGAAGCGCGCGTGAGCACTTATGAACCCGCAACCAGCCCGACGCTCTATTTCATCGGTGTGACAACAGGCAAAAGCTCGATCATGAAGGTCTTTCCCGCCTGGGCGGACTATCTCGGATTGAAGAGCGCCGTGATCAAGGGTATCGATTTCAAGCTGCATGACGATCCTGCCGCCTATCGCAGGGCTGTCGAATTCATTCGCGATGATCCGCTGTCCATGGGCGCCCTTGTCACCACCCACAAGATCGACCTCTTCCACGCCTGCAGGGACATGTTCGATGTCATCGATGCGCATGCGCTGCTGATGGACGAAACCAGCTGCATCTCAAAGCGGGACGGAAAGCTGATCTGCCACGCCAAGGATCCGATCTCGTCGGGCCTGTCGATCGACGGCTTCCTCGGCGAAACCTACTTCGCGGACAACGACGCCGACCTGTTCTCGATGGGCGCCGGGGGATCGACGATCGCGCTAACCTGGCATCTGATGCGAAAGAACCGCGGCAGGAACGTGCCGTCGCGTATCATCGTGACCAATCGCAGCCAGCATCGCCTGGACGAGATCAAGCGCATCCACGAGCAGGTCGAGTTCGACGTGCCGGTCGAGTATCTTCTGGCGGAACGCCCTGAAGACAACGACAAGGTACTGGCCACCTTGAAACCCGGCTCGCTCGTCATCAATGCCACCGGTCTCGGCAAGGACGCACCCGGCTCGCCCCTGACGGATGCCGCCGTCTTCCCCGAACGCGCCGTCGTCTGGGATCTCAATTATCGCGGCGACCTCGTCTTTCTCGACCAGGCCCGTCGTGAGCAACTGGACCGATCGCTGCGCATCGAGGACGGTTGGACCTATTTCATTCACGGCTGGACGCAGGTCATCGCCGAGGTCTTCGACGTCGCGATCCCGACATCGGGTCCTTCGTTCGACCGCATATCCGAGATCGCCATTCAGGCCGCGGGGAGATAAGCATGAACCAGCGTATTCTCGTCACACCGCGTTCGTTGACACAGGAACCGCATCCCGATGTCGAGCGGATGCGCGAGCAGGGCTTCGAGATCGTCTATTCCACGGCAGGCGCAATGCCGAACGAACAGGAACTGATCGATCTGGTGCCGGGCTGTGTCGGCTGGCTTGCCGGCGTCGAGCCGGTGACCCCGAAAATCATCGAAGCGGCCGCGGCCTTGAAGGTCATCAGCCGCAACGGCGTGGGCGTCGACAACCTTCCGATCGACATGCTCAGGGAGCGTGGCGTGAAGGTCATGATCGCCGAGGGCGCCAATTCCATGGGGGTCGCGGAGCTGACGATCGGCCTGATCTTCAGCGCCCTGCGTTCCATTCCGCATTCGGATGCCGGCATCAAGGCCGGTGGCTGGCCACGGTTGCGCGGTGCTGAAATCCATGGCCGCACTGTCGGCATCATCGGCTGCGGCGCGATCGGCCGGGAGGTCGCCCGCATGGTGATCGCGCTCGGCGCGCGCGTCGTCGCTTTCGATCCGGCGCGCCCCAATCTCGATCTTCCATCGAGCGCATTCTCGTATGCCGAGGTCGACGACATCGTTGGCGAGGCCGATATCCTCAGCCTGCATTGCCCCCTGCCCCGCGACGGCTCTACCTTCCTCGGTCGAGCCCGTATCTTCTCGGCGAAAAAAGGACAGGTCATCGTCAACACGGCGCGCGCGCGGCTGGTGGACGAGGACGCCCTGATCGAAGCGCTCGATCTCGGGCAGATCGGCTCCTATGCCACCGACGTCTTCGAGCAGGAGCCACCGGTCTCACTCGAGTTGGCCGCGCATGGCCGCGTGATCGCAACGAGCCACATCGGCGGGTTCACCGCCGAAAGCGTTGACCGCGCCACACGAATAGCGGCCGACAACCTGCTCTCCGTATTGTCAGCCTGAGGTCGAACCATGCGCGCCAGGCTGAAAGAGACGCCGATAGGAGAACCGCTGACCGAGCGATTGAAACGACCACCGACCGGTCAAGTAGAGGTATACTGGCTCGGTCAGGCCGGCTTTGTCATTGACATTGCCGGCATGCGGCTTGTCATCGATCCCTATCTTTCCGACAGCCTGGCCGCAAAGTACCAAAACACGGCGCGACCGCATGTCCGCATGATGCCGCCGCCCGTCCTCCCGGACGAGATCTTCCACGTCGATCTCGTGCTTTGCACGCATGCCCACACAGACCACATGGATCCCGGCACCTTGCCATTACTGCTCTCGGCCAATCCTGGCGCCAGATTGATCGCACCCCGCGCGGTTGCCGCCCAGGCCATGGAGCGCTCGGGCGCACAGGGCGATCGGCTCATTCTCGCCCGCGCCGGCGAACCCATCTCACCGCTGGCACATATCGAAATCATTCCGACGCGCGCAGCACATGAGACGCTGGAAACGGACACGGACGGCAACCACCGATTTCTCGGCTGTGCCATCCGGACCGAAGGGACCTGCATCTGGCACTCCGGCGACTGTATCCCCTTCGACGGGCTTGAGGACGAGGTGCGTCGGTTACAGCCGGATGTCGCTCTCCTGCCGGTCAATGGCAGGCGCGCGGAGCTTTCGCAAAACGGCGTGCCCGGGAACTTCTCGCTTCACGAAGCGATCACCGTGGCCCGGCATGTGGGCGCCGCCGACCTGATTGCGCATCACTACGGGCTGTTCGATTTCAATACCGAGCAGCCGGAGACAATCGACGCCGAGATCGCTGCGACTACCGGTCTCGGCCTGCACCGCGCCAGGACGAACATCTTATACACCTTGCAGAAGCCGTAACCGGCCTTTCGTTGCACGACGCGACCTTGCTCTTAAACCTCTAAGCTTCTAGCCTTCGCAGCTAAGAGTGCAGGAAAGGCGATCCGGATGGATAGCGACATCAGAAGCAGCAACGGCCGCAACATCATCGAAGTCATCAGGACGATGCGACCCGAATTGCGCAAGTCCGATCGCAAGGTCGCCGACGTCGTGCTCGACGATCCGCGCCGGATCATGAATGCGACCGTTGGCGAAACGGCGGCGCTGGCCGAGGTCAGCCAGCCGACGGTCCTTCGCTTTGCCACGGCGGTCGGCTGCAACGGTTTCCAGGATCTCAAGATCCGCCTCGCGCAAAGCCTCGCCTTCGGCACGCCGGCAACGCATTCGGTCTTGCTCGATACCGATGAGCCGGAGGTAATCGCCGAGAAAATCTTCGACTACACCATGACAAGTCTCGACTGGGCCCGCTCGAAGCTCGACAAGACTGCCCTTCACAAGGCCATCGACATTCTGGCCGCGGCTCGATCGATCGTATTCTTCGGCTTCGGAGCCTCCGGCATCGTCGCCCGTGATGCGCAACAGAAGTTCCCGCTTTTCGGCGTCCCATGTGGCGCCGAGCTCGATTCCCACCAGCAACTGATGGTCGCCTCGATGATGAAGGAAGGCGATGTCGCCTTCGTCATTTCGAACACCGGAACCACCCGATCGATCATCGAGATCGCCCGCATCGCGCGCGACAACGGCGCGATCGTCATCTGTCTGACGGGTTCGGAATCGCCGTTGACGCATTATTCAGACGTAGCATTGATCGTGGAAACGCTCGAAAACACCAACATGTATACGCCGACCATATCGCGCATCGCCGCGCTCGTGGTCATAGACATCCTTTCGACCAGCGTCGCCATGCGGCGGCCCGAAGGCGAGCGGACGCGCATCAACCAGATGAAGCGTCAGCTGAGCGACATGCGTAAGATGCAGCCGATTTGACCCAATCAGAACAGAACGCCGGGATTCATTCGCCAATCCGGATCGATCGCCGCCTTCAAAGCAGCAAGCAACTGCACCTGCGTCGGCTGCAATCCGGTGCGGAAGTCGTCCATCTTTTCACGCCCGATCCCATGCTCGGCGCTGATACTTCCCTGGTAGCGGAAAAGAACTTCGTTGATGATGGTCTTGGCACGCTTGATGATCGTGTCACGTTCGCCATCGGGCGTTCCTGCCGACGGCAGAACATTCAGGTGCACATTGCCGTCTCCGACATGCCCGTAGGATATTGCCAGGCACCCCGGTAGAGCGCTTGCAAGCTCGGCCTCCGCCTCGGCCACGAAGGATGCGAGGTTGGAGAGCGAGACCGACACATCGGTGCGCAGATGCCGGCCACGCTTGACCTGCCCCTCGACCATGCCCTCGCGAAAGCTCCACAGGGTCTTTGCCTGGCTCTCCGAGGCGGCGATGACACCATCGAGAATGAGACCCTTTTCCATTCCGAGCTCGAGGAACCGCTGCATGAGATCAGCCATGTCAGCCAGTCCGGAACCTCCGAGCTCCATAAGGACATAGGCTCGATATTGCCCGGAAAGCGGCATGACGAGATCCGGCATGGCCGCCTGCGCCAAAGGGAACGCCTCGGGCGGCATGAACTCGAACGCCGACATGAGATCGCAGCATTCCCGCCGCGCCAAGCGATAGAGCGCAACGGCGTCATCGAGAGAGGCCACTGCGAGCAGCGCGGTCTCGCGCTGCGTCGGCAGGGGCGTCAATTTCAGAGAAGCTGCGGTGATGATGCCGAGAGTGCCTTCCGAACCGATGAACAACTGCTTCAGGTCGACCCCGCGGTTGTCCTTGCGCAGCGTCGAAAGACCATTCCAGATCTCGCCATTCGGCAGCACGACCTCGAGGCCGAGCACCAGATCACGGGCCATGCCGTAACGCAGCACATTGATGCCGCCGGCATTGGTGCTGACATTGCCGCCAATCTGGCAACTTCCCTGCGCGCCCAATGCCAGCGGAAAGAACATGCCGTTTTGCGCGGCGCACTCCTTCGCAGCCGATAGGATGCAGCCCGCCTCGACCGTCATCGAGAAGTCGTCGGGAGCAATGGTGCGGATCCTGTTCAGCCGCTCCAGGCTTAAAACGACATGGTCGGATGGCGATTGCGGTAGCGCTCCGTGCACAAGCCCGGTGTTGCCACCTTGTGGCACGATGGCGAGGCCAAGATCGCGTGATGCTAAAACCGCGTTAGCCACGTCGGTTACCGATCGCGGGCGGATCACGGCAACGGCCGCACCGACGGTGTCGCGATGCCAGTCGCGCAGGTAACGATCCATGCCTTCACCATCGGCAAGAACGAGATCGTTGCCAAGCTTTGCGGCTAAGCGTTTGGATGACATGGACACTTGCAGCCCTCCTGCCTTCAGAAGGCTTGTTTACCAATCTTCCGTTGAGCGACCAATAGTATAGGTGATGTTCAACGCAGCTCTTCCCGACGAAGCCGCGATCGGAAGTCGCACGCTCACCATGAGGCAGCGTCCATTGAACGGCTGGTCGAGCCGACTTGGCGCGAGCGCGAACGCCTCTCAAGCAATGGTATCGAGATCGGCCAGCGTAATCGCGTATTCCAGTGGCTGGCCGGTTAAGTATCGCTCTATCTCATCGACCGCCATTTCACCCAATCTCGTCCGCTCGAGGCCGACGGCGCCTGCGATATGGGGTGTCAAGAACACGTTAGGCAAATCGTAGAAGGCGGATGCCGGTTCCGGTATCTCAGGGTCGGTGACATCGATAATCGCGTCGATCCGGCCGGTCGAAAGCGTGGCGAGAAGTGCAGCCTCGTCGATGATGGCACCGCGTGCCGTATTGATGAGCGTCGCACCGTCCTTCATCAGCGCCAGCCCTTGGGCGTCGATCATATGTTGTGTCGATGGCAGCGAGGGCGCGTGCAGCGAGACGATGTCGGCACTGCGCATCAGGGTATCAAGATCAGCCTTTTCGACGCCGATTGCCGCGCACTCGGATGCGCTCAATGTCGGATCAAAAAGGATAATTTTGAAATTGAAGGGCTTCAGCAGCTCGATCACGCGCCGGCCGATGCGCGACGCGCCGATGATGCCGACGGTGCGGCCGTAATTTCCGATCGTAAGGCGCTGCATGGGGTGGGTGCGATCGCGGTTGCGGTCCGCGACGTAAGTGTCGCGAAACCGGAAAACCTGCTTGCCGGCAAAGAGGATGGCGGCAAGCGTGAATTCGGCCACCGGGACCGCGTTCGCCTCGGCCGCATGGCTGACGGCGATGCCCGCGCGAAATATGTCTTCGTCGATCAGCCCCTTCACCGTTCCCGCCGCATGAGCGATCATCTTCAGCCCCCCGGCTGTCGAAAGCACATCGCGGCCAACATAGGGAGCGCCCCATCCGGTTATGAGGATTTCCATTTCGGACAATAGTCGCCTGGCGCGTTCGTCAGCGAAAGTCTGCAACGGCTCTCGGTCAAGCAATCGACCCAGACTTTCCAGCCGGTCGAGAAGGCGATCGGGGAGAACGTGCTCCGTCCGCCCCGGGTGCATGGCAAGCGCGATACCCGGTCGGCTCATGGCATCTGCCCTGGCGCTTCGATGGCGCTGACGGTTATGCCGTCCTTGGTAATCCTTGCCCCGAGCGCGGAGATATCAGGTGCCGCCGGAGGCGTAGTCCATGCGCCGGAAGCCGCAGCCGGGTCATCCAACGCGAGCACGGCCGTGATGAGGACCGTCTCGCCGGCCGGGATTTCGCCGCGCAATTGAGGGACAAGCGTCTTGGCGACGATCAGGTTGGTATTCGGCAGAGCTTTCTGCGCCAGCCCGGCTCGGCTCACCGTCGAACCCAGATCGACAATGCCGGAGAAATCGGCATCGCCAATGACGTGGGCACTGCCCGGCCCTGCCTCAAGTACGTCGAGATCGAAGTCTCGCTTGGCAATCGCAAAGCCACCTTCAGCCGTTTGCAGCGGCCGCGGCGAATTGATCCTGTGGACGCGGATGTGCCAGGGTGTCGCGGGAACCAGCCAGGTTTCGACGGAAACATCCTTGAATGGCGACCATCTTGAATAGAGCACGTCGCCGGCGAGCTTCGCCTCGGCGTTCGTCTCGCGCACGCGGTAGTGCAGTCCATCGTCGCTGAAGGCGAGCGCGGAATCGAAGGCACCACCGGCAAAGCTCCGTTCATCGGCTTCGACGCTGAAGCCATATCGCGCCGAGTAGGCAAATTTTGCATATTTCTCCGTGCCGAACCGCATCTGCAGATTTTCTTGTCCAGAAGACAGCGCCACGACATCGCCACCGGCGCGCATCAGTACCATGCCGGGATGGCGCTGCGGCGAGACGCTTTCGCTTGGTGCAGGCGCTTTCTCCTTCGCGGTCCAGAACGGGTGGTCATCCGCGATCGCCAGCGGCAGAAAGGCCTTGAACGCCCAATATGGCGATCCCGCCGAGTTGTAGCTTTCCGACATCAGCAGGTTTGGATAGCCGAAGCCGATCGACAGGATGCCATCGCGATTGGTCATCGGCTTGTCCTTCCACCAACGCAGATGCTGCAGGCAGAGATGCTTGATCTCGCCCCAGGGCAGTGCCTCCAGATCGGCAAAGGCGAGCGCCGACCAGAAGCCGGCGCAAGCGAAACGATAGGTGAGGCTGCGACCGAAGGGGATGGTTGCGCCGTCAGGTGCAAACCAGTTGCGAAAATCCTTGGCGAACAGAACGGCGCGCTCGCGGTAGCGTTTCGCGTAGTCGTCATCAACGAGCTTGGAATAGATCAGCCCATAGAAATGCATGGCGAAGGGAATGTAGTGGTCGACGCGGCGCACGTTCCCGTCGCGATACCAGCCGTCACCGATATAGAAGCCCTCGAGCTCATCGAGGTATTGCCTCGTCAGGCTGCGATCGAACTCGGCGCCGACGCGATCGAGGGCAATGTCGACGAAGATGCGGAAGAATTTCCAGTTGTTATCCGCATAATCGAATTGCCGCGCATGCTTGAGATAGGCGATCATATTTGCCCGTGCCCGCTTGCTCAGAGGCTCCCAGATCTTGTCGGGGACAAGCGCCAGCGCGAAACCTAGCGCCGCGAGCTCGACCATTCGCTGGTCGCGCCCGTTGACTGTGCCCCAATATTCCGGGTGTTCGGGATCCGTGCCGTTCGCCAGCCCCTCCGCAAAACGCCGCCAGTGGGGAAAGTCGCCCTTTCCCGCTCCAAGCGGCGCCAGCCCCCAAAGAGGGCGGGCAAACCCTTCCAGGTCCGCGGCCGCGCGATCAAAATGGGCGCCGGCACCATCCAGCCGAACGCGTGCATTGCCCTTTGAGAAATAGGGGAGCAACGGATCGAAGAGGTCGAGGAGCGCGCGGCTCATGTCCTCGCGCGTCTCCAGCGGATTGCCCGCTAACGGATTGGCGCTGGCCGTATCATAGGTCATCTCTATCGCTCATCGGTTTTTGGCATTGGTACGGTGCCGCCCACAACGGGGACGACCGCATGACATACGTGGCGGGCAGGCGCTGACCGATCATGGAACCTGTCGATCATCAGGCCGACGGCTTCGCGCCCGAGAGCGCCCCGATCAACACGCATGGTGGAAAGCGGCGGATTGGTCATCAAGGCGCAGGGCAGATCGTCGAAGCCGACGATCGCGAAGTCTTCCGGCACACGAAGGCCCGCCTCGGTGACGGCTTCCAGAACACCGACCGCTATGAAGTCGTTCATGCAGAAAGCGGCGGTAAAGCCCTCGTTCTCATCCAGGATGGCGCCCATCAATTCGTGGGCTTCCCGGCTGGCGCTGCCTTGGAAACTCATCGGAACCACCCGGCTGGTGGCTGCCTCAACGGATGCGATCGCCGCGTCGAAGCCCCTCACGCGTTCGCGGATGGTGTGGCGATGGGAACCGGTGAAATGCAGGATCTTCCGATGTCCAGCCGCAAGTAACCGTTCGCCGGCCTGGAGGGCGCCGAAGAAGTTGGCGGGAGAGACACCGTCGAGGTGAAGTTGCGGATCGGTGCCG
The DNA here is from genome assembly GCF_030053015.1 of Rhizobium sp. AN80A. Taxonomy (NCBI): domain Bacteria; kingdom Pseudomonadati; phylum Pseudomonadota; class Alphaproteobacteria; order Hyphomicrobiales; family Rhizobiaceae; genus Rhizobium; species Rhizobium sp. AN80A. The sequence goes on along the minus strand of NZ_JASJPX010000001.1, from coordinate 205,554 downwards.
TTGACGAGCACGACGGGGATTTTATCGGCCTCGATCCACTGTCGCAACGCGGTGTTGGGGTCGATGCCAACAAGAAACAAGCCTTCTGCGTTGGTGGCCTTCATTTGGTCGCGAATGACATCAGGCATCGCGCGATCCTCACGGACCAGCCTGACTTCGAAGGACATTCCCGCGTCCGCCGCACCCGCCCGCAAGCCTTCGACGATCGCTTCGTAAAAGACACTGAGCCCGCCGGTCGCACCGTCGCTGGCAATCAAGGCGAGGCCGCCCGGCATCGGCTCGGAAATCCCCTTCGTCTGGTAGCCGTGCTCGGCCGCGACCCGCAGTATATGCTGCCGAACACTTTCGCTGATGCCCGGCTCATTCGCCAGCACACGCGACACGGTCGATACGGAAACGCCTGCGGCTGCGGCAATGTCGGCCTGACGCGGCCGCTTTGACTTAATCTCGTTCATAAACGCAGAGTTATGCAAATTATGCAAATTTGCAACAAAAAGATATTTTATTGCAAATAGAAAGTTTTTGCGTAATCTTCCCGCAACATGCCCAAAAGGCGTTGGAGGACGCCGGGCAGACAACCGGAGGAATCAGCATGCAGATCAATCGACGTTCATTTCTGATGGGCTCCGCCGGCGTGGCGAGCGGCCTTGCACTCGGCGCCGGCGTTCCGGCCTTTGCGGCGGACACACAGCTGCGCGCCATGTGGTGGGGCTCGAACGATCGGGCAAAGCGCACGCTCGATGTCGCCAGGCTTTATCAGGGCAAGACGCCTGATGTGTCCATCATCGGCGAATCTCTTAGCGGGGACGGGTACTGGACCAAGCTCGCGACACAGATGGCCGGCCGCTCGATCGCGGATGTGTTTCAGCTCGAGCCAGGAACGATCTCCGACTACTCGAAGCGCGGCGCCTGCCTGCCGCTCGATGAATTCGTACCCTTGACGTTGAAGGTTGATGCCTTCGGCAAGGACATACTGAAACTGACGACCGTGGACGAAAAGCTCTACGGCGTAGGTCTTGGCCTCAATTCCTTCGCGCTCTTTTTCGATCAGACGGCATTCGAGACAGCAGGAATTCCGTTGCCCACGCCAGATCTCACCTGGGACGAGTACGCCAAGCTGGCGGTCGAACTCACAAAGGCGGTCGGCAAGAACAATTACGCGGGCGGCCCCTACGGCGCGCGCTACACCTATGTGTTCGACGCCTGGCTGCGCCAGCGCGGAAAGAGCCTCTACAAGGATGCGGCGCTTGGCTTCGACGTCGAGGACGCCAAGGAATGGTACAGCTTCTGGGAGGACCTGCGGAAGAAGGGCGGAACCGTCGCCGCCGACGTGCAGACGCTGGACCAGAACACGATCGACACCAATTGCCTCGCGCTCGGCAAGTCGGCGATGGGCATGGCCTATTCCAATCAGCTCGTAGGCTACCAGCTCCTCTCGAAGAACAAGCTGGCCATCACGATGCTGCCCCGCGAGAAGAAGGGCGGACCGTCCGGCCACTACTATCGCCCGGCTCTCATCTGGAGCGTCGGCGCGACCACGAAGAACGGCGAAGCCGCGGCGCAGTTCATCAGCTTCTTCGTCAATGACCCGGAGGCCGGCAAGATTCTCGGTGTCGAGCGCGGCGTGCCGCTTTCGCCGGCAGTCCGCGAGGCGATTTTGCCGAACCTGAACCCAACGGAGCAGGATACCGTGAAATACGTGAACCTGCTCAAGGATCAGGTGGGCGACTACCCGGCACCCGCACCTCTGGGATCGACCGAGTTCGACCAGCGCGTCCTGCGCCCGATCGCCGACGAGCTGGCGTTCGAGCGCACCACGCCTGCCGAAGCGGCGGCGCGGTTGGTCGAGGAAGGGAAGGCCACGATCCGTAGCTGAGGTCGTTACATGGTATTGAACCGCCGGCGCACCATGGCCCCGGCGGTTCAACGTATCAAGGATAAGGACAGATCATGCGCAAGGCGATCATCGTTTGGGGCGGCTGGAAGGGTCATGAGCCGGAGCAATGCGCTCGCATCGTAGCCAGCCTGCTCGGCGAAGACGGCTTTCAGACTGAGGTCACCAACGATCTCGGCATATTCGGTTCACCGAGGCTCGCTCATGCGGATCTTCTCGTGCCCGTAATCACGGGTGAAAGCCTCGAAAAGGCCCATGCCGACGCCCTCGTGGAAGCCGTACGCGGAGGGCTTGGGCTTGGTGGACATCATGGCTCACTCGCGACCTCATTCAAGGAAAGCGCGCCGTTCCGCTATGTCTCCGGCGTGACCTGGGTCGCCCATCCCGGCAACATCATCGATTTTCGCGTCGCGGTTACCTGCCGGGAAGACCCTGTGATGCAGGGAATTCCGGATTTCGACTATCGGTCCGAGCAGTATTACCTGCACTACGATCCCTCGATCGAAATCCTCGCGACCACCACCTTCACCGGCAAACATGACCCTGCGGCCAGCAACGTCACCATGCCGGTCGTCTTCAAACGCCGATTTGGCGCAGGCCGCGTCTTCTATTCCGCCCTAGGCCACGTCGCCGGCGAGTTCGATCATCCCCACATGCCGCTGATACTACGGCGAGGACTGAACTGGTGCGCACGCCGCCAGCTATGATTGCGCTAAGTTTCGCGGTAAATCGTCGGCTTGATTTTTCTGTCACCTCTTTCATCGCAATATCCTCCGCATTCAATTGATCCGAGTCCAATCAACGCCCTTGCACAGCAGCCCGGCTACGACGCACCCTTTCGTGGTCATCTTGTCTCCATTGATTGTCACGGTCAGCTTGTAGGTTAGATTGCGTTGCGGATCGAAGGCTGTTCCGGCGTAGCCTCCATCGGCGTCCGGATTGATGGTCATCACCAGCCTGTCGCCCGCCTTTTCCTTGGGCGTCCCCGGTTTGATCCAGGTGTTTGTGGCGCAGATGTCCGATCCACAGGGGGCGATCCTGACCTTGGCATTGCCATCGCCGCGCGCCCATTGGCCGTCGATATCGGCAGCATTGACCGTGGTGAAGGCGCAGAGGCCGAACGCGATGGCCGCTGGTGTCGTCTTCATCATGCTCGTTTCTCCTCTTGGCGGTGGGTTGCGCGTGCTCGATCGTGGCGAGCCCGACATAGCCTGGAAATCCCAGTGCCAACGACCGCACCATTCAATTTCAGGCTATCCGCCCCTCTGTTTGCCAGTTCCATCAATGCCTGCACCTCGGGGGCTCGATTCAGCCAATCCTTGCAAGGGTATATGGCAAGGACGCACGCCTCTGGCAGCGCCGCTGGCGGCTGTTTTTCCTGTCGACAGCAGGCCTGTTCGGGCATGATAACGGCAAGGTCTGGGGTGTCGGCCACTATCTGCTGGCGCCGACCAGATGATGTCCCAGAACCGCAATCAGCTCGACCCAACGACGCAGGCGACCATTACGATTGCGTGGGTCATCGTGCTGAACAAGCCCTTCTATCCTGTCTATGTCTGGTATCTGGTCGGCAATGGCGTGGTGGCGTCACTCGGCACATTGCTCTCGGCGCCGCTCTTCCTGGCGATCCCGTTTTTGGCCAGACGATCGCCATTGACAGCTCGGATCGCGCTGCCACTGATAGGCACGCTCGACACCTTGTTAGAAACGAAACTCTTCGGCTCGACATCAGGCACGGAATTGTACTTCGCCGCCTGTATCATGCTTGTCGCGCTGTCGTTCCAGGCACATGAAAAGTGGTGGCAACGTGGAATGGCCGTGCTTGTCTTTGCCGTCTTCGTGTTCTCGCGGAATTTTATCGGCGTGCCGCTTTATGTCTGGTCTGCGCCGGAGCTCGCCACCCTCTTCAACCTGAATGCCTTCGCCGTCGCCAGCTTGTTGGCGTTCATCACCCTTCGACATGCAGGGGTCCCAAGGACATGAAGCCAACTCGATCAGACGACAACCAGAACGAATGGGAGCGCAGTATGCAGAAGATCCATAGCTGGTGTTTTGCTGCGGCAGTCGCACTGATGTCATTATCGAGCCCAGTGCTGTCAGCGCAGGCCGAACCGCGGCCGGTTGCAGTCGGCATGGACCACTATCGTGGGACATGGCTTGAGATCGGCCGCCGGCCCATGTGGCTGACCGATGGCTGCGTTGCGGGCTATTCGACCTACAAGCCCGGAAGGACGCAAGGCGAGGTCCAGGTGGAAGACGGTTGCCACGTCCGCACTCCCGGCGGGCGGCTGAAGACCGTCAAGGGTGATGGACGGATCCTCGATCTCGGGCACGGCAATGCCAAGATGCGCGTCAGATATCCCTTCTTCATCACATTCAACTATTGGGTCCTTTACAAATCCCCCGATAAGGCATGGTTCATAAGTGCCGATCCCAAGATGCGAAACCTTTGGATCTACGCGCGCGCCGTGCCTTCAAAGGCAAAACTGAAGGTGATGATAAGCAAGGCGAGCCAACTCGGCTATGATGTCAGAAAGCTTGAGTTTCCCGCGCAGGCCGGGCACTGAGTGGCCAATGGCCGCTTCAGCGAGCCACGTTGCGATGCTGCTCGAATGTAGTGATCGACTGATTGATCGCTCGGCGGGCGTACACCGAAACAAGGGTTTCGGAACCGACTTCAAGGGACACGCATTCGAGGTGTGCGGCCCAAGACCGGGCGGCACCCTTTCAAGCTGTCATCCGACAAAGCTCAATCCGTGAAAACTTCCGTCATCGCCTTTAAAATAAGAACCGCGGACGCTGCTCCTGGGTCGACGTGGCCGAGTGACCTCTCGCCCAATCTGGCGGCGCGGCCGCGCACCGCGACCATCGACCGCGTGGCCATCGCCCCTCCCTCGCCTGCTGTTACGACATCGCGCCACAGTTCAGCAGGCCCGCTCGCACGCTCTAGTGCAGCACCGCCCGCTTCTGCCGCCGGGATCCAGGTGTCGAGCATGGTCTTGTCGCCACGTTGGCCCTTGCCTCGCTCTTGAATTCCGAGTGCTATCGCCTGCAACACCGCAACCTGGCCAGCGGCATCCAGAGACTGGCGCAACTCCAACGCCTTTGCAGCGTGCAGAAAGGCTGTGGCGTACAAGGGGCCAGTCGAGGCCCCAACTGCATTGAGGAATACAGAGGCGGCGATTGTCATCACGGCCGATGGCGGCATGTCGTCAAGATCGGATCGCGCCAGTTCACTGGAAACGGCGCCAAAGCCGAGCAGCATGGTAATGCCGTGGTCGGCGTCGCCAATCGCACCGTCAAGCTCGGTCAGGTAATCCTTCTCCGTGGCAATCAGGCTGGATATCCGGTTGAACATCCGGTTCAGTTTGCGCGCATCGTTCTCTGCCATCGTTTCCCCTCCCATCGTCAGAACGCTCCCGGCGGTGAGTCGGGCGCATTCTGCTTCTTACGTTATCTTCAAGACTGCGGTGTCACATGGATGATGCAGCAGTCCCGTCAGTTCCTCATCAAGCTCCATGATGGAGATCGACGCCCCGACCATGTCGAGCGACGTACAATAATGACCGATCCAGTTTGCCTCGATGGCAATGCCCTTGGCGCTCAAGCGCTGCTCTACGCGACGGAACAAGACATAGAGCTCCATCATCGGCGTTGCCCCGAACGAATTGACAAGGACGGCGACACGGCTGCCTTCGACCGCTTTCATCTCGGCGAAAATCCGATCCATCACCTTGTCGACGATCTCGTCAGCGCTGATCATCTTCTCGCGAATGACGCCCGGCTCACCATGGATACCCATGCCGAACTCGATATCCTTCGCTCCGATCTCAAAGTTGGGACGCTGGGTCTGCGGCATCGAACACGCCTCGAGCGCCACACCAACCGTAAAAGTCCGCATGTTCGCCTTGCGGGTCACGGCCTCGCAAAGATCGAGCGACAGACCGCGATCACAGGCCGCACCGGCGATCTTGAACGTGAAGAAATTGCCTGCCACGCCGCGACGACCATCGCGGTCTTCGATCGGCGAAGAGGTGATGTCGTCGGTGGTCAGAACCGTTCGGATTGGAATACCCGCCGTCTCGGCCATCTCCGCAGCCATCTCGAAGTTCATCACGTCGCCGGCGTAGTTGCCGTAAACGAAAAGAACGCCCTCGCCACCCGATGCCGCCTTGGCGCAATGGAGGATGGGGATCGGAGGAGGCGACGAGAAGATGTTTCCGACCGCAACGGCATCGGCAAGCCCCTTGCCGACATAGCCCAGAAAGCCCGGCTCGTGCCCGGATCCACCGCCGATGACCAGACCGACCTTTCCTGATCTTGGCCCGTTCCGCGCGATCAGGGCACGATTGGATTTGTCGATCGGCGACAGATATTTGCGATGCGCACGCACGACGCCATCCAGCATCTCCTCGACGATCTTGTCCGGATCGTTCAGAAACTTCTTCACGCGCATTCGCGTCGCGGATGGCAACGGCGCTTGACTTTCGGGCCGCAGACGCTGCGATGACCGCTGATCGATATCGGTCACGCCATCGGCGTTGAGAATGCCACGGCCGGTCGCGGCATCAGTAATCAGTACGTTGACATAGCCTCCGCGCAAAGCCGCGAGGATAGCCGGCACCTTGTCGAAGCCGCCTGCGGCAGCGATACGCAAGTCGATGTTCTTGAGCATATCAAGAGAGATGCCGATCGTTCGATCGTCGAGCGGCCCTGCCACCGCGCGTCCGTGCACATCGATGAAACGACCGGCCACCACGCCGACGGCGCCCTTGGCAAGATAATCCTGCAGCGGAACGGACTCGAAAAAGCCGCTGGTGTGAATGGTGGAATTGGGACGCAGCGACGAAATGCCGAAGAGCGCCTTGTTGGCTCCGGCAAGTGCCGCGAACTGGCCTTCGATCAGGGGCTCGTGCAGAAAAGCATCGCGCACGGCGGGAGCGGAGACAATCGCGGGCGCGGAAATATTGATCAGCTTGCCGTTTACGGCGTTGGCGAGCGCCGCCGCACAGAGCTCGGGAGTATACGCGAAGCTCGCGCGCGTGCCGCCGGTCGCCTGCACGACCGTCACGTCCTGCAATCCTGGAACCTCCGCATGCTCGCTAATCGCGAGTACCGTACGCCCCCACGACACGGCGATCGTATCGCCCGACTTGAACAGCCGGTGCAACGCCTGACCGCCTGCGGCGCCGATCCTGTCTATCAACGGCCGGGCGGTATCCTCGCTCGGAACAACAAGACAGTCAGCAAGGCCAAAATGCCTTTTGAGCGCTTGTGCAACGGTGAGCGATGCAAGCCTGGCCGGCTCGATCGCGATATTAACGATGCCGCGATCCCGCGCGTCAGCGAGATAGCTGTTGACGGTTGCGCGCGATATGCCCATGACGTCGGCGATTTCGCCCTGCGTCAGTCCGTCCTCGTAATAGAGCCAGCACGCCCAGACATAGGGGTCGTCGCCATAGCGCAGCGGCATCGCATCGGGTGCCTGTGCGAGATCGCTCTTTCCTGCGCCGGCTTTTCTCGCCTGCTGTGTCTTAACCGTTGCCACTCTGGAATAAACTCCCGCTTACAATTGCCGGGAAGATGCCGCCAATGCGGGCCGTTTGCAACCGCGCGGCACGCGACCCGCCGCCAAAGGACGGGCCGCGCTGTCTTGGGAGACAGACTGCAAGATCAAGCGTTTTCCAGGCGAGAAGAGACGCCCACGGAAATCTCCTTCAGAATGAGAGCGCAGGAGGTGGCGCCGGCGTCGAGAATGCCGAGCGACCGCTCGCCGAGACGGCTGGCGCGGCCAATTTTCGCGACGAGGTCGATCGTCGAATCGCGTCCCTTCTCAGCGGCCTCGGCCAGGGCCGCGAGCGCATCCGCGAATGACTTTCCAGACGCCGTCGCCTCATCGAAGGCATTCACAGCCGGGACGAAGGCGTCGATCAGCGTCTTGTCGCCGACTTTGGCAGACCCGATCGACTGGATACCATCAAGACCTGCGTGGAGCATCTGACTGAAGAGCCTCGCACCGACGTCTTCCTTGCCTTCGAGCGTCTCACCGAATTCCGTGAACATGACCCCATAAAGTGGCCCCATCGAGCCGCCGATCTCCGTCATCAGCAGCGTGCCGAGCGTTTCAAAGGCACCACTGAGCGAGGCATCCTGCCCCTTCAGACGTTCCGCCGCCATGCCAAAGCCCTTGGCCATGTTGACGCCGTGGTCGCCATCGCCGATCTTGCCGTCGATCTCGCTGAGATAGGCGCGATTTTCGATGATGCGTTCCGCCAGCGAAAGGACGATCGCACCCGCCGAGGCGTTCTTGAAAGTTTGCATGTCAGCGTTCCTCAGAGCAACATTGTGCAGGACGTTTCGAGGTCGAGAAGCGGCTTGGTCTCGGCATCGAGCGCAAAAACCGTCAACGTCGCGCCGACCATTTCAAGCGACGTGAAATAGTTGCCGACATATGTTTTGTAGACGACGAGCCCGCGGCCGGTGATCTCGCTCTCGATGGTATCGTTCAGGATATAAAGTTCGTTGAGCGGTGTGGCGCCCAAGCCCGAAACAAGGACCGCAACCTCCGTGCCAGCGGGAAGATTGTGATCATCAAGAACGATCCTGCACATATCCTTGGCGACTTCAGCGGCCGGCTTCAGTGGCTCGACACGCACGCCGGGTTCGCCGTGGTGGCCGATGCCGACTTCCATCGTGCCCGGCTCGATCTGGAAATTCGGATGGCCGACGGCCGGCAACGTGCACGGGCCGAGGCCAACGCCGATTGAGCGGCAGTTGTCGATCGCCTTCTGCGCAGCCGCGCGAACCTCTTCGAGACTGCCGCCTTGCGTCGCCTTGGCGCTGCCGATCTTCCACATGAAGATCTCGCCAGCAACACCGCGGCGCTTTTCGCGCTCCGACGGCGACGCCGAGCAGACGTCGTCATTGGCAACGACGGTCGCGACCTCGATACCGTCCTTGGCGGCGAGCTTCGTCGCCATCTTCACGTTCATGTTGTCGCCGGCATAATTGCCGTAGAGGCAGACGACACCAGCTCCGCCATTGGCCTCGCGGATGGCATCGTGAAAGCTCTTGGCGGTCGGGGAGGAAAACAATTCGCCGATGGCAACGGCATCAAGCATGTTCTTGCCGGTGTAGCCCATGAAGCCCGGCTCGTGGCCGGAGCCGCCGCCAGTAATGACGCCGACCTTGCCGCTCACCGGTGCATTCTTGGCGACAACCACGCGCGGATTTTCGGCAAGCCGCACGATATCGGAATGGGCCTTGATGAAGCCCTTGACTGTATCCTCGACGACGAGATCGGGATTGTTGACGAACCGTTGCATGAAGTCTCCTTGAAATGTCCTGGCGCGTCGGCTCAGAGAATTGTGTAGCCGCCATCGATCAGAAGATCGGCGCCATTGATCATGTTCGCGCCGTCCGAAACCAGGAAGACGGCGGCGGCAGCGATCTCTTCGGGATAGGCGAAGCGGCCGGTGGGAATGCGCTTCTTGGCGGCCTCTCCCTTTTCGCCAGCCCAGGCCTTCTTGCCGAGCTCGGTCAGGACCACGGTCGGCGAAATGGTATTGACTGTGATGCCGTATTTGCCCCATTCGGCGGCGAAGGTCTTCGACATGCCGATGACGCCGAACTTCGAGGCGCAGTAGGCGACGTGCTCCTCGATCGCGACGGTGCCCGCCTGCGACGCGAGGTTGATGATTTTACCGCCGTTTCCTGCAGCGATCATGGCGCGGCCGACAGCCTGGGTGACGAGAAAGCTGCCCTTGAGATTGATGTTGATCGTCTTGTCCCAGTAGTCGAGCGACAGATCTTCGGCTGGCGCCAGGAAGACGACGCCGGCGCTATTGACGGCAATGTCGATGCGTCCGAACGCGGCGACGACATCCGATATGGCGCGATTGACCGAGTCCGGCTGGGAGACGTCACAGACGAAGGATTTCGCACCACCACCGAGCGCGGCCGCCTTGGCAGCGGCGATATCGGCATTGATATCGAGCACGGCCACCGTGGCGCCTTTGGCGGTCAGCGCGTCGGAAATCGCCGAGCCGATCCCGGACGCGGCGCCAGTCACGACGGCGATCTTGCCCGTCAGGGGGAAATTGAGGTCAATCTGGGGAGCAGCTTCTGTCATCTCTTCAAGCCCTTGCGATGTGGATGCCAGGGCGGCGTGACACCGCCCTGGCTTTGCGTTCGTTACTTGCGGGATTCGAGCAATTTGTCGGCATTGTCCTTTGTGACCGGGGTCCAAGGAACCAGATAGTCCTTGGATGCGCCGTCTTCCCACTTCATTTCCGGATACTGGGTCCAGATCGCCGACTGCGGCTTGGCGTCCTTGGTCGCCGCCTTGATGGCGACATCGAGCGCGCCCTGCGCTTGCGCGTTGGCATCCTGCAGAATCGATGCCATCTCGCCACGCTTGACGGCGTTGATTGCGTCTGTGACGCCATCGACCCCGGCAATCGCGAAGTCCTCGACCTTGAGCTTCGCAGCCTTGATCGCCTCAATCGCGCCGAGCGCCATTTCATCGTTCTGGCCGATAACGCCGTTGATCTGGCCTGGGTAGGACGTAAGCCAATTTTCCATCAACGTCTGGGCTTCGGCACGCGACCAGTTGGCCGTCTGCTTTGCCAAGACCTTGACATCAGGGCACGCCTTTAGTGCCTTCTCGTTGCCTTCCAGGCGTTGAATCTGGCCGGACTGGCCGATCGGACCTTCGAGGATGACGAGGTTGCCCTTGCAACCCATCTTGTCGAGAACTGCCTTGGCTTCCAGCTCGCCGGCTTCGACGTCATTGGAGCCGACATAGGAGGTCAAGAGATCAGAATTCACGCGAGCATTGGAGCCGACAACCGGGATGCCGGCATCAGCGGCGGCCTGCACGGCGGCGGCACCGGCTTCGACGTCCATCGGCACGAAGATGATAGCGTCGAACTTCTGGGTGATCATGGTGTTGAACTGCTCCTGCTGGACCAGCGCATCATAACGACCGTCAAACACCGTTAGCTCCACCTGACCGCTCTTGACGGCAGGGTGCTGCTTCAGCGCGGCCGACCAGATCTGCATGAACTCGGCATTCAAACCATAGGTCGTGGCGCCGATCTTCAGCTTCTTTTCCTGCGCCATGGCCGGCGCAGCAAGGATCGCCGCACTGGCGATAAGTGCGAGCATCAACTTCTTCATCTGTTTCTCCTCCATAGAGATGTCCGGTCGCCGTTATGACGCGCGGTTTGCCAACGGATCGCGGATGCGATCCGAATTATCAGGTCAGAGACCTTGATTTCGCTTCTGGTCCAGCATGACGGCGCCGACGATGAGCGCGCCCTTGAGCACCTGCTGGTAGTAGGATTGGATACCCATCAGATCGAGACCGTTGTTCATGACGCCAATGATGAGCGCGCCGATTAGCGTTCCAGTCACGCGACCGACACCACCCGAGAGGCTGGTGCCGCCGATGACGACCGCTGCGATGGCATCAAGCTCGTAGGCAATGCCGGCCTGCGGCAGTGCCGATCCCGTGCGGGCCGAGAGCATCATGCCGGCGAGACCTGCAAGCGAGCCTGAGATGCCATAAACGGCGAAGCGGATGCGGGTAACGTTGATGCCCGAGGTGATCGCCGCATGCGGGTTGCCGCCGACGGCATAGATGTAGCGGCCGAAACGGGTGCGCGTCAGGACCCACCAGGAGACGATGAAGACGACGGCAAGGATCACCACCGGCATGGGAACGCCGAGGATGTTTCCGGTTCCGATCCAGCGGAACTCCGGGATCAGCGCCGGAACAGGCTTGCCACCACCGTAGATCAGAGTCATGCCGCGTGCCGCCGACAGCATGCCGAGCGTGGCAACGAAGGCGGGCACGGCGAAGCGGGAAACAATGAAGCCGACGATGGCGCCACACGCCAAACCGACGCCGATACCGACCAGCAAAGCAACGACCGCCGGATACGGCGCGCCAGCGATGCCTGCCGTCGCCGACGTCGTGACGAAGCTGGCGCTGACGATGCCCGCGAGCGCCACGACCGACCCAACCGACAGATCGATGCCGCGCGTCAGGATAACAAAAGTCATGCCGATCGCGAGAACACCGTTGATCGACGTCTGCAGAAGCACGTTCGAGATATTGCCGGCCGTGAGGAAGTACTCGTTGGACAGCGACAGGATCACAGACAGAAGCAGGAAGGCGAGAAAGATGCCGTATTCCTGAATGAGCAGCCTGCGGCGATCCGAGTTGAACCAGCCCGTCGTTGGTTTGTTATCTGTAAGGGACACTGTTTCTGACCTCTTCCCATGCCGATCCGTATTGAGAAATTCGCGATGCGCCGATTACGTCGACAGATGCACCAGCGCCTGCGCGTCGGTCTCCGACCGCGGGTAGACGCCCGCCGAGCGACCATTGCGCATGACAAGAATGCGGTCGGACATGCCGAGCACCTCGTCTATCTCCGATGAAATCATCACCACCGTGCCTCCCGTGGCCGCGAATTCGCAGATGATGCGATAGATCTCGCGCTTGGCGCCGACATCGACGCCGCGCGTCGGCTCGTCCAGAAGCAGCACCTTCGGGTTGCGCAGGAACCACTTGCCGAGAACGACCTTCTGCTGATTGCCGCCTGATAGCCCCGAGACCGCCATGGTGTCGCGCGCGGTCTTGATACCAAACCGTTCGATCATCTTTTGGCTGGCAGCCTGCTCCTGGCCGCGACGCATGACGAAGCCGGGGCTGAATTCCGGCAGGCTGGCGAGCGCGATGTTGCCCCTGACGCTGTCGACGAGATTGAGGCCCGTCAGCTTGCGATCCTCGGTGACAAAGGCAAGCCCGTGCGCCATCGCGTCGACCGGCTTGCTGACGGTGATTGCCTTGCCATCAAGCTTGATCTCGCCCTTGTCCTTCCGGTCGAGACCGAACAGGCAATTGAATATCTCCGAGCGGCCGGACCCCATAAGCCCGTAAATGCCGAAAATCTCGCCTTTCCTGACGGAGAAGGATACATCCTCAACCTTGCCGCTTGCGCTCAACCCCGTGACCTCAAGCCCGGTGACGTCGGTCGGTGTGTTGGTCTTGACATATTCCTCGCCGAGTTCACGGCCGACGATCATGCGGATCAATTCGGGGCGATCGATGTTTGCAAGGTCGCCCGCACCGATATACAAACCATCACGGAACACGGTGTAGGCATCAGCGATCTGGAAAATCTCGGACAGACGGTGGGAGACGTAAACGACACCCTTTCCGGCAGCTTTCAATCGCTCGATGGTCTTGAAAAGCTGCTGCGCTTCTTTCTCGCCGATCGCCGATGTCGGCTCGTCCATGAAGATCACTTCGGCATCATGGCTCAGCGCCTTGGCGATCTCGACCAGCTGGATCTGCGCAACCGACAGATTCATCATGAACTGCGTTGGGCGGATATTGAACTCGAGCTGTTCCAGTAGCCGCTGAGCATTCTGGTTCATTGTCTTGAAATCGACGCCACCAAAACGACCCGAGGGTTCCCGCCCGAGATAGATGTTTTCCGCGACCGTCATGTGCGGCACGGGGCTGAGCTCCTGCTCGATAATGGCGATGCCCGATGCCAGGGCCGCCGCGGGACCGGAAAACTCAACGTCCACACCTCGTCGCCGAATAGACCCGGCATCGCGCTTGTGAATACCCATCAGGATCTTGAGGAAGGTGGATTTTCCGGCGCCATTGCCACCGCATAGCGCATGCACGGACCCAGCCTTAAGCTGAAACCGGCCATCGCGCAGAGCCGCAACACCATTGAAGGACTTTTTCAGCCCTTCGACATCAAGAAGATATTCCACCTTAACTCCTCCCAACACCGTCCACCGGTCAGATGGAACGATGGATCATCGCGCCCTCTCCATTGGAGCGATTTTTACAAGTGTCAGCGACATTTCGACAAATGTCAATCGCGCAATCGCTCGTTTCTTGAAGTGGAGTTTTGTTGTCGAACAGTCCGGCTGCGAAGACGCCGAGAGCAACGTGCTCGACAGGGCGCGCGCGAGCCCGGAATAGCCAGCGCTGCGATGTGAGAGCAAAGCGCTGATTGCCACCAAGACACCGCGAACGCGGCGCCTCGGCTAATTGCCTCGAATGAAATTGATGCCCGCAAGCGTGCCCTTCGCACGCTATGGACCGACGTCCTCTGGCGACGGCTATCGTCGCGCTTCTGCTGCGCCGACCGGTACGGCCTTGTGAGCCAGGCCCGCAAGAGGACCGGGTGAACAAGGCCGTGGGCACGGCGCTGTCGACGGCCGTCGGTCCCAACGACCTGTGGTGCGCCGATTTCAAGGGCGAGTTCAAGCTCGGCGACGGCCGATATTATGTCCCGATGGCCTCGTGATTGTTCTGACAACTCGAATCACCATTTGACAACTAACATGTCAGTCGCCTAACACTAGGAAATCAGTGGAGGAGACACTTATGGAACGCTTCGGTTTATCCGTCGCATTGACGACCCCTTTTGATGAAAACGGCGACATTCTGCTCGACATGATGATCGCACAGGTGAAACGCAGCCTTGCCGCCGGCTGCAACAGCTGCACTCTGTTCGGCACGACAGGCGAAGGATCATCGATCGGTATGGAAGAACGCGAACGTGTCCTGTCCGCCATCCTCGATGCCGGCGTGTCACCCCAGCAGATCGTCGTCGGCGTACTGGCAGACTCGGCCGAAGACGCAGCTGCACAGGCCGGCCACGCACTTGATCGCGGCGCGCGCAACATCCTTCTCGCCCCGCCGTCCTATTTCAAAAACGTCAGTGACGACGGCCTGTTTCGCTGGTTCTCGCGCGTCTTCTCGCTGCTTGGAAACAGGGCCCGCGACATCCTCGTCTACAACATCCCCTCGGTCACCATGGTGACGCTCAGCGTCCCCCTCGTCTCTCGCCTGCGCGAAGCGTTTCCGGGTATCGTCACCGGCGTCAAGGATTCATCCGGCGACTGGGATCACACGCAGGTGCTGTTGAAGGATCATTCGGATCTGATCATCCTGATCGGCGACGAACGGCATCTGGCGCAGGGTGTGCGCATGGGTGGTCAGGGCGCCATTTCCGGCGTCGCCAACTTTGCCCCGAAGGAAGTCGGCGCCATGGCCAATGACGGTCGCGACGACGCACGTATCGTGGAATTTGTGATCGAGCTTCTGAAACATCCGGTCACGCCCGCCGTCAAGGCGATGCTGGCGCGCGAACTTGGCGACCAGAAGTGGCTTGCGGTGCGTGCGCCGCTGCTTTCTATATCGACGGACGTACAAAATCAGCTCGGTATCGTTTTCGACGGACTTTTCCGCAGCAAGGCGGCCTGAGAGAACAGAAGGAGGACCGGAACAACGATGGCCATGCAGCATGACGACCAGCAGGTGGAAGAACCCACGCTTCGGGAAAAAGCTTATGAAAGCTTTACCCGGCACCTGCTGGCGCGTGATGTCCGGCCCGGCCAGTTCGTGTCGCAGCGTCGCCTTGTGGAACTGACCGGACTTCCACTCGGCGCCATCCGTGAACTGATCCCAAGGTTGGAGGCCGAGGGACTGATCAAGACGGTGCCGCAGCGCGGATTGCAGATCGCCCATATCGATCTGCACCTGATCCGGGAAGCATTTCAGCTGCGCCTGTTTCTGGAAAAGGAAGCCGTTGCCCTGTTCGTGCATTCGGCATCCGACGATCTGATCGGCAGGATGATCGCCAAACACCGCGAGCTTGCCGCAGCCGTCGCCGCCGGCTACGAGACGCCGGAACTGGAGGCGGAAGCTCAGGCAGTCGACTGGGGCATGCATGACGCTTTTATCGATGCCCTTGGCAACCGCATCATCTCGAATGTCTACCGCGTCAATTCGATCAAGATGCGGTTGATCAACCAGGAGCGTTTTCGCATCAACGGCCGCGTCGCCTCGGTCATGGGCGAACATATGACCGTGCTGGAAGCCATTGAGCGTCGCTCGGCTGAAGATGCGGTTGCAGCACTCGTCAAGCATATCGGAAATGCGAGGGACCGCGCCCTCAAGATTTAGCAAAGCAGAATTTCAACGTTCATGAGCCGGGATGAGGAGATCCCGGTAAACCTTTGGAGGAGGACATCATGACATCATCATTCTGGACCCCGACCCGCCGCAGTTTTCTGGCAGGCTCCGCCGCACTCGGCGCCGCAGGCCTTGTCGGCGCCCGCCCGGCATCGGCAGCAGTCGACTGGAAAAAGTTTGCCGGCACCACGCTGGAAGTAAACCTCGTCAAAAGCCCGCGCAGCGAAATTCTTCTGAAATACATGAAGGATTTCGAGGCGCTGACCGGCATCAAGGTCAATGCCGAAGCCACGCCTGAACAGCAGCAGCGCCAGAAGACGACGATCGAACTGTCGTCCGGCCGCCCCAGCTTCGACGTCGTGCACCTCAGTTACCACGTGCAGAAACGCCAGTATGAAAAGGGCAAGTGGCTCGCCGATCTTTCCGGGTTCTTCAAGGATCCGAGCCTCACCGATCCATCCATGGTAGAAGGCGATTTCGCCGAGGCCGGCCTGAAATTCGCCAAGAATGCCGACGGCACCCTGCGCTCCCTGCCCTTCTCCGTCGATTACTGGATCGTCTACTGGAACAAGGAACTGTTCGACGCCAAGGGCCTCAAATACCCGCAGAGTTTCGAGGAAATGGTCTCTACGGCCGAAGCTCTCACCGACAAATCCACCAACACGTTCGGTTTCGTCGCGCGTGGGCTAAAAAATGCCAATACGCCGGTCTGGACCTCGCTGATGCTGGGGTATGGCGCCACCCCGATCACCGACGGCAAGGTGACCAGCGATAGCAAGGAAGCCGTCGAAGCCGCAAAAATGTATCAGACGCTGATGACCAAGGCCGCCCCGGTCGGCGTCTCCGGTTTCAACTGGGCGGAGGCGCAATCCGCCTTCCTGCAGGGCAAGGTCGGCATGTGGTTCGATGGTGTCGGTTTTGCCCCACCGATCGAAAATCCGGAAAAATCCCGCGTTGTCGGCAAGACCGGTTACAGCGTCATCCCGAAGGGCCCGGCCTCACAGGCCGCCGGCACGTTCGGCGATGGTTTGGGCGTCACCGCAGCCAGCACCAAGAAGGAAGCCGCCTACCTGTTCTGCCAATGGGCGATCTCCCATGAGATGGGGGCGCATCTGCTGCAGGCCGGCGCCGGCGTGCCGTATCGCCAGTCGATCCTCGAAGATGCCAAGGTGCGCGAAGGCGTCACCATGCCGCGCGAATGGGTGGATGCGGTTGTTGCCTCCGGCAAGGTCTCGCAGCTGGCGCTGCCGGTCATCATCCCGGTCACCGAGTTCCGCGACATCTATGGCGTGGCGCTCACCAACATGATCGGCGGCGCGGACCCGGCTGCCGAGCTCAAGAAAGCGGGCGAGCAGTTCGCACCGGTTCTGGCACGCAGCGAGGGATAATGGCTTCCGTGACCGTCGATACGACCGCGGCAGACGCCGTGACAGCAAAAGGGGGCAAGCCGCAAAGGCTTTCCCCCAATTACTGGCCCTTCGTCGTCCCGGCCCTCGTGGTCATCGGGGCAGTCATCGTTTTCCCCTGGGTGTTCACCCTCTGGATGAGCGTCAACTCCTGGACATTGGGACAGGAGCAGACATTCATCGGGCTGGACAACTATATCCGGCTCGCCGGCGACATGCGATTCTGGGAAAGCATGTGGCACACGGCGCTCTACACCGTGCTTTCGGTGGTGGCGCCGCTGTTTCTCGGAACACTCGCCGCTCTCGTCTTCGACGGCCAGTTTCCGCTCCGCGGTTTTTTGCGCGGCGTGTTCGTCATGCCGATGATGGCGACCCCGGTCGCCATCGCTTTGGTCTGGACCATGATGTTCCACCCGCAACTCGGCGTGCTCAACTATCTTCTGTCGCTGGTCGGCATCGGTGCGCAGGAATGGATCTATAATCAGTCGACGGTCATCCCGTCGCTGGTTCTGGTCGAAACCTGGCAATGGACACCGCTGATCATGCTGATCGTGCTCGGTGGTCTCGCAGCCGTCCCGCGCGAGCCTTATGAAAGTGCGGAAATCGACGGCGCCAATGCCTGGCAGAAGTTTCGGTACCTAACGCTGCCGATGATCGCGCCCTTTCTGATGATCGCCGTCATCATCCGCTCCATCGATGCCGTCAAAAGCTTCGATATCATCTACGCGATGACGCAGGGCGGCCCCGGCACGGCGTCGGAAACCATCAATATCTACCTCTACAACACCGCCTTTGCCTATTACGACATCGGTTACGGATCGGCCATGGCCGTCGTTTTCTTCGTCGTTATCGTGGCGCTGTCCTTCGTGCTGATGATGGTTCGCGCCCGCACCAACTGGGCCAACATGGAGGGTCGCTGATGACCCATCGTATGCTCAACCGGATCGGCCTGTTCTTCGCAGCCTTCATCATGATCTCGCCGGTCATCCTGTTCTTCATCTGGATGATCTCGTTGTCCCTGAAATTCGAGATCGACAACGGCGCCTATCCGCCGATCCTCATCCCCGAACGCGTGGCATGGTCGAATTACGCAAAGGTCTTTGAGGAGAACAATTTTCTTCTCTATTTCTGGAATTCGGTCCTCGTCACCGGTGCGGCCACCCTGCTTGCCCTCGTGATCGGCGTGCCCGCCGGTTACGGCATCGCACGGCTGAAGGCGGAACGTGCCACCATGGTCATCATGATCGCCCGCATGACGCCCGGTCTTTCCTTCCTGATCCCGCTGTTCCTGCTGTTCCAATGGATGAACCTGCTCGGCACGCTTCTGCCGCAGATCATCATCCATCTCGTCGTCACCGTGCCGATCGTCGTGTGGATCATGATCGGTTATTTCGAGACGACGCCGAAGGAACTGGAAGAAGCCGCCAGCATCGACGGCGCCACCTCGTGGCAAGTGTTTCGCCTCGTGGCGCTGCCGATCGCCAAACCCGGCATCGTCGTCGCCTTCATTCTGGCGGTGATCTTCTCGTGGAACAATTTTGTCTTCGGCATCGTGCTTGCCAGCCGCGAGACCCGTACGCTGCCCGTCGCCGTCTACAACATGCTGTCCTTCGAGCAGGTCAGCTGGGGGCCGCTGGCGGCCGCAGCCCTGATCGTCACCCTGCCGGTTCTGGTGCTGACCATGTTCGCCCAGAAACAGATCGTCGCGGGCCTGACCGCCGGCGCGGTCAAGGGCGGCTGAAACTTATTTGGAAATCGGGAGGATTTTCACCCATGGCTACAGTCAACATCCAGAATATCGCCAAGCGCTTTGGCGCCGTCGAAGTCATTCGTGATCTCAGCGTCGATATTGCAGACGGCGAATTCGTCGTCCTCGTCGGCCCGTCCGGCTGCGGAAAATCCACGCTGCTGCGCATGGTGGCCGGACTGGAGGAAGTGTCCGGCGGCGCCATCCGCATCGGCCCGCGCGAGGTCTCGCATCTGCCGGCGCGTGACCGCGACATCGCCATGGTTTTTCAGAACTACGCGCTCTATCCGCACATGACCGTGGCCGACAACATGGCCTTCGCGCTGAAGCTGAAAAAGGCGGACGCCACCGAGACACGGCGCAAGGTGGAAAGCGCTGCCGCCATCTTGGGCCTCGAAAAACTGCTCGACCGCTACCCGCGCCAACTTTCCGGTGGCCAGCGCCAGCGTGTCGCCATGGGCCGGGCGCTGGTGCGTGATCCGCAGGTGTTTCTGTTCGACGAACCGCTCTCCAACCTCGACGCCAAATTGCGCGTGCAGATGCGCGCCGAGATCAAGGCGCTGCACCAGCGCATCGGCACGACGATCATATACGTCACCCACGACCAGATCGAAGCCATGACCATGGCCGACAAGATCGTCGTCCTGCACGATGGTCATATCGAACAGGTTGGTGCGCCGCTCGACCTCTACGATCGTCCCGCCAACCTGTTCGTCGCCGGTTTCATCGGCTCGCCGGCGATGAACTTTATCGATGGACAGATCGAGGAAGGTGTTTTTCGAAGCGACAAGGGCCTCGTCCTGCCACTGCCGGCGGGCGCGGACACGACAAAACTCGGCGGCCGAAAACTGGTCTACGGCATTCGACCGGAACATATTCGCGCCGAGGCCGGCGGCATTTCAGGCCGCGTCGAGATCGTTGAAGGTACCGGCTCGGAAATCTTCGCCCGCATCATCAGCGGCGGCGAAGAGATTTCCTGCCTGTTCCGCGAACGCCTCGACATCCGCTTCGGTGACGATATCGGCATAGCGGTTGATGCGACCCGGGCGCATCTTTTCGACAAGGCGAACGGAAAACGTCTGTAAAATGTTCACACCGGGCTCCATTTCACCAACCGAGGCGGTGCAAAAAGCTTTGCCTCCCCCATTGCCTAAATTTGAAATCGTGGCCACCGAACGGCGCCGAACTGAATAGCCCCGAGTTTCGTAGACACCTTCGGGTTAGATTTTCTGCTGCTTCTCGAACTCGACGGGCGACAGCGTCCCGTTCCTGGCGTGTTTGCGTTTCGGGTTGTAGAATATTTCTATGTAGTCGAACACGTCCTGGCGAGCATCATCGCGTGAACGGTAGACCCCGCGACGTATCCGCTCTCGCTTCAGAAGATTGAAGATGCTCTCGGCCACCGCATTGTCATGGTAGTTGCCGCGTCGGCTCATCGAATGAACCAGATTGTGGTGCTTCAGGAACAAGGCCCAGTCCATGCTGGTGAACTGTGAGCCCTGATCCGAGTGGATCAGCACCTTGTCATTCGGCTTGCGTCGCCAAACAACCATGAGCAGGGCCTGCAACACGACGTCCGTGGTTTGGCGGCTCTGCAGTGCCCAACCGATCACGCGACGCGCGTAGAGGTCGATGACGACGGCGAGATAGGCGAAGCCCTCGCAGGTTCGGATGTAGGTGATGTCCGTCACCCAGGTCGTGTCTGGAGCTGTCACGTCGGATTGCCGGTCGGGCGTATTATCGACGACGACAGACGGTCTGCCACCATCGATGCCGGGGCGGCGCTTATAACCGATCTGTGCCTTGATCCCAGCAAGACGGGTCAGACGCGCAATCCGGTTCGGGCAGCACATCTCGCCCTGGTCGAGAAGGCCGTCGTGCAGCTTGCGATAACCGTAGACCTTGCCGCTCTCTTCCCGCGCCTTCAGGAGCAGATCGGTCTGTCGCTTGTCCTGGTTGGCTCGCCTGCTCAGCGGGTTCTTCAACCAAGCGTAAAATCCGCAGGGATGAACGCGCGGAAGGCGGCACATCGTCCGCACCGAAAACTGCAAGCGATGCAGGGCAATGAACGCGTACTTCACTTTGCATCTCTGGCGAAATACGCGGCCGCGTTCCGCCTGGCAATCGATTCACTGGATCGATTGCTTATCCGGCTTCAATTTAGGATGTCTCGCTCCTCGGTGACGCGAGCCAGTTCCTTCTTCAGCCGCCTGATCTCCTCGGCCTCGTCGTTGCCCTTGGCGTTCGACGCGGTAAATTCTTCTTCCATCCTTACACACAAAATCGCAGCCGTCGCGGACCATTGTGCGTTGTCGCTGTGTCTGCATGGGGATTTGGTTGCGAGTGCGGAATTTGAACCCCGCGGCCTTTCGCGAACGCCAACAGCCGGCGTTATGCGGGCTTTGTTTGTCTTGTCTTATGTGGTTTCAGTCTTTGGAAGATTGGTTGCGGGGGCAGGATTTGAACCTGCGGCCTTCAGGTTATGAGCCTGACGAGCTACCGGGCTGCTCCACCCCGCGTTACCAGGTTTTTGCCGAAAGGCAAAATACCGCCCAGGTAAGCCGCTTTGCGGCTTAGCCGGTGTTGCGCAAAGCCTACGGCTTTGGCGCGGCGGCGTAACCGCGAAGCGGTTATGCCTTCTACCGGAGCAAAACCCTGTTGGGTTTTGTTCCTGTGAGAGACGCACCATTATAGATCAGGTGCGTCGAAGTTTCATTCTGTATATGGGCCTTAAAGCAGAAAGGACCGCTTTGGGCGGCCCTTTTGTTTCGGCCTTGGCCGTCATGTGATGAGAAGATTTGTTGTTGCGTTTGGCAGACCTGGCAGCGACCGACTCTCCCGCGTCTTAAGACGAAGTACCATAGGCGCAGGGGCGTTTCACGGCCGTGTTCGGAATGGGAACGGGTGCAGCCGCCCCGCCATAACCACCAGGTCAGCGAAGCGCAACAATTGAGAAGCTGGTGAGGCCTGTCAGGCCTCGTTTTGTCTTGAACACGTCTCAGGCGACAACCGGCCGAACACTGCGTGTTCGCCGGGCCCGTATCGCAAAGGCTTCGCCTTCGCTCTGTCAGGCCAAGCGCTTCGCGCTTGCCTTGAGATGAGCATTATCAATGAGAACAATTAAGCCGATCGAGCTATTAGTAACGGTAAGCTTCACACATTGCTGCGCTTCCACACCCGTCCTATCAACGTGGTCGTCTTCCACGGCTCTGATAGGGAATACTCGTTTTCAGGTTGGTTTCCCGCTTAGATGCCTTCAGCGGTTATCCATTCCATATGTAGCTACCCTGCTATGCCGTTGGCACGACAACAGGTCCACCAGAGATATGTCCATCCCGGTCCTCTCGTACTAGGGACAGATCCTGTCAATATTCCTACACCCACGGCAGATAGGGACCGAACTGTCTCACGACGTTCTGAACCCAGCTCACGTACCGCTTTAATTGGCGAACAGCCAAACCCTTGGGACCTGCTCCAGCCCCAGGATGCGATGAGCCGACATCGAGGTGCCAAACAACCCCGTCGATATGGACTCTTGGGGGTCATCAGCCTGTTATCCCCGGCGTACCTTTTATCCGTTGAGCGATGGCCCTTCCACGCGGGACCACCGGATCACTATGACCGACTTTCGTCTCTGCTCGACTTGTCAGTCTCGCAGTCAGGCGGGCTTATGCCATTGCACTCGACGACCGATTTCCGACCGGTCTGAGCCCACCATCGCGCGCCTCCGTTACTCTTTCGGAGGCGACCGCCCCAGTCAAACTACCCACCATACACTGTCCCGGATCCGGATGACGGACCGCGGTTAGACATCCATGACGATAAGGGTGGTATTTCAAGGATGGCTCCACGGAAACTGGCGTCCCCGCTTCAAAGCCTACCACCTATCCTACACATGCCGACACGAATGCCAGTGTAAAGCTATAGTAAAGGTGCACGGGGTCTTTCCGTCTGACCGCAGGAACCCCGCATCTTCACGGGGAATTCAATTTCACTGAGTCTATGTTGGAGACAGCGGGGAAGTCGTTACGCCATTCGTGCAGGTCGGAACTTACCCGACAAGGAATTTCGCTACCTTAGGACCGTTATAGTTACGGCCGCCGTTTACTGGGGCTTCAGTTCAAAGCTTGCACCTCTCCCTTTAACCTTCCAGCACCGGGCAGGCGTCAGACCCTATACGTCGTCTTGCGACTTCGCAGAGCCCTGTGTTTTTGATAAACAGTCGCTACCCCCTGGTCTGTGCCACCCCATCACACTTGCGTACAATGGGGTCACGCTTCTTCCGAAGTTACGCGTGCAATTTGCCGAGTTCCTTCAACATAGTTCTCTCAAGCGCCTTGGTATACTCTACCTGACCACCTGTGTCGGTTTCGGGTACGGTCTATAATGATGGAGCTATTTCCTGGAACCGCTTCCCTGCACCCACAATCCAATAAGTGAATACAAGTTACGCAATCCGTCACTACCACCAGGCCCACGAATATTAACGTGGTTCCCATCGACTACGCGTTTCCGCCTCGCCTTAGGGGCCGGCTAACCCTGCTCAGATTAACTTTAAGCAGGAACCCTTGGTCTTTCGGCGAGAGGGTCTCTCACCCTCTTTATCGTTACTCATGTCAACATTCGCACTTCCGATACCTCCAGGATGTCTCACGACTGTCCCTTCACAGGCTTACGGAACGCTCCGCTACCACGTGCATTACTGCACATCCTCAGCTTCGGTGCATGGCTTCAGCCCCGTTACATTTTCGGCGCAAAGACCCTTATTTAGACCAGTGAGCTGTTACGCTTTCTTTAAATGATGGCTGCTTCTAAGCCAACATCCTGGTTGTTTTGGGATCCTCACATCCTTTCCCACTTAGCCATGACTTGGGGACCTTAGCTGGAGGTTAGGGTTGTTGCCCTTTTCACGACGGACGTTAGCACCCGCCGTGTGTCTGCCTGATAGTACTCCCGGGTATTCGGAGTTTGGTTAGGATCAGTAAGACGGTGAGTCCCCATAGCCCATCCAGTGCTCTACCCCCCGGGGTATTCGTCAGACGCTCTACCTAAATAGATTTCGCGGAGAACCAGCTATTTCCGAGTTTGATTGGCCTTTCACCCCTAACCACAAGTCATCCCAATCTATTGCAACAGATGCGGGTTCGGTCCTCCAGTTGGTGTTACCCAACCTTCAACCTGCTCATGGCTAGATCACTCGGTTTCGGGTCTAATGCAACAAACTAAATCGCCCTATTCAGACTCGCTTTCGCTTCGCCTACACCTACCGGCTTAAGCTTGCTTGTTACACTAAGTCGTTGACCCATTATACAAAAGGTACGCCGTCACCCTCTCGGGCTCCGACTGTTTGTAGGCATCCGGTTTCAGGTTCTATTTCACTCCCCTTGTCGGGGTGCTTTTCACCTTTCCCTCACGGTACTTGTTCGCTATCGGTCATGCACGAGTACTTAGGCTTGGATAGTGGTCTACCCACGTTCAGACAGGGTTTCACGTGCCCCGCCCTACTCTAGGACAATGAGTGTTCTACGCCTACGGGGCTATCACCCGCTACGGCCGACCTTTCCAAGTCGTTCGGCTTTATTCCTCATTGCCACTGGCCTGGTCCGCGTTCGCTCGCCACTACTTGCGGAGTCTCGGTTGATGTCCTTTCCTTCGGGTACTTAGATGTTTCAGTTCCCCGAGTTCGCTTCTTACACCCTATGTATTCAGGTGTAGATACCTTTTAACAATACCTAGAAACCTGTTTCCGTTGCACCGCCTCACCCGGACAAACCGGGTGTCTTTTTGTCCTCACGGCCCAAAGGGCCTGCGGACGGCGCGCCAAACGATTGGCGACGGCCTCTGGCCTGTATGGGAAGTCCCACACAATCCAACAGCCATCCAAACGCTTGGTTTCAACAGAACAGATTTTCTAGGTATCTAAGGTGGGTTTCCCCATTCGGATATCCATGGATCAAAGCTTATTCGCAGCTCCCCACGGCTTTTCGCAGCGTATCACGTCCTTCATCGCCTGTGCATGCCAAGGCATCCACCAAATGCCCTTACGACACTTAATCGTTCTCATTGCCAATGCTCATCAGTTAGCTCAGCATTCCCAGAGGAATGCGAAAGCAACGCGGTTACCTTTTACAACCGCGTCATCTCATGATGCCATCGACGTGTTCGATCGGATCACTTTATTGGAACTACGCCGAGCAGTTCGCTTGTGTCCGATCTTTAAGACCAGCTTCTCGAGATTAAATCCGGTACCGCGCGGTCAGGCAACGGTAATCCGATCGTCCGTCAGACAGTGTCGAAGACACCGAACAACGACGATCCAGAGCGACAAGCTTCCTACCTACCTCCAGTCCCTCTTTCGCTTCCGGCCGGCTAGGCCATTCACGACGTCATTGGAACTGGGCTCGGACATCTCGGACAATCCGTAAGGATTGTGCCAAAATACCTGGAAGCCTCCAGATCAATCCTCTCTTCACGATATATGCAGAACAGG
>NZ_JASJPX010000001.1:0-177500 GCF_030053015.1 Rhizobium sp. AN80A | reverse complement strand
CCCAAACAAGTCAACAGACCTTTTTCAAAAAATCGCAGTTTCCGACAAGAAGCTGTTTTTAAATGCGAATTTTCAAACAGGGCTGTTGGACGCCGCAGATGGGTCGGAACAGCCCTTCCCTACCCTGCCACATCCAGCCCGGCATCCTCGGATGGTGGCATCAACGGGACCGATCTGCCATATAGTGACGCGCACCATAGAGGATTAGATGCCGTTTCGCTTTATACACACAGCAGACATTCACCTGGACTCGCCGCTGCGCTCACTGGCGCTTCGCGACGAGGCGCTGGCCGAACTGATCGGCAACGCCACGCGCGCGGCCTTCGTCTCGATCATCGATCTCTGCCTTGAAGAACAGGTCGATGCGTTGATCATTGCCGGTGATCTCTATGACGGCGACCAGACGTCGATGAAGACGGCGCGTTTTCTGGCCGCCCAGATGCAGCGGCTGAATACGGCTGGGATCGCCGTCTACAAAATCCGGGGCAACCACGACGCGCTTTCCAGGATCACCCAAGAGCTGGTGCTCCCTGACAACGTCAAGGTGTTCGGCGGGCGCGCTGAAGCCGTGGAGCGCATCAAGGATGGTCTCGATATCGCGATCCACGGCTTGAGCTTCGCCAAGCCGCAAGCCCCGGAATCGCTGCTGCCGAAATTCAAGGCGCCGATCGCAGGCGCGGTCAACATCGGCATCATGCATACGAGCCTCGCCGGCGCGCAGGGGCATGACGTTTACGCACCCTGCAGCGTCTCGGAGCTGCACGCTACCGGTTTCGATTACTGGGCGCTTGGGCATATCCACCAGCGGACACACCATCAGGGTGCGCGCACGGTGATCATGCCCGGCATGCCGCAGGGCCGCGACATCAACGAGGCCGGCGCCAAGACGGTATCACTGGTGACGATTGCCGACGACAGGACGATTACGATCGAGGAGCGCCTGACCAGCGTCGCCCAGTTCGAACGGGTGACAGTGGATCTCGCCGATATCTCGGAGTGGCGCGGGGCGGCGGGCGCGATCGAGCTGGCGCTCGCGCGGCAACGCGAGGCGACCACCTCGCCGCATCTCGTCGCGCGCTTGCGGCTTACCGGGCAGACACCGCTGTCATGGCGGCTACATCGCGACATCGATCTGTTGCGCACCGAGGCCGAGGAACGCGGCGAGCGCATTGGCCAGACGTGGATCGAGAAGCTGGAGCTTGCCGTGCACACGCCCGAGGGGGTCGGCAAGGCGACGGCGGATCCCGTCACCGAGCTTGGCCAGCTGATGCGCGACCGGGTCATGGCCAGCGCCGGCTTTCGTGACGAGATCGGCGAGATGGTGAAGGATCTGCTTGCCGACCTGCCGGCGGAAAGCCGCCGATTTGCCGGTGACGACCCGGCGAGTTTCGAGCGCTTCATCGATGAGTTGATGCTCGACGGCGCCGACGACATCACCGCGCGGATGAAGACCTGGGATCACGGAGAGAACTGATGCGCCTTCGCCGTCTCGACCTGACCCGCTACGGGAAATTCACCGATCATTCGATTGACTTCGGCGAGCCCTCCAAGGGCAAGCCGGACCTGCACATTATCTACGGCCTGAACGAGGCCGGAAAATCGACGACATTCGACGCCTTTCTCGATCTCCTGTTCGGGATTGGCGCCACCAGCAACTACAATTTCATTCATCCCTATAATTCCATGCAGATCGGCGCCCTGCTCGAGTTCGACGGGGCCGAACACGAGCTGGTACGGCTGAAGCGCCGGACCGGCAGCCTCGTCGACAGTAACGGCCAGCCGGTCAACGAGGGCATGCTGTCGGCAGCACTCGGCGGGATCGGCCGCGATGCCTACCGGACGATGTTCTCGCTCGATGATCACTCCTTGAAGGAAGGCGGCCAGGCGATCGTTCAGAGCAAGGGCGAACTGGGCGAACTGCTGTTTTCGGCAAGCTCGGGCCTGGCGGGTCTCAACAGATCGCTGGTCATGGCGGCGGACGACGCGGCGGCCATCCATCGCAAGCGCTCGTCAAGCACGAAACTCGCCGAGTTGAAGAGAGCGCTCGAGACGCTGAAGAACGAGCGCAATGCCATCGACACCTTCGCCGCTGGCTATTCCGTGCTCGCGGCGACATTGAGCCAGGCGAGCGCATCCTACGATGCAGCGGGCGCCGAACTGGCTGAGGCGAAACTTCGGCACACCTATATGCAGCGCATTCTGACGACGCTACCGCTGACATCCGAGCTCGATCGCCTTGCGGCGGAATTCGCCGGGCTCGGCGAGCTGCCGCGCCCGCCGGCGGACTGGTTCTCGCTGCTGCCGCAGCTTTCGCGCGACGAAACCCGGCTGCAGGCGCTCGTGGAGACCGCGGAACGCTCCATTCGGCATCTGTTGGATGAGATTGATGGCATGGTCATCGATGAACAGGCATTGTCGATCGCCTCCGCCATGGAGACGCTCGAGATCGGACGGGCGCGCTACCGGGCAGCCGCGGACGATCTGCCGAAACGCAAGATCGCGCTGGCCGAACAGGAGGGAATATTATCGCGATTGCTGTTCGATCTCGATCAGGCCGGACATGAAAACCCGGAAAGGCTGCTGCTGTCGGCGCCATCCGTCAGCGCGATACGCGACCTGATGGAGAAGCGTTCGGGGATAGACGCGGAGATCGCCTCCGCCGAGCGCGAGCTCAAGCGCGCCAGGGATGGCCTAAACCGCTTGAGGGAAGATGCGGCCGAAATCGATGGCGGAACGGGGCTGGAACCAGACACGCAATCACGCATCGAGACCGCGCTGGCCAGGCTGACGGATACGGAGCTCGTCTCGCGCCTTGCCATCGAAGAACGCTCCTATCACCAGCTGCACCGCAATCTCGATGAGCGCGTCGCGCTGCTCGCACCCTGGTCGGGCGACCTGGATGAGCTGGCGGCCATGAAGGCGGCGGACGCCCGGCAGCTGGATATGTGGCGATCGCAGGCGACGTCGCTCGACAGGCGCGTGAGCGAGCATCGCGACAAGCTTCGCGACCTCACCAGTGAACGAGCGGCGACCTTGGCCCGGATTGCCGCCTTTGCAAGCGAAGGCACGGTGGACGACGGCACGGCGCAAACGCTTCGCGGCGCGCGTGACGCGGCCTGGCAAAGCCACCTCGCTACGCTCGACAGCACCACCGCCTCCACATTCGAACGGGCGATGCTCCAGGATGATGCCGCAACAGACAATCGGTTTGCCCGCGCCAAGGACCTCGCCGAACTCCGGCAGCTGACGCTTGCCGCCGCCACCGGAGCGGCCGCCATCGACCGGCAGGAAGAACTGCTTGCGGAGGCGTTGGGGGAACACCATACCCTGGCCGATAAGATCGGCACCTACCTGCCCGACGCCACCGAAGGCGGATCGGATGCGCTGGAGCGGCTCGCAGCGCTCGAAAGCTGGATCGGCAAGCGAAGTACCGCGCTTTCCGCCCGGGACGATCTGAAGAAGGTCGGCTATGAACTGGAGGCGCTCCGCTCCGAACTCGGCCGGCATCGCGCCGCGCTTGAGGCAGCTCTGGCAGAGGCCGGCGCGCGGCTCGACGGCGAGATGCCGACTAGCGAGCTGACGCGGGCGGCCACGAGACTGCTCGCCGACAGCAGGAGCCGGGAGGAGGCGTGCGCCAGCCATCGGAAGGCGGTAAGCGGCCTGACGCGCGATGTCGCGGAGCGGGAGCGCGAGCAGCAACAGGCTGTCCTGGCCGCGGAGGGGTGGCGTGTTGCCTGGGCGGAGGTGCTTTCCGGCACATGGTTCGCCGACAGGACCACGTCCGTTGCCGCCGTCGGCGCCATTCTGTCGACCCTTGCAGGCTTGCCCGGCGTCTTGAAGGAACGTCAGGATCTGGCTCAACGGGTGTCGGCGATGGAGCACGACCAGAGGCAGTTTCGGGCCGAGCTTTCAAACATGCTCGGCCAATTGGCGACGGATATTGGTTCGGGCGACGTGCTCGCCGCCGCAAATGCGCTCGTCGAGCGCTACAACAACGCCTTGCGCGACCGCCAGCATCGCGCCGACAGACAGACGACACTTGAAACGCTGCAAGCCGACCGACATGCGCTAGACGCGGAGCTTGCCATTCACAACGCCCGCAAGGCGGAACTGACTGGCTATTTCGGCACCGATACGCTGGCGGCTGTCGGAACCTACCTCGACGCGGCAAAGGAACGCGACCGGATAGAGCGGCGCATGGCGGAGCTGCGCGAGCAGATCGCCCAGGGACTGCGCGTGAAAACCTATGAGGATGGCGCACGGCTGTTGTCGGAGATCGACGCCGCCGAGGTCGAGCACAGCGCGCTGAGCCTCGCCGCCCGGATCGAGGATCTGACGGAGCGTGCGCGCGAGCTTTACGCGGACATGACCCGCGCCCAAGACAAGCTCGATGCCGTGGGTGGAGACGACGCCGTTGCCCGCATCGAAGCGAAACGGCGTACATTGCTGCTTGAAATCGAGGCGCTCGCCATCCGCTACCTCACATTGCGAACCGGCACGATGGCGGCCGAACAGGCGCTGCACCTCTACCGCGACAAGCACAGAAGCTCGATGATGAACCGCGCTTCACAAGCGTTTCAGACGATCACCGGCGGCAACTATTCGGGCCTTGCCGCGCAACCCGACAAGGATAAGGAGATCCTGATCGGCGTATCGCGCGACGGCGGATCGAAGCTTGCCGATTCCATGTCGACGGGGACGCAGTTCCAGCTCTATCTGGCGCTCAGGCTGGCGGGATACGAGGAGTTCGCGGCCGTTCGGCCGGCCGTGCCCTTCGTCGCCGACGATATCATGGAAAGCTTCGACAACCCGCGCTCCGAAGAGGTGTTCCGCCTGCTTGGCGAGATGGCGAAGGTCGGTCAGGTCATTTATCTCACGCACCATCTGCATCTGTGCGAGATTGCCAAATCCGTCGTCCCCCAGGTGAAAATTCATCAGCTGGGCTAGGCGTCGAGCATGCGGAAGTAGCGCTCTCGACGTCAGAAGGTCTTGACGGCCTCCGCGCTTTCGATTGCCGCGACGTCGCCCGGCCGATCGCGCTTGACGTATTCATTGACCAGCGGCGTGGCGACGGCGGGATTGCTGAAGCTCCATATTCCGGAACGCACGCCCTCCATGACGGTCGCGTAGACCGCGAGATCGATCGCCTGCCGCACGGCGAGCTGCGTCGGCTCGTTGCGGGTGTAGCCGGCCTCGATCTGCAGCAGCTTGTCCGTTGACACGAACTTGTAGACATTGGCGTTCACCCCGGCCGAATAGACGGTCTTCGTCGTCGTGACGCTCAACAGCACTTCGCCCGTCTGCACCGATACGATGCGGACGCCGACGGTGACGACATCGCGGCGATATTGGGCATCGGCGCCAATGCCGAGGAAATTCGCTCCGACGCCGCCGGTGATGGTGTTGGCGTCATAGGTCAGGATGCCACCTTGAACGATCAGCCCGGCGAAGCGGATGGGCGGCAATGTCTTCATCGCGTCCATCGAATATTCCTGCCGCGTGGCGCGGATCAGCTGGCGCTCCTGCAACAAATCGTTCAGGCCGGTGCGCTCGACCACGGTAAACCAGTTGCCGCCGCCCGCGCGCTTCAGCGCATCGATGATCAGTCCGGAGCCACCCTGGGTCACGGCGCGAGAGAACACGGCGACATTGTCGTTCGGCTCGTTCTTGCCGGTGAGATCGGGAAACTGGTAAACGGCGATATCGACCTTCTTGGCCGGCGGCGGAAGGTTTTCGAGATTGGTGCGCGTCGGCGACGGCGGTGTCACCACCGGCGGCTGCTGCAATGGCTCCTTCGTGGCGGTCGTCTCCACGCAGCCCGTAAGCAGCAAGGCACTGAGGATAGCGAGAACTCGAACCATTTTCATACGCTGTACTTCCACGAGACGTTGAGACGCTTTACGGGGTCGCAGGCACGGTCACGTTGGTGATCGTCGAGCCGTCATTGATGGTGATCTGAATTTCGCCGCCGACGCGCACGAACGAAATCGTCGTTCCCGCCAGCGTGTAGCTTCCGCTTGTTTGCGCATTCGCGCCGAACAGGGATTCGGTGATCTGGTTTGCCAGCGAGGCATAGAGCTGGCTGGTCAGCTGGTTGGCGAACATCTGCCCGGGGGTCAGCGCCGAGGGGCCCGATATCGCGGACTTGCCGCTGTCCTTGAACTGGTTCTGTGCATCGGCTTGCGACATCATCCAGTTGCCGTTCAGCGGGCTGCCGCCAAAGGCCGGATTGACGGGCGTATAGACCAGACTGCCGGCCTGCGCCGCGCAGGCCGAGAGCAGAACCGCAAGGCCACCCACTACACTTCTCAGACGCTGTGCCATCGCCCTTACCTCTGGCTGAATTGCTGGATCGTGATCGTCTGTCCGCTGACCGTCGAGGACAGGCCGTAGCTGAGGCCGTTGCCCATCTGCGTCTGCAAGACCGTGTTGTTGCTTCCTGTCAGCGCAACGCTGGCACTGTTGTTGTTGCCGACCTGCAGGCTGTCGACCGTGTTCGCGTCGCCCGTCACCGAGTAGGACACCCAGTTGCCATCGCCGATCTGCGTTTCGGAAATCCGGTTCGCGGCACCGTTTTGAGTGATCGAGGCGGTGTTGTTCGATCCGGTCTGCTCGATCGACGCGACATTGCCGCCGCCGCTCGCCGTCGCCGTGCTGGTGGCCGGAGGTGCCAGCAGATAGTTTCCGAGATCGGTATAGGCCGATCCCGCGTCCTGCGCGGAAGCCGTGGCGCCCACCAGTGCGAGAAGCACCCCGGCTACCGCCGGCGCGAATTGCAAGGCTGATCTATTTGCCATTGGAGACCTCGTCGAAAACGCATTCGAACTCGGCGCCCAGCGCATCGCCGCTCAGCTGCACGCGAACGCGCGTGCCCCTGGCGTAATCGAGTTTCGATTCACCGACGAAAACGGGATCGCTGGTCGGGATACTGAAGGAGCCGGATTGCGTGACATTGGAATTGCCGCTCCGGCCCTCCTTGAGAACCTCAAAGCGATATTTGCCGAAAGCCGGCACGGGACTGACGATCCGCCCCCTCAGGCGGATTGCGCTCTTCGAGCGCGTGGCATCGACCGAGCACGAAATTGCTGGGGGAGACCCCATATCCATTCCACCCATTCCACCCCTCCTGTGGAAGTGGGGCGGCTGAACCGCCCCACTGTATGCGATGCGGTTAGTTCTGGACAACGGTGGCGACGTGGCCGCTACCGGTCTGCGAGGTCACCGAGAC
This sequence comes from Rhizobium sp. AN80A, assembly GCF_030053015.1. Lineage (NCBI taxonomy): Bacteria > Pseudomonadati > Pseudomonadota > Alphaproteobacteria > Hyphomicrobiales > Rhizobiaceae > Rhizobium > Rhizobium sp. AN80A. Next base: position 170,272 of record NZ_JASJPX010000001.1, on the reverse strand, counting down.
GTTGCCGTAGTTCGTCTGGACGACCGACACCAGGTTGCTCGTGCCATTCTGCGCGTAGTTCGCATAGTTGTTGGTGCCGCTTTGGTTGATCAGGGCTGTGTTTTCCTGACCAGCTTCGCCGCCGTACTGTGAACCGATGCTCTTGTTCAAGTTGCCGCTCTGCGTGATCGTCGCGACCGCGTAGTTGCCCTGATTGCTCATGACATAGTTGTTGTCGCCAGTCTGATTGATCTGCGCGGTCGCATAGTTCCCGGTTTGGCTGGTATAGATATAGTTATCGGATCCGACCTGCGAACCGTTGACGACGCTGTAGCTCCCCGTCTGCGAATTGATCAGCTTGTTGCTGTTACCCTGCTGAACGAACGGCGTGTCGACCGAGCTGTTCGTGTCCGCGAGACCGATCACGTTGTTATTGCCGCTCTGTACCGAGCTTGCATAGTTGCCGGAGCCGATCTGCCAGATGTTCGCTCCCAGCCAATCACCGCTCTGTGTGATGGCCAGGCCGTTGCCATCACCATTGCCCTGTACCGCGACAGCGTAGTTAATGCTTGCCGACGTTTGGTTGATGGCGATATTGTTGTTGCTGCCATTGACCGGATACCAACGGCCGGTCACGTCCTGTGCCCAGTTCCCCACGGCCTGGCGCGTAAATGCCAGTCCGCCGGTACCGTTCTGCGTGACTGAGGTGTTGTTGCTGTTGCCGCCCTGCACGATGTCAAATGCGTTGTTGTTGCCAGTCTGATAGACCCCGGCCTTGCTACCGTTCGACGACGAATCCTGAACGATCGTGTCGTAGTTCGGCGAATTGGTCCATCCAACATTCGGCTTGCCGTTGTTCGTGCCGTTCTGCTGAAGCTCGACATCACTATTGAAGCCGGCTTGAGAGATATTAGCGGTATTGGTCGTACCGGATTGGAAGCCGGCACCATCGCGGGAGACCCAGTTGTTGTTACCGGTCTGCGTGATCGTCAACTGGTTATCGCCGGTTCCGCTGCCGTTCTGCTGTAGGAAATAGTTACCACCGCTACCTACATTGTTGCCGCTACCGCTTTGCGTGATTGTTGCGTCCTGGCTAGAGTCAAGCTGATTGAGATAGACAGTATTGCTGTCAGCGAAGGCAGACGATGCACCCAGAAGCGCCACGACAGCCGTAGACAAAAGAAGGTGAGTTCTCATTTTTCGTCCTCCAAATATGAGAATTTTTCTATGCCGCTTGTATTCGGAACTGACGCAATACTCTCATGGTTGCCGATTTCTTAATAAAGCACACAAATATATACGTTATACAACTGTAAATCGTTTCAAACGGGGATCATCCAAAAGGCGTACATAATCTGTCGCTAATATCTCAACATCCGCGTTGAACATTTGCCGGGACTAGTGTTGTCTGAACGCAAAACGCGGAACTGACGGGGAGGAGCGATCGATGTCCGTGCGTAACGCTCTCATGGCATGCGTGATCTTGCCCGCCGTTTTCTCGACACCAGCTATCGCGCAACAGACCGCTTCGACGGCGCCGGCGGCGGGGACGCTGTGTGACGCCGATTGCATCCGCTCCAATTCCGAAACGGTCGCTCAAATGTGCGCTCGTCCGATCGAGGCCCAAGCGCCGATCGATTTCGAATGGGTAAACCGCCCCTATGCCAGCTTCTTCCAGGAGGCCGATCCGCCCGAGGGACAATCCTCCGTTGTTATTTATCGAGGAGACTCGATCCGCTTCGTGACGCCGAAGAAGGAGTGGATCAGAATGACGTTCGAGTGCGCCTATGATGCCAACGCCAAGAAGCTGGTCGGCGTGCGCTTGAAACCGGGGCGGCTCGGTCAGCCGCAGCCGGTGATCGCTTCCGCCGCGCCCGCACCGCCTTCATCGAAGGCGGCGCAGATGAAGCAACCGAGCCAGATCGACGGCGCGGCCTTGGGCGCCGCCATCCAGCGAGCCGTAAGGCGACCCAAGCCGGCGGCGAAGCCGACGCGGACGATGAACATCGGCGAGCCGAGCGGCATCGAGGTCGAGCAGATGGCGATCGCTCCCGATTGAGTGCGCGCGAACCTCACACTCTGCCCGGGGCGCGGGCGAACCGCCCTCCATCACAAGCGTGATCGTCGATATCAACATCACCCTGCTGACGGCACAGCAAGCGCCACCCGGCTTGACCTCAAGCCTTCTGCGTCCCAGGTATCCATGAGCCCGGCCGAATGGCCTTGGGCGCAGCAGGAGATAGCACGATGCAGATTACCTACCACGTCGGACAGCACGATGGTGGCTATGGATACCGCCTTGGCGATGTCTGGTCCGAAACATTTCCGACACATGATGCCGCCCTTTCCGCCGCCAAGGCCGCCGCGAGCCGTCAGCACGTCGAAGGCCGCGATGCGGAGATCCAGTACCAGACCGCCGATGGCTCTTGGCACATGGAACATGCCAGCGGCGGAGACCGGCCCGATACCGAGGTGATTGACGACCGCTGACGGGTGGGCGACCTTTCAAGAGAATCTCACCGACACAGGAACACATGATGGCCACGACACCACGACGCCCCGTCAATGCAATAGACGCGGCGGAAGCCTTGTTCAAACCCGCCAAGAAACAGCCGGCGCCGGCGGTCGAGCGGCCGGCTATCCCGAATGCAAAGGAAATGGTGTCGATCAAGATCGACAGCGACGTGCTGGCCTTCTTCCAGGAAGACGGCCCCGGCTGGCAGGAGCGTATCAACGACTTACTGCGTGCCGCGATGAAGGAAGGCCGCTGAGATCCGAACAAGCGGCAGCGCGCCGTCCTGGTGCTAGCCGAGATGCTTCGCAGGGGGCTCACGGCGATCCGTGCTGCACGGCAAACTCAGGCTAGCGCCCGCCTTCAACGAGGGAAATTGGGCAAACATATGACGTGTACGTAAAAGGAAATATACGACATCGAATCTCCCGAGTTAGGGACACTTTCTTATCGAAACGTTCCGATCCGTAACGATCGGAACCGATAGCCACCGCCTCGACATTGACAGCAAAAGCCCGGCGCTCGAAAGCCGGGGCATATGTCGCAGAGCCTCCTGACCCTAGACCAACAACAACACGTCACCGGTCGATGGCTCGCCCCAAGCGGGCCATTTTCGCTTTTGCTGCGTGCCGCACGGCGCCTCACGATAAAATAACCAATTGGTGAATTGTTTACTTGAACGGCCGGTTCGAATCGTCAAAGGTAAGCACGCTAACCAATCCCATCATCGATTTGCCGTCCCTTGCGGACCCGCGCCGATACAATTCTATTTTGGAATGAAACCGTGAGCAGCGATGCGTTGAACCGTGTAGCGAAGCCGTCGGCTTCGATGGCAAAGGCGACTGCGGCAGGCTGGGGCAAAGGCCTCTCCACATTGGTCCGCATCACCGTCATGGCCTTGCGCCACCCATGGCAGTCCGGCCTTGCGATCGGCGCCACCCTGATTGCCTCTTCATTCCAGTTGATGATCCCGCGCCTGCTCGGGAGCGCGGTGGATCACACCCAGGCGGTCGTCGAAGGCGGCGCTGCCGGACTTGTCGCCCAAGATGCACTGCTGACGACCGCCTTGTTGTTGCTCGGCGCCAGCGTGATGCGCGGCGTCTTCACCATGGTACAGAACTACTACAGCGAAAGCGTCGGCCACCACATGGGCTACGAGCTTCGCATCGCCTGCTACGAAAAGATCCAGCGGCTCTCCTTCAGCTTCCACGACAGCGTGCACTCGGGCGACCTGATCACCATCGGCCTCCTCGATCTGGAAGGCGTGCGCATGTATTTCTCGACGGCGCTGGTGCGCATGGTGCTGCTGACCATGCTCATCGGCATCGGCGCCTACATGCTGCTTTCGACCGACGTGGTGCTCGGCCTTCTGGCATTGAGCTTCGTTCCTTTCGTCGGCTGGCGCTCTTCGGTGACGCAGCTGCGGTTGCGCGCAACATGGCTGGTGCTGCAGGAGCGGCTTTCGGTCCTGACCCGCATCATGGAAGAAAACCTCGGCGGCATTCGCGTCGTCCGCGCCTTCGCGTCCCATGCCTACGAGATGTCCAAGTTCGAAGCGGCGTCGAAGAGCGCGCTGGAACTAGCGCATCAACGCGTCGGCATCCGCGTCACCAACACCAGCGCCATGACATTTTCCTTTTTCGCCGCCATGGGCCTCGTGCTCTGGGTCGGTGGCGGCAAGGTGATATCGGGCGAGATCACCGTGGGCACGCTTGCATCCTTCCTCACCTTCATGACCATCCTGCAGATGCCGGTGCGCCAGCTCGGCCTGATGGTCAACGCCTTCGCCCGTGCCTCGACCTGCGGCACGCGGCTGTTCGAGCTTCTCGATCTCGAGATCGCCGTTCGCGATGCGCCGGATGCCAGGGAGTTGAAGATCACCGAGGGCACGCTTCGCTTCGAAAATGTGAGCTTCAGCTATCCGAGCACACCAGCACAGCAGGCGCTGCGGGTCATCTCCTTCGAGGCCAAGCGTGGAGAGACGATCGGTATCGTCGGCCCTCCCGGCAGCGGAAAGTCGACCCTCGCGCATCTCATCCCCCGCTTCTACGATGTGACCGGCGGCCGCGTCACAATCGACGGCCAGGATGTCCGAAAGGCCACGCTTCAGTCGCTGCGCCGCTCCGTCGCCATCGTGCAGCAGGATTCCTTCCTGTTCACGACATCGATCGAGAACAACATCGCCTATGGCGACCCATGGGCGAAGGAAAGCCGCATCGCCGGCGCCAGCGAAAGCGCGCAGCTGCACAATTACGTGCTCGGCCTGCCGACCGGCTACGACACCGTCGTTGGCGAGCGCGGTGTGTCGCTTTCCGGCGGCCAGCGCCAGCGCCTGTCGATCGCCCGCGCCCTGATGCTGAAGCCCGCCGTCATGGTCTTTGACGATTCCACCGCCGCGATCGATGCCGCGACCGAGCAGCGCATCCGCTCCGCCATGCGCAAATACGCCGCCGACCGGGTCACGATCATCGTGGCCCATCGGCTGAGCTCGCTGATGCATGCGGACCAGATATTGTTCATCGAAGACGGCGAGATCGTCGAGCGCGGCACACACGAGGAGCTGCTGGCCACGAGCGGGCGTTACAAGGCGCTTTACGATCTGCAGGTGCGTCCCGGCGACGAAGCCGTGAGCGCCTAGGGAGGAAAAATGGCCGAGGAAATGGAAACCGAACGCTCCGACGTTCGCGAGGATGGACGCCGGCCGCCACGCGCGGTCGTCGGATCGCAGCGCGTCGAGGAGGAGATGTTCGGCAAGGCCTTTGATGGCAACGTCATCAAACGGATATGGGCCTTCGTCCGGCCGTATCGGCGCGACGTCGTGCTCTCGGTCTGCGCGGTGCTGACGTTTACGCTGATGCAATTGATGATCCCGCTGATTATCCGCTACGCGATCGACCACGGCATGCAGCAGGATGGCAGCCATTCGGCACTGACATGGGCCGTCGTGGTCTTCCTCGTCGCGATCGTCATCAATTACGGGGCGAGCTACGCACAGGAGACGCTTGTCGGCGGCGTGGCCGAAAACGTGCTCTTCGACATTCGCCGGCAGATGTTCTCCCATCTGCAGCGCGTCTCGCTTTCCTTCATGGACAAGACCGAAGTCGGCCGCCTGATGTCGCGCCTACAGGGCGACGTCAACTCGATGCAGGAATTCCTGGAAACATCCGTGCTTTCGGTCGGCGACATGACGCTGCTTGTCGGCATCGTCGGCGTCATGCTCTATCTCGATCCCAAGCTTGGCCTGCTGACGCTTTCGGTTCTGCCGATCCTGTTTATCGTCCGCCTTTTCTGGCTGCCACTCGCCCGCAAGTCGTTCATGGCGGCACACGAGACCAATTCGGTCGCCAACGGCGCCTTGGCCGAGGCGATCCATGGCGTGCGCGCCGTGCAGAGCATGGATCGGCAGGGTGTCAACTTCACGCTTTACGACGACAAGGCGAAGGCGAACCTCCAGACCCACCTCACCGCGGCGCGTTACGCGCAGGTGATGGTGCCGATCGTGGATTCACTGACGGGTGTCGCGATGGCGCTCGTCATCGTCGTAGGCGGCGCCCGCGTGCTCAATCAGGCGCTCGATGTCGGCGTGCTCGTGGCGTTCCTCTTTTATATCCAGCGCTTCTTCGACCCGATCCGTTCGCTGACACTGCAATACTCGGTCATGCAGCGCGCCATGGCATCCGGCCAGCGCTTGACCGAGGTCCTCGACGTGCCGATCGATATCAAGGACGCAGCCGATGCTGTTGTTCTTTCCAGGGACATGGACGGCTCCGTCGAGTTCCGCGACGTGGTCTTCGGGTATAACCCGAAGCACCCGGTGCTCAAGCATGTGAGCTTCAAGGTCAATCCGGGCGAAACGGTCGCTCTTGTCGGCCCGACCGGCTCTGGCAAGTCGAGCTGCATGTCGCTGATCCACCGCTTCTATGACGTGCAGCAGGGACAGGTGCTCGTCGGCGGCCACGATGTCCGCGCGCTGACACAGGATTCGCTCGGCGACCAGATCGCCATGGTGCTGCAGGAGCCGTTCCTCTTCACCGGAACCGTGTTCGAAAACATCCGTTATCACAAACAGGACGCGACGCGGGAGAAGGTCATCGAGGCAGCCAAGGCCGTCGGCGCGCATGACTTCATCATGCGCCTGCCCGAGGGCTACGACAGCATGCTGGGCGAGCGCGGCGGCAATCTCTCGCTCGGGCAGCGCCAGCTTCTGTCATTCGCGCGCGCGCTCGCGGCCGACGCCAAGATCTTGGTGCTGGACGAGGCGACGGCGAATATCGACAGCTACACGGAGATGTTGATCCAGAAGGCGCTGGTGAAATTGCTGGAGGGTCGCACCGGCCTGGTGATCGCCCACAGGCTGGCCACCATCCGCGAGGCCGACCGGATCATCGTTCTGCAGAACGGCGAGCTGGTCGAAAGCGGCAGCCACCAGCAACTCATGGCGAACCGCAAGCTTTACGCGCGGCTCTACGACCTCAACTACGCGTCATTCGACGATATTCCGGAAACAGTTCTGGAAGAGACGACTGCAAGCGGATCGGCGACCTAACCTAATCGGCGATCCAGATAGAGAAACCCATTTCGACACGGAGGATGTTCAATGGATTATCGCAAGCTTGGACCAAGCGGGACAATCGTCGCGCCTTATTGCCTGGGAACGATGACATTCGGCGCGGAGGCCGATGAAGCCACCTCGCACAAGATACTCGACGACTATTTCAAATGGGGCGGCAATTTTGTCGACACCGCCGATGTCTATAGCGCAGGCGTTTCGGAAGAGATCATCGGCCGCTGGCTGAAGGCGCGGCCGACGGAAGCTCGCCAGGCGGTGATTGCCACGAAGGGACGTTTCCCGATGGGCAACGGCCCGAATGACATCGGGTTGTCGCGGCGGCATTTGAACGTCGCGCTCGACGATCTGCTTCGACGTCTCGGCGTCGAGCATATCGATCTCTACCAGATGCATGCATGGGATGCCCTGACGCCGATCGAGGAGACGCTGCGTTTCCTCGATGATGCGGTGTCCAGCGGCAAGATCGGCTATTACGGCTTTTCCAACTACCTCGGCTGGCACATCGCCAAGGCGGCCGAAATCGCCAAGGCGCGCGGCTACACCCGGCCGGTGACGCTGCAGCCGCAATACAGCCTGCTTGTCCGCGATATCGAGCTGGAGATCGTTCCGGCCTGCCAGGATGCGGGGATGGGCCTTCTGCCATGGTCGCCTCTCGGTGGCGGCTGGCTGACGGGCAAATACCGCCGCGACCAGATGCCGACGGGCGCGACGCGGCTCGGGGAAAATCCGAAGCGCGGCATGGAATCCTACGACCAGCGCAACGCCCAGGAAAGGACTTGGGACATCATCGGCGCCGTGGAGGAAATCGCGAAGTCCAAGGGTTGCAGCATGGCGCAAGTGGCGCTCGCCTGGACCGCCGCGCGGCCGGCCGTGACATCGGTCATTCTCGGCGCCCGCACGACGGAGCAACTGGCGGACAACCTCGGTGCGGCCAAGGTCAGCCTTTCCGACGAGGAGATGAGCCGCCTCACAGAGATCAGCGCGCCGCACCCCTTCGATTACCCCTATGGCGTTGGTGGTACGAACCAGCGCCACCGCAAGCTCGAAGGCGGGCGGTAAATCATCAGGCAGCGGCGGCGTATACCGCCGCCGCCTTGTCCCTTCAGATACGGACGCCCGTCGCGTCGTCGAATAGATGCAGCTGTGCCGGATCGATGGTCACGCCGATCGTCTCGCCGCCACGGGCGGTGCCGCGGCCGGTTTCGACGATCGTCAGTTCCGGCGTCGTCGCCGCCGTAATGAAGGTGGCCGAACCGGTGGATTCGACGACGTCGACGGGAATGTCGAGCGTCCCCTGCCCTGTCGCGGTGATGCCGACATGCTCTGGACGGATGCCGACGGTCACCTTGCGCCCCGGCTGGAGTTGACGATTGCTCGCAAGCGTATGCTTGACCGTTCCAAGATCGATCTCGAGGCTGCTTCCGTCCCCGCCAACGACACCTGGAATGAAGTTCATCGCCGGCGAGCCGATGAAGCCCGCGACGAACTTGTTGGCGGGCGTGTCGTAGAGCTCGAGCGGCTTGCCCTGCTGCTCGATCACACCCTCGCGCATGACGACGACGTGGTCGGCCATGGTCATCGCCTCGATCTGGTCGTGGGTGACGTAAACGGAGGTCGCGCCCAGCCGGTCGTGCAGCGCGCGGATTTCCTTGCGCATGTGAACGCGCAGTGCCGCGTCGAGGTTCGAGAGCGGCTCGTCGAACAGGAACGCCTTGGGGTGGCGGATGATGGCCCGGCTCATCGCCACGCGCTGCCGCTGGCCACCGGAGAGTTCACGCGGATAGCGCGTGAGCAGGTTGGAAAGCCCCGTGGTTGCGGCAACCTCTGCCGCGGCCTTCTTGGCCTCGGCCTTGGCGACGCCGCGGATGCGCAGGCTGTAGGTCAGGTTTTCCTCGACCGTCATATGCGGATAAAGCGCATAGGACTGGAACACCATGGCAACGTCGCGCTTGCGCGGCGGCACATTGTTCATCAGTTCGCCGGCAATCTTCAGATCACCCTCGGAGATGCTTTCCAGGCCTGCCAGCGAGCGCAGCAAGGTGGACTTGCCACAGCCCGACGGACCGACGAGCGCCACGAAGCTGCCCTTGGCGATCTCAAGGTTGATGTTCTTCAGCGCATGGAAGGCGCCATAATGCTTGTTGACGCCGCTGAGCTCGATCTGATTGGTCATTTGAGGGCTCCAGAGGTGAGGCCGGATACGATGCGGCGCTGCAAGAGAACGAAGATGGCGAGAACGGGTGTCACATACATCGTGGCGTAGGCCATGATGTTGTTCCACTCGCTGGTGTTCGGTCCCATGAAGGAGTTGAGACCGACGCTGGCGGGCTGAAGCTCTGCTTCCTGGATCATCGACTTCGAATAGACGAACTCGCCGAAGGCCTGCATGAAGATCAGGATCGCGCTGACGAGGATGCCGTTGCGGGCAAGCGGCAGCACGATGTTGAAGAAGGCGCCGAATCGGGAGTTGCCGTCGACCAGCGCTGCTTCCTCAAGCTCCATAGGCACCGCCATGAAGGTGGCGCGCACCAGGACCACGAAGAACGGCATGCTTTTCGCGGCAATCGCCAGGATCACGGCAAAGCGCGGATAGTCGAGCAGGCCGAACTGCGAGAAGCCCACGAAGATCGGCGTGATCATCAGCGATGCCGGCAAAACCTGCAGCATGAGGATGAGGAACAGGCCGATATCCACCCACATGTTTCGATAGCGCGCCAGCACATAGGCACAGCCGACACCGAGCACGGTGATCAGCGCCACGGAGCCGAAGGCGATGACGACGGAGTTCCAGAGGTAGCGCCCCATGTTCCGGCTTTCCCACACATAGGCGTAGGTTCCCCATTGCGGCGAGGACGGCCAGAAGCTCGGCGGGTTGGCGAACATCTCCGAGCCGCTTTTCAGCGCCGTGATGTACATCCAGTAGAGCGGGAAGAGATAGATTGCCGCCAGGACGATCGCGATGAAAAGCATCAGGCGGTTGCGGTTGGTATCGCTCATCCGCGCACCTCATGTTTTGTCGACCGGACATAGACGATCGAGGCGAACATCACGAAGACGATCATGATGACGGAGATCGTAGCGCCCTTGCCGAAGTCGTATTGCCGGAAGGACAGGTCCCAGGCCCAGTATTGCGTGACGTTGGACGAATTGTTCGGCCCGCCATCGGTGATGGCCGCGAACAGATCGAACTGCTGCAGCGTGAAGATCAGGCCGAGCGAAACGATGGCGCCGATGGTCGAGCGCATCATCGGAAGCGTGATCGTCCAGAAACGCTGCCAGGCATTGGCGCCGTCGAGTTCGGCCGCCTCATAGAGATCGCCAGGGATGGAAGACAGCCCGACCGAGAGCAGGATCATGTTGAACGACGTGCCGAGCCAGATATTGGCGATGACGACCGCCCAGAGCGAGAAATTGGGGTCCGAGCGCCAGAAAATGTTGGAGCTGATCAACCCGCTTTCGCGCAGGATGAAATTCAAGACGCCGAAGTCGCCCGACAGCACCCAGTTCCAGATCGCGCCAACGACGAGGCCGGGCATGACCCAGGAAACGAGAAACAGGCCGCGCAGCCAGGAGGCGCCCGGGAAGTTCACCCAGAAGAACAGCGCCAAGCCGAAGCCGATCAGGAACTGACCGGCGATGGAACCGACGACGAACAGCACGGTATTATAGATGATCGGCAGCGTTTCGGGCTGCTTGAACAGGTCGACATAGTTCTTGAAACCGACGAAGGGGCGCACGAAGGTCCCGAGGCTGAACATGTCGACCTCCTGGAAACTCATGACGATGTTGTAGACGAGCGGCAGGCCCGCGAGCACGAACAGGAAGATGAGCGGCAGGGCGACAAGCGTGATGTCGAAACCGCGGCCATCGATGATGCTGGAAAAAAGCCTCTTCATGGATACCCCTTAAGCTCCGAACGGGGCTGCCTGGCGCTTGCGCGGAAGACAGCCCCTGCCGGGAGGAAACGGTGGGATGGCGCAAGCGCCATTGGGGCCGGACAGGCGGAGCGCATGCGCGCCCCGCTTGCCCCGATATGTCACTCTTCGACGGCCTTGATCTTCTCGGCTGCCTGATCGAGCGCATCCTTCGGCGACATCTGGCCGGCCAGCGCTGCCTGGATGGCATCCTGGATCGCCTTGGAGATCTTCGGCCACTCCGGCGACGGGCCGCGCGGCTGGGCATATTTCAGCTGCTCGACGAAGGTCTTCAGCGCGTCGTCCTTCAGCTTGTTGCCTGTCGGCGGGATGGCGATGTCGGAGCGGGCCGGAAGCTGGCCGAACTTCTCATACATCGTGTTGTCCTTCGAGGCGAAGAATTCGAGCGCCTTGAAGGCCTCCGCCGGGTACTTGGAACTGGAGAAGATCGCCCAGTTGTAGTCGCCCATGGCCGAAGACCGCGGCGCGCCTTCCTGCGGGACCGGCAGGAGCGCCGTGCCCCAGTCGAACTTGGCGTCGGTCAGCATGCGGTCGATTTCCCAGGGACCGGATATGGCCATGGCCGCGTTGCCGGCGTTGAAGGTGGCGGTCGAATCCCACTGGCTGCGGGTCAGCGTATCGGGAGAAGCAAGCTTCTCGTCCATGATCTGCTTCCATACCGTCAGTGCCTTGACGGCACCATCAGCGTTGATCGTCTTATAGGTCGCGCCGCCCATCTGGGCCCAGGGCAGGAACTGGAAGGTGCCCTCCTCGTTCGCCTTGGCCGAGAAGGTCAGGCCATAGACATTCTTCGAAGGATCGGTGAGCTTCTTGGCGTCCGCGACCAGTTCGTCCCAGGTCTGCGGCGGCTTTTCCGGATCGAGGCCGGCGGCCTTGAACATGTCCTTGTTGTAGTAGAGCGCGATCGTGTTGGTCGCCTTCGGCACGCCGTAGAGCTTGCCGTCCCAGGTGGCGGATTTCAGCGGTCCAGGGAAATAATTCTCGGGCTTGATGACCGTCGACTTGGCGATCATGTCGGTCAGGTCGAGGAATGCCTTGCGGGCGGCGAACATCGCATGGTTAGGATTGTCGATGGCGATGATATCGGGCGCCTTGCCGGTCGAGAACGCGCGCATCGACTCACTGACGACGTCGTCGAACTGGATCTGGCGGTATTCGATCTTGATGCCGTTGTTCTGATCGTTGAATTCCTTGATCAGGTTCGGCGCCGGCTGAATGTCACGGTCGAGCGACCAGAGGGTCAGGGTGACGTCTTCGGCCTTGGCGGCTAGGCCGAAGAGCGACACGCCCGCCAGCGCAAGCGCGCCGATCATTGCAAATTTACGGATAGCCATGGTTCTCCTCCTTTGTGGTTATCCTTGATCGTGAGGCCGGCAATTCCTCTTTGCCGGCCGCGATGTCCTCAGACCGGATCGACGACGAAATCGCCGCCCCGGGCATGCTTCAAATGGTTCAGCGCATGAACCTGGCCGGTCATCTCGAGCGCGTCGCGATAGACCGGATCGTGCCAACCTTCAATGTCGATGGATCCCGACCAGCCGGCGAGGCGCAGTTCAGAAATAATGTCCGTCCAGTTGCTGTCGCCGAAGCCCGGCGTGCGCATGAACACGAACTTCTCCTTACCGAAGATGCCATGCTCCTTGATGACATCCCAGCGGATCGTTGCATCCTTGCCGTGAAAATGGAAAATCTTCGACGCCCACTTGCGGATCTGCGGCAGCGGCTCGATCAGATAGACCATCTGATGGCACGGCTCCCATTCGAGACCGATATTGTCGTCGGGTGTCTCGTTGAAGATCAGCTCCCAGGCATCCGGATTGTGTGCGATATTCCAGTCGCCCGTCTGCCAGTTGCCGTCCATCGCGCAGTTTTCGAAGGCGATCTTCACGCCCTTGTCGGCGGCGCGCTTGGCAAGCTCACTCCAGATTTCCTTGTAGCGCGGCAGGCTGTCGGTCAGCACCTTGCCACGGACACGACCGGTGAAGCCGGCAACGCAGGTGGCGCCGAAGTGGTGCGCGTTGTCGATGCAATCCTTCCAGCCCTGAAGCGTGTCGAGATCGATATCCGTCGTTTCAAGCGGGTTGCCGAACATGCCGAGCGTGGAGATGGTGATGTCACGGTCGCCGATCGCGTCGACGCAGCGCTTTCCGAGCTCGGCGAGGTTCTGGCCATTGGTCGTCTGCCAGAAGAAGGGTTCGAAGCTTTCGAAGCCCATATCGGCGATCTGGCCGATCCGCTTGTCGGCGCCGCCCTTCGACGCGCTGACCATGGTTCCGATGCGAATGGACTTGGCGGGGTTGCTCACAATCTCGATCCTTATGCTGAAATTTCAATACGCTTGCCGGTCTTGGCGCTTTCGATCGCGCCGAAGACCATGGCGAGGCTTCTGATGTTATCGGAACTTGCCGTTTCCGGGCGCTTGCCCGTCTTGATGGCTTCGACGAAGCTTGCGATCACGCTGGCATGGCCATGCGTCTCTTCGTCATGTTCAGGCGCAGGCACCTCGACCGGCGTGAAGCCGCGGAGCAGGCCAGGCTCGCTTCCGGCGGTCGCGGCCTTGAAGCCCTCTTCGCCATCCCAGGTCAGCATTCCCTTGGAGCCGACGAGGCGCCACTGGCTTTCCCAGCTCGTGCGCTCGCCTTCCGCGCACCACGAACCGCGATAGGTGAAGACGACGTCATCGGCGAATTCGAAAGTCGCGGTGGCGGAAGCGCCGTGCTGATACCAGGAACCCTTCGGATTGCGCTCGACGCAGTAGACGGCGAGCGGCTTCTTGTCGGCAACGAAGCGCGCGGCATCGAAGGTGTGGATCGCCATGTCGAGCAAAAGCACGTTCTGCATTTCTTCGCGGAAACCGCCGAAATGCGGCGCCAGGAAGAAATCGCAATGGATGCCGGTGATATCGCCGATCGCACCGCTTTCGACGAAACGGCGCATGCGACGGACGCCCGAGATGAAGCGGCGGTTCTGGATGATGGCGTGGACCTTGCCGGTCTCGGCGGCAAGATCGATGAGGGCCGCGCCCTCGGCAAGCGATGTTGCCATCGGCTTTTCGCTCAGCACATGGCAGCCGGCCTTCAGCGCCGTCGACACCACGTTGAAGCGCGCGGTCGGGATGACCACGTCGAAGACGATGTCGGCTTTCGATTTCGCGATGACGTCGGCGAGGTCAGTGCCGATCACGGCATCGCTCAAACCAAACTCCTCGGCGAGCTTTTCAGCCGCCGCCGGATTGACGTCGACGAGGCCCTTGACCTCGATTTCGGCCGCAAGAGCCGGGGTTTCCTTGATGGCGCGCAACCAGCCCTTGGACATGGCTCCGCAACCGCAGAGAACGGCATTCAATGTCACGATTTCCTCCCGTGGACAATTTCTGGCTTCCCCCCGAAACTTGTCCCGTAAACGTTTACGATACTAAGCGGAAACGTTTCTCGCTGTCAATCCCACGCGATCAGACAAAAAATGCTGCGGAAAACATCTGCAAATGCGGGGCCTTAACCTTGGCTGCGCCGCAGCGCAGCACGAAAAAATTTCACGCTATTTTGCGCCCGCGTCCCGGCAGGAACGCAGGTGACCGGATCAGATTTCGATTCTTCGGTTAGCGGATCAAGATCGCGCGGAAGTCGTTGACGTTGGTTCCCGTCGGACCGGTCTCGAACAGGTCGCCGATTGCAGCGAAGCCGCTGTAGCTATCATTGCCATCGAGCAGGCGGCGCGGATCAAGACCGGCGGCGCGCAATCGCTCAACTGTCTTCCCGTCGGCGAACGCTCCCGCATTGTCTTCCGACCCGTCGATGCCATCGGTATCGGCGGCAAGCACATGCATGTCGTGGCCCTGGATCGCCAGCGCCATGGCGAGCGCGAATTCGCCGTTGCGGCCGCCCTTTCCGCCCTTGCCTCGGAGCGTCACCGTCGTTTCCCCACCGGAGAGGATAACGACCGGCTTCTTGAACGGTCGGTCTTTCGCTAGCACTTCGCGGGCGATCGCCGCATGCATCGAAGCGACATCGCGCGATTCTCCCTCGATGGAATCCGACAGGATGGCGGCTTCCACCCCGTGCGATCTGGCAAGCGCTGCCGCCGCTTCGAGCGAAACGCCAGCAGAGGCGATCACATGATGCTCGTGGCGTGCGAACACCGCATCATCCGGGCTCGGCGCATCGGCCGCCGGCGTGGCGAGAAAATCGAGCGCAGCCTGCGGAAGCGGCATCTTGTACTGGGCGATAATGTCAAGCGCATCGTGCCGCGTCGAGCGATCTGGAACCGTCGGGCCGGAAGCAACATAGGCAGGATTATCACCGGGTATATCCGACACGACCATGCTGACGACGCGCGCCTTGGTCGCCGCGGCCAGCCTGCCGCCCTTGATCGTCGAGAGATGCTTGCGCACCACGTTCATCGCGGAAATCGGCGCGCCCGAAGCGAGCAGGATCTCGTTCATGGCAATCTCGTCTTCGAGCGTTAGCCCCAACGGCGGAGACGGCAGCAGCGCGGACCCTCCCCCGCAGATCAGCGCGATGACGAGATCATCCTCGCCAAGCCCGCTCACCGCGTCCATCAGCCGCTTCGAAGCCGCGAGGCCGGCGCTGTCCGGCACCGGATGCGAAGCCACAAGGATCTCGATGTCTTGGGTTTCGCAGCCATAGCCATAGCGCGTCACCACAACACCCTCGAGCGGGCCGTCCCAGACGCCCTCGAGCGCCTGCGCCATCTGTGCCGCGCCCTTGCCGGCGCCGATCACCACCGTTCGGCCTTTCGGCTTGGCTGGAAGATAGGCGGTGATGCCTGTCAACGGATCGGCCGCCTTGACAGCGGCGGAGAAGAGATCTTTTAGGAAATCGCGCGGTTGCATGGGCTGGCTTTCGAGAAAATTCAACTGTCGAGGCTGAAGGCATCGCTCTCGCCCGCAACGAGCTCAAGCGGCCAAATCGTGTTGCGCGCGCCACCGGGATAGAAATCCGCATAGGCAGGCATCGTCGCGAGCAGTGTTTCGGCAAGCTCGGCGCCGAGATCGCGCAGCGACATCCTGAAACAGGTCAGTGTCGGCTGCAGGAACCGGGCGCGCGGCTCCTCGCGAAAGCCGATGACCGCGAGATCCCGGCCGGGAACGATGCCCGACTCGACCATGCGCCGATAAAGCCCGATCGCCATCAGCTCATAAATCAGTATGATCGCGGTCGGCCGGGGATCGAGGCGAATGAGCTCATCGCCTGCTTGATATCCGCCCTGCTCGCTCGACTTCGCGCGAATGACGAGTTCGGGATCATAGGCGATACCATGACGTTCCAGCGCGCTACGATAGGCATCGAGGAAGATGTAGCCGAGATTGACGTCGGTTGATGGCACGGCGATCGCGATCCGGCGATGCCCCTTGGCCACGAGCCGATCGACGGCGCAGGCCGCTACGCCTTCGAAATCGAGGTCGATCCAGCTGTAATTGCCGCCGGACGAGCTGCGGCCGAGCGCAACGAAGGGTATTTTTGCCTTGGCCAGGAAGTCGATGCGCTTGTCGATGCGTTGCGTGGCGGAAATGATCAGTGCATCCACGACACGACGCGCCACCATGCGCTTCAGATACTCCTGAGGATCCTCGTCGTTCGGGCAAGGCAGCATGATGAGATCGAGCTTGTGGCGCGAAAGCACGCTTTGCAGACCGCCGGTCAGGCCAAGGAAGAAGTTGTCGGCGTTTTCGACCGTTTCCTTGCTGGACTCGATCATCAGGCCGATAACGTTGGTGGTACCCTGCCGCAGGCTACGGCCCGATTGGTTCGCCACATAACCAAGCTCTTCGGCCGCCGCCAGCACGCGCTTGCGGGTCTCCTCGTTCACGTCCGGTTTGCCATTCAGCGCCCGCGACACGGTCCCGATCGAAATATCGAGATGCTTGGCCAGTTGGCGAATTCCCCTCATTCCGACAATCGTCCTCCCAGTACCGATGGCTCGCCGACCTTATGTGACACACCAAAACCGATCCGGAAAGGACCAAGGACAACGATATGTGGGGAGCAGGAAAAGGCGGGCCGATCATAGGCAGCTTTGCGCCGCGTCAGAGACTTGGCGGCTATAAGCGCGGCTAGATCGCAAAACACCGTCACGGAAACAGATCGGCATCCTTCATCAACGGCGCTTGCGCGTCCTTGGACGAAAGGGTGGGCGCAGCCTCGATCGGCCAAGCCACGTTCACCGTAGGATCGTTCCAGATGATCGCCCGCTCATGCTGTGGCGAGTAGAAATCCGTCGTCTTGTAGAGAAATTGTGCGGTCTCGGACAGAACCACGAAGCCATGCGCGAAGCCCGGCGGAATGTAGAGCTGGCGCTTGTTGTCCACCGACAGGATTTCGCCGACCCACTGCCCAAAAGTCGGCGAGGATCGCCGCAAGTCCACGGAAACATCGAAGACCTCGCCCTCGACCACCCGCACCAGCTTTCCCTGAGCCTGGCTGATCTGGTAGTGCAGCCCCCGCAGCACGCCCTTGGCGGACTTGGAGTGATTGTCCTGAACGAATGAAACCTCGGCCCCAACCGCTTCGTTGAAGCGGGCCTGATTGAAGCTCTCGAAAAAGAAGCCGCGTTCATCGCCATAGACGGTAGGCTCGATCAGCAGGACCTCGGGAATTGCCAGCGAAGAGACTTTCATCGGTCAGCCCGCCTCCGCCAGAAGTCGCATGAGGTATTTCCCGTATCCGTTCTTGCAGAGCGGCGCCGCCAGTTGCTCCAGCTGGCGACCCGTTATCCAGCCATTGCGAAACGCGATCTCCTCGGGGCACGACACTTTCAGCCCCTGACGCCGCTCCAGCGTCGAGATGAATTGCCCGGCGTCGAGCAATGAATCATGCGTTCCCGTATCCAGCCATGCGTAGCCGCGCCCCATGATCTCGACGGTCAGGCTGCCGTCATCGAGATAGCGGCGGTTCAGATCGGTGATCTCAAGCTCGCCGCGCGGCGAAGGACGCAGCGACTTGGCGAATTCGACCGCCCGTTCGTCGTAGAAATAAAGACCGGTCACCGCGTAGTTCGACTTGGGCTCGGCCGGCTTTTCCTCGATCGAGACCGCTCTGAAACGCTTGTCGAACTCCACGACACCATATCGCTCCGGATCGAGCACGTGATAGGCGAACACCGTCGCGCCGCGATCGACCGACATGCCGCTCGCCAGGAGGATCGGCAGGTCGTGGCCGTAAAAGATGTTGTCGCCGAGCACGAGCGCCGACGGCGAGCCATCGAGAAATTTCTCGCCGATGATGAATGCCTGTGCCAGGCCATCGGGCGATGGCTGTTCGGCGTAGGAAAACTTGACGCCCCAGGCGCTGCCATCCCCCAGCAGCTGCTCGAAGCGAGGGATATCCAGCGGCGTCGAGATGATCAGAATGTCCCGGATGCCGGCGAGCATCAGCGTGCTGAGCGGATAGTAGATCATCGGCTTGTCGAAGACAGGCAGCAGCTGCTTGCTCATGGCCAGCGTCGCCGGATGAAGACGTGTGCCGGAGCCACCGGCGAGAATGATGCCTTTTCGGGTCACAGCGCCCACCCCCGTTCCTTCAATTGATCAAGTACGCGATCGACATGCACCGTCCATTCGGGCAGGGTCAGCCCAAGGGCGGAACTCAATGCATCCGTGTTGAGCGACGAATTGCGGGGCCGCTCGGCGGGCCGCGGGAACTCCTCGGTGGTGATCGCCTCGATATCATCGGGCGCCGACGCCGACACGAAGCCGCGTTCGACCGCCTTCTCGACAACATGCCGGGCAAGCCCGTGCCAGCTCGTTCGCCCCGACGCGGTCAGGTGATAGATGCCGTCCGCGATCCCGCCGCGCCGGTGCGCGGCAATCGCAAGGGCGGCGACATCGGCGAGCAGCTCGACGGCCGTCGGCGCGCCAAACTGATCCGCGACGATCCGCAGATTCGGACGCTCCCGCGCCAGGCGCAGAATGGTCTTGACGAAATTCGTGCCATCGGCGGAGACGACCCAACTTGTGCGAAACAGAAGATGCCGGCAACCGGACTCGGTGATCGCCAACTCGCCGGCGCGTTTTGACTGGCCATAGACATTCAACGGACGCGTCTCGTCGTTCTCGCGATAGGGCGCGTCCCGCCGGCCGTCGAAAACATAGTCCGTCGAATAATGGACCAGCAGTGCATCGCTCCGGCCAGCGTAATCCGCCAACGCCTTCACGGCCTGGTGGTTGATGCGAAACGCCGCATCGGCATTCGTCTCGGCAAGATCGACCTGCGTATAAGCCGCTGCGTTGACGATGATATCGGGGCGAACCGCATCAAGACGCGCGGCGATCGCTTCCGGCTTGTCGAGATCGAACTCGTCGCGTGCGAAGGCGACGAGATTGCCGAATGGCAACAACGTACGCTGAAGCCCGCGTCCAAGTTGCCCGTTCTTTCCGAGAAGCAGCACGGTCATGCGTATTGCTTCTCCACCCAGTTGCGGTAGCTGCCTGAGGTCACGTTCTCGACCCAATCGGCATTGGCGAGATACCATCTGACGGTCTTGCGAATGCCGCTCTCGAAGGTCTCCGCTGGACGCCAGCCGAGCTCGGCCTCGATCTTGCGCGCATCGATCGCGTAGCGCCGGTCGTGGCCGGGGCGGTCTGTGACGAAGGCGATCTGCTCGCTATACTTTTTGCCATCGGATCGCGGCTGCAACTCGTCAAGGACCTCGCAAAGCGTGGTGACGACATGAAGGTTGGCGCGCTCGTTCCAGCCGCCAATATTATAGGTTTCGCCCAGGCGTCCCGCCTCCAGCACGCGGCGGATAGCGCTGCAGTGGTCCGTCACATAGAGCCAATCGCGGATCTGCATGCCATCGCCATAGATCGGCAGAGGACGGCCTTTCAGCGCGTTGTGGATGACCAGCGGAATGAGCTTTTCCGGGAAATGCCGCGGGCCGTAATTGTTGGAGCAGTTGGTCGTGACAACAGGAAGCCCGTAGGTATGGAAATAGGCGCGAACCAGATGGTCGCTCGCCGCCTTGCTGGCGGAATAAGGGCTATTCGGCCGGTAGCTCGTTTCCTCGTTGAAAGCAGGATCGTCAGCGTCGAGGGTTCCAAAGACCTCGTCTGTCGAGACGTGCAGAAAGCGAAAGTCGGATTTCGTCTCAAGGCCACCCCAATAGGCGCGCGCTGCCTCCAGCAGACGAAACGTGCCGAGAATGTTGGTCTGGATGAAATCTTCCGGCCCGTGGATCGAGCGGTCCACATGGCTCTCGGCCGCGAAATTGACGACGGCCCGCGGCTTGTAGCGCGAAAAGAGGGCGCTCAGCAGTGCCGCATCGCCAATGTTGCCATGCACGAAGATATGGCGCGGATCGTTCTCGAGAGACCGCAGGTTATTCAGATTGCCCGCATAGGTCAGCGCATCGAGATTGACAACCGGCTCGTCGTGTTCCGCGAGCCAATCCAGTACGAAGTTCGAGCCAATGAAGCCGGCTCCCCCAGTCACAAATATCATCGCCTACGCACCTCTCAACCAACGCAAACACCAGGATTGACGACGAATTTCAGTAGACGTTGCTCCGATCCTGCAAGCCGATCGCCGTCATCACGACGATCCTCAGATCAAGCCACAACGACCAGTTGTTGATGTACCAGATGTCGTGACGCACCCGGTCCGCCATCCGGTCGACCGTCGGCGTCTCGCCCCTGTGTCCGTTGATCTGCGCCCAGCCCGTCAAGCCCGGCTTCACATGCCGGCGAGACGCGTATTGAGCGATCAACGTTCCGTAGAGATCGTCATGCGCAAGGGCGTGCGGACGCGGGCCGACCACGGACATCTCGCCGCGCAGCACGTTCCAGAACTGCGGCAGTTCATCGATGCTCGTCGAGCGGATGAAGGCGCCGACGCGGGTGACGCGTGGATCGTTGCGCGTCGCCTGGCGGATGTCGCCGGAATCTTCCATGACCGTCATGCTGCGGAATTTCAGGATCCGGAACGGCTTGCCGTTGTGCCCCTTGCGGCACTGCATGAAGAAGACCGGACCTCGGCTATCGGCCTTGATGGCCAACGCCACCAAAGCGCAGAGCGGAAGCGTCACCGTCAGCGCGGCGATCGAGAAACAGATGTCGAACAAACGCTTGACGATACGCTCGACCAGACCGAGCGGCGGGCGGTGGATCTGGAATGCACGGCTCTCGCCGATGTCCTGAGCAAAACCCTGGGCGATATCGCCAACGAGACCCGAAAACATCACGCTCACGGGAACGCAGAACTCGCGCAAAGCCGACAGGCATTCTTCCAGCGCTGCCGCATTTGCATAATCGCCCCAGACGATCAGGACCTCATCGACATCGGTGATACCGTTCTTCTGAAGCCTTTCCTGCAGCAGGCTCGGAGTATCGTCGGCGCCGCGCAGGTGCATTGTATGCTTGATGGACAGCCCGCCAAGCGCGGCCTTGTGGATGAGAGGCTCGACCGGTGTCGAATCCGGGCAGATCAACAGGACCCGCCTGGTCGGGAAGGACGCGTGAGCGACCGCACGGTTCAGATAGGAATACCACGCGAGCCTGAGCGTCGTCAGCGCTCCGAATGACAGAACGGCAGCCGACAGAATGGCGCCGCGCGAGACCATCGGTCCGATCTTCAGGAAGAAAACAATCGCAAGAAGAAATGCCACGACCGCTGGCAGAAACGTGCAGATGATCGCCATCTGCCTGCGAAACGACAGAAGCCCGGCGGGGCGGTAGGCGTCTGCCCCACCCAGTGCCAGGACGAAGACGGTGGCGACCAGCAGGCCAATGCCCGCATATCGTGACCAATCGCCATCCATACCCAAGAATACTTGCTCGTACAGCATGTATCCTCCGGCGCTTGCGAAGAATAGCACCGCGAAGTCAAGAATAGCGGCGACATAGGTGGTCGCCACAGCATTGAAGCTGAACCACCGTCGATCATTTCTGGCTGAAAGCCGCACGTTCCAGCTGTGTTCCACTGGCATGGTCATAACGTTATCCTCAACCCGCCAGCCTAGTTAACACAAGATTAATGAACACAACAATTCGCCCCGGAATACTCCTTATTTAGTATTTCGAAGTAGGAATACGTCAAACCTTGCAGTTTTTCCGATTGTACGACTTGGCGTTGGAGTAAAATTGAAAAATACAAACCATGAGTAGGCGTTTGGAACATCCGCAAATGGCGACCGTTTTGGTAGTAGAATATTTGGCTGCCGATCAGCCCCCAGGGATGACGCGCCAGACTGCGGCGTCAGACGAACCGCGCGGAAAGCAATAGTAGGCAGGCTTCAGACGCCTCGGCTCGGGAAGCGACGCCATCCGCAAAGCGACAGCCGTCTATGAGCTGACGGTGACGCGCTGTCAGACCCGTCGTATAATTTCAGATTTAATTGAGATTACGCGAATCTATACTTGAAGACGGGCCAGAATTTCGTTCGTCAGGACGTTCGCCTTCCGCTGCGCCGTCACTCGTCCAGCTGATCGTCGTCGTCATCAAAGCCATATGACGCGCCCTGCATTTCGACCGTCATGTGCTGATAGGCGCGCGCCTTTATTTCGTTGCTGATCAGAACGATCCAATTGTGGGCACGGCCGAGGCCCGATCCATTTTCGGGCATCACGAGCGCCATGCAGGTCATCACCCGCGGCCCGGTCTCCCGATAGGGCTGCATGCTCCAGGCAAAGGGCTCATCCCGCTGGCGGCGTTTGCGAAACGTAACGCTGCGCTTGCGCGCACTCTTCCACGCCATCGTCATCGACCCCTGCTATCGACACCGCGGATGCAACGCCGGCATCCGTTTTCAAGTCGCGCCTTATGGATCACCCGAACAGCAAGCGGCTTCGCATGCATCGACCGGCGGGCGATGCCGGCCTGCCCGCACGGGACGGTTTGGCTCGCGCCAACGACCACAAACTCCGTAAGTCCCTCTGCCATCAGCGTGCGCCTCAAATGTCATCTCACTCATGTCGCGATGAAAAGCAGCTTGCGCGTTCAGATATCGCCCCATCGTCCGGCGGAGCGGCAACGCGAAAACGCACGCGACCGGTGAGATTTTCTGAGCAGGGAGTGCCGTCGACGAGCGATTTCATCGGACGAGCCGAAATTCATCAACGAGGGCGAGAGCTCAAAGATACCTTGATTGGAGATGGTTGTTCCGACGGGGGAATTCTCGACGCGAGAAAGGAAAAGTATCTCATCAGAGCTTTCATCGACGGGGCCGATTATTATTTGCTGTTTCCTCATTTTTTCCCCCGAAAGCACACAGACGACACCTCCGGACAAGAACTTTCCGGAAACTATACATAGACTCTAAGGAAGCCGCACTCGACGATATTGTTCTCATTCACATTATTATTAACATGAAACAATGCTAAGCGCAAAAATCCATCCATGCAATAGTCAAAATTTCAATTTGATAAAGTGAAGATTGAACAGAATGACCGACGAATAGAAAATAGCAGATACGCCCATCATTGACACCGGTATATTCGCGCCATCACGTCATCATTTCGGATATACCCATAACTACGATGGCGTTACTTGGAATAACGGGCACGGAAAGCGCGGCAACCGGAAGTATTCTTCATGCAACGTTTTTGTCTCGCGTGGCGCGACGAATGATGGCCGCCCAGGGGGAAACGATCAGGCAGCCATACGGCGGCTGGCAAGCACCGCGCGGCGCTCCCACCAGACCAGCAGGAGGCTTGAGCAGACGATCAGAACCGCGCCAGCCACGACGTTCACGGTCGGGATTTCCGACCAGATGAGATAGCCGAAGAGAAATGCCCAAACGAGACCGCTATATTCCATGGGAGCAAGCGTCGATGCAGGCGCGTGCCGGTACCCCTCGTAAAGCAGGAATTGCCCGAGCGCCGACACCGCGCCTAGTCCGAGCATCAGCGCCCATCCTTCGAGATCCGGCGATTTCCAAACCCATGGCAGCATTATTCCGCATGCGATGGCGAAGAGGAAGCTGGTCGCCATCATCTGGTTCAGCGTGCTTTCGAAGCGGCTGACCAGGCGGACAAGCACGGTGCTCCACGCCCAGCAGAAGCCCGCGAACAGCACCATGAGTGTTGGCCCGAGGCTTGGGGACTGGGTGGGATTGGCGGCGACAATTACGCCGGCAAAGCCCGCGAAACAGGCAAACCACCGCATTGGCCCCACATTTTCCTTCAACACGAGAATGGAAAGGAAGATAACGATGATCGGCGCCGAGAAGTACATGGTCGTGATCTCGGCAAGGCCCAGATGCCTGGCGGCGGAGTAATAGGCCATCCAGGCGCCCAGCATCAGCATGGCGCGAAGGACGAGCGAGCCACGGTGAGCACTCTTCAGGATGGAGGGATGGCGCAACCGCCTGACCATGAAACCCGCCACCGCGACGATGATCACGCTGCGGATGAACAGAATCTGCGGAACCGCATAGTCTGCAACCAGCCACTTCACGACAGCATCCTGAATCGCAAACAGCGAATAACCCGCGCAGGACAATGCAATACCAACGAGCGGGTTGGGCGAGGTGTCTGAAGCGCGGACTTGCATGGTGTGGCAGCCTGAATGCGGCATTGATGATGGTGAGCACGTAGCAAGAAGTTGCCGAGGGAACAATGGCTAGTTTTGGCCCCGGCATCGGCGCCGGCGCCGCGCGCATCGTTGCTTGAACGCGCCATCTTGCATGCGAGCCACAATCGTAGTGTATCAGTGAATGACTTCGAAGTTCGGCGGAGAATGCACGTGACCGACAAGAGCGCATCGCCTCCCTACGTGCTGCTTTCATGGATGCTGTGGCCGGCGCTATTCGCAGCCGGCTTGGTCGGCGCCGGCTTTGCCTTTAAGGCACAGGCGCCGCTGCTGTGGTTCAACGTGGTCTATCTGGCGATCGTCTTGGCAATCGCCATGTTCGAGCGCGTAATGCCCTTCGAGAAGCAATGGCTGAACCGCGACGGGGAGACGCTCAACGACATAGCGCACACGTTGCTCAGCAAGGGTGGCGTGCAACTGGCCGCCGCAATGGGCGCAACCGCGCCAATGGCGGTCGCGACGGTCGCCCATCCGTTTGTCATTGGCTTGCCCGACATGTGGCCCGGCAGCTGGCCCCTGATGCTACAGGTGATTCTTGGATTGGTAATCGCCGAGTTCGGACTCTACGTCGCCCACCGCGCCGCTCATGAGATCCTGCCGCTCTGGCGATTTCATGCCCTTCATCACAGCGTCGAGCGGCTTTGGGTCGTCAATACGGGCCGGTTCCATTTCATGGACTCGCTGTTCAAGATCGCACTCAGCCAACTCCCGCTCTATCTGCTCGGTGCGCCATTGCCGGTCTTTCTATGGATCGGCGCGGTAACCGCCTTCATCGGCCTTCTCACCCACTGCAACATAGACGTGCGTACGGGCCCGCTCGATCTGATCTTCAGCACGCCGCGTCTGCATCGCTGGCATCATTCGCGCGTGCTGGCCGAGGGAAATACGAACTACGGCGAGAATCTTGTCTTGTGGGATCAGTTGTTCGGCACGTACTTCAATCCCGACCGTCGCCCGCCATCGAACATCGGCATCAGCGGCCGCGTCGCCGACAGCTTCATTGGGCAATTGCTACAGCCGTTCTCGACGAAGGGCTATCGGCAAATCCTTGGCCGCCGGGTTCACCCCGACGGCCAGAAGATAGCAACAGGTGATAGAGGATCGCCGAGCCCGTCCGGCGCCATTAGCGAGAACCATCAGGTCCGCACGGATAGCACCGCGTAGATGCCCTATTCCGCCGAAGCGCTCCAGCGTGAGTCGGACTGGAACAGATCATTAAGCTTGTAGGCCACCTCGGTACGGTTCGTCGCCTTGAGCTTTTTCATGATGTTGCGGATGTGAACCTTCACGGTGCTTTCGCGCAGATTGAGTTCATAGGCGATGATCTTGTTCGCCTTGCCCTTGCGCAACGCCTGCACGACTTCGGCCTGGCGCAGCGTGAACATGCGTGACAGCTCTTTCTGCCGTGGCGCGTTGTCGACGGGAGCGGAGGAGGTGAAGCTCTTGCCGGCAACGATGAAGGTGCCGCCCGCGACAGCGAGCCCGATGGCCTCGACACAGACTTCAATGCCCACCGAGGTGGGGATGAAGCCGCGCGCGCCATGCTCGATCGCCCGGAGAGTCTGGTGAAGGTCGTCGCCATCGGCGAGGATGACGACAGGTGCCGGCGCAAGCTCCGTGGCGATGCTGGCGATCTCTTCGTAAAGAGCGCCATCCCCCGATGCGCGACCGGTGATGTTGAGCAGAACCGCCTTCACGCGCTGCGTGGCGTCTTTCTTGCGCCGCCATTCCGCCACCGAGCCCACCGCGCAAGCCTTCATGCCGAGGCCGTTCTGCGTCAGCGTCGTCGCGAGGCATTCTCGCTCGAGTGTTCTGCTGTCGATGATCAGCAGGCACCGGTCCTCGCCCAGAGCCTTCATCTCACCCAGGTCGCTGAGCGCTCTGGGTGCCACGGCAACGGCCTGAAGTCTGTTGACAGGCGTGCGTCCGCTTTCAAATTCCGAAGGTACGTAATTCATACTAGCCTCATACTCAATAGTGTTAGAGGTGACCATTCGCAACGAAATGCAATACTCGGGGGACATCGGCGTGTATTAAGTCAGAAAAGTAGTTTATCCGTTTTGGATCACTTATCACGTGTGGTTTCTACTTTGTTAAGAACCTACATACATCAGTAGTGACAATCAATACAAAATATTTCGCCAGACTTAGATTAAAAATGCCGAGTATATAAAATTGTACCTCCACATGCTAAAAACAGGAATTAATTTTTACTCGATAGGAAAAACACCATCCAAGAAGCTTAGGTCATTTATTCTTTGGAAATACCGTTTCTTAACGATAATAATCGTTTGTGTTTTCAGGCCACGGTATAGCGTCAAATTCCGTATTGTTCTGACATAGACAAAGCAAATACCGGCCCAGGCAATACTCTAGCAACGCCTCCATAGCGGAACGACGAAAGCAAGCTAATCCAATTGGTTAATGCCAGATAAACCTTGCAGGCAGGGATTTCGGAGCATTCTTGGGCGATATTGGGCGCTGTGGATAACATCCGGCCCCAGAGCGCCGATCGGGCCGGCGCGCAGGCGTCCGAGCAGGCGATTTCGCGGCTCGAACGTTCAGGTCTTGCAATCGCTTTACTTTCGACCTCTAAAGCGACGCTGATAGGTCGCATCATAAAGAGAACTCTCGCGAAAGTCGGTCGACGACAGAGATGGGCCGACAAAGATGATCGCTGTCCGCTCGATCGGCTCGGCGGCCACCTTGGCCTCGATGTCTCCCAACGTACCGCGCACGATCCTCTCGTCCTCCCAGCTCGCCTTCACCACGATGGCAACCGGGCATTCGTCGCCGTAGAGCGGCGTGAGATCGTTGACGACCCGGTCCAGCGCGTGAATGGCGAGATGGATGGCAAGCGTAGCGCCGGTGGCGCCGAATTGCGTCAAGGTCTCGCCATCGGGCATCGGCGAGGCCCTGCCCGATACCCGCGTCAGGACGAGGCTCTGCGCGACTTCCGGAATGGTGAGCTCGCGCCGGAGCGCGGCTGCGGCCGCGGCGAACGACGGCACGCCGGGTGTCATCGTGTAGGCGATCCCATGCTTTTCCAGGCGACGGACCTGTTCCGCGACAGCGCTCCAGACCGAAAGGTCGCCCGAGTGCAGGCGCGCAACATCCTCGCCGGCATTGGCGGCACGCAGATATTCAGCCTCGATCTCATCCAGCGACATGGGAGCGGTATCGACGATCCGCGCGCCCGGCGGGCAATAAGCGAGCAGGTCGGGCGAGACGATCGAACCGGCGTAAAGGCACACAGGGCATTTTCCGATGAGATCGCGGCCGCGCACGGTGATGAGATCCGCGGCACCCGGGCCAGCGCCGATGAAATGAACGGTCATATCCTTGTCCTCAATCCTTGACCCAGTGCCACTGTGTGACCGGCATTGCCGGGCGCCAGCCCGTCATCGCGCCGATCGCACCGGCGCGGGAAATGTCGATGCGGGTCAACGACCCGCCCAACGTAGTGTGCAACGCCAGCAATTTCGCATCCATCTCCAGCGTCACCGCATTGGCGACCAGTCGGCCGCCGCTCTTTAACGCGGCGATCGCCGCCTCCATCACCCCGTCCTCGCTGCCCCCGCCGCCGACGAAGATGGCGTCTGGTTCAGGCAGCGACTGCAACACCTGCGGCGCCAGGCCCTGCACGACAGCAAGCGCCGGCACGCCGAAGGCCGCCGCATTGCGCGCTATCCGCTGGACTCGCTCGCTCGACTGTTCGATGGCAATCGCCCGAAGCGACGTGTCGCACAGCATCCATTCGATACCGATCGACCCGGAGCCGGCGCCGATATCCCAAAGCAATTCGCCATGCCGGGGCGCGAGCGCGGATAGTGTCAACGCGCGCACCTCCCGTTTGGTGATCTGTCCGTCGTGCTCGTAGAGCGCATCGTCCAATCCGGGCGCAAAGGCCAGCACCCGTGCGCCCTCGCCAGCCACGACATCGATGGCGCAGACATTGAGCGGATCGATGTCTTCGATATCGAACGTATCCGCGTGGGAGGTCCGGACCTGCTCACGTTCGCCGCCAAGCGCTTCGAGCACATGCATCCGCGACCGGCCGAAGCCATTGGCCGCAAGCAGGGCCGCGAGTTGCATCGGGGTCTTTTGGTCGGAGGTGAGTGCGATGATGCGCCGGCCGTGGTGCAGATGCGGACGGATGAGATCGAGCGGACGCCCATGCAGCGAAACGCTAGCAACTTCCTGCAACGGCCAGCCCAGCCGCGATGCGGCAAGGCTGAAGGATGATGGCGCCGGAATCGCGCGCATCTCCGCGGCATCGATGCTCCGCGACAGCGTCGCGCCCACGCCGTAGAGAAACGGGTCTCCCGAAGCGAGCACGACGACAGGCGAACCGCGACGCGCCGTGATCGCCGCGACCGAGCGCTCGAAGGGGCTTTCCCACGCGAGGCATTCACCCCGGATGAGGCCGGCCATAAGGGCATGATGGCGTGCACCGCCGAAGACGACGGACGCGGCGGCGATCAGCCGCTTGGCCTCATCACCCAGGCCCGCTGGACCATCCTCGCCGATACCGATAATAGTCAGCCAAGGTTGGCCGGGAGCGGAAGATATATCAGCCATGAGCAAAATCCGCATTCTGATGCTTGGCGGCACGACCGAGGCAAGCGCGCTCGCCAAGGCCTTGGCCGCTCAGCCGCGCTACGATGCCCTGCTGTCGCTTGCCGGCAGGACGGAAAAACCCGCGCCGCAGTCCCTGCCCACCCGCATTGGCGGGTTTGGTGGCGCGGAGGGGCTCGCGACATTTCTGCACGACGGGCAGTTCGACCTGCTGATCGACGCCACCCATCCCTTTGCCGCACGCATCTCGCAGAACGCCGCGCAAGCCGCTGCCATCAGCAGCCTTCCCGCCTTCTGTCTTCGCCGCGCACCCTGGCAGGCCGAGGCGGGCGACAATTGGTGGCATGCCGCGAGCGTCCAGGATGCCATCACGCAACTCGGCAGCGTGCCGCGCCGCGTGTTTCTCGCCATCGGCCGCCAGGAGGCGCACAGGGCGGATGCCGCTCCGCAGCACCACTATCTGATCCGAAGCGTGGACCCGGTCGATCCGCGGCCCGTGCTTCCCCACGCGCATTATATTCTCGATCGTGGCCCGTTCGATGTCGAACGCGAGACTGCGTTGCTGCGGGAGCACGGCATCGATATCATCATCACCAAGAACAGCGGCGGTTTGGCCACCTATGCCAAGATCGCGGCTGCGCGCGCGCTCGGCATCGAGGTGATCATGATCGGCCGCGCCGCAGCACCCGTCATTCCAGCGGTCGCTACCGTCGACGAGGCCCTGGCGATGATCAATCACCTGCTGCCCCCGGGCTGAAGCGAGGGGTGTAGATGAGATCGGCCTTGCCCTCCCGCTCGATGATCTTCGTCTCCGCCGAGCCGATGATCACGCAGGTCGCCATATCGGCCATCGCCGCATCCGCTACATTGAGCGGCTGAACGGAAATGCGCTCGTCCGGCCTTCCGGCGGCGCGGCCGAAGATGACAGGCGTCGAGCCGGGAAGCTTTTCGCGCAGCAGCTCGAACGCCTTTCCAAGCTGCCAGGGACGCGCCTTGCTGATCGGGTTATAAAGCGCGATCACGAAGCCGCCTTCGGCTGCTGAAGCCAAACGCTTCTCGATCGTCGCCCAGGGCTTCAGATTATCGGAAAGCGAGATCGCGCAGAAATCATGCCCGAGCGGTGCGCCGACACGGGCGGCGACCGCCAGCATTGCGGTGATCCCCGGCAGGATGACAATATCGACGTCCCGCCAGGCGTCCGGACCATCGTCGACCGCCTCGCAGACAGCGGCAGCCATGGCAAACACTCCGGGATCACCACCCGAAACGACACAGACGACCGCGCCCTCGGACGCGGCCCGCAATGCGGCGCCAGCCCGATCCAGTTCCTCTCGATTGTCCGACGCCTGACGCGTCTGGTCGGCCCGCAGGTTCAGGCGATCGAGATAGGGTCCATAGCCGAAAAAGACGGTGGCCTTCGAAACGGCGGCATGCGCTTCCGGCGTCATCTGATCGGGATTGCCCGGGCCGGTGCCGATGACGAAAAGCCGTCCGCTCATCGGTTGCTCTCCCAGCCGGGAACGAGCACCAGCGAAAAGTAAGGCGCATCGCCTTCGGGCCGGTCGGCGAGCTTGATCATCGCCGCGTTCGCCATGGTGCCGCGCTCGACATAGACCGCTTCGGCAAGACGCCCCGACGCCTGCAGCGCGCGGCGGATCTTCGGCAGGTTGCGGCCGACCTTCATGATCACAGCCGCCTGCGTATCGGACAGGCGGCGCTCGAGCTCCTGTTCGGCCATCGTGCCGGGCAGAACCGACAACACGTCGTCGCCCTGCACGATCGGGATGCCGGCAACGGACCAGCAGCCGGACATCGCGCTGATGCCGGGTATGACCTCGGTCGCGTAGCGGCTGGCGAGGCGCACATGCAGGTGCATGTACGAGCCATAGAACAGCGGATCACCTTCGCTGAGGACTGCCACGGTGCGGCCGGCGTCGAGATGCGCGGCGACAGCCGACGCCGACTCCTCGTAGAAATCGGTGATCTGGCGCCGGTATTCGGCTTCGCTCTTCTCGATCTCGGTGGTCACGGGATAGTAGAGCGGCAACATGACGGCGTCGCGCCCGATCAGATGCTCGACGATCGCCTTGCCGTTACCGCCTCTGCCGCGCTTGGCGAAATAGGCGATCACATCGGCAGCTTCGATTGCCTTGACGGCCTTGACGGTGAGCAGCTCCGGATCGCCAGGACCGGTGCCGACGCCGATGAGACGACCCGCGCCGCTCACAGGCCGGGCCTCGCCAGGGCGTTGACGGCCGCCGCTGTCATGGCGCTGCCACCAAGGCGTCCGCGCACGACCGCATAGGGAACGCCATAGGAGTTTTCCGCCAAGGCATCCTTGGATTCAGCGGCACCAACGAAACCGACAGGCATGCCGATGATCGCCGCCGGCTTCGGCGCGCCATCGCGCAAGAGCTCGAGCAAATGGAAGAGCGCGGTCGGCGCATTGCCGATGGCGACTACGCTGCCGGCAAGACGGTCCTTCCACAGGTGAAGGGCAGCGGCCGAGCGCGTGTTTCCGGTTTCCTTCGCCAGTTCCGCGGTACGCGGATCGTGCAATGTGCAGATGACATCGTTCTTGGCGGGCAGCCTCGTCCGGGTCACGCCGTGCGCCACCATTTCGGCGTCGCAGAAGATCGGCGCACCGGCATGGAGCGCCGCGCGCGCGGCGCTGACGAAGTGCGGCGCGAACACAAAATGCTCGGCTGCTTCCACCAGTCCACAGGCATGGATCATGCGCACGGCAACGTCTGCTTCCTCGGCGGAAAACCGCGACAGATCGGCTTCGCTGCGGATAATCGCGAACGACCGCTCATAGATGGCGTCACCGCTGTGGATGTAATCGTAGTCTGGCATTCCTATTCCTGTCGCAGCGCTCGCGTAATCGTGGCCGTCCCCACCCTGTCAAGACAGGCCCTAGCAGATCCGCCAGCTTGTCTTTCATTTTTGATGAGACGGGAAAGCCTCTCTATAGCGGAATTGATATCACTACCAGCAATCTGTGCATCGGGCGCGTCCGACGCGAGGCCATCGAGAACAAGATTATAGCCATTTTCCGCTCCCGCGACCGTAAAGGCGCGGCGCGGGTGGGCACAGCCCTTGGTACAGCCGGACAAATGCACGTCGAGCGAGCCATCCAGAATCTCCGGACACCCTTCGATCAGCGCCCCGGCCAGGGCCTTGGTGGCGTAGAAACTCGACGCGCAGGCGCCCGCGCCTGCGCAGGTGGCGATACGCGATGAGAGATCGTCGCGGTTCGCGGATAGACCGAAGCGCTGCGCCGATTGCAGCACCGTCACCGCGTCCTCCTCGCTCAGGCCGGTGACGAAAAGACAGCGACCGGGCGCCGGCCGGATATCCCCCACATCGAGATCGCCGAGGAATATCAGAAACGCCAGAAGGTCGGCCGCCTGAATTTGCCCGAACCGTAGTTTCAGGCCGATGACCGCCATGCCGTCCTCGACTGCATTGACGCCGACCGACGGTGTCTCGCCCATACGCGGATGGTGCGAAATGGCATGCATCTCGGGGAAGGTCGACAACAGACGTTCCGGTGAGATATCGCGGCAACGCTTCTGCCAGCCGATCGAGAGCAGCAGCTTGAGCAATTCGCCAACCGCCGCGATTGCCTCATCGACGGAGCCCGCGGCAACCGGACGGGCACTGGCACCATCGCCGGCGATGGCAACCACCCACTTTCCCGCTGTTACGGCCAGCAGCCTGATATCGGCCGTGACGTCGGCGAGATCGAAGCGGCCACCGCCATCGACGATGATTGAAAGCTTCGGCGCCAGCCCCGGCGCCTGCAAATGCTCGGCAAGCCGGTCCCGCAGCGCCAATTCCATGGCGGCGGCGTCAGCGACATCACCAAACGCCTCGCCATGCAGCGGCGGCAGTTCGATCACGGGATTGGGCGACACGATGATGCCCGCCGCATCCACCGCTTCGGCAAACGGCTCGACCGTCTCCGACCTAAGTCCCCGGATCTGCAGGCTGCCTCGCGCCGTAATCTCAAGCAGGCCATTACCGCAACGCGTCGCGGCATGAGCAAGCAGTGCGCACTGGCGAACCGTCAGGATGCCGCCCTGCGGACGCAGGCGCGCAAGCAGGCCGTCTCCTGTCCGCATAGGCCGCGCCAAGGTCGGACAGGCGCCGCGCCGCGCATAGGCTTGCGCGGCCTCGCCTGTGATTTCCGTCTCGATGCGCTCGTCGCGTGTCATCCCGCCATTTCCTTCCGCCCGGTGCTTACAGAATTGAGAAGCACGGGCAAAACCATCGCCACCCTCAGAGGTCGTCGAAATCGCGACCCTTGCGCAGCAGGTAGATATCCATGATCCAACCATGTCGCTCCCGCGCTTCGGCGCGCAGCTTCACGATATCGGCGGCGACATCGCCGAGCCGCCCCGAGCGCACGATCTCGTCATCCGTCCCGAGATAGGCGCCCCAGAAGATTTCCGCGTCCGGATCATCGATCTTGGAAAAGGCCTGCTCTCCATCCAGCATGACCACGGTGCTGTCCGCCCGGTTCCCATGCTCGACAAGCCGCCGCCCCGTCGTGATCTCGACCGGCTTGCCGACCATGTTGATCGGAATGCGGTGGCTTGCCGCCAGGGCCTGGATGCTCGTGATCCCCGGGGTGACGCTGAAGTCGAAATCGACGGCGCCGAGTTCCCTTGCCCGCTCGATGATGCGGATGACGCTATCATAAAGGCTCGGATCGCCCCAGACGAGAAAGGCGCCGACGCCGTCTTCGGGGAGATCGTCGATCAGCCGCACATAGGTTCGCGCCAGTGTCGCGTGCCAGTCGTCGACGCTTTCGACATAACTGCGGTCGACCGTCTTCCGCTGCGGAATGGCGAACTCGATAATCCGGGTCTTTTCATTGGTAACGAAGCGCTCGCAAATCTCGCGGCGGACGGAAGCGAGCTTCTCCTTCTCCTCGCCTTTCGTCGGCAGGAAGATCATGTCCGCCGCGTTCATCCTGCCGATGGCCTGGATGGTGACGTGCTCGGGATTTCCCGTTCCGATACCGATGACGTAGATGTGGCGCACGCCGGCTCTCCTGATCAATTCTTCCTGCTTGTGACGCACATGCTCCGGCGCCGCAAGGGCATGGCTCAAACGGGCGGCGATGAGGGAGCGGCCGATCGTCGCTGAAGATTGCTGCCATTTTCGAATCGTGCGATCCTTTGTCGATAAAGATCCGCATGGCATTGGCCCACATGCCTCGGACAACAAGCGCGGCGGCGGCTGAGCCGCGCCGACCAAATAAAGCAGGAATAGCCGGGCATGCTCGCGCCGAGACGATTTTTGAGACCATTGACGGAACGTGAGACGCAGGCCCGCCCGACGGTCGGGAACGCCCGCCGATGAACCACGAGATCGATGTCACATCCTTGATGACGCTGCTGCCGCTCTTCGTTCAGGCGGAAGACGCCCTGGCGCGGCTGGACGAGCGCGCGCTGCGATCCTCGATCGCGGAGGGCTTTTCCGAGCGCCGTCACTTTTTCGACGCTGTCGGCGCCCTGTGGGTAGCGGGCGAACTGGTGCATCTGGAAGACCTCGTGCTGCACGACGCCCATATGGACGCCCGCACGCCCAGCCACGAACTGACCATTGCGCATGCAGTCCTGCGCGCGCGCCGCAGGATATGGACGAGCGATCCTTATTGGGCCTTGAGCGAAGCCGGCATGACGGTTCTGACGGGGATCGGCGGCGAGCAGCAGAGAGCGCCGGAGTTGAAGAGCGCTTATCGCGAT
This sequence comes from Rhizobium sp. AN80A, assembly GCF_030053015.1. NCBI lineage: Bacteria > Pseudomonadati > Pseudomonadota > Alphaproteobacteria > Hyphomicrobiales > Rhizobiaceae > Rhizobium > Rhizobium sp. AN80A. The sequence goes on along the minus strand of NZ_JASJPX010000001.1, from coordinate 135,395 downwards.
CACGACAATGACGATCATGAGCCTGATGCGCCGCTCGCCAACGAACTTGCCGAAATCGACGCCGTGCTGGCGCGGTCGAGCAGGCTCCTCGACGATCTCGCGCGGGGCGTTCGGGACACCCACCCTGAGCCCGCGCGGCAGGAGCGGCCGGACGACCGGCTCGCGCTGCTCGACGACGAGGACTGGGACGAGGCCGCGCGCCTGCGCGAATGGCGCTCCGTCATCGCGATTGCCGACGCATTGCCACCGACACTGGGCGCCGCCGTACTGTTCGATGCATGGGAGCAGATCGAGCCGCTGCGCCGCCAGCATTGGCTGGGCGGACTGCTGGTTGCAGGCTATCTGCGCCAGCGCGGCAAGATCACGTCGCACCTCTTTTCATTTTTCGCCGGCTTGAAAACCGTTCGCCACGAACGCCGGCGCGCCCGCCAGCGTCTCGTCAGGCTGCAATCCTTTCTCGAAGCGATGGTGGAGAGCGCCGATCTCGGCATGAAGGAGATGGATCGCCTGTCGCTGGCGCAGACACAGATGCAGATGCGCTTCAAGGACAGGCGCTCAAACAGCAGCCTTCCGCACCTTGCCCAATTCGTGCTGTCGCGGCCGATGGTGTCCTCGGCCATGGTGGCGCGTGAACTGAAGGTCAGCGGCCGAGGCGCGCTCAATCTGCTCAAAGACATCGGCATTCGCGAGATCACCGGGCGCGGACGCTACCGTGCCTGGGGCATTATCTGAACGTCCAGGAAGTCAGGCCATAATCAAACGGAAAAGCGGCCGGACTTGCGCCCGGCCGCTTCCCTGTGGTGAACACCCGATCCGCGCATCCTGTCACAGAGTGCGGACCGGGCGTTCTAGCGCTTCCTTTGCCCCCAGAAGCGCTGTAGCTCGACTATTCGCGCTCGCCGGTGAAGTTGAGCAGCAGCTGGAAGATGTTCACGAAGTTCAGGTAGAGCGACAGAGCACCGAATACGGCAAGCTTCTGGTTCGATTCCTGATCGTGGTTTTCCGAATACTGTTCCTTGATGTTCTGCGTATCGTAGGCGGTCAGGCCGACGAAGACGACGATACCGATGACCGAAATCGCGAACTGAAGTGCGCTCGATCCAAGGAAGATGTTCACCACGCTGGCGATGACCACGCCGATCAGGCCCATCATCAGGAACGAGCCCATGCGGGACAGATCACGCTTGGTCACGTAGCCGTAAAGGCTGGTCGAGCCGAACATCGTTGCGGCGATGAAGAAGGTGCGCGCGATGCTGGTGCCGGTAAACACCAGGAACACCGATGCCATCGACAGGCCCATGACGGCGCAGAAGGCCCAGAATGTCATCTGCGCGGCGCCTGCCGACATCGTCTGGATCTTGAACGTGAAGAAGAAGACGAAGGCGAGCGGCGCCAGCATGACCACCCACTTGAGCGGCGACTGGAAGATCGGCACATACAGCGCCGGCGTCGAGCCGACGATGAAGGCGATCATGCCGGTGATGACAAGGCCGATGCCCATGTAGTTGTACACGCGCAGCATGTGCTGGCGAAGACCTTCGTCAAACAGGGTCTGCGAGCCAACGGCCGAACCGTAACGCTGCTGATTGATTGGATTCATAGAGATCTCCTCGGTTTAACTAGTAAAGGGTACGGGCAAGCCTGTCGGCTGCCTGATCCAGTGTGATTGAGCGATCCGCCGTCACCAGTGCGTAAGCCACGTCACCGATCTGCCAGTAGGAGGCTTCGGCGCCGTTCAGCCCGATATGGTTGACCGACTGAACGGAGAAGACGCCCGGCCGAACGGCAAACAACGAAAGCTGCTTGTTGTCGGCCACGATCGACATTTCGACACTCGGGCCGAACTCGGACGGGAATATCTGCACGTCCGAAATCGTCCAGTCAGAAGGAAGCTGAGGCATGACGATGCCGGTCGCCGCACGAATTTCATCCGGCTTGTAGCTTTCGCTCCGCGGTGACGAGACGGCCTGGCGCACCAATGTCGTCTTATAGGCCTGGACGGCATCCTCGACATAGGCGGGAGCCGGGACGGACGCGGCGACCTCGGTCGCGGTAAACGCACCGAACGAGGTATGAGCGACCCAGCCTGCCCCGACCAAGACGGCGACAGCGGCAATCCGCTGCATGACATGGAATATCCGGCCATAGGCGAGCCCGCGCTCGAGGCGGCGCGCGACATCGCGCGTTTCAGCACGGCCGGAGGCGCCTTCGTCGGCGAGCGCAAGGCGCAATTCGCCGCGCATGCTCAGATCCGCCATGACCTTCGCGGCCGTTTCCGGATTCTCGGAAAGGTAGGATTCCACCTGGATCCGACGGGTCACATCGAGCTCGCCATCGATATAGGCATCGAGATCGGCGGCGATAATGGGATCAACTACTTTCATTGCCGCCTCCTTCGATCAATCTCAAATGTGGTGCACGCGGTGTCGCTTCCTCGATTTCGCGCAACTGGGCACGGGCGCGTGAGATGCGAGACATCAGCGTACCGATCGGAACGCCGAGCGCTGCAGCAGCTTCCTGGTAGGAGAGGTCTTCGATCGCCACGAGATGAAGCGCCTCGCGCTGCTCTTCCGGCAGGCGGAAGAAAGCATTGCGCACCTGCTGCAGACGCACGGCATGTTCCTGCGCGGCTGGCAAGGACTGCTCGGCCTCCACGGCGGCCTCATCGTGCCGTCGTGTCAGCGATCGCCCCTGGCGGACGCGGTCGATGTGAGCGTTATGCACGATAGAGAGCAACCACGTACGCAAGTTACCGCCGCTGCGGAAGCTCTGCTTCTTCTCGTATGCCCGGACCAAGGCATCGTGGACCAGATCTTCGGCGTCATCCGAATTGCGCACCAGCGAGCGCGCGTAGCGCCGAAGCGCTGCGAGCTGACCGATGACATCGAATGGGCGTTCTTTCCGTTCCATGATTGAGTATACGGAGCCACGCGTTGTTTTATTCCCCAGGTCTGCGATTTTTTCTGCTTTTTTGCCGCCGTGAAAATGTCGCGCGAACAATCCGCCCGCCAGCGCGCAAAATATTACATGAAAATCACAGCCTTAGGCGGAATCCCAGAAATATCCGCCGCCGCAGCCGTGGGATCGTCAGGCGTGCTGCTCATCGGACAACTCCTCAAGGATGGGACAGTCCGGCCTGTCGTTGCCGTGGCAGGCGTGAACCAGATGCTCGAGTGTGTGCCTGAGTTCGCTGAGTTCGCGGATCTTGCGGTCGATCTCCGTGAGCTTGGCCTGGGTCAGCTCCTTCACGTCGGCGCTGGCCCTGCTCTTGTCCTCGTAAAGCGCCAGCAGCTGCCGGCACTCCTCCACCGAAAAGCCCAGCCCGCGCGATTTCTGCAGGAAGCGCAGCTTGTGAACATCGGCGACCGCATAGTCGCGATAGCCATTGCCGTTTCTATCAGGCCTAATGAGGCCGATATCCTCGTAATAGCGTATGGTCTTCGATGGCAGGCCGGAACGCGCCGATGCTTCACCGATGTTCATGGCAGGCTCCTATAGCTTTGCCGCGCGCAGCCGCAGCGCGTTACCGATGACCGAAACGGACGACAGGCTCATCGCCGCCGCCGCGATCATCGGCGACAACAGCAGGCCGAAGACAGGATAGAGTACGCCTGCGGCCAGGGGAACGCCGAGTGCGTTGTAGCCGAAGGCGAAGCCGAGGTTCTGGCGAATATTGCGCATTGTCGCCTCCGCCAGACGCCGTGCCCTGATAATCCCATTGAGATCCCCCCTGACCAGGGTGATGCCCGCGCTTTCCATCGCGACATCCGCTCCGGTGCCCATGGCGATGCCCACATCGGCCGCGGCCAGCGCCGGCGCATCATTGATACCGTCACCGGCCATGGCGACCACCGCCCCCCTGGCATGCAGTTCATCGATCAGCGCCTTCTTGCCTTCGGGCAGTATGTCGGCGCGCACATCGTCGATCCCCAGGCTCTTGGCGACCGAGCGTGCCGTGCGCTCGTTATCGCCAGTCGCCATGATGATCTTCAAGCCGCTCGCATGCAGTGCCTTGATCGCGGCGGCCGTTGTCGGCTTGATGCGATCGGCGACAGCCACAAGCCCGGCGAGCCGCTGATCGACGACGACGAACATCACCGTCTTGCCCTTGTCCCGCAGCGATTGCAGCTGCGCGTCATGGGCGGCCACGTCGATGCCGAGATCGGCCATCATCGCCGCGTTGCCAAGCGCCACGGCTGTCCCGCCGACATTGCCGCGCACGCCTTTGCCCGTGGCCGCATCGAAGCCCGTGATATCGAGCAGGGCGATCCCGCGCTCTTGCGCCCCCGCCACGATAGCCGCCGCCAGCGGATGCTCCGATCCGCGCTCGAGGCTGGCGGCAAGCCGCAGGAGATCGCCTTCGACTACATCACCGAGCGCCACGACATCCGTCAGCCGAGGCTTTCCTTCGGTCAGTGTGCCCGTCTTATCGACGATCAGCGTATCGACCTTCGAAAAACGCTCCAGCGCTTCCGCATCCTTGATCAGCACGCCTTCGTGGGCGCCGCGACCGGTGGCGATCATGATCGACATCGGCGTGGCAAGTCCGAGCGCGCAGGGGCATGCGATGATGAGGACCGAAACGGCGGCGAGCAGCGCATAGACCATGCGCGGTTCGGGGCCAACGAGAGACCAGATCGCGATGGCTGCAATCGCGACGGCCACGACCGCCGGCACGAAGAACGCCGATACGCGATCGACGGCGCCCTGGATCGGGGCGCGCGAGCGCTGCGCCGTGGCAACCATGTCGACGATCCGCGACAGCGTGGTCTCCGCACCGACCTTTTCGGCCGTCATCACCAGCGTGCCGTTCTTGTTGATGGTGCCGCCCGTCAGGGCATCGCCCACAGCCTTTTCGACGGGCATGGATCCGCCCGTCAGCATGGATCTGTCAATCGTCGACTGCCCCTCGCTGACCGTGCCATCGACCGGAATTCGCTCGCCCGGCCGGACACGCAAGTGATCGCCAACCACGATATCGTCGACCGGCACATCGGCCTCGACACCATCGCTACCGATGCGTCGCGCGGTCTTCGGCGCGAGGTCGAGCAATGCCCGAATGGCCGAGCCGGTCCGCTCGCGCGCCTTCAGCTCAAGAACCTGCCCGACGAAAACAAGGGCGACGATCACTGCCGCCGCCTCGAAATAAACGGGCACGGCGCCGCCATGCCCACGGAACATATGCGGGAAGATGCCCGGCGCCACGGTGGCGAGAAGGCTGTAGATATAAGCCGTGCCGACGCCGAGACCGATCAACGTCCACATGTTGGGGCTGCGGTTGACGACGGACGCCCAGGCACGTCGGAAGAACGGCAGCGCGGCCCAGAGCACCACAGGCGTGGCAAGAGCGAGTTCTGCCCAGGTGGCGAGCGGTTCGCCGAGCCAATCGCGAACAGGCAAGCCGATCATCGGCCCCATCGCGATGACAAGCAACGGAACGGAGAGAATGCCGCTGATCCACAGGCGGCGGGTGAAATCGACCAACTCCGGGTTCGGCCCCTCATCGATGGGCGGGATGCCCATCGGCTCCAGCGCCATGCCGCATTTGGGGCAATCGCCGGGATGATCGCTGATCACCTCTGGATGCATCGGGCAGGTATATTGCGTACCCTTCGGAGCCGGTTTCGGTTGCGGCTTGCTGCCATCGCGATAATCCGCCGGTGCAGCCTCGAATTTCGCCTTGCAGCCAGCCGAGCAGAAATAGTGCCTCTCGCCTTCATGTCGCAGGAAGTGCTTGGCCGTTGCGCGGTCGACGCTCATGCCGCAGACCGGGTCTTTTGCGGTCAGATGGTCCTGCGGCGCAGCCTCGAAGTTGGCTCGGCAGCCCTCGCAGCAGAAGAAATAGCGCCGGCCCTCATGCTCGGCCGACGGCTTGCCGGCGGCGGGGTCAACCGTCATGCCGCAGACGGGATCTCGGACCGCGCCGTCGTTTCCCGCATGATGATGGTCGCCGTGACCGTGGTGATGGGCGTGGGTGCTTTCCATGGCTATCTCCTGTGCCTGACAAGGCAGTGGAGATCGTTATCAACCTTCCAGCAACTGGAAGGTCAAGCGCAAAATGCAAGTTCCTTGATGACGGTCAAAACCGCCTCAATCAATGAAAACGCCGACGCTTGCCGCGCGTCCCATCGCATCGATGACCGTCAGCTTCGAATAGCCGCCGCCATCAGGCGTCCATTGGTTGGTGCGCCGCCGAGAGATATCCGGCAGGGGTTTGCCGTTGGCAAGCCACCGGAAGGGCGCCCGACCACCCTGCAGCCTCAGCATCAGCGGCGACAGATCTCCTCCCTTTACCAGACCCTTGGCCCCCAGATCGACATGCGCGCCCTCCGGCGGATAGACGATCTGCGGCGCCGGCTCGCGACCGGATGTGGCAAGCAATCCACTGGGATTGACGGCGAAGCGACGCTGGCTGATCGGCAGCTGAGCCTGCGCGATGCGCACGGCGCCCGACGGCGGACGCGGCAGCGGCGTCGTCGCGAGACCCGACTTGGCGAAGCCCTCGAACAGGATCGGCGCGGCCGTGCCATAGCCGGTCAGCCCGGGCGAGGCGCCGTTGTCGGGACGGCCGACCCAGACGCCGAGGACATAACGGCCGTCATAGCCCACCGACCAGGCGTCGCGGTATCCATAGCTCGTGCCCGTCTTGTAGGCGATGCCGCGCTGCGGCGCACCGGCGGGCGGAATGACGCCAGAGAGGATGTCGGCGACGTTCCACACCGCGACCGGCTCCAGCAGCGCCTCGCCTTCGATCTCTCCCGGCTGGCCTAATATGCCATCGCCAATCCGAACCGCCTGCCCTCGGTTGGCGAGCGCCGTGTAGAGCTGCACCAGATCCTTGAGCGTGAGGCCGACGCCACCGAGTCCGATCGCAAGGCCCGGCGTTTCGTTGACCGGCAAGAGCGGGCGCACCTCGGCGCGACGGAAGCGGATGAGGAGCTTGGCCGGGTTGACGGCATCGAGCAGCTTGACCGCGGGAACGTTGAGCGAGAGTTGCAGCGCATCGCGCACCGTCACGTCGCCCTGGTAGCTCATGTCGAAGTTGCGCGGCCGGTAGCCGAAGAAGTCGGCCGGCCGATCCTCGATGATGGTCTCCTGGCTGACCAGCCCTTCTTCAAAGGCAAGACCGTAGATGAACGGCTTGAGCGTGGAGCCCGGCGAACGCGGGACGCGCGTCATGTCGATCCAGCCGGATCGACTCGCGTCGAAATAATCGGCGGAGCCGACTTCGCCGACGATATCGCCGGTCTGCGCATCCGCCATCACCATCGCCAGCGACAGTTTGGGGCCAAGCTTCAATGTGGCCGCCTTGGCGACGGTCTCCAATCCCTCCTGGACCCGCTTCTTCAGCGTGGTCCGGTACGGCGAAGCGTCTGGGGCTTTGCGCAACGCCGCTTCGCCGACATGGGCCGCGAGCGCGGGAAGCTGCATGCGTTTCGCCGGCACAAGCGTTGCCTCGGCACGTTCGGCCTCCCCTTCCCCGATGGCATCGACAACAGCGACGCGCTCCAGAACGCGCTTGCGCGCCGCCTCGGCCGCCTCAAGGTTGCGGTCGGGGCGGCGTTTTTCGGGAAGCTGCGGCAATGCTACGAGGAGTGCCGCCTGCGCCACCGTCAGCCGCTTCGGCTCCTTGCCGAAATAAGCAAGGCTCGCGGCCCTGACGCCCTCCAGATTGCCCCCATAGGGCGCATGGGTCAGGTAAAGATCGAGAATCTCATCCTTCGACAGACGGCGCTCGATCTGCAGCGCACGCGCCACCTGCAACAGCTTGGCCGAGAGCGAACGGCCCTGGCGCGGCTCGATCAGGCGGGCGACCTGCATCGATAGGGTGGACGCCCCGGAAACGATGCGGCCGTTGGCGGCAAGCTGGAAGGCGGCGCGGCCGATCGCGCGCGGGTCGACGCCGCCGTGCTCGTAGAAGCGCCGATCCTCATAGGCGACCAGCATGCGCAGGAATTGCGGATCGACATCGCCAACATCAGTCTTCAGACGCCAGCGCCCCTCGGGCGTGGCGAAGGCGCGAAGAAGCTGTCCGTCGGCATCCAGCACCTCGGCGGAGACACGCATCTTGTCCAGCGGCGGCGGAAACGCCTTGTCCGCCGCATCCAGACCGATCAACCCGGCGCCGGCAATTGCCACGCCGGTGACAACGCCGATCGCGATTTTCCGCCCCAGTCTCATGGCTGTGCCGCCACGACCTCCATCTTGCCGGTTGCCGTCCGGGCCGAAAACTGCGGCCGGTACATATCCTCGACATTCGCCGCCGGGTGATCGTAAACGCCTGGCGTAACGGCGCGCACAACGTAGGCGACATTGACCTCCCTGTTGTCATCGGCGCTGCGGTTGAAGGCGGCGACGAAGCGATCGTTGCGGAATTCGGTGTGAGCGGGCGTGACATCGCCGATCCAGTCGAAATTGGTCAGTTGGGCGCTGTCGACAAGGCTCGGATTGTCGATCTGGAAGCCGGCCGGCAGCAGATCGGTGATGACGATGCGCGACGGCCACTTGTTGCTCTCGGTGACCCGCAGCACGACGACGTATCGCTCGTTCTGCTTTGCCTCCGAGACATTCGCTTCCTCGCCATCCAGCGTGTAATAGCTGCGTTCGATGGCAAAGCCATCACCACCCGCGGGCAGCGGCGTCACCGGTGCGGCAACGGTGGTGACCACGGCCGAGACAGCGTCGCTCGTCTGGTTGGTCAGGGTCAGCGGATAGTCCGCCAGCGCCTCACCGGTCATCCGCGCCATGTAGGCGCCGTTACGCAGCGCCCCGTTGACGTCGATCTTCAGCGTATCGTCGCCGCCCTGAATGGCGCGGGCGGCCAGCAGCATCCAGGCCTGTTCCTGCGTACTGGTATACTTTTTGCGTTCCCATTCCTTGGCGACGGCCTTCGCCAGTTCCGGCACGATCGGAGGCACCGGCCGGCTTTCGGCGGCGAGCGCGAGGATGGCTGCGCCGTCTCGGAGCACCGAGCCGTAGTCGGTGCGTGACAAGTTGACCTTCGTGACCATCGACTGAGCCGACATCTGCAGCGCATCGACGAAGATGTTCTTCGACCGCGTCGCATCACCGTAGAGTGCCAGCGCGGCCGCGATGTGGGCCTTGGCGAGCGGTGTCGGGAAATCGTTGATCATCGTGTCGGCGTAGTAACGCAGATCGCTGACCGCGGCCTTCTTGTTGCGCGCGAGCACATAGAGCGCATAGGCGATCTGATCGCCCTGGTCCTTGACGTTGACGTCATAGCTCAAGGCGTTCTGCAGGTTCTCGAGTGCCTGCGCCAGCGCACGATCCGGCACGTCGTATTTCTGCTCGCGGGCCCGCGTCAGGAAATCGGTGACGTAGGAATCAAGCCAGAGATCGCCGCTATCCGGCCCCCAAAGGCCGAAACTGCCGGCTGATGCCTGGTAGGAAAGAACGCGATAGATGGCATCCTGCACGCGCTTCTTGATATCGGCATCGCCATCGAGACCGGCCTGCTCGGCAAGCTCGCTCAGATAGAGCAGCGGCAGGGCCCGGCTGGTCGTCTGTTCGGCGCAGCCGAAGGGATAGCGATCGAGCGACATCAGCAATGCCGGAATGTCGAAGGCCGCGGAGCGCGTGACATTGACGCTGACGGATGCGCCCGGAAGAACGCTATCGGCCAAGAGCGCCTTGTCGATCGTCAGCTTCGCTCCCGGCTTCAGCGCCAGCACGCGACGCTCGGTGACCGGCAACACGGCCGGTCGGACGGGGACATCAAGGCTCTGGTCGAGCGATAGCCCCGCCGCATTCGAGATGTTGACCGAAACGACACCGTTGCCCGGCTGCAGACCGGTCACGGCAAGCGTCACCGCCTGCTTCGCGCCGGCGCCAAGCCGGATCGTTTGCGTGGCCTGCGCGATACCGACAGCGTCATTGCCTGTGACCGCAAGCTTGTAGTCACCTGCGGGCGCATCGGTATTGGCGATATCGAGACGTAGCTCGGACTTGTCCCCCGGCGCCAGGAAGCGCGGCAGGCTGGCCGTAACGACGACAGGATCGCGAATGATCACGTCTTGCACGGCATGGCCGACACCGGACTTGGACCAGGCGACCGCCATCAGGCGTGCCGTGCCGTTGAATTGGGGAATATCGAAACTGACCTGCGCCTTGCCCTCGGCGTCCAGTTTCAGTGGGCCGGAGAAGAAGGCGACGAGCTTCTGCGTCGGAGGGCTTGCCTGCAGCGCGATCGCGCCGCCATCGCCGCCGGTGCGCAGCTTGCCGGTGGCACCGAGCGAGCCGTCGATCAGGCGGCCATAAAGGTCGCGGATTTCGAGGCCGAGCTGGCGCTGGCCAAAATACCAGTCCTCCGGGTTCGGCGGCTCGTAGCGCGTCAGGTTGAGAATGCCGACATCGACGGCGGCAACGGTGACATAGGCCTCCTCGTTGGCGCCCGCACCCGCAACGGCGAGCGTGATCGGCAGCGGGCCGCGCGGCAGCATTTTCCCAGGTGCCTCGATCTTGACCTGCAAGGCCCGATCCTCGGGATCGACCTTCAGCCATTTCACGCCGATCGCGCGCATCGGCATGTGGCTGTCCTGGGCATCGCCCGGGCGGAACAGCGTCGCAGTCACATAGGCGCCAGCGCCCCAGTCGGCGGTGACGGGAATTTCGACCTCGCCGCCCTTCTCGCCGATCGCCGCATTCTGCACCGCGACCAGCGTCTCAGTGCCGGCTGCGATCATCAGTTCACCGGCATAACGCGAGGAAACCTTCAGCTTCGCGGTCTCGCCGACCTTGTAGCTATCCTTGTCGAGCGCGATCTCCAGGCCATCGGGCGTTTCCGTGGACGTTGCCTGCACGAACCAGCCGGCGTCGAATTCCACGCTTGACGTCGGCCCATCCGCGTCCGTGCTCTCGACCTCGAGGCGATAACGGCCCCATTGCACAGGCGAGGCGATCTTGGCGCCGTCGATGCCGGCATCGACATTGCCGTTGCCCACCTGCTCGGTGGTGTAGACCGGCTCGTACTTCCAGGCCGTTCCGTCCCTATACCACTGGTAATCGCGGTTTAGCTTGACCAGCTTCCAGCGCAGCCCCTTCATCTCCTCCTTCACGCCGTCGGCATCGACGCCGATGACGGTAAAGTTGGCGATCGAGTTCTCACCGAGATCGCCGGAGAACTCCGGCTTGATGCCGATCATCGGCCCCTGATTTTTCACCGGCAGCACGAGCGAACGCTCGATCGCGCGCCCTCCGGCTTCCTGCATTCGGATGTAGACGGTCGCGTTCAGAAGCTGCGTCGTCGCCGGCAGCTCGCCCACCGTCAGATCAGTGACGCCTTCGCCCTTTTCATCCAGATCAGGCAGTCCCTCGATCGACTGGCGCGAATCCTCGCTCGCCTCCTCGTCTGCGAGGCCGAAGAAGTAGCCCGGAAACGCTTCGGCCTGACGCGTCGGCTTGATGACGACATCGCCTTCAAGCGTCAGCCCGGCAGCGGGTGCTCCGTACAGATATTTGCCCGAGATATTGATCGTCGCCGGCGCGTCCGGTCCGATCATCTTCGCCTCGGTCTTCAGCTCCATGTCGGTCCGATCCGGCACGAAATCGTCGACCAGGAAGCTCTTGCTCGCGATCGGCGATCCCTTCGGATCGGTGTGGATGTTCATCGTCCAGGTGCCGCGCATGGCGTTGTCCTGCACGGCGAAATCCACATTGTAGCCGCCGAGATTGCTGGTCTGGCTGACGATGCGTCGATCTTCCACGCCGTCGGGACGCATGAAGACGAAGGTCAGCGGCAGATTTTCGATCGCCTTGCCATCGGTATCGCGTGCCAGCGCCGATACGCGAACCGTTTCGCCGACGCGGTAGATACCGCGCTCGGTGAAGGTGAGCACATCGATCGCGCCGGGCGATGCGCGGCCGGTGACGCCACGGTCGGACAGGTCGAAACCGGCGCGTGTCATGTCGAGAAAGACGTAGTCCGACGCGCCGTTCTTCGCCGTGACCACGGCAGGTGTCAGCGCCGATGTCCCTCGGATCAGGCCGGCGGTGAATGTCGCCCGACCATTGTCGTCAGTCGTGGCCGCACCGAGCACCTCATTGTTCTTGGCGAGAAGCTGCAGCTCGACACCGGCCATCGGCTTGGCGGTCGCGAGCGAGCGGGCGAAGACGTTGAGGCCGTCGGTCCCGGCATAGGTCGTCACCCCGATATCGGAGACCACGAACCACTGCGTCGCCTGCGAATTCCACTCTTGGTCCGGCCCAGTGGGGGACGTCGCCGTCAGCACGTAAACGCCGGGCTTGCGCTCCGGCAGCGCCTCGTCGACAGGGAAGCTGGTGACGACGTCCTTGTTCAGATCATTGGCGATATCGATCGCCCCTTGCCAGACAAGTTCACCGCTCTCGTCCTCGATGCGCTGGGCGCTGTAGCCATCGAGCTGGGTGAGGAACTGCGAACTGGTCAGCAACGGCGCGATACCACGGTCGCCGATGCGGTAGAGCTTGAGATTGGCCGAGGCCATATTGACGGAAACGATCGGAATGCCACGGCGCGCCGTCGACGGCAGCACGAAGCTGTCACCGGTGAAGCGGACACTCGCGGTGCGGTCCTTGACATAGATGTCAAGGCTGACGGGCGCCTCGAGGACTTCGTCGACAGACGAGGGAAGGCCCGTGCGGAAAGAGATCTTGTAGTTCTCGCCGTGCGTCAGGCCCTCGACACAGATCTGCTTGTCCTTGGTCTCAAGCGCCTTCGGCGCGACGCCGTTCAGCGTCACGAAGGGTGTATAGTCCGTGGTCTTGACCAGCGATTCCGAGAAGGTCACGCAAGCGCGCGGGGTCGCGCTGTCGGCATCGACCGTGTGGTCCGTGATACGGAAGCCCCGCGTCGATTTCAGCTGCAGGAAGGCGGCCTGGACCTCTTTCGAATTCACCAGCGCCAGGCTTGCCTTATAGGCATTCAGCGCGGCCCGGTAGTTCGAGTTGTTCTCCAGCGCGACGGCAAGGACCGCAAGCGCATCGGCGCGGCTGGTCGTCGTTCGCGTCAGGTCGTAGCCATTGATGGCGGCCAGCACGGCCTGGGGATAGATATTGCTGCCATTGTTGTCGTCGCTCTTGACGAAGCTGCCGCCCGCGCGCGCCGTCTCCAGCCACAGGTCGGCATTATCGGGCGTGAGCGCCAGCGCACCGCGGAAGGACTTCAAGGCATCGACGACATTGTTGGCCGTGAGGTCGATGCGCGCGTTGGCGATCAGGCTGTCGGCCGATTGGCCCTGCTGGTCTTCGGCGACCTCGAGATTGGCCTTGTCGTCGCGCGCCTGTTGCAACACGTCTCTCGAAAGGAAGCCGATGCGCGGCGCGGCCCCGAGGTCCGGCTCCTGGCTGCCGGCCGTCTCGACGATCTTCCCGGCGATGGCGCCCGGAAAGGCGTTCATCGTCTTGAAGTCGGATTTGAGGAAGCACCAGCTGACCTTGGGGTTATAGGTGAAGGCCTTGCACGACTTGTCGCCGATGCACGATGCCTTACACTGGTCGAGCGTGACGTTCTGCTCGCTGCGCAGATCGAAGCCGAAATAATCGGCATCGCGCACGGTTTGTATCTCGCGCTTGCTGTCGGCGGAAAAGGCGGGTGAACCGGTGAGAGCGGTCGAAAGAACAATGGTAGCGGCTGTCAAGAACGCGCGTGCGAACATAGGTTCCCCCCAAGATGCTGGCACCTGATTTGGCCGCAACTCTCCCCACTCGCATCATCGTTGTCAACTCGGATGGAGCGTCGCCCGACAGTAAATCTCAATCATGTAACGGTGACATCAAGGCCGGCCTCCAATCGCCGATCCAACGCGCGCCAAGAGAAGGAGAAATTAGCGTTTTGTTAATGCTAACAATATCTTAACTGAAAATAAAAATGTCCCGCGCCGGAACATATCTCTTGCCGAACCGTTTTCCGTCGGAGTTCTGGTGAAAATGAGTAACAGGGGGCCAAGTATGGGCACCGGCGTTGAGTACAGTTCACAGACTGAAAATACCACCAAGCAGCGTGTCCTGATCGTCGAGGACGAACTCTTCATCGCGCTTGATCTCGAGGAAACAGTGAAAGCGATGGGCTTTGACGTCGCCGGCTTGGCGAATAGCCGCGATCAGGCTCTGCAACTGGCGAGGGACGCCGACATTGCCTTCGTGGACGTCAACCTTTCGGACGGACCGACCGGCCCGGAAATCGGTCGCCGATTGGTGGAGGAATTCGGGGTCACGGTGGTGTTCATGACCGGCAATCCCGAGGCGGTGGCGGACAAGCTCAACGGCGCGCTCGGTGTCGTCACAAAGCCGGCGATGCCCTCGGCCGTGCAGCGAACGCTCAGAAAGGCATCGGAAGTGCGCCGCGGCCTGAACTGAAAACGTTACACGATCAGACGAAGCCGGATGAGGAGCCGACAACGGCACCTCATCCCCGCATATACAACAAGCGCATACGAAATCAGATGAGACCGGTCATCAGGCCAATTCCAGCCAGCGCCGCGGCGCCGCCAGCGGAGCGGGTTACGACAACGCCCTTGGTATCGCCGGCGCGTGCAATCCCAAACCCCATCGCAAGGCCAACGACATGCAATGCCGCCGTCGCGATCAGGAACCCGGCGGCGTAAGCCATGCCCGCCGCGGCAGCCGGCATTTCGGAACCATGCGCATGTCCATGGAAAACCGCGAACAGACCGACCAGGCCGGCGGCAACGGCGACGGGGGCACGAACACCGAGCGCGACAATGACGCCGAGAACGATGACCGACAGGCCGATTCCCGCTTCGACGAAGGGCATAGCGATGCCCATCATGCCGAGCGCTCCGCCCACGCCCATGACGGCGACGAAGGTGGCGGGCACCATCCACACGGCACGACCGCCGAGTTGCCAGGCAACGACGCCGACCATGACCATGGCAAGGATATGGTCGAGCCCCGACAGAGGGTGGCTCAAGCCAGCCGCGAAGCCGACCGCTTGGCCGGTGCCCATATGGGCAAACGCAAGCGATGGCGAAAGCAGGAGCGCGGCAAGCGCGGTGTTGAATTTGATGCGCTTCGAAAACATGGCAGTCCCCATTGTCATATGCATTGTGGTGCCGAAAATGGCATGGGGACTCAGGGCTTCAAAGCGGAAAAGCGAACACCACCGTCATTTGACGTAGATGGATTTCCTGGCGTTTTCCACGATCAACGTGGCTGCAACGTGCCGAACCACGCGACGAGGGCGATGACCGCCAGCCCGAGAACGACCTCGGCGACGACGCAGACCTTCAGCGGAAGAACGGAGTGATGTCGGGCGAACCGCGGGACGAAGACATAGCGGTTGACGACTGCAATCACCACCATCGCTACCACCAGCACTATCTTGACGGCCAGCAGACGCTGATAGCTGAACGACCAATCCGACGGCAGACCGCCAAGGATGAGCAGCGTGTTTGCGATTCCCGAAAGCAGCACAAGCGTGACGGCGACATGTCCCGCTGTCGAAAATCGCATGAGGGCCATACGCGCATCGGCCTGCGGCGCTCCGCGCCCAAGCATCGGCAGGATCAGCAATACCGGCACGAGCGCGCCCAGCCACGCCCCTGCCGACAGGAGATGGACACCACTGTTGACGCGGTGCACCAGCCGGAGCCAGCCACTGTTCATCGCCGCGTGGCCACTCAGCGTCAGGCTGAGCAGCAAGAGCGCGGCGCAGACGGCCCGTCCCCTTTGCCGATAGGCCGACGGAAGAAAGGCCGTGGCGCCAAGCAGAAGCGCGCCGCCGGCCTGGACCATCCAGGCATTTCCGACGTCAGTCTGCGTCATTACCGCCCAGATCATCTCAGGTGTGAACAGATCTGGCCACCCGTCGCCGATGATCGCCGTGCGCAACGGCAGGATCGCCGCGGTGCTGGTGATCGCGATTGCGATCGCGACCGTGTTCAACCACGACAGCCTGTCGCCGACAGCACGCGCCAGATCAGGCGAAACGAGCGCGGCGAGATAGGCCGCGCTCCCCCAGATCAGGATGACGGCGGCATCGAAGAGAAGGCGGCAAAGAATGAGGGCAGTGTCCGGCGTCACGGCTTGACCGTGAAGCCATAGCTGCCCTTCGTCTTATGACCATCCGTCGACAGCACGCGCCACTCAACGACATATCCGCCGGCATCGAGGCTCTCGGGAAGAGGCACCGTGAGCGTCTTTCCATCGTCCGACAGCTTGGCGTCGCCGGTCGAAATCCGCTTGCCGTCCGTTCCGGCAATCGTCGCGCCGGAAAAGCGGATGTTGAGTTCCTCGGAAAAGTTTAGCGCCACCGCGGCGGGAGACGCTTGTACGATGGACTTGTCGGCGGGAACGCTCGACGTCAGGTGCGCATGGGCACTGGCCTGCCCGGCAGCACTTATCATGATGATGAAGGATGCCGTGAGCAGCTTGCTCGTTTTAAACATGGGATTGCTCATTGAATTGATTTTCCGACTGGTGACGACCGTATGATCTCGACCAGCTATTGCGGCATGGGCATATCGCCCATTCCGGACTGGCTGTCCGTTTTCGCGGCGCCGGCAGCGCCGACCGCGAATTCGACATCAACCTGACCGGCTTTCTCGAAAGTCAGCGTCGCCTTGATCGTTTCTCCCCGCTTGAAAGGCTCTCCGACGTTCTTGAACATGACATGGTAGCCGCCCGGCTTCAGCTCGACCGTCTGCCCCGCCGGAATAGCAAGGCCGCCCGCGACCGGCCGCATGGTCATGACTCCGTTGTCGACGCTCATTCGGTGGAGTTCCGAAGATCCGGCACGTGCCGAGTTGATGCCGACGAGCTTGTCGTCGGTCGTTCCCTTGTTGGTAATGCTGAGATAGCCCCCGCCGACTTTTGCGCCAGGGACCATGGGCCGGGCGTAGGGACCGGTGATCTCTATGTCGCCCGCGGTGACCGTTTGGGCGCCCGCGGACGCGCCGAAAAAGAGTGCAAGAAAGAAAGCCGTCAGAACGAGTGTAATCTTCTTCATAATGATAGTTCCTGCCATAGCGACCGCTGGTTGCCGGACACGCGCATGACATAGGTCATGTAACGTCGGCAGCGGACGGTTGTGTGGGACATACGAGATAACTTTGCGGGATCACCGGTTCGAAGGTGATCCACGCGGCAGATCAAACGCGACCGGGATTCAACGGAGGCCCCCTGGGACCGCCAGCGGGTGACAAGGGCCCGCTTCCGTCAGCCTCGGTGCCGCTGCGCGGGCCGAGACTGATCGGGATCGCAACGCTGCGCAATGCGATGGAAATCGGAGCGGGCAACACGACAGAGGCGCTGATCCGGCAAGCCTCGCAGCCATGCGCATCGACTTTGCTCTGGTGATCCCCCGTTTGCGCTTTGCCGACGGTACAGATGACTGGCACCGTTCCATCAGGCAGCACATATTCGGACAATTCAACGGAGATGAATGCGCCATTGGCAAAGGCCGGCGCCTGGTGCGCGAAGCCCAGGAAGACCAGCGCAACGGCGCAGCTGACACGCACCAGCCATCGAACTATGCCTGCCTCCGCCGCCTTCACCTGAACCTCCCCGCTCACTTGCATCGTCTTTACGCAAAATGGCGGAAAATCTCAATGCGACAGATTGAGCAGCGCCCGACCGCGAGCGGCTTGTGCCATCGCCTTACGGAGCCTGACGCACGCAACCCGGTCAGGACGGTAGCGCTTATGGCGGTAGCAGCCCGGTCAAGGGCTTGAGTGAATAGAGTCCGGTAGCGACGGCACCGGCGCACCTCGACGCTGCCGGCCCGAGCGGACGGGCCATGCTTGCCGAGAGTAATCGAGAAGCCGATGCTCACATCCGAGATCAGCCGATCGGAACCGTGGATTTCAGGATCAGAGTGTAGCTTTGCGGCCCGGTCGAACTCGCGTCGATGGCCATCAAGGCACGCTGACCTGCAATTCGTGGCGTCCGGAAAAGCGCGAACGCCGATGTGAAGCACGCCGCTAGTTGTCGCAAAGCATCGCGACGATCATCGGCTGGCCTGATCAGCACCTGAGACCATCGAAACCTGATCAACCGGTTTCAAGGCTCTCAGGGAAGGTTGTGTCACCTTGACGACGTCGCCTGGCAATAGTGCCGTCGATTCCGATGCCGATATTTCGTTTGCCGTGCCGTTTTCCCTGCGCACGATGGCGAACGTCAAGGCTGGCTTTTCCGCCTGGTTCGCCGATCCGCCGAGAGACGCGAGGCCATCCAATACAAGTTTCTGGCTCGTTTCGCGCTTGACCTTCAATTGAAGAAGCGTCGCTCTTTCAGATTGAAGGTCCGAAGCGACCTCCGTCTTCCTCTCGTCGTAGAGCGCCTGCAGATCCCGCGTCGTCTGGCTGATGCTCTGCCGGGCGCGCATGATCGCCGTGCCGATGTCCAGCCGGGCGTCTTGATAGCTTCTCAGCGTTCGCTCGACCTCGCCTTGCCGCGTCGCCACCACGGCGCCCTTGGCAACGAGCACCGCAGTGCTATCGACCTGCTGCTGAATGGATTTGATGTTGGCATCCATGCTCGCTGTCTTCTGGTCGAGACCGCGAATTTCTCCGTTGAGCAGTTCCTTCAACTCACCAAGCGACTTCGCCTTGCGGTCGATAGCATTCGCTCTCGCGTCGAATATCACCTGTTCCTGGTTGTAGATTGCCGCCGCGAACGGGTCGGACTTGTCAGCCTGCGTTAGCAGATCCGCCGTCTTCGCCCCGGTCATCTCAACTTCCAGCCGGGCGATCCTTGCATTGCTGCGCGTAATGGAATCGTCCAGTTCCTTGAGCGCGCCAACCAGTCTCGTGACCTCGCCGGCACCATCCAGCGCCGAAGCGTTCCGGAACTCGCCGCCACCCAGCGCCAGTGCCTGCAACACGGTCAACCCCTGGCTGAACCTGTACTCTCCCGGCTTGGACACATCCCCGACGACATATACCGGCGGGTAGTCGATTATCTGTACGGTGGTCGCGGGCGCTTCGACCAGCCCGATCTTTTCCTTGAGACGTCTGGCGATCTCCGCAGCCAAGCCGCTATCGTCGAGATCTCCGACAGCAACACTGCCCAGGACCGGAACGGATACCGTGCCGGTGTCGGAAATCGTGAAGTCGCCGCCGATCGATCCCCATTGTTCATAGACGCCTTTGGTCGGCATCCACTGTACAACGGTCAGCCTGATCTTGGTGTATGGCGGAAGGGGAGCACTGGCGGCGGCCCCGGCGAACATCGTCGTTCCCAGCGCAAACAGGGTCAGAAAGCAGCCCAGCCGAACCGGCCGACCGCGCCCCATCGAAAAACGCATGCGTTGCATGAACATGCTCGCTCATTCCTCACCGTAACCCGGAAACGCTCAAAATACTGCCGGCGCCCACCGAGTAATTCCTCGTTTCGCATTTGGAAAATCGGGGCTTCATTGAATTCCGCACCGTTATTATTCATTATATCGAGGCCTGAGATCAATATCCCCTGCCATACCAAAATAGACTAGTTGCCATCATCCTCCCGGCGATTGAGCGAGCGACAAGGCAACACCAGCGCGACGCCGGATTTATACACAAAGCAACACTTACATATAAAACTATATTCGCCATCGAATGCGCCTCGATGTCATGCCGAACGGTTGCTGGCGGGATCGAGCTGCATGCAAATCCGAGGCTGGATGAACTAGCGGCCGCCGTCGAGCAATTCAATTGTGCGATGGTCAAACACACCGCCGTAGAAGCGGTCGATCACCCGGTGGAAGGGCGATCCGTGATCGCTGACCGCGGCAAAGAGCGTCATCGACGACCGCAGCTTGCGATCGTCGGGAGAGCCGAAGATGTCGTGCGCGGATTTCCCATTTATGGACAAGACGGCGTCGACGCAGCGCAGCAGGCGAGCGCCAAGAATGGCGTTTGCGAGATAGGCCGTTGCTTCGCCGGCCGAGCGGATGGCATATTTCTCCGCCATTGGCGACGTGCCGAGACCGGCGATCTGCGGAAAGACGAACCACATCCAGTGCGAGCGTTTGCGGCCGCTCGTGAGCTCCGCAAGCGCTTTATCATAGACATCGTTCTGAGCGTCGATGAAGCGATCGAGATCGTAGTCGATATCATCGGACATGATGCCCTCCCCCGACTAGAACTATGTCGCTCCCGGCATTTCTCCAGCTTATAAAGAAAGTCTCAGCAGGACTTGTCGGGATAGGGGCTATGCTCCCGGCAGTAGTCCAGCGCCGGTCCGGAATCCGAGATCGCTCCGACAGGAGAGAGATCGACAGCCGATGCCGTCGAGGTGTTCATGTGCGCGACATATCCCGCCGCGCCGAGAACCAGCAAAGCCGCAACGATGATAAACCGCTCCGACACCGATGGCCGGCTGGCCGCCTTGATATGTTCCACGTATTCGCGTTCGCCCATCCCGTTCAACTCTTCGTCCGTTGCATGATGATGGACCGTGTCGCCGCGAGGGGCGCTCCAGCTGTCGACATCTGTCATTGTCTTGCTCCTGAAATCCGCGCGACGATGCCTACAACATCCCTCGACCCGTAGCGTCTTTCGCGCTTACGTTATGTGTGGTGCTCGCCTCAAGGCTTGAAGGCCGGATACGGAAACTCAGTATTCATAAAATCGAACCAATCGGTTTGATCCGACTTTAAGGGCTTGGCTCTTCGACGGAATTCGGCTTAGGTCGGGCATCCATCCAGACCACGGACACTCACATGACAAAATCATTTGGTGCGATGTCGATCGCGCAACTCTCCGTTCTCTTCCAGAGCGGCGCCGCCGATCCGGTCAACGTCACCGAAGCGGTACTCGAAGGCATAGCGGCGCATTCCGACCAGTCGATCTTCACCGAACTGCTGGCCGACCGCGCGCTTGCCGAGGCCAGGGCATCCTCGGCGCGCCTGAAGAGCGGTCGGTCGCGTGGGTTGCTCGAAGGCATTCCCGTTGCCTGGAAGGACCTGTTCGACATCAATGGGCGCGCGACGACCGCCGGCTCCAAGGTCCTGCGTTCCGCTTCCGTGGCCAAGGACGACGCCGCTGTCGTTAGCGCGCTCGGCCACGCTGGAATGATCGCCGTCGGGCGCACCAACATGAGCGAATTCGCTTTCTCTGGCCTCGGCATCAATCCGCACTACGGTACGCCGCACAATCCACGCGGCAAGGATGAGCCGCGCATTCCGGGCGGTTCATCCTCCGGCGCGGGTGCCGCGGTTGCCGCAGGCCTTGTCCCGGTGGCGATCGGGACCGATACCGGCGGATCGATCCGCATCCCCGCCGCCTTCAATGGCATCGTCGGCTACAAGGCGACCCGCGGCCGCTATCCAATGGGCGGTGTCTTTCCATTGGCCAAAAGCCTGGATCTGCTCGGCCCCCTCTGCCGAACCGTTCAGGACGCGATCTGGATCGACGCGGCAATGCGAGGCGTCACCGCCGCGCCCGCCATTACCCCCCGTTCGCTCCGTGGCGTGGATGTGGTCGTTCCCGACAATGTCGTGTTCGATGGCGCCGAGGCGGGCGTCGTTGCCGCCTTCGAGCCAAGCCTGGAGTGGCTGATCGCCGAGGGTGCGTCGGTCAGCCGCGTCACGATCCCGGCCTTCGACGAGATCCTTGCGCTGATGGGCAAATACGGCAGCCTGGTCACCGCCGAAGCCTTCGCCCTGCATCGCGAGCGGCTCTCCGGACCGGAGGCCGATCAGATGGACCACCGCGTCGTGCAGCGCACCCGCCTCGGCCAGACGACCACCATGCCCGACTATATCGCCATTCTGGAGGCGCGAGAACGGCTGATCGCCGAGGTCAACCGGCTGGTCGGCGACAGCTTAATCGCCTATCCGTCCGTCGCCCATGTCGCGCCACCCATCGCCGCCCTCGAGGCAGACGACGATCTCTTCTTCGCGACCAACGGCAAGACGTTGCGCAACACCATGCTCGGCAACTTCCTCGACTGGTGCGGCGTTTCGATCCCCTGCGGGACCGGCGACGCGGATATGCCGGTCGGCCTGCTGCTTTCGGCAATCGCCGGCCGAGACGAGGCGCTGCTTGCCGCCAGCCTTTCGGCCGAAGCAATCATCGCGGGAGATTCCGTTTGAAATTCCAAGGCGTTGCTGCCTAGATACGGCGGGGCGAAGAGGAGGAATGGAATGATCGAGGATATCGAGAACGGACGGTTCGCCGTCTCTACGTGGTCGCTGCACCGGGCGCTCGGCGCGGTCTACCCCTATAGCCCCGACCCGGCCAGGGACGCGGCGATGCAGGAGCCTTACGGCACAGGCAGCGTCGAGCTCATCGACGTTCCGCGCCAGCTTGCCGATCGCGGCATTTACAGGCTGGAAATCTGCTCGTTCCATCTGCCGAGCCTCGACGCGGATTATCTGCGGCGGCTGCGGGCAGCACTCGATCAATCCGGCGTCATGCTTCAGACCCTGTTGGTCGAGGATGGCGACCCGAGCCATCCCGCAACGGCGCAGCGTGACATCCGCTGGATCGCCGGCTGGATCGAGATCGCAGCCGCACTCGGCGCGCGCAACATGCGCGTGATCGCGGGAAAGCAGCAGCCGAGCGACGAGAACCTCGCCCGCGCCTCCGGACATCTGTCATGGTTGGCGGAACGGGCAGAAGAGAGCGGTATCCGTGTCGTCACCGAAAACTGGTTCGATCTCCTGCCGTCGCCGCGAGAAATGAACTGGCTGCTTGACGATCTCCGCGGCAAAATCGGCCTCAACGGCGATCTCGGCAACTGGTCGGCGCCGGAGAAATACGCCGGCCTTTCCGACATCATGCGCCGCGCCGAGATCTGCCACGCCAAGGCCAATTATACCGCAGCGGGCATGGACACCGGCGACTATGGCAAATGCCTGGACGCCTGCCGGCAGGCCGGATACGCCGGTCCCTACACGCTGATCTACGATTCCTCGTTCTTCGCCGACGAATGGGACGGCATCCTTCTGCAGAAGGCTTTTATCGAACAATTCCATCAAGATGAGCGGCGCGCCGCGGGCTGAGCTGCTAAAGGAGACTGGCATGCCTGGTTCAACTGCGATCAACGATTTTTCCAAGCTTCTCAGGAGCGGCGAAGGCGGTGGTCTGATTTCCGCATGGATCGGCATACCCGATCCGCTCTTCGTCAATCATCTCTCGCAGGAAGCATTCGATGCCGTCGTGCTCGACATGCAGCACGGCGTCTGGGACATGGTGGCTGCCGCAAACGGCATTGGGCAGGGCAGGCTTGCCGGCAAGCCGGTGGTGGCGCGTATTCCCGTCGGTGACTTCTCGACCGCGTCACGGCTGCTCGATGCCGGCGCCTCGGGGATTATCGCGCCGATGATCAATTCGGTCGCGGATGCGGATGCCCTGGTCAAGGCGACCAAATACCCGCCACTCGGCGAACGCAGCTGGGGACCGACGCTGGCGATGAACCATACCGGCCTCGCCGCCACGACCTACCTGGCGACAGCGAACATGGAGACCGTCGCGATCGCCATGATAGAGACGCGTGCGGCGCTCGAGGCCGCCGATGACATTCTCGGTGTTGA
The DNA here is from genome assembly GCF_030053015.1 of Rhizobium sp. AN80A. Taxonomy (NCBI): domain Bacteria; kingdom Pseudomonadati; phylum Pseudomonadota; class Alphaproteobacteria; order Hyphomicrobiales; family Rhizobiaceae; genus Rhizobium; species Rhizobium sp. AN80A. Next base: position 111,919 of record NZ_JASJPX010000001.1, on the reverse strand, counting down.
GGGCATCGACGGCATCTTCATCGGCCCATCCGACCTTTCCATCGCGCTTTCGAACGGCGCGCGGCTGGCGCCCGATACGGCGGAGATGGACGTCGTGCTGAAGCAGTTGCTCGATCGGTGCCGCGTGCATGGCAAGTTCGCGTGCATCTTCGGCAGCAATGGCGAGCGCGCCGGACAATTGCTGAAGATGGGCTTTGATCTCGTTATCGCCGGCGCGGACACGCAGCAGCTTCGCGCAGGCGCCGCGAATGCCATCGCCACGGCCCGTAAGGGACAGGCAGGCTGAGCTACTTCTTCTGTGCCAGCCAGATGACGTGGCGCGCGCCGCCACGTTTTCCGTTGGCGCGCGAATTGACGGCCTCGACCGCAAAGCCGCTGTCGCGCACGCGGCGCGTGAAGCCGGCATCGGGGCCGGACGACCAGACGGCGAGCACGCCGCCGGGGCGCAAAGCGTCGCGCGCGGCCTTCAACCCGCCGAAGTCGTAAAGCCCATCATTCGATTGGCGGGTCAGTCCATCCGGTCCGTTGTCGACATCAAGCAGGATGGCGTCGAATCTTGCCCGGCTGGAACGAATGAGTTCAGCCACATCTCCCTGGTGAATGCCGACGCGGGGATCGTCAAGGCATCCCTTGAACACTTCAGCCATCGGCCCCCTCGCCCAGCTGACGACGGCGGGCACGAGTTCGGCGACGACAACCGCAGCGTCCTTCGGCACGACGGCCAGCGCCGCGCGCAGCGTGAAGCCCATGCCGAGACCGCCGATCAGGATGCTCGGGCGCGGCCGACCTTTCAGCTTATCATAGGAGAGCGTCGCGAGTGCTTCCTCGGAACCGGAGAGGCGGCTGTTCATCAACTCGTTCGATCCGAGCATGATGGAGAATTCGCTACCGCGCTGCTTCAGGCGCAATTCGCCGGCCTCGCCGGGAATGGGAGCGGAATCGAGCTGGATCCAGGGCAGCATGTCTTAGGCCTCGCGTTGAGCCGCCCCACTAGCACAAAAGATCGCGCCAGCGAAACGCAAACACGAGGCCCGGAGCCAGGCTCTCAGCCGGATCACTGTCCGTTGATGCAGGCCGGATTGGTCGACTTGCGGTTGGCCGCATTGCGCTGTTGGGGCGGACAGCGTGTCCACTGCGCCGGTGCCGAACTCGTGGTGCTTTCGGTCTCGAACGAATCGAGGGGAATGGAAAGACCGCTCGACTGTTCGTCCTTCGGACCTGTTCCAAGCGGCGCGGAGCCGTCGAACCGGCCACTGCTGTCCATGCCCATGTTCATCTGCGCGAACGCGCTGCCGGCAAGGCTCATGATGACGACAGAGGTAATTGCGAGAAGCTTGCGCATGCTGGAAACTCCTTCACGTTCAATACCATGAAGAAATAGCGCGCGGTCGGTCATGTTCCAACCGCGTGCTAATACCTATTTCGCGCAGGCTCAGCGCGCCGCCCAGTTTGCCCCTCGGCGGAAGATGGCGCGCATTTCGGGAACGGAAAACTCCTTGGCCTGATGGCCGAGCGAGGAATAGAAGACGCGCCCCTTGCCGTACTTGCGCTTCCAGGCGACCGGCATCACCACGCCATCGATCCAATAGGCGTGATCGCCGGTAAACGTCGTCGTCGCAAGGACTTCGTTGGAGGGATCGACGTGCATGTAATACTGCTCCGACGTGTAGTCGAAATCGGCAATGCCTTGCATGACGGGATCGTCCGGCCTGACGATATTGACCCGGTAATCGATGATGTTGCCGGGATGCGCGACCCACTGGCCGCCGACGATGAACTGGTATTCCACGCAGTCGCGGAAGCTGTCGCCGGCGCCGCCGTGATAGCCTGCAAGACCGACACCGCCTTCGATGGCCGCCGCGAGGTTCTTGATCTCTTCCTTTTCGATCTTCGACATCGTCACGATCGGCACGACAAGGGAAAGGTCGTGAACGGATGGGTCGGCGAAAGCCTCGGTGGTATGCTCGACATAGACCTTGAAACCGTCTTCCTCGAGCATGTCCTTGACGATGGCGGCGCATTCCTGCGGCTCGTGGCCGCTCCATCCGCCCCAAACGATCAGTGCTTCACGCATAAAATTTTCTCCTCCATCATTACTTGCCCAGACGTCCGTCGACGAGGGATTCCGAGATCGGCGCAGGCCGCTCCGTCTGCGTGGTGATCGTCACGGTACGGCCGGTTTCCGATGCGGTCTGGAAGGCTTCCATGACCTCCAGCACATGCAGCGCCAGGCTGCCGTTCGCGCGATGCGGCCGGTTCTGACGGATCGCATAGGCGAGATCGGCGACACCGATCGACCGGTAGTTTCCATCGGCGTAAGGCGCTGTCAGCGGCTGGCTTTCGAACGACCCGCCCTTTCGCAAGAGCTCGACTTCGCCGCCGAAATGATTGGGATCCGGCACGATCAGCGTTCCCTCGGTGCCGTAGACCTCGAGCGGTACGTGCTTGTGGCCGGCGACATCGAAGCTCATGCCGATCTGCACGACCGCACCATTGGCAAAGGCCATCAGGCCGGACACATGGGTCGGCACATGCACGGGGATATGCTCGCCGTTTCGTGGCTCGCTGGTGATGACGCGCTCCTTGCGCGGCGTAACCGCGAAGCCCGCGACCTGCGCCACCGGCCCGAACAGATTGACCAGATCGGTGATGTAGTACGGTCCCATATCCAGCATCGGATCGCCGCCGACCTCGTAGTAGAAGGCGGGATTGGGGTGCCAGCGCTCGTGGCCGGGGCACATGAAAGTGGCGGTGCCGCCCACTGGCTGGCCGATCACGCCCTGGTCGATCAGCGCCCGCGCCGTCTGGTGGCCGCCGCCGAGAAAGGTGTCGGGCGCCGCGCCGATGCGTAGCCCCCTCCCCTTGGCCGCTTCCGCCAGCTGCTTGCCTTCGGCGAAGTTGATGCCGAGCGGCTTTTCCGAATAGGTGTGCTTGCCGGCGGCAAGCGCCTGCAGGCCGACGGCGACGTGCGCCTTCGGAATGGTCAGATTGACGATGATCTCGACCGACGGATCCGCGAAGAGCGCATCGACGCTTCTGGCCGGCACGTTGAACTCGGCTGCCTTTGCCTGCGCCAGTTCGCTGTTGAGATCCGCCACGCCCCTGATGTCGAGAATGGGGAAAGACGCCATGGCCTTCAGGTACGCGCCCGATATGTTGCCGCATCCAATGATGCCTATGCCGACTTTATCCATGATTTCCTCCCATAGATTTTGGTTCTGAAAGCCTCAGAGCGCCGGGCCGGTTGTGTTCCACGGCGACTCGTAAAGTTCATAAAGGGCCACGGCCGCGCCCCTGAGCCCAGAAGTCGTCGCTGGAATCATCGAAGACGAGTTCCGCGACGCCCTTCAGCGAGGGTGGTATGGCCAGCGCATACGCGCTGCGCAGGCTGGCCAGGAAATGCTCTCCAAGCGCGAGGCTGGACCCCACCAAGATCACGCGCGGCGGCGCGAAGAGGGTCACGATATTGGCAACCGCGACACCGACGGCCTCCCCCGCCCGGATCGCCGCGCTGATCAGCGCATTGTCCTCGGCCTTGATCAAAGCCTGCGCGTGCGCCATGCCGCGTCCGAGGCGGATCGCCTCGGCAAAACGTCCGCCCGCCGGCTGCTCGCCGAGAATTTCGCTTTCGCCCGCCTGGCTCGACAACCGCACGATCCCGAGCGGCCCCATGCCCAGCACGAGATCGCCGAGATTGTGGCTGAGACCACCGGCGCCGCGAAACAGCTGGTTGCCGTGGAGCACGCCGAGCCCCAGCGTCTGCTCGAGCGAGATCAGCACCATGTCTTCCAGATCGCGCGCCTTGCCGAACCAATGATGTGCCAGCGTGATCGCATGCGCGTCGCTTTCGACGATCGTCGATGTGTTCAGCCGTGCGGTCATCTCGGCGGCGAAATCAACGTTGACGTCCCGGAAGATCGGGCTGCTGCGAATGTGGCCGGTGCGATGCTCGATGACACCGGGAAGGCTGAGGCAGACGCTGTCGACATCTTCAAGCGACAGACCGGCATCGACGACACAACGCCGCACGCCGTCCTCGACCAGATCGGCGATGACGCCGATCGGCTGGCGATCGATCCGGATCGGCAGAGCAAGCTTCGAGAGCACGTCGCCGCGAAAATCGGTGACGACGAAGACCATGCGGCTGGCCGCGATCTTGGCTCCCACGACACGCGCAGCATCGGGATTGAGCTCCAGCATGACACGCGGCCGTCCCCGCGCCGCTTCGTTGCGGATGTCGCCTTCATGGCGCGGCAGGATGAGCCCGTCGTCCAAAAGCGAGGCGGTGATGGCCGAAACCGTGGTGGTCGACAGTTGCGTGCGTTCACTGATCTCGACGCGCGCGATCGGCCCATGGCGGCGAACCGTGTCCAGCACGTTCAGGCGATTGATCGCACGCATCAATTCGGGGTCTGCGGTCTTCATCTATCGTGCACGGCTCTTCTGGCGACCGCCGAAGCAGCGCGTTATTTTTGTCGGAATGCGAATTAAATAACGTGGAGATTCAGCCCTCTGTCAAGGCGAATCTGCCAAATTCGCCCAAGGGAGTTGACATTCTTGCAAAGCTGCCGATCATTTATTCCGCATAAGGGACAAAATTGTAGAGGACGATTTTCCCTTGAGGAGGAGACCTTATGTTCAATGATCAAAGGGCGAAAGCCCTGCTCAACAGCCGCGCCTTTGTCCGCTCGACCGCGACCGCCCTGGCACTTCTGATCGCCGCTGGCAGCGCCATGGCCGAGACCACGATCAAGTGGATGCATCTCGAGATCGATCCAACCTATATCGGCGTCTGGAAACAGATCGTCAAGAATTACGAGGCCGAGCGTCCGGGCACGAAGATCGAGATGCAGTTTCTCGAAAACGAAGCCTTCAAGGCGAAGCTGCCGACGCTGCTGCAGTCCAGCGACGCGCCGGATCTCTTCTACAGCTGGGGTGGCGGCGTGCTGAAACAGCAGCTGGCGACGGGCGCACTGCTTGACCTCAGCGAGGCGATGAACGCCAAGGATGGCGCATGGCTGAAGACCTACAATCCCGCCTCCGTCAAGGGCCTTACCTATGACGGCAAGATCGGCGCGGTCCCCTACTCCGTCGGCACGGTATCCTTCTTCTACAACAAGGCATTGTTCGCGAAGGCAGGCGTCGACGCGACCACGATCAAGACCTGGGACGACTACCTAGCCGCCGTCAAGAAAATCAAGGATGCCGGCATCGTGCCGATCGCCGGCGGTGGCGGCGAGAAATGGCCGATCCATTTCTATTGGAGCTATCTGGTGATGCGCAACGGCGGCCAAAAGGTCTTCGACGCAGCCAAGAATGGCGAGGGTGAAGGCTTCAACGACCCGGCGATGATCAAGGCCGGCGAGCAGCTCGCCGAACTCGGCAAGCTCGAGCCATTCCAGCCCGGCTATCTCGGCGCCACATGGCCGCAGACGCTCGGTGTCTTCGGCGACGGCAAGGCGGCGATGATCCTGGGCTTCCAGAACACCGAAGCCAACCAGCGCACCAATTCCGGCGACAAGAAAGGCCTGAGTGCCGACAATATCGGCCGCTTCGCCTTCCCCGCAGTCACCGGCGGCGCGGGCGCGGTCACCGACACCCTGGGTGGCCTGAACGGCTGGGCGGTGACGAAGAAGGCGCCACCGGAAACGCTCGACTTCCTCGCCTACCTCACCAATGCCGAGAATGAGCGGACCATGGCCAAGGCCGGCATGATCATCCCGGTCGCGGTCGGCGCCGAGGATGGCGTGACCGACCCGCTGGTGCATCAAGCGGCCCAGCAGCTGGCGGGCTCCACGTGGCACCAGAACTTCTTCGACCAGGATCTCGGCCCTTCGGTCGGCCGCGTCGTCAACGACGTGTCGGTTGCCATCGTCTCCGGGCAGATGACGCCCGCCGATGGCGCCCAGCAGATCCAGGACGCCTTCGAGCAGGATCAGTTCTGATCGAGACCATCGCGGCGCGGGACAGGATCTCGCGCCGCCATTTCATGTCAGGAAGGTGAGGTCCCCATGGCCAATGTCAGCGCCGCCACCACGATCAGACCCGCGCGCATACCGGCCACCCAGTCCGCCCGGCGCAAGCATCCGGCCGTATCCGGCCGCCTGCCCGTGCTGCTCCTCTTCCTGCCGCCGGCCCTCCTGCTGTTTTCGATCTTCGTGATCCTGCCGATGGGGGAAGCGGCCTGGTACAGCCTTTACAAATGGGACGGATACGGCCTGCCGACGCAATATGTCGGCATGCGCAACTTCGAGCTTCTGTTCAAGAACGGTGCTTTCCTTACCGCGCTGAAAAACAACGCGATGATCATGGTCATCTCGATCGCGATCCAGATACCGCTCGCCATCTGGCTGGCGATGATGCTCGCTCACCGCATTGCCGGCGTGGTCGTCTTCCGGCTGATCTTTTTCCTGCCCTACGTGCTCGCCGACGTCGCGGCCGGCCTGATCTGGCGCTTTGTCTATGACGGCGATTACGGGCTCTTCGCCTCGATCGCCGGCCTGCTCGGCGTCGCGACGCCCTATGTGCTGGCAGACAAGGATCTCGCGATGTACGCGGTTCTGGCCGTGATCGTCTGGAAATACTTCGGCTTCCATATGATGCTGTTCATCGCCGGGCTGCAATCGCTCGACAAGAGCGTGCTGGAGGCCGCCGAAATCGATGGCGCCAGCGGCTGGCAGCGGTTCCGCTACATCACCCTGCCGCTTCTCGGATCGACCGTGCGGCTCTCGGTGTTCTTCGCAGTCGTGGGTTCGCTGCAGCTGTTCGACCTCATCATGCCGCTGACGGGCGGCGGTCCGTTCAACGCCACGCAAACGATGGTGACCTTCCTGTTCAACTTCGGCGTCGCCCGCATGCAGGTCGGGCTCGGAAGCGCCGTCGGCGTGGTGCTTTTCCTGATCTGCGTCACACTCGCCTTCAGCTACAAACGGATATTCATGCGCCATGACTGACGTCGTTTCATCCGACCGGCTCAATGCCGGCACCAAGGCCTATCTCTATACCTCGCTGGTCATCATATCGGCCATCGTCCTGATCCCGCTGGTGACCACGGCACTTGGCGGTTTCAAGGACCTGGGCGACCTGCGCACCAATCCATTCGGCCTGCCGGTGGAGTGGCAGGTCAAGAACTACACCGACATCTTGTTCGGCGATCGCTACTGGCGGCAGATGGCCAATTCGCTGCTCATCGCCGCGCTGACCGTCTTTCTCACCGTATCGGTTTCGGCAATGGCGGCCTTTACCTTCGCGCATGTCCGCTTCTTCGGCGCCGATTTCCTGCTGAACTACTTCCTGATCGGGCTGATGTTTCCAGCCGCCACCGCCATTCTGCCGCTCTTCATCCGCATCCGCGATCTCGGGTTGCTCAACACATATTGGGGCGTGGTACTGCCGCAGGTCGCCTTCGGGCTTGGCATGAGCATTCTCCTGTTCCGGAATTATTTTCGCAACCTTCCGGAGGAATTGTTCCAGGCAGCTGTCGTCGACGGCTGCGGCTACATGCGCTTCTTCTGGCATATCTGCCTGCCTCTCTCGCGACCGATCATCGCGACGGTCAGCATCATTTCCTTCGTCGGCAGCTGGAACAGCTACATCCTGCCGCTGATCATGCTGAATTCCGAGAAGATGTATCCCTGGCCGCTCGGCATCATGGTCTATCGCGGCGAATTCGGCACCGCCTGGCAGCTGGTGCTCGCCTTCATCACGCTGACCATCATGCCAACCGTAATCGTCTTCTTCCTGGCACAAAAACACATCATCGCCGGCCTGACCGCGGGCGCGGTCAAGTCGTGACGTTCAGCCGACGGCGTCAGCCAAAGACAAGGCCGCCGTCGACGATCAGGTTCTGGCCGGTGATCGCCCGAGCCCAGGGGCTGGCGAAGAACAGCACGGCGTCGGCGGCCTCCTCCGGCGTCGTCACGCGGCGCAGCGGCGTGCTGCCGGCGATGAGATCGAATACCGACTCGGGCGTTGCGGCGCTGGCATCGGTGGTCCGTAGCAATCCACCGGAGACCATGTTGACGGTGATGCCATCGGGTCCGAGCTCAGCCGCGGCGGTGCGGGTCAACGCCAGCAACGCGCCTTTCGCCGCCGTATAGTCGTGATAGGGCACGACGGGGTTCTGGAAGAGATTGGTCCCGATCGTCACGACACGTCCGAAGCCGGCAGCCGCCATGGCAGGGCGCGTTGCCTGGATGAGGTTGAGAGCGCCCTTCACCGCGGTATCGAGCTGCGCTGTCATCGCTTCCCAGCTGAGCTCGCCGAGTTTCAGGCGCGCGTCGCCGTTGAAGCTGAAATCGGCGAGCGCATTGTGCACGACCGTCGTCGGCGGCCCCAGCCTGCGCGTGACATCGGCCAGCATTTCGCTCACGGCCGCGCCGTCGCGGATATCGGCCTGAAACGCATGCGCCCGTTCGCCGAGGCTTTCCGCCAACGCCTCGGCCTGTTCCCGGCTGTTGCGATAGTTGATCGCCACCTTCGCCCCCTCGCGGGCAAAAGCCCGGGCGATCGCCGCCCCGAGCCCGCGCGCTGCGCCGGTTACGATCACCGTCTGCTCACTGAGCGGCAATGTCATTTCGCGTATCCTTCCTCTGTCGTCCAAAGTGCGTGAAAGTGCTGGACCGGGCCATGTCCCGAGCCGACGTCGAGCCTGTCGGCCGCGCCACCGCGCCGGCGAGATACGACTTCGCGGCGGCCACCGCTTGCGGCAGCGCCACGCCGTTGGCGAGCTCCGCCGCCAGCGCGCTCGACAGCGTGCAGCCGGTGCCGTGGGTGTTTGCCGTCGGGATCCTGACGGCCTCGAACCAGGTGAGACCATCTTCCGTTGCCAGCACGTCGGGGCTCTGGTCGCCCCCGAGATGGCCACCTTTCACAAGGACGGCGGCTGGACCCAGCGCGCGCAGCGCCTCGGCCTGCTCGCCCATCTCCCGGCGGCTCTTGGCCACATCGATGCGCAGCAGCGCGGCCGCTTCGGGTAGATTGGGTGTCAGCAGCGTCGCAAGCGGCAACAGCCGGCGCAGAAGGACATCGACGGCGGAGGGATCGAGAAGCTTCGCCCCACCCTTGGCCACCATGACCGGATCGAGCACGATCGGGATATCAGGATGAAGCTGGAGCACGTCGGCGACCGCATCTGCGATTTCGGCACTGGCGATCATGCCGATCTTGACCGCATCGACGCGGACATCCGCGAACACGGCCTGGATCTGATCGGCCACGAAGCCGGGCGGGACAAGGTGAACGCCGGATACGCCCCGCGTGTTCTGCGCGGTCAACGCGGTGAGCGTCGCCATGCCATAGACGCCGCGCGCCGCGAATGCCTTCAGGTCAGCCTGGATGCCGGCGCCGCCGGATGGATCGGAGCCGGCGATGGAGAGAGCATTCCGGATCATCGCGACCTCCCCTGGATAGCCTCTGATAGCTCGCGGGCGGCACCGTGAGGGTCCGATGTTCCACAGATCGCCGAGACGACGGCGATCCCATCGGCGCCGGCGGCAAAAACACCGCTGACATGCGCCAGCTTGAGCCCACCAATCGCGACCGACGGAACCGGGCAGACGGCGGCGAGACGCGCCAGGCCGTCGAACCCGATCGGCGGCTTGTGGTCCGGCTTGGTCTGCGTCGCGAAGACCGGCCCGATACCGGCATAGTCGACCGATGCGGGATCGACAGCCCTCGCCAGGACCTCTGTCTCCACCGACAGGCCGAGGATCATGTCAGGCCCGATCCGCTCGCGCGCGGCGCGCACGACCATATCGTCCTGGCCGACATGCAGCCCATCGGCGCCGATCGCGATGGCCGCATCGACATCATCGTTGACGACAAGCAGTGCACCGGTGCCGGCGAGCGCTTCCTTCAGAACAAGGCCGGTCTCGATCATCCGCGCGGTGGAGGCGGTCTTGTCGCGGAGCTGCACCACGGTGGCGCCACCGTCGACGGCTCGCCTTGCGGTTTCGACCATGCCAATGCCGGCGCAGAGCTCGGGATCGAGGACGAGATAGAGCGATAGATCGATCCTTCTCATAGCATCCGCACCCGTGCATTTTTGTCGACGGCGATGCCGTCGATCGCAGCGAGGGCGTCGAGGAACCGCCAGGAAAATGATCCCGGCCCGTCAGCGACCCGCGCCGCCTCTTCGCCGGCGACGGCGAACAGCGCGAGCGCCGCGACTGTCGCCTCGAACGGCGCATCGGGCCGGCTGGCTGCGAAGGCGCCGACGAGGCATGTCAGCGAGCAGCCGAGCGCCGTCACCTGCGGCATCAGCGATGAGCCGCCCTCGATGCGGCAGCCGCGCGCGCCGTCGGTCACGAAATCGACCTCGCCGGTGACCGCCACGATGGCGTGGTACTTGCTCGCGATTTGGCTTGCCGCAGCTTCGGCCTGTTCCACGGGGTCACGGCTGTCGACGCCATGCCCCCGGCTTTCGCCACCGGCGAGCGCGATGATTTCGGACGCGTTGCCGCGAATGATGGTCGGACGAAGCGCCAACAGGTCCGCGACGGCCCGTTTGCGAAAAGCGGTCGCGTAGTGCGCGACGGGATCGAGAACCCATGGCCTGGCGCTGGCGCCCGCCGATGCGGCGGCGGCGCGCATGCCGTTCATCCAGCTCGGCGAGAGCGTGCCGATGTTAACAGTCAGCGCGCCGGAGATGGCCGCGAACTCGCCGGCCTCTTCCTCGGCATGCACCATGGCGGGCGAAGCGCCGGCTGCCAGCAGCACGTTGGCGGCGATATTCATCGCGACGAAATTGGTGATGCACTGAACGAGCGGCTTTCGCGCGCGCATGGCATCGAGCATAGAACCGGGAGATCTGTCGTCTTTCATCATGCCCCTTTCGGGCGGGGCAAGACGCGGGAACCCTGATAGCAATGCCGAAGGGTCCGAGCGACTCCCTCCGCCAGCATTATCTGGTTCAGGTTCGAAGGGTACTTCTCAGTCTGCCGTCGGCAAACGCCCCTGTCTCTCAATGGCTCTGTTCTGTCAGAGAAGACGATTGCTGTCACGCGTAAAATGATGGCGGCTCAAAGCCGCCGGTCAGGCGCCGTTCTCCTTGATCGCTTCCATTGCAACGAAGGTCGACGTGTTGGCGACGAAGGGAAGACTGGAGATCTTTTCCCCCAGAACGAGGCGATAGTTGGCGATATCGGACGTGCGTATCTTCAGGAGATAGTCGAATGCGCCCGCGATCATGTGGCACTCCTCGACTTCCCGCAGCTTGCGAACCGCGACGTTGAACGCGTTCAGCGCATTCTCCCTGGTATCGGAGAGTTTCACCTCGGTAAACGCCACATGGTTGCGGCCGAGCTTGTTGACGTCGATGATGGCGCGGAAGCCGAGAATATAGCCATCCTCTATCAGCCGCTTGAGCCTGACCTGGCAGGGCGTATTGGAAAGACCCACGCGCTTGGCAAGGTCTGTCACCGACATCCGGCCATCGGCGACGAGCGCGTCGAGTATGCGCTGATCGAATTGGTCGATTTCCCTGATATTTCCGGCGCTCATCACAAGAATTCCCCTCCGCACGAATATTGATTAGCGCGTTAGATAACTAAACGCTCGAAATCAAGTGAAATTGACTTTCTGAAATCTGCTAGCTTCGCGACATTGGCGGATCAGGAGCCCAGCATGACAAACACCACCGACGCGGTAGCGGCCGAAGTCACACTAGAGCAGGCAAACGGCTCTGCAAATCCCTTTGACGGTTTCGCCCCGCCAATCCGCCAGCAGAGCGACCTGCGCCGCGCGATCACGGCCGCCTACCGCACGCCGGAAACGATCTGCGTGCCACGTCTGGTTGAGGCCGCCGCCCTTCCCGATCACGTCAGAAAGGCCGCTGCCGACACCGCCCGCAAGCTGATCGAGGCGTTGCGCGCCAAGCACAAGGGCACCGGCGTCGAGGGACTGGTCCACGAATATTCGCTCTCCAGCCAGGAGGGCATCGCGCTGATGTGTCTGGCCGAGGCGCTGCTGCGCATTCCCGACACGGCCACGCGTGACGCTCTTATCCGCGACAAGATTTCCGAGGGCGACTGGAAGGCGCATCTCGGCGGCGGTCGCTCGCTCTTCGTCAACGCCGCGACCTGGGGCCTCGTCGTCACCGGCAAGCTGACATCGACCGTCGCCGACCGCAGCCTTTCGGCCGCGCTGACCCGGTTGATAGCCCGCTGCGGCGAACCGGTGATCCGCCGGGGTGTCGACATGGCGATGCGGATGATGGGCGAGCAGTTCGTCACCGGCGAGACCATCGACGAAGCTCTTCAGCGGGCGAAGCCGCTCGAGCAGCGCGGCTTCCGCTATTCCTACGACATGCTGGGCGAAGCCGCGACCACGGGCGCCGACGCGAAGCGCTACTACAAGGATTACGAGACCGCGATCCACGCCATCGGCAAGGCGTCTGATCGCCGGGGCATCTACGAAGGGCCGGGTATCTCGATCAAGCTTTCGGCTCTGCATCCACGCTACGCGCGCGCGCAGAGCGCCCGCGTCATGGACGAGTTGCTGCCGAAGGTGAAGGCGCTGGCGCTGATCGCCAAGTCCTACGATATCGGCCTGAACATCGATGCCGAGGAGGCCGATCGCCTCGAACTGTCGCTCGATCTGCTGGAGACGCTCTGTCTCCACCCCGATCTGGAGGGCTGGAACGGCATGGGCTTCGTCGTGCAGGCCTATGGCAAGCGCTGCCCATTCGTGCTGGATTTCATCATCGACCTGGCGCGCCGTGCCGGCCGCCGCATCATGGTGCGCCTTGTGAAGGGCGCTTACTGGGATGCGGAAATCAAGCGCGCGCAGGTCGATGGCCTCGCGGACTTCCCGGTGTTCACCCGCAAGATCTACACCGACGTTTCCTACATCGCCTGTGCCAGGAAGCTTCTGGCGGCAACCGACGCCGTCTTCCCGCAGTTCGCGACCCACAACGCCCAGACGCTGGCGACCATCTACCAGATGGCAGGTTCGGACTATTATGTCGGCAAGTACGAGTTCCAGTGCCTGCACGGCATGGGCGAGCCGCTTTACGACGAGGTGGTTGGCCGACAGAACCTGAACCGCCCCTGCCGCATCTACGCGCCCGTCGGCACGCATGAAACGCTGCTTGCCTATCTCGTGCGCCGCCTGCTGGAGAACGGCGCCAACTCGTCCTTCGTCAACCGCATCGCCGATCCTGAGGTTTCGATCGAAGACCTGATCGCCGACCCGGCCGAGATCGTCTCGAAGATGCCGATCGCCGGACAGAAACACGACAAGATCTCGCTCCCCGGCGAACTATACGGAAACCGCATCAACTCCGCGGGCCTCGATCTCTCCAGCGAAGCGGTGCTCGACCACCTGTCCCGTCTCCTGGGCGAAAGCGCCGCGGAGGGCTGGCGCGCGCTGCCGAGCCAGGCGACCGATATCAACGGCGCCCGCGACGTGCTCAACCCCGCCGACCACCGGGACGTGGTGGGCCAAGTTCGCGAGGCAACGCCATCCGAAGTCACGGCCGCGATGCAGGCGGCGCAGGCGGCAGCGGCATCCTGGGCCAGCGTCTCGCCCGCCGACCGCGCGGGGCTCCTCGACAGCGCGGCCGATATCATGCAGACTCGCATGGAAACGTTGCTCGGCCTGATCATCCGCGAAGCGGGCAAGTCGGTACAGAACGCCATTGCCGAAGTGCGCGAGGCGATCGACTTCCTGCGCTACTACGCCGAGCAGGCCCGCCGAACGCTGGGCCCGTCGCACGCACCGCTGGGACCCGTGGTCTGCATCAGCCCCTGGAACTTCCCGCTGGCGATCTTCAGCGGCCAGGTTGCAGCCGCGCTCGTTGCGGGCAATCCGGTTCTGGCGAAGCCCGCCGAGGAGACGCCGCTGATCGCCGCCGAAGCCGTCAGGATCCTGCATGAGGCGGGCGTTCCGCACGATGTCGTGCAGCTGGTCCCCGGCGAAGGCAGCGTCGGTGCGGCGCTTGTCGCGGCGCCGGAAACGGCGGCCGTCATGTTTACCGGCTCGACCGAAGTTGCCCGCCTGATTCAGGCCGAACTTTCCAAGCGGCTCTCGGCCGATGGCAAGCCGATCCCGCTTATCGCCGAAACCGGTGGCCAGAACGCGATGATCGTCGATTCCTCTGCGCTCGCCGAACAGGTCGTGGGCGATGTCATCGCATCGGCCTTCGATAGCGCCGGCCAGCGCTGCTCCGCGCTGCGCATCCTTTGCCTTCAGGACGATGTCGCCGACCGCACGCTGACGATGCTGAAGGGCGCACTGCGCGAGCTGACGATCGCCAACACCAATCGCCTCTCCACCGATATCGGTCCCGTCATCACCACCGACGCGAAGGAGATCATCGAGACCCACGTAAAGTCCATGCAGGCGCTTGGCCGCCAGGTCGAACGCATCGAGCTGCCGACGGAGACACAGCATGGTACGTTCGTCGCCCCGACGATCGTGGAACTCAACAACATCGCAGAGCTGAAGCGCGAAGTGTTCGGCCCCGTTCTGCACGTCATCCGCTGGCGCCGGCAGGATCTGGACCGGCTGGTCGATGAGATCAACGCCACCGGCTATGGCTTGACCTTCGGCCTGCACACACGCCTCGACGAGACCATTGCCCGCGTGACTTCGCGCATCGAAGTGGGCAACGTCTACGTCAACCGCAATGTCATCGGCGCCGTCGTCGGCGTCCAGCCCTTCGGTGGGCGCGGGCTTTCCGGCACCGGCCCCAAGGCCGGCGGACCGCTCTATCTCGGCCGGCTGGTGAAGACCCCACCGATCCCGCCGCAGCACAGCTCGGTCTATAGCGATCCGGCGCTGTCGGATTTCGCCAAGTGGCTCGACGAACACCAACGGCATGACGAGGCGGAGATGGCCCGCAATCTCGGCAGCCAGTCGGCTCTTGGCCTGGAGAGCGAGCTCACCGGCCCCGTGGGGGAACGCAACATCTACGCGCTGCACGCGCGCGGCACCATCTTCTGCGCACCGGTCTCGGAAGTGGGGCTGCATCGTCAGATCTCTTCCGTGCTGGCGACCGGCAACAAGGCGTTCATCGAATGCAGCGACAGTCTTCGCGGCAGCTTGAAGGATCTTCCCGTCAGCGTTTCGCAGCGCATTGTCTTCGGCAATGGCAGGAGCACCAACGAAACCCTCTCGGGGGCGCTCATCGAAGGCGACAGCGCGCGCATCGCCTCGATGCAGCAGGAAATCGCCGCCATGTCCGGCCCGCTGCTCCTGACGCAGGCCGCGTCGACGGCGGAGGTGGAGCGCAATCCGGAGGCCTATTGCCTCAACTGGCTGCTGGAAGAGGTCTCCACCTCGATCAACACGGCTGCCGCCGGCGGCAATGCGAGCCTCATGTCGATCGGCTGATCTTCCTGAGCTGCAATCACGTCACGCGACGTCGCGTGACGTGATTGATTGTGCGCCACAATCCGAAACCGCGTGACATTCCTGTTCCGCGTTCCTACCAATGGAGCGAAGCACGGAACAGGATCGACCAATGACCGGATCATTCAACCAGCCCATCGATGCAGCCGAGGTCCCGCGCTTCGCGGGTCAGGCGACCTTCATGCGCCTGCCAACCGCCGACACGGCAAAGGGGCTGGACATCGCACTCGTCGGCATCCCCTGGGACGGCGGTACGACGAACCGGGCCGGTGCGCGACACGGGCCAAGGGAAGTGCGCAGCCAGTCGAGCCTGATGCGCCGGGTGCATCATGTCTCCGGCACCGAGCCCTACAGCATCGCCAATATCGCCGATGTCGGCGATCTCTCCGTCAATCCGATCAATCTGATGGATGGTCTGAGCCGCATCGAGGCAGGGATTGCCGAGATCGTCGCCGCTGGCGCGATCCCGCTCTCGGTCGGCGGCGACCACCTGACCACGCTGCCGGTTCTGCGCGCTGTCGCCAAGGCTCGCCCCGTGGGCCTCATCCATTTCGACGCCCATTCCGACACCAACGACACCTACTTCGGTGACAACCCCTATACGCACGGCACACCGTTCCGGCGCGCGATCGAGGAAGGCTTGCTGGACCCGAAGCGGATCGTCCAGATCGGCATTCGCGGTTCGGTCTATGAGCCCTCGGAGCATGATTGGGCGAGAGCGCAGGGTGTGCGCGTGATCTACATGGAGGAGTTCGTCGAGCGTGGCGCGAAGGACGTGATGGCGGAAGCGCGCCGGATTGCCGGCGACCAGCCCACCTATGTCACCTTCGATATCGACAGCATCGACCCATCGATGGCGCCGGGAACCGGAACGCCCGAGGTCGGCGGCTTTACGACGCGGGAAGCGCAGCAGATGATCCGGCTGCTTGCCGGCGTCAACATCGTCGGCGCCGATGTCGTCGAGGTCGCGCCACCATTCGACGTCGGCGGCATCACCGCCCTCGCCGGCGCGACGATGATGTTCGAACTCCTCTGCGTCATCGCCAAACAGGTGGCGGACAAACGCTGATTAGCTCTCCGGCCGGGCGCTCAAGTTCCCGGCCAGTCTCCTGTAGCCGCCGCGCCAGTAGAGCAACGGCTCCACGTCCTCGCGCGTCTCGATCGCGCGCACGCGGCCGATCAGAATGGCGTGCGAATGGTGGTTGAGAACCGTGTCCAGATCGCAGTCGAGCACCGTCAGAGCGTCCGACAGTGCCGCGGTCCCCGTCGCTAGCTCATGCCATTGCGCGCCCTCATAGCGCTCGGCGCCGCGACGGCCATCGAAGCCGGCGAAGGATTGCGCGACGTGCTGCTGGTCGGCGGAAAGCACATTGACGCAAAAGCGACGATACTTATCGACGGCGGGCCATGAGGAGGACGACCGATTGACGCTGACGATCACGGAGGGCACGTCGGCGGAGAGCGATGAGACCGATGTCGCGGTGAAGCCCGTCCGCTCGTCTCCCTCTCCGACCGTGATCACGCTGACGGCGCCGGCCAGATGCCGCATCGAGAGCTTGAACGCCGTTTGATCGACGACAGGTTTGTGCAGCATCGCCAGCCCCTCATTCTCGGCTTTTCGCGAAGCGATTGGCGGGCATCGAGAGGCCGAGGTTTTCGCGAAGCGTCGCGCCCTCGTACTCCTCGCGGAACAGGCCACGGCGACGCAATTCCGGAAGCACGAGCTTGACGAAATCATCGAGGCTCGCCGGCAGCGTCGGGAACATCAGGATGAAACCATCCGCCGCCCGCGTCTCGAACCACTCTTCCATGAAATCGGCGATCTGCTTCGGGGTGCCGGTGATGCCGTTGCCGGTGTGCTTTTCGGCATAATGGCGCACCAGTTCGCCGACGGTGCGGCCGCTCTTGACGAAATCGACGAGCTCGTCGAACAGGGCGCGCGATCCCTTCGGCGCTTCAGGAAGCCGGTCCATGGGGAACGGCTGGTCGAGCGGCACGCCGGTCAGATCCGCCTCCAGGAATTCCGACAGCATCAGCCTGCCGACATCCGGGTGCATCTTGTCGATCAGATAATCGACCTTTGCCTTCGCCTCCGCTTCCGTCTCGCCGACATTCAAGACGACGCCGGGCATGATCTTCAGGTCATCGGGATTGCGGTCATAGGCCGGCATCCGCGACTTGACGTTCTGGTAGAAGGCACGATTGCGATCGATGTTCGACGCCAGACTGAAGACGATTTCCGCCGTTCGCGCCGCCATGTCCATGCCCGGTTCCGAGCCGCCCGCCTGGGCGATCACAGGCCGGCCCTGCGGGGAGCGGGCTATGTTGAGCGGGCCGCGCACCTGGAAATGCTTGCCCTTGTGATTGAGCGTGTGATGCTTGGTCTTGTCGTAGTAGACGCCGCTTTCGCGATCGAGCAGCAGCGCGCCCTCCTCGAAGCTGTCCCACAGGCCGAACACGACATCCACGAATTCGTTGCCGCGCTCGTAGCGCAGCGCATGCGGATCGAGACCTTCCCGGTTGAAGTTATAGCCGGTCTCGTCATGATCCGACGTGACGACATTCCAGCAGGCGCGGCCGCCGCTCAGGTGGTCGATCGAGGCGAACAGGCGCGCGACGTTGAATGGCTCGTAGTAGCTGGTTGATACGGTGGCCACCAGCCCGAGCTTCTCCGTCGATACCGCGAGCGCCGACAAAAGCGACAGCGGCTCGAAGCGGTTCATCTTGGTCGGAATGCGCGACAGCGCATCTGGATCGCCGACGGCGGCGGCGGGCGAATCCGCCAGGAACATGAAGTCGAGCTTCGCTGCTTCCGAGCGCTTGGCGACGTCGAGAAGATGGCTGAAATTGTTGGCGCCGTCGACGTTGCTGTCGGGATGCAGCCAGGAGGCCGGATGAAAGCCGAATGTGTAGACGAACGTGCCCAATTTCATCTTGTCGCCGCGCGCCATCGTCGTCTCCCAAAAGTTGACCGCCATCAATTGCGCAAGCTAACGCCACGCGACTTTTTTCATCAATATCGCGCAGCTATCTTCCGTTTTAGTTTTTCTAAAGAGTCGATTGTGCCGAGACCTGCCCCTGCTGTCGCGAGAGCGCGATCATCCAATCGCGGAACTCCGGCCCATAGGCCCTTTGAAGCGCCGATCGGTCCCAGGCCAGAAAATAACTCTCGCGCAGTGGGATGCGGATATCGACAGGAATGACGAGCGTCTGCGCCTCGAGTTCATCCGCGATCATCGACATCTGCGCGAGCACCACGCCGCGCTTGTTGACCGCCGCATCGATGGCGCTACTGGAAAGCGTAAAGGAGAGCCCGGGTGTCGTCTCCTTAAGATCGACGCCGACCTTCGAGGCGAATTCCGACCAGCGCGGATAGGGCGTGAAATGCCGCTCCCACTCCACATGCAGCAGCGGATAGCGCAACAACTCCGCAGCCGTCGGCCTGCCCGCTGCGATCAATGCCGGAGAGCAGGCGGGAACCACCCAGTCGCGGAAGAGCTCGGTGTAATGATCGTGCTGCAGCACGTCGGAGCCATAGCTGACGCGAAAATCGACCTCGTCGAACCCCATGCGCGGCTCCCGGTCGCGGCCGATGACACGGATATGGGCGGCCGGGTGAAGGGCCTGCCAGTCGAAAATGCGCCGTCCGATCCACTTGTTCACCACCGAGGACAGGGCGCTCAACACCAGCGCATTCTCGTTTCGCGCACGCTCCAGCACCTGCTGCGCGATCGCGAACTGCTCGAAGCCCTTGGTGATCTCGCGGTGATAAAGGCGGCCCCAGACCGTCAGCTCCGCGGTCCGGCCGCTGCGCTCCAGAAGTGTTACGCCGAGAAAGCTCTCGATCTTCCTGATCTGCTGACTGATCGCACCCGGCGAGACGTTGAGCTCTATCGCCGCCGCCGTGACGCTGCCGCAACGCCCGGCCACCTCGAAAGCCTGCAGCGCCTTCAGCGGGAGCGCCCTGAATTGTTGCTCATCGGTCAAGTCGGGCCTCGTCAGGGTTGGCGCCGCGAGCGCTTTTCAGCCGGCTGGAAGACGCTCGCGAACTGGAATCGATCGCCGGGATGCATGATCTCGACATGCGTCACCATACGCTCGTTCTGCCACGTCTGGCGAATGAGATTGAGGCAGGGCTCGCCACGCTCCATCAGGAGCACACGCGCCGTCGATGCGTCGGCCGAGACCGCCCGGATCACATGTCTCGCCTTCGACCATGGCACCTGCGACAACAGCCATTTCGCCGGCGGGGCGCCAGCAAAGCTCTCATCTCTTGCGAGCGGCACCGTGTCGAGCAGGATCAGCCGGCGCTCGATGGCGATGGGCTTTCCGTCAACGATGTGCAGGCATTGAAGCCTCAGAACCTCCGAGCCTTCGGGCGCCTGCAGCTGCGCCGCCTCGGCCGTGTCCAGCCGTTCGATCTTGCGCGACAGGATTTCGTGCCGGTGCTCGTATCCGGCAAGGGCCGCCTCGGTGCTTATATCCTGGATATCCATCACCGTCCGGTCGATCTGCGGCGAGGCGACGAAGGAGCCGGCCTTGCGTCGACGCACGATCAGCCCGCGCTCGACGAGGATGGCTAGCGCCTTGCTGACCGTCATGCGCGAGCACTGATATTGCTCCACGAGATCATGCTCTATGGGGATGCGATCTCCGGGCCGCCAGTCACCACTCAGAATCCTCGCCTCGATGTCCTTGAAAATTCGCTGATGAATCGCGCCCAATACGTCACCTTTCCTCCGGCGGGAGACAGAAATCCGCGAATACCGATCCGGCCGCCGCTTATCCCTGGCACACGTGCCCGGCACAAAAATTGCTTTCCTGGAGTTTGGCGTTGACACACTAGGCCAGCCTATATCTATTTGTATAGTCAAAAGCGGACCAGAGAAGTGCGCTCAAACGACTAAAAAATCGGGAACTCGTGCTCCTCCACCGGGGGAGCAAACACTGGAGAGAATGAAGATCATGATCGCAAACTCATTGCTCAAGGGCCTTGTCGGCGCCGCATTCCTGTTCGGCGCAACGCTTTCCGCGCACGCCGCTGATACGCTTGCCGCCGTCAAGGCAGCCGGCACGCTGAAGGTCGGCACCGAGACCGCCTTCGCGCCGTTCGACTTCATCGATGCCGGCGAGCACGCAGGCCTCAACGTCGATCTCTTCGCCGAAATCGGCAAGGAACTCGGCGTCAAGATCGAGTGGGTCGCCCTTCCCTGGGATGGCGTCTTCCCGGCGCTCGAAGCCGGCAAGTTCGACGTGGTTGCCGGCCCGGCAACGATCACCAAGAAGCGCATGGAACGCTACCGCTTCACGCCGCCGATCGCCGAAGCAACGATCGCGATCCTGAAGAAGGCCGGCGACAGCTCGATCAGCAAGCCTGAGGACATTGCCGGCAAGAAGATCGGTGTCGGCAAGGCGACCTCGCAGCTCGATCAGCTGAAGGAGTTCTCCGATACGCTGGCGACCAAGGCCGACATTCGCGAATATCCGGCCTTCACCGAATCCTACGCCGACCTCGCCGCCGGCCGCATCGCCGGTGTCGCCAACTCGCTGCCGAACATCGCCTTCGTCGCCAAGCAACGCGAGGGAACCTTCGAAGTCGTTCAGCCGCCTTTCGGCAAGAAGTCCTATTTCGGCTTCATCGGCCTGAAGGATGCCGATCATGCGCCGCTGATGGACGCGATCGACGGCGCCCTCCTGAAGATCAAGGCTGACGGCCGCATGGCCGAGCTGCAGAAGAAGTGGTTCGGCGCCACCTTCGATACCCCTGACGCGGTCAAGGACCCGGCGTTCTGATTTTACAGACCAGCGATCGATCGCGCTCCGGCGATACCGGGGCGCGATCAGGTTTTGTGAGCGCCAGACAGGCTAAAGCCACATATGTCCCTAAAACTCTTCGAATTGCTTCTGCAGGCGTCGATCTACACGGTGACGATTAGCGTCGTGTCGATCCTGATCGGTTTCGCGATCGCCATCGGGCTGTCAGGCATGCTCCTGTCGAAGAAGACGCTTTTCGTTCTTCCTGCCCAAGTTTTCATCAGCTTCTTCCGTGGCGTGCCTCTGCTCGTCCAGCTTCTGCTGATCTACAATCTGCTCCCCGCCATCGGGCTCAACGTTCCGAGCATCGTCGCGGCGATCGCCGGTATGTCGCTCTGCACCGCAGCCTATCAGGCCGAGAACCTTCGCGGTGGCTTTGCCAGCGTATCTGTCGGACTGATTGAATCGGCCGAGATGGTCGGCATGACACCGGGCCAGATCTTCCGCCGCATCAAGGCGCCGATCGCGCTCCGGCTGACATTCCCGGCCCTCGTCAACGAAGCAATCCTCATTCTCAAGGCATCGTCGCTGGTCTCGGTGGTCGGCATCATCGAGTTGACCCGCATGGCGCAGGATCTTGCCGGCAGCACCTTCCTGCCGCTGCAGATCTTCGCGGCCGCGGGCCTCATCTATCTCGGCATCAACTGGATCGTGGCGATTGCCGGCGGTCTGATCGAGCGCTCCCTGCCGGGAGTTCCGCGATGACATTCGATATCAACGTCATTCTCGACCAGATGCCGGCCATCGTCAGCGGCGCAGGCGTGACGCTGATGACCTGGATCGTCGGCACCATCGCCGCCGCCGTCCTCGGCTTCTTCGTCGCGGTCGGCCGTCGCTTCGGCGGCATGGTGCTCGACAAGGCGCTCGGCCTTGCCGTCGCGGTGCTGCGCGGCACGCCGTTCCTGATCCAGATCTTCCTCGTCTATTACGGCGGCCCCTTCATCGGGCTTTCGCTCGATCCGATCCCGGCGGGACTGATCGGCATCTCCATCTACGGCGCGGCCTATTACAGCGAAATCTTCCGCTCCGGCTTTCTCGCCGTCCCGAAAGGTCACATCGAGGCCGGCGAATGCGTGGGCATGACGCAGGGGCAGATCATCCGGCGCATCCTTCTGCCCGAAATGACGATGCTGGTGCTGCCGCCCTCGCTCAACATGGCGGTTCTCCTGATGAAGGAGACGGCGGTTCTCTCGATCATCACCGTGCCCGAGCTGACGGCGACGCTGAGCGCCATCGGCGCGCAGCAATATGCCTTCGTTGAAGCGCTGTCGGTGCTGGCGCTGTTTTACTGGGTCCTTGTCGAGATCACCGGCAGGCTTGGCCATCTCGTCGAAACGAAACTCACACGATTCAGGTTTTTCAACGCATGAGCCTTCCCGCGATCGCAGTCAAAAATCTCGTCAAGACATTCGGCGACACCACCGTTCTTCACGGCATCGACCTCGAGATTCCGCAAGGCCAGGTCTCGTGCCTGATCGGCCCATCCGGCTCCGGCAAGAGCACGCTGTTGCGCTGCATGGCCTTTCTCGAGGAGGCGACATCGGGGACGATCGCCATCAACGGCGAGACGCTTGGCTTCACGGAAAACGCGCAAGGCGTGCGAGAGCGCATTCCGGCCGGGGCCAACCGCGCGATCCGGGCACAGATCGGCATGGTGTTCCAGCAGTTCAACCTGTGGCCCCACATGACCGCCCTCGGCAATGTCAGCGAGGCGCTGAAGCTGGTGCAGAAAATGAACAGGAAAGCGGCCGAGGAGCTGGCCATGGCGCAGCTCGTCAAGGTCGGGCTCGAAAGCCGCGCCGGGCACTATCCGTCGCAGCTATCAGGCGGGCAGCAGCAGCGCGTGGCGATTGCCAGGGCGCTGGCGCTGAAGCCGAAGATCATGCTTTTCGACGAACCGACCTCGTCGCTCGACCCGGAGCTGACGGGCGAAGTTCTGAACGTCATGCGCGATCTCGCGGCGGAGGGGATGACGATGGTCGTGGTTTCCCACGAGATCGGCTTCGCCGCCACCGTCGGCCAGCAGATCACCTTCCTCGACCACGGCAAGGTGCAGTTCTCCGGACCACCTCAGGAGGTCTTCAGGAAGCCGCGCAATCCGCGTCTGGAACAGTTCCTCGATACCTATCTGGATCGCGGCGCCTCGATGCTGATGTAGGCGGTTCGGTTGCGCAACATGTCGCGCTATCATTCTGAGACGAGCCGCCCGTCGGAGCGACCGCTGACCGCGCCTAGACCAGATACTTGTTGAACCAGGCGACCGTGCGTTCCCACGCGAGCTTGGCGGCCGCTTCGTCGTAACGCGGCGTCGAATCGTTGTGAAAGCCGTGATTCACGCCGGGATAGACATAGGCCTCGTACACTTTCTTGTCGGCCTTGAGCGCCGCCTCGTAGGCCGGCCAGCCGTCGGTGATGCCCTTGTCCAGTTCGGCATAATGCAGCAGTAGCGGCGCCTTGATGCGTGCCACGCTGTCGGCGCTCGGCTGACGTCCGTAAAACGGCACGGCGGCGCCGAGTTCCGGATAGGCGACGGCCGCGGCATTGGCGACACCGCCGCCGTAGCAGAAGCCGGTGATGCCGACCTTGCCCGTGGTGAGGTCGCTCTTCATCAGAAACTCGATCGCGGCGAAGAAGTCGTTCATCAGCTTTTGCGGATCGACCTTCTGCTGCAGTTCGCGGCCCTTTTCGTCATTGCCCGGATAGCCGCCGACAGACGTCAGGCCATCGGGCGCCAGCGCGATGAACCCGGCCTTGGCGACACGCCGCGCGACGTCCTCGATATAAGGATTAAGGCCCCGGTTTTCATGAACGACGACCACGCCCGGCACCTTCCCCGTGGCCTTCGCCGGCCGAACGAGATAGCCACGCACATCGCCATTTCCCTTGGGCGAGGGATAGGTGATGTATTCGGCGATGATGTCGGGATCGGTGAACTCCACCTGCGTCGCAAGCGCATAGTTCGGGCTCATGGAGGAGAGGATTGCGGCGGCGGTCAGGCCTCCGACCGCGAATTTGCTCGCTCGGTCTAGGAATTCGCGCTTGGTGATCCTGCCGTGCGCGTAATAGTCGTAGAGTTCGAGCAACTCTTGGGGGAAGTCCTTCGCGGTCATCCGGTTCATGATTGATCCTCCATCCATCCGTTCCGGCGGCAATATTACACGAGCGCTTCCCCTCGTCAGTTCAACATTGCGAGACCGCCGTGCCGACAACACGGATCATATGAGCGCCGCCGAAGCCGCCAGGCCGTCATCGTGTCAGTTGCTTCCTGTCACTCGGTCCAGCGCGCCGAGAAGCGCGCCTGCGGGAGGTAGCTGAAGTCGCGATCGAAGGGAAAGGCTGGTCGCGCGCGGCGGTTGCTGACCAGCCCCTCGATGTCCTGATTGACCACGCCCTGCGTCAGCGCCATCAGGTTGGGGTTGGCGATCGGCGCCAGTTCCGGCGAGAGGTAGCCGGACTTGACGACCAGAAGCCGCACCGCCTTCGGATCAAGTCCGAGCAGGGCGAAGTCGGCGATGTTGTGATAGGGCCGGCGGCGCGCGGCGAGCACGACGGTGATCCCGCCGATGCGCACGACCGCCTGGCGCTCGGCGGCCACACCCGTATCGGACAGCAGCACCACCTCCGCCTGCACCTTGGCCGGCGTGCTCGAGCCATCGAGGCTGCCGCCGATCGTCAGGGCAAGCGTGGCGCCCTTGCCGGCGGCAAAGCAGGCCTCGACGGCGGGGCGGTCGGTGATCCCCGCGATCAACGCGCCGTCAAAGCCGCGCGCGATCAGCGCGTTCAGCACGTCGGCACGATCGCCAACACCGCCACCCGTCGGGTTGTCGGCGGAATCGGCAAGGATGACAGGCGAGGTCTCGGCCTTCTCGGCGATATCGAGCATCTCCGCCAGCGGCCCGGTGACGGGACCGAAGCGGAAATCCTCGCGTGCGTTCCAGTAGGAGAGCGCGATCTCTTCCGCGGCCTTGGCAGCGGCACCCTTGCTGGTCGCCGTGATGACCGCGCAGGCGGTTGCGCGCGGCTCGTCGGCCCAGACATAGCCGACCATCAGATTGGCGTCGAGAACGCCCGCTCGTTGATCGAAGACCGGCAGCGCCTCATAGAGCGCCTTCGCCGGCTGATCTTCCGTCGAAGTGCGCTCGCCGGGCCAGAGCACCGGCACCGGCGCCCAGGCGACGCCAGGGCGCGTGCCGCTTTTCAAGGCATCGACCAGCATCGACCAGGCGCGCACCATCGTCTCGCGTACATCGATATGCGGCGCGGTCCGGTAGGCGGCGAAGATATCAAGTTGATCTATGATCTTCTGGCTGACATTCCCATGCAGGTCATAGCTCGCCGCCACGACGACATCGGCCCCGACCACGGCGCGAGCAGCCGAGATCCAATCGCCCTCTGCGTCGTCCATGCCCTCGACATTCATCGCGCCATGCATGGCGAGATAGAGCCCGTCGATCGGCAATGCGGCCTTCAAGAGAGTGAGGAACTCGCTTTTGAAGGCTTCGTAGGCGACGCGCGAGACCGGGCCTCCAGGCACGGCGCGCGCGTGCAGAAGCGGCAGATGTTCGACGCCTTCGGCCTTCAGAAAGTTGAAATACTCGGCCCCCAGAAGGTCCGCGCCCTTGAGGACGCGAAAATCCTCGATGGCCATCAGCACCGGCGAATAGGTGCTGCACTCCGTATGAATTCCGCCAACAGCGATCCGCATCGTCAGCTCCTTAAAGTTTCGGGCTCAGCGGCACGATGGCCGAGAAGCGATCCCAGTTCTTCTTCGCCTTCGGCGTCCAGGCGGCCTCGGCAATGGCAGGCAGGCGCGGGAAGACAAGACGGTTGAAATAGCCGCGTGACAGGAAGTGCTCCGACCAGATGCAGGCCTGCACGCCCTTCATCCTGTCCTTCAGCTCTTCGGGGAAATCGCCCTCGGCCTCATAGCCATATGTGTGGGCCGGCGGCACCGTTCCCGCCCAGCTGGCACCGGGCTCCTGGAAGGCCTCGGCCTGCACCATGTCGAGATAATAGGCCTGGCCGGGGGTCATGACCACCTCGTAGCCTTCCCTGGCAAGCTCGATGCCGACATCAGGGTTTTCCCAGGCCATCAGCAGCGTGTCCTTGGCCGCGACGCCGCCGCCATGGGCGACCTCGTTCCAGCCGGCGAGCTTGCGCCCGCGCGCAGTCAGCATGTCCTTGACGCGCTTCAGGAAGTAGGATTGCAGCGCGAAGGTGCCCTCGATGCCTTCCTGCTCCATCAGCTTCTTGGCGAGCGGCGACGCCAGCCAGGAGCCGTTCGCCACCTCGTCGCCGCCGATATGCAGGTACTTCGACGGGAAGAGCTCGACCATTTCGTCGAGCACCTTTTCCAGGAAGGTGTAGGTCAGCGGAATGGCCGGGTTCAGCGCATTGTTCGGATAGCCCTGGACCGAATGATAGCTGTCGGGTGCTTCCTGGCCATCGGTCAGCTCCGGCAGCGCCACGAGGGTCGCCGTGCTGTGGCCGGGAATATCGATCTCGGGAACGACCTCGACGCTCAACGTCAGCGCGTGCGCGACGATCTCGCGGACATCCCCCTGCGAATAGAAGCCGCCGACCGGCTCCGCGCCATTGCCGAGCTGCGGCAGGAGCGGTGCGTCCGGCCCGCGCAGCACGCCGGTCGTCGTGAGCTCCGGATAGGCCTTGATCTCCAGGCGCCAGGCTTCGTCGTCGGTCAGGTGCCAATGGAAGATATTGAGCTTCAGCCAGGCCAGAATGTCGACCAGCCGCTTGATGTCGGCCGCCGGATAGAACTGGCGCGAGACATCGAGATGGCAGCCACGCCAGCCATAGCGTGGCTTGTCGGCGATGGTGCCCGAGATCGGGAAACGGAACGTGCCGGGGCGGCTGCGCGCGCCCTCCAGCATCTGCGCCAGCGACGTCAGGCCATACTGCCGACCGGCGGCGTCCGCATAGGCGAGCGTGATTTCATCGGCCGAGAAAGTGAGCTTGTAGCCTTCGGCCGCAATGGCGGCATCGGTGATGAAACGCAGTGCGCGACCCTGCGGCGACGGCTGGAGATTGAACGGCGCATGCGCGCTTTCGAACAGGCGGCGGACCAGCGAGGTGACCGTGGACATGGCGCGCAGATCATCCGAGGAGGCACCGGCCGCAGGATAGAGCGCGACAGGAAAGCCGTCGCCCGGCTTGGCGTCGATCTCGGCCGGCCAGGGCTGCAGCGCGAATGGCAGGTCGAGCTTGCCCTCCGGCAACAGCACCGGTGGCGGCTCGCTGACGCGGCCTTCGAGCAGGAGATCGGACACGGCGACCGCGACGTGACTGCCATCGGCGAGCGTGACATAGGCCGACTTGGCGCCATCGGTGCAGTGCTTGGCCGGGCGGTGCAGACCGCTCACCGTAAAGGTCCAGCCTTCACCCGGCGCGATTGACAGGCCTGTTGGTGGCGCGAATTCATGGAAATTGGCGTTGCGGCGCAGGAAGGTCGCGTTCTCGCAAGCTTTCTTATCAATCACCCGTGTCAGCGACGTGTAGACGATCTTGAAGTCCGCGAGCGGCGCATCCGACAGGTTGAAAAGGGTGAAGGTGAAGCGACCATTCGGACCGCCGTCCGGCTGCCAGGAGCTCTCCAGACGATAGGGGACCGTGTCCATAACTGTTCCTCTCGGTATTCTTTTTTTGATCAGTAGTCAGCGGATTGGGAGAAGGTGCGGGCGAGTTCCGCTTGCCCGCGGTGAGGCCGCAATCGACGGGCAGGCAGACACCGGTAATGCCGTTCGCCTGCGCACTCGCCAGGAAGCCGACCGCGTTGGCGACATCCTTCGGATCGACGACACGCTGCAGCGGATACCAGCGGCGCGCTTCCTCGAAGACATTGGGGTTGGCGGCGGCGCGGGCTTCCCAGGCCTGCGTGCGCACCGTGCCCGGCGCGATCGCGTTCGAGCGGATGCCGAACTTGCCGTATTCGACGGCGACCAGCTTGGTGAAATGCAAAAGACCGGCCTTGGCGGCGCTATAGGCCGGATGGCCGAAGACGTGCATGCCGTTGACCGAGGCGATGTTGACCACCGAGCCCTGCGTCGCCTTCAGGAGATCCGCGACGGCGCTGAAGCAGAGGAACGGCGCCTCGAGGTTGAGCGCGTTATCGGCGCGCCAATCCTCCGGCTTCGTCGACTGCAGGCTGACCGCGCGCGCGGCACCTGCATTGTTGACCAGTGTTTTCAGCGCGCCGAGCGACGCTGCGGCCTTGGCCATTTCGGCAACGCTGTGTTCGCTCGTCACATCGCAGCTGACGGCGACGAAGCGCTCAGCCGAACCCAGCGCACGCGCGGCCTTTTCGGCGGCAGCGCCGTCGATATCGACAAGCAGGATGACATCATGGTCATCCGCGAGCCGGCTGGCGATGGCACGGCCGATATCGCCCGCAGCGCCGGTCACGATCGCTACCGATTTTGTCATTCTCAGTCCTTTCCTGACATGAGATCCTCAGTCCCCGAGCAGCTGACGGTCATCGCCGTCACGGTGGGCAACGAGTTGTTGTTTGATGCGTCGAAGAGTGACCGCCGCCTGCGGGATATTATAGGCGACGAGGCTGGCCAGGATATCGACGGCGGCCAGATAGGCGATGCGCGTCGAGGTCGGCCGGAAGATGTTGTTTCCCTCGGCAAGATCGATCGGAATGACGATGTCGGCGGCCTTGGCGACGAGGCTATCGGCCTGCGTCAGCGCGATGGTCGTGACCCCGGTCTCGCGGGCGAGCGTGAAGGAGCGTACGAGCTCGGTGTTGCGCCCGGAGAATGACGAGCCGATGATGACATGCGTCGACTTCGCCGCAGCCGCCAGCATCAGCTGCATGCCGTGGTCGGAGCTCGCGGTGACATGCAGGCCGAAACGAAAGAGGCGGTTCTGCAGCTCGCTGGCGATCATCGAGGAATTGCCGCCCGAGCCGAAGGCATAGATCATCTCCGCCTTGGCGATCTTCTCGGCCGCCTGCTCGATGGCGGCAAGGTCAAGCGAGCGATGCAGCAGGAACAACGCGTTCTGCGCCTTGGTGATGATGTCCTGGGCGACGTCACCGGGATCGCGGCTCTTCGGCTCGGGCCTGAGATAGCGCATGCCGACATAGGCCGTGCGGGCGAGCTGAACCTTGAAATCGGAAAAGCTCTCGCAGCCGACACGGCGACAGAAGCGGGTGACAGTGGGCGGCGAGACATCCGCCTTTTCCGCCAGCTCGATGATCGAGGCATTGACGGCGAATTCGAAGTCGTTGAGCAGTATCTCCGCGATACGGCTTTCCGACGGCGAAAGCCGGGCCTTCTCTTCCTGCAATGTCGAGAAAATGTCCACGCCCGGCTCCCCTTGGTCTATCGCGCTATTTGTCTTTCGCTTTATACGCGACGCAATCGATTTCGATCTTGCAATCGACCATCATCGACGATTGCACACAGGCGCGTGCCGGCGGGTGCTCGCCGAAATACTGCTGATAGATACCGTTGAAGGTCCAGAAATCACGGGGATCGTCGAGCCAGACGCCGCAGCGCACGACATGCTCGACGCCATAACCGACCTCTTCCAGGATCGCGATCACGTTCTGGATCGTCTTGTGCGTCTGCGCGACGATATTGCCGTCGATGATCTCACCATTTTCCATGGCAACCTGACCCGACACATAAAGCCAGCCGTCGGCTTCGACCGCACGGGCAAACGGCAGCGGCTTTCCGCCTGCGCCGGTCTGAACGGTGCCATAACGCTTGATGGACATTGACCGATCCTTGCAAATTATTTTCGTGATAAGTTGACAAGTGACCATATTAAGCGGAATTTGACCAGAGAAAAACGTCATTCATGAAAAGAATTTCAATCGGGAACACCATGCGCGATCCTTTCAAGAACCCCTTCCCTGCTTCCGATACTGCCCGGCATTCGATCTGGGAGATGCTCGTTCACCGCGATATCGACGCCTTCCTCGCCGCCGATTGGTCGATGGTGAAGCACGATTTCGTCGAGGACGGCTTCATCGGTATCGACGGCCGCAGGCAAGTGAGCCCCGACAAGTGGCGCCTCGCCTTCCCGACGCTCGCCGCCTATCGCGATGAGTGGGTCCGCCAGGCCAAGGATTTCGCGACGCAATCCTTTGCCGAGGACACCCGCACCGCTATTTTCACCACGACCACGCTCGAGGATATCGAGATCGAGGGCGACATGGCGCTGGTGCGCAAGAAGTTCGACGGCGGCATCGCCAAGGCCGATGGCAGCCGCGATATCATGCAGTGGCAGACCCTTTATTATTGCCGCCTGCACGAAGGGCGTTGGAAGATCTCGGGCTTCACCGGCTATCTTCCGAACCCGATGGGTTGATCAACACAAAGGCCGAGACATTGCGGATTTTCACGGCGGCTCTCGCAACCGAGACCAATACCTTCTCCCCCATCTGCGTCGATCGGCGTGCTTTCGAGGCGTCACTCTATGCGCCGCCGGGCCAACACCCGGAAACGCCGACGCTCTGCACCGCACCGATCACCGTCGGCCGGCGCGTATGCGCGGAGAAGGGCTGGACGCTGATCGAAGGCACCGCGACCTGGGCGGATCCGGCCGGCCTCGTCAGCCGCGCGACCTATGAAGGCCTGCGCGACGAAATTCTCGGGCAGCTCCGCGCCGCCATGCCCATCGACGCCGTGGTGCTTGGCCTGCACGGCGCCATGGTCGCCGCAGGCTATGAGGACACGGAAGGCGATACGCTGACACGCATTCGCGAGATCGTCGGCGCCGACATTCCCGTTTTCGCCGAGCTTGATCCGCACAGCCATCTGACGGCAAAGCGTTTCGCCGCGGCCAATGTTTTCGTGTACTTCAAGGAGTTCCCGCACACCGATTTCGTCGATCGCGCCGAGGACCTTTGGGGTATCGCCGTCGATACGATCGAGGGCCGCGTCAAACCCGTCATGTCCGTCTTCGATTGCCGGATGATCGACGTGTTTCCGACCTCGCGCGATCCGATGCGCTCTTTCGTCGACAAGATCATGCGAATCGAGAAAGACGATCCCGATGTACTCTCCATCTCCGTGGTTCACGGCTTCATGGCGGGTGACGTGCCGGATATGGGCACCAAGCTTCTCGTCGTCACCAACGACCGCAAGGACAAGGGCGATGCGCTGGCGCATGAACTCGGCATGGAGCTCTTTTCAAAGCGCGGCACCTTCATGATGCCGCAGATCGACGAGAGAGAGGCTGTGTCGCAGGCGCTGGCGGCAACCGCGTGGCCAGTCGTGATCGCCGACATGTGGGACAACCCCGGCGGCGGAACAGCCGGCGACGCGACAGTGGTTCTAGGCGAACTCCTGGCGCGCGGCGTCACCGATGCGGCGATCGGCACCATCTGGGACCCGATGGCGGTGCAGATCTGCATGGCGGCCGGGGAAGGCGCAGAGATCCCGCTTCGCTTCGGCGCCAAGTCCGCACCCGGTACCGGCAACCCGATCGACGGCCTCGTCAAGGTCATCAAGATCGTGCCGAACGCCGAGATGCGCTTCGGCGAGAGCTTCGCGCCCTTCGGCGATGCGGCGCATATCGTGCTCGATGGCATCGACATCATCCTGAACTCGACGCGCGCCCAGAGCTTCGATCCGAGCCTGTTCTCAGTCATGGGCATCGACCCGACGCGGAAGAAAATCCTCGTCATCAAGTCGACGAACCACTTCTACGCCTCCTTCTCAAAGATCGCGTCCGAAATCCTCTATTGCGCAGCGGGCACGCCTTATCCTAACAATCCAGCGAAGACGCCGTATCGGCGCGCGCGCAAGGATATCTGGCCCATGATCGCCGATCCCCACGGCGCTTAACATGGAGTAGCGTGAGATGCACAACAGCCCATTTGCCGTCGTCGCCAAGCCCGGCGACAAGGTCGCGGACCTTTCGACGCCTCGCCCTGTCATCGACGAGGATCGGATGGCGGCCAATATCGCCCGCACGCAGGCCTATATGGACGCGCACGGCATCGACTTCCGCCCGCACATCAAGACACACAAGATCCCGGCACTGGCCGCCCAGCAGGTCGCCGCGGGCGCCAAGGGCATCAATTGCCAGAAGGTCACCGAGGCCGAAGTCTTCGCCGAAGCTGGTTTCGGGGACATCCTCATCACCTTCAACATCATCGGCGCCGAGAAGCTCGAACGCCTCGCGGCGCTGAACGAGCGCATTTCCGGCCTGAAGGTGGTCGCGGATAGCGCCTATACCGTCGACGGCCTTTCGGCCTATTTCGCGGCGCGCAAGCCGCTTGTGGTGCTGGTCGAGTGCGATACCGGCGCCGGACGCTGCGGCGTGCAGAAACCCGCTCAAGCAGCAGCGCTTGCCAAGCGCATCGACGCGGCGGCGGGCCTGGCATTTGGCGGGCTCCTGAACTATCCGAAACCGGGCGCCGCTACCGAGGTACAGGCGTTTCTTTCGCAAGCGCTCGCGTTGATCGAGGCCGAGGGCGTCACCTGCCCCATCGTCAGCAACGGCGGATCGCCGAGCCTCTTCGACGCGCATCTGGTCCCGGCCGCGACGGAACACCGTGCCGGCACCTATATCTATAATGACCGCTCCATGGTCCGCGCCGGCCATTGCACGGAAGACGACTGCGCCATGCATATCCTCGCGACGGTCGTTTCGCGCCCGACGGGGGATCGCGCCGTGATCGATGCGGGGTCGAAGGCGCTGACATCCGATCTGCTCGGCTTCACGGATTATGGTCAGGTGGTCGGCTATCCGCAGGCTTCGATCACCGGCCTGTCTGAAGAGCACGGCGTGATCGACCTGTCGAAATGCGAGGGCGCGCGGCCTGCGATCGGCGACAAGATCCTGATCATCCCGAACCATACCTGTGTCGTCTCCAACCTTTTCGACACCATGGTTTTCCACCGCGACGGCGTCGTCACGCGCGTCGAGGACGTCGCGGCGCGCGGGCTGGTCTGGTAGCCAGAACCACGCGTCGGCGGCCGTTCGCCGGCCGCCGACGCCATCGTACGAGACCTCCTTGAAGTTTGCCTTGTCCGGCGCATCTTATGGATGCGCCAATATTCCGGCGATGTCCTGGGAGGTCATTCATGAGAATTCTGATCGCATTGGGAATAGCAGCAAGCTTCGCGTGCGTTTCGGCCGCGCAGGCGCCGGCGCAGTGGCAGACCTATTCCGGCGTCCGCGTCGATCCTGACCCGACCATTCTCGCCCGCTTCGACCGCACATATCCTTATTGCGAGCAGGAAGCGTTTCGCCGCGGCTCGACCGACGTCAACAGCCTGTGGCACGTGACGGCGTTGCGCAACTGCATGTATCGCCACGGCATCGTTGACCGGGGCTCATACTCCTACCCGGCCAACGCCTTGTTCTACAATTTCATCGATCGCTGATGACGCGACCGGCGCTCGCGATCAGGCAAGCGCCGTCGGGTTCAACAGATTGAGATCGATATCGGTCAACGCCACGTGGCGTTCGAACGCGATGCCGGCGCCGTCGAAGAGGTGGCAGTCCGCAGCGTTGATGCCGACCAGCATGGGCTGCTCCGGGCGCACGCCGACGCTGCCGGATAGCGTGGCGCAGAAGTTCTCACCCTCGCCATCCAGCGCGGCATAGGCAACGGTCTGCGCGCCGAGACGCTCGATGACGCTCGGGGTGATCGTGAGCGAGATATCGCCCGATGCGAGCTGGATATGTTCAGGACGGACGCCGAGTGTCAGCGCCTTGCCCACGACACCCTCGCGCGGCGTGACCGGCACCGTCAGCGTCTGGCCCTTGTAATCGACCGTCACGCTCTTGTCGGCTGCACCGGTGCAGGTGACTGGCAGGAAATTCATCTTCGGATTGCCGATGAAGCCGGCCACGAACATATTGGCGGGCTTGTGATAGAGTTCGAGCGGCGCGCCCGTCTGGGCGATCTCGCCGGCGTTGAGCACGACGATGCGGTCGGCCATCGTCATCGCCTCGACCTGATCGTGGGTGACGTAGATCATCGTCGCCTTGAGCTGGCGGTGCAGTTTCGCGAGTTCGATGCGCATGTCGGAGCGCAGCGCGGCGTCGAGGTTGGACAAAGGTTCGTCGAACAGGAAGATCTTCGGCTCGCGCACGATCGCGCGGCCGATCGCCACGCGCTGGCGCTGGCCACCCGAGAGCATGCCCGGCTTCTGCTGCAGACGCTGGTCGAGATGCAGGATGCGGGCGGCGTTTTCCACCTTGGCCTTCAGCTTCCCCTCTTCCATCTTCCTCGACGCGCAGCGGAAAGGCGATGTTTTCGAAAACGCTCATATGCGGATAAAGCGCGTAGGACTGGAACACCATGGCGATGCCGCGCTTGACGGGTGGCAGATCGTTCACCCTGACGCCGTCGATCACGATGTCACCCGCCGAGGTTCCGTCCAAGCCTGCGATCATGCGAAGCAAGGTGGATTTGCCGCAACCGGATGGGCCGACGAACACGACGAACTCGCCATTGTTCACCTCGAGCTGAACGCCCTTCAGAACCTCGAAGTCGCCGTAAAATTTCTGAACCTTGTTGAGAAGTAGCTGTCCCAAAACCTGTCTCCGCTCACCGCCACGCGCGGCGCATACTCTCGATAGCGAAGGGATCGCGGGTGTTGCGCCCCGCGATCCCCAACAAAGGCTTACTTGAACGCCTCGATATCGGTGGCGGCCTTCTTGAGGGCGTCGGCCGGCTCGGCCTTGCCCGTCACGACGGACTGGACCATCTCGATCATGGAATTCTGGAAGCCCTTGTAGTCCTTGAACAACGGCTCCGGGCCACCATAGGCGATGCCGTCGATGAACGGCTTCCAGAAGGGCTCCTTCTTGACGAATTCATCGACCTGGGCCGACGGACGCAGCGGCGTCAGGCCGGCGCCACCCTGGAGTTCATACTCGCCCTGCGGACCCGGAGAGGTGATGAACTTGGCGAACTCGGTTGCCTTTTCCTCGACGCCCGAACCCTTGAAGATCGCCAGGCTGTCGGTAATGAGCAGCGTGCCCTGGCCCTTGGCGGAGGGACCGAGCGGCAGCGGCGCGACGCCCCATTCGAGCTTCGTGTCCTTGAGGCGATAGGCGGCGCCCGAACCGGCCTGGATCATGCCGACCTTGCCGTCGAGGAAGATGGCGCGGATTTCGTTCTGTTCGTAGGCGGTGGCACCTTCGACTGAGTAAGGCGTGATGTCCTTGTAGGCCTGGAGAGCGGCAAGAACCTCAGGGCTGTCGGCCTTGATGTTGCCCTTGTCGTCGATGATCGTGCCGTTGTTGGTGTAAACCCAATGCATGAACTGGTGCATCGTGTTGTCGAAGGTCTTGGCTGGCAGACCATAGCCCGGAATGCCCGTCTTTTCCTTGATCGCCTTGGCAAAGGCGATTTCCTCGGCCCAGGTCTGCGGCGGCTTTTCCGGATCGAGACCAGCCTGCTTGAACAGGGCCTTGTTCCAGTAGAGCGCCTTGGTCGAGAAGGCGATCGGAACGCCCCACTGCGTGTCGTCGAACGTCACCGTGCTGACGATGCCCGGATAGTAGCTCTTCTTCTCGTCATCGCTCATCGGAACCGGGACGATCAGGTCGTTTTCCGCGAATTCCTTCAGCGTGCGCGAGCCGACATAGGCCATGGCCACGGGCGTTCCCGCCGCGGCAAGCGTCGTTGCCTTGTCCTGGCACTGTTCCCAGCCCACGACCTCAGGCTTCACCGACCAGCCGGCGTTCTTGCCTTCCCATTCCTTGATGTATTTTTCATGGATCGGGTCGATCTTGTCGCCGCAATAAATCCACGAAATTTCCTGATTGGCGGCCTGGGCCACAACGGTGCCAAGCGCCGTGGAACCAAGCAGGGCCAACGCTGCGAGCCCAGTTCTAAAAGTCATGTTCACGAAAGTCACTCCCGTTCTCTGGTGGTTGTTTATTGTTTCACCGCGCCAGCGGTAAGCCCGCTGACGAGATAGCGTTGCAGGAAGAAGATCACGACCAGAGCCGGCGCGATGCCGACGAAACTTGCGGCCATGAGCTCATTCCATACGACCTCCTGCCGGCCGAAATAGGCGAACAGCCCGACCGGCAGCGGCATGTATTCCGTTTTTGAGTTGAACGTCAGCGCATAGATGAACTGCTGCGCGTAGGCTTCGATGAACGAAGAGATGGCAACAACGACAATGCCGGGCATGGCGATCGGCAGAATGACCCGCCGCAGCGTATAGAACTGGCTGGCTCCATCGACATATGCCGCCTCGTCGAGTTCGCGCGGAATACGACGCATGTAGGTGTAGAGTAGCCAGATTCCGGTTGGGATGATGAACGCGACACCCGGCACGATCATCGCGAAATAGGTGTTCAGCACCCCAAACGAGCGCATCAACCTGAACAGGGGGATCAGCAACACGGCACCGGAGAACATCTTGACCGCAAGAAAGCCGCCGAGAAGCAGACCCGCGCCCCTGAACTCGTAGCGGGCGAAAGCGTAGGCGGCAGGCACGACGAAGATCAGCACGACGATGGTGATGATCCCCGAAATCAGGAACGAGTTGAAGATATACCAGGCGAAACCGGGCACGCTCACCCACATCGTCCTATAGGCCTCGAACGATCCGTTTTCGGGAATGAACCGATAAGGCGACGAAAACAGCTGTGACAGCGGCTTCAGCGACACCAGGAACCCCTCGATGAAAGGTGCAAGCACGAAGGTGAGGAAGATCAGGATTCCGAGATAGATCCCGACGATTTCGTACCAGCGGTAACGGTTGATCATCGACGTCGACTGGCTCATCGCTTTTCTCCCCCGGTAAAGCGGCTGGTAATCCTGAAGTAGCAGAGGCAGAAGATCGACAGGAAGATGCAGATCAGAACGGCGCGGGCCGCCCCTTCCCCGTATTTGTTCGAACCGATCGCGGTCTTGTAGGTGTCGATGATCATCGTCGTCGTTTCACCATTCGGTCCGCCGCGCGTCAGAATCCAGATGATGTCGAAGGAATTGAACGTCGAGATCAGGGACAGCATCGACATCGTTACCATCGACGGAACGAGAAGCGGCAGCGTGATGCGGCGGAAGCGGTACCAACGGCCGGCCCCATCCGTCCATGCGGCTTCGTAGAGATCCTGCGGCACCGATTGCATGGCGGCAAGCATATAGAGCGTGACCATCGGCACGCCGATCCACACGTCGGTGATGATCGTCGCCCAGAAAGCCGTGTTGCCGTATGCAAGAAAGGCGACCGGACCATCGACGAAGCCCATGCGCTGCAGCATGCCTGAGATCATGCCGAACTGGCCGTTATACATCCAGCCCCACATGAAAATGCCGATAGCCATCGGTACGATCCACGGCGGCATGGTCAAAATTCGAAACAGAGCCCGTCCCGGAACTGCTGCATTGAGCATAGCCGCGCCGAATGTGCCAATGATCATCTTGATCGAGACGGAAAAGAACGTCCAGATGAAGGTCCGGAGGATGACCTGAAAGAAGGTGTCGTTGAAAATCTTGCTGTAATTCGCCCAGCCGACCCAGTTCGTCGTCCTCTTCAGCGACGCGTCGGTGAAGGACAGAATGAAGGTGTCGACCAGCGGATAGGCAACGATGACGGTGACATAGAGCAGAGCCGGCAGAAGCAGGATCCAGGCGAAGATGAGTGTGCTACGTTGAACGCTCATTCCGCCGTCTCCTTATGCCGCCCGTGCGTGAAGCGCCTCGTCGAACCGGTCCCATACGGGACGCAGATCCACGACCGATCGCTTCATGCGGGCCTCGTCCATCGAAAGCGCAAGAATACCCGCCTCCAGCGCATTAAGCGTCGACACAGGCAGCACCGTGCCGGTGCGAACGCTGTCGAGAATATCGACGGCCATCTGTTCGTCGGCACCATAGTGCTGCGACAGCTCGGTGGCGGCGTAGGTGTTTTCGACGACCTTCTTGCCGGTCAGTTGCTCATGCACGTCCAGATAGCCGCGAACGAAATCGCCTTCGGCCATGCCGCGCGATCCCATGATCGCAAAGCGGCGGAACTGGTCGGGTACGTTGAGATTGGTGTGGAAGTTCATGCCGACGCCGTTGGCGTATTCGACGATCGCGACCTGATAGTCGATGATGTCGGCGTCACTGTCGAACACCTTGTCGGTGCCCTTCCAGCCGCTCGGCTTGCGATGGAACAGTTCGAGATCGTTGATGCCTTCGCGGGCCGGATCGTTGTCAGGCGTGAAGCTCTTGCGTCCGCCGAAGCTTGCGACCCGTTCGGGCCGCGCGCCGACGATGCCATTATACAGGTCGAGATCGTGGCAGCACTTCTCCAGCATGAAGCTGCCGGAATAGCGCTCGTAGCGGCGCCAGTCGCGCATGAAGAAAGCGCCGTGATAGGGCTCGATGTGCTCGGATGCCTCGATCGAAACGATCTGGCCGAGATTGCCCGCCGCCTGAACCGCCTGCAGGTCGCGGTAAAGCGGCGAGTAGCGCAGCACCAGCCCGACCATAAGCCGCTCATGGCCGAACTTGGCCATCAGACGCGCGAGCTCGACGCTTTCGGCAATCGTCGTCACGATCGGCTTTTCGCAAAACACCTTGAGACCGGCTTCGAGACCGATACGGATATGTTCGAGATGGAAGAGATTGGGCGAGCCGATCATCAAGAGATCGAGCTTCTCGTTGGCGATCAGCTCCTGCGGAGAGGCATAGGATTTACCAACGGAAATGCCGTTTTCGACGAGACCCGGCAGGCCCGCGGGCTCGGGATCGACATAGCCGACGATCTCGAAGCTTTCATCAATGGACTTGAAGACATAGCCAAGATAGCCGAGCCGGAATCCTAGCCCGATAATTCCCACTTTCATGCTGTTCTCGTTCCCATTTACGTAATTTATTTTCGTCAGGTTGAGACAAAAATTCGATCTCGTCAACAAGAAACACGGAAAAAGTTGGAACTGTGAAATTGATTTTCATAATGGTTGTTCGAAGACTGTTTTGATTTTCACCATCGGCGTGGCGACCACCATCCACCCGGCCTCGGCCAAGAGCATGCTCGCCGCCCATCTTTACGGGGCGGGCGTCGCGACATGCCGTCCGCATTCCAGGCGCGCTCGATTTGAGCATTGACAGAATTGGTGCCGTCTCTCACAAGTTCGAGGAAACATACCAACATCGATTGCGAGGCGTGTCAAATGAACGATCCCACCGCGAATATCGATGCATTCGACATGAAGATCCTCAGCGCCATGCAGCACGACGCGACCTTGTCGCAACGCGATCTGGCGGAGAAGATCGGCCTCTCGCAGAACGCCTGCTGGCGACGACTGCAACGGCTGCATTCGCTCGGGCTGATCCGCGGATCGCACAGCGACATCGACCTCAAGGCTCTGGGCTTCGACCTGACGGTCTTCGTCATGATCCGCACCCGCCATCATTCGAAGGACTGGAGCGAGGGTTTTCGGGCGCATGTCGAGCGGCTGCCCGAGGTGATCGACTTCTATCGCATCGGCGGCGATTGGGATTATCTGATCAAGGTCGTCACGAAAGGCATGTCCGGCTACGACGCGTTCTACCAGAAGCTCATCACCAATTTCGATCTCGCCACCGTCACCGGCTTCTTTTCGATGGAGGCGATCATCAACAATCGCCCGGTGGATTTGACCCGATTGCGCTAGCGACCCGGCCCGGTGACGCGTGGATGTCGGCGACCGACAACGTACGCAGCGCCTTACACTTTCCAGTCTCTCGACGCCGCTTCTACAGCCGAACAGCAGCATCTAACTTTGACGACGCTAAAGTGTCGCGGCCAAATGTAGCCATCGCTACTGTAAAGCAGGGGAAACACCGAGCCGGCGGTTGAGAAATTCCTTGAAACGCGTCACAAAACTGCCGCACTTACAAACCGCGCGCTGCGAAAGCGTGCTGACCCGAGGTCCATTGCAATGAAAATCGGCGTTCCGAAAGAAATAACCGTCGGCGAGGCGCGTGTGGCGATGACGCCGGACTCCGCGCTGCAATTGCAGAAACTCGGCTATGACTGCGTCATCGAAACCGGCGCGGGTCTCGCCGCCGGCTTTTCCGACGAGACCTACCGTGCTGCCGGCGTCGAAATCGCGCCCTCGGCCGACAGTCTCTGGGCATCGGCCGACGTCATCGCCAAGGTGCGTCCGCCGGAGAGCACAGAGACCGAAAGGCTTGGGCCCGAGAAAACGCTGATCTCCTTCTTTTATCCGGCTCAGAACGCGGCACTTCTGGAGCAGGCGAAGGCGACCGGCGCCAACATCGTGGCCATGGACATGGTGCCGCGCATTTCGCGTGCCCAGAAGATGGACGCCCTGTCGTCGATGGCCAACATCGCCGGCTATCGCGCCGTCATCGAAGCCGGCAATAATTTCGGCCGCTTCTTCACCGGCCAGGTGACGGCCGCCGGCAAGGTTCCGCCGGCCAAGGTGCTGGTCATCGGCGCCGGGGTCGCCGGTCTTGCCGCGATCGGCACCGCCACCTCGCTCGGCGCCATCACCTATGCCTTCGACGTTCGCCCCGAGGTGGCCGAACAGATCGAAAGCATGGGCGCGGAGT
This sequence comes from Rhizobium sp. AN80A, assembly GCF_030053015.1. Classification (NCBI taxonomy): domain Bacteria; kingdom Pseudomonadati; phylum Pseudomonadota; class Alphaproteobacteria; order Hyphomicrobiales; family Rhizobiaceae; genus Rhizobium; species Rhizobium sp. AN80A. Next base: position 71,247 of record NZ_JASJPX010000001.1, on the reverse strand, counting down.
TCGTCTTCCTCGATTTCAACGAGAGCCAGCAGGACGGCGCCGCCACCGGCGGCTACGCGGCCCCCTCATCGCCGGAGTTCCGTGAGAAGCAACTGGCCAAGTTCCGCGAACTCGCGCCGCAGATCGATATCGTCATCACCACGGCGCTGATCCCGGGCCGCGATGCGCCGAAGCTGTGGCTGGCCGACATGGTCACCGCCATGAAACCCGGTTCCGTCATCATCGATCTCGCGGCCGAGCGCGGCGGCAATTGCGATCTCACCGTCGCCGACCAGAAGATCGTCTCCGACAACGGCGTCACCGTCGTCGGCTACACCGATTTCCCAAGCCGCATGGCCGCGCAGTCGTCGACGCTCTATTCGACCAATATCCGCCACATGATGACGGACCTGACGCCGGCCAAGGATGGCAAGCTCGTCCATAACATGGAAGACGACGTCATCCGCGGCGCAACCGTCGCCTTCAAGGGCGCGATCACCTATCCGCCGCCGCCGCCGAAGATCCAGGCCATCGCCGCCCAGAAGCGGCCCGACAAGCCAAAGGAGCCGACCCCCGAGGAAAAGCGCGCGCGCGAGGCAGCCGCCTTCAAGGCGCAGACCAAGAGCCAGGGCTTCCTGCTCCTGATCGGCACGGCACTTCTGCTCCTGGTCGGCGCCTATGCCCCGGCAAGCTTCATGAACCATTTCGTGGTGTTCATGCTCGCGTGCTTCATCGGCTTCCAGGTGATCTGGAACGTCTCACACTCGCTGCATACGCCGCTGATGGCGGTGACAAACGCGATTTCGGGCATCGTCATTCTCGGTGCGCTGCTGCAGGTCGGGTCCGGCAACTGGCTGGTCGTCACCCTTGCCGCGCTATCGGTTCTCGTCGCGACGATCAACATCGTGGGCGGTTTTCTTGTCACGCGGCGCATGCTCGCCATGTTCCAGAAGTCCTGATCGGGCCAGGGATATCAAGGGATTTTCATTATGACGATTGGTATCGTTTCGGCCGCCTATATTTCCGCGGCTGTGCTTTTCATCCTCTCGCTGGGCGGCCTCTCCGGTCAGGAAAGCGCCAAGCGCGCCGCCTGGTACGGCATCGTCGGAATGGCGCTCGCCATTGTCGCGACCATCTTCGGCCCGGGCGTCGGCAACTGGCTCATCATTCTGCCAATGATCCTGGCGGGTTCCATCGCCGGCTACTTCGTCGCGAGCCGTGTGCAGATGACGGAGATGCCGCAACTGGTGGCAGCGCTCCACTCCTTCGTGGGCCTTGCCGCCGTGTTCATCGGCTTCAACGCCCATATCGAGTCATGGCGGATCGCCGGCATGGATGAAACCGCGCGCGCGGCCCTCGACGGCTTTGCCGGCATTCTCGCCCGCAAGACGCCGGTCGAGCTCGCCATCATGAAGGTCGAGGTTTTCTTGGGCGTCTTCATCGGCGCCGTCACCTTCACGGGCTCTGTCGTCGCTTTCGGCAAGCTCGCCGGCAAGATCGACGGTAAGGCGACGAAATTGCCCGGTGGCCATTTCCTAAATGCGAGCGCCGCGATCCTGTCGCTGATCCTGCTGCTCATGTATGCGAACGGGGCCGGTGTGTGGACCCTGATCCTGATGACGCTGCTGGCGTTCTTCATCGGTTACCACCTGATCATGGGCATCGGCGGCGCCGATATGCCTGTCGTCGTCTCGATGCTGAACAGCTATTCCGGTTGGGCGGCGGCCGCCATCGGCTTCACCCTGGGCAACGATCTCCTGATCGTCACCGGCGCGTTGGTCGGCTCCTCGGGCGCGATCCTCTCCTATATCATGTGCAAGGCGATGAACCGCTCCTTCGTCTCGGTCATACTCGGCGGTTTCGGCACGACGACCAGACCGGCGATGGAAATAGAAGGCGAACAGATCGCCATCGATGCCGAGGGCGTGGCCTCAGCGCTCAACGATGCCGACAGCATCGTCATCGTGCCGGGCTACGGCATGGCCGTCGCGCAGGCGCAACAGGCGGTTTCCGAGCTCACGCGCAAGCTGCGCGCCGCCGGCAAGACCGTCCGCTTCGCCATCCATCCGGTCGCCGGCCGCCTGCCGGGGCATATGAACGTGCTGCTCGCAGAAGCGAAGGTTCCTTACGACATCGTGCTTGAAATGGACGAGATCAACGACGACTTCCCCGAGACCGACGTCGTGATCGTCATCGGTTCGAACGACATCGTCAATCCGGCGGCGCAGGAAGACCCGAACTCACCGATCGCTGGCATGCCGGTTCTGGAAGTGTGGAAGGCCAAGCAGGTCTTCGTGTCGAAACGCGGTCAGGGCACGGGTTATTCCGGCATCGAGAACCCGCTGTTCTACAAGGAGAACACGCGCATGTTCTATGGCGACGCCAAGAAGAGCATCGACCGGCTGCTACCCGCGATCGGGTGAAGCCCGATCAGGGAGCCGAACACTCGATGGTCGGCTTTCAGTTGTGAGAGGTGCGTCGGAGATGCACAGACGGCAAAGGCTGTGACCACGGCGAGCGGATAGTGCTCGCGCATCGCCTTGCACAGCTTCTCGGTCATTGCGGTCTTGCCCGAACCCACGGGACCACCGATACCGATGCGCGGAGGACCGTTCTTCGACACCATCTGATCTCAACCTCCCAAACCGATGGCGCGAATGGGCGAACACAAGCCGAAGGGATAACACGTTCTTTATGCGTAAATCGTCCAGGAGATGGGCATCCCGTCCCTAATCTCACGCCAGGCCAAGACCGTTCGTTGACAAGGCGGCAACCCGGCAAATATCTCGCGAAGCTCTGTCCATGGAGAGGCAAGATGCGTCGAAACATATGGATTGCCTTCGTTTCCTGCCTGCTGCTGACCACGTCGCCGTCAGCCCCCGCCTATGCCGTGACCGTCAACATCAACGTCGGTTCCGATCTCAATTTCGGCCGCGCGATCAGTTGCAGACAGGGGCAGCAACTGCTTGAGAACCGCGGCTTCCGCAATGTCCGGCGTATCGACTGTCGGGGTCGGACGTTCATCTATCATGGCCGACGCGGCAGCAGCGATTTCGAGATTGCCCTCAGCGCGCAAACGGGCCGCGTGATCCGCATGACCAGGCTTCGCCGATAGTCTAGGCAGCCAATCATCCCGAGCCTGCTCCGAGTTTGGCTTCCGGCTCGCTCGGCGCACCGAGGATTTCCGCTATCCAGCGCGTCGAGGAAAAGCGCGCGCAGAAGGTGAGGATCGCGATCGTGATCGGCACGCCGATGAAGGCACCGAACACGCCCCAGACAAACGACCAGGAAAAGACCGAAAACAGCACCAGGAATGGCGACATCGCAAGCGCATAGCCCGCAACGCGCGGTTCGATGTAGCTCCCGATGACGAATTGTATGATGTTGAGCCCGGCGAAGATCAGGATCGCGGCCTCCGGCGATCCGAATTGCGCCAACGCATAGGCGCTTGGAAGCAATGTCGCCACGAAGGGGCCCATGAACGGAATGTAGTTCAGCGTGAAGGCGATGACGCCCCATTCGGCCGCGAAGCGCAGCCCGAAGAGCGCGGAAAGCACCCAGACGAGCGTGCCGGTAACAAGGCTCATGACCGTGCGCACCGCCATGTAGCGCCGCAGCTTGGCGGCCGTCTGCAACGCACCGCCAACGATCGCATCCGCCTTATCGTCGCTGAGGGCTTTTCGGATGTTGCGCGCGACGGCCTCGGTGTCGAGCAGCCCAAGGAGCACATAGACGACAACAACGATCCAGAAGGAAATCATCGTGTTCAAGCGGGCCGTCGCTCCCTGCAGGACGCGAAGCAGCGCGCCGAAATTGAAATAGTCCGCCCAGACGCCGGCGATGACGATGCCGTGCCCGTCGAGCCATTGCACGAGATTGCCATAGAGCAACTGGAACTGCGCCGCTTCACTCACGACGGAGCGACCGATCCGCCCGAAGCCCCAAGCGGATATCGAGGCGAGAACGATAAAGACGCAGACGATCACCGCCACCACCAGCGCAAGGGCGACCAGCTTGGGCAGAACGCGCTGCAGGCTGCTCTGAAGCGGCCAAACGAGACCGATGATGAAAAGCGCGCCTGCGACGGGCGCGAAGACGCCAGCCGCCGTCCGCAACACCCACAAGACCGCAACCGCGGCGATGATGGTCAAGAGAGCGATCACGGCTCGGCTGTTCATCCCGTCGACCTCTCCTCCAATTTCCGTGAACCGTGCCCCATCCTCACAAATATCGTTGGGCCGACAATGGGTTGGCCGTCCCAAAAGCATGCCTGACGTCTCTATTCACTGGGACGACGAATTGCCCGCGCGCCGGTGAGCCGCGTTGCCGATACCTAGTTGAAGGGCCATATCCGCGGCACGAGGAAGACGGCGACGATGAAGAACCATGCCATCAGGGGCGTGCCGAGCTTCCAGTAGTCGCCGAAGCGATATCCGCCTGCCCCCATGACCATCATGTTGGTCGTTGTCGCGATCGGCGTCATGAAGGATGCCGATCCGGCGACGCAAAGGCTCATGAGCAGCGGCTGTGGCTGGATGTTCATGGCCGCCGCCGCCGCCATCGCGATCGGAATGACCAGCATCGTCGTCGCCGTGTTGCTCATGACCTGCCCCAGCACGGCTGTGAGCATGAAAAGACCCGCGACGAGAGCGCCAGGCCCGGCCGAGCCGAGCGCGGAGACAAGTTCGTCGGCCACGAATTTCGCCGTACCCGATTGTATCATCGCCGTCGAAATCGGCATCATCGCGCCGATCAGGATAACCGTCGTCCAATGCACGGCCCGATAGGCCTGCTCGACCGTGATCGCGCCGGAGGCAACGAGCAGGCAGGCGCACAAGATGCCGGCGACGGCGGGCGGCACGATGTTCGACGCCAGCATGATGACAAGCGCAATCAACGTCGCCACGGCGACCTTGGCGCCCGGCCCCATCGGCACGGCATGGCGACGGACGAGATCGGGGGAATCGACGACGAGGACATCGGGATCGTCGAGGCGCAGATCGAGCGCCTCCCAGCTGCCTTCGAGAAGGATCGTATCACCTGCCTTGAGCCGCGGATCGGCATAGTCGATTTCCGCTCCGCCGCGATGCACGGCCAGGACAACGAGATCACCGCTCTCGGTGGCAAGGCCGGGAAACATCGACTGCCCTATCAGCTTGGATCGCGGAGGCACCATCACCTCGGCCAGGCCGGACCTGCGATTGAACGCGGCATTGCCACTTCCCTCGGGCGCGTCCTCGCGAACGGCCAGGTGAAGCCGCCCGGCCACCTCCGCGACCGCCTGGGCGGTACCGCGCACAAGCAGATAATCATCGGCTTTCATGGCCCTGTCGCGAACCGGCAGACCGGACGCCGACGCCTGGACGGCCATGACCTGCACGTCGCTGGCAGCATCAAGATCGATGGTATCGGTCGACAAGCCAACCAGCGGCGAATGCCGCCGGATCGAAGCCGGAAGAGGCCATCCTCCAGGCCGTAATGCTCGACCAGCGTCTGGGCATGGCCGCTGAAATCGGCGGGCAGAAGTGCGTGCGTCTGACGGGGCAGCAGATACTTGCCCAGCAACAGGACGATGAGGACAGTGCCGGTGAGAAGCGGCACGCCGACAAGGGCGAATTCGGTAAAGCCGAACCCTTTAAATCCGGCATCCTCAAGCGCTTCGGACACGAGGAAATTCTTCGGGGCGCCCGTCAGCAACAGGTTCGCGCCCGCATGAGCGGAGAAGGCCAGAGGCATCAGCAATTGCGCGGGCGACTGATTTAGCCGCACCGCCGCGAACACCGCGACGGGTATCAATGCCGCCACGGCCCCGCTGCCGCTGAGAAGCGACGTCAGGCCACCGACGGCGATCATGAGAACGAGCAGAAGCCGGCTGCGGTTGTTGTGGCCGGCGAGCGAGATGAGCGCTTGCCCGCACCACGCCGTGACGCCGGTTCTTTCGAGCGCGGCACTCACGACGAAGAGGCTGGCGACGAACAGGACGGCGCGGTCGCCGAAGCCGGCCAACGCTTGCTCCAGAGTGACGAGCTCCGCGGCCCAGAGCGAAAGCGCCGCCGCGAAGGCGACGGCGATGACGGGCAGCCTGTTCCACGCGAAGAGAATGATCGTCGCAAGGATTATGAAACCGGTGCTCTGGATCGCGGTCAAATAGGGCCTCCCCCGCCTAAGGCGTGGTATCGACGAAGCCTTTCCTGCATGGCGGCGTCACGACGTCGCCGCTGGCGCTGTCTCCACTTCCGCCTGGGCGGCGGACAGTGCCTCTCGCAACGCGGCCTCCCTGGTCTCGTCGAAGGACGTCTGCAGGAGCTCGCCGCCGACGCCCCTGAGATCGGCCAGCACCTTGTCGGTCGTCATCTTGCGCACCAGCAGGAACAGCCCGGCGGTACCCGGCTGCAGAACAGACGCGGCCTTCTTCATGAATTGATCGTTGATCCCGCCGTCGCTGAGTTCGCCGGCAAGCGCACCGGACGCCGCGCCCAGCGCGGTCCCCACCAGAGGCATCAGAAAGATCGCCCCGATCAGCGTTCCCCATAGGGCGCCGGAAGCAGCACCCCGCGTGGTGAGATTGACGAGCTGATTGAGTTTGATATGCGCCTTTTCGTTCTTCACGACGACAACGGCGTCTTCAAGTTCGATGAGGTATTCCTGTTGCAGCGACAGCACCTTCTGCCTGATCTCCTCGGCCTTGGCCTCGGTCGGGAACCCGATGAAAATCAGATCGCTCATCTCCGCCTCCTTTTGCTGAAAAGTCGACCTTTGGGGATACCGTGCAGCTGCCGCGAAATAGGGGTTGAAGAGCAATCGGAGCGGCCGAGCGAACACGGTTATCGCGACTACGCTAGCAATTGCGGCGACAATAATGATGCGCGGCAAATCCCAATATTGCGCTCGTCGTCCCATTTTCGTCTGGACAGAAAACGCGTCCAGCGACATCGGTCTACGGGCTGGTCGCCATGTCGAAGAGCAGGATGGGAGCGGCAACGGCAAAGGTCGCGGCTGCGCCGATCGCATCGACCGCCGTCGTGGGCCTCGCAAGGTCGGCGTCGGAGATCTGCTGCCCCTGCACCAGTCGATCGCCGATCAGGCGAACGGCTTCGGGGCTCGTGGCGAACAGCGCGTGATTGACCCGATCTCCCGAACTCAGCGCGCTCAGATCCAGCACCGTGACACCCTGCAAATCCGAGAGTGCTCGCCGGTAGTCGTCCTGCGAGGGGTCAATGCCGCCTAGACGGGCATCTCCGCGTGCAATGAACCGCGACAGGCGAAGCGCCAGGTCATTGCGCGCGGAGAATATCGTTATCTTGGGGCGTTTCGGCCCCATATCCTCGACCTGCCTGCGAAAGACCCCGACATCCAGGTCCGGAGACGCAAGAATGAGGCTCGAGACCTTGCTCGGCACGCCGCCGCGTCGCAAGGCGACCTGCCTGATCGCCTCGACCGCCAGCCAGGCGCCCATGGAGTGGGCAAGCACGACCACCTCGTTGATCGACTGGCTGTCGATCGCGGCCTGAAGCAGGTTCGCCAGATCCGATCGGGAGTAGGAGGCGTTATCGAGGTCGCGCTTATAATCGAGAAAACGCCCGCGCGACGGCCATGAAAACAGGATCGGAACGGCATCCGCATCTGAATCGTGCACGAGCTGCGCGAAACGGAAAACAGCGCGGTCGAAAGTCGTACTGTAGCCATGGACGAAAACGAAGGCGCGTCGCTTCTGTGGCCCTTGCGCACGAAACGCGGCGCCGATATCGGCGCGATTGATGGGGGTTACCGATGTCGCCGCGAAGGTCCGTTCGGGATCGGCGGGCGAGCGGCGGGGAAGCTCGAGCGTCCCCGCCTCGCGATTGCGGGGCACGGAAATGCCAATCCGGGTGTAGGACACGGATGTACCTCGCTCCCCGCCATATAGCACCGCCGGATCATCGACCGGAGCCCGGGTCGTCGCCGCGATGAGCGTGATCTGATCGGCGTTTTTCGTCGGAGGGGTAATGTTCAAAAGCCCTGGCTGCGGGCCGGCGCAGCCCGCAAGGCCAGCAAGAAAAACGGATACCATGACGAGCCGCCGCCAGCGCATCTCTACCTCGGCAGGTCACGGCGGCAACGCCAGACCCTTCCGTCGAAAAGCATGGTTACCATAGGAAAGACACACTCCACGACCCCTCGCGCTTACCTGCCGCCAGACCTCGGACAGGGTCAATAGCCGCAGTCGCGAAATCGCCTGGCCCCGAATAGTTCGGGACGCATGGCGTAGCTTCGGGACGCCCGGCTCATGACATATCGCATCGGCCGGCCCATCGTGAAGGTCGATCTCACATGCACCGACGGCCATCAGCGCGTTTGAAATCGTCTCAGGATTGGGTCTTCTCAAAGGGATAGTGGAATTGAATCCGGTAGCCCTCGTTGCGATCATCGTCGCTGCAGCGATCGTTCTATTCATGTGGAACAGGCTGCCGGTCGCGGTTGTCGCAATGCTGGTCTGCCTGTCCTTGTGGGCATCGGGAATACTCAGTCTCGAGCAGGCGCTCGCCGGCTTTGGCGATCCCGTCGTGATCTTCATCGCGACGCTGTTCGTTGTCAGCTCGGCGCTCGAAATCACCGGGGTAACCGCCTGGATCGGAAAGCACCTCATCCGGGCGGCGGGCGAAAAAGCCGCGCACGCTTCGTCGTTCTGATGATGGGCCTCACAGCGATGCTGACGATGTTCGTCGGAACGACAGGCGCTGTCGTGGCGCTTTTGCCTGTGGTTATCGTGATTTCGGTCCGGCTTGGCCGAAAGTCCTCGCAACTCCTCATGCCCCTCGCCTTCGCGGCGCATGCGGGCTCGATGCTGGCGCTGACCGGGACGCCGGTGAACGTGCTTGTTTCGGACGCTGCGGTCGACGCGGGGTTTGCAGGCTTCGGCTTCTTCGAATTCGCCCTTGTCGGGCTCCCGCTGCTCCTCGGCAGCATGGCGATCGTCGTCCTCCTCGGCGCGCGGCTTCTGCCGCAACGCAACGGCGCCGTCATCCCCGCGGATTTCAGCCGGCATGCCCGAACGCTGGTCGAACAATATGGGCTTGGCAATGATATTCACCGCCTGCGCATTCGCGGCTCTTCGCATTACGTCGGCAGAGCGCCGTCGACGATCGACCTGGCACCCGACGAAGGAATGCAGCTGGTGGCGGTGCATGAGGGTGACACGGCCAGACCGATCAGCCGGCCGCATATCGCCGAAGGCGATCATCTTCTGTTGCGCGGCGATGCCGATGTCGTCGCGAAATTCGCGGCGGACACGCACCTGTCCTTCCGCGACCATACGGGAGGCGCTGACGATATCCTCTTCACCCACAAATCGGGACTGGCGGAGGTGGCGATTCCGCCCCGCTCAGGCCTGATCGGGCAGCGCGTCTTTCCAGGGATGGTGACGGAGAGCGGCGATCTGATCGTCCTCGCGGTTCAGAAGGCCGGAGCACCGATCGATGAAATCGAGCCGCAGAGCCAGGCGGGCGCAGTCGTGCTCGGCGCCGGCGATACGATGCTGTTGCAGGGAACCTGGAAGGCGCTGGACACGCGCCTCAGCGACCCGGATGTACTGACCGTCGGCTCGCCGGATCTCGTTCGCAGACAAGCCGCGCCAATGGGCGGCGAAGCAAGACGGGCCGCCTTCATCTCGGCCGCGATGATCCTTCTTCTTGCGACCGGCCTCGTGCCTCCGGCGGTGGCGGGTCTGCTTGCCGCGGGAGCGATCCTTCTCTCGCGAATCCTGACCCCGGAGCAGTCCTACCATGCGATCGGCTGGACGACCGTGGTGCTCGTCGCGGCGATGAAGCCGCTCGGCACCGCGATGACGGAGACCGGCGCCGCGCAACTGGCCGCCGATCAACTCCTTTCCGTCGTCGGCCAGAGCAGCCCGACCATGCTTCTGGCGGGTCTTTTTCTGCTGACCGCCTTGCTTGGACAGTTCATCAGCAATATGGCGACCGCCTTGATCGCGATCCCGATCGGGGTTGCCGCTGCAGCCGGCATGGGCATTTCTCCGCGCCCTGTCCTGATGAGCACGGCCGTCGCGGCGGCGGCGGCCTTCCTGACGCCGATCGCGGCGCCGGCAAACGCGTTGGTCATGGGACCGGGCGGGTACACTTTCGGTGATTACTGGAAACTGGGCTTGCCGCTCCTTGCCTGGTTCTTCGTCGTTGCCGTCTTCATCGTCCCGCTCATCTGGCCGTTCTAGGTATCGAGCACGATGCCGTCATGTTGTCGATGCCTCAGCGGCGCATCGCAAATCACGTTGCGGCCGGGCAGCGTCGGCCCAATGAAATGAAGTCAGGGAGGATAACCCATGCTGCGGATCGGAGAGAAGTATCGCCACCTTATTCACGGCGCGGGGTGCGGCTGCTCGCATCCGGATCTGCAGAGGGCCTCGCGCAGGATGGATGCCTTCTCGCGACGTGACCTACTATCGGGGCTGGCGGCGACCGCCCTTGTTGGCGCGCTGTCCGCGCCGAGTCTCGCACAGACGGCTTCCAAGCCGACCGAGACCCTGCTGAGCAACGCCCGGCTTTTCGACAGCAAGGCCGGCGCGGTGATCGATAATGTTCAGGTTCTGATCAGCGGCAACCAGATCGCCGATGTCGATCGGTCCCGCTCGCCGCCGCCGGAGGGTGCGACTGTTCTAGACTGCCGCAACGGCGTCATCATGCCTGGGCTGATCGACGCGCACTGGCACACGATCTTCGCTGGGGTTCCGCTGAACCAGCTGCTGGGCGCGGATCCGGGCATCGTCTTCGCCGCATCGACCGCCGAAGCCGAGCGCACGCTGATGCGCGGCTTCACGACGGTGCGCGATCTTGGCGGCCCCGTCTTCTCGTTCAAGCAAGCGATCGACGGCGGCCTTATCCCCGGACCGCGCATCTACCCGTCCGGCGCGATGATCACCACGTCAGGCGGGCATGGCGACTTGCGTCTACCCAACGAGATCCCGAGGGATGGAAACAGGCTGAGCAGCAGCGAGCTCTTCGGTGGCGCCGCGATCGTCGATGGCATGGATGACTTGAAACTTCGGGTACGCGAGCAGCTGCTGCAGGGCGCATCACAGGTCAAGATCGTCGGCAGCGGCGGTGTTTCGTCGCCACGCAGCCCGCTGGATATGACCACCTTCAGCGAGGAGGACCTGCGAGCCGCGGCCGGCGTCGCCTCGGACTGGAATACCTACGTCACAGTCCATGCCTACACGCCGCGCGCCGTTCAACGCGCGCTACGGGCAGGCATAACCTGCATCGAGCACGCCCATCTGATCGATGAAGAGACGGCGGCCATGATCGCGGAAAAGGGCGCGTGGCTGAGCACGCAACCCTTCCTGACGATGGCGGACGCGGCGTCTCAAAGCGGACCTGGCGTCGAGCGTGCCAAGCAGATCTTCCTGGGAACCCCGATGCTCTACCAATACGCGCGCAAATACGGCATCAAGACCGCCTGGGGATCGGACGTGCTTTTTTCTCCGGAGCTCGGACCGCGGCAGAACATCATGCTGACCCATCTCGGTAACTGGTACCGGAACGCCGAAGTGTTGCAGATGGCGACATCAGGCAACGCGCAGCTGCTCGAACTATCCAACATGCGAAACCCTTACCCCGGCAAGCTCGGCGTTGTCGAGCAAGGCGCTCTGGCCGATCTGTTGGTCGTCGACGGCAATCCGGCGGAAGATCTCGCGCTCGTGGAGAACCCGCAAAAGAATTTCCTGGCGATCATGAAGGACGGACGCCTACACAAGAACATCCTTTGAAATCGGCGGCTCATGCCCAGACCGGATGGTGAGGCTGCCCATCCCCACCAACACGTTAGCCGGGAAATGTTGTGTGTTTGCATCTTTATTTTACATATCGAAAATTGTATGAATGGCCTTCGTTTGAGGTTTACCTTCTGCACACAGTCAACATTGTCGCCCTGATGCAAATCGGTTTCATTCGTCTTGCACCGGCGCGTGCTTCGATACTGGTCACTTCATGTTTGCTTAGTCTTGTGTTCAAGGGGCGATATCATGAATGCACGGGTGGAGTTGGGTTCGACATCGACCGCGGCTTTCGCGGACGAGCCACTGAGATGCGCAATCGAATGTGATACCGCCTGCGCTCGCGCGCCAGAGCGCTTCGAATGCTTCCGGAACTGGCACTCTTCCGTCATCGATGTGGGTTTGAAGAGCGGCGAGACAATTACCTTTGAAGCAACCGAGAATATCTGGCAACTCGGCGATATCGTGCTTGCCGTTATCAATGCGTCTCCCGATCATCTGCTGCGCTGGGAGCACAAGAAAAAGCCGGCCGTCGACAATTGGGTCGTATCGGTCAAGGACACTTGCGCATCCTGCACCGCCGATAGCGCCTCCCGGCGGAGGCTTCACTTGACCAACCTCACGGCGCCGCACGTCTGCGACAGCGAGGGGCGGCTGATCGCGCTTTTTCTCCCCTACCACACGATCGATGCGCCCCTCCAACCCGAGATCTCGGAGGAGGCCGCAGAATTCCTCGCCGATTACCTCACCCTGTTGCATCACAATCTCTCCCATTTGCGCCGAAGCAACGTCACCAAGGTCGCCGAAGCCACCATCCATATGCTCGCAGCCCTGCTCCTGCCGTCCCACGAAAAGCTGGCGCAAGCACAAGCGCCGATCGATGCCGTGATAGCGACCCGCACCATTCGCGCCATCGATGCCAAGCTTGCGGACCCCGCCTTGACGCCGGACTATCTTTGCAAAAGTGTCGGCGTTTCGCGTTCGCGTCTCTATAGAATTTTCGAACCTGCTGGCGGAATCTCCAGTTATATCCGCCGGAGACGACTGCTTGAAACCAGACGTGCGCTTGCCGACAGTTCCAATATTCACTCGATCGCGCAGATCGCGGAGAACATGGGGTTTACCGACCCATCGACTTACAGCCGTATGTTCAAGCGCGAGTTCGGGTTGTCACCGAAGGCAGTGCGCGCGCTGGGCTGGCAGGGAATGCTGCAATCAGGCTCGCCTGACATGAATCCCGGGGACAGCGGCAACCGTACATTGAACACCCTCCTGGTCAGCAATTCGCTGGGCATGTCGATCGACAGTTGAGAATGCCGGCACGTTTTCGCTTCTACGCCCGACGCGAAGAAACGGACACTACGCACAGCATTGGGATGGAATGCGTATATTCAAATCAGAACATATGAATAGAGTTGCGTAATATCGACAAGCAATTACGACGCCTAAGACCCCGCCTCTGCTTAATTTTCTAAGTTCGACGAAGGCACATCGGTCATCTGCCACACGAAGCTTGTGAACGCGGGTGATATCCTTTCCTCAAGCCAACCAACTTCCTGTCAGTGACAAGTGCTCAACGGTAGGATGCATTCATGCAGCACGACAGCAACATTGCCGCCAGGAACGATGGCCAGGTTCCTCTCAAATGCGTCGTCAACATCGATACATCGGTCGCACCGCCTGCCGAACAGTTCGATCTCTATCGATCCTGGAATTCAAGTCTTGGAGATGTCACGCTGCTGCGTGGCAAGTTCAGTTCCTTCATGGCGCGTCAACAGGTCTGGCAGCTAGGGAGCCTTGCGCTGATGTCGCTGGATTATCGCGGCACCGGCTATCGCCGGCGCTGGAACAGCAAGAAGGATCCCGTTTTCGATCACTGGATCCTGAGTATCCCGCTCACCGTCCCTGAGAATGGGGGTCCTAGTCTTCCCGGCAAGCTGCACTGGCATTGCCTTGCCGCGCCCTATGAGGCGGAAGGAGAGGATGACGGCGCGCTCGCACTTCTCCTCCCCCGTGACTTCGCGTTCTCGCAGCCCCTCGACCTTTCTATTCGTCCCGAGATGGCGGCGCTGATCGTGGATTACATCCAGCTTCTTCATCGCTCGCTTCCCAACCGGACGGAGCGGGATGCCGAACATATCGCCGTCGCGACGACCACATTGCTTGCCGCCTGCCTCGCGCCATCACGCGATCACCTTGTCGAAGCGGATGGACCGATCAACGGCGTGATCATGGCACGCGCGAAGACGCTCATTGCCTCGCAGCTCGCCAAGCGCGACCTGTCACCGGAAAAGCTGTGTCGCGACCTGAACATCTCGCGATCCCGCCTCTATCGGATTTTCGAACCCAGCGGCGGCATTTCGAATTACATCCGCCGCCAACGCCTGCTGCGCACCAGGGACATCCTTTGCGATGACAAGGACCGACGCTCCATCTCGCTGATCGCCGAGGAATGGGGTTTCATGGACCCATCGACATACAGCCGCACATTCCGGCGCGAATTCGGGATGACGCCGAATGAAGCCCGCGAGGCGGGGAGGCTGCAGGCAAATCGGCCACCGAGACTTTCCGCGGCGCATTTCGCCGAAGGCGGCCCGCCTTGGACGTCCCTTTTGGAGAGCGGTGACATTGCGAGCCGCTCGTGACCGCTCCCACGAACATCTTCCCGATCCCCGGCCAGAAAGCTCGGCGCGCCATCGGCGTCCGCGACAGTCTGGCCGCGCGTCCGTGGCTGTGCAGTTTATCCCATCGTCGTGCACGGTATCCATTTCTGCGCGGATGGGCGCAAAACCCCTGTCGGCAGGGCATTTTCCGCTTTCCGGGCCGCACGTTGCAGAAATATGCTTTCCGCGCTGCCGTTGGAGCCGAAGGTCTGACTCCGGTTCTATTCACAGCTTCGGCCATGGCCATTGACGCTTTCAGGAGTGTGACGAATGGGAATTCCTGGCAGATTTTCTGGTGCCTTTCTTGCCTCGATCATCGCAGTTTCGCATTCAATGACGGCTTCGGCGCAGGCCGACGACACACCGAAAGTGGCAACGATCACCGTTGCGCTCGAGGATGTTTCGCCAAAGCATGAATTCGTCGGGCGGGTGGAGGCACTGAACGCCGTGGATATCCGATCCCGGATCGACGGCTTCGTCGATCGGAGGCTGTTCGAGGAAGGCGCCGTGGTTGACGAGGGCCAGGAACTCTTCAAGATCGACAGCCGCGCGCTTGATATCGCACTTGCCGATGCCAATGCCAATCTCGCCCGCGCCAAGGCGACGCTGCTCGATGCCGAGCGGCAGATGACGCGCAACCAGTCCCTCAACCAGACCGTTGCCCGGGCAACCATCGAACAGAGCGAAACCGCGCGAGACACCGCCGCCGCGAACCTGCAGTCTGCGGAAGCGGCCGTAAAGCAGGCCGAGCTCAATCTGAGCTACAGCCGCATCATGTCTCCCCCTGAAGGGGAGGATCGGGACCGCTGCCTTCTCCCCGGGCAGTTTCGTCACCACCGCCTCACCGGCGCTTGCGCGCGTCGTGCAGATGGATCCCGTCAGGGTGGTCTTTTCGGTCAGCGATCGCGCGCTGCTTGATCTGCGCGAAGCCGCCGGCAATGTCAGCAAGGACGAGCTGGCCCAGCGCTACCAGACGCGTCTGAGGCTGTCCAACGGACAGATCTATCCGCAAACGGCGCCCATTTCCTTCCTGGGAAACGAGGTCGATCAGGGAACCGGAACCCTTGCGGTCCGCTCGGTCTTTCCAAATGGCGATTTCCTGCTGATCCCGGGCCAATTCGTGACCGTCGTCGTCTCCGAAACCGCGCGAAAGGAACGCCCGACGGTTCCGCTCGGGGCGGTCCAGCAGGACCGCGAGGGCAAATATGTCATGCTGGTCACGCCGGAAAGGAAGGCCACGGAGCGCAGGATCACAGTATCCGAGCAGAGAGAGGGAAGCTGGATCGTCGACGACGGGCTGGCGGGCGGTGAAACCGTCATCGTCGAGGGGCTTCAGAACGTCGCCGAGGGAGCGATCGTCGAGATCGTCCCGGATCAGAACGCGTCTCAGCCGGCGGTGTCGAAATGAACATTTCCGCTCCCTTCATCGGCCGGCCACGCTTCGCGATGGTGATCGCCGTCGTCATGCTCATCGCCGGCGCGGTCGCGCTCATGCAAATCCCGGTGGCGCAATTTCCGCAGATCACGCCGCCAGAAGTTCAGGTCACCGCCAGCTATCCCGGCGCCAATGCGCAGGTGATGACCGACAGCGTCGGCGCACCGATCGAGGAACAGGTGAACGGGGTCGAGGGCATGATGTACATGTCGTCGTCGAGTTCCGACAACGGCACCTATAGCCTCACCGTCACCTTCGAAGCCGGAACCGACCCGGCGATCGCCCAGGTCAATGTCCAGAACCGGCTGGCGCTCGCGACCCCCGCCTGCCGGCGGCCGTCACGCAGGCAGGTGTCACGGTGCGCAGCCGCTCGTCCAGCATGCTGCTCGGCCTGGCGCTCTACTCGCCGAAAGGCACGCGCGACGAAGTCTTCATCAGCAACTACGCGACGATCAACATTCGCGACGCCATCTCCCGTCTTCCCGGCGTCGGCGAAGCCGCCGTTTTCGGGCCAACCTACAGCATGCGCATCTGGATGATGCCGGATCGCATGGAGGCACTGGGCGTCACGGCCGCCGATCTCATGTCGCTCATTCGCGCCCAGAACGCGCAGGCGTCCGCCGGGCAGATCGGCTCGCCTCCGGCGATGACCGGACAGCAGCTGCAGCTAACCGTAACGGCGCGCGGACGGCTCGCCGACGCCGCCGAATTCGGCAACATCATCGTTCGCAGCAATCGCGACGGCGGCGTTGTCCGGCTGCGCGACGTCGCCCGCGTGGAACTCGGCGCCCAATCCTACGACACCGCCTCGACGCTGAACGGCAATCCAAGCGCGACCGTCGTCGTCTACCAGGCATCCGATGCCAACGCGCTTGCGGTGTCGAACGCCGTGCTCGGTGAGGTCGAGCGGCTCTCGAAGCAGTTCCCCGATGATGTCGCCTATACGCTCGTCTTCGACACGACGTCCTTCGTGCGCGAAACGATCCGCGAGATCTTCGTGACGCTCGCCATCACCTTCGTGCTCGTCGTGGCCGTCGTCTTCGCGTTCCTGCAGGACTGGCGGGCGACCATCATCCCGACGCTCACCATCCCTGTATCCCTCATCGGCGGCTTCGCCGTTCTCTACGTTCTCGGCTATTCGGCAAATACGATCACGCTCTTTGCCGTCATTTTGGCGATCAGCCTCGTGGTTGATGACGCCATCATCGTCGTGGAGAACGCCCAGCGACTGATGAGCGAAAAGGCGATGGATATACGAGCGGCCACGCTTGCCACCATGCAGCAGGTCACCGGACCGATCGTCGCAACCACGCTTGTTCTCGCCGCACTCTTCATCCCGGTGGCATTCCTGGCCGGCATCACCGGCGAACTCTACCGCCAGTTTGCCGTCACCATCCTCGTGACCGTGGTTTTTTCGACCATCAACGCGCTCACCCTCAGCCCGGCGCTCTGCGTGCTGATCCTGAGACCCGCCCCTGAACGCAAGACGGGCCTTTTCGGCCGGATGAACAACGGCCTGGAGGCCTCGCGCCGCTTCTATCTCGGGCTGTTTACGATGTTTGCCCGGCGCCTCGTGCTGGCCGGTGTGCTCTTCGTTGCGGTCATCGGTGGTATTTACGGTTTCTACCGCGTTCTCCCCACCGGCTTCGTGCCGGCCGAGGACCAGGGCTACCTGTTCATGAACGTGCAGCTTCCCAATGCCGCCTCGCTGGAGCGAACGCAGCGGACGATCGCCGAGGTCAGCGCGCTTCTGCAGCAGACACCCGGGATCGCCAACACGATCGGCATCGCCGGCGTCAGCATGGTCGGCGGTGGCGGGTCTAACAGCGGCATGATCATTTCCGCGCTGGAGCCATGGAGCGAGCGCCCCTCCGATCAGAGCGCCTTCGCCCTCATCGCCAAGCTGCGCCCCCAGCTGGCGGCCATCTCGACGGCATCGATCGTGCCGTTCAACCCGCCAGCGATCCCCGGCCTCGGCACGACAGGCGGATTCGACTTCCGCCTTCAGGCGCGGGCCGGCCAGAGCCAGCAGGCGCTGGCCGAGGTCATGCGCGACCTCATCATCCAGGCGAACCGGACACCAGGCCTTGCCGGCGTCTTCAGCACCTTCTCCGCCGACGTGCCTCAGCTCTATCTCGACATCGACCGAAAGCGGGCCGATCTCTACGGCGTCTCGCCGGCGGCGATCTTCAGCACATTGCAGGCGCATCTCGGATCGGCCTATGTCGACGACTTCAACATTTTCTCGAGGGTTTACCAGGTGCGGCTTCAGGATGAGCCGGCCTACCGCCAGCGCATGGACGACATCCTGCGCCTCAGGGTACGCAGCCAGTCGGGCGAACTCGTTCCGTTGCAGAGCATGGTTTCCATTGAGACGATCTATGGGCCGAGCTCGGTCAACCGCTACAATCTGTTTTCATCCGCGGCCATCAACGGCCAGGCCGCGGCCGGCACGAGCTCCGGCCAGGCGCTTGCTATCATGGGCAACCTCGCCAACGAGACAATGCCCGATGGCTTCGGCTTCGAATGGACCGGGCTTGCGCTTCAGGAGCAGCAATCGGGCAACGAGACCGTGATCATTCTCATCGCTGGCATCGTCTTCACCTATCTCTTCCTCGTCGCGCAATACGAAAGCTGGAGCGTTCCTGTTGCCGTCATGCTGTCGGTCGCGGTCGCGGTCGTCGGCGCCTTGGGCGCGCTCGCCGTCGGAGGGATCGATCTCAACATCTACGCCCAGATCGGCATGCTGCTGCTGATCGGCCTTGCGGCCAAGAATGCGATCCTGATCGTCGAATTCGCCAAGGAGCGCCGAGAGGAGGGGATGAGCACCCTTGACGCGGCCTCCGAAGCCACGTCCCAGCGCTTCAGGCCCGTGCTGATGACCGCGCTCGCCTCGATACTGGGTGTCGTGCCGCTGGTCGTGGCGACGGGCGCTGGAGCCGGCAGCCGCCAGGCGATCGGCGCCACCGTTCTTGGCGGCCTGCTTCTCGGCACGGTGCTTGGGCTTGTCGCGATCCCGGTTCTCTACCTGGTTGTTCAGAGCCTTCGTGAAGCGCTCAAGCAGCGACTGTTCGGTGTTAAACCCGATCCGGTCAGCAGCGTCGCTGCGGAATAGGTGTTGCCGGCGAGGATCTACCCGGCTCGGCCTTCGTCGGGAGCGGTTGGCTCATCCGTGGAGGCCGGTGCAAGCGATTTGAACGCCCCCTGCCCCAAGAGCATGAGCCAGGTGACAAGGACGAATGTGGAGGTCAGGACCGGCATCCCGATCGGCTTGAGGAAAATGGCGACCGATGCCCAGAGCCAGCTGGAAATGACCGCGCCGAAGACCGCGTAGAGCAGGCTGCGCCAGGTCAGCGCCAGGAAGACGCCACCCAGCGCCATGGCTGTCAGCGCGGAGTTGTAACCGAAGAGTCCGTCGCGAACCGCGCCCTCCGGACCACCGTAGACGGCCGCCACCACCGTGCCAACGACCGCGCCGAGCAGGGCCATCGCAGCGGTGACACGGGAATTCAGCGCGATCGCGATCACGATGAGGTAGCCGGAGATCCAGTTATCCTGAAAGAATATCTGCCCGATCGATGTCCCAATCCCCTCGTACCAGGTCGCAAGGACATACGGCACCGTTTCGGAAAACTGATCGGGCGACACGGGCTTCGCCATCGGTCCCGCATCGATCGCGTCGAATTTCAGCACCGCGAACAGAAACAGCCATCCCACAAGAACGAAAGGCATCGTGAGCGGCGCGGTCTTGTAGGGCGCCAGAACCGCCCCCATGCTTGCGAAAGCCATGGTCGTGAAGGCGGCAGCGCAAACGAGATAGACGACCATGGCCACGGACGGTATGGCACCCGTGCGAAAATCCTCGCTCGTGAAGGCGACGAGCGCCAGCCCCACCAGCGCGCCATTGAAACCGTATAATCCATCGCGCATGACCGCCCTGTCGGCCTTCAGAACAAGCGCGGTCGCCGTGCTTGAGATGACGCCGAGCACGCAGATCGCGGCATAGATCCAGGAATTCCACGCAAGTGCCGCGAGGATCACCAGCCCGGACAGGGGATTATTCTGAAAGACGACCTGGCCCACGCCGCGCAACGACCAGTCCACGAAGAACAGCGACGGATGATCACGGAAACGATCCAAATTCATTGATCTCTGCTCCTTCGGCCAGCCCGCAAGCGACTCATGCCTCGTTCGCGCGGCGTGTTGGTCCGGCTCGGGCGCGACGCCGCGCCCCGCCTGGTTTGTCCCTAGAAGAGGAAGTATCGCTGCGACATCGGCAATACATCCGCCGGCTCGCAGGTGATCAACTGGCCATCGACGCGGACATTGTAGTTTTGCGGATCGACTTCCAGCTTCGGCGTCAGATTGTTATGCACCATGTCCTTCTTGCGCACGGTTCGCGTGCCCTTCACGGCCGCGAGCTGCTTGGACAGTTTCAGCTTCTCGCCGATCCCGTCGTCCAGTGCCGCCTGCGACACGAAGGTGACGCCCGTCGAGCCGAGCGCCCTTCCGAGCACGCCGTACATCGGACGGTAGTGCACCGGTTGCGGCGTCGAGATCGAGGCGTTGGGATCGCCCATCGGCGCGATAGCGATCATGCCGCCGATCAGGACCAGTTGCGGCTTGATCCCGAAAAATGCCGGCTTCCAGAGCACGAGATCGGCGCGCTTGCCGACCTGGATCGAGCCGATCTGGTCGGCAAACCCATGCGTCAGGGCCGGGTTGATCGTGTACTTGGCGACATAGCGCTTCACGCGGAAATTGTCGTTGCGCCCGCTATCTTCAGGGAGCGGGCCGCGCTGCACCTTCATCTTGTGCGCCGTCTGCCAGCACCGCAGCGTCGTCTCGCCAATACGACCCATCGCCTGCGAATCCGACGACATCATCGAAAACACGCCGAGATCGTGGAGAATGTCTTCCGCCGCGATCGTCTCGCGCCGGATGCGCGACTCCGCGAATGCGACGTCCTCGGGGATTTGCGGGCTCAGATGATGGCAGACCATCAGCATGTCGAGATGTTCGTCGACGGTGTTGATCGTATAGGGTCTTGTCGGGTTGGTGGACGACGGAAGGACATTCTCCTCGCCCGCCGCTGTGATGATGTCAGGCGCATGCCCGCCGCCTGCACCTTCGGTGTGGAAGCTGTGGATCGTACGTCCCTTCATGGCCGCGAAGGTGTCGCGCACGAAACCGCTCTCGTTGAGCGTATCGCTGTGAAGCGCGACCTGCACGTCCATCTCGTCGGCAACCGTCAGGCAATTGTCGATCGCAGCCGGCGTCGTGCCCCAATCCTCGTGCAGCTTGAGCCCGACAACACCGGCGCGAACCTGTTCGCGCAGCGGATCGGGCAGGCTGATATTGCCTTTTCCGAGCAGCCCGACATTGATCGGCAGCGCTTCCGCCGCCTCAAGCATGCGGTGTATCGCCCACGGGCCGGCCGTTACCGTGGTCGCGAGCGTGCCCACCGTCGGGCCGGCGCCGCCGCCGACGAGCGTCGTCGTGCCGCTCGCCAGCGCCTCTTCCGCCTGTTGCGGGGCGATGAAGTGAATATGGGTATCGATCCCGCCCGCGGTGAGGATCTTGCCTTCTCCCGCAATGACGTCGGTCGCGCCGCCGACGACGATGGTCACGCCAGGCTGGATATCCGGATTGCCCGACTTGCCGATCCCCGAGATCCGTCCGTTCTTGATGCCGACATCGGCTTTGATGATGCCCCAGTGGTCGATGATGATGACATTGGTGATGACGACGTCGGCGACCTCGGCATGGGGGCGCTGCCCCTGCCCCATGCCGTCGCGGATCACCTTGCCGCCGCCGAAAGTCACCTCTTCCCCGTAAACCGTGCGGTCTTCCTCGATCTCGATGACGAGTTCGGTATCGGCCAGCCGAAGCCTGTCGCCCTTGGTCGGGCCGTAGAGATCGGCATAGGTCTGCCTTGTGATCGTTCCCATCATAGCCTCCTACAGCTTGCCCATGACCTTGGCGTTGAACCCGTAAACCTCACGCTTGCCGTCGAGCGCCACGAGCTCCACCGTTCGCTCCTGGCCCGGCTCGAAACGGACCGCCGTACCGGCCGGAATGTTCAGCCGAAACCCGCGCGTGGGCTCGCGATCGAAAAGAAGCGCCTCGTTCGTCTCGTAGAAATGATAGTGGGAGCCGACCTGGATCGGCCGGTCACCGGAGTTGGCGACATCGATCTTCTGTGTCTGCCTGCCCGCATTGAGGTCGATCGAGCCATTCTCGATGAAATATTCGCCGGGTATCATGATGGCCTCCTCATGGGATCGGGTTGTGGACGGTGACGAGCTTCGTACCGTCGGGGAAGGTTGCCTCCACCTGGATGTCGGGGATCATCTCGGGCACGCCCTCCATGACCTCCTCGCGGGTCAGCAGCGTCGCGCCGTAGGACATCAGGTCCGCCACCGTTCGCCCCTCGCGCGCGCCCTCCAGCAGGGCCGCCGAGATATAGGCGATGACCTCGGGATAATTCAGCTTCAGACCCTTCGCCTTGCGCCGCTCGGCGACCAGTCCGGCCGTAAAGATCAGGAGCTTGTCTCTTTCACGCGGTAGCAGTTCCATGAGCTTGCCTCCTTGCTTGCTGTTCACGTTGCCCAGATGCGCGGAGCGACGGCCTTCTTCATCAGGCCGCGTTCGCGAAGAATGCTCCACGCTTGCAGAAAAAGTGCCTTGCCCTCGGACATCCGGCTTCCGAGATATCGGCAGACGATCACGCGGTTGAGCTGGCTGGCCGAGAAGACGCCGCGCGCCTGCGCGCCGAGTTCGTCGCGGATATGCTCGACGGTGTTTTCCAGCGCCGGTCCCGCATAGACCATGGTTCCGACGATGGGCTTTCCGGCAAAGAAGAGCGGAGCGTCAAGGACGTCCGGCGCTCGCGAAAACGCCATTCGCTCGAACCAGATCAGCTCGTCGTTGCGAAAAATCTCGACGCGTTGGGCAAGCCGTCCGCTCGCGAAACCCTCGCCCGCGGCCGGGCGACCGAGGCTGACGAAATCCCAACCGACATAGGCCGCGTCCTCGCCGAGCATGACGCGCGTGCTGATCGAGGCATCCGCGCCTTCGAACAGGATCGTCTCCTGCGGAAGATTT
The DNA here is from genome assembly GCF_030053015.1 of Rhizobium sp. AN80A. NCBI lineage: Bacteria > Pseudomonadati > Pseudomonadota > Alphaproteobacteria > Hyphomicrobiales > Rhizobiaceae > Rhizobium > Rhizobium sp. AN80A. The sequence goes on along the minus strand of NZ_JASJPX010000001.1, from coordinate 48,299 downwards.
TCGCAGACCGCGCCGGCGCCGACATCGATCCGTATGCGCTGCGTACTCGTGCCGTGCTCGCTGCGGTAGAATTTCGTCGCGCCCGGCGTGGTCAGGACACAGCGCGCCTCGGGCGCAAGACGGCAGGTGATATCGAGGACATCGCCGCCGGCCACCCCTCCGGGCGGATGCAGGATATAGACATGGGCGGAGCCGTCATCCTCGGGATGAAAGGCGCGCTGCACCGCAAGCGGACCGACATGCCGCCTGCGCATCAGGCGCGTTTTCCCGTGGGAGTTCGCGAACCACAAATCAAGCTCGGCATGCCAACCATCGACCATCGGCGAAAAACCCTTCCAATTCCGGCCTCCCGGCCCTTCCTGCCACTCCGCAAACTCGCTCAAGCGCTTTCACGCCGGCTTGTCTGGTCTCTTCCTCTCGCGCCCCTCGCTTCTGTCGTGCCGCGTCTCTTCCGACAGATGGTGCGAGCTGGCGGTCAGCTTCATGGCACCTGCCAGGAGCAGCGCCGAGACCGGAAGCACGAGCGACTCCCATTGCGGCGGTGTCTGCATCTCACCCACCTGCGCCGCGAAGTGCACGACCAGATAGAGAATGATCATCTGGAAGAAGAGGTTCTTCAGTTCCGCAACGGTATCGATGATCATCCACTGCGGCAGCTTCGATCGCTGTTCCGGCGGGATATCGAGGGCAAAGCCGAGAGCGATGCCGCAACCAACAACCATCAGCACGATGCCCAGGAGGATCTTGTCGGTGGCGCGCAGCACCGAAACGATGACCGACATATCCGCATTGAGCCGCGTCATCCTGAAGGTTTCCACGAGCATCAAGATGGCCTCCCAGAACATCAGGAAAGCACCGAAAAGCACACCCGCGGCAGCAAGTATGAGAATGGACCGGAGACCGCGGAACAACGAAATCAAGGCAGTATTCCTCCTCGGATTGCTTGGACTGCATGAGATCCGGCTGCTTGCCCGGTCGGAGTCTATGAACGAAACAGCCGGCTGTATTGCGTTTCATGCCATGCGCTTGCCATTGCCATTGCCGGCGCCGCATTGCCGATCTCGTCGTCGCCAGTCATCTCCGCCGTGCGGGCCGCCCGCTCGATGACCTCGGCGGCCGCGATGAGAAGCCGCTGCCCGGCGGTATGCCCCAGCGGCACCAGCCGGATGGCGGCCGACACCTGACCCTCGACAGCACTCCACAGCAGCCCACGCAACGCATCCGCCGGCGCGATCTTCCAGTTGACGGCCGCGAGCGCAAAGACCGCCGGATAGGTGAGCTTCACCGTGGTGAAGGATTTCGCGGAGGAGACGCCGAGATCGCAGAGAACCGTGAGCATCGACGCGCCCATCTGCTTGTCCTCCAGCTCCACCTCCTTGCTTTCGCGCGCGGCAGAAAGCCATGCGTCGGCCTTTAGGAACGACGCGCGATCATCCGCTTCGAGCGCATGCATCATGCGCAGGAACAGCGCCGCATCGCAGACGGCGTAGCTGTGCTCGATCAGCCTGAAGATCCAGTCGCGCGCGGTCGCCTCGTCGCGAACGGTCCGATCGTGGACGGCCCATTCGAGCCCACGGGAATAGGCGAACGCACCAACCGGCTGGCTGGGGCTCACCAGCCGCAGAAGCTGAAGGGGCAGGCCGCCCGATGTTGGTTGAAACGTCACATAAATCTCCCGAAGCGATCACCCGCGGCCGGACCGAAATCCGGCCTACGGTCTTCAAATGCGTCCACGGTTCAACTCGCCAGCAACAGCGCGCCGCCAAGTGCCGTGGCTCCGCCGGCAATCCGCAAGGCCGCCGTGCCGCGTGTCAGCCGACCGGCGGCAACGCCCATTCCGATTCCCACTGCGTGCAGAAGCGCCGTCGCCAGCACAAAGCCCATGCCGAAGAACAAGGCGTTTGCGCCTGCCAGTTCAGCGCCATGCGAATGCCCATGGAAGAATGCGAATCCGCCGACGATTGCGGCGACAAGCCCGGGTGACGCCGGGCGGGCGATCGCGACCAACAGCCCGATGACGACGGACGAGGCGAGAATGACCGGTTCGACAAAGGGCAGCGGCAAGCCGGCAAGCGCTGCGAAGAAGCCAAGGAGCATGACGCCGACGAAAGCCGCGGGGATGGCCAGTCGTGCACCGCTCCCGAGCATGACCGCGCACAGACCGACCGCGACCATGGCGAGCACGTGATCCGCTCCCGAAAGAGGATGCAGGAAGCCGGAAATAAAGGAACCGTTGTCGCCAGAGCCAACATGCGCGAATGCCGGCGTGCTTACCATCAGCAACGGTGCAAGAATCAAGAGATGCATCTTTTTCATGGTACGAGCCTTCCTAAGGTTGATCGAACAGGAACGATTGACATCCGGTAGTTCAGGCATTTCATCGCGCTCATCTCGCCCGCCCAGTCGATGAGACCTGTTCAGAACGAGCCGAACATCGACCCGAGCACGAAGACCGCGACAAGCGAGATGATGACGCCGACGATCACGGTCATCACCATGTCGAAATAGCTTCCGGCATGTGTCTGCCTGCTGATCTGCAGGAGCAGAAGCACGGTGCCGTTGTGAGGCAGTGCATCGAGCGTCCCGGCGCTGATGGTCGTCAGGCGATGCATGAGCGCGGGATCGATGCCATACTCAGCAGCAAGACGCATGTATTCGGCGCCGAGCGCATTGAGCGCGATGGCCATGCCGCCGGAAGCCGTCCCCGTTAGCGCGGCCAGCGCGTTCATCGCCACGACCAGCGAAACAAGCGGGCCGCCAGGCATCTGCAAGACGGCATCGCGCACCACATTGAAAGCCGGCATGGCAGCGACAACCGCGCCGAAACCGACGAGGCTTGCAACGGTCATGATCGGCAGGACAGCCGAGTTGGCGCCCGCGTCGAGACTTTCGCGCAATGCGCCCAGCCGTCCATAGTTGGCGGCGATCACGGTGACGATCGCCGCGGCCAGCGCAATGAGGACCGCCCACACGCCGAGCGTGGAGGTGATGTTGATGCCAAGCGCGGCTTCGGCGCTGGAGAAGTCGATCCGGGGCAGCACCACGAGTGCCATCAGGAAATTGACGCTGATGACGACAATCAGCGGCAGCACCGCGAAGAGGAAGGACGGGCCCTCATCGCTCTTCTTGCCATGGGTGAGCTCGCTCGGGTCGAAGTCGCCCGAGGTCGTTGCCTGTTCGCGCACCTTTTCCGTGATGATGACGGGCGTCTCATCCTCCGTGTATCCTTCGTTGGCGGCGCGGGCTTTGGCCTCGATGCGCGCCAGCCACCACATTCCGAACGCGAAGGTGATGATCGAGGCGATGATACCGAGGCCCGGCGCGGCGAAGGTCGTCGTGCCGAAGTACGGCATCGGGATGGCGTTGTTCGTCGAGGGGGTACCGGGCATCGCCGACATGGTGAAGGTGAAGGCGCCGAGGCCGATCGCCGCCGGCATCAGCCGCGCCGGGATATTCGCCGCGCGAAACATCTCCCGCGCCATTGGCACGAGCACGAAGAAAGCGACGAACACGCTGACACCGCCATAGGTGACAACGGCGGATGCCAGCACCACGGAGAGCATGGTTCGCTTCACGCCCAGCCGCTCCGTCAGGAAACGGGCGATCGACGTGATGGACCCGCTGTCATCCATCATCTTGCCGAAGATGCCGCCCAGCAGGAACATCGGGAACCACTGCGTGACGAAGCGCGCCGTGCCCATCATGAAGGTCGAGGTCCAATGCGGAAGCAACGGCTGGCCGGAGGCCGCGGCAACGACAAGGGCAGCCGCTGGCGCCAGGAGGAGCACGCTCCATCCGCGATAGGCGAACCACATCAGCAATCCGAGTCCAAGCAGAATTCCAAACAGCCCCATGGATCCGCCTCTCAATCCGATCAGGCCAGCTCAGATGCCCCGCGATCCATAGCCTTACGCCCGTCAAGGTGCAGCTAAGTGCGCGGTACAACTCACGGCCCTATCTGGTTTTCATGAACCACGCCCGCGGATGTGTCGACCGGTGACACGCGCAAAGTCCCTGGCCGCCGGAAGAAATGGACGCCGTGCTCACTTCTGGGATTTCGTACCAATCAAGCCGCGCAGGCTGTCACCGTTGGAAGGCGAGCGCATTTGCCAATTCATGCGCGGACACCATCGCGACAGGGTTGGCGCCACCAGCGACGCCTATCGATAACAGCGCTTGTTGTATTCCTCAGGAGCATTATAACGTACACGCCAACCGAACATTCCGAAGCCCTCATGTCATCGAATTCCGACCGGGTAGACATCGCCCATCGCACCCTCAGACAAGCCATCATCGAGCAGGCGCTGAAAGCCGGCACCAAGCTGCCGGAAGACGAGATCGGCCGGCACTTTTCCATGAGCCGCACGCTGGTGCGCGCCGTGCTGGCCAAGCTACAGGCGCAGGGGCTGGTCGACACCTATCACAAGCGCACCGCAACGGTGGCCCAGCCGAGCCTTGAGGAAGCGCGCGACGCGTTCGCCGTACGCCGCGCACTGGAACGCGAGGTGATGAAGGCGGTGGTCAAGCGCTGGAGCCCCGCCATCGAGAAGAGCCTGCGCGAGCACGTGCAGGAAGAGGAAGCGGCTCACGCCAAGGGTGACGTCCGGCTTTCGACGCGGCTGGCCGGCGAGTTCCATCTGAAGCTTGCCGACCTTGCGGGCAACGCGCTGCTGGAGCGCTATCTTTCCGAACTCGTGTCGCGCTGTTCGCTGATCCTTGCCATGTACAGCCGCCCGCATTCCAGCGAATGCGCCATCAGCGAGCACTCCGGACTCATCGGCGCGCTCAAGAAAGGGGATATCGCCGCGGCAGAGCGCCTGATGGACGATCACCTCTCATCCGTGGAAAGCCGGGCCCTCTTCGAGGACGAGGCAGCTGTCGAGCCCGATCTCGGTTCGATCCTCTCGCGCTTCTCCGCCCGCGAAGCGAGCTGACTGCCGCTTTTTCAATCACGTATACATGGTTTTGCATTTTATGTAGACGAAAAATCGTCGATCATAATTTGAGCGGGCACGCATGACCAGGTGTCGGGGCCACTTTATCTGAATGAATCCATACGTCTAGCGCACAAGCGTCGGGATCAAGACGTCGATCGATACGGACTGGCATCAATGTTGCATACGTGATTATAGAGATCATGTAGCCAAGATTGTCATCATGCCACCATCGCCACATACCGAACATAGATCCGAACATCGGCTCGAACTGCGCGGCATCCGCAAGGCCTATCCGGCCGTGGTCGCCAATGACGGGATCGACCTCCGTGTCCGCCCCGGCGAGATCCATGCCGTGGTCGGCGAGAACGGAGCCGGCAAGTCGACGCTGATGAAGATCATCTATGGCATGGTGCGGCCGGATTCCGGCGAACTCCTGTGGGATGGGCGCGAAGTATCGATCGCTTCGCCCGCCGATGCACAGAAGCTCGGCATCGGCATGGTGTTCCAGCACTTCGCGCTGTTCGACACGCTGTCGGTGGCGGAAAACATCGCGCTGGCGCTTCCGGGACGGCCGGCGATCGAGCCGTTGTCGCGACGGATCGCGGAGGTCGCGGCGCGTTATGGTCTGCCGGTCGAGCCCGGCCGCCATATCTACACGATGTCGGTCGGCGAGCGGCAGCGGGTCGAGATCATCCGCGCGCTGTTGCAGAATCCACGCTTGCTCATTCTCGACGAGCCGACCTCGGTGCTGACGCCGCAGGCGGTCGAAACGCTGTTCGTCACGCTGCGCCAGATCGCGGCCGAGGGATGCAGCATTCTCTATATCAGCCACAAGCTGAACGAGATCAGGGATCTCTGCCACACGGCCACGATCCTTCGCGGCGGCCGGGTGACCGGCATGTGCGACCCGAGGCAGGAAAGCCCGGCCTCGATGGCCCGCATGATGATCGGCGCCGATCTGCCCGGCTTTCGTCATCGCGGCCACACGCCGGCCAGTAAAACGCGCCTCAGCGTTTCCGGCCTGACGCTTCCCACCCAGGACCCGTTCGGAACGGCGCTCGCCGATATCGGCTTTACGGTGCGCGGCGGTGAGATCCTCGGGATCGCCGGCGTCTCGGGCAATGGCCAGCAGGAGTTGCTGGCGGCACTGTCGGGCGAAACGCCACTGTCGAACGCCGGCGCGATCACCATCGACGGCATGTCGGCGGGTGATCGCGATCCGGCCGGGCGGCGGCGGCTTGGTCTCTGCTCCGTTCCAGAGGATCGGCTCAAGCAAGGTTCCGTCCCCTCGCTGCCGCTCCTGGAGAACGTGCTGCTCACCGCCAATCGCAACGGCGCCGTTCGCGCCGGCCTCATTCGCTTCGATCGCGTCAAGGCCTATGCCGAGCGCTGCATCGAGGCCTTCGACGTCAGGACGCCCGGCGCGCAGGCGCCCGCCGGCAGCCTGTCGGGCGGCAATCTCCAGAAGTTCATCATCGGTCGCGAGATCTTGCAGGAACCGGGCGTGTTGATCGTCTCGCAACCGACCTGGGGCGTGGACGTCGGCGCGGCACTGGTCATCCGCCAGGCGCTGCTCGACCTGCGCGATCGGGGTGCGGCGATCGTCGTCATATCCGAGGAACTCGACGAACTTTTCGAGATTTCCGACCAGATCGCCGTTATAGCCGGCGGCCGGCTGACGGCGGCCATACCGATCGCGGAGGCGAACCGCGATGCGATCGGTATCGCCATGTCCGGCCAAGGTGCCGGCGATGCCCCAGACGAACGCGCCAGCAAGGAGCTTGCCCATGCGCTTTGAACCGCGCCCCAACCCCTCGCGCATCATGATCCTGATGTCGCCGGTCATCGCGATCGCGCTGACGTCGATCGTCGCCATGGCGCTCTTTGCCCTTGCCGGGCTGAATCCACTGGAGGCGCTGATCACCTTTCTGACCGCACCGCTCGCCGATCTCTATGGTTTCGGCGAACTCCTTATCAAGGCCGCTCCCCTGGTGCTGATCGGTGTCGGGCTCGCGATCGGCTTTCGCGCCGGCATCTGGAACGTCGGCGCGGAAGGGCAGTTGACCGTGGGCGTCATCTTCGCCGGCTATGTGGCGCTGAACTACGGCGCGACCGGCGGCTGGTGGGTTCTGCCCGCGATGGTCATCGCCGGCGCCGTCGGCGGCGTCCTCTGGGCTGCCATCCCCGCACTGCTCCGGACCAGGTTCAATGCCAGCGAAATCCTGGTCAGCCTGATGCTCAATTATGTCGCGGCGCTCTGGCTTTCATGGTTGGTCTTCGGTCTGTGGCGCGACCCGGCCGGATTCAACTTCCCGCAGTCGGAACCGCTGGCGCCGGATGCCCTCTTCCCGATCCTGATCGAAAACACCCGCGCCAATGTCAGCGTGCTCTTCGCGCTCGGCGCGGTGCTGGCCGGCTGGCTGCTCATGAACCGCAGCTTCGCCGGCTTCCAGCTCAAGGTTACCGGCCTCTCCGAAGGAGCCGCGCGCTACGCCGGCTTCAGCGTCAGACGCGCGGTCTGGATCGGCATGCTGGCGAGCGGTGCCGCGGCAGGCATCGCGGGCGTCGGGGAGATCGCCGGGCCCCTCGCCCAGATCTTCCCGACCGCATCGCCCGGCTATGGCTACGCGGCGATCATCGTCGCCTTTCTCGGGCGACTGCACCCGGTGGGCATCCTGCTCTCCGGCCTACTGATGGCTTTGCTCTATCTCTCGGGCGACGTCGCGCAGATGTCGCTCGGCATGCCGTCTTCGATCACCGGCCTGCTGCAGAGCACGCTGCTCTTCTTCCTGCTGACGACGGACGTCTTCATTCAGTACCGCGTCCGCTTCCAGTCCTCCAACCGGCAGGGAGCCGCCGCCTGATGGACCAGATCCTTCCCATTCTCGTGGCCACGCTCGTTGCCGGCACGCCGCTGATCTATGCCGCGCTCGGTGAACTCGTAGCCGAACGCTCCGGCGTCCTCAACATGGGTGTCGAGGGCATGATGGTCATCGGCGCGGTAATCGCCTTCATCGTCATGATGGCGACAGGCAGCCTGTGGCTCGCCGTATTCGCGGCCATGCTGGCGGCCATGCTGCTTGCCCTGATGTTCGCCGTTCTCGCCGTCGGCTTCCGCGCCAATCAGATCGCGGTCGGGCTGGCATTGACGATCTTCGGCACCAGCCTCGCCTCGTTCATCGGCAAGCCCTACATCGGAAAGGCGATCGTGATGGAGCCTTCCACAGCGTCCAACCTTGCCGCGAAAATCCCGTTCCTGGGCGCGGTTCTCGGCCAGCTTCATCCGCTCGTCTGGCTCTCCTGGATCTTCTTTGGCGGCGTCTGGTATTTCCTGAACCGCAGCCGCAGCGGCCTGATCCTGCGCGCCGTCGGCGAATCGCCCACCTCCGCCCACGCGCTCGGCTATCCGGTCAACACGATCCGTTACCTCGCCACGCTGTTCGGCGGCGCCAGCGCCGGCATCGCGGGCGCCTATGTGTCGATCGTCTACACCTCGCTTTGGACCGAGGGACTGATCGCCGGGCGCGGCTGGATCGCCGTGGCGCTCGTCGTCTTTTCCACCTGGCGGTCGGGCCGCTGCTTTCTCGGCGCCTATCTGTTCGGCGGCGCCACCATCGCCCAGCTCTTTGCCCAGAGCGCCGGCATCGGCCTGCCGTCCGAGCTCATGTCCGCCCTTCCCTATCTCGTGACCATCGTCGTGCTGGTGCTGATCTCGCGCAACGCCGCGCTGATGCGCCTCAACGTCCCCGCTTCCCTCGGCAAGCCATTCGCCGCCGAGGGCTGAAACCGCCGCCAATCATCCAAACCGAAAATCAACAGAGGGAACCGAAATGACTACATTCTCCAGACGCGACTTCCTGAGAACCAGCGCCGCCGGCGCCCTTGCGCTCGGCGCCGGTGCGAGACCGCTCCTGGCCGCCGATGAGCCTCTCAAGGTCGGCGTCATCCACATGGGCGCCATTTCCGATACGGGCTGGGAATACTTCCAGGCCAACGCCTGGAAAGCCCTCGAAAAGGAATTCGGCGACAGGGTGAAGGTGACGGTGCTTGAAAACATCGCCCAGGTGCAGGATAGCGAACGGCTGTTCCGGCAGCTCTCCGCCCAGGGCAACAAGCTGATCTTCGGCACCACCTTCTCGCAATACGCCTCGCTGAAGAAGCTTGCGCCGACACTGCCCAAATCGCATTTCGAGTGCTGCGCCGGCATCGAGGCGGGCAACAATCTCGGCGTCTTCGAAGCCCGCCACTATGAAGGCACCTACATTACCGGCATCGCCGCCGGCCGCACGACCAAGACCAACGTGCTCGGATGGGTCGGCGCCTTCCCGGTGCCGCAGGTCATCTACAGCCTCAACGCTTTCCTGCTCGGCGCCCGCTCGGTCAACCCCGACGTGACGCTGAAAGTCGTCTGGGCCAATGCCTGGGTCGATCCCGGCAAGGAAAAGGACGCTGTCGCGGCACTGATCGCGCAGGGCGCCGACGTCATTTCCGGCAGCCCCAACACACCGGTGCAGGGATTGGCTGCCGAGGAGAAGGGCGTCTGGTCGATCGGCTCGACCGGTGATTTTTCCGCCTATGTAAAGAAGAAGCAGCTCGTTTCCTTCGAACTGGATTGGAGCTCCGCCCATATCAACGCCGCCAAGGCCGTGATGGCCGGCACCTGGAAGCCGGAAAGCCGCTGGCTGGGCCTCGGACCGGGCGGCTATGTCAAGATGACGACAAGCAATCCGGACCTGCCGGAAGCCATCGCCGCCGAAATGAAGGCCGCCGAAGCCGCGATCATCAGCGGCAAGCTGAAGCCCTTTGCCGGCGAGATCAAGGATCAGAGCGGCAATGTGAAGGTCGCCAAGGGCCAGGAGCTTGCCGATGCCGACATCAGAGCCATGACGTGGCTGATCGAAGGTGTGCAGGGAACCCTGCCGCAGAACTGATCGCCGCCCCGTGCGATCAAACGATACAGCTTCTCCCCTCACCCTTGAGGGGAGAAGCATCTCAATGACAACAGAACAAAGACATCAAGGGAGACCCCGGTGACCGAAACACTGTTCACGAACGCCAGGCTGGCCGACGGCACGCTCAACGACATTCTCGTCTCGGGTGGCCGCATCTCGGCGATCGACAAGGCCGGCAAAAGCGCAGCCACGGCGAAGACCGTCGACATTGCCGGCGCACTTCTGGTTCCGAGTTTCGTCGAGGGACACATCCATCTCGACACCAGCTTTTACGGCGACAAGTGGATCCCGCACAAAGCCTGCACGAACGGCTTCGACGTGCATGAACGCGTCGCCTTCCAGGCCGAGAACATGGCCGCCGCAGCGCCGATGGACGAGCGCGCCCGCAACCAGCTCGACCTGTGCATCGCAAACGGCGCGCTGCAGATGCGCAGCCATGTCATGGTCGATGGCTCGGTCGGGCTGAAGTCGCTGGAGACCATTCTGGCCGTCCGCGAGGCCTACAGGGACATCATCGATATCCAGCTCGTGGCATTCCCGCAGAGCGGAATCCTGAAAAGCCCCGGCACGCCCGAGCTGATGGACGAAGCGATCGGCATGGGCGCCGACCTCGTCGGGGGGCTAGATCCGCTCTCTTTCGATCGTGACATCAAGGGGCATCTCGACGTGGTCTTCGGGATTGCCGAAAAGCGCGGGGTCGATGTCGACATCCATCTTCATGACGCCGGCACGATGGGCGCGATGACCATCGAGGAGATCTGCGCGCGCACGACAGCACTCGGCATGCAGGGGCGGGTCGCGGTGAGCCACGCCTATGGTCTCGGCGATCTCGGTCCCGATGCGATCAAGAAGATCGCCGCTCTCATTGCCAAGAGCGGCGTCGCGATCATGACCAACGCGCCCGGCAACCACAATTTCCCGCCCGTGGCGCTGCTGCGCGCGGCCGGTGTCACGGTGTTTTCGGGCAACGACAACATCCGTGACTCCTGGTGGCCCTTCGGCGACGGCGACATGCTGCGACGCGCCGAGATCATCGCCTACCGTTCCGGCTTCTACACCGACGCAGAGCTGGCCGCCGCATTTGACGTGGTGACAGCGGGAGGCGCCAAGGCGCTCAACCTGGAAGGCTACGGCATCGCCATCGGTGCCAAGGCCGACTTCGTGACGCTCGCCGCCGAACATGTGGCGGAGGCGGTCGTCGCCATTCCGAAGCCCCGCCGCGTCTTCAAGGAAGGCAGGCTGGTCGCCGAGAACGGCGCCGTGGTGCGCTGATGAACCATCGGAGCCGGCAGACAGAGACTGCCGTCGCGCAATCGCGCGATGGCATGGTGACGACGCCGCACTGGCTGGCCAGCGAAGCCGGCGCCAGGGTGCTGGCGCGCGGCGGCAATGCGATCGAGGCGCTGGTCGCGGCGGGCGCCGCGCTCTCCGTCGTCTACCCGCATTTCTGCGGTCTCGGCGGTGACGCCGTCTGGATGGTCTGCGACCGGGACGGCGATGCACGAACGTTTCTCGGCATCGGGCAGGCAGCCGCGAATATCCATGTCGACGGCCCGATCCCGTCGCGCGGTCCGGCTTCGACGCTGACCACGGCGTGCCTGGTCGACAGCTGGGAGAAGGTGCTCGATCACTCGGCAGCGGCCTGGGGCGGCGCGGAGCAGCTACCCGCATTGCTCGATGATGCCATCGCGCTCGCGGAAGACGGCTTCGCCGTCAGTCCATCGCAAACGTTCTGGCACGATTTTCGCGCGGCTGAATCCGAGACATGGCCGGGCTTTAGCGATCTCTTCCAGCGCGACGGCATACAGCGTCAGCCGGCTTTGGCGCGAACCCTCCAGACAATTGCCGATAGTGGGCTCAGGGAATTCTACGAGGGCGCGCTGGCGGACCGGATCGCGCGGGGGCTTTCCGCCGTCGGATCACCGCTGACGATCGCCGATCTCGCGGCGACGCGAACCAGGGTCGCGGAGCCGGTGCGCCTTGCCTACGGCGACACTGTTCTGCTGGCGCCGCCGCCGCCGACCCAGGGCGTGACCACGCTGGCGATCATGGGCGTGCTCGCGCAACAGGCCGCGAAGGACAAGGCGCCCGACAGCGCCGCCTATTATCACGCGCTGGTGGAATCCGTGAAGCAGGCCTTTGTCGACCGCCACCTGATCGGCGATCCGGAGTTCGGCCCCGACGCCACGAAAATGCTTCTCGATCCCGGGCGCCTGGCCAGAAAAGCTGCGGCGATCGATCCCAACCGCGCCGCCGACTGGCCTGTGCCGTACAGCCAGGGCGACACCGCGCTTCTGGCCGCGGTCGATGCCGATGGCCGGGCCGCGTGCGTATTGCAAAGCATCTATTTCGATTGGGGCAGCGGCGTGGTTGCCGGCGACACCGGCATTCTCTGGCAGAACCGGGGAGCAGCCTTCAGCACCGACCCCGCCAGCCCGAACCGCATTCGCTCGGGCAAGCGACCCTTTTACACGCTCAACCCCGGCATGGCGCTCAAGGACGGGCGCCCGCACCTGGTCTACGGGACACAGGGTGCCGATGGCCAGCCGCAGACGCTGGCGCTGTTGCTAAGCCTGCTGATCGACCATCATCTTGATCCGCTGGCCGCGCTGTCGCGGCCGCGTTTCCTGCTCGGCCGGACCTTTTCAGATAGCCGCGACAATCTGAAGATCGAGGAGAATATCGGCGCCGACACGCTCGCAGCGCTCGGCTCCATGGGCCACGAAGTCGCGACCATCGCCCCGCTCAGCCCGCTCGGCGGCCAGGCCGGCGTCATCCGCATCCATGCGGATGGAGGAATGGAGGCTGCCCACGACCCCCGCAGCGACGGCGGAGCCATCGGTCTATGAGCATGCAGCGCGACAGACTTTTCGACCTCGTCATCCGCGATGTCCGAGTGGCGGAGGATGGCGTCCTCGTCGACATCGCGGTGCGTGATGGCCTCATCGCCGCGATCGAGCCACGCCTCAGCTGCGACGCCGTCTCGGACTTCGATGGCAAGGGCAGCTTTGCCTTCGGCGGTTTCGTCGACACGCATGTGCATCTGGACAAGGCCTGCATCCTCGATCGCTGCTCGATCTGTGAGGGAACACTTGCAGAGGCGGTGCGCGAGACAGCCCGCGCAAAGCCCGGCTTTACCGAGGAAGACGTTTACGAGCGAGCCGCGCGCGTCGTCGAAAGAGCCATCTCGCACGGCACGGTGCGGATGCGGACCTTCGTCGAGATCGATCCCCGCGCTGGTTTCCGCTCCTTCGAGGCAGTCAAGCGTATCCGCGCGGATTATGCCTTCGCGATCGATATCGAGATCTGCGCATTCGCGCAGGACGGCCTCACCAACGAGACAGACACTTGGAAGATGCTCGACGCGGCACTTTCCGATGGCGCCGATCTCATCGGCGGCTGCCCCTACACAGATCCCGATCCTGAAGCGCATATCGCGCGCATCTTCGAGCTCGCGGAGAAACACGACGTCGCCGTCGACTTCCATCTCGACTTCAGCCTCGACCCCGACAAGACCGACCTGCCGGCCGTCATCGCGGCCACGAAACGCCACGGCTGGCAAGGCCGCGTCTCCATCGGTCACGTCACCAATCTCTCGGCATTACCGGAAGCATCCGTGATCGAGATCGCGAACGCCCTGACAGAAGCAGGCATTGCCCTGACGGTTCTTCCGGCCACGGATCTCTTCCTGAATGGCCGCGCTCACGAGCGGCTGGTGCCACGTGGCGTCGCTCCCGCCCATATCCTCGCCGCGCAGGGCGTCGTCGCCTCGATCGCCACCAACAACGTGCTCAACCCCTTCACGCCTTTTGGCGATGCCTCGCTGATCCGGATGGCCAATCTCTATGCCAACGTCGCCCAACTCTCGCGCGACGCCGAGATCGCGGGCGTTTTCGACATGGTTGGACGATCCGCCGCGCGCCAGCTCGGCATTCCCTACGGGCTTGCGGTGGGTAACGACGCCACGATCATCCTCATCGACGCAGCGGGACCGAAAGCCGCCGTGCGCGAGGTCGGAAGGATCGTGGCCGGCTGGAAAAGCGGTCGCCAGAGCTTCGACAACGGCCGGCCGCAGATCCACAAGCCGGACAGACAGTGATCCCCGACGCCGACTAACGATCGAGCATCTGCTGGAACCGCTGCAGCTCGGCGGCATCCATGTTGACGACGTGGCGGCCTTCCGGATAGGCGGCAGACGCTACATCGCCGACATACTCCCGGAAGGCCGCGATCCTCTCCGACTGAAGCCGCTCGTATTCGGCGGCGAAATTGCGATAGACCTTGGAATGGCGCGGGACATGCCCCTTCGTCTGCCCGAGAATATCGTCCGCGAAAAGATATTGCGCGTCGCACCCGGCGCCCGCGCCCATCGATAGCATGATGAGTGACGTGCGCTGGGAAATGGCGGTGGCGACTTCGACGGGCACGACCTCGATTTCCGCACCGACGGCGCCTGCCGCCTCGAGCTGTCGAACGGCCTCGAAAACGTGCATGGCCTGTTCGGCCGTCTTGCCGACTGCCTTGAAGCCTCCCGTCCACGTGGCGCGCGATGGAATGAGCCCGACATGACCGACGACCGGAATGGCCTCGTCGGCCATTCGCCTGATGGTCGCCAGGCTCGCGCTGCAATAGACGGCATCGGCGCTCGCCTTGTAGACGCGGAAGGCCCACCGCACGAAATCGTCGGCGGTGCCTATCTCGTAGAAATTATCCCCGGGCATCGTGAAGAGGTTTGGCGCCGCGTCCCGGTAGCGGGGATCGCAAACCAACTCCGGCGGAACGGAGACGATGTCGACGCCGGCCTTGTCGGCGGCCTCGGCCTCCTCGAGCGTCAGGACGCGCAGCATCGTCAACTGCCGCTTGCCCTTCATCGATCTCAAATCTGCAACGGTTGGTCTTGCCTGGCGCATAATTACCTCTCGGGGGTGGCGAACGTGTCAGCCGATCATGATCCGCACGCTGTCGGCTTCGATCTGGACGGGATAGGTTCGCAGGTTCACGCAAACGGGAGCGCCCTTGGCCTCCCCGGTCTTGTAGTTGAAGCGGCCGTTATGCTTGGGACACTCGATAATCTCTCCCATGACAAGGCCATCGGCGAGATGCACCTTTTCATGCGTGCAAAGACCGTCGGTCGCGAAATATTCGTCGTCCTCCGACCGATAAATCGCGAACGTCTGGCCGCCATGATCAAACCGGATAAGGTCTTCCGGCTCGATATCGCCGACCTTGCATACTTCAATCCACATTCCGCTCGACTTCCTTATTCGGCGGCGCGTGTCGCGCCATCAAGGTGATGAAACTCGTCCTTGTAGGGCCGAGCAGTTGGGGGCAGTTCGCGCTTGAGGAAATAATCCTCGTTTCGCAACTGCCGGATCAGCACCGGGAACACCTCCCTGTAGGCGTGCCACATCGATGGGTTGGGCGCGGGAAGGTCGTGCTTGATGAGCGCGTGCAGTCTCGGCAGCGCGTGAAACGGCACCATCGGGAACATGTGGTGCTCGACATGGTAGTTCATGTTCCAGTAGATGAACCGGCTGATCGGGTTCATGTAGACCGTGCGTGTATTCAGCCGGTGGTCGATCACGTTATCCGCCAAGCCGATATGCTGCAGCAGGCCGGTCAGGACCATGTGCCAGCAGCCGTAAAGACGCGGCAGCCCTATCAGTAGCAGGGGCAGGATCGAGCCGATGATAAGCGAGACCGCGATCGTCGCGACGTAGATGGCGATGTGGATGCGCGCCGCGAAGACCACCTTCGCCCATTCGCTTTCGGGGACGAATGTCTTCTCCTCCGCCGTCACGCTGCCGCAGCTGTTTCGCAACAGGGCGATCATCGAGTACCAGGCGTCCAGAATGCCGAAGAAATTGACGACCACCCGGAGCAGATCCGGCGGGCGCATGACGGCAATCTCCGCATCGCGCCCGACGATGGTCGTATCGGTGTGATGGCGTGCATGGCTCCAGCGCCAGGTCACCGGATTGCGCATCAGCATGAAGCTGGCGATCTGATAGATCACATCGTTCATCCAGCGGGTCTTGAAGGCCGTCCCGTGGCCGCATTCATGCCAGCGGGAATCCGACGAGGAACCGTAGAGAACCCCATAGACGAAAAGGAAGGGAATGCTCAACCAGCTGGGCCAGAAGTAGATCGCGCCTGCCGCCGAAACGGCGAACGCGGCAAACCAGATCAGCGTATCGCGGATGGCGGGCAGGTCGGAGCGCTGCATCAGCTCCTTCATCGTCTTGCGCGGCACCTCGGTGTGATACCAATCCGCCGACGCCAACCCGATCTCGATCGCTCGTTTCGTGCTTTCGCCGACGAGACTGTAATCGCGCTTCATCATGATCTTTTCTTGCTGTTGGTCTGTCATTGCAAAGTCACCTCGAAGAGGTGCCCGGTGTGGCGTCAGCGCGCCGACCGAGCATGGGAAAAACATTCGATGGTTCGGGAAAGTCTGCGTCAGGCGCCGTTGCGACGGATGCGATCCTGCTCTGTGCGGCCTCCAACGCGCCGCGCCCGTCAAGAATGCGGAAGGTCAAACTGTATGGACGCTCATCGCCATGCGAGAGCCAGACGATCTCGTCGCGTTCGCGGGCGAAGTTTTCTCCAAGGACATGATTGGTCGAGGGTTCTATTCCCAAGGCATATTGCCCGGCCTGATAGTTTTGCCAGACATAGGCGCAGGGAAGCTGCTCCCTGACGGTCTCGATCTCCAGACCCAGCTGCAACCGGTCGTTCATGACGGCAACAGGTACGCGCCCCGCCGTATCGGCGGCCATGGCGTGCTGCCAGACTTGTTCGCGAAACGCTTGCCGCGGCGCGACCGCCGTTCGATAGCCCGCTTCCTGCTTTCGAAAATCAGCGCCTGCATGCGACGCCCAGACCACGTCTTCGATCGGCGCCAGATATCGCGTGCCGGCGTCGAGCAAGGGGTAGCTGACATTGATGTGGTAGAACAGCATATGCGGCGTCGGCATGAAGCCCTGGTTGATCACCCGATCCGTCACCCTGATTTCATCGCCGCCCACATCGGCTTCGATCCGGCGCACCAGATGCAGATTCTCGCCAAAGACCGCGGCCTGTTGCACGACGCCTTCGGCCCACAGGACGCAGCGATCCTCGAACCAGCTTTCGCCATAGCCGACCAGACGAGCCGGGATGTTGCCGACCCGCCCGTGCAGCGAATGGCGAATGGTTTGCTTGCCCGGATAGTTGAAATGCGCGGCGGAGACCTCTTCCGGGCCGAGGATGTGATCGAGGCCGCAGGTCACCAGCAACCCCGAAAACGACCGCGCCCAGGCCAATCCACCCTCGCCCTCGTATTCATGGAGGGCAGGATTGCGAAAGCCGGTTGGCGAGTTCCAGGCGATCCCGAGCCCTTTGTAGTCGCAATCGCCGATGTCCATCGCCCGATCGACCAGCACCGTGAAACGCAAGCCGCTTCCCGTCCGGAATTCCAATATGCGGACGCCGCGCTCGACGCCATCAGAGAGCGTCATCAGGCGCACCCCGGCGACCTGCGACAGGCTGCCCGCTCGCTCGGCGAGCTGGCGGCGGCTTAGCGTCTGACCGTAAAGTTCCACCATCGCCGCCTCAGTGTCCCGCCGCTTCGCCCGCCAGGGCGGACTTGTCGACACCCATGATGAGACTTTCGACCGTCAGCAGATCTCGTCTCGGCCACCACCAATTCCGAAACCACCTCGCCGCGTCGCATGACGACGATGCGGTCGGCCACCTGGAAGACGTGATGGATATTGTGTGTGATGAAGAGGACAGAATGGCCTGCCTGGCGCATGTCCCTGACGAAACGCAACACACCATGCGTCTCCTCGACGCCGAGATTGTTGGTCGGTTCGTCGAGAATGATGACCTTCGCGGCGAATTGCATCGCGCGCGAGATGGCGATCGACTGCCTCTCGCCGCCCGACAGCGTGTTGACGGCGGCATCCGCATCGAGCTTCTTGGAAATGCCGACCCGCTTCAGAAGCGTGGAAGCGGCCTCCCTGAGCTTCGCGAGGTCCATCGGCGCGAGAACGCCAAGCCATGACGATGTTGTCGGCTCACGACCGAGAAACAGGTTGCGAGCGATGCTGAGATCGGGCGCAAGCGAGGTATCCTGATGGATGGTCTCGATGCCGAGATCCATGGCCTCGCGCGGCGACTTCACGGACACCCTCTGGCCAGCAACGAATATGTTGCCGCCATCGGCAGGATGAATGCCGGAAATGGCCTTGATCAGGGTAGACTTGCCTGCGCCGTTGTCGCCGAGCAGAGCCACGACCTCGCCCTCGTTCAACGAGAAGGAGGCGTTGCGCAGCGCGCGGACATTGCCAAAGGATTTCTGCACGTTTTCCAGTCGAAGAACCTCGGACATCCCTTCAGCTCCTTGCGACCGTTTTCTGCAGCAGCGCGTGCAGGATGAGCATGACGAGGATGATGCCGCCGACGAATATGTTGTAGGCGAGGCCAGGTACGCCGATCAGCACGATGCCGTTGCGGATGGCGCGCAGCATGAGAACGCCGACGACTGTGCCAAGGATCGTGCCGCGCCCGCCGGTCAGCGCCGTGCCGCCGACCACGACCATCGCGATGACCTCCAGCTCGTAGCCTGTGCCGGCAACCGGCGAAGCCGCCGATATGCGGAAGGCGCTGATCATGCCGGCGAGACCCGCGAGAACGGACGTCAGAATGAACAGCCAGATCTTGACGCTATCGGCGGGTACGCCACGGGCGATGGCGGCATTGCGGTTCGAGCCGATGGCCGAAATCCAGTTGCCAAGCTTCGCGAAGCGCAACACATAGGTCGCGGCCAGAGCCAGTGCGATGAACCACAGCAGGGAAACGTAGAGCCTGAATGGCCCGATCATGAAATCGCCGGCGAGAAGCGTGACGAAAATGCCGGGCTGATCCCAGGACTTCAGCGGAAAGCCCTGGGTGATGTAAAGAGCGACGCCGCGAATGATCAGCAACATCGACAGGGTTACGAGGAAAGACGAGATCTTGACCTTGGTGACGATCAGACCGTTGATCGCGCCGATGAGGACGCAGAGCAGGAGACCAGCTAGCAGCGAGAACCCGATCCCCCAGTCCGCATTTTGCACCAGCAGGGTGACGATGACGGGCGCGAGCCCGAAGACCGCGCCCACCGAGAGATCGAACTCGCCAGCCGTCAGCAACAGCGTCATGCCGAGCGCGATGATGCCGAGTTCAGGCAGGAAGGCCAGCATGTTGGACAGGTTGAGCGGCGACAGGAAGTTGTCGTTGGCCACCGCGAACGCCACGAGCACCACGATCAGGATGATGAGCGAGGCAATTTCCGGGGAACGGCCGATGACAGGCAATCCCCTTTCCCTTGTTGTCGTCGCCGATGTCAGCATCGTCATGTTTCGTGCTCTCTATCGCCAGATGCCTGTCTTCAGTGCCTGTCCCGTCACTTCTTGTCGTAGAGCTTCAGGATGGGGTCGACGCTGCTGGCGTCGTAAAGGCTGAACGTCTGGATGTCGTAGCCGATCGGCTCGCCGGCGGCGGCGAGCGACAGGAGCGAAACGGGCATGAAGCCCTGGGCCGACGGATACTGCCAGGCGGCCGCGCTGACATAGCCGGCCTTGACCGCCTCGGCCGTCGCCTTCGAATTGCCCCAGCCCACGACCGGGATCTTGCCGGGGGCAAGACCCGCGCTGTCGAAGACCTGCTTGACGCTGGCGGCGACGGAATCGCCGAGCGCGATGATCGCCGGCGGATTGTTGGCGAGCATGTAGTCGCTCATCTTCGAGATGATGCCCGCCGGATCGGTGCCGCAATCAACGACATCGTACTTGATGCCGAGCGGATCGAAGACGCTGGCGATGCCTTCCGTCTCCAGCTGCTGATAGCTTGCGCCGGGAACCTCGACGGGAAGAAAGACCGTATCACCTTTCTTCACCGCCTTCTTGTCGACCAGGTACTGGGCCCACATGACACCGGCCGCCTTCAGATCGGCGCCGACATAGGCTTGCCGCGCCGTCGACGTGTCGTCGGTGTTGAAGAACACGACCGGAATGCCGGCTGCCCGCGCATCCTTGACCTCACCGGTCCAAAGACCTGGCTGCGCCGATGTGGTCGCTATGCCGTCGGCTTTCGCGGCGATCGCCGAGCGAAATGCCTCTTTCTGTGAGGCCATGTCGCCGCCGCTGAACGAAATCTTGCAAGTGACCTTCAACTGGTCGCAAGCCTTCTGCGCTCCGGCGTTCCAATCCAGCCAGAAGGCATCGGATGGGCCGCCGTGCGACAGCAGATAGAAGGTCTTCTGGCCTTCGGCGGCCTGCGCCGAGGGGGCCGCGAACGCCAGGGCAAGGCCCGCGGCGATGGCAAGCGTCGCATGGAATCGCATGATCAATCCTCCCGATCGGCCGATCCTCTGGCCGGAGACCAAACCCTTGGCGCAACCGCTGGATGGCGTTTCCTCTCGGACTTCCTCCTGTCGTCGAGAAAATGACATCACCGCCTCCCTGCCGCGACATCTAATTTGATGAATAAAGACGGCTTAAGCTCCTGTCAACATCAAAACAAATCATAAAACATCATTCCTGATTTCGAACATGACGTCATCAGTTGACAGCCGACCGTTTGTGGCCAATTGAATGGAGCATTGCATCAATTCGCATCAACATGGCCTTGCAACGAGGCCGCAGCGATCGAAAGGTCCACGGTTGCGGTCCACCATCCTAGATATCGCGCGCGAAGCCGGCGTCTCCCCGGCTACCGTCGATCGCGTCCTGAACAACCGGCCCGGCGTGAAACTGCGCACCAAGCAGGTCGTTCTCGCCGCCGCGCAGAAGCTCGACTACTCCGCCGAGGCCGATGGCGCGCCTGTTGCCGTCAATTCGGCTAAGATCAGGCTGCACTTCGCACTGCCGGCCGGCAGCAACGCCTTCATCATGACATTCCGGCGGCAAATCGAAATTCTCGCGGCGGCGCGCCCGGAACTCGACGTTTCCGTCCTGATGATCGAAGGTTTCAGCCCCGATTCACTGGCGCGCACGCTGAGGGGAACTCGAGGGCCAGACGGACGGCGTGGGCGTCATCGCGCTCGATCATCCGACCGTGCGCGAAGCGATCCGCTCGCTCGCGGCGAGCGGCGTCAAGGTCGCGACCGTCGTCTCCGACATCTCGCATGTGCCGCGTACCGCCTATATCGGCATCGACAACAGAGCGGCCGGCCGACTGGCCGGCTATCTCCTCAGCCGTTTCATCGGGTCACGCCCAAACGCCAAAGTGGCGTTGCTGGCAGGCTCTCTCTCCTATCGGGGCCATGAGGAACGCGAGATGGGCTTCCGCCATATCCTGAAGGAGGAATTCCAGTCGATCGAGATCGTCGAGATCAGGGAGATGCTGGATGACCAGGATCGGGCCTACGCCGAAGCGACGGCCCTTCTCGAGAAACATCCGGACCTCGCAGGGATCTATAATGTCGGCGCCGGCAGCATGGGGATAGGCAAGGCGCTCAAGGACCGCAATCTCCAGTCCTCGATCGTCTTCGTCGGCCATGACGCGACGGAAGACACCAAACCACTGCTGCTCGACGGCACCATGGATGCGGCAATCGACCAGAACCCGAGGGTCGAGGCGCGCGAATCGCTCAATATCCTCACCCATGCCGTGCGCGGCCTTCCCTATGAAGGCCATCCACCGCGACTGCAGGTGATTTTCAAGGAAAACATCCCCGAATTCTAGACTGGCGGACGTGGCGCGCCCTCGCGTGAGGAGGACGCGCCGTGTTGCTCAGAGACCCTGCGCGCGAAGCTTCCCGTCCAGGAACTTCTTGGCGCGCGGCACGTCGGATCTCGTCCAGATGCTCGATGATCATCGGGATATTGGGGTGCTTCTGCGCGAGGCGCTTCAGATAGAGGTCGTAGTTCAGCGAGCCGAGCCCTGGGGCGGGCAGTTCGATCTCGCCGACACCACGGAACGTATGGCTCTCGGACGCGTTTTCGTCGCCGATATCGGCATGCTTCTCGCTCTTGTCGTCGCCCGAGCGCTTCACATCCTTGGCATGACCGATCTTGATCTTGTCGGAGAGCGTGTCGAACACCTGGTTCAGGATCGCGTCCATGCGGTCGATATTGTGGGTTTCGAAATAGTTGGTCGGGTCCATCAACAGGCCAAGGCCGGGATGGTCAACCTGCGCGAACATCCTGACGGTTTCCTCGACCGAGCCGACGACGTTGTTCACGTAGGTTTCGAGCAGAAACATCGCGCCATGATCATAGGCAAACTGCGCGAGATCGGCGACCACCTTGCGGCACTCTTCGAAGCCCTCTTCGGTCTTGTTCTTCGGATGATGAACCCAGTCGGATTCCGTGTTGAACGTGCCGGTCTCCGAGATCACGTAGGGCGTGCCGAGATACTGGGCGTGGCGGATGATTTCCTTGAGGTAGCCGACCCGGCGCTCTCGCTCCGCCTTGTCGGGGTGAATGATGTTCGTATAGCCGGAAATGCAGGAGATCGGCAGGTTTTGATCGCGAAATGCCTCGCGGATACGGACGCATTTCTCCCGGGTGATCTGGCCCGCCGAAACGTCGACGTCCTTGAAATGCATGTCGAGCTGGACGGTATTGAAACCAAGCGCCCGGATCTTGGCGGCGGTCTCATCGAGACCATAGGGGAAATAGCCGGTGAATATGCCTGTCTGCATCATGATGTCGTTCCTCCCTCGGAATTCATGAATGGATTGGGATTTCGTCGAGTTTGACGGTACGGCCGCTCGCCATGGACCTGTAGCCGGCCTCCACCAGCGCCATGGTCTTGACATTGTCGGCGACCGACAAGGCCGGAGCCTCGCCGCTCTTGATCGCATGTTGCAACTGCTCCATGACGCCGATGAAAGCCTGCGGGAACCACATCGTCTCCCAGCTCGGCGTCACCCATTTGCCGTCCGTTGCGTGCCGCGACGCGTAGGTAAGTGTCGATGGTTGGCCATGGGGCCAGCCGATCGTGCCTTGGGCGACGCCGGCGGTGCCCTCGACGCGCCATTTGATGTAGTTGTCGCTGTCGAAGCCCTCTTCGCGCGGCCCGGCCCAGACGTCCTCCATCGACACGGCAAGCACATTGCCCGGGAATCTCATGGTCGATACCGTGATGCCGTCCTTGTGGGCGAAGGCGGTGCGCGGATCGATACGAGAGACCGTGCTGATCTCTTCGGGGTCGCCGAAGAGAAAGCGCAGGACGTCGAGGTGATGCACGCTCATATTGGCGAGCGTCAGCCGGTCATATCCTTCCAGAAATCCCTGCCAGTGTGGAATGGCGCGCATCTCGATCGTTGCCATCACGACGTCGCCGAGATCGCCGCGATCGAGGATCTGCTTGAGGACGCGCATGGACTGATCGTAGCGCATGTTCTGATTGACCGAGAGAATCCTCCCGGCCCGCGCCGCCTCGTCGCGCAGCGCGATCGCTTCCTCCAGCGAAAGAGCAAGCGGCTTCTGCGCCAGAATGGCCTTTATGTGCGGCGCCTGAAGCGCCTTGCGGATGAGGGCCGGTTGCTGGTCCGGCGGAAATGCGAGATCGACGATATCGACGTTCTCGTCGGCGATCAGCGCCTCCGGTGTGTCGTGAACCGTCGGGATGTCCCAGCGCCTGGCGACAGCCTCGGCCTTTGACCTGGTTCTCGACGCAATCGCGACGACCGGAAAGCCGGCTTGCCTGTAGGCGGCGAGATGACACTCCGCCATGATCATGCCGGCGCCGATGCAGCCGATGCGATAGTCGCGGGCACGGATCGGCGGATCCGGCGTGAAACCCTTGGTGTCTGACATGTTTCCTCCCAACTCCCTGTTCATTTACCGAGCCAGCGCCTCACCCGCCGACCCGAAGAAATGCATCCTCGTCGGATCGCAACTCAGTGCGACGGCGCTATCAGGTTCGAGCCGCGGCTGACCGCGCATCAGAGCCCTCAGTTTCTGGCTGCCCGTATCGATCGTGACCACCGTATAGCCACCGAGCGGCTCCACTTCGAACACCCGCGCCGGCTGGCCGTCGCGACCATCCGTCCAGGGCTCGACCTTGAGATCCTCCGGCCTGATGCCAATCCCCGACACAGCCTTCGGCAGCACCTCCCCCGGCACGCCGATGGTTCCCTGCGCAAATCGCGGGCTACCACGGTGGTCTCCATCGAGTTCCGCCGCCATGATGTTCATGACCGGCGCGCCAAGCAAGCGCGCCACATACTGGCTGGCCGGCCTGTCATAGATTTCGACCGGCGATCCGATCTGGCGGATATGGCCGTTTTCCATGATCGCCATGCGGTCGGCGACCGACATCGCCTCTTCCTGGTCGTGGGTCACATAGATCAGCGTCTGGCCGAGTTCGCCCTGAATGCGCTTGAGTTCGACGCGCGTTTCCTCGCGAAGCCTGGCGTCGAGCGCGGAAATCGGGTCGTCCATCAGATAGGCAACCGGATCGCGCACCAGAGCACGGGCGATGGCGACACGCTGACGCTCGCCGCCGGAAAGCTGCGCCGGCGGCTTGTGCAGCAGATGCGCGATGTGCAGCTTGGCGGCGACGGCATCGACGCGCTCCCTGATCTTCACTTCCGGCACGTTGCGCTCGACGAGTGGGAAGCGGACGTTGTCGCCGGCGCTCATATGCGGGAAAAGCGCCAGGTTCTGGAACACCATGGCGACGTTGCGCGCGGCCGGCGAGATGTCGTTGACCGGCTGTCCGCCGATCAGCACCTCGCCCTCGTCGGGCCTTTCCAGCCCGAGGATCAGCTTGAGGATCGTCGACTTGCCCGACAGTGGCGGCCCGAAGAAGCAGAAGAACTCGCCGGCCTTGATGTCGAAGGACGCATTCTGGACCGCGACGGTCTTGCCGTAGGACTTAGAGACGTTTCGAAAGGATATGCCAGCCATCAGCCCACCTTTTGAATCGCGGCGCCGCTCGCGGCATCAAAAAGCCGCACGGCATCCGGCTCGACCACGACATGCGCCACCGCGCCCGCTGCAAGCCCGACATTGTTGTCGAGCACCGCCTTGACCGCCTGTTCGCCGAAGCCGAGATGGACGATCGTGCGCGCGCCGATGCGCTCGACGAAGGTGACCGGCATGGCGATCCCGCCCTGATCCGCGAAGGTGACGCGCTCCGGGCGAAATCCGTAGACCACCTCCCTGACACCAGCGTTTCGCGCACCCTCCGCGATCTCCTGCGGCAGAGGCGCGCTCTGTCCCAACGGACCGAGATCGACCAGCAGTCCACGGTCGGACTCCGCGAGCGTGCCCTTGAGACGATTCATGCCGGGTGCGCCGATGAAATCGGCGACGAAGAGGTTGACCGGGTCGTTGTAGACCTGAAGCGGGGTGCCGACCTGCTGCAGTACGCCATGATCCATCACGGCGATCCGGTCGGCCATTGTCATCGCTTCCAGCTGGTCATGCGTGACGTAGACCATCGTCTGCCGGAACTGCCGCTGAAGATGCTTGAGCTCGGTTCGCATGACGGCGCGAAACGCCGCATCGACATTCGACAGGGGCTCGTCAAGCAGAAAGATGGCCGGCTCGACGATCGCCGAGCGGCCTATCGCCAGCCGCTGCAGGATATTCACGGAGAGCTTCGCGGAAGGCTGTTTCAGCAAGGGGGTCAATTGCAGGAAGTCGGCCATCGCCACCACGCGCCGGTTGATTTCCGCCGACGCAACGCCGCGCATCTTCAGCCCATAAGCCAGATTGTCGTAGACGCTCATATGCGTGAAGATCGCGTAGTTCTGAAAGACGAAGCCGACGCCACGCCTGCCCATGGCGACGCCGTTCATGTCCTTGCCGTCGAAAAGGATACGCCCTTCCGACGGGTTTTCCATGCCGGCAATCATGTTCATCGTCGTCGATTTTCCACAGCCGGACGGTCCGAGCAGCGCCATGAACTCGCCGTCGCGGACTTCGAGGTCCATGGCCTTCAGCGCGGTGAACGCGCCGAAGCGCTTGACCAGATTGTCGAGGTGAATGGTGGTCACGCGGCGACCTCCTTCCTGGCGGCATTCATCCGCCCGATGGCAAAGGCAACGAGGATCGAGAGGACGAAGAGGATGGCAAGGGCGATGGCGGCGACATAGCCCCAGATGAGGTCCTGCTGCGTGACCTTGTATATATAGACCGATATGGTTTCGGTCGCGACGCCTGGGCCGCCACCGGTCATGATGTAGAGCGTGTCGAAGATCTTGAAATTCTCGATGACGCGGATCGCGAGTGCGATGACGATGATCGTCTTCATCTTCGGCAGGACGATCGTGCGGAAGCGTTGCGACCAGGAAGCGCCGAGCAGGGTTGCGGCGCGCATCTGATCCTCGGGGACACCGACGAGACCCGCGAGCAGGATGAGAAACATCAGCGGCGTCCATTGCCAGATATCGGCGATCATCACCGCGATCAGTGCCGTGCCGGGGCTCGAAAGCCAGGCGAGCGTTATCGTCGTTCCCGTCAAAGCCGAGAGAATATTGTTTACCGGACCGCCCGACTGGAACAGCATGAAGAACATGTAGCCCGCAACCGCCGGCACGACCATCATCGGGATCAGCATGACGGAATAGAACAGCCGCTTTCCCGGGAAGTCGTCGATGAACAGGATGGCAAGCCCAAGCCCGATCAGGAATTCGGCGGGCACGCAGATGACCATGATCAACGCGGTTTTTCCGAGCGCGCTCCAGAAGCGACTATCGACGGCAAGGTCCGTGTAGTTGGCGAAATTGTTCCACGACTGCCAGGCCCGCCACCAACCCACACCGTCGAGCGGCGACCAGTCGGTCATGCTGATATAGAGCTGCATCAGCAGCGGAAACAGCGCGATGAAGAGAACCAGCACCTGCGCCGGCAGCGTCAGCAGCAGCCCCAGTCGACGCGCCTCGGGGGCGGCGGCGGATATCTCTTCCGCAATCACGGGCAGCTTCTTTTCGGTTGCGACGGCACTCATTGCTTGAGAGCTCCGAAGGTCAGGCCGCGAACGAGATGGCGCTGAATGGCGATCCCCATGATAACGGGCGGAACGGCGGCGATGAGGCCAAGGGCCGCCTTGGCGCCGTAGAGTTGCCCCGTCATCGAGGACGAGAGCGACGCCATGTAGACGGGGATGGTGACCCATTCGCGCGTGGTCAGAAGCAGGGAAATGAGATAGTCCGACCAGTTCAGAATGAAGACGAAGAGCGCTGAACTCGCAAGCGCCGGACGCATCATCGGCAGCGTGATCTTGATGAAGACGCGCAGCCGCGTGCAGCCCTCGACCAGGGCGGCATCCTCGATCTCCCGTGGCATGTCGTCGAAAAACGTCTTCATCAGCCAGAAGGCGAAGGGCAGCGTGACGATGCCATAGATCAGTGCCAGGCCCCACCAGCTGTCGATCATGCCGAAATAGGCCCACATGATCATGACCGGGATCATGACGGCCATCGGCGGAAATAGCCGCAGCTGGATGAGCGCCAGCGGCAGGTTCTGGCCCGAACCGAAGCGCGACAGGCCATAGGCGGCCGACGTGCCGCATATCATGGCGATCAGCGTTCCGAAGATCGCCGACAGCAATGAGGCCAAAATCGGCTTGGCCGCCGTGCGATCCAGCGCGACGATGAGATCCGTCGTCGAGGTGCCGAAGATGAAGCGGAAATTGTCGAGCGTCGGTTGCCGCGGCCACCATGTCAGTTCCGCACCGCTGGCCGACCACTCGGCGATCGGCTTGAACGCCATCGACGCCATCCAGACGGTCGGCACGAGCGTGACTGCGAGAGCCAAGAGGATCACGCAATAGCGGAAGATTTCAAAAGACAGCGAACGGTTCATGTCAACCACGATCGAGACTGAAAGATCGGATGTGCGGGCCTGTCCGCCCGCACATCCAGCGTCTGCTCGTCAGCTTTCCAGCGGATCCAGCAAGGTCGGCCAGGCCTGCTTGTTGGTCTTGATCGCTTCGACCAGCTTGTCTTCACCAATGCGGCGGGCAATGCGCGTCCATTGCTTTTCGGTGTCGGCCATCGCTTCCTTGGCGGTCTTGGCCTTGGTAAGCGCGGCCACCAGATTTTCATCGAGCGCGCTGTGGAACGCCGTGGCACCGGGATAGTTGATGGATGGAACTACGCGGCTGACGGTCTCGCGCACGACGTCCATGTGATAGGCGTGGTACGTGTCGCGGACCAGCGGATCAGCGAAATTGGCCAGCTGAAAGGGATCGAAATAGCCGCCCGGATTTGCCGTCATCCACGAGTAGATCCGGCTCGAGCCGAGCCATTGCAGCAGCAGGTAACAGACTTCCGGGCTCTTGCTCTGCGACGAGATCGACGCCGACAGATTGAGCCAGAGGACGGACCGGCGCACCAGATGGCCGTCGATCTCGCGGCCCGGCGGCAGCATCGAGCCGATCTTGCCGGTAATCTTCGAGCCTTCGTTGGCCTTGTTGTCGAGAAACTTCGGTAGGTTCGAGAAGGCGCAGGTCATGGCCGCGCCGCCACTTGCGAAGTTGCCGTATTGCTCCGGCCATCCCCAGGAGACGGCATCCGGCGAATGGTAGGACAGCGCGTCCACATATTCCTGGGTTGCCTGATAGCCGGCGTCAGAGTTGATCAGCGGCTTGCCATCGTCGCTGAACAGGTACTGGTTCGGCGACGCCATGGACGTGAAGCGCTGATACCAGTTGGTATAGCCCCATCCCTGGTTTCGAAGATCGGTACAGCCGAAGAGCCCCTTGTCCGGGCGATGGAAGAAGGCGGCGATTTCGTCGAGCTGCTTG
Organism: Rhizobium sp. AN80A; assembly: GCF_030053015.1. Taxonomy (NCBI): domain Bacteria; kingdom Pseudomonadati; phylum Pseudomonadota; class Alphaproteobacteria; order Hyphomicrobiales; family Rhizobiaceae; genus Rhizobium; species Rhizobium sp. AN80A. The sequence goes on along the minus strand of NZ_JASJPX010000001.1, from coordinate 19,675 downwards.
AATGTGCGCGGCGGCGCGAGCGCATAGCCATGCTTGTCGGCGAAGGCCTTCTTCTCGGTCTCGTCGTTGAAGAGATCCGTTCGGTAGTTCCAGGTCTGGAAGTCGCCGTCGAGCGAAACGCCGTATGTCGAACCGCGATATTGGTTCAGCAGCGAAACGCCCGCCTTGCCGTTGACATAACCTCGCTGCGGATCATCCCACTCCGGTTTGTAGCTGGCGACGAAATCGTCCATCTTGATGATGCCGCCGGTTTCGGCCAGATCGCCAAGACGGTTCCACTCGACAGCATAAATGTCGAAGGCACCGCCCTTGGTGGAGATGTCCTGCATGGTCTTGGTGAATTCCTGCCCGTTCGGCACACCGACGACATCGAGAACGATCCCTGTTTCCTTTTCCCAGAGATCCTTGATCGAAGGCGCCCCGGCCGGGAACGGCTTCGTCAGCTGGCCAATAGAGCCGTCGGACAGGCCAAGAACGATCTTGGCGGGAGCCTTGCCTGCACCCTTCAGCGCCTTGACGCCCTCGATCGCACGCCCTTCCGGCGTGTCTGCGCCATACTGGTACCGCTCGGCGCCGGCAAAGCCGGTCGGCCCGCCAATCATGCCGGGGGCGAGCCCGTCTGCTGCGAACGCGCGGCCAGGACGGATAAATTGCGGGGCAATTCCCGCGGCGGCGGTCAACGCGAAGACGCGACCAGTCGTGCTCAACAGGTCGCGCCGCGACATGCGCATAGAATCTGACATTTGATGTTCCTCCCGGTCGGCGGTTCCTCCTCCTCCGACTTTGATGATTATTGACGCGTCAAAGATTTGATGTCAACATCATTTCCAATCATATTGAATTGGCGACTCCGAGGCCTTGCGGTTTTGCAGTGCAATAGCGCAGAGAGCAGGTCGCCAAAGCTAAATGCAGTCAGGTCTTCGATGATTTTTACCCAGATAAGGAACATCAAATCCAATCATTTGTGCCGCGCGGGACACCCGGTAAGATGACTGGAACCATTATCATCGCGGGAGCAGGATTGTGCGGCGCTCGCGCCGCCTTCTCCCTTAGAGAGCGGGGCTATGAGGGACGCATAGTGCTGATCGGCAGGGAGCGCCACGCGCCATACGATCGGCCACCTCTCTCCAAGCAAACGATCGACGGTTTGCAATCCATCCAGCACATCGCCGAAGACGAGAACTACAGGACCAGCCGGATCGAGCACATGGGCGGCGTCGACGTCATCGCCATCGATCGTCATCGACGGGCGGTCAGCCTGAGCGATGGCCGCACTCTGCCCTATGACAAGCTGCTGCTGGCGACCGGTGCGCGTCCGCGCGTGCTTCCCGGCGCCGAGAGCCTGACAAACGTGCTGACGCTGCGCTCGTTCGACGATGCCATGAAAATCCGCGACCGCATCGGGGTGAACCGCAGTCTGGCGATAATCGGCGGCGGCTTCATCGGGCTTGAGCTTGCCGCGACGGCGCGGCAGCTCGGGACGTCGGTGACCGTCATCGAGAGCCTGCCGCGTTTGATGGCGCGCGCGGTGCCTGCCGAGATCGCATCGATCGTCCAGGCCCGCCATCAACAGGAAGGCGTCGAAGTGCTCCTGAACGCGAGCATCGCGTCGCTTGGGCAAGACGACGACCGTGTCCGTATTCGCCTGACCGACGGCAAGGAGATCGATGCCGACCTCGCGGTTGTCGGCATCGGAGCCATCCCCAATACGGAGCTTGCGGAGGCGGCGGAACTAGCAGTCGATAACGGGATTGCCGTGGATGCCTTCATGCGGACGTCTGATGCGAACATTTTCGCCGCGGGCGATTGCTGCTCCTTCCCCCTCCAGGCTTATGACGGCAGCCGGCTCCGTCTTGAATCCTGGCGCTGCGCGCAGGATCAAGGGATCACGGCGGCGGCGAACATGATGGAAATCGCAACCGAGTATGATGGCATCCCCTGGTTCTGGTCGGATCAATACGATCTCACGCTGCAGATCGCCGGGCTGCCCAGCCATGCCACGGAAACGGTGCGGCGCGAGCTTCCCGACGGTTCCCTCCTGCTGTTCCATCTCGACGCGCGAGGGCGCCTGATGGCGGCGAGCGGTATCGGTCGGGGTAATGCGATCGGACGCGAGATCCGCCTTTGTGAAATGCTCATTTCCGCGAAGGCCCATCCCAGGCGTGAGGATCTCGCCTCGCCGTCCACCCGGTTGAAATCGCTGCTGGCGGCGTGAACGCACTCCCGATTGTCTATCTAAGCCGCCGCGCGACGCTCCGGTGCCTTGCGCTCTGCAATCCTCATTGTTTCAAGAAAGCCACCAGACCATGAAGAGCTATGTACTGACGGTATCGTGCAAATCGACACGCGGCATTGTCGCGGCGATCGCCAACTATCTGGCCGATCAGGGCTGCAACATCACGGATTCGTCCCAGTTCGACGACCTCGGCACCGGAAAATTCTTCATGCGCATCAGCTTCATCTCGGAGCAAGGGGTGAGCCAGAACACGCTGATCGACGACTTCCAGCCCGTGGCCACGAAATTCGGCCTTCAAGCCAGCCTGCACGATGCCGAAAAGCGCATGAAGGTGCTGTTGATGGTTTCGCGTTTCGGCCATTGTCTGAACGACCTGCTCTATCGCTGGAAGATCGGCGCGCTGCCGATCGACATCGTCGGCGTCGTCTCCAACCACTTCGATTACCAGAAGGTCGTCGTCAATCACGACATCCCCTTCCACCACATCAAGGTGACGAAGGAAAACAAGCCGCAGGCCGAAGCCCAATTGCTCGACCTGATCGACCAGAGCGAGACGGAACTTGTCGTGCTGGCACGCTACATGCAGGTGCTCTCGGATGCCATGTGCAGGAAGATGTCCGGCCGCATCATCAACATACACCATTCGTTTCTTCCCAGCTTCAAGGGCGCGAACCCCTACAAGCAGGCCTATGAGCGCGGCGTGAAGCTGATCGGCGCCACCGCGCACTATGTCACCGCCGATCTCGACGAAGGACCGATCATCGAGCAGGACGTCGCCCGCATCACGCACGCGCAGTCGGCCGAGGACTACGTCTCGATCGGCCGCGACGTCGAAAGCCAGGTGCTCGCGCGCGCCATTCACGCCCACATCCACCACCGCGCCTTCATCAACGGCAACCGGACGATTGTCTTCCCTGCCAGTCCCGGCTCCTTCGCCTCGGAGCGGATGGGGTAATCTCTCGCGTGATGCGGCTGGCCTCGCCGTCTCGGCGGCTGTTCGGGTACCGGCAGCCGAGTGCGCCGATCTTCGGTCTTAACCACGGCTCCCGAAAGCCTGAAGATCTTCACGGTCTCATCAGGTTTTCGTCAGGCAGGGAGGTTAACAGACGCGAAACGTCAACAGCGAGAACATAAATGTCAGAATTCATATCCTATCTTTTCATGCTGCTGGTTGTCGCTCCGCTTCAATCCGCGATCACCGACAACCTGAAGGAGGCTGGAGCGCAGGCGGAGGTGATACAGGTCGGGCAAGCGTGCCTTAACGCCGCCGTCCCGCAGCTCGTGAAGCAAGCGCAGGGCGATTACGTATGGGCAGCATCCACCGCGGCTGGCGTCATGTTCGGCTACATTCCTCCGACGAACCTGCTGACGGGAAAGAGCCCTGAATGCGACCGTCTCGTATCGCTGCTCGGCGACAAAGGCGGCAGCGGCGAGAAAATAGAATCGCAATCCGCGCCCGAAGCAAGCGACGTGTAGTCTGCATACCCGGGACTGGCGGGCGGGCAGATAACTTTGCCGTGAACCCCGATGCGGTCAGTTCATCGTCAGCTGTTCAAATTAGGTTTCTTACATACAAACCAAGGAACCCCCATGGACAGGACAAAACCTCGCTTTTCGAGCAACAAGGGCTATCTCGGACAATTGTCGGCATATCTTCCCCGTCGCGACAATGCCTTCGCGGCGGAGCAATGCGGAACGATTTGTCACCGGATCTCGAGAAGCGGCGCGGTCGAGATCCTGCTAGTTTCCTCACGTGAAACGGGCCGCTGGATCATCCCGAAAGGATGGATGAAACTCGACAGGGCGCCCTACGAGCAAGCCGCCGCGGAAGCATGGCAGGAAGCGGGCGTCATAGGTCTGGTTGAAAGGCGCCCCTTCGGATATTTTTCCTATCTCAAGCAGTGGGCGGACGGCACACGTTCGCCGACCATCGTCTCGGTGTTTCTTTTGCTGATGGAGCGTCTTGTCAACGGCTTCAGGGAAGAGAGCGAACGCAGACGAGAGTGGGTTTCCACGACGGAAGCAGCAAGGCGGGTTCAGGAACCCGAACTGAGAACGCTGATTCTGAAGGCCGGCCAGGCAATCGCCTCCGGCCGCGCCGGCTGAGGTGGAATCACTACGCAAATTCTCTGCTGTTCCGGCCGATAGTCCTGCAGACGCGAAGCGTGGGGCCGCGTTCCCGCGACATGAATTTGGTGCGCGCTTCGCCCCCCGGATCGCGCGATCATCTGAACGCCTGGATGTGGACCCGGCTTAGGGACAAATTGGCGCAGTCTTAGAATGCGGCTTTTGTTTTGGGTGGAGCTTTGCTAATCGTGCGTCGATTTTACGTCCTCTGCTGACCTAAACCTATGACAAGCAACGTTTTCGCCGGTTGGAAGACCGCAACTGTTCTGACGATGATCTTGATTCAGATCGTCTACGGAAGCCTGTGCGCGATTCCGCTGGCGGACCGGACTTTCGTTCCGTCGAGCGTTGCCGTCACCGCGCAGGAGCGCAGCTCCACCGCGGAAAACAAGGCGCTGCTGGCGTTCGATGCCGACGATCACGTTCGATGCGAGCAGCGGTGTCCGCGGGTCGAACTGGACAAAGTCGTATTATCGGAGGGATTGCCGTCTTCCGCGTCGGCAGCCTTCCCGCGCGAAAACCGGATCTATTTGATCTCGCGCCCCCCCAAACAGCTGGTCTAAGCAATCCATTCGGCCTTGCCGGGGCGTTTCGCCCCGAGTTGGCTCGATCATGGATTGGACACGACTGAGCAGACTCTTCGACCAGACCCCTGGCGAAGCGTGTGCGATGCGCACCGGGATCTCGTGAGAGCTGCCGGATTCATCCTGAAATTACAATGTCCTTATTGCGGGAGTCGAAAGTGCCTCTGTCGAAGAAGCTCTTTTGCCTCGCTGTCGTTACCTCACTGCCCCTCCTCAGCGGGTGCAAGATGGTGGTGATGTCGCCCTCCGGCGATATCGCGCGTCAGCAGGCGAACCTTATCATCGTTTCAACCGTGCTGATGCTGCTCATCATCGTGCCGGTCCTGTTTCTCACGTTGTATTTCGCCTGGCACTATCGCCAATCCAACAAGAAGGCGAAGTACGATCCGACATGGCACCACTCCACCAGGCTCGAAATCGTGATCTGGTCGGCTCCCCTGGCGATCATCATCGCGCTCGGCGCGATCACCTGGATCAGCACGCACAAGCTCGATCCATATCGACCGCTTGACCGCATCGATGCCGCCCGGCCTGTCACGGCCGACACCAAGTCGATCGCGGTGGAGGTCGTCGCACTCGATTGGAAATGGCTGTTCTTCTATCCGGAATACGGCATCGCCACCGTCAACGAACTCGCGGCGCCTGTCGATTCGCAGATCAAATTCAAACTGACGGCCTCATCGGTGATGAACGCCTTCTATGTGCCCGCGCTCGCCGGGATGATCTACACCATGCCCGGAATGCAGACCAAGCTCCATGCCGTCATCAACGAGGCCGGCACCTACGAGGGCTTGTCCGCGAACTACAGCGGTGAAGGTTTCTCCCAGATGCGGTTCAAGTTTCTGGGACTGGAGCAAGGCGATTTCGACCAGTGGGTCGCAAACGTCAAGCGCAACGGCACGGCGCTCAATCGCGACAGCTACCTGAAGCTCGAAAAGCCGAGCAAAGCCGAACCCGTGCGCTATTACGCGACGGTCCAGGACGGTCTCTACCGCTCGATCCTCAACATGTGCACCCGCGAAGGCCAGATGTGCATGGAAGAGATGATGATGATCGACAAGATGGGCGGGGCGGGCAAGGAGAGCCAGGAAAACCGGGAGCGCCTGGAGTTTCAAATGCCAGAGGCGGAGGAAGCAGGCGCGGAGGGCAATGGCCCGCTTGGCGCGGCCATCCCTGTCGCCGATCCCAAGCCCGCAATGCCGTCCATGCCGGGTATGTCAGGCATGTCAGGGATGTCGGGCATGTCGATGGACCACAACATGCAGAACATGCAGGACCCCGCGAGATCTGGAAGCGACGGGAACGGGCAGGAACCTAGTCCGCCCGACAACGGCGCTTCCGCGAAACCCTGAAGGATTCGGTAGATAAGAATGTTCGAAAATCTCACACTCGCCCAGCTCGTCTTCGGACGACTCACCTGGGACGCCATTCCATACGATCCCATCGTGCGCAGCACCTTCGTCGTGGTTGCGCTCGGCGGCATCGCGCTCGTCAGCTTGCTGACCTACTACAAGCTCTGGGGCTATCTCTGGAAAGAATGGTTCACCAGTGTCGATCACAAGAAGATCGGCATCATGTATATCGTTCTTGCGCTCGTCATGCTCCTGCGCGGCTTCGCGGATGCGATCATGATGCGTATCCAGCAGGCCATCGCGTTCAATGGAAATGAGGGCTATCTGAAGCCCGATCACTACGATCAGGTCTTCACGGCGCATGGCGTGATCATGATCTTCTTCGTGGCAATGCCTTTCATCACCGGGTTCATGAACTATATCGTGCCGCTCCAGATCGGCGCGCGCGACGTGTCGTTCCCGTTCCTGAACAATTTCTCGTTCTGGATGACGACGGCAGGCGCGATCATCGTTATGATCTCATTGTTCGTCGGCGAGTTCGCCAAGACGGGCTGGCTGGCCTATCCTCCGCTTTCCGGCTCTGATTACAGCCCGGGTGTCGGTGTCGACTATTATATCTGGGGCCTCCAGGTCGCTGGTGTGGGAACGACGCTATCGGGCATCAACCTCGTCGCAACCATCGTCAAGATGCGTGCTCCAGGCATGGGCTTCATGAAGATGCCCGTGTTCACCTGGACCTCGCTCTGCACCAACATCCTGATCGTTGCGACCTTCCCGATCCTGACCGCAACGCTGGCGCTCCTGTCCGCCGACCGCTACCTGGACACCAACTTCTTCACGAACGATCTCGGCGGCAATCCGATGATGTACGTGAATCTGATCTGGATGTGGGGACACCCGGAAGTTTACATCCTGATCCTTCCGGCTTTCGGCATCTTTTCCGAAGTCGCGTCGACGTTCTCGGGCAAGCGCCTGTTCGGTTATGCCTCGATGGTGTACGCGACCTGCGCGATCATGATCATGTCCTACCTCGTCTGGCTGCACCACTTCTTCACGATGGGCGCTGGGGCTTCCGTCAACGCCTTCTTCGGCATCGCGACCATGATCATCTCCATTCCGACAGGAGCGAAGATGTTCAACTGGCTGTTTACGATGTATCGCGGCCGAATCCGCTACGAACTGCCGATGTACTGGCTGATCGGCTTCATGGTGACCTTCGTCATCGGTGGCATGACCGGTGTCATGCTGGCCATTCCGCCAGCCGACTTCGTACTGCATAACTCGCTGTTCCTGATCGCCCACTTCCACAACGTCATCATCGGCGGCGTGCTGTTCGGCCTGATGGCAGGGGTGGCGTACTGGTGGCCGAAGGCGTTCGGCTTCAAGCTCGACATGTTCTGGGGCAAGATGACCTTCTGGTTCTGGCAGATCGGCTTCTTCTTCGCCTTCATGCCGCTCTATGTGCTCGGCCTGATGGGCGTTACCCGCCGTACATCGCAGTTCGATGACCCGTCGCTGCAGATCTGGTTCATCATCGCCGCATTCGGCGCGGTCCTGATCGCTCTCGGCATCGTATCCTTCATCATCCAGATGGCCGTCAGCATCATGCGGCGCGACCAGCTGCGTTGCTCGACGGGCGACCCGTGGGGTGGCCGCACGCTGGAATGGGCGACCTCCTCGCCGCCGCCGGAATACAACTTCGCGTCCACGCCTGTCGTGCACGAGTTGGATGCCTGGAGCGACATGAAGGACAACGGCTACGAGCGTCCGACCACCGGCTTCCGGCCGATCCACATGCCGAAGAATACGGGCACGGGCGTGATCCTGTCGGCAATCAGCATCGCGCTCTCTTTCGCGTTGATCTGGTACATCTGGTGGCTGGCGCTGGTGTCTTTCGTGGCCATCATCGTCGTCTCGATCGCCCATACCTTCAACTACAACCGCGACTTCTACATCCCGGCGGAAAAAGTCACCGAGGTCGAAGACGCACGTACAAAGCTGCTTGCCGAGAGGACCTGACATGGCAAACCCTATCGAAGCCGTCCCGGCGAAAAAGCAGTTCCATCTCGAGGAGGAGCATCATCCCGAGGGGAGCACGAACCTCGGGTTCTGGCTCTACCTGATGAGCGACTGCCTGATTTTCGCGGCTCTCTTCGCCACTTATGCAGTGCTCGGCGGCAACTATGCCGCCGGCCCCGCGCCCGCCGATCTTTTCGATCTCAGGTTCATCGCCCTTGCGACGCTGATCCTGCTCGTGTCGTCGATCACCTACGGCGTCGCGATGATCCGCGCCGAGCGCAATGACAAGGCTGGCACGCTGTTGTGGCTCGGCATCACCGGCCTGCTCGGTCTCGCATTCCTCGGTCTCGAAGTCTTCGAGTTCTCCACCCTGATCGCCGAAGGAGCCGGCCCGCAGCGATCCGCCTTCCTGTCCGCGTTTTTCGCGCTGGTGGGCACGCACGGTCTGCACGTTACCTTCGGGATCGTCTGGCTCGTCGTGCTCATGGTGCAGGTGTGGAAGTTCGGCCTCACGCCGGAGAACCATCGACGGCTGATGTGCCTGTCGATGTTCTGGCACTTCCTCGATCTGATCTGGATCGGTGTCTTCTCCGTGGTTTATCTTATGGGAGTTGTCGTATGACTTCGAAATCCACTCACGATCACGCCAGTCACCAAGCGGGTCACGCTTCCTTGAAGGGTTACCTTACCGGCTTCGTTCTCTCGTTGATCTTGACCGCCATTCCGTTCTGGCTGGTGATGGGCAACGTCCTCGAGAGCAAGCCGCTGACGATCGCGTTGATCATGATCTTTGGCGGCATCCAGATGGTCGTCCACATGATCTACTTCCTCCACATGAACAGCCGTTCGGAAGGGGGCTGGACGATGATGGCGCTGATCTTCACGATCGTGATCCTCGTGATCGTTCTCGTCGGATCTCTCTGGGTCATGTACCACCTTAACGCCAACATGATGCCGATGTCGCCGGAGATGATGAAGAACATGCCATGAGGCGGTTCGTTCCAACCCCTCTCAAGCGCTTCTGACGCTCATCCTCATGCGCGGGATCGGTCCGCCCTTCCCGCGCATGAGACCATAATCCTGAGACCCGGAAGGGTCGATCACGGGCCTGAGTGGTGGGATCTCGCTCTCTCCGGCTTATGTTACTTCGCGAGCAAATGCCCTTCTTTCTCGTCACCCATCGATCACTTGTTGAAGCCGATGACGTTGAGCACGCCGCCCGCAAGGCGATCGCTAAAATCGAGAGCGGCGGCAGGTTCGAAGTGGAGGTTAAGTCCGACGTGGCGACCATCGCAACCGTCGTCATAGACAGGGATCGGACGGAGACGACGTCCGCAACGGGAAAATCCGCGCCCGGGCCGGAGGCAACACCCGATCCTGATGTTCCCGCGGCGAAACCTGGTCAGGCTGCTATCGAAAAAGCCGTGCGAGCCAATATTCCGCAACGCCCAGACAGGCGAACCGCCGCGATCGTGCAGGTCTTCCTTGCCGGACTTACGCTGGCCTCTCTCTGTCTCGCATTGCTTTGACTGTCGAAGGCAACGGTAGAGGCCGGCTCTCACGAGCCATCGGCGCGCCGCCACACCACGCCAATGCTGGATGGCTTTTTTAGCCTCACAAAACGCGGCTATTCATCGCGATTGCGTCAGACCCAATATTCCAGCCGAAACACAGCCTGCAACGAACTCCTTGAGATCGGGTCGCGTAACATAGTGCTCCCCCAGCCAAGGAGGAACTCGTGCGAAATGAAGCGGCAAACCGGTGTTACCTGATGTCTTCGAAATCTCAACGATGCTTAGGCCCGACCGGCCGAAAACACGAGATCGCCCGTCGCCCCTGATCTTGCGGCTATCGTGGTTTGGTCAGCTTTAGCCAGAAATAGGCATAGGGCTGGAATGTCAGCGGGTAGCTGTCCCGGCCGATAGCGGGAAACGATGCGCCACCCGACAGCTCAACCGGCACCAAACCTTCGAGGTCGGGAAGGGAAAGCTTCACCGCCAGCGACGTGTCGGAGAGATTGGCGGCGCACAGGATCACATCGTCCCCGCATGTCCTGAGATAGGCGATCACGCTGTCGTTGTCGGTCTTGACGAACCGCATATTGCCGCGCCCGAAGGCGCGGTGCTCTCGGCGCAACGTCAGCATCTGCCGGGTCCAGTTCAAGAACGAATGCGGATCGTCATCCTGCTCGGCGACGTTGATCGCGGCGTAGCTGAATTGCGGATCCTTGATGACGGGCAAAGCCAGCTTGTGGGGCGCCGCATTCGAAAAGCCCGCATTCTCGGCACTCGACCACTGCATCGGCGTCCGCACCCCGTCACGATCGCCGAGATCGATATTGTCGCCCATACCGATCTCGTCACCGTAATAAAGAACCGGACTTCCGGGCAGCGACAACAGCAGCATGTGCAGCAGCTCGATCTTCCGTCGGTCCTGATCCATCAACGGCGACAGCCGGCGGCGGATGCCGAGGTTTAGCCGCGCGCTTGTCGGCGGCATAGGTGTCCCAGAGAAAATTGCGTTCCGCCTCCGTCACCATCTCCAGCGTCAGTTCATCGTGGTTGCGAAGGAAGATCGCCCATTGGCATTCGTCAGGTATGGAACTCGTCTGCCTCAGGATCGTCTTGATCGGTCTGGCGCTTTGCTTCGCCAGCGCCATGAACATGTGCGGCATGAGCGGAAAGTGAAACGCCATATGGCATTCGTCGCCGTCGCCAAAATATTCGCGCGCTTCTTCCTGCCAGAGATTGGCCTCGGCGAGCAGGATCACATTTGGATGCTTCTCCTCAAGCTTCGCACGGATGTGTTTCAGGAGGGCATGGGTTTCGGGGAGATTCTCGTTGTCGGTATGCTCACGCTCGACAAGGTGGGGAATGGCATCGAGCCGGAAACCGTCCACACCCTTCTCCAGCCAGAAATTCATGGTAGAAAGCAGTTCCTCGACCACCGCGGATTCCGATAGTTCAAATCCGGCTGGTGGGAATAGAAGCGGTGCCAGTAGTAAGCTTTGGCGACGGGATCCCAGCTCCAGTTCGATTTCTCCGTATCGATGAATATGATGCGCGTTTCCTCGAATTTGTCATCCGTATCCGACCAGACGTAATAATCTCGCTCGGGCGAGCCTGCCGGAGCGCGACGGGCGCGCTGAAACCATGGATGCTCATCGGAGGTATGGTTGACCACAAGCTCGACGATGACGCGAATCTGTCGGACATGCGCCTCATCGATGAAGGCCTGGAAGTCCTCGATCGAGCCATACTCGGCGCTGACAGCACGATAATCCGAGATATCATATCCATCGTCACGGCGTGGAGATGGGTAGAATGGCAATAGCCAGATCGTGTTGACCCCGAGTGAAGAGATATAATCAAGCTTGCGTGTCAGCCCGTTTAGATCGCCCACGCCGTCTCCATTGGCATCGAAGAAGCTCTTGATGTGGAGCTGGTAGATGACCGCATCCTTGTACCACAGCGGGTCGCCGCTCAATTGGTGGTCTCGCACCGGCCTCTCGTATCGGTTCATTGGGCGGTCACCCGCCAGACCGTGTTGCCGACGTCATCGGCGAGAAGCGCTCCGATAAAGCAGGCAGCGGCGAAATGCAGGGGGATGGAGCGGAAGGAAGATTTGAAAGCCCGCAAGGGCTGGGAGACGGCATGGGTCATGGCCATTGTCCAAAGAGACTGGAAACTCGATGGTGAACTGGCAATCGCGCTGATTGTTCCCACCACGGCCGTATTCACCGACACTTGTCCCGTCTGGCGTCGTCGTTGATCCACGGTGTGCGGCACGGAGTCTGGAGGAAAGGTTCGAACGCTCGTGCGTGCGAGGCGATCTATGTGTTTCGCGAACGCAGCCACGGAAGCTGTGCCACCTGAAATGGCCCGATCGCCGAGTTACTTTGACTGTAAAAAGCCGTAGCCATATCCATCGCTTGCAGACAGTCTTCCGCGATAACCAGCACGCAGCGCCTCCTATTGCCGCCAAGCGCGGCAATATGCCTTCCGGTTAGGCGCGTTGGGCTTTTCGTCCGAATAAAGCACGCGTTCGACAAGGGTCTGTGGCTTGGAAAGCGGGCCATTCCAGAAATGCTTGAGGAAACGTTGGCTCGCCTACTCGCCCCGAACCGAACAACCTTCGAGGTAAATTAAGACCCCCGCCCCGCCACAGCCATACCCGACCACCGGCACATGGGAACTCTGCTGTTAGGCGCCTTCCTCGCCATGTTGCGGCCGCTCGATTTCCTTGCCTTCCTGCTTGAAGCTGGTCATGACCCGCAATGTGGCGAAGGTGGCGATGGACAGTACGATCGCTGTCTCGTAATTGCCCAAGCCAACCGCTACCCCGATGGCGCCTGTCGCCCAGAGGCTCGCGGCCGTTGCCGTGCCGCGGATGCTTGCCTTGCCGACGAGTATGGCCCCGCCGCCGATAAAGCCGACGCCATTGATAAGGCCCTCGATAATCCTTGCTGTGGCCTCGGCACTGCCGCGCGTGACATTTTCGGCAGCGAGGATGAAACCGCAGGCCGCGATTGCCACGATCGGAAAGGTGCGCAGACCCGCGCTCCGTTCGTTTCGCTCGCGATCCCATCCGATCGGAAGGGCCAAGACATAGGCGATGATCAGTGTGGCAAGACCCTTGAGGAACTCCAGATCTATTCCGACGACATTCAGCCATTCCATCAAACGACCGGTCTCCTGTTGCTTTGCTGACGGAAGGAGATGGAAGTCTCGAAAAGACTGACAAGATCACTTGGCATGGATTTCGCGGGCGCCATGCAGCACCGAGCTTCTCTTCCTCGATCGATAGCCGCGTGAGCGGCATTCCACCCCGTGTCGCGGCGATCGCGAGGGGAGCACAATGGTGAGCCGCTTGTCTCGGAGGAGAGCGATCCCTGCTCCGCCCCCATTGACAACGTGCTTATGCCATAAGTTCCTCGATCACGAGCAGGATCAGAAAGCCCGCGAAGAACATCGCCGTCACCCACGGGCGGTCAGGTGTCTCGTGCGCATCGACCAGCAATTCCTCCGTGACCAGATAAAGAAGGGAAATCAGGCCGAAAGCGAGAAATCCCGTCATCACCGGTCCCGGCAACATCGCGACGGGCGCCGCCAGAAGCGCTCCCGCCGGCAGGAGCAGCAGGAGCACGGCGATCGTCGTGACAATCCGCAGACGGGATTTCACCGTTTCAGCCATTTCCGTCGCAACCGTCAGCCCGAGAAAGAGCACCTCCAGCGTCAAGGCGATCGTCAGCAGCAGCCCTGTTCGCGCACCGGCCGCAAAGCCGATGCCGAGCACCAGTCCATCGACGAGGATGTCGATCGCGACCGCCACCAGCAGTCCGGTGGAGCCCTTGAGAAAGCCCTCCATCTGCTTGACCATCAGCATGGCGACGACGCCGGCCACGCCGCCAATCGCCGTCGCCCAGACAGACCCGCCGTGCACCACATCGGGAAGAATCTCGCCGGCCGCGGCGGCGAACACCACACCGGCGGCGAAATGCTGAATGGCGCTGATGGCTATCGGGCTCGGACGTGCGAACAACGCGACAATGGCACCTGCCAAAGCGGCAAAGGCGGGAATCAAGGTGTAGGTTAGAACCATCATGCGTCTTCCAATCCCCGGATATGGACCTTCCGAAGAAGGTCTGTCGGATGACCTAAGTCAAAGGATGAGCAAGGCAATGGTGGCCACCCGCCTCGATAGCGGGACGCACCACGACCACCATCAAAAGCAACAGTAAAATCCATTGATTGCGACGCCTCGGCAAAGGGCTGCACATGTCATTGGCGTTTAACAGCGCCGTAAGCATCGAGCCACTCGAAAACGTACCGCGTGCCGTCGCTTCGTCAAGTCGCGCAGGTGCTCGCCAACCGAGTTGATGATATTCGACCGTTCCACACGCCTCTACCTGTAATTGCTGACCTACGAACAGGCGAGAAGCACTGTCATCGCCGAGCTTTACCCCCCGCTTGCAATAAGTTGGATACTAATATACTACTTCTTTCCAAGCCATTGGGAGGTGGCGTCAGGTGGAGAAAACCCTCGGGCAAATGATTGCTGACATGTTGTGTGCCGCGCGATGAGCGAAGCCCGCAAGAGACGCTCGCTCGCCGGTGTCACCCACCTCTCGCATCAGAGAGCGGCCGCCCCGCGCGCGGCGACGCTCGTCTACAACACGCTGCGCGATGACATCATTTCCTTGCGCCGAAGGCCGATGGACCTCCTCAACGAGAAGGAGCTGGAGGCGCATTTCGGCGTCAGTCGGACGCCCATCCGCGAGGCGATCCTGCGCCTTTCCGACGATGGTCTCGTCAATGTCTTTCCGCAGTCCGGCACCTTCGTTTCACGCATTCCGCGTCACGCGCTGTATGAGGCGATACTGGTGCGCAAGGCGCTGGAGGATACGACGGTGTCGATCGCCGTCGAGAAGATCACCCCGGCGGGCATTCGTTCGCTCGAGCGTAATCTGGCCGATCTCAGCGCCTGCTTGCGCGACGACGATGTCGCGACCTTCCATGTCGTCGACAACGATTTTCACAAGCTGATCAGCGATATCTCCGGCTTTCCCGGCATCTGGGCGATCATCCAGCAGGTGAAGGTCCATTCCGATCGCTACCGCCTGCTGACCCTGCCGCAGGAGGGGCGTCTTGCCCGCGTCATCGAGGAGCACTCGGCGGTGATCGAGTGCATGAAGACGGGCGACAAGGCCGGGGCGCGGCCGCCATGGGTTTCCATCTCGGCAGGTTGCTCGGCGAAGTCGAGAAGGCCGAAATATGGGATCCGAACTATTTCATCGAGGATGCAAAATCTCCCTTGGCATCCATTGAAGAGAAGGGAAAAAGTCAATGAAGATCGACGTCCGTCACGCTTCCCATCCGGAAGCCGTTCGGGGCTACGACACGGAAACGCTGCGCCGCCATTTTCTGATCGAGACGGTGTTTGCAGGCGGCGAAATCCGGCTCACCTATTCCCACTATGACCGCATGGTCATTGGCGGCGCGATGCCGCTCGGCGAAGGCCTTTCGCTCGGAGCGCCGAAGGAAATCGGACAGGAGACCTTCCTGGCCGAACGCGAGCTTGGCGCGCTGAATATCGGCGGCGCCGGCCGTGTCGTCGTCGATGGTAGCATCCATGAGCTTCAGAAATACGATTGCCTCTATATCGGCAAGGGCGCCAGGGATGTCCGTTTCGAAAGCACTGACGCTGCCGACCCCGCGAAGTTCTATCTGGTCTCGACGCCGGCGCATGAGGCGCATCCGACCGTGCTTCTGACGCGCGACAAGGCGCGCCATCTGACGCCCGGCGAAGCGGCGACTGCCAACAGGCGCTCCATCTACCAGTTCATCCATCCCGAAGTCTGCCAGTCCTGCCAGTTGACCATGGGCTTCACGATGATCGACGCCGGCAGCGTCTGGAACACCATGCCGGCCCATACGCATGACCGGCGCATGGAAGCCTATCTCTATTTCGACCTGGAAGCCGATCAGCGCGTCTTCCATTTCATGGGCGAGCCGCAGCAAACCCGCCACATGCTGGTTGCCAGCGAACAGGCGATCATCTCGCCGCCCTGGTCGATACACTCGGGCGCCGGCACCAAGAATTACAGCTTCATCTGGGCGATGGCCGGTGACAACAAGAGCTTCACCGACATGGACCATATCGCCATCGCGGATCTGAGGTAGGACGATGGCCAATCCGTTCGATCTCTCGGGGCGCACCGCCATCGTTACCGGCGCCAATACCGGCATCGGTCAGGGCATCGCTGTCGCGCTCGCCGAGGCTGGTGCCTCGATTGCTGCCGTCGGCCGCTCGTCGATGGAGGAGACCAGAGAGCTGGTCGCCAGGACGGGCGTGCGCTTCCACGCGATCAGGGCCGATCTTGGTTCGATCGCTCCGGTCAAGGATATCGTTGCCGAGACCCTCTCGGTCTTCGGCTCTCTCGATATCCTGGTCAACAATGCCGGTATCATCCGTCGTGCCGATGCGATCGACTTCACCGAGGAAGATTGGGACGCCGTCATCGATACCAATCTGAAGACGGCCTTTTTCCTATCGCAGGCGGCTGGCAGGCACATGCTGGAAAAGGGCAGCGGCAAGATCGTCAACATCGCCTCGCTCCTGTCTTTCCAGGGCGGCATCCGTATTCCGTCCTATACGGCGTCGAAGAGCGGGCTTGCCGGGATCACCCGGCTGCTTGCCTGCGAGTGGGCCGGCAAGGGCGTCAACGTCAACGCGATCGCGCCCGGATATTTCTCGACCAACAACACGACGGCGCTGCGCGAAGACCCGGATCGCAACGCCGCGATCCTGGCGCGCATTCCGGCCGGGCGCTGGGGCACGCCATCGGAACTCGGCGGTGCCGCTGTATTCCTGGCATCGGCAGCATCCGACTACGTCCACGGTACCGTCATCCCCGTCGATGGCGGCTGGCTCGCACGATAAGGCATTGGCGTCGGCGTGATCCGCCGCGCACGGAGGAGTTATGCAGTATCAGTTCGATTTCGGGGCGCTCTTGCCCTACTGGCAGGATTTCCTGTCCGGCGCACTGACGACGATCGAGATCACCCTGTTCTCGGTGATCATCGGCATGGGCATCGGCGTGGCCTGCGCCATTGCCCGCCGCTCGAACTCCGCCATCCTGTGCGGCATGGTCAGCGTCTATATCGAAACGGTGCGCAACACGCCTTTCATCGTACAGATCTTCTTCATCTTCTTCGGCCTCTCGTCGATCGGCTTTCGCCTGCCGATCATCGCCGCGTCGGTCTTTGCGATGGTCATCAATGTCGGCGCCTATACGGCCGAGATCGTGCGTGCCGGCATGGATCTGATCCATCCGAGCCAGATCGAGGCGGCAGAGGCGCTCGGTCTGTCGAAATTCCAGATCTACCGCGACATCATCCTTCTGCCGGCGATCGAGCGCGTCTATCCCTCGCTCTCCAGCCAGTTCATCCTGATGATGCTGTCGACGTCGATCTGCTCGCAGATTTCGGCCGAAGAGCTGACGGGTATTGCCAACAACATCCAGTCGAACACCTTCCGTTCGCTCGAAACCTATTTCGTCGTCGCGCTCCTCTATATCGCGATCACCTATCTGATGCGCGCCGCCTTCTTCGGGCTTGGCCTCGTTGCATTCCCGCGCCGTCGCCGGCTCGGGCTCGGCGTGTGAGGTGACGATGCTCGGCGCGTTTTCGACCAATCATCTCTTCTACCTGCTCAACGGCCTGCTCTGGACCGTCGTGCTCTCGGCGCTGGCCTTCGTGCTCGGCGGCATTGCGGGCTTCTTCGTCATGCTTGCGCGCATCTCGCGCTTCCGCTGGCTGCGGCGCACGGCGCTCGTCTACATCCAGATCGTCCAGGGCACGCCGCTGCTGATCCAGATGTTCCTGCTCTATTTCGGCCTCGGCGTCTTCGGCATCTCGGTTCCGCCGCTCGTCGCCGCCGGCCTCGGCATGATGGTCTATTCGAGCTCCTATCTCGGCGAAATCTGGCGCGGCGCGGTGGAATCGATCGCCAAGACGCAGTTCGAGGCGGCCGAATGCCTGGGCCTCACCCGCTGGCAGGCATTGCGCGACGTCATACTACCGCAGGCGCTGAAGATCGCCACGCCGCCGACGGTCGGGTTTCTCGTCCAGCTCGTCAAGAATACCTCCCTCGCATCCGTGGTCGGCTTCCTGGAGCTGACGCGCGCGGCGCAGGTCATCAACAACTCCCTGTTCCAGCCGTTCCTGGTCTTCGGCGTCGCAGCGCTCTTCTATTTCTGTGTCTGCTATCCGCTGTCGGTCTGGAGCCGTTCGCTTGAGAGGAAACTCAATGCCGGCCGCCGTTAAACTCACCAATGTCGTCAAGCGTTTCGGCGCCCTCGAGGTGCTGAAGGGTGTGTCCTTCGAGATCAATACCGGCGAGGTCGTGGCGCTGATCGGCCAGTCCGGTTCCGGCAAGAGCACGGCGCTGCGCTGCATCAACCGCCTGGAGACGATCCAGGACGGCACGATCGAGGTCTGCGGCCACCGCGTCGAGGATCCGAAGCTCGATCTGCGCGCGCTGCGCCGCGATATCGGCATGGTATTCCAGAGCTACAATCTCTTCCCGCACATGACCGTCGCCGAAAACATCATGCTGGCGCTGCGCCGCGTGAAAAACATGCGCAAGGACCAAGCGCATGAGATTGCCAGGCAGGTCCTCGCCAAGGTCGGCCTGTCGGAGAAGATCGACAACTATCCGGAACAGCTCTCCGGTGGCCAGCAGCAGCGCGTGGCGATCGCCCGTTCTCTAGCCATGCAGCCGAAGGTGATGCTGTTCGACGAGGTGACCTCGGCGCTCGATCCGAAACTGACCGGCGAAGTTCTGCGCGTCATGGAAGATCTCGCCCGCGGCGGCATGACGATGATCGTTGTCACCCACGAGATGGGCTTCGCCAAGCGGGCCGCCAATCGCGTCATCTACATGCATACCGGCAAGGTCTGGGAGACCGGAGGGGCTGACATCCTCTCCAATCCGCGGACGCCGGAACTGAAGGAGTTCATGGCCGAAGAGCTGTGAGCTCAGGAGGAGGACCTGCGCGAAACCGCAGGGTCGGGTAAACGAGAGAGGAGACTCATATGCCGACGAAAATGATTTCGAAACTGGCGCTCATCGCCGGCGCGGGCCTGCTGGCCTTTGCATCGGTCGCCAATGCCGACGTGCTTGAAAACATCAAGAAGGCCGGGAAGGTCCGCATCGCCGTGGCGATGGGCATTCCGGAATATTCCTTCGTCGATGAAAACCTGAAGCCGACCGGCTCGGATGTCGAAACCGCCAGGCTGATCGCCAAGGATCTCGGCGTCGAACTGGAGTTGGTGGAAATCACCAACGCCGCCCGCGTTCCCTCGGTTCAGACCGGCAAGGCCGACATGGTCGTCTCGTCGCTTGGCATCACCGAAGAGCGCAAGAAGGCGATCGACTACTCCGTTCCTTACGCGACGCTCGCTCTCGTCGTTGCCGGTCCGGGTGACGTCGCGATCAAGGACTATGCCGATCTTGACGGCAAGCGCATCGGCGTGACGCGCGCCACAACCAACGACCAGGACATCACCGCCAAGGCCAAGGGTGCAGATATCGTCCGCTTCGAGGATGATGCGACGCTTATCACCTCGGTTGTCTCGGGCCAGGTCGACATCCTCTCCAGCCAGTCGGCCGTCATCAACGGCATCAACAAGAAGATGACCGCCAATCCGCTGCAGGTGAAGTTCACCCAGAAGGAAACCAATCTCGGCATCGGTATCCCGAAGGGCGAGACGGCTCTGAAGGGCTGGCTCGACGGGTGGGTCAAGACCAATTTCGAAAACAAGGTGCTGCGCGACATCTACCGCAAGTACCAC